>NZ_JBLIXM010000002.1:0-1266272 GCF_047525415.1 Paraglaciecola sp. 2405UD69-4
ACAGCGTCGACAATTTGTAATTTAAAGCCTAATGAATAATCTCGTTGTGTTCGTTTAAGCGGTGTATTATTTGACTTGGTCATAATAAGTCCTAAATGTGTAAACACATTTCAGGACGAGACAAAAGAAACAAAAAAGCCTGCGTAAATAACGCAGGCTTTTTAATATGGCTGGGGTAGCAGGACTTGAACCTACGAATGGCGGGATCAAAACCCGCTGCCTTACCACTTGGCTATACCCCAAGAGAGTAAATGAATAATATAATTAACCATTTACTTTAAAAAATGGCTGGGGTAGCAGGACTTGAACCTACGAATGGCGGGATCAAAACCCGCTGCCTTACCACTTGGCTATACCCCAACAATACTGTACAAAATGGTGCGGAAGGAGAGACTCGAACTCTCACGCCGTGAAGCACTGGAACCTAAATCCAGCGTGTCTACCAATTCCACCACTCCCGCATACTTCTATCTTATTTAAGATAAAAGTGGTGGCTACAGCGGGACTCGAACCTGCGACCCCATCATTATGAGTGATGTGCTCTAACCAGCTGAGCTATGTAGCCACTTAATCACTCCGTCTCCGAAGTGGCGCGTATTATGCTGATCTTACTTTTTGTCGTCAACCGTTTTATTACAATAAAATGTTCGTTTGGCTAGATACTAAGCAACTTAGTGATTTTAAGTAGAAATGTTGTTCAAATTCTCCAAAAAACTCTGTGATTAATCTTATTAAAACTAAGTTTGAAAGCAAATAGCTCTCTTAAATTTATTTAATCATACATAATATTTCAAAAGTTTTTTGAACCGTAAGGAAAATAAAATGTTTAAATTTCGTGCAGTGATAGTATTAATTAGTTTTATGTTTGTGAGTCTTTCTATCGTTGCAAAGGCCAAAGAAGAGGATCTCGATAAAAATTATGACTTGCTCTTAAGTGATTATGACTACAGCTTGGCTGTTAATAACATTGAATTACAGTCACAGGGGCAAATATTAAAGATGTCGTACAGTTATATTCCTCCTAAAGGAAATAACCCTGTAATTACATTACTTCATGGTAAAAACTTTATTGCTGATTATTGGACAGGTACTGCAAATTATTTAAGTCAGCTAGGGTATGGGGTGTTAATGCCTGATCAAATTGGGTTTGGTAAGTCTTCAAAACCGAAAAATTATCAATATTCTTTTGCTGGCCTGGCTAGTCATACAAAAAGTTTACTGGACAGTCTTAATATTAAAACGTCCATAATTCTAGGACACTCTATGGGTGGCATGTTAGCCAGTCGTTTTGCATTGATGTATCCACAGACTACGCAAGAGCTGATTTTGCTCAATCCAATAGGCTTAGAGAATTATCTTAGCTATGTAGAATATAAAGATACCAATTTTTTCTATCAAAATGAGCTAAAAAAGACAGCGCAAGGCGTAAAGAGCTATCAGCAAAAATTTTATTACGATGGCCAGTGGAGTGAGCAATATGCAGCACTAACTGATTTCATCGTGGGGCAAATCAATAATGCAGATTATAAAGATGTAGCTTGGGTAAATGCTAAAACATATGACATGATTTTCACTCAACCAGTGGTGACTGAGTTTGGCGATTTTTCTATGCCTGTAAGTTTAATTCTAGGTACAAGGGATAGAACAGGACCTGGGCGTAATTGGAAAAAGCAAGGGGTGGATTATGAGTTGGGCCGTTATGATAAGTTAGGTAAAACAGTCATGAAGCTCATTCCCAATGGGACATTATATGAAATGGAAGGGCTAGGGCACTTACCTCATATAGAGGATTTTGATAGGTTTACTCAAGTGTTAAATAAAGTCCTTAAGAGTGGCAACTAAGGCATAGAAAATTCTGCAATCAATTGTTCCCCTTGATAAGTTTGAAGATCGCGCTGATTACAAAAAAAGCCCGCAAAATAGCGGGCTTAGTGATTTTCTAACTTTTTACTAGTTAACGTAATTTACACATTAAATCTAAAATGGATAACGTCACCGTCTTTAACTATGTAGTCTTTACCTTCTAGGCGCCATTTCCCGGCGTCTTTAGCACCTTGTTCGCCATTAAATTCAACAAAGTGCTCATAACCTATGACTTCTGCTCGAATAAAGCCTTTTTCAAAATCGGTATGAATTACACCTGCGGTTTGTGGGGCAGTCGAACCTTCTTTGTATGTCCAAGCACGTACTTCTTGAACACCTGCGGTAAAGTAGGTATTTAGTGCAAGGAGTTCATAGCCACTACGAATTACACGGTTCAAGCCTGGTTCTTCTAGGCCCATATCCGCCATAAATTCAGCTTTTTCTTCTTCGTCTAGCTCGCCTATTTCTGCTTCTATTTCAGCACATACAGCAACTACAACAGCGCCTTCAGCATCGGCTATTTCACGTACCTTGTCTAGGTATGGATTGTTTTCAAAGCCATCGTCATTTACGTTTGCTATGTACATAGTAGGTTTTAAAGTCAGATAGTTCATGTAGCTAATTAATTTTAGCTCATCTTTATCTAACTCTAATGAACGTAATAATTCACCCTCGTCTAGGTGTGGTTTGATTTTTTCGAGTACTTTAAGCTCTGCCTTAGCATCAGCATCACCACCTTTAGCTCGCTTAGCAACGCGAATTAAGGCTTTTTCTGTGGTGTCTAAATCTGCAAGTGCTAGTTCTGTGTTGATGATATCTATATCATCCTGTGGGCTTACTTTACCTGCCACGTGTACTATGTTTTCGTTGTCAAAGCAGCGCACTACATGACCAATAGCATCAGTTTCACGAATATTGGCTAAGAATTTATTGCCTAAGCCTTCGCCTTTAGAAGCCCCTTCAACTAGACCTGCTATATCAACAAACTCCATAGTAGTCGCAATGGTACGCTTAGGATTCACTATGGCTGCTAACTTGTCTAAGCGCAGATCTGGAACAGGAACCACGCCAGTATTAGGCTCTATGGTACAAAATGGGAAGTTAGCTGCTTCAATACCAGCTTTGGTTAAAGCGTTAAAAAGTGTTGATTTACCAACATTAGGTAAGCCGACTATGCCACATTTAAAACCCATTTTGATTTCCTCGTAATATATGTGTTTTAGTTAAAATATTACTAACTAAAATTAAATTTTTGTCACTGATTAATAACCAACGTTAAAACTATAACGCTTTAAAAGAGTGCAAGCGATTCATTGCTTTTTTCAAGTCATCTTTAATTAATATATCTAGACACCTTGTGGCTTCATCGATTGCATCTTCAATTTGTTGCTGTTCTTTTTGTGGAGCTTTACCAAGCACATGACCCGTTACTCGGTTTTTATCACCAGGGTGACCAATACCAATTCGTAGTCGTAAAAAGTCTCTTTGATTTGCCATTTTGCTGACAATATCACGGATACCATTTTGACTGGAGCTGCCACCGATTTTAAATTTTGCTACGCCAGGAGGCATATCTAGCTCATCAAAAGCAACCAGTAAACTTGATAGTGGTACACGATAAAACTTTGCCATAGCTGCTACAGCTTGACCGCTTTTATTCATGTAGGTAGTTGGGATAAGAAGACGTACATCTTGTCCACCAATCGAGATACGACCGGTATAACCATAAAACTTGTTTTCAAGCTTTAAGGAACAGTTATAACTTTTCGCCAGAGATTCAACAAACCATGCTCCAGCATTGTGGCGGGTGTGCTGATATTCGGGGCCTGGATTACCCAGGCCCACAATTAACTGAATATCAGTCAAGCAACTTATTCCTCTGTTGCTTCTTCAGCTGAATCATCTTCTTCAGCTTTAGGGCCTTTTGCTATTTTAACAGTTACAACAGCTAAATCGTGTGATTCACCTTTGTTTAGTTCAAGCAAAGAAACGCCTTCAGGTAGTACTAAGTCAGTTAAATGTAGCGTTTGACCTAATTCTACGTTTTGTAGATCAACTTCGATGTACTCTGGTAAGTTACCAGGTAAACAACTAATTTCTACGTCAGCCATGTGAGTTTCAGCATGACCACCTTGAACTTTAACAGCTTCTGCAGTTTCTTCATTTATGAAGTGAAGCGGTACATTAGTGTGAAGTTCTTTATTTGCATCTACACGTAAAAAGTCAAGGTGCATAATTAGAGGTTTAAAAGCATGACGTTGCATGTCTTTAACTAATACTTCAACGCTTTCACCTTCAATGTTTAAAGTTAAAACATGAGAGTAAAAAGCTTCAAACTCTTGCGCTTGAAATACTTTGTTATGAGTAAGTGTTAAAGACTTGGCTTCTTTATCAGCGCCATATAAGACAGCAGGTACTTTACCAGCATGACGTAGGCGGCGGCTCGCACCTTTCCCTAAATCAGTACGGATTTCTGCGTCTAGTGTAAAAATTCCATCAGACATTGTGGTAACTCCAAAATAAGTAAATGTGTGTAGATTTTTGCGACCAAAATCTACGCTTATAGTAAGGTTTCGCGTTAGAAACTTACTACCCCCATAAATTAGGGCGGCGCATGTTAACATTGGCACCGCTTACGGACAAGTAGAACCTAAGATTAAATGCTTTATTTCTTTAGGCAGTGGGGCTTACAGCTTGTCATTATTAACTTAACTTGCTGAAAGAGATTTAAACACAAGTTAGACAAATAAAAGATTGAACCGAAATCGTAGAAAGGGAGGCAAGCATATGACTGTTTTCTTGGTGTCGAAAAAAAAAGCCGCTGTTAGGCAGCGGCTTTGGTGGAACTACTTAGATTAAAATATTGTTAATATTCAAACATTGCAGAGATGGACTCTTCATTACTAACACGGCGGATGGCTTCAGCTAGCATGTTTGAAAGAGTAAGTTGTTTGACTTTAGATATGGCTTTAATTTCATCACAAAGTGGAATGCTGTCAGTAATGATAATTTCGTCAATAACAGAATCTCTGAGGTTTTGCGCTGCATTTCCAGAGAAAATTGCATGGGTTGCATAGGCATAAACATTTTTTGCACCGTGGGCTTTTAATGCTTCTGCGGCTTTTGCCAGCGTACCGCCAGTATCAATCATATCGTCAACGATAATACAATCTCGGTCTTGAACGTCACCTATAATATGCATCACTTGCGCAACGTTTGCTTTAGGGCGACGTTTGTCGATGATTGCAAGATCTGTATCATTCATAAGTTTTGCAAGGGCACGAGCACGTACTACACCACCAATGTCCGGAGATACAACTACTGGGTTGTGAAAGTCTCTTTGGCGCATATCATCTAATAAGATAGGTGTACCAAAGGCATTATCTACTGGTACATCAAAGAACCCTTGAATTTGCTCTGCATGTAAGTCTATGGTTAACACACGGTCAACGCCTACATTGGATAAGAAGTCAGCAACTACTTTTGCTGTAATTGGAACACGGGCTGAACGAACTCGCCTGTCTTGACGTGCATAACCAAAATAAGGAATTACAGCTGTGATACGACCGGCTGATGCGCGGCGAAATGCATCAATCATAACAATCAATTCCATTAGATTGTCATTAGTAGGTGCACAGGTTGATTGTACGATAAATACGTCTGAACCACGTACATTTTCATGTACTTCGACACTTATTTCTCCGTCGCTAAAACGTCCAACACTCATGTGTCCTAGTTTAGTATACAATCTGTCAGCAACTTTTTGAGCTAATTCAGGTACTGCATTTCCAGAGAAAATTTTCATATCCGGCACGGTAAAACCCTCGGTGCGTATTAATAGGCGCGTTCCCTATTAATAATAAAATTGGCTGGGGTAGCAGGACTTGAACCTACGAATGGCGGGATCAAAACCCGCTGCCTTACCACTTGGCTATACCCCAATTAAACGATTAAATGTGTGCTTGGATTTGGTTATGTAAAGGAGATGAATCCACCCCTTTTGCAACGAAGCTTGTCATTTTATTTGGCAATAACGATTGAACATGTAGTGCATCTTTCTTATGTTCAAACATGGCAAATATACAAGCACCAGTACCGGTCATCCTCGACGGCGCGTATTCTAACAACCACTGTAATGCGTTTGCAACATCCACATGCCTTTCACAAACCAATTTTTGACAATCATTTCTAGTGTTTGAAAATTGATATTCTGAAAAATCTATTTTTGGTGTATTTCTGGGCAAATCTGGATCTTTAAAAATGTCAGCTGTTGACACATGACAATTGGGAAATACCACTAAATAATAACTACTTGGTACAGATGTAAAGTTGAGCTTCTCCCCAACGCCTTCAGCAAAGGCTGTTTTACCATAGATAAAAATGGGAACATCAGCCCCAAGTGATAGTCCTAATTTAGCAAGAGTGTCTAGATCAAGATTGCATTTCCAAAGGTGGTTTAGCACTAATAGGGTAGTGGCTGCATTGGATGATCCTCCTCCAATTCCCCCTCCCATGGGTAACTTTTTCTTGAGATAAATGGTGCAGCCGAACCTCTCAGCTTCTGGCGAGGGCGCTGTTTGCTTCAATAGTAACGCAGCTTTTATTATCAGATTGTCACTGTCTGGCACGCCTTCTATTGGGTTGGCTAAGTGGACTTTCCCAGAATTATTTACCTCAAAGGCTAATTCATCACCAAAGTCTAATAACTGAAATAAACTCTGTAATTGATGATATCCATTTTCGTATTGTCCGTTAATGTGTAAAAAAAGGTTTAATTTAGCGGGGCTGGGCCACCATGTTAATTGTTTAGTTTTTAATTCAGTGACCATGTGTTGACCTTAATTAAAAGTTGGCTACCAGAAGAATGATTATTTAATGTGATTTTGTGAGGCAACCATACGCCCTGGACGCTTTGGTAATCGTCGTAGTCTATAATCCAATTTTCACAAAGGGTACATTTGGGAATAGCCTGTGTCACCCAACCTTGCTCGCTAATAATCACTTCATCATTTAATTGGTACTGTCCTTTAACCCAAATTTTTAAGTTTTCAATGGGTAGTTCCCACCCAGTAATACGCGATATTAAACTGCTAGCACTAGTATCTGTATAGGTTTCATCGTCTGTGGTGATAGTTGCAAAACTTTCATTTCCTGACATTTTAAGAATGGATGTACCTATAATACTGGTTAAATTTAGTTGGTAATCAGAAACGTTTTGGTTCCAACGAAAGTTCGCGCTTTGCTTTTTGGATTGACTTTTAAAGCCAATTTTGCCTTTTATTAACCAGTTATTTTTTGTAGATAAGGTTACTTGATGATTATCAACATAAAGGTCTTTAGTTGGCTGAGTCGCGCAGCTTGTTATGACTAAGGTAAGCAGTGTAACAACAAGGTATTTAGAATACCGATTGGAATAATTGATTAAAGTTTGCACTTTTAAATAGGGCTCTGAGTATATTTGAGTGAACTAATGGGAACATACTTAGCACACAGCTTTCAATATTTATACCTTTTGCGTACAATGCCGCCCTAAATTCACTTTACGTACTTTTTAGTTTATCTATACATTTCATGACCCTTATTGCTTTTGGTATTAATCATAAAACAGCGCCAATAGAGTTGCGTGAGAAAATTGCGTTTTCTCCAGATGCTATTGTTGAAGCATTAGGTTCGTTAGAGGTTCAGACTGGTGCCGCTGAGTCAGTAATTGTCTCAACCTGTAATCGTACTGAAGTGTATGCGCAGCTTGAGCAGCCAAATAAATCCTTTATTGCTACTTGGTTAGCTAAATTCCATGGCGTAAGTGAAGTAGATGTAGACAAAAATAGCTACTTTTATACAGAACAAGATGCTGCCGAGCATATTATGCGCGTGGCATGTGGACTTGACTCCTTAATGTTAGGTGAGCCTCAAATATTGGGGCAGATCAAACAGGCTGTGACCCACTCAAAGAATACTGGGGTTATTAAAGGAAGTTTTGACCGACTCTTTCAACATACGTTTTCGGTTGCTAAAAGAGTTAGAAGTGAAACCGACATCGGTGCCAATGCAATTTCTGTGGCTTATGCATCAGTGCAATTAGCAAAGCATATCTTTTCTTCTTTGAAAAATAGCCGTGTTTTACTGATTGGAGCAGGGGAAACTATAGAACTTGTTGCCAAGCATTTAAGTGAACAAAACGTAAAATCTTTAACCGTAGCCAACCGAACTTTAGCCCGTGCCCAAGCATTGGCGGAGCCATTAGGGGCATCGGTATTAACCCTAGCGCAAATTCCTGCACACCTGAAAGATGCAGACATTGTATTTAGCTCAACGGCTAGCCAACTGCCTATTTTAGGGAAGGGATTAGTGCAACGGGCTTTAAAAGAACGTAGGCACAAACCTATGTTTTTGGTTGACCTTGCTGTTCCACGGGATGTGGAAGGTGAAGTTGCCTCCCTTGATGATGCCTATTTGTACACAGTAGACGACTTACAACAAATAGTTGAGCAAAACCTTGCAAATAGGCAAGATGCGGCAGAAATTGCACATCAAATGGTACAAGAGCAAGCGCAGCAATTTATGCGCTGGCAACAAAGCCAAGCCTCTATTGATTTACTGAAAAACTTTAGGCAGCAAAGCGAGTTACAGAAAAGTACGCTAGTAAGTAAAGCCTTGAATCAGTTGGCTGATGGTAAAAATGCTGAAGATGTTGTTCTTGAGTTAGCCAATAAATTAACGAATAGTCTTATTCATGCGCCTACCAAGGCTTTGAAAAAAGCAGCAAGTGAGCAAGACACAGAGCAACTATCCATATTAAAAGACGCTTTAGCGTTAAATAAACAGGATTAATTAGCGGCAAAGTATTCCCGCTTACAGGAAAATAATGAAAGAATCGGTACAACGAAAACTAGAATCTTTAATCGAGCGCTTTGAAGAAGTTCAAGCACTACTTGGTGAAGCTGAGGTTATTGCAGATCAAGATAGATATCGGGGTTTAACGAAAGAATATTCACAACTTGAAGATGTAGTGAAGTGTTTCCGTGATTATCAACAAGCTCAGCAAGATTTTGAGTCAGCTCAAGAAATGATGCAAGAAGATGATCCAGAAATGCGAGAAATGGCGCAGGAAGAATACAAAACAGCGAAGCAAGATATAGAAGACTATACTCAGGCGCTGCAAATATTATTGTTGCCAAAAGATCCTAATGACGATAGCAATTGCTTTGTTGAAATACGCGCCGGCGCAGGTGGTGATGAAGCCGCCATTTTTGCAGGGGATTTATTTCGTATGTACAGTCGCTATGCAGAAAAACAAGGTTGGAAAGTAGAGCTTGTGACTGCTAATGAAGGTGAGCACGGCGGCTACAAAGAAGTTATTGCAAATATTCTAGGGGATGGCGCTTACGGTATTATGAAGTTTGAGTCTGGTGGCCATAGAGTACAAAGGGTACCTGAGACTGAATCACAAGGCAGAATTCATACATCAGCTTGTACTGTTGTGGTTATGCCCGTGGTTCCAGAGTCAGAAGCTATAGAAATCAATAAAGCTGATTTAAAAATAGATACCTTTAGGGCATCTGGTGCAGGTGGTCAGCACGTTAACAAAACCGACTCGGCTATACGTATTACCCATAATCCGACGGGTATTGTAGTTGAATGTCAAGATCAACGCTCGCAACACAAGAACAGAGCGCAAGCAATGGCAATATTGCAGTCACGACTAAACCAATTAGAAGATGAAAAGCGTGAAGCAGAGGAAACGTCTACTCGTCGAAACTTGGTTGCCAGTGGTGATCGTTCTGAGCGTATTCGTACATACAATTTCCCTCAAGGTCGGGTAACCGATCACAGAATAAACCTTACTCTATATCGCCTGGATGATGTAGTTGCTGGGGATCTAGGGGCAATACTTGAGCCTATCAGGCAAGAGCATCAAGCAGACTTGTTAGCATCATTGTCTGATGAATAAATATCAGGCTTCTTAGTTTGTTAGAGGCTGGCGTAACAATAGAAAAGGCCCTTGCTTGGGCCAGAACTATCTTAACCGAGAATCAGATTAGTGATGATGGCGTACACGATTCCGCTGCCATAGATAGTAAAGTGTTACTTTGTGCTGCATTAGGTTGTGAGCAAGTTTATTTGCATACTTGGCCAGATAAAGTACCCAATAAAACCCAAATTCAAACGTTCCAACAGATGATCGAGAAACGAATCTTAGGTTATCCTGTTGCTTATATTATTGGATTTAAAGATTTTTGGTCTTTGCGTTTAGCAGTGTCAGAAGCCACCTTAATACCCCGCCCAGAAACAGAGCTTTTAGTTGAACTTGCTCTTAATCTTGCACTACCAAATACATCCCAGGTATTAGATCTTGGAACAGGGACAGGCGCCATTGCTTTAGCCTTAGCAAGTGAGCAAAGTAAATGGTCAGTAACAGGGTTAGATAAAAGCCATGATGCCGTTAACTTAGCCAAGAAAAATGGCAAAGACAATGGATTACCAGAGGTGGAGTTTATTCAGAGTAATTGGTTTTCCTCGCTGAGTTCAGAGAAAAAGTTTGAACTGATTGTTACTAACCCTCCTTATATAGAAACTGACGATTATCATTTAAAAATGGGTGATGTTCGCTTTGAACCTGCTAGTGCATTGACTTCGGGGGAGGATGGCTTAGATGACATTCGCTTCATTATCCATGAAAGTGTGAACTTCTTAGTTAAAGGAGGTTGGCTGTTAATCGAACATGGCAATAGGCAAGGAGACAGAATTGCGGATTTGCTTGTATCTAAAGGCTTTTCTAATGTTAAAATTGAGTATGACCTCAATGAGCACGCACGGGTTACCATGGGACAATTTATTTAACTAAACAAAAGAAATGTAACAAAATGTAGGCTGGGGATTGTTTGTTTTCTATTAGTTGACTATGGTAGGTAAGTGTTTGTTTTAATGAGTAAACAAAATGTCAGACGAAATATTTTTCGCGGAAGACGACTTTGAAGAAGTAAAGCTCCACGGTTCATGGAAAGTGTTAATTGTTGATGATGAGCCAGAGATACATGCGGTAACTAAACTTGCCCTTGGGGATTTTGTTTTTCAAGACAAAAAAATTGAATTTATAAGTGTATTTAGTGGTGCTGAAGCTAAAAAAGCATTTATGGAGCACGACGACATCTCTATGGTTTTATTAGATGTTGTCATGGAAACAGACGATGCTGGGTTAATTGTTGCGGATTTCATCAGAAATGAACTTAACAATCATTTTACCCGCATTATCCTTCGTACAGGTCAACCAGGACAAGCTCCAGAGCGAGATGTAATTGTTAATTATGATATTAACGACTACAAATCGAAAACTGAACTTACTGCGCAAAAGTTATTTTCTGTTGTTATTTCAGCGCTCCGTTCTTATCACGATATTAATGTAATAGAAGAAAGTAGAAAAGGATTAGAAAAGGTCATTACTGCTTCTGCTGATATCTTTAGTTTACAATCTTTTGAGAGCTTTATTGAGGGAATAATGCAGCAATTGTCTTCTTTGTTAGGAGGGACGAAAGATGTTGCATATCTAACTTCTGCTGTAATGGGCCCTAATCCAATTGACCAGTACAACTCAAGAGAGTTGTTTGTCTTCACAGGTAAAGGTGAATACGAAAATAAAGAAGGGCTAAGGTTAGAGCAGGTCATAAGTGGCCCTCGATTAAAGTCTTGTTTGTTAGCGTACACAAATAAAAGCCTAATTTATGAAGAAGAATATATGGTGGCTTATTGTGATAGCAAATCCAAAAGGGGATCTATTCTTTACCTGTCTGGATTACCTTCAAAGTTAAGTGCAAACGACAAAAAATTAATAGAACTTTTTTCTCACAATGTACAAATAGCCTTTGACAACATCTTGCTAAATAAAGAGCTGCAAGATACGCAACAAGAAGTAATTGAGAGGCTAGGACAAGCTTTAGAGAGTCAAAGCGAGCAAGGTCGGCATATTCTTAGGATTGTTAAAATTAGTCAGTTATTAGCCCGAGAAGTAGGTCTTTCAAAGGAAGAAACTGAAACCCTAGGTTTGGCTGTACCTTTACACGATATTGGCAAGATCAAAATACCAGAACATATTCTTTTAAAAGATGACAAGTTAACCCCAGATGAGATTGAAGTTATAAGGGAGCATGTTGATTTTGGCTATAATTTATTGAAGGGGTCAAATAGGCCATTAATAAAAGCTGCCGCGTTAATCGCCAGAGATCATCATGAGTTTTGGGATGGAAATGGTTATCCCAGAGGAAAGTCAGGTGACAGTATCCATATCTTTTGCCGAATCACTTCCTTAGCGGATGCTTATGATGTTATGAGACATAAACATAGCTATAAAGACGCCTGGTCACCTGAAAAATCTCTCAGCATAATTTTAGAGCAAAAAGGTAAGCAGTTCGATCCTGTTTTAGTCAGTCTATTTGAGAAAAATATTGATACAATAGAAGACATTATTACCTTGTATCCAGATCACTAAAAACCTTAAATGCTGTTTTAAGTACACTAGGTGAACTGAATTTATACAAGGTCAATTGTTTATCACTTTAAAAGGCACATCTATGTACGAAATTGTAAAAATCACTCATATGTCAGCAGTATCCTTGAGTGTTTTATTGTTTTTATTCCGCTTTATTCTCACTTTAATGAAGTCAGATAAATTACAACAAAAATGGCTAAAAATTCTACCGCACATTGTTGATACTGTACTTATAGTAGCTGCTATTACCTTATGTATTCTAATTAAGCAGTACCCAATTGTGGATGCTTGGGTTACAGAAAAGCTAATGGCATTGATTATGTACGTATTTATGGTGGCTTTAGCATTAAAGTCACAGCAAACTTGGTTAATGCGAGGTGTAGGCCTAGTGGGAGCCTTGAGTTGGGTAGCATACGCTGGCTTTGTTGCTGTTACTAAGCAGCCGTTAATTTTTTAATGTTGTGGCGTAAATCATTATTTAAAAAATTCTAATAATTTTAGTAAAGGTCCCCCTTTAGAAACCGATAAATAAGATAGTGAGTTTTTAGTTGGGGGGGATCTAGTGAAAGAATTACAGCAAGCTATTGGAGAGCAAGATTGTTTTCTTGCTGGATTGCAAGTAGCCGCAGAGTTTCAAAAAAATATGAGGTGCGTACCTTATTATCAGCAACAAATGTCAGAATGGCAGGCAGATGCAAAGTTATATCTCAAATCATCTGATGTAAATACCGCTAATTTAACTCGTCTTATAGAGTTCTTTTTCGTTGAACTCGCCTTTAGTGGTAACGAGAAACATTACTTTTCAAGCCAATGTAGTTTAATTAACAAAGTGCTCGAATATCGAACGGGTATGCCGGTAAGTTTAGCTATTGTTTTTCAATCATTGGGAAGAGCGCTAGGCTTTGACATTCATGGTGTAAATTTTCCAGGCCACTTTTTGATTAAATGTAAATTCAACAATGAGCCGACTGTATTTGTTGACCCTTTGAATGGGAAGCTACTTAATCGAGATGATTTACATACATTGTATTTTTCAATCTTAAATGAATTTGAAGATGAGGAAATGCCAGAAGAAGCCTTAAGTGAGGCTTGTTGTGAAGAGACGCTGGTTAGATTGTTACATAATTTAAAAAGTGCATATATTTCAGAAAAAAAATATGAAGAAGCACTAGGGGTAGTAGAAACCTTAGTTCAGCTTTGTCCTAATGATCCTTATGAAAGAAGAGATAGAGGGTTTTTACTACACCAGCTAGATTGCACCCAGGTTGCTATTGCTGACTACCAGTATTTCATTCGGCAATGTCCAAAAGATCCTGCCACGCAATTGCTGCAAGCTCAGCTACAACAGCTAACTGAGCAAGCACAAGTGGTACTACATTGATTATGTTCTATATTCGGCATTGATTCGTACATAATCGTAGCTAAAGTCACAGCTCCAAATTGTGGCATTTTCGGTGCCTCTATGAAGTACGACACTAATGTCTATTTCAGCCTCATTAAGTATTTTTTGGCCAGCCTCTTCTGTGTAATTCGAGGCTCTTCCGCCGTTCTCAGCTACCAAAACATCACCAAAAAACAGTTGAATGTTATCAACATCTAAATCTATCAAAGACTCACAATCACGTGAAGCGTAGCCTATCGCAGCTAACACTCTGCCTAAATTAGGATCAGAGGCAAACATAGCGGTTTTTACAAGTGGGCTTTTAGCTATCGCATAACCAATAGCTTTTGCTTCATTGTTGTCCTTTGCAGCGTTTACATTTACGGTAATAAACTTAGTTGCGCCTTCACCATCTCGTACAATAGCTTTGGCTAGATATTGTGCTGTTTCTAATAAGCCATTGAAAAGAGCTTTGTATTCTGGCGAATCAGCAGTTGTAATTTCAGTGTTACAGGCTTTACCTGTTGCCATAATAATAAACGAGTCATTGGTCGATGTATCACCATCTACCGAAATACAATTAAAGGACAAGTCAGCAATTTCTTTTGTCATTTTATCGAGAAGGGGTTGAGAAATAGCTGCATCGGTGGCGACAAACCCTAACATGGTAGCCATGTTAGGATGGATCATTCCAGCTCCTTTTGAGATACCGGTAATTTGAACTCTTTTTGGCCCAATAGTTATTGAAGTGGCATAGGCTTTAGGCGCTACGTCAGTTGTCATAATGGCCCAAGCTGCTTCTTTCCAAGCGTCTGCACTCAATCGATTAACTGCTGGTGCTAAACCTGCCAATAACCTGTCCATGGGCAAGTGTTCTAGAATAACGCCGGTAGAGAAAGGCAGTATCGAGCTAACTGGTACGTTTAGTAAGGATGCTAAATGTTCACAGGTATTTATTGCGTCATTAAACCCTTTTTTACCAGTACCTGCGTTAGCGTTACCTGTATTAATGACTAAGGCCTTAATCTGCTTTGAAGTTTTTAGGTGTTCTTTGCAGATATGCACAGGTGCAGCACAAAACCTATTTTGGGTAAACACCCCTGATACTCTAGTTTCATCTTCGAGCTCTATGATTAATATATCTTTGCGGTTAGCTTTTTTAATGTTGGCTTCGGCCCAACCTAATCGAACTCCAGGTACAACTGGTAATTTTTGGTCATCAATAGATGGTAAATTTACTGGCATGGTAATTTAAATAAGCTTAGTGATTTATTGCCGCGATGTTACTTTGCTATGAATTAATATGCAAAAAATATGAATAGATTAACTGACTCATTTGGTGTGATAAAAGTATTGGTAGGAGAGTGACTTAGATCATTAATACTGACTTTGTTGTATGAAAAACAGACGTTTAAAGAGCGTTTAAATTTACAGCGATAAAAGGCGTGATAATCACAGAGATCTAAATCACGCCTTTAAATAATGAATAGGGGACTATGTTGCCGCTATTTCAGTTTTAGGTAGCCGTATAGCTCATCTATAGGTACTGGTTGATGGAAATAAAAACCTTGTACATAATCACATCCATGTTGAGTTACAAACTCAAGCTGCTCTTTTGTTTCTATACCTTCAGCTACTGTCTTTAAGCCTAGGGCTTTAGCAATTGAAATTGTTGCCTTCACAATTTCTTCTGATTTATCTAACTCGCCAATTTTAGAAATGAAAGAGCGATCAATTTTCAACATATCAAATGGTTTATTGATGAGGTAGCCCAAATTAGAATAGCCTGTCCCAAAATCATCCATAGAAAACGCCACATTTAAACTTTTATAGCGATCCAAATATTTAGTATTTTTATCATTTGAAACAATCACTTTTCTCTCGGTGATTTCTAGAGATAGCGAGCTTCCACTTACTTCAAGTTGCTGAAGTTGCTTTTTGAAGGCATGAAATAACCCATCACACTCAAGATCTTTTAAGGAGTAGTTAATTGAGATTTTGCATTCATACTGATAGGTGTTTCTTAAGTGTTTAATGGTATTCATTACTTCAAATACAACAAAGCTGGTAATCTCAGTAATTAAATCTGATTCTTCAGCTAAGGGAATAAATCTGTTGGGCATCACTAACCCAAGTTTTGGATGATTCCATCTAATGAGGGCCTCGAGGTGTTCAGTCTCTTGGGTTCTCAAATTAATAATAGGTTGGTAGTAAACCTCGAATTCATTTTTATTTAGCCCTTCTCTTATTAATGTCTCCATTGAGGCCTTTTCAAAGGCAAAAGTAGAGAGCTCTTGAGATATAAACCTGTGAGTATTTCGACCATTTTCTTTGGCGTCATACATGGCTATGTCAGCTTGGCGAATCAACTCATCCGCTGAGTGTCCGTCAGTTGGGTAAATGCTAATCCCTACACTCGCTCCTACCGTTATTTTGTGATTTTCAACGATTATTTCTTCTTTTACCGATCGAATTAAGTTTTCTGCAACTTTAGCTGCACTTAAAGCAGAGTCTAAGTCTTGTACAATAATGATAAATTCATCACCACCAATACGAGCGATTGTGTCAACTGATCTCAATACACTGGTAAACCTTTTGGCGACTTCTACTAAAATAGCATCACCAACATTATGTCCTAAGCCGTCGTTTACTATCTTAAAGCGGTCTAAATCAATGAATAGTATGGCAAGTTGTTTTTTAGAGCGACGAGATTCCTGTAGGGCGTGTTCTAATCTATCTGCAAACAGGGTACGGTTTGGTAGCCCAGTTAATGCATCATGATTTGCAAGATATTTAATTTTATCTTGGGATTGTTTGATAACTGAAATATCCGTTAAAACACCAACATATTGAATGATCTCTCCTTGGTTATCTCTGACGGCACTTATATTTAAATAAACTGGAAAGAAGTCACCATTTTTCGCTTTATTGATTATTTCTCCAGACCAAAAACCACTTTGAGTATAAGTTCGCTTCATTTCGCTATAGAAAGCAGGGGAGTGTTGGTTAGAGCGCAAAATTTCAATTTTTTTGCCTTTTATCTCATCAATTTTATAGCCAGTTATGCTTTCAAAGGCAGGGTTTACGTTGATAATGTGCGACTCTTTATCTGTAATAACAATACTTTCTTGGGTGGTATTAAATACCATCTTGGCTTGGATACTGTCTAAATTTACTTGCTTTTGATGGTCAATGTCTTCGATAACAGAAATAAAATAAAGTGGCTTGTCACCATCCCTCACTATAGCTACATATAACATGGCCCAAAATAAGGTCTTATCTTTTCGGTAGTAGCGCTTTTCCATCTTGTAGGAGTCTCGTTTTCCATCAAGCAACTCCTTAAGTAGTTCCATATCTTGGTTTAAGTCCTCAGCGTAGGTAATATCCTGAAAAGTAAGAGTCAATAATTCTTCAGACGAATAATTCAGCATATTTGATAAAGTGCTATTTACAGATACCCATTCTCCGTTTAAGCCAACATGAGCAATTCCAATATTGGCGTTATCAAAGGTAGTTTTGAATTTCTTTTGACTTAATGATAGTTCGGCTAACGCTTGCCTTTCTTTGGAGATATCAGTAGAAAAAGACCATATTTGGGTATTACCAAGCTCATCATTACTTATGTAATCTTCCACTTTAAGGGTTGTTATTTTATCTGGTGTGGGTTCAAGCTTAATAATATAAGGTCCAAATTTTCCTTTTTCTATTAACTCTCTTTTTCGGTTAGAAAAATTTGGACTTTCATGATGGGAATATAATTCCACTAAGTTTTTGGCAAGTAGTTGTTCTCTTGTTAAACCAGAAAATGTTTGTACAGCATGGTTAGTTTTTAAGATCAAACCGTCAAGGTTGGTAATGATAACGCCATCATTTATGTTTTCTAAAACAGATTCATAACGTCTATTGAGGGCACTATTCTTCTCTTTTATTTCGTAGTTTTCATGGAATATTTCTTTGAGCTCTGCATAAGCAGCCTGAAGCTCTTCATTTGTTGATTGAAGTTCTTCGTTACTGGTTTCCATTTCTTCATTTGTCGCTTGCAGTTCTTCATTGGCACTTTGCAGCTCTTCATTTGTAGCTTGTAACTCCTCATTGGATGTTTCGAGCTCTTCAACCAGAGTTTGCATATGCTCCCTAGTTTGTTTCAACTCAAGTTCAAGCTCTTGAGTTGATGAAATATCAATTTCATTGGTACTCGTTCGAACAATCGGTAAATCACTAGAACATATACTTTGAAAGTAAAATATGTACATCTGATTACGACCATTTAATACTGGGACTAGATGTATTTTTATAAGCCTTGCTTGGCCATTTTTATTGGGAATAGAAATATAGTTACTGGAACTTATTCCTGCCTCTTTTTTTGACGTGCTAAATAGTTTACGAAGGTCAATGGCTAAACGTGAATCAACGATCTTGTATAAATTATAGGAGACAAAGCCCTCTGGAATTGAGATAAAGTCAATATTCCCTTTTTTGTACACCACGTCTAATTGTTCGTTGGTGACTATCAAGTCAGGCATTAATAGCTTGGCAGCTTCATTGATAATTGTTTGTTGAATGGGTGTATCCTCGGCACTGACAACCTGAACCTCGGAAGTCTTATTTACATATTTGGGTGGTTTAACAGTAATAGCTGAATAGTTCTTACTGGTATCTGCAACGGTTTTGAATAGTTTGTTAGGTTTATCTATAGGCGCAAAAATGTGTTCAAAGTTAGTGGCGTTTTCAGATTTTCCTAAAAACAGTAAGCCGTTGGTTTTTAGGGCGTAGTGAAACGCTGGCATAATCCAATTTTGTGCGTCTAGGTTAAAGTAGATTAACAGATTTCGACACACAATAAGATCCAAATCCTTAAATGGGGGATCTGACAATAAGTTGTGATAGCTAAATATAATGCTTTGTTTTATATCTTTTTTTATTTCAAATTCATCACTATTAATAACGAAGTATTCTTTTATATGAGCTTCTGACACGTTAGCCGTTGAGGCTTCACTATAAATACCTTGTCGAGCTATTTTTAACGAATTTTCATCAATATCTGTGGCAAAGATTGTTAGCTGAGGGGGATTGTTTCGCTCACAAAGCAACTCTTTCACTATAATGGCAACTGAATAGGCTTCTTCCCCTGTTGAGCACCCTGGCATCCATACTCTTAATTCTTTTGCGTCATGCGTTTCATTGAGGTAGGTATTTAATGTGTTTTCTAGAGATAAATAGGCTTCTTTATCTCTGAAAAAACTGGTGACTCCAATTAAAATATCGTTGTAAAGTAAATCAACCTCTTTTTCGCTGCTTTGAATTAACTGCACGTATTCAACTAGCGTTTTTATCTTTAGTGCTACCATTCTCCTTTCTATACGGCGGCTGATAGTAGCTTTTTTATAAACCGAGAAATCTACATGTTTTATTTTGTATAATGCAGCAAAAATAGCGGAAATATGATCGTTTTCAGGGCTCACTTGGTGCTTTTTAAGGACTTTATTCCTAGGGAAGTTGGCTAACGCAACTAATTCCTCACCAATTTTTTCTGCTTCAATAAGAATATCTACAACTGAGCCATTAATGGCAGCCATTGGCATACCATCGTATTTTGCAGTGCTAGGCTTTTGCACTATCGTAATGCCGCCTTCTGAATTAATTGCTCTCATACCTTGGCAGCCATCAGAGCCAGTTCCAGATAATATTATACCTACGGATCTTTCTTTCTTTTCTTTAGCAATAGATATAAATAACTGATTAACAGAAGGTTTAGGTAAAAAAGAATGCTTTTCTGGTGCAGATAAGATGATTTGATTAAGGCTATTTATCTCGACATTCTTGTTTTGTGGTGTCACATAGATTACGTCGCTTTCTAGAAAGTGCTCATGCATAGCTTCCTGTACTTTTAACGCACTTTCCCTCGCTAGTAGGTCTACTAGCATAGTGTTATGTTTTGGGCTTAGATGTTGAGCAATAATATAGGCGGTGTTGTTATTTTTAGGTAAGCCACTAATGAGGGTTGTAAGGGCTTCTAACCCTCCAGCACTTGAGCCTATTCCAACAACCATTAGTTGATTTGTATTGTCTGAGTATATCTTTTTGTTTTCTGCTGCTAATTTAGGAAAGGGAAGCTGGGTACTCGAGTCAACTAGTTTGTCACCAGATAAAACTTGATTAATGATATGGAGTAACGTTTTATCATCTGCTGGTTTAGCTACCAATCCATTAATTTGCTCTTTGATGGTGTCTAGGATGAAATCCTCTTTTACAAAGGCACTGAATAAAATGACCGGGACTGTTTTGTTAGTTTTGCGTATTTCTTGAATTAACTCTGGCCCATTCATATGCGGGAGTGTTATTTCGGTTATGACTAGGTCTGGCTTATGGCTATTAAACTTGGTTATGCCTTCAAGGCCATTTGATGCTTCTATAACATGGTTAAAAACTGAACTAAAAAGACGAGAGTAAACTTTACGTATTTCACTGTTATTCTCAATATAAAGAATTGTCACTTCATCCATCATACTCAATCACCCTGTAAATTTACTTCCATTAACTTGAAACATAACTAAAATGCCATCTAATAACAATTACTTAGTTGTTTTTATCTTTTTAAATTTAGATGTTTTTTTGGTGTCTAAATTACATAAGTATTCATATCTAATGATAGGTAGAATTACCTGTAGTGGATAATTTTATTTCCTATGGAGATGAGCATGGCAAAAACATTAACTAGTGACAGAATAATTACATTGACTACATTAGTTTCTCCAATCGATAAACGCACTGGAGAAACAAGTTTTTCAGAGTTTCTAGAAGAGAAAGTATCAATAGATGATTACAATGGATTGATGATTTCACCAAGAATTTCTGCTCAAAACTTTCGGCATCGTATAAGTGAACCAGGTTACTTTAGTGATTGGCATATGGCAGGTGATGCAACCATGATTATTATCCGAACTGGAAGCTTACGTTTAGGGTTACGTTCTGGTGAGCATAAGCTATTTTGTGCCGGTGATGTGTTTATCGCAAAAGATTGCCTGCAGCCAAACGAACAATTTAATTCTAAAGTTCATGGACACACAGCAGAAGTCATAGGAAATCAAACCTTAATGGCGGTGCACGTAAAGCTTTAATACGTAGCTTGTCATAGCGTGTCATGATTAGAGCTCATTTAACACGCTATAAATGCTTTGTGTGAGCTGTCTTAATTGCTCTGGTGTTATAATGTAGGGGGGCATAATATAAATTAACTTGCCAAAAGGCCTTATCCACACCCCTCGTTTCACAAACTCTTTTTGAAGCTTCGCCACATCAACGCTCGTTTTAGTTTCTACAACTCCTATTGCACCTAATACTCTTACATCAGCTACCGCGGCCAGTTCAATACATGGGGTGAGTTCTGCTTTTAATTGAACTTCTATAGATGCCACTTGAGTTTGCCATTTACCTTGCTGCAATAGTGATAAGCTAGCATTGGCCACTGCACATGCAAGCGCATTTCCCATAAAGGTTGGGCCATGCATAAATACACCAGGCTCACCTTGGCATACACCTTGTGCGACATCTTCCGTGCATAAGGTGGCAGCTAAGGTCATATATCCTCCTGTGAGGGCTTTACCTATGCACATAATATCTGGGCTAATATCAGCATGTTCACAAGCAAACAGTTTGCCAGTACGGCCAAAACCTGTAGCTATCTCGTCACAGATTAAAAGGATATTATAATCATCACATAATTGCCTACAGCGCTTTAAGTATTCTGGATGATAAATACGCATGCCACCGGCATTTTGGACTATAGGTTCAATAATGAGAGCGGCTAGCTCATTGTGGTGGGCAGAGATTAACTGCTCAAGTGGCTTGATATCATCCTCATTCCAGTGTTTGTCAAATCGTGTCTGTGGAGCCGGTGCAAAAATCTGCTTCGAAAGCGCATCAGAAAATAAGCTGTGCATACCATTAATAGGATCGCATACTGACATTGCCGCAAATGTATCTCCATGGTATCCATTACGGGGGGTAATAAATTTATGTTTATGGCTGTTGCCTTGACATGCCCAAAATTGCAATGCCATTTTCATTGCTACTTCAACAGACACAGAGCCAGAGTCAGCTAAAAATACTCTATCTAAACCCATAGGGGTGATATCGATTAACGAACGGCACAGTTCAACAGCAGGCTGATGGGTCAAACCACCAAACATTACATGAGAAAAGTTGTCTACTTGGCTTTTTACGGCCTGATTAAGTCTTGGGTGGTTGTATCCGTGTATTGCAGTCCACCACGAGGAGACACCATCAACTAAGGTTTCACCGGATGATAAATGTATATTTACTCCGTCGGCCTTTTCTACTGGGTAACAAGGTAGGGGATTAATAGCTGATGTGTAAGGGTGCCATACATGTTCTTGGTCAAAGTTTAAATCTTTGTTGTTCAATATTTCTTCGCTTGTAAAGTTTGATTTTTAAAATGAATTGACAATGGGTCTGCAATACATAGACTAAGCGCCAGTTTACGCAGTGTAAAGCTAAAATATTCTAAAGGATAATTTATGTCTACAACATCACATTTGGGGTCCTCTTCACATACAGCTGCCAGCTTTGCAGGTGAGGTTCGTCATGATTGGACGATTAAAGAGGTAAATCATTTATTTGCTATGCCTTTTAATGATTTGATGTTTCAAGCGCAAATGATCCACAGACAACATTTTGATCCAAACCAAGTGCAGGTAAGTACTTTGCTATCAATAAAAACGGGCGCTTGCCCCGAAGATTGTAAGTATTGTCCCCAGAGTGCTCGCTATGACACAGGGTTAGAAAAAGAGCGGCTTTTAGAAATAGAAAAGGTCATCCAACGTGCCAAAGAAGCTAAAGCTGCAGGCTCTACGCGTTTTTGCATGGGCGCTGCGTGGCGTAACCCAAAAGATAGGGATATGCCTTATGTGACCGAAATGGTCAAAGAGGTTAAAAAACTTGGGTTAGAAACCTGCATGACATTAGGTATGTTGAGTCGAGAGCAAGCTTTAGGGTTAAAACAAGCTGGACTTGATTACTACAATCACAATCTAGATACATCGCCTGAATTCTATGGAGACATAATAACCACGCGTACCTATCAAGATAGATTAGACACCTTAGACAATGTCAGAGAAGCTGGTATGAACGTGTGTTCTGGCGGTATTGTTGGAATGGGGGAGACCTCTACAGACCGCGCTGGTTTATTGACTCAGTTGGCTAACTTAGCGCAACACCCTGAAAGTGTACCCATTAACATGTTAGTTAAAGTTAAGGGGACGCCAATGGAAAATGTTGAAGACTTAGATTACTTTGAATTTATTCGTACCATAGCGGTTGCGAGGATCATGATGCCTAAATCTTATGTGCGTTTATCAGCAGGCCGAGAAGCTATGAATGAGCAAATGCAAGCTATGTGTTTTATGGCTGGGGCAAATTCAATTTTTTATGGCTGTAAATTACTGACCACCTCTAACCCAGATACCCATGAAGACGTTATTTTATTTAAAAAGCTGGGTATAAATTCGAAGCAAACAAGGGAATATTCAGACGAAGCTCATGAGGCTGCACTGTTTGAAGAAATTGAAGACAAGTTTTCAGAAAATAAAGTGACAGATGATTTATTCTACGATGCAACAGCAAATCAAGTGGATACAGTTACCAGCTAATGGCATTTAAATTTATCACTGAGGCGATGACGGCTCGATTGCAAGATGGGTTATATCGTAAAAGAGAAGTTGTCGAGGCTGCAACTGGGCCACTTATCCAAGTTGGCGGTAAACATTACATTAATTTTTCAAGCAATGATTATTTAGGAATGCGTCGCTCTTCTGTGGTGATGCAGGCTTGGGCAGATGGTTTAGCAGAATTTGGTGCAGGCAGTGGAGCATCTCCCTTAGTAACTGGATATACAAGCGCCCATCAAGCCTTGGAGGTATACCTAGCTGAGCGCCTTAATCGTGACAGGGTTTTATTATTTAATTCTGGTTTTTCTGCAAATCAAGCTATATGCCAAGCTTTGTTTGGTCATAGTAACTCAAAGGCTGCTGATACGATCATTTCAGATAAGCTTATGCATGCTTCTTTTATTGAAGGGGCTCAAGGTGTTAACGCTACACTGACCCGTTTTAAACACAATAGTATTTCCCACCTAAAAACCTTACTAGCTAAAGCCAATACAGAAAATACCTTAGTCGCAACCGAAGGTGTGTTTAGCATGGATGGTGACCAAGCCCCTTTAATAAGTATTGTTCCTTTAATTGATAATCACTCTGCTTGGCTTATGGTAGATGACGCCCATGGCTTTGGCACCTTAGGGAAGACGGGCTTAGGTGTGGTGGAAAAACTGGATCTTTCACAGCAGCAAATCCCTATTTTAATGGGTACATTTGGTAAGGCTGTAGGTACGGCCGGTGCATTTATCGCGGCCAGTGAAGAGCTTATTGAGTACCTTATAAATTTCTCTCGTCACTACATTTATAGCACCGCTATGCCAGCGGCGCAGGCTTATGCCACATTAATGAGTTTACAAGCTAAATTAGCAGACGAACGTCGCCAAATACTTAAGACAAGAATTACCCTATTTAAAGAATTAGCGAGGAGTGCAGGGCTAACATTAATGCCTTCAGATACGGCTATTCAGCCCGTTTTGATTGGCGAGCCGCAAAAAGCCTTGGCAGCAAGTGAGAGGTTGAAGAACTTAGGCCTGTGGGTGTCTGCTATTCGATATCCTACGGTTCCAAAGCATACAGATAGATTGCGTATTACCATAAGTGCATCCCATGATGAGAGAGATATTCAGGCATTGGTAGATGGCTTACAGCTTTGTTTATTGGGCTGAATAAACTCGTGAACCTTACTGCAAAATATAAATCCCGTATTGCAAAGCAATTTAGTCGCGCGGCGCATACATACAATAGCGCTGCTGATGTTCAGTTAGATATTGCTTTTGATGGCTTAAATATGCTGCCTAGTGGAAGTAGTTTAGGGCTCGATATTGGCTGTGGTACTGGCCGAATTAGCCAGCAACTGATAGCTAAATGTAACAAAGTGATCGCTATGGATTTAGCCTATGGAATGCTTGAATATGCAAAGCAGGAGAGTGCTAAACATAAGGATTTACACGGAACAAAGTCAATTCAATGGTTACAAGGGGATGCAGAGCAACTTCCTATAGCAGATAAGTCTGTTGATCTGGTGTTTTCATCTATGGCTTTGCAGTGGTGTAGCAATGAATTTGAAGCATTATCTGAAATCAGTCGTGTTATGAAACCTGGTGCTACTGCTATTTTGGGAATTATGTGTGCAGGCTCTTTTCATCAATTAAATGATAGTTGGCTAGAAGTGGATGAGCACCGCCATACAAATGAATTTAAATCAGCAAGTTGTTGGTATGAGGCAGCAAAGGCCCAAGAATTATTGGTTACTACAGTAGACAAAGAATATATAACTTGGCATCAAGACATTAGAGGGCTTTTAGCGTCTATAAAATCCATTGGAGCAAATGTTGTTTTACCTAAAATCAATAGTTCTACTGAGGTTTTAAATAATTCAATACAGGGGCTTAAAGCCCTTAACCGTGACACAATCGCCCGATTAGAATTGGCCTATCAGATGAAATACTCAGAAAACTCACAGTTACCATTGTCTTATCAGATCAGCTTTTTACGCTGCGTAAAGCCCTAAGGAATGATTTTGAAAGATTTAACTTCTAGATGTCGTACTTTTTTCGTCACAGGCACAGATACCGAAGTAGGAAAAACATTTATTAGTGCCGCATTGTTGCAAGGGTTGGCAGATAAACACTACAAAACTGCTGCCTATAAACCTATTGCGGCTGGGTGCTCTATGATAAAGGCAGGCCTTCGCAACCAAGATGCATTAACACTTCTTGGTTGTTCTACTCTCGAGTTAAGCTACAAGGAAGTTAACCCTATTGCGT
The DNA here is from genome assembly GCF_047525415.1 of Paraglaciecola sp. 2405UD69-4. Classification (NCBI taxonomy): domain Bacteria; kingdom Pseudomonadati; phylum Pseudomonadota; class Gammaproteobacteria; order Alteromonadales; family Alteromonadaceae; genus Paraglaciecola; species Paraglaciecola sp. 2405UD69-4. Next base: position 25,669 of record NZ_JBLIXM010000002.1, read on the forward strand.
ATGAACCCCCAATAGCGCCACATTTAGCCGCTGCAGCAATAGGAGCTAGCATTTCACTTGAGCTAGTCAATGAAGGCTTAATCCATTTGTTAGATAAAAAACCAGATGTTTTATTAGTCGAAGGGGCTGGAGGTTGGCGTTTACCTCTTGGCCTAGATTCAGATAGTAAGCCAAGGTATTTATCTGAATTTGTAGTTGAGAATAACTTAGCTGTGATTTTAGTGGTGGGAATGCGGCTTGGCTGTCTTAATCATGCAGTGTTGACGGCAGAGTCAATACAACAAGATGGTTTAAACATAGCAGGGTGGGTCGCTAATCTTATAGACCCTGATATGCCAATGCTAAATGAAAATATCAACAGCCTAAAGACCTTAATCAATGCGCCATTTTTAGGGGCGGTGCCACAGGTTTCAGAGCCTCAGTCTGCAGTCGCATACCTAGATTTTTCAAGCCTTAATTTATAACTATTTTGCTAGTATGCTCGAGTGAGGCCCACTAGCCTGAGTGACTTACTTTTGTAAATAATGGCTGAGGTCTTGTTTGCGCTTAATGATTGTCTGCTTCGTTTTAGCAATTTTAGTTTTTTCAGTACAGCTGGCTGTAAATACTACTGCATCTAGTTCACCTTTTAGAGTTAGTCTGCCATTTTCTAACAATAAGGCACTGCCTTCGCGTATGCCGATAACAGGCATATTAGGATTTAAGACGCAAAATTCTTCAATGCGCTGAGCACGAGTTTCACCATTATGACCTGGCGCTTGATAATCTGTGTAATGGGGGTTTAACTGAAAGGGGACAAAATTCAAAGCTTCAAAGCTTGGGGGTTGAATTATAGGCATATCATTTGTTGTACGAATGCTATTGCCACATATATTAGATCCTGCACTCCAACCCACATACGGTGTTCCTTGCTTAATTTTATGCTGAATATCAACTAAAATATCCTGCTGGTAAAGGTGACTTAAAAGATTAAAAGTATTACCTCCTCCCACAAAAATAGCTTTAGCACTTTGCAATGCTTCTTTAGCATTAGGGTATTCATGGATACCAGTTATGGTTAGCAGAGGTAAAGCGTCTTGAACTTTTTGTGTGTAGTCATCCCAATTTAAAGTAACACCAGCATAAGGGATAAATAATACTTCTTTAATCGCATTAAGATGAGAATTGATGAACGATAGCCCGTGTTGTAAATACTCTTCATCTCTTTTTCGGGAACTACTTAACATTAATACTTTCATATCACTCCAATTTTTGTTCACTTTGGCCTGTGGCAGGTTAGCGGTGTAGCAGTAAATTTAGCCTTAACATTAATTCAATCAGGGCTTTGTCTTTCCTAAAAGCTATAGGGGTAACACCAAGGCTAATATTTAAAAGGGTAATTATGCTGCATAACACTTTTTATAGACAAAGTTTACTTAGTTTTACCTTAGGTTTCATTCTATTCATCTTCTAGCTATGGACTCATGTTTCTATCCAGTTAGAATACCGCACACGATTATTCACAATAAAAGTGAGATACATGCAAGGTAACAAAATCTCAGTACTTTTTGTTTGTTTAGGCAATATTTGTCGCTCCCCAAGTGCTGAAGCTGTGTTTAGAAAGAAAGCGATAGAAGCTGGACTAGATTTGAACATCGACTCGGCTGGAACAGCTGGGTATCACACAGGTGCCTCTCCAGATAAACGCTCCCAAGAAGTAGGGATAAACAGAGGCTATAGCTTTGAAGGTATCAAATGTCGAAAAGTAGATGTGCAAGACTTTCAGAATTTTGACTACATACTAGGTATGGATAACGAAAATATTAGTAATCTATTAGCTATTTGTCCTGAAGGGCTTGAAGATAAAGTAGCGCTCTTTCTTGATTATGCTGATAGCGAAGAAAACCAAGTGCCGGACCCATATTATGGTGGCAAAAGAGGGTTTGAGTACGTATTAGATTTAATTGAGCTAGCTTCTACAGGTTTAATAAAACATATAAAGAAACAATAGTGCTTTAAGCTTGCTATAACCCAAGGGTTGAAGTGTAAAGAATGCAAAATTCTGTGAGTAAATATTGCTATTTAGCGCTATACCCACTATGTTCTGCACCCCATAATCGTTGGCTAACCGTGCAGTTGAAACTTGCTAGTCAATATAACCAAATTTTACAAAGGAAAAGTCGTGAGTCAGTGGCAACCAGATAGTTGGCGTTCAAAGCCAATATTACAACAACCAACTTATCAGAATAAAAAGCACCTAGAGGAAGTTGAGAGCAAACTAAAGACCTATCCACCTTTAGTGTTTGCTGCTGAAACCAGAGATCTATTTAGCCAATTAGGAAACGTGGCTGAAGGCAAAGGCTTTTTATTACAAGGCGGTGATTGTGCTGAGTCATTTGATGAATTTAACGCACCTAAAATTCGCGATACTTTTAAAGTTATTTTACAAATGGCAATTGTGCTTACTTACGCAGGAAGATGCCCAGTAACTAAAGTTGCTCGCATGGCGGGACAATATGCTAAGCCTCGCTCTGGTGACTTTGAAACGATTAACGGTGTATCTTTACCAAGTTACCGTGGTGATATTATTAATAGTTTTGAGTTTACTGAAGCTGCTCGACAACCTGATCCAGAGCGTATGATAGAAGCCTATCATCGTGGTGCTTCAACTCTTAACTTATTGAGAGCGTTCTCACAAGGCGGGCTAGCTGATTTGCATGAAGTAAATCGTTGGAATATGGCATTTGTTGAAAACAACCCTCTTAAAAGTCGTTATCAAGATTTAGCAAAAGGTATTCAGGACTCTTTAGAATTCATGGATGTAATGGGGATCAATTCTACCAATACTCCAACTTTGCATGAAACTAGTTTGTTTACTTCCCATGAAGCCTTGTTGTTAAATTATGAGCAAGCCTTAACCCGTGTAGATACACTCACAGGTAATTGGTACAACTGTTCTGCCCATATGCTTTGGATTGGCGAACGGACCCGTCAGTTAGATCACGCACACTTAGAGTTTTTCCGCGGTATTCATAACCCAATCGGTGTGAAAGTTGGGCCTAGTATGCAAGAAGATGAACTAATTCAACTAATTGATGCCTTAAACCCTAAAAATGAAGCAGGTCGCTTGACCCTTATTACACGTATGGGAGCTGACAATTTAGAAGCTAACTTGCCTAAGCTATTACGCAGAGTTAAGCAAGAAGGGCGTAAAGTTGTGTGGAGTTCAGATCCTATGCATGGCAATACGTTTAAAGCCTCTAGTGGTTATAAGACCAGAAACTTCGATGCAATTTTGAAAGAAATTCAGCAGTTTTTTGCAGCCCATGAAGCAGAAGGTACACACGCTGGTGGTATTCATTTAGAAATGACAGGTCAACATGTGACTGAGTGTACAGGCGGCGCATACCAAATTGGTGATGATGATCTTGCTCAGGCTTATAAAACTCAGTGTGACCCTCGTTTAAATGCTGATCAAGTGTTAGAAATGGCATTTTTGGTGGCTGATCGTCTTAGAAAAAGCTAAAAAATTTAGGTACTGGTTTGAGACTATTTCAATAAATTATCTGCAATAATTTGCGCAGGTAATCATAGTCTCTATTTACCTTTGTGGCTTGAACTTTATACAGACATATTTGTTTGTATTTGACTTTGACCCCTTGTTTGTAGTGGTAAAGTCAGACTAATAAAAGTAGTAAAATATTGGTGTTTCTATCCTTCTATAAAGAGTATCAACTTAATAGTAACAGCTTATATAAAGTTACTTTCAATGCAATATTTCATCTTATATATTGAGAATGATTCTCATTCATATATAATTGTCCATTGATGTTAACTTAAGGAATAACGGTAATGAAAAACGTTTCAAAATATATACTTACGACAATGAAAAGCCTTTTAATTTTAATAGGTCTCACTAGTTTTTCTGTTTTAGCTAACGGTGATATTGGAGAGCATGTCAACCATCTTTCAGATAACCTTAAAAAATATGAAGAAGAGGTCAACTGGTTATCTACTAAAGTTGATGGCATTGTCGGTACTTATCAAAAAAGTGGTGCTAAGGCGGCTCATCCAGATGCGTTGGTTGAGCACTGGGAAGCAGTCGATTTTCATGCGGCAATTGAAACTAATTATGTACTCATTTATGCATCAATTTGGCAGGGCTTATACGGTGTAAAAGGTAGCATCGATAAAAACTCTCCAATAGCAGATGTAAGGGCTGAACAAGTAAAGTTAGAAAGAGCACTTTGGCAAGCATTAGGAGCTGTTAAAATGGCGGCCAAATTTCAAGACGAGGGTTTGTTAGCTAAAGTTAAAACAAGTGATGAAGCTCCAAAGAATTCACTTGAAGCATTGGTTGTAATCGATAAAAACATCCACTCAGTTGTTGCAAAATACGCAGAACAATTAACAGATACGGCTACAACTATAGTTCACGATACCTACCTTAATTTATTCGAAGGTGTGGAAGGTGAATTAATCGCTTTAGATGCTAAATTAGTTGAAGATTTAGAGAAAGATTTTAACGTAACATTACCGTTAGCCATTAAAAACATCAAATCTGTTGATCAAGTGCGTGAAATAGTGACGGCTATGAGTAAAAAGTTAGCGAAAGCAAAAATGTTATTAGAAAATAAAGCAAAAACTAAAAAGGACGTATTCTAATTTATGCAACGTAGAACATTAATTAAAACACTTACTTGCTTAGGTGTAGTAAGCGCCTTCCCTTTTTTATCAGCAACGAGTTTTGCTGCTTCGAGTCATGCCGTTTCAGTGGATGATTTACCTGAGTTAACAGGGGAGTTAACGCTATATCTAGGCCGAGGTGAGGGAGGTTTATATGAAGATGTTCTCAATGCGATAAAAAAGCGTAACCCAAAATTTAAATTACACATTCGCCGCGGACCAACAGCTGCTTTAGCAAATAGCATTATGGCTGAAGCTAAAGCAGGTGTTCGTCAAGCTGATTTATTTTGGGCTGTTGACTCAGGTACTATTGGTCAAATAGTTGGCGAAGGGTTGGCAAAAGAACTACCGAGTGATTTAACTCGCCAATTACAAAGTAATTTTCGCTTTACTAATTGGGCGCCTATTTCTGGTCGTATTCGTACTTTGCCTTACAATCCCACCCGAGTGTCGGTAGATAAAATCCCTGATGACATCATGGCTTTACCTGATTCAGATTTATCAATAGCTTGGGCGCCTGCTTATGCGTCATTTCAATCTTTTATTACAGCGATGCGCATGCTTGAAGGCGATAAAGCAACGACTCAATGGTTAAAAGCCATGAATAAAAAAGCTAAAAAATATGCTGGTGAGTTAGGTGTTGTTATGGCAGTAGAGCGAGGAGAGGTGGATCTTGGCTTAGCGAATCATTACTACACGCTTCGGCTTAAGTCAGGTAAACCTGATGCTAATTTAGCATTAGCTTTCAGTAAAAATGATGCAGGGTGTTTAGTTAATGTGTCGGGTGTGTTGGCGTTGAGTGAAAATAAAACGGCCACGGACTTTATTCGTTATTTACTGTCTAAAGAAGTGCAAACTTATTTGTCTGGTGAAGCATATGAAATCCCGTTAGCAGGACAATTACCTCCCCCAACGGGTATCCCAAGTTTGACCGACATATCGCCACCTGAAATAGACTTAACAAAACTGGCAGATATAAGAGCTACCTTAGTGTTGATGCGTAACGCTGGAGTGTTATGATCCACCGTGTAACTCGTTGGCCTTTATCCTATAGTTTTTCATTAGTTATAGCATTTTTGGCTTTTGTCCCAGTTATTATTTTAATTACATTAGCATCAGACAGTGCACAAATGTTTGATGCACGTAATTTCGATATTCTTAGTAACACCTTATTATTGATGTTTTTTACAGCCCTAGGCTCTGTCGCTATAGGTGTTCCGCTGGCATTAATACTCACCTACGTACATCTACCATGGCAAAGGTTTTGGTTGATTTTATTTGCCTCGCCTTTGGCTTTGCCTAGTTATTTAGGGGCTTTCACCTTTTATGCTGCTTTTGGGGGCGGCGGTGAAATCGCAAGCGTACTAGGGGTAAGCACTCCAGAAGTTAATGGGTTGTTTGGCTCAAGTTTGATTATGGTGTTATACACCTATCCGTTTGTTTTATTAAGCACTAGGTCAGCATTAAATAGTTTAGATGCTAGCCAAGTATATGCCGCAAGAACATTGGGCATGTCTTTATTACCCAGTATTTGGTTTGTCGTGTTACCGCGTATTCGTAACGCAGTTGCTGGGGGGGCATTATTAGCAGCAATGTACGCATTATCTGATTTTGCGACACCTGCCATAATGGGTTTAACCACATTTACCAGTGAAATTTATGTTGAATACAACGCCTTTGGCTTAAGCCAAGCTGCTATGTTGTCTTTACAGTTGCTTGTGGTTGTAGCATTGATTTTATATATGGAGTCTAAGGTTAAAGTGAATCAAGAGCGGCCTGGGCAACACTTAACCGTTTGGCTTAATCATTGGCAAACTAAGCTGTTGATATTAGGAACATTACCAGTGGTTATTTTGGCTATCGTATTGCCATTAGCGGTTTTTTCTTTATGGTTATGGCGTGATGGAATAGAGTATTTTGATATCCAATACGCATTTAATTCCTTATATGTATCTTTATTAGCTGCGCTAGTTACCGTTATTTTTGCATTACCTTTAGCTTATGCAGCCACAAAAGGCCGTGTTGGGCGTATTCTAGAAAGAATTACATTTATAGGCTTTGGTATTCCCGGCATCGTTATGGGCACCGCTTTAGTATATGCAGGATTACAACTTCCGTTTTTATATCAAACTTTGGCCTTACTAATCTTAGCTTATGTGTTGAGGTTTTTACCCTTAGCCGTTGGCACAATACGCAGTTCAACTGAAAATTTAGATGGGTCTTTAGCCAATGCTGCCCGTGTTTTAGGTGCTAGTCCAAAAGAAGTTTACCAGCGCATTACCTTACCCTTAACTATGCGTGGTGTAGTGGCTGGTGCGGCATTAGTCTTTTTAGAAGTGATGCGCGAATTACCGGCGACTTTATTGTTAGGACCCATTGAATTTGAAACATTATCAACCTACCTATGGCGTGTTTACGAAGCTGGGTATTTTGGTAGGGCGGCTATTCCTGGTTTAATGTTATTTTTCTTTTCTGCTTTAGGGTTGGCTATTATGTTTAGTACAGAGCGATGGGGCAATATTGTGTCAAATGAAGGAGCTTCGCGCTAATGATTCAAATTAATAATTTATCAATTCATTATGGCGATATGCCAGTGATTGAGAACCTAAACCTAACCCTAGCCAACGATGAAATACTTATGTTAGTTGGGCCTACAGGTTGTGGTAAATCTACTATATTAAAAGCCTTAGCTGGGTTAACTCCCATTACCAAAGGTGAAATAGTGCATCAAAATTGGACCGCGAATGCTAAGGAACATATTGCTCCTGAACAACGTAATGTGGGAATGGTTTTTCAAGACTTTGCACTATTCCCGCATTTAACGGTTGAGCAAAATATCGCGTTTAGATTAAAAGATAATCGCCAGTCAGAGCGGTGGATAGAGGCGTTAGGTTTACAAAGGTTTCGCCACGTTAAGCCGAATAACTTATCCGGTGGGCAAAAACAACGTGTTGCATTAGCACGAACGTTAGCCCATCAGCCAGCTTTTATTTTATTGGATGAGCCCTTATCGAACTTAGATGCCGCATTAAAGGATGATTTGCGTTGGGAAATACGCAGTGCATTAAAGGCCGCTGGCATACCTGCTATTTGGGTTACCCATGATCAAGAAGAGGCTTTATCGGTTGGTGATCGCATCGGAGTCTTACAGGCTGGTAAACTAGAGCAACTTGATAAACCAGAGGTTTGTTATAATCAGCCAGTGAACAAGTTTGTTGCTCGATTTCTCGGTGAAACTAACTTTATTAGTGCACAAATGCTGACAGAAAATACTTGTGTTGTTTCTGCCTTAGGCGTTGAGCAAACCGTCGAGCAGGCCAACGAACAGTTAAGACCAACGGCATCAGTCTATTTGTTGTTACGGCCTGAAGATTTATCTATGCAAGTTAACGAGCTTCTTGAGGGTGGAAGAGAAGGGCACGGCACCATATTTTCAATGCGCTATGAAGGCAGTAGCCGTTTATATCAAATCCAAATAGCGGGTGAGCCACAAAGCAACAATTTAGTTAAAATTAGAACTTTGCATGATATAAATTTAACAGTAGGGCAATCAGTTAATTTGCAAATAACCTCTAGCAGAGCCAAAACAATATTTTCAAAAGAGTAACTGATATAAGCTAAATTACTGTCTTACTGCAAAAGGCTATCGTCTATTTTATGAAATATTTGGCAGGCGTTTACTAAAGAGTTGGCTGTCAATTCAGCCACGCCATAGACTTCGGTTTTACAGCCGTACTTTTCATTTACTTTTTTTAGCAATAAATCAAAGTCCCCATCTCCAGACAAAAGAATGATAGTGTCTACAGTTTCAGCCGCCTCTAATAAGTCGATAGTAATGCCTACATCCCAGTCACCTTTCGCAGAACCATCACTTCTTTGGATATAAGGTTTTAGTTTTACATCAAAACCAATATGCTTGAGGGCACTTTGAAACTTTTGCTGCTGTTGGTCGCCTTTATCTATAGCGTAAGCATTCGCTAGGGTGATATCACCCTGATGATTAATATGCTGCCAAAAGCGGCGATAGTTAAATTGTCTACCGTAGGCCTGACGCGTGGTGTAGTAAATATTTTGGACATCAACAAAAATCGCAATACGTTGCAAATTAAATCTCTATTCGTGTCGGTTTTTAAATATATTAACAGTTTACAACTTTAAATATTGATTAATAGTTGACTAAAAGGTCCAATAAGTTATTGCTTATTGTTTGTAAACGGGTTAAGTTATGTTCAGGTTTGCTTAACCTCTCTCTATGCAAGCCTCCGATGTTATGTCTTTCTTTGATCCAGTCAGCCAACATTAAAAACGTGGTGTTTAAGCTAAAAGCTAAATAATCACAATAACAAGCTGAATTATTGTTCGACGAATTATTCAATATTAAGCACTCAGTGACTCGTTGCTGGTGTGCAGTAAAATGCAAATTCTTAGTTATCGTCAAAACTGTAATGAGCTTATTTTTAAATATGCGCGTAGCATTTTATAGTGAGTTTTATTATGTCATATACATATAACGGAACGCAGATCCGTGTTGAGTGCCCAGTGCACAACATTTCTGTAAATAAACAAAAAGTGGTGTTTGCCGACGTATCAGGCCAACAAATCAATATTTTTTCGAATACGTCTGAAGCAAGGCATTTCGTAGACTGGTTACTGCAAATCCACTAACTTTTAAAAAAGATAAGCCATTAGACACTTAGTCTGATGGCTTTCTGCTATCTACACCCCCATTTTTACTCGCTGCAGCTAGGCTCCAAACCTTAATCCAATACACTTGTATCGTTAGCTATACCCCATATTTGTGGCTCCTTCGTTGTTTTCCCTTGATACTAAGACTATCAAAAGGATTAATCTTAGGGCCTATTAGCTATGCACGTGTTTCGAATGTTTGTTGTGATGTTAATCATGAACGTTTCAACTTGTACCTTAGCGTCAGCAAATTTAATTTCTAATGGAAGTTTTGAAGATACTGTAATAAAAGACAATTCTTGGGCTTGGTTTAACGCAGGTGCAGTAGATGGCTGGAATGGTTCCAATATAGAAATTTGGAATGCTTTTAAAAATGTTGCTGCTTATGATGGCAGTCAACATATTGAGCTTAACGCTCACAGGGGAGGGCGTTCGCCATACTCTATATCTCAGACTTTTGCGACTGAAGTGGGAGAGTTTTATGATATCAGCTTTGCATATAGCGCAAGAGCCAGTGATCAAGAAGCATTTTGGGTTAATCTAATTGCCGACAATGATACTAACTTATTCTCAGGCTTGATGGATGATCACCAAGTAGGGCAGTGGAGTGTATTTACTACTAGTTTCCAAGCGGTGGATTTAACGACGACTTTAAGTTTTACCTCTGCAGAACCCTATTATGGTTCAGTAGGTAACTTTTTAGATAACATAGCGGTTACTCAGACTTTACCTTTGCAGTTGATTACTGAAGTTCCTGAGCCTGTCGGAATGATGTTTTTAGGCATTGCTTTTCTGGCTTTGATGCGTAGTAGGTTACTTAAGTCTGTCGAGAAAAAAACTGATGGTATTTAGCAAAAAGCATCCTATATTTCGGATGCTTTTTTAGTAGTGTTATTAGGAGCCCTGCTAAGTTTTACATACCTTGGCTAGCAAGATAACTTTCATAGTCACCTTTAAAGTCAATTATGCCGTCAGGTTGAATATCTATAATACGGGTAGCTAATGACGATACAAATTCGCGGTCATGGCTCACAAAGATTAACGTACCTTTATAGTTTTCTAATGCTAAGTTTAAGGATTCTATAGACTCCATATCCAAGTGGTTTGTCGGCTCATCCATAACTAGTATGTTAGGCTTTTGCAGCATTAATTTACCGAATAACATGCGACCTTGTTCTCCACCTGAAATCACTTTAACCGATTTATGAATATCGTTTTGTGAAAATAACAAACGTCCTAAGGTGCCACGCATAACCTGCTCGTCGTCACCTTCTTGTGCCCATTGGTACATCCAATCCATTAGTGTTTGATCTTTTTCAAAGTCCTCAGCATGATCTTGGGCATAGTATCCAATATTTGCATTGTCTGACCATTTAACACTTCCATTGGTAAGCTCAGTGTCACCCACTAAGCATTTTAGTAAGGTCGTCTTACCTACACCGTTAGGGCCAATCACAGCTACTCGTTCACCCACTTCAATCATGAGATCTAGATCTTTGTATAGCTCTTCGTCATAGCTTTTTGCTAAGCCTTCAACCTCAAGGGCTAGGCGGTGCAATTTCTTAGATTCTTCAAAACGAATAAAGGGGTTTTGACGGCTAGAGGGTTTTACTTCATCTAGTTGGATTTTATCTATCTGTCTGGCTCGTGACGTGGCTTGTTTTGATTTTGAAGCATTAGCAGAGAAGCGGCTAACAAAGGCTTTAAGCTCAGATATTTGAGCCTTTTTCTTGGCATTGTCTGACAACAAACGCTCACGGGCTTGAGTTGAGGCTGTCATATACTCATCATAGTTACCCGGGAATAGACGTATTTCGCCATAGTCTATGTCTGCCATGTGAGTACATACCGAGTTTAGAAAGTGCCTATCATGTGAAATGATGATCATGGTGCAGTTGCGTTCGTTTAATACGGTTTCTAACCATCGAATAGTATTGATATCCAAGTTGTTAGTTGGTTCATCTAAAAGCATAATATCTGGGTCTGAAAACAAAACTTGAGCCAACAATACCCGTAATTTCCAACCTGGGGCTATTTCACTCATAGGACCAAAATGTTGCTCTACAGGAATACCAACACCTATTAGTAGCTCTCCCGCTCTAGACTCTGCGGTATACCCGTCCATTTCTGCAAATTCAGACTCTAGGTCAGCAACTCTTATTCCATCAGCTTCTGTCATTTCAGGGTTTGCATAGATAGCATCACGCTCAGCCTTTACAGCCCATAATTCACTGTGCCCCATAACTACAGTATCTATGACACTGTATTCTTCATATGCAAATTGGTCTTGTTTTAGTTTACCGATCCTTTCGCCTGGATCGATAGACACATTCCCGGCTGTAGCTTCTAAATCACCACCAATTATTTTCATGAAGGTTGATTTGCCGCAGCCATTAGCGCCGATCAAACCGTATTTATTACCATTACCAAATTTGGCAGATACGTTTTCAAATAAAGGCTTTTCGCCAAATTGGATTGTGATATTAGCAGTGGTAAGCACGGTCGTTTCTCTATATATGATGTTTAAGGCTAGTCTGCTGCCTAGCGTTGAGGCAGCTAGTAAAATTCGGCGCAAATTATGCCATAAATTAATGTCCTAGCGAAGGTAATAGTGTAACTAAAATGCCGTTAATCTAGAGTGACTACTTTATCTTAGCCAACTCTTTTTTAAGGACGGTAAGCTGTTTTGTCATTAACTTGTGGGCTTGCTTAGTGGTTAAGCCAGGGCTCGACGTACTCGCAGCATTTTGATATTGCAAACGTAAGTAGAGCTTAGTGATGTCAGCAAAAGCTTGGCTGACTGGCTGTGGATATTGTTGTTGTACTATTTGACAAAAACTATGGGGAGCTTGCCAACTGGGGCGTATTGTCCCAGCTTTTTCAAGTGCGGCTAAAGCTAATCCGTATATTCTTTGTGTTGTAGAAGAGGTTTTTATTAACCAGTGTGGTAAGAAAAATAAGCCTAACATTAGTGCCACGAGGGAAAAGATCCCCAGCCCTAAAATCGATAGTCTATCAGGCGTGACTTTACCTAATATTAATTTAAATAAATCATGCTGTTTATTGTCATCAAACCCTAAAACAAAACGGCTCCAGTCGTAATCTAAATCAGTTAAAAATAATCTTACTTTATTAAGCCATGGGATATGTTTCATATGGTTAAGTGAAAAAGGCGAGCCTGAAAGAAAGCTGCCCTCTTGTTGCATTGCATCTTGTAGGCCGAACTCAATTCTATCGGGAGACACCAGTGCGGTAGGATCTATTCTCTTCCACCCAGTTTGCTGGGTCCAAGTTTCAACCCAGGCATGTGCGTCGTATTGGTAAATACTTAGATAGGGTGCTTGCTGGCCCTTTTGTGTTAACTCTCCACCTTGGTAACCCGTTACCACACGAGCTGGAATATCGCCTAAACGTAACATGAATGCCAATGCGCTGGCGTAATGGCTACAAAAACCAGCTTGCTCCTCAAATAAAAACGTATCAATAGGATCAACAGACATTAACTTTGGTCGCAAAGTATAAACAAAAGGCTCTTGAGTAAAGTATGAAAGCAAAGCATTAATAAAGTCAGCATCTTTTGGGTAGCGTTTTCGCTGTGCTGCTACCCACTTTCTGGTTTCTGGGTTAGCAGTTTCTGGGACAGTTAAGTTTAGGCGTTTGTCAAATTGAGTAAAGCTTTGCTGTGCCATGGCATGTGGATATGAGCGCACTGAGTACATGTGTTTGCTCAATAAAGGCTTGGTATTTTCTAATCGAAAATCTGAACTTTGCCATATATTATTTTTAGATTTTGCATCCCTAGGAATAGCTAAATCTAGCGCAAATAACCAGCTTTGGTGGGTTGGCTCTACAATTATGTCGTATTCGGTGGAAGGACCAGCAAGAATAGGAGAAAACCTTTTGTTTTGCCGTTTGAATTGTTGTTCTACGGTTTTACGTAAAGGAGCCGTTCGCCAGGTTTTTCCATCAAACTCTTCAAGTACAATTGCTCGCCAATATCTGTCTTTAGCTTCTGGGATCCTATCTTGAAATGTGGCTCTAAAGGCCAGCTCACTAGACTGGGATAGCTGAGCTATATCTCCTGGTGTTATTTCATCAGTAAGGCCTGTTTCAAAGCTTTTAGATGTAGGAACTTGCCATAATGGTGGCAAATGGGGGAGTGCTAGAAACAATAAAATACTGATGGGAAGGGCTTGTAAGCTCAGTTTTAACACTATTTTAGTCTGTTGTTTTATAGGTAAGCTAGGTGCTTGGAAGCAAGCTAGGCTAACTAACAATACAAGGCTCATTAGAGAATAAAAAATGTAGAAGACAAGTGATTGATTAAAAATGAAACCAGTGCCTATCACAAAAAACAAGCTGATAACTAATTGATAGACATCCCGTTTTAGCCTTGCCTGCATTAGCTTTAAAGCACAGGCTAACACGAGCAGATTAACCATAATCTCCAGTATTCCTTGGTTAAGGCTAGAGTAAACTAACCCCAATATACTTAATAAAGCTAGCAAGTTTAAGGTACGAATGGTTGGGAGGTGCTTGTAGTATTTAAGGTATATAGCGCCGCGAATAACACCACTGCAACCGATTATAATCATTACCCAACTAAGTACAGACTCATAAATACTTAAGCTAGTTAACACTAAGGTAATAGCAAGGATCACTAAGGTGATGCTTTTCACTGAGTGTTTAGCTGCAGGTTCATTGTTTGAGTGGTGAAGATTAATCATCAAAGGGTTTCACTGAATGTAGCTAAGGCTGTTAAACAGGCCAAACGGTGGGCTTGGCCAGAATTTGGTGGAATTGTTATGCTCCTTAAATCCAAGCCAAAAGTTTGGTTGTTTCGGCTTAGTTCAATTACCTGATAACAAAGCTTGCTGAGTCGATTTTCCTGCCTTTGGTGTATAGGTAAACCAACACTAGGTATGGTCTTATCTAAACTAAGCCAGCCAACCTGACTTTCTTCAGAAACAAACTGTTTACTTATCATGCCTTGGCCTTTTGCCAGCTGTTTCCATGCCACATGGTTTAATGGGTCTCCTTGTTGATAAGCTTTTAAATGAGAAAACTCGTTCTGTCCTGATAACTGGTAATCCATTTGCTCGGTCTGCTCTAACTGCTCCTGGGCTTTGGAGAATAGCGCTATGTCACAAGGGATAGGTTTAGGGAATACAGTAATCGCTTTAGGAAAAGCTATGTGAGTCCAACAGCGGTAAAGCCCTAATGGATAAAAGCTCTCAACGGTTATTCTAGGAAGTGTTAATGTACCTCTTTGTTGGCATAAAAATGCCAATGTAACTGGGTTGCTAAAGCTGTTGTTGTCAAGGTGAGTGTCATGATTAGTAGTGGTCTTTAGCTTTTTTTTGTTATGGCTTTTAAATCTAAGTGTAATTAAGCCATTTGCCATAGGGAAGTGATTGTCAGGGTTGAGCCATACGGGAAGATGAAAGTTGTCTCCTGCGTATACTTCTTGGGCTTTACCCATATGTATGCGTATCTTTGCAAAATTGATATAGCTTGTTAATAAATTAACTAAGAATACGGAAACTAAGAAATAACAGAGTAACAGCATTAAATTGTTTTGATAGTTAGTACCAAGTAAAAATAGTAGCCCACACAATCCTAAAAACAGAGTGCCAAATTTAGAGGGGAGTATGAAAATATTCTTGTGATTAAAGTGGTACTGATTGGCCACAGGAATACGTTTATCTAACCATTTATCGAACTGCCTTTGAATGATTGCCATAGTGTCTTTGTCGCTACATAGCTATAGGGTCGATTGCTTCAAGGAGAATTTGACTTAGGCTACCGTGAGTACTGAAGTCGCTTGAAGCACTTCTTAATCTGTGTTCTGCGACTGCGGGTAAAACCTTTTGAACATCTTCTGGTATTAAATAATCTCGGTTATCCAAATATGCCCAAGCTTTAGCGGCACTTAACAGTGCCTTTGTTGCTCTTGGGGATAAGGGATTTGCAAATTCATTACTTTCACGGCTAAAAGTCACTAAAGCCAAAATGTAATTAAGAATATTGTCTGAGGCGTGTACTAACCTTGCCTCTTGTTGGGCTTTTAAAAAGTCATCAACTGAAATAATAGGCTCAATTGTATCTTTTAAAAGCTCATCATTTGAAAGCAACATGCTCTTTTCTGCTGCTTTATCCGGGTACCCCAACTGAATGCGCATTAAAAACCTGTCTAGCTGAGACTCCGGTAATGGATAGGTTCCTGATTGGTGTTGTGGGTTTTGAGTACCAATTACAAAGAAGGGGGTGGGCAAATTGTGGGTTCTACCATCTAAACTGACTTGTCCTTCTTCCATGGCCTCCAATAATGCACTTTGAGTTTTAGGACTGGCTCGATTAATTTCATCAGCTAGCACCAACTGGTTAAAGACTGGACCAGGATGAAACTGAAATGTCTGCTCTTTGTTATCGAATATATTTATGCCTAACATATCTGCAGGCAGTAAATCAGAGGTAAATTGGATACGTGAATACTGTAAACCTAGTACATTTGCTAAAGCGTGGGATAGGGTGGTTTTACCCATGCCCGGAAGATCTTCAATTAATAAGTGTCCATTGGCAACTAAACAGGTTAGCGCGAGTTTTACCTGTTCTTGTTTCCCTATAAGAACTTGACTAATTGTATGGGTAGCATTTGTTAATTGGTTCTGAGTCATTGGGAGTCGTACGTGATTTATTTAGGTAAATAATTCTAGCCTAAGCAAATGACTTTTAAGATTATTTTACTGATACTTGGGTATGATATTAAATTAATCGGTGAATTGATCGCGCCAATACGTATAATTAAACACTATGTTGTTTTAAGAAAAAGAATTAAATGAAAAGTATTCAGATAGATGATGATTTATACCATTTCATCGCATCTCAAACCCAAGATATTGGTGAAAGCGCTTCAGATATTTTAAGACGCCTAGTTATGCCTGATGTTGCTAAACCTTCACAATCTAGTGTTACCAAAACAGACAGCCCTGTTGTTACACAGGCTCCCCTTCCTAAACCCGTTGCAGGCCCATGCCAAGCAGATGCAGTATTTGCGGAGCTAGAAGGCCAACAACTTACCAGTATTCCTAAAATGGTCGAGCGCTGGTTACTGGTTTTATCGGTTATTCATAAGCATCACCAAGGATTATTTAGTAAGGTACTAGGTATGAGTGGCCGCAATAGGACCTATTTTGCAACAAGTAAAGAGACATTACTTGAAACTGGGAGCAGCACAAATCCTAAGAATGTTCCTGGGTCAGAGTATTGGGTTATCACTAACAACAATACAGTTAAAAAGATTAATATGCTCAAAGAAGTAGCACAGACTATGGGATTCGATGGATCACAAGTTGAACGTTTAATAGCAGTTTTTGCACCTGAACATGTATAACAAAAATTAAGGAATATTATGGCTCTGCACCCTGAAGCTGGAAAACCCGCATCTAAGCAACAGTTAGTTAACGTAGCAAAATTAACAAGTGCTTATTATACCGATAAACCAACCAAAGGTGACAGCACACAAGCTGTGTCTTTTGGGACATCAGGGCATCGAGGTAGCTCGTTACTTTGCACATTTAACGACACTCACATAGCTGCCATTTGTCAGGCTTTGGCTGAGTTTCGATTAGAAAAAGGGGTAACAGGTCCATTATTTATGGGAATGGATACCCACGCATTATCAGAAGCTGCTTTTTCTACTGCGGTAGAGGTATTAGCAGCAAACGGCGTATCTTTGGTCGTTCAAGAAAATCGAGGATATACACCCACTCCCGTTATTTCTCACGCTATCTTAGAACATAACGCAAGTGGTGCTGAATTGGTTGGTGATGGAGTGGTAATTACTCCTTCCCATAACCCACCAGAAGATGGAGGATTTAAATACAATCCGCCCCATGGAGGTCCCGCTGATAGTGATGTTACTAATGTCATTCAGCAAAGAGCGAATGAAATTATTAGTAATGACCTAGTCGATGTTAAACGAATTAGTTTACGTGATGCTTATCAGTCGGAATATGTAACTGAGGTAGATTTTGCTGAAAAGTACATTGCTCAGTTGGGTGAAGTCATTGATATGGAAGCTATCAAAAAAGCTGGGTTAGTTTTAGGTACGGACCCGTTAGGTGGAGCAGGCTTAGGCTACTGGGATCGAATAGCCCAAACTTATGGTTTAAATATTGAGGTTGTAAACCGCAATGTTGATCAGCAGTTTGGTTTTATGCGCCGAGATAAAGACGGCAAGATTAGAATGGATTGTTCTTCTCCCTATGCTATGGCTGGATTGATTGATCTAAAAGATAAGTTTGATGTGGCCTTTGGTAATGACCCTGACTTTGATCGCCACGGTATTGTTACTCGAAAAAGTGGCTTGATGAACCCAAATCATTACTTGGCCGTTGCAATTCAATATTTATATCAACACCGCTCAGAATGGCCGCAAGATATCAAGGTGGGGAAAACACTAGTATCGAGCAGCATGATTGACCGCGTTGTAAAAGGGTTAGGTAAAGAGATTGCTGAAATGCCTGTGGGCTTTAAATGGTTTGTACAAGGGTTGTTAGGCAGCGAAATTGGCTTTGCAGGTGAAGAGAGTGCTGGTGGTATTTTCTTACGTCGTAATGGTAAACCTTGGGCTACTGACAAAGACGGTATTATCTTATGTTTATTAGCGGCTGAAATTATCGCTGTAACAGGTAAAGATCCTGGTGAACATTATCAAGATCTGACTGAGAAATTCTCGGCTCCTGTTTATACCCGAATCGATGTTGCCGCCAACCATGCTCAAAAACAAGTCTTGAGTAAAATGGATAAAAGTGTCATTCAGTCTAAAGAGTTAGCCGGTGAAACTATCACTAATATTCAAACCCATGCGCCGGGAAATAATGCGGCAATTGGTGGGGTAAAGGTAAGTACAGAGAATGGATGGTTTGCTGCTCGTCCATCAGGTACTGAAGAAATTTACAAAATTTATGCTGAAAGCTTTAATGGTGAAGAGCACTTAGCTTTATTAGTGAAAGAGGCACAAGCCTTGGTTGAAAGTGTTTTTAAATCTGCCAATGTTTAGTAACAAGTAAGCAACTTAAACTAATTAAAACCGCACTTAGCAGTTTATGTTAAGTGCGGTTTTTTATTTTTAACATATTTTTAATATATATATTCTGCAGAATTCCTGTTAAAACTACATCATTAAATTTTATCTGCACATGGTTAACTTGGTTTTCAAAGCTGGCCATAGTCAAGAAGATAAGGTTTTTAAATTTTTAATGAGGTAGTCAATGATATCAAATTCTCCAAAGTCCATTAAAACAAAGCCTTTCAACAAAAAAGTCATTAAAGATGCCATAGTGCGCCATCTTCATTGTTCATTAGGGACTGATGAGAACAAAGCCAATAATCATGCTTGGTGGAAAGCAACCTGTGCAGCCGTTCAAGAGCAAGTTTTAGAACAAGTCCGCAAAACTCAAAAGAGCCACTACTTAAATGACACCCGAGCAGTTCATTACTTTTCTGCAGAGTTTTTAATGGGCAGATTAATGTCAAATAATTTACATAACCTCGGATTATTTGAGCTTACAGAGATGGCGTTAAGAGAATTAGGTATAAGCATTGTTGATATCATGGAAGAAGAGTCTGATATGGCCCTTGGCAACGGTGGGCTTGGGCGTTTGGCAGCTTGTTTTATTGATTCTTTAGCCACCCTAGATTACCCCGCCATAGGGTATGGGTTACATTACGAAAATGGATTATTTCGCCAAGAAATTAAAAATGGTAAGCAAATTGAGCGACCAGATAGCTGGCGAGATTATGGGAATCCATGGGAGATATGCCGCCCAGAGTCCATTCAAGAGATCCCTCTTTATGGTTTTGTAGAAACCAAATACGACGCAAACGGTAAGATAGAGAAAGAATGGCACCCAGGTTCAATTGTTAAAGGGTTACCTTGGGATATTCCTATTGTGGGATACGGAGGTAAAACCGTAAATATACTTAGGTTGTGGCAAAGCCAAGCATCGGGTTATTTTAACTGGGATGTATTCAATGCTGGTGGTTATGTGGATGCGCAAAAAGAAACCGTGCAAGCAGAGACTATATCAAAGGTTTTATATCCAAATGATGAAACTCAGGCTGGTAAGGAGCTTAGGTTAATTCAGCAATACTTTTTTAGTGCTTGTTCGTTAAAAGATATTATTCGTCGTTACAAACGAGCCAATGGAGACGACTGGAAGCGCTTTACTAGTCAGGTTGTCATCCAACTTAACGATACTCATCCAGCCATTGCCATCCCAGAGTTAATGAGAATATTAGTAGACCGAGCCAAATTAGAATGGGAGCAAGCATGGGAAATTTGTACTAATACCTTTGCGTATACTAATCACACTCTTTTACCCGAAGCCCTAGAAAAGTGGCCTGTAAGTATGGTTGCTAAAATTCTACCTAGGCATTTAGAAATCATTTATGAGATTAACCGCCGCTTTATGATTGAAGTTGAGAAAATATGGCCGGGGGATGATAAGAAAAAACAAAAGCTATCAGTTATCGAAGAAGGCCATGAAAAAATGGTGTGTATGGGGAATTTGTCAGTGATTGGCTCTTTTGCAGTCAATGGCGTGGCTGAAGTGCATTCATCCCTTGTTAAAAAGTCCTTGTTTCCAGAGTTTCACCAAATATGGCCAAGGAAATTAACGAATGTCACAAACGGTATAACTCCCCGTCGTTGGTTGAAAGTATGTAATCCCAAGCTTGCTAAGTTAATTGATAAAAATATTGGGGAGGATTGGCCGCTACATTTAGATAAGCTTCAGCAATTGACAAATTTGGCTGAGGATCAAAAGTTTCAGAAGCAGTTTATGAAAATCAAGTATGACAACAAGGTTAGTCTTACTAAGGAAATACTAAATTTAACGGCGATAAAAGTCGATCCAAAGGCTATTTTTGATGTGCAAATAAAGCGTTTACATGAATACAAACGTCAGCATTTAAATTTGTTACATATCATGGCTTTATATCATAGGTTGTTAGAAAACCCTGATTATAAAATGCACCCTAGGGTATTTATATTTGGCGCTAAAGCTGCTCCAGGCTACGCCTTAGCAAAAGATATTATTTATGGAATTAATCAAGTAGCACAGAAAGTTAATAACGACCCTAGAATCAATAACAAGATAAAAGTGATATTTTTACCTAACTACCGCGTAAGTTTAGCTGAAAAAGTTATCCCAGCAGCTGATGTGTCGGAGCAGATTTCAACGGCAGGGAAAGAAGCGTCTGGTACCGGAAATATGAAGTTATCTTTAAATGGCGCCTTAACCATTGGCACCTTAGATGGCGCTAACATTGAGATTGCCGAGGAAGTTGGCACTGAAAACATTTTTATATTTGGGTTAACCGTAGATGAGGTAAGAGATTTAGATGAGAACGGTTATAACCCCTTTGACTACTACAAGACCAATAGTGAGTTAAAAGCTATCTTAGACTGGCTAGACACTGATTTTTTTACCCCAGGAAAGCCAGGAGCTTTAGCAAGTATAAAGCAAAGTTTATTAGCTGGCGGTGACCCTTACAAAGTATTAGCCGATTTTGACGCTTATTCTAAGGCACAAGCTAAAGTTGACGCTGCTTATGGCGATAAAACTACATGGGCTAAAATGGCGATACTTAATACTGCACGTATGGGGAAGTTTACCTCTGACCGAGCAATTGAAGAATATGTTGATAAAATATGGAAGTTACAAAAGTGTTCAGTGGAATAGGCGTATCCCTTTAATAGCAAGTATGAACTAGGTTTGCTTAATTTGAATTTAGTACTTTTAACTGAGCAAGTTTAGATAGAGTGAGATACATGAGTAACAATATTTAATGCAAAAAACATATGATTCTCTTACTGCAATCCCCAACAGATATGCGTTATTGAACGATATTGAAGAGGTTCTGTTATTTGATACCAACCAGTCTCTATTACTTATTGATATTGTTCGCTTTTCAGATGTGAGTAGTATTTTTGGTTATGAGTTCGGTGATAAGGTTTTACTCGAAATTGCTAATCGCATCCTATTTTTATTTGATGATAGTGTGATTTTTGGTCGCATAAGTGGTGATATTTTTGGAATGGTGCTTCCAGGTATCCACCACAGGCGTGACCTCTATCAGTTTTATATGCACCTTATTGAGCATTTTAAAACGCCCATTCATTATGGCAATCATGCGTTTATTGTTGACTTTAATGTAGGTGCAACTGCTAACCCAAAAGAAAACTCTAATGTAAATGCGTTTTTCTCGTTAGCCGAGATAGCTTTAAAACAAGCTAAAAGTAATAAGTTTGATAATTTTCAATATACTCACGACTTAAAGAACGAGCAGGGCGGACGAGCTTTAACATTAAAAGCAGATCTAAAAAGAGCAATAAATAACAACGAGCTTGAAATCTACTTCCAGCCCAAGATTGAACTCAATACCCTTAAAATAGTGGGGGCAGAATGTTTACTACGTTGGAACCATCCTTTAGATGGATTAGTGTTTCCTGGCGCATTAATAGAGGCCGCAGAATCATATAATATGATGAATGAGCTAGGTTACTGGACCTTAGAAGAGTCGATAAAGTCATCGGTATATCTCTCTAAAGTTGGTTTGCCTATTAAGCTTTCTGTGAATATGTCACCTACTCAGCTATACGATTTAAACTTTATATCTACGCTTTCGGATTTAGCTAAAAAGTACAAATTTAAGCTATCTCATTTAGAAATTGAGCTCACTGAAGATGTGGCCTTGTCTAACTCCGTTTTAGTGACTAGACAGTTATCAGATCTCAGAAAATTAGGGGTGAGTATTGCCATTGACGACTTTGGTAAAGGCTATTCAAATTTGGGGTATATGCGGGATATTGAAATTGATTGCATTAAAATTGATAAATCATTTGTACTTGGTTTAGATAACAGTCCTATAAATAAAGCCATAATTGAAGCCAGCCTTATTATTGCCAAAGCGGCCGAATGTGAGCTCATTGCAGAAGGCATTGAGAATATTCAACACTTGCATATTTTGCGGGAACTAGGTGTAGTGGCTGGCCAAGGGTTTTTGTTTTCTAAGGCTATTTCATTGCGTGATTTTGAAGAGCTTGCAAGTAAAGATATTACCGTTGGAACATCTTATGTACGCCAGCAGATGCTTAATTCAACTATTCCATAAGTTGAGACTTAGAGCGTCTTCTGATTAAGAGATTGCGTATTAAATATCGAGTTACCTTTACCGATAGCGTATTATTGTTATTTATTTAACTCATCAAATGCCTTCTTTTCTATGACATTAAAACCTAGCAGTTACAACCCGTCAGAAATTATTAATCAAGTACTTCTAAATGGAGAGTTTCTATCCTTATCTAGAACCCAACCAGCTCTATTTTCTAAGCCTTTAGACTTTAACTTGCTAAAGCACACACAAGTACACATTCTTGCTGAGGGCATTATTTGCTTTGAGCCTGAAAATGTATCAGATAAAGACTTAGTGCTTTCTTGTGGAATACACGGAAATGAAACGGCACCCATTGAGATATGTGATGCATTAGTAAAGGACATATTACTGGGTAAAATCATTGTTAAGCAAAGGTTGTTAGTGATTTTCGGAAACTTGCCTGCCATGGATATTGCTAAGCGCTTTGTTATTGAAAACATGAATCGTTTATTTAGCGGCGAACACCAAAACCTAAATGAAGGGCAAAGTGACAATGCAGAAAGGCGCAGGGCGCATCAGCTTGAACAAGCAGTTAAGCAGTTTTATTTAGGGCGCTCAGAAGACTCAAAAAGTTGCCGATATCATTATGACTTACACACTGCTATTCGCCCTTCGAAAAACCAAAAATTTGCAGTGTATCCATTCCAACATGATAAACCTTGGGATAAACAACAATTACAAATTCTTCTAGCATGTGGTGTGAATACCATTTTGTTATCTGGTAGTCCAACTACCACCTTTAGTTATTATTCTGCCAATGAATTTGAAGCCCATGCATTTACTGTCGAGCTTGGAAAAGTACAAGCCTTTGGCGAGAATGATATGTCTAATTTTAAAGACGTCATTACCACACTTACGAAAATGATATGTGCACAGGACCTAGCTTTGAAAGCCTATGATGAGAGTGATTTTTTAATATACGAAGTTAACCAAGTTATTAATAAACACCAAACTGATTTTAAGTTGAACTTTACCGATGATGTGCCTAATTTTAGTGACTTTTCCAAAGGCGAAATATTGGCAACTGAGTCTGGTAAGACTTATTTTGCTGAATATGATGGAGAGGCAGTGGTCTTTCCAAACGCCAATGTTGAAATTGGTCAGCGGGCCGTTTTAACAGTCATACCAACAAGTATTTAGGGGGAATGGTGGCAAACTTTGTATTGGATCCACAGTTAGCAAAAGATAGCGAATTTATCGCAGACTTGTCTTTGTGCACAGTTAGATTAATTAATGATGCAAATTATCCATGGCTGATCTTGGTGCCTATGGTTGCAAATATTAGCGAGGTTATACACCTTTCTGAGCAACAGCAGCAAACCCTATGGCAGGAATCTGCATTTATTAGCCGCGTAATTACACAATTGTTTACACCTGATAAGTTGAATATCGCTGCTTTGGGTAATATGGTACCACAACTCCATTTACATCATATTGCGCGTTATAAAGATGATATGAGTTGGCCAAAGCCAATATGGGGGCAATATCCAGCTAAGGGCTATTGTGATCACGTTTTGCAACAGCGAATAGCACTTATACAGAAAGCAATAACAAAAGGTATATAAAATGATTGTAACAACCACCCCTAATCTTGAAGGTAAGAAAATAGAGCAATATCTAGGAATAGTTGTAGGTGAAGCGGTGATGGGAGCTAATTTATTTAAAGATATTTTTGCTTCAATAAGAGATATTGTTGGTGGTCGTTCTGGGGCCTATGAAGATGAATTAACAAGAGCCCGTAAAATTGGTTTTCAGGAATTAGAAAGTGAAGCCCGCTCCATTGGCGCCAATGCTGTAATTGGAATAGATATAGATTACGAAGTAGTTGGTAAAGGTGGCACTATGCTAATGGTTAGCATCAGTGGTACTGCGGTGAAGTATTCTGACAAATAGGAAACTAAAAAAGGCGAGGGCTTAGTCGTCCTCGTCTTCAAATCTATCGTAGGATTTATTGTTGTCTTTGCTAGGCTTTGATAATTTTTGATTTGCACTTTGTTTCAATAACAATATATTGCCAATGATCAAGCCTAGTACCAAAGTGATAATGACTACAACAATCCAAATATTCATGATTTTCCTTTATTTAATACAAAGCGAGAATATATTTGTGACATGTTAGTTTCGATTGAACTAAAGCCCAAAACCTCAGAAGTTTTTAAGGTCTGTAGCAGTGTAACTTCATCCAATTGCTGCAAAATAACATCTGATATCGCACTATAACTTAGATGCCAAGGCTCTCTGGCAATGCCACCTTTATACTCAGAGTAGGGGCGAGTAAAGCCAAAATCTTCAGCGTACTTTTCTAACCATAAATTTAGCTTAAAACAGGGGCCGTTTTTATCGTATTCACTACATACTAATTCTAGACGACGCCCAGATGCATCTATACTGGTTTTATCATAGACATCCAAGTCTGTTCCCCAGTGGTGGCGACTAGCCCCCGGTAATGCAGACCAGGTTAAAATCACTTGTATCTTTTCCCAGTCTGTTAATTGAGACCCATCAACGGGGTTCTCATGTTCGTCCAGTAATTGGGTTTTACCAGACCACTTGTTTTCCCAAATAGTTTTTTGCCTATCGAAACTACGATAACTACTGGCAATTTGAACGTCGACTTTGTCTTTTTTAGCAGCAAGTTGTAGGGCCATAAATGCCTTAGCAACATCAGGTAAAAGCAAAAAGCCATTGTCTATTTCGACTAACTGGCTTTGCTCTTTACCTAAAATTTGTGCTTTGCTGATCACCCTAGTAACCGTTGTAGGATATCTTCATAAATGTCAGCTAATGTTTCTAAATCAGACATTTTCACGCACTCGTCAATTTTGTGAATAGTGGCATTTACTGGCCCTAACTCAATAACTTGTGCGCCTGTTGGCGCTATAAAACGGCCATCGGATGTCCCGCCAGCGGTAGATAGTGTTGTTTCTCTACCTGTGCAATGTTTTATTGCTTGCTGAGTCGCTTCTACTAAATCACCAGAGTCAGTAAGAAAAGGCTGACCATTAAATGTCCAGTCGATTTTATAGTCTAACTTATGTGCATCTAATATGTGGGTCACTTTACCAATTAGTTGCTGATCTGTTACTTCTGTAGAAAACCTAAAATTGAAGCAAACGTCTAAAGAGCCAGGTATAACGTTTCCTGCTCCTGTTCCCCCATTTATATTTGAAATTTGGAAGCTAGTAGGAGGGAACGAATCGTTGCCATTATCCCATTGGGTATTGGCTAATTCTGCAAAGGCTAAAGCAGAGTCATGAATCGGATTTTTAGCTAAATGGGGGTAGGCAACGTGCCCTTGTACGCCATTTACAACTAGATTACCTGTTAGTGATCCCCGTCGGCCATTCTTAACAATATCACCTACCTCGTTTGTACTAGAAGGCTCACCAACAAGGCACCATGTTATTTTTTCGTTTCTGGCTTCTAAGGTGTCTATGACTTTAGTTGTGCCGTTAATAAAAGGACCTTCTTCGTCACTTGTAATAAGAAACGCAATAGAGCCTTTATGATCTGGATTATTTTTAACGAAGTTCTCGGTCGCCACTAACATAGCCGCTAAACTGCCTTTCATGTCGGCAGCACCGCGACCATGTAAATATCCATCTTTTTCTGTTGCTTTAAAAGGAGGGGTTTGCCAGTTTTCTGCAGGCCCAGACGGTACGACATCTGTGTGGCCAGCAAAACAGAATACAGGTGATTCAGTACCTTTTCTTGCCCAAATATTTTTAGTATCTGCAAAGGTTAAATCTTCAATTTTAAAACCTAAAGGTTTTAATATGCTTGCCATCAAGTCTTGGCATCCAGCATCTTCTGGGGTTACTGACTTTCTGTTGATAAGGTTTTTGGTTAGGTCTATAACGCTATGGCTCATGCAAACACCTCAGAATACTGGTCGGCTTTAAAGCCAATAAAATATTGATTGTTATGGATCAATATTGGTCGCTTTATCATGGCTACATGCTCGAGCATGAGTGACATAGCTGATTCTTTATTGATATTCTGTTTTTGCTCATCGCTAAGCTGTCTGAAAGTCGTGCCCCGTTTATTTAGCATTTGTTCCCAGCCTAGGGCTTGTTCTGCATTTTGCAGCCATTCTAGTTCTAAGCCGTCTGCTCTGTAATCATGGAAAGTAAATTCAACATTGTTTGCGCTAAGCCAAGCTTTGGCTTTTTTAATCGTGTCGCAGTTCTTTATGCCATATAAAGTGGTCATGTTTTCCTTACCGGTAATTATTTTTGATGGTGGACTATAACGAGAAAAGGGCAGCGAGGTAAAGCCACGGTATTGAGTAATTTGTTAGTAGTTATATCAATTCATATTAATACAATACTTTATATGTAAATTGACATTATATTGTCTTCGTTTGCTCTGGCGCTATAGTAGTGTGCTTGTATGCCTTTCACTTTGTTGCTGTTTAAAATTGTAATAGGGCAAAGTGTACAGTCCAGTGACTTTTTCATTTTATGAATAGCGAATTCAGCTATAGCCTGACCTTGTTCAATTTGTTCTCCTTGTTTGACCAAGCGTTTGAAACCTTCACCCATCATCAGGTGAGAATCAAGCCCAAGCTGAATTTGTAGCTGTAAACCATTTTTAGCTTTTAATCGAATTTGATTGGCTAACTCAGGAAAAAACAACACTTTACCTGCAAAAGGCGCAAATACTTGGTAGCCACTAGGCTCGATAGCAACACCTTCTCCAAAGATACGTTGTGTAAAAAGAGGTTCAGGCACCTTATCTAATGGCACAACTTTGCCATTTATTGGGCTCAACAAATTAAAAGGTTTAGCGTTTCTTGGGACTTGCTCTTGGGTAATTAAGCGGTTAAATAAAGTCATTACTCCTGAACTTTATATCCATTTGCAACAAGAGCCGCGCTTGCTGATTGCAGATCATCTTGTTTAACCAGAAAAAAGTCAGTTTCAAATGTTGAAACTACAAAGATGCTAATTTTTGCAGCCGCCAATACGCCACCAATTTGTGCCATGATACCTACCATACTTAAATTAAGTGGCCCTAATACTTCAAGAGCCTTCCAGCCACTGTCTTTGTCATCACTATCTACTAAAACTGTATCAGGAACAACTAAAGACAATTCTTCATTGGTTTTACCAATAAAATAAACGGAAGCATTAAAAACTTCTGCAGGAATAGCAGCGTTATTTGGCAAACTGTGGATAACAAAGATCTCTGGCAAGATCAGTAGGCTCTGTTTAGGCATTTAGGTTAAATTTTTAAGATTGTTGATATCTCTAGGAAAACAGCCACTTATTCTCATGTCAAGCCAGCTTTATCCACGTAATCTGTGGATAAGTCTGTTGAGTACTGTTTATATAGTGTTTAATGAGCTGATATATATAGAGAATTTAGCATTGGTTGTAAAGTACGCGATAATCAATTTAAAGGTGTAAATTCATTCGTTTTATTTTAAAAAGAGGTAAAAAGTTATGAAAAAGGCTGAAGTTGGTAGCATAACCTGGCGGGATCTTACGGTTAATAATGCAGCAGAAGTCGCTGAGTTTTATCAGTCAGTGATCGGCTGGAAAACCTCTCCTGTAAATATGGGTGACTATGAAGATTATGCAATGTCTACACCCGCGACAGAAGAGGGGGTAGCAGGTGTATGTCATGCTAAAGGCCCCAATTCAAGCTTACCTGCTCAATGGTTAATGTATGTAAAAGTTGAGAATCTACAGGAATCATTGGAACAAGTGCTGGCGTTAGGTGGCAAAGTGCTAACGGATGTTAAAAAGTTAAGTGATACGAGTTATTATGCGGTAATTAAAGATCCAGCCGGAGCGGTTTGTGCAATTTATGATGAGTAAGATCAATATCACTGACGTGAGTAGATAGTCGTTTTTATGGTTGAAGTTTAATTGGAAGTGCTAAGTTAATGGCGTTATTAGATATTTATGCGGGTAAAAATGCGATAAACAGGATTAGAAATGAAGGGTTTTCTCCTGAATTGTTTGATTATATGTTGGGTGCATCAGGTGGTCCGAAGTGGTTTGTACTTGCAGGCTTAGATCGTTACATATTTACAGAGTTTTTTAAGGGGCGATCAAAACCGCTAGATATAATTGGCTCTTCTGCTGGCGCATTTAGGTTCGCTTGTTTTGCTCAAGAAGATCCCTTAGCAGCAACTAACCGTTTGGCACAGCGGTATTCAACCACACAATATTCAGACTCACCAACCCCAAAGGAGATCACCGATAAAGGCATAGCCTTACTAGATTATGTATTAGGTGATACAGGTGCGAAACAGATAGTTGATAATCCTGTTATTAAAGCGCACTTTATCGTAGCTAAATGCAAAGGGTTAACACAATTTGAATCAAAGCCCTTGCAATTAACTGGCTTGGTAGCGAGCGCAGGTGCCAACGCATTAAAACGAAAATGGTTAAATAGTTTTTATGAGCGTTTTGTTTTTTCTGCCCCCAGCAGCTCTTTGTCAATTACTGATCCTTACGGTTTAAAGACGCAATCTATTGCACTTACCGACAATAATCTTTCGCAGGCACTTATGGCGTCGGGCTCTATTCCTCTAATTATTGAAGGAGTGAAAAATATCTCAGGAGCACCCCATGGTATGTATCGTGACGGTGGTATTATCGATTATCATTTTGACCTGAGCTTTGGTCCCCAAAAAGGCTTAGTTTTTTATCCTCATTTTAATAAGCGGCCCATACCAGGGTGGTTCGATAAATCGTTAAAAAATCGCTTACCTCACAATACTAGTTACGACGATGTGGTGATGCTAGTTCCATCTGATGAATTTATTAGCCAATTACCTTATGCGAAAATACCTGACAGAAAAGACTTTGAAACTATGCCAGCGCTGCAGCGTATTCCATATTGGGAGGGGGTAATCAATCAAAGTGATAAGTTAGGGCAGGAATTTGCCAAGTTATATGAATCGCAAACGATAATTGAACATGTGAAGCCCTTTGATTTTCTCTAGATAGTGTATTGCTGGCTAACTTCTAGGCTTGTTACTCATTCATCATTATTTTTTAGTGACTGGCGTTATTTTGATTTGGATCAATGCAGTTTTTTGCCAATAATCTTTAATACCCTTAGACAAAAAGTTAATGCTACTAAGTGCAATTGTTAAATATTTACCTTGGTAGGATTAGACGGATATTATTAATCTGGGGTATGCCGATATGGACCATTATAAAAAAGTTATTGTCGCGATAGACATATTTTCTGAGCATCAAAAAGTACTGGAGCGAGCTAAAACCTTAGCTAAAAGCCCAGAAGATCTAACTTTAATTTATGCAACTTTGCCACAGCTGTATTTTGAGTCTTATGGGTATTCGTTAGGGACAGACTTTATAAGTGATAATCAAAAAAATGCCAATGCAGCCTTGGTCACGTTAGCCCAAAAACATGGTATTCCTGATGATCAAGTGGCTGCACCTATTGGTGATCCTGCTGACGAAATACATGCTTTAGCAGAAAAAATTGGTGCCGATCTTATTGTGTTAGGTACCCATGGAAAGAGCGGACTAAAACTTTTGTTGGGATCAACTGCGAATGCTGTATTGCATGGCGCTAAATGTGATGTACTCGCTATTAAAGTGTAAGACTATGGTTTGAGAGTTTTTACTGGCAGGTTAAGCCCATAACCACTAATTCAGCTAATGAGTTGGCTTGCATTTTTTCCATGACATTAGCTCTGTGTATCTCAATAGTGCGCTGACTGAGGTTTAATTCATCAGCAATTAGCTTATTGGCTTGTCCTGCAATGACTCTCTTCATTATTTGCTTTTCTCTTTTCGTTAATGTGTCTATTCGTTTTTGTATTTCAAGTTGCTGTAATGCTTTATTTTGCTCTGCTTGATTAGTCGCTAATACATGTTGGATGCAATCTAGTAATACTTGTTCACGAAAAGGTTTTTGAATGAATTCAACGGCGCCTTGTTTCATTGCTTCTACCGCTAATGGCACATCGCCATGGCCGGATAGAAAAATAATAGGCAGGCTACAATTAAGTGTCTTAAGTTTTTGCTGACATTCCATACCACTCATTCCTGGCATTCGAATATCTAACACGATACAGCCTGTTAAGCTGGCAAAGTCTTCTTCATCAAAGGCTTCTAAAAACGAAATGGCATTGGGGTAGGTTTGGTTAGGTATAGACATAGAGTCTAATAATAGGCTGATGGCGTCTAATACTGCCTCATCATCGTCAACTAAATAAACAAGTGAATCTGAGAAGGTGGTTGATTTTGTATTCATAAGGTTTATTTCTATTTTTCGATGTGGGGTAAGGTAGTTGCGCCACTGGCAGGTAATGTAAAGGTAAAAATGCTACCTGATGGTTGGCCTTTTCGATAGGTTAGTTTACCTCCGTGTGCTTCAATTATGGTCTGACTAATGGAAAGGCCTACTCCCATACCTGAAGCTTTGGTGGTGTAAAAGGGCAAAAATAGCGATTCTTCTTGTTGCGCGTTAATACCGACACCAAAATCTTGCACTGCAACTTCTATATTTTTATCCCCAACCCAATGAGTACTTATTTGTATTGGTTTAGAAGGACATGCTTGTAATGAGTCAATAGCGTTGTTGATTAAGTTAAACAACACCTGCTGGATTTGAATGTCGTCAATATTGACCATAGGACGAGGGTTATTTGCTAGGTTTAATTCAATACCATGTTCAAGGATCCGCGTGTCTATCTCAGCTAAATTTAACGTGTTTTTTATTAAAGAGCTTAAATTTACTGTGGTTCGTATAACTTGCCCTTTTTTGACAAAATTCCTTAAACGGCTAATGACTTCGCTAGCACGGTGGGTTTGAGCGCTTATTTTGTCTAATGTTGCTTTCACTTTTACCAGTGATGGGTCTTCGGACTTAGGCTGGAATTGCTCAATAAAGTTTCGACAGGCTTGAGAGTAACTAGTAATAGCTGTGAGAGGTTGGTTAATTTCATGGGCAATGCCTGCGGCCATTTCTCCCATAGTACTTAATCTTGTGAATTGGGCTAACCGCTCTCGACTTTCATTTAAATCAGCCTGAACTTTCATCCGATCGCTAATATCGCGGATGATACCCACAAACTGTGGGTGGCTTGATTTTTTCACTTCACCCACCGATAGCTCAATAGGGAATATTTCACCGTTCGACTTTTGCGCTTTTACCTCTCGGCCAATTCCTATTACTTTAGCTTGCTTAGTCTCGTTAAAGTGCTGCAAATAGCCATCGTGAGCATCTTGGTAGGGCTGTGGCATTAAAATGCGTACATTCGCGCCTATTACATCTTTAGCTTGGTACCCAAACATTCTTTCTGCAGCATGGTTGAAAACCTCGATAGCGCCTCTATGGTCAATGACTATCATTGCATCCACTGCAGCATCAAGCAGCGCCAAGAACTGTGCATTGGTATCGAGTGGGTTGGGTTTAATTGTGTTTTCTCCCATTGTTGTCAAAGAAAGGGCTCCATAAAAGGCAAAACTACGTATTTACCGAAATAATTTACGCAGAATAACGAATATATCAGCACTAAGCTTACCGCTAGTATTTATCTCAAGGCTGATCTGCATCAAGGTGAGCCAATTTACTACATATAAGTAAGGAGTGTAAAATGTCTCAGTACGTTGCCCAACAGTCTTCTTTATGCCAGCACTGCGCTATGTCAGGTATGTGTTTTGACAAATCAAATACCAAGATTGTCTCTAAATCTCGGTCCCATAAAATATTCCATAAAACGGATGCTTTGTTTCGAGCTGGTGAGAAGTTTGATGCTATCTACATATTACGCTCAGGATCGGTAAAAGCTTCGTTGGTATCAGGAATGGGGCAAGAGCAAATTACTGGATTTTACTTTCCGGGAGATTTACTTGGATTAGATGGATTTGAAACAGGAGAGCATAGCCAAACTCTCAAATTTTTAGAAACAAGTAGTGTATGCCGTATTGCTTACAGTGAGTTGGATGCCGCTATGGCTAATTCATCAAGTATCAGGTTTAAGTTACTGCAAGGTATGAGTGAAGCACTTAATCTTGATGATAAGTTTATTCTTAACTCCCATTGTATGAACGCTAGCCAAAAATTTGCTTCGTTTCTTCTAAACTTATCTGAAAAGTTTGAAAACAGAGGTTTATCGAGTCATATATTTGATTTAAGTATGAGTCGTGTGGATATAGCCAATTATTTAGGAATGGCTGTTGAAACAGTTAGCCGGCAATTAACTCAGTTGCAAAAAGAGCAAACTATAGATGTTAATAAACGTAGAATAAGCATACTGGATATTCAGCGATTACATGATTGTGTTAATGGCGATAAACTCTTGTCTAACCAATTTATTGCAATGCCTAAAACTCGTATGTCTCACCATGCAATTGCTAGTTATTAACATTAAAATCATCTTACATTAGGCTTGGAAACGCCAAGCCTAAGTAACGCCATTTTTTATACTGCCATCTAACTCAAATTGATTGATATTTTCTAACGTTGTTTTTGCAATGTTTGACATAGCCTCATGGGTAAAAAAGCCCTGATGACTGGTAATAATCACGTTTGGGAAGGTCGTTAACCTAGCCAGTACATCATCTTGGATACCTTGCGCTGATAGATCTTCAAAAAATAGTGTCTCTTCCTCCTCGTAAACATCTAATCCTAATAAGCCCACTTTGCCTTTTTTAAGGGCTTGGATCATGGCTTTGCTATCAACTAACTTTCCGCGACTGGTATTAATAATAGCTACACCGTCTTGCATTTTGTCTAAGGATACTTGGTTGATTAGATGCTGGGTATCTGAGGTTAAGGGACAATGTAAAGAGATGATATTTGATTGGACAAATATTTCGTCTAAAGAAACATAATTGGCACCCAAATTAATACACTCTTCATTTGGGTAAGGGTCGTGGGCTAAAATTTTACAACCAAAACCATGCATAATTTTAATGAATGCTTGCCCAATTTTTCCTGTACCTATTACTCCTACAGTCTTATTGTGCAGATCAAACCCCATGAGGTTACTAAGGGAAAAGTCACCTTCTCGGGTGCGATTATAGGCTCTGTGAATCCCACGGTTTAAAGACAACAATAAAGCCACAGCATGTTCAGCAATGGAGTAAGGAGAGTAGGCCGGAACTCTTACCACGGCTAAGCCTAGATTTTTAGCACATTCTAAATCTACGTGATTAAACCCAGCTGACCGCAAAGCAATTAATTTAACACCTTTTTGCTGCAATATTGTTAGCACATCAGCATCTAGAGTATCGTTAATAAAAGCACATATTACTTTTTCACCGTCAACCAAAGAGGCAGTTTCTTTGTTTAAATGGCATGATAAATATCGAATTTCATGAGACGTACCTAATATTGCATGATCAAAGTAAGTTTTGTCATATTGCTTGGTATTGTAAAACGCGATTTTCATGGTGGGTTATGACCTATTTTGAATGTCTTATAAGACTAACAGCTACTATCATTTACTTATTGATGTTGGTCAAGGTATCAATAAAACAGCGTGATTTTTGTACCAAAGATATGGTCAATATTTGCCCGAAATACAAAAATCAGTTATAAAATAATTTACTAATGGCAGTTTGAAAAACAAGCGGGTTGAATGTGACTTTTTGTCGTCTAATTAATTGTTAATTACTAAAAGGGAAGTTTATGGATATTCCATTTTTAATATTAATCGTTAGTGCTTTATCTGGCATTATTTGCATTAGCCTCGGGTTTTTAATCACGGTAAAGAAGAAATATGAGCTAATAAATGGTGTAGATTTTACAGCTTTAAAAGAGCCAGAAAAGTTCGCTACATTTGTTGGTCACAGCATTTTATTAACAGGTGTTTTGATGATGCTATTAGGCTTTCTGGTATTTCAAGAGTTTATGGGGATTTATGTATTTTTAATGCTAATTGTAGTGTTTTCTATTATCCCTTTACCCGCTTTCTTTTTCGCTAAATCAAAGTATTTGAAGTGAGAACCATTGAGAATGGTCCTCTAGTCACTCCCCTAAAGGGATAATTAACAATTGGTTTTTGCTTTTTATACTGTTTTTTATATCTAGAAATATACAGCTAAGTAAGAGTAGTTAATAAAATAGCGTTGTAACCTTTTCAGAACAGGAAACTAAATGAAGATTAAATTAATAGCCGTCCTTCTAACCTGTGCTTTATCAAGTGGGTGCGCTTCTACGTCTAATAGATTTGCAAAAGACTTTTTTGATGGTGCTAGTTCAAGTGCTGAAAGGAGACAAAACAATAAGGCTTACAATACATATAGTAACAAAGGTGATTTCAAGAATGACCTTATAGAGGATTCTATGTCCGGTGTCTTGACTGCGTTCTTTCGTGGTATTTTTAGCTTAGGTAGTGATAATAACTAGTATTAGAAAGTTTGGTACAACCGAGTGGACTCGAACCACCGACCCCCACCATGTCAAGGTGGTGCTCTAACCAGCTGAGCTACGGTTGTATTGAATTAACGCTTAAAGACAGTGCTTTGAAGCGGCGCGTATAATAACTATGCCTTTATTAGTCTGCAAGACTTTTTTAGCTACACGGGGTTAATCGACTAGCTTTCATACAAAATGTTAATAAAGCGCTGCATATTTACGCTTTTATATTTTACACGACCTAATTGTTTGATTTTAATAGTTAGCTATATTTGTGTTGCTGATATATTGCATGTTTTAAATAGGGTTTGCCAAAAGGCTAAATGTTCTTTTAGTGCCTTCGAGTATTGTTCAAAATTTTCTTGTTCTTGTTGTCTTATATAGCCTTTAAATGCCGGTGACAGTTGTCTGTGTTTAACAACCTTGTCAAATATTGGTGTGAGCTGATAGTGGTAATGATTTAACTGTCCTGCAATGGGTTGTATTTTTTCTATAAAAAATAGTCTGAAGACATTGGTTAGGTATTCAAGTTTCTGTTTTTTAGGGGGAGTATCACACCCTAATTTGGATTCGTTTATTGTTAACCAATAAGTTAGTTGCTCAAGGTGATTACTTAGTAATAATTGAGTGTGCCAAATTCGAGCCGGTAATGGGGTATCTAATAATTGTTTTAGATGGCGTTCTATTTGTGATTGTTCGTTTACTGTAGGGGCTGAAAGCTCCATTAAATAATGTAAAGCGGCTTTGGTTTCATTTAAACCATCATTAGGTGTCCCATGAACAAAGCCTGTGTTTGTTGATAATCCATGTTTTATTTCAGTACTTGTTTGAACCAGGTTGGCCCATACTTTTGGAAATTGCTGCTCTTTGAGTGATAGCCAATGGGATAGTTTGGGTTGTAATTGAGGGCTTGTGGTTTCAGACAAACAGGTTTGTAATGCTTTTATTAACTTTGCTTCGTAAATATAACGTGTAGATGGCAGTTGTATGCGCCCCAGAACAGTATTTCGCTCCGCTACTAAAGAATATAGTTCACAGTGTTTGAGGCCGTAAAAGTCAGTGAGCTTTATGGTAGTGGAAGGAATACTTTGCGTTAAGGTGTTTATTTTAGGGTAGGGGGGAAGGCTCACCTGCGCTAGTTGAGCTGGTTCTACTTCGAGTATATTTGCCATACGTGATGAGTAATCATGCAAGTGATCTTCTATTGTATTGCTTGGCGTGCAAGACATTAAGGTAAATCCTAGTCCAGCAAGTATTATTGCCTTTATCAAAATGACTAACCTTTTGTATTTGAAGATAAGCTGCGTCCTCCATCAACAGCAATAATTTGACCAGTAACATAAGTCGCTTCAACTAAAAAGCCAATCGCATGGGCGATATCTTGCATTTGTCCTAATCGCTGTGCAGGTATTTGTTCTAAAATTTGTTGCTTATCTTCTTCTTTTAATTGGGTTTCTGGCCACAATATTGCGCCGGGGGCGACCCCGTTTACTCTTATTTTTGGGGCTAATTCGATGGCCAATGATTGAGTCATAGTAACAAGCGCTGATTTTGCCATGCAATACAAGGTGTGGTTTTTTAAGGGCCTAGCAGCATGAATGTCCACCATATTGATAATCACTCCGTTATTTAGTGCTAATGTATTTGCGCAATATTGGGACAAAAATAATGGTCCCTGCATGTTGCTGCCCACTAAGCTGTGCCAGTCATCTGTTGAAATACTGCCTATTGGTGTAGGGTAAAAAGATGATGCGTTATTAATCAGTACATCTAATCGACCAAAGGCATCAATGGCTTGTTGACCAATCGCCTCTACTGCATTTATATCCGATAAGCTTCCTTGTACAAGCGCTGTTGAATTAGGCCTAATTTTATTTAGTTGTTGACTAAGGGCTTCTGCTTCTGACTTTGATTTATCAAAATGAATTACGATATTTGAGCCTAATGAATGCAGGTATTTTGCTGTATGTGCGCCTATTCGTTTGGCACTGCCTGTAATAAAGGTAACTTTGTCTTTCATTAAATGTTACTTACTCAAGGAGAAAATAGAAGGATATATCTGAATAAAGCCAAAGACTAGAGAGGGATCACTAAGGTTGAATATTCTTTGGCTGATACTTGTCTAAAGGCATTATGTTTTGGAGATTAAGTAAAGTGTTATACAGTGAATCAACCAACTCTCTATTAGCTAAGAACGATGGTAACTTACCTCCTGGGTCCCCGCCGCCTTGGTAGCTTATTTCAGTCACACCCTTAGATATAGGGGTCGCTTTCCAAGTACCTTGCATGTTTTTCATCCTAACAAATTTTGGATGGGCCGGGATTAGGGAGCTTTTATCCGAAAGTTCTATTATTACCGAGTCTTCTATATAAGAAATGGTAGAATAGGTCACCATGTCACGATCTTTAACCGGCCATGGAGCACCAAAAAACGTATTCACTAGACTTTCAGTAGCCGATACTTTTTCTAATATCTCTACTTTTATACAGTTGTGGATCCACTCCGGGCAAGCTTCGATATCATCAAATAATGCTATTAATGCCAAAGGATGTGCACGTACTTGTGTTGTTGCAAGGACTTGGTCGTATCCAGAGGCAGTTTTTTGACTATAAACGCTAACATTGTGTTTTTGTTTCTTAAGGTCCCAAGTCTCTGCATATGTTGGACTATAAAAAATTGCGCATATTAAGAGTATTAGGTATGTCACTGTTTTTGATGTTGAGCATTGCATCGATAAACCTTATCTCGTTATAATATGTGCCGCTTTGATAGTAGCAGAGCGTATTTGTTATAAGCACCCTTTTTTGGGTGTTTTTTATTTTTATCAATCGGTTTAATAGTTTAAAGCTGATTCACTATATTCGCATGTGGCGCTTGGTAGGTGTCACCACTGCATTAAGGATTCTATATGCCCGTAATTACTCTTCCCGATGGCAGTCAACGCCAATTTGATCACGCAGTTTCTGTACTTGATGTTGCTAACGATATAGGCCCTGGTTTAGCTAAAGCTACTATAGCCGGTAAAGTTGACGGTGTTCGCGTTGATGCTTGT
Source organism: Paraglaciecola sp. 2405UD69-4 (assembly GCF_047525415.1). Classification (NCBI taxonomy): domain Bacteria; kingdom Pseudomonadati; phylum Pseudomonadota; class Gammaproteobacteria; order Alteromonadales; family Alteromonadaceae; genus Paraglaciecola; species Paraglaciecola sp. 2405UD69-4. The sequence goes on from NZ_JBLIXM010000002.1 coordinate 63,654, forward strand.
GACCTTATTGAGCAAGATGCAAAATTGCAGATTATCACAGCAAAAGATGAAGATGGTCTTGAGATTATTCGTCACTCTTGTGCTCATTTAATAGGTCATGCAATTAAACAGCTTTATCCAGATGTAAAAATGGCTATTGGTCCAACGATTGATAATGGCTTTTACTACGATATCGATATGGAACATTCGTTAAATGACGATGACTTAGTAAAAATTGAAAAACGCATGTTACAACTTGCTAAAACTAATTACCCGGTTGTGAAAAAGGTTGTGAGCTGGCAAGAAGCGCGCGATGCGTTTGAAGCCCGAGGCGAAACCTACAAAATTCAAATTCTTGATGAAAACATAGATAAAGACGACAAACCAGGTTTGTATCATCACGAAGAATATATAGATATGTGCCGTGGTCCGCATGTTCCAAATATGCGTTTTTGTCAGCACTTTAAGATAATGAAGGTGGCTGGAGCCTATTGGCGTGGTGACAGTGACAATAAAATGTTACAGCGAATCTACGGTACAGCTTGGGCTGATAAAAAGCAGCTTAAAGCCTATTTAAATCGCTTAGAAGAAGCAGAAAAGCGCGATCACCGAAAAATTGGTAAAGCATTAGATTTGTTTCACTTCCAAGATGAAGCCCCTGGTATGGTATTTTGGCACGATGCTGGGTGGACTATTTATACTGAACTTGAAAAATTTGTACGTTCAAAATTAAGTGAATATAACTACGGTGAAGTAAAAGGTCCGTTAATGATGGATCGTAGTTTGTGGGAAAAATCAGGCCATTGGGACAAATTTGGTGACGCTATGTTTACCACTGAATCTGAAAAGCGTGAATACGCGATTAAACCAATGAACTGCCCAGGGCATGTACAGATTTTTAATCAAGGTTTGAAGTCTTACCGTGATTTGCCATTGCGAATGGCTGAATTTGGTTGTTGTCATCGAAACGAGCCTTCAGGTGGATTACACGGACTGATGCGAGTACGTGGATTTACTCAAGATGATGCTCATGTATTTTGTACTGAAGAGCAAATCCTTGAAGAAGTCGGTAGTTGTATTGATATGATTTACGATGCCTATCGAACATTTGGTTTTGAAAAAATCGTTGTTAAGCTCTCAACACGCCCAGAAAAAAGAGTGGGCAGCGATGAAGTTTGGGATAAAGCTGAAGCTGAATTAGCAGAAGCATTAAATCAAAAAAATATTGAATTTAGTTACTTACCTGGTGAAGGGGCGTTTTATGGTCCTAAAATTGAATTCACTTTATATGACTGTCTAGATAGAGCTTGGCAATGCGGTACTGTGCAATTAGATTTTTCTATGCCAGGTCGTTTAGGGTCAACTTATGTTGCCGAAGATGGTGAACGTAAAGTTCCTGTTATGATCCACCGTGCTGTTTTGGGTTCTTTAGAACGTTTTATCGGTATTTTGGTAGAAGAGTATTCTGGATTTTTCCCTCTTTGGTTAGCACCGACTCAAGCGGTTGTTATGAATATTACGGACAAACAAGCCGATTATTCGAATAAAGTAGTGAAAAAGTTAAAAGAAAGTGGATTTAGAGCCAAGTCAGACTTGAGAAATGAGAAAATAGGCTTTAAAATCCGCGAGCACACGCTAAGGCGTGTACCTTATCTGCTTGTTGTTGGCGATAAAGAGATGGAAAGTGGTGAAATTGCCGTACGTTCACGTAAAGGTGATGACCTCGGAAAAATGTCTATAGATGCGTTTATAGAAATGGCATCGTCAGAAGTCAACAGCAAAGCTATTTGATTAATCTTTTGGAGGAATAACATATTAAAGGCGCTAACATTAAGGCTAAAGATTCGAATAAAGCTCGAATCAATGAAGAAATTACGGTAAATGAAGTTCGCTTGGTAGGTCCTACTGGAGAACAATTAGGTGTTGTATCACTTACCGAAGCTATGAATACTGCTGAACAAGCAAATTTAGATTTGGTTGAAATTAGCCCTAATGCTGAACCGCCAGTATGTAAAGTAATGGATTACGGTAAGTTCTTGTTTGAAAAAAGCAAGACACTTAAAGAGCAAAAGAAGAAGCAAAAGCAAATTCAGGTCAAGGAGATTAAATTTCGCCCTGGCACTGATGAAGGCGATTACCAGGTAAAACTGCGCAACCTGCGTCGCTTTCTAGAAGCGGGTGACAAGGCCAAAGTAACGATACGTTTTCGCGGTCGTGAAATGGCGCACCAAGAGATTGGCATTGAACAGCTAAAACGTGTAAGAGCGGATTTAGAAGATATAGCCAACTGCGAGTCTTTCCCTCATAGGGTAGAGGGTCGTCAGATGATCATGGTGCTTGCCCCAATTAAGAAGTAGTTAAGGTTTACAAGTAGTTCGGATTCTGCACCCGTTCTCACCTTGCTGCAAAACATGAAACTTAGACTTTGCGTTTCTGCAAAACAAAAAGTCCTTAACAATGCGGAGTTTTAGCAATGCCTAAAATGAAATCCAACAGTGGAGCAGCCAAGCGTTTTAGAAAAACCGCTTCAGGTCGCTTTAAAAGCAAGCAGTCTCACTTGCGTCATATTTTGACCAAGAAGAGTTCTAAGCGTAAACGTCACTTACGTGGCAAAAAATTAGTACATACGGCGGATACAGCACTTATCCAACGCATGTTACCTTACGTTTAAGACAGGAGACTAGAAAATGGCAAGAGTAAAACGCGGTGTTGTCGCACGTGCCCGTCACAAAAAGGTACTGAAGCAAGCCAAAGGTTATTATGGAGCTCGTAGTCGAGTTTATCGTGTTGCTGTACAAGCAGTAACAAAAGCTGGTCAATATGCTTACCGTGACCGTCGTCAACGTAAACGTCAATTCCGTCAATTGTGGATTGCTCGTATTAATGCGGCGTCTCGTCAAAATGGTTTGTCTTACAGCCGTTTCATCAATGGTTTGAAAAAAGCTTCTGTTGAAATCGATCGTAAGATCTTAGCCGACATAGCGGTACATGATAAAAATGCATTTAGCGCATTAGTAGATGCTGCTAAAGGTGCATTAGCTTAATTCTTTAAACAATTAAGTTTAAGTTCTTTCAAGAAACGGCGAGCCAGGATGGTTCGCCGTTTTTTTTGTCTAAGGAATAATATTTCCAAATATCTCATCTCTATACTCCTTAGATAACTTCTAACTTGTCTATTTGCTGCTGAGGTGGTTTAGAGCGGCAAAGTTACTATCAGTGAGTTATTGCTAAATACTTTAATTGAGATAAAAAAAGCTTTAAAAATCCGTAGTTTCCGTACATTACGTATAGCCTCGCTACCTTGCTTTCGTGTAGAATTACCGGTTCTTAAAAATACGCATGTGCTGTAAATTTATAGCCTGACTTAATATATAATGTAATTCGAGGAAACTATGGATCTTGATGCCATAATCAAAGAGGCTGAAACTCAAATCAACCTAGCTCCAGATGTAAACACTCTAGATGGCGTTCGTGTGGAGTTTATGGGTAAAAAAGGTCGCATGACAGAGTTACTCAAAGGCTTAGGTAAATTGTCTAATGAAGAGCGTCCAGCAGCCGGCCAAAAAATTAATATTGCCAAGCAACAAATTCAAAAGCTTATTCAGGCTAGAGGCGACACCTTACGTACTCAAGAATTAAACAAGAAGCTGGCTGCGGAAAGTATTGATGTTACTTTACCAGGAAGAGGCCAATCTCGCGGTGGCTTGCATCCGGTTACGCGCACAATCAATCGTATAGAAAGCTTTTTTAATGAATTAGGCTTTAGCGTAAAAACAGGCCCTGAAGTCGAAGATGGCTTTCATAACTTTGATGCGCTGAATATTCCTGCGAACCATCCAGCTAGAGCGGATCACGACACGTTTTATTTTAATCCAGACGTGATGTTGAGAACACAGACGTCTGGCGTGCAAATACGCACAATGGAACACGAGCAGCCGCCGTTACGTATTATTTCTCCAGGTCGTGTTTACCGAAACGATTACGATCAAACTCACACTCCTATGTTTCATCAAGTTGAAGGTTTGATGGTTGATAAAGATGTGAGTTTTGCTGAGTTAAAGGGAATTTTACATGATTTCCTGAATAACTTTTTTGAGCAGGATTTACAGGTTAGATTTCGTCCTTCTTATTTTCCATTTACAGAGCCTTCTGCAGAGGTAGACGTGATGGGGAAAAACGGTAAATGGTTAGAAGTCTTAGGATGTGGAATGGTGCATCCTAATGTATTGAAGGCTGTAAATATTGATCCTGAAATATACACCGGATTTGCCTTTGGTATGGGGGTAGAGCGTTTGACTATGTTGCGTTATGAAGTAAACGATTTACGTGCATTTTTCGAAAACGATCTTCGTTTCCTCAAGCAGTTTAATTAGGTCGAGCCAAGAATATGAAATTTAGTGAAAAGTGGTTGAGAGAGTGGGTTAATCCTGCAATATCTACTGAAGAGTTATCCGAGCAGCTGAGTATGGCTGGTCTTGAAGTTGATGGTGTTGAGCCGGTAGCGGGTGAGTTTTCTGGCGTTGTGGTTGGTGAAGTCGTTGAATGCGGCCAGCATCCTGATGCCGATAAATTGCAGGTTACCAAAGTTAATGTTGGTGAAGACGAATTACTTGATATTGTTTGTGGTGCGCCTAATTGTCGTCAAGGGCTTAAGGTTGCAGTGGCAAAAGTTGGTGCGGTTTTACCTGGTAACTTTAAAATCAAGAAAGCTAAATTACGAGGTCAGCCTTCGTTTGGTATGTTGTGTAGTTTTTCTGAATTAGGTATTTCTGATGACCATGATGGTATTTTAGAGTTGCCTCAAGATGCTGAAATTGCAACAGATATTAGAGAGTACTTGCAACTTGAAGATGTGTCAGTTGAAGTTGATTTAACTCCAAATAGGGCTGATTGTTTAGGTATTAAAGGCTTAGCCCGTGAAGTCGGTGTACTGAATCAAATAGCGGTAACTGAGCCAGACGTTAAAGATGTTGATGTTACCATTGAAGATGTTCGTGCTATTTCTCTTCAAGCGTCAGACGCATGCCCGAGATACTTAGGACGTGTCATAAAAAATATAGATGTGAAAGCCTCTTCTCCATTGTGGATGGTTGAAAAGTTACGCCGCTCTGGAATAAGAAGTATTGACCCAGTTGTAGATGTCACTAATTTTGTTTTGTTAGAGTTAGGCCATCCAATGCATGCTTTTGATAATGACAAGCTTTCTGGGGACGTTATTGTACGTTTAGCAAATGACTCAGAAAAGTTAACTTTATTGGATGGCAATGAAGTGTCGTTACAAAGCAACACTCTAGTGATCGCAGACTCTGAGAAAGCACTAGCCATGGCTGGTATTTTTGGAGGACAAGACTCTGGTGTGACAGATGATACTAAAGACATCTTCTTAGAAAGTGCCTACTTTGATCCAGACTTGATTAAAGGTAAGGCCCGTCAATACGGCTTACACACAGACGCTTCCCATCGTTACGAGCGTGGGGTTGACCCTCAATTACAGCGTACAGCTATGGAAAGAGCCAGCGCTTTGTTACTTGAGATTGTAGGTGGCGAAGCAGGTCCAATTGTAGAAGCTGTAGATGAATCTCTAGTTCCTCAGAGTCGTTCTGTGACCCTTAGAAAAAGTCGTTTAACTAAAGTTCTTGGTATTGAAATTGCTTCAGATAAAGTAACAGATATTATTGAACGATTAGGGTTTGATGTTTCATTAGAAAGCGATGTTTGGAATGTAAGTGTTCCTCCCTATAGATTTGATATTAGTATTGAAGAAGATCTAATTGAAGAAGTAGCGAGAGTATATGGATACAACAGTATTCCGCATATTGCGCCTGTCGCAAGTTTGCAGATGTCTAAGCATCAAGAGCAAAAAATTCAATTAGGTGAATTAAAAAGCAGTTTAGTTGAGAATGGTTATCAAGAGGCTATTACTTACTCATTTGTTGACCCTAAAGTTCAATCTGCTTTGTATCCTGATGTAGAAGGAATGGCATTGCCACATCCGATTTCATCAGAAATGTCGACTATGCGGGTAAGTTTATGGACAGGCTTATTACAAGCTGTTTCTCATAACCAAAAGCGTCAGCAGTCTAGAGTTAGATTGTTTGAATCAGGGTTACGCTTTATTCCAGACAATAGTGAAAAAGCTGGAGTGCGACAAGAGCTGGTTATTAGTGGTGCAGTGGCTGGTACGGTCGCAGATGAAAGCTGGGATAACCCAACTAAAACAGTAGATTTCTACGATGTAAAAGCCGATGTAGAAAATTTACTTAATACTGCAGGGATATCCGAATATAGATTTGAGTTATGTCAGCACAGTGTATTACATCCAGGCCAAAGTGCTGCAATTTTTGTAGCTGATAACCTAGTGGGGTACATAGGTGCCGTTCACCCTCAATTCGAAAAGGTGTTAGGTGTTAATGGCCGTACATTTGTATTTGAATTAGAAATATCTGCATTAGGCCTTAAGAAATTACCGGTTGCAGAAGAAATTTCAAAATTTCCTGCAAATAGACGTGACATTGCAATTGTTGTAGACAATGATAAAGTAGTAGGCGACATATTGAGTTGCATAGAAAAATCTAGCGCAAATCAATTGGTTGGCCTAAACTTGTTCGATGTATATACTGGCAGTGGAATTCCAGAAGGAAAGAAAAGCTTGGCAATTTCACTCACATTACAAGACAAAAGTAAAACATTAGAAGAAAACGATATTCAGGCAACAGTTGATGAAATTTTAGCTGTTTTGTCAGACAAGTTTGAAGCATCTTTGAGGGACTGACGGTATGGCGTTAACCAAAGCCGAAATGGCGGAACATTTATTTGAAAAACTAGGGATTAATAAGCGCGATGCGAAAGATCTTGTTGAGACATTTTTTGAAGAAGTGCGTGAAGCCTTAGAGTCTGGCGAACAAGTAAAATTGTCGGGCTTTGGTAACTTTGACTTAAGGGAAAAAAGTGAAAGGCCAGGAAGAAATCCAAAAACAGGAGAAGACATCCCTATTAAAGCTAGAAGGGTTGTTACTTTTAGACCTGGGCAGAAGCTTAAAAGTAGAGTAGAGAACTCAAAGCCTAATGACTAACAATCTTTAGGCATAAAAAAACCGGTTAAGGTGAACGCCTTAACCGGTTTTTTATTGGTTTTGGTTTTATAAAACCGATACTAATGCTTTTGCTAAAGTATCAACATTGTTTTTACTGATACCTGCAATATTGACTCTGCTAGAACCAACGAAATAAACACTGTGTTGTTCTCTTACTGCTTGAACCTGTTCAGGTGTGATGCATAAAAATGAAAACATACCTTTTTGCTTTTTAACAAATTCAAAGTCTTTAGTAGCACCATATTCATTCATTTTAGATACTAACAACGAACGCAAGTCTTGCATTCTGCTGCGCATACCTTCTACTTCTGCTACCCATTCAGCTTTAAGGGCTGCATCATTAAGGATGATATCAACCAGTGCTCCACCATATGAAGGTGGCATAGAATAGATACCACGGGCAATTGCTTGGATTTGAGTTTGAATGGCTTGGCGAGTCTTAGTGTTTTCAGTAACCATGACAGCAATACCCACTCTCTCACGGTATAGACCGAAGTTCTTAGAGCATGAAGCAGCTATTAGTACTTCAGGTAGGTTGTTTACCAATAAACGCATACCATAAGCATCTTCTTCTAACCCATCACCAAAACCTTGGTAAGCAGTATCTACAAAAGGAATGAAGCCTGTCTTTTTAGCTAGCTCTAAAACTACTTGCCATTGCTCTTTGCTTAAATCGGCACCTGTTGGGTTGTGGCAGCAACCATGTAGTAAAACTATGTCACCTTTTTTCACCTTACCTAAACATTCAGCCATAGCATCAAAGTTTATTGAGGCATTTTCTTTATCAAAATACGGGTAAGTTTCTAAATTTAAACCAGCATTGCCGATCAAAGGGATATGGTTGGCCCAAGTTGGATCACTTACCCAAACTGTAGTTGTATCGTCACAACGCTTAACTAATTCTGCTAGGATGCGCAACGCGCCACAGCCACCTGGAGCTTGAACTGCTGCAATACGATCTGCTAGTAATACAGGGTTACCTTTGCCTAACATTAACTCTAGCATGCCATCAATATAACCTTGTACACCTTGAGGGGTGATATAAGTCTTTGAGTCTTCTTTATCTAGCAAAATCGTTTGAGCTTTACTAACTGAGCTTAAAATTGGGGTGTGACCTTGTTCGTCTTTATAAACGCCAACACCTAAGTCAATTTTGTGTGGATTGTTATCAGCTTTAAACGCCGTAGATAAACCTAAAATAGGGTCGGCTGGAAGTTGCGGCAATACGTCAAACATGATGTTCCTTAAATGATCTTTATTAAAAAGGCTGAATAGGCGCGTATTATGACATCGCGTATTGAAAAAACGAGTCGATTTTGCACTAAATTATATTGAAATTAAAATTTTTACTTGATGTGCACACAGCTTCACTATTGTAGGTCTTCTCATGCCAGAATACATTGTGATTTTTATCTACTTTTAATACAGTGGAAGAGCGTGTGCCGTAATCTTTACCTTTAATAAATATCGAAGACACATAACGTTCCCACTCAAGTGATACACCTGTCTTAGGAAGTTCTTCATCTGGCGCTTTAGAGGTATCTAACAACAGCTCAAATAAAATATTGGAGTGAATATCGTGGCCATCTTTGCAGTACTCTTCTAGTGCAGCTACGCCTTTATTTATTTTGGGCCAGGGACTATTTAAGTCTGCATTCGATAATCCATAGTAGCCATCAGTGAGGGCTTGTAATTCGTCACTATGGTTATTGTATACAGATAGCTTATTCCATTTTCCAAATAGAAGGTTGTAGCCATTGTAGTTTTGCTTACTACTAGATAACTTCGTGCCATAGCTATCACTAGGATGTTTTAAAAATTCACTGACCAGCTCGCCACGGGATACAGCATTTGGATTGATTCTTTCAGGGTTTCGAATATTCGTTAAAGAGGCTAAAAAGCCTTGCTTATTGATCCCCATCCATGTTCCGCCCGCCACCATATCTTGGCCTGCGAGTATTTGCTGATTAGGAGGCCAATAATGGGACTCAGTGGTTTCGCGATTAAAGAATTCGTCTCGATTTGCAGCAATCACCAGGGGATAATCTTTATGGCGATTAACTGCTACAAATAATATACACATTAAATTACCTTACAAAGCCTTACTCTTTAGTTTATCTACTTCTACAAACAAGTTTTCTGTTCTCTCAACAAACTCCTGCGTATCTATACTGCGGGTTAGGTTATATGTTGGCGGAAGTAAAATAGGGTCATAAGTAGGGCGAGGGTTGAAGTCTTCACTGTTAATGAACCCAAGAACATAGATAGGCGCTATGATAGCGGCGCTCATTAAAACAGAGATAACATTTCTGCGTCTGTTGGTTTGGTGGAATCCAATGAATAAGGTTAACCAAATAAAACCTACCGTAAGGCCTGCAAACAACAATAATTCAAACCATGAAAACCAACCACCTGGGTGGATGTTAAAAATGACAACACTTTTTGCCAGCAGCAGTAAATTAACCAGCAGGAACATCAATAATGTTAAATTAACTTGATTGGTTAAGTGGCTTTCTTTTTTAACAACTTTTGCAAGTATAGCGAAACATAAAGGCCATAAACAAAATGCTGCCAATTGGCCAAGTTCAGTCGGTAGTGCTTTGATAATATTAAACTCATTAACACTGCTAAAAAATTCTAATGCCAACATTAAACCTAAGCACAAAAATGAAAGTGCGACGGCAAGGGGGGCTCTATTTAACCAGTTTAAATTTTCTTCTAGCTCACTTAATGGAATAGCCTCAGCCAATGGCGCTTTAGTGTCTATTATTCTAAGACGGGTGCGGCCGACTTTGATTATATCCTGTGGGTTTAACTTTGCCTGTGTAACAAACTTGTTGTTTACTTTTATACCATTTGCAGACTTGCAATCATTTACCATTAAAAGCCCAGACTCAGGATCCATGGCAACTAACATATGACTAGGGCATACATAAGGGTCGTCTAGACGCAGGTCATTGTTGAAATCTCTTCCAACACACACATAGTCTTGTTCAAATTTATAGTGCTTTAACGGGATGTTTTTGCGAGAAAGAAGCTCTAATACTATTGCCATGATATTGCATCCATAAATTTTTGTGAAAACACTAAGGCTGAGTCTTTGGTTACCCCTGCTAGGGTATAATGGCTGAGTAGCCCTTTGTTTTTGTGGTCTATGCTAGCGCCAACAAAAAGAACATCGTATAGCTCATCGAAATCTTTATAGGCTCTTACACAAAAAACTGTTTTATTTGTGACTCCATGACGATTTGTCACTTTATCTTCTTCACATTTAAAGTTGGTGACATCTGCCTTAGATGCGTTATTACTTGGTCCGGCTCCAGTAATACTTTGAGAGAAGAAATTATAAAACCGATGCTCACCTAGGGATTTACCGTCTAACCATTCAAACTCTAATTCTAAGCCTCCTGTGCGTAAACCACCGTGCACATATATCTGTTCATCAAGTTGGCAGCGACTCTCAACGGATAAAAATAGCGCTTCTTTATCACTAGTATTAGAGCCACCCCAGCATGAAATAAACTCGGTAATATTTGAAGGGACCAATGCTTCGCCTAGCTCTCTGGTTGGCCACTCTCTCATTTTCAATCTATCGATCAATACTTGCTGATTGGCCTTTATTTGCTGTTGCAATCGGGCTTTTAACTGGTCATTTTCGAGGGGAGCTGCTTCTTGGCTTTCTAATAGCCCCAGTATTTTGGATAATGGAATTAGAAAACCAATTTGATTACCAGCAGTTGCTACGTTAACACCCATCACTTCACCCAAGTCGTTGACTACAGGCCCTCCACTCATACCTGGGTTAATGGAGCCAGTAAAATGAATACGCTGATAAAAGCTATTTTTCTTTAAGCCATTAAAGGTACCCGGGACTACTATCATGCCTAAATCATGGGGGTTACCTAATGAATAAATATCACTGCCTTGTTCTGGAAGAGAGGATGCAATAGGGAAGGCCGCTTCATCAGCAAGTTGGAGCTTTCTAACCAATGCTAGGTCATTAACAACATCCACATCAACTAGCTGCAATTTGCCTTCGCTACCATCGTTAGCCATGTACTCAATACGGAATTTGTCAGGGTTATAAACATATTCTGAAACAACATGGTAATTGGTGACTATATTGCCTTGAAGGTCAACTTGGAAACCAGATCCTATTGATGATTTGTTACCAGATTCAAGTTCAATAATTTTTATTTGATACAAAGCTGTGCGGTGTTGCCCAAATAAACTTTGAGCGGTTTGCTGGCTATAGGCTGTAAAGCTAAACAAACACAACAAAAATACTAAAATTTTCAATATATAACTTCCGGTGAAAGTGGGTAAAAGCTTAAGTAGACTTCAGTTTTAGTGTTAACATCTTGTTTACACTAGATAAAACGGTCTCTTTAAGTAAATGTGCCAATAGTGTAAATTGCGCGGCCCAATATTGAAATGCTTGATAGACTAAATAATTCTATTCTTTGAACAAAACTATTCACTCAAAGGCGCTGTTTAGATATTTATTGCAAAACTTGATACAAGTAGAGGCTGATTCTAGGGGATATTGATAGTAAAATAGTTAAGTTATCAAAGTATTATTAAGTCTCTGTAATTTTTTATTATAAGAAAAAGCTTATCAGATTTGGTCCTTTGCAATATATCGGCAACAATACGCCCAATATTTAAATTTACGTTTATTGTCTTAGCACTCATCAATATAGAGTAAAATGCTCGAGATAAACTCATTAACATCGTGCCAGTCACGGAGAGAAAAGATTGAAAAATAAAGGTTTCACCACTCGTCTAGTTCATGCTGATCGCCTTATTAATAGCCCTGAAAGTGGCGCAGTACATCAGCCGACAACTAACTCAGTTTTGTTTGAGTTCAAAGAAGCTCAAGATATTGTTGATGTTTTCCAAGGTAAGCAAGCAGGTCATGTTTATGGTCGTTCATCAACTGGCTCAAATGTCGCCCTACAGAATATTCTAAACTTTTTAGAGGGTGGGGTAGGAGCGGTAACCTTTGCAACGGGAATGGCTGCAATTACAGCGACTATGCTAAGTCTATTTAAAGCAGGTGATCACATATTAGTGAGTCATTTCTTATTCGGAAATACCCGTAGTTTGATTGAAACTATGGGGGCACTTGGAATAGAAGTGGACTTTGTTGACGTAACCGATGTGATAAATGTTAAATCTGCATTCAAAGAAAATACAAAAGCAGTTTACTTAGAAACCATTGCGAATCCTGTTACCCAAGTTGCAGATTTAAGGGCTATCGGACAGCTATGTGAAGACAGAAAGGCTTTGTTCTTGGTAGACAATACTATGACACCTGCCAATATGTTTGATGCTAAGTCTGTGTTGGCGTCTTTAACTATTGGCTCATTAACTAAATATATTGCTGGCCATGGTAATGTTTTAGGCGGTGCGGTTGTAGATACGGGCTTATTCGATTGGGCTAGTTTTGAAAATATATTACCTCTTTATCGCACAGCAGATACTAGCCAATGGGGGTTAACTCAAATTAAGAAAAGAGGGTTACGTGATATGGGCGCAACCTTGGCGCCTGCTTCAGCTCATGCCATATCAGTAGGTCTAGAGACGCTAGCATTACGTACTGAAAAAACTTCTGAAAACGCGTTGCGTTTGGCTACTTATTTACATGGTCATGAGCATGTAGCTGCGGTTTACTATCCAGGGTTAGCAGATCACCCTCAACATTTTTTGGCAAGAGAGTACTTTAATGGGTACGGCGGTATTCTTAGTTTTGATTTGACTGATGGTATCGATCCAATAGCATTTTTAAATGCCTTAGATTTAGTCATATGTGCTACTCACTTAGGAGATACTCGTACTTTAGCGCTTCCTGTCGCTCCAACGATTTATTTTGAGTGTAGTGAGCAACAAAGGAAAGACATGAATATCAGTGACAATATGATACGTATGTCTATTGGCATCGAAGATATTGATGATCTCGTCGCTGACTTTGAGCAGGCATTTGCTAAATTTTAATGAGCAGTATCCGTTAATTATTGTTCATATAACTCTAGCGGAAGTCCATCCGGATCACTAAAAAACGTAAACTTACGCTGGGTATATTCGTCGACTCTTATTGGTTCGACGTCTATACCAGCATCTTGTAAATACTTTGAAACTATTTCGATGGAGTCAACGGCAAAAGCTAAATGGCGAAGGCCTTGAGCTTCAGGAAAACTAGGCCTTGGTGGTGCGTTTTCAAATGAAAATAATTCAATTTGTTCACCATTGGGTAAGCTTAAATCGAGTTTGTATGAGTTGCGTTTTTCTCTGTAATTTTCAGCAATTACTTTAAGTCCCAATATTGAGGTATAAAAGTGTTTAGATACCTCGTAGTTAGAACAAATTATTGCGACATGGTGGAAAGATTTAAGCAAATCGATAACTCTTTTTGTGAATGGGTAAGTTTCAACATATATAGTATTTTCAATCCATGCATATAACAAGATTTGGTTTTTTGTAATGATCCAAGGCTACTTTTATTTAGTTGCAGTAATTCTAAATGCTTAATTTGTCCAGCAAAGCGTTTTTTCGATTGGCGTTGAAATGGTTAGCTATCATTCCTACCATACCGTTTTTATTGGTGTCTTTTGCTTTATCGTTATATTCCTACTGGCCTAGAGACTTCTCTAAGCAGAACAGCTTTGAGATTGGAGACGATATTGAGTACTTTACTATCTCTGCACATGGTGTCCATGACAGCCCCTCAAGCTGGAGTGATTTATTACAAGCTTTGATGCAAGAAAGCCCATACACTAGTTTGTTAAACATCAAGCAGCAAAACCATAGTCTCGATTGGGAAAGGCACTCAAGCAATGTGTTTATTTGCTCTGTTGCCGGTAGGAAATTGGGAGTTGAGATAGGTGTTCGTTTAGCGTCAAAGATAAATATAAAAGGGATTCATGCCGTTGGGCATAGCTGTGGCTCATTTGTGGCACTTGGTATTTGTGAGGGAGCTAAGTCAGTTAAAGCGAATATACTTGTGCAAACGACCTATTTAGACCCTGTTTCGGTTTATTCTGGTGTTTTTTGGGATTATGGTCTGCATAACTTTGGAACATGTGCAGATTTCAGTGATAGCTATATTGATACCCGTGATACTGTTCCTGGTAGTAACTTGCCTTTAGCACATGCTTTTACTTTTGACGTGACTAAAACGCAAGCCGAACAAACTAATCATATCGCTCCACATGCTTGGCCAACCATGTACTACTTAAAGGCTTTTAAACAGCAAAATGTGCCTATATTTTACAATAATCAACAACAGGTTTTAGCTAGATATAAAAAAGGAGAGTTTGTTGTATTAGAGTAAAACTGTTTCCAGCACATCCATCTCCTTAAATTTAGCTATTATCTTGGGACTTAAATTACACTATTTCGTAACTAGTGGTTATATCGACCTTGTTGGCTAACATTAGCATGACCGAGCAATATTTTTCTGCTGATAGCTGCACTGCTCGAGCGACATGTTTCTCAGACAGGTCACTACCCGATACAATATAATGTGCATGAATAGCCGTGAAAAATCGCGGCGCCTCTTCTGCTCTTTGGGCTTCTAATTTGCATTCACAATGGGATATTTGCTTTCTAGATTTTTTAAGGATATCAACTACATCAATTGACGAACAAGCACCAACTGATAACAAAACAGTCTCCATTGGTGTCATATGTTCACCACTTCCATCTAATACTAGATGCTTGCCTGTTTCCGTTTCACAATTAAATTTTAGTTCTTTTTCCCAACTTACTGTTGCTTTCATTTACTCTTCTTTCTTATCTATTTAATTTAAGACTGAGTACCGGATACAAGTGTTACCTTGGTTTTATCCAATAAAATACGTTTTTGTTTGTAAAGTGATCCCAAGGCCTTTTTATAGGTATTCTTACTTACATTAAAGCGTTTAGATATTTCTGCCGCGGGGCTTTTATCGGTTAATGTAGACAGGCCGCCATGGGCTATTAGATCTTCTATTATTTGTTCTTCTAATTCATTACGGGCACTTGGATCATGAAATTGAAAGCATAAGTCAATTTTACCATCCTCACGAACACGCTTAATGTACCCTTCCATTGAGTGACCCACTTTTATGGGTTTGAAAACCTCATCCTTAAAAATTAAGCCAAGATGCGAGCCATTAATAACTGCTTTATAGCCCATCTCTGTTTGACCACATATCAGTAAATCCACTTTTTGTTTAGCCTGATATAAGCCTGACTCTGCATTGGATTCTTCATATAAGAATTCATTTAATTTAGTGGAAGCGGCTAATCTACCTGTTTCTTCATCGCAAAATACATACACAACGTAGGAAACACCTTCTGCCATAGGGTAATCTTGTTCGCTAAAGGGTACCAACAGGTCTTTTTCTAAGCCCCAATCAACAAAGGTTCCTACTTTAGTGATACTCACAACCTTTAAAAAAGCACATTGATCAACAAATGCTTTTGGACGTTTAGTGGTAGCAATAATGCGGTCGTCACTGTCGTGATAAATGAATGCCTTAACTTCATCGTTTACTGCGCAACCCAACGGAGCTGATTTAGTTGGCAACAGAATTTGACCTGCGTCACCACCATCTAGATAAAATCCAAAAGGGACTTCCTTGGAAACAGTTAATGTATGAAATTTTCCGACTTGCAACATAGTAAATTCGATTTTTGAAAGCTAAATAATATGAGCATTGTACCTGATTTATTTATTAGTCAATACGTTACAAAAAAATTAAAGGCCGATAAGATACTCTTCTTTTAATGAATTGATTCATGGCATAATTAGAAACTTGGAACTTAAATTAGTTAGAATGATGATGGATACAAATACTGTTTACCTAAATGGCGAGTTTATGCCAATGACTCAAGCTAAAATTTCTCCCTTAGATAGAGGGTTCTTATTTGGTGACGGTATATACGAAGTTGTGCCTTCTCATAATGGGAAATTAATAGGGTTTAGTTTGCATATGGAGCGTATGCAAAAAGGATTAGACTCTATTGGAATTAAATTATCTAAATCAGTAGATGAATGGCGAGATATTTTTGAAACGCTTATTCAAAAAAATGCTGCTGAAAGCGTCGCTGTATATTTACATGTTAGCCGCGGCGCTGATGTGAAGCGTTTTCATGCTTATCCAGATAATGTCTCACCCACAATATTTGCCTTTGCTTTCGAAATAGCACCAGCTACTGTTGCTGATAGAAAGTTTGTAAAGACATTTAAAGTCACCAGTACTGAAGATTTACGTTGGAAGCGCTGTCAAATTAAATCAACATCTTTGTTAGGCAATGTGATGCATTTACAACAAGGCATAGATGCGGGAGTGAACGAAATTTTACTCTACAACTCAGCTAATGAACTTACTGAGGCCGCTGCCTGTAATGTTTTTATTGTTAAAGATGGCAAGGTTTTCACGCCACCTTTAGATAATCAAATATTGGCAGGGGTTACTCGCAATATGGTTTTAGACATTCTGCGCACCCATAGTGATCTTGAAGTCCAAGAGCGTGTCATCTCCATGGAAGAAGTGAGGCAGGCCGATGAAGTTTGGCTAACCAGTTCTAGTAAAGAAATTGCTCCAGTAGTGGAGTTGGATGGAGAGCACATTGGCGATGGTCAAGTAGGAGCTGTATGGGAGTTTTCTCAAAAGTTATATTCAGCTAACAAGTTTTCATACTAGGCTATTTGCAATAGGCCGTGTCTCATTTATCAGTAGGGATCAGTAACGCAGCTTATGTCCAGACCAGCTAAAATATATGTAGACTTAGACGCATTAAAAGCCAATTATAAATTGGCTCAAACTCTTGCTCCTAACTCATCAACAATCGCAGTGGTAAAGGCTGATGCATACGGACATGGCTCTGTAGAGATATCTAAAGCGCTCCAGTCTAGTGTTGAAATGTTTGCTGTCTCATGTTTAGAAGAAGCATTAACCTTACGTCAGGCTGGCATTGAAAAGCCTATCTTATTACTAGAAGGGTGCTTTAGTGCTGATGAAATCCCTATTGCTAGTGAACACAATTGCCAAATTGTTATACATAATCAAGAACAAATTGAAGCACTGGAAAACGCAGCTATTCATCGTCCAATGCCGGTATGGTTAAAAATCGATACGGGCATGCATCGTCTCGGGTTTGCCCCTGAAGCGCTTCAACGCGTCTATTCGCAACTGCAGCGGTGCCAGCAAGTGAGTAATATTGTTTTAATGAGCCACTTTTCTCATGCTGATGACTTGGCATCCACCAGTGCACAGCGGCAAATCAATATGTTTGAACAATGCCTTGATACTATTCATACCAAGGATATACCCATCAGTCTGGCTAATTCTGCAGCTATTTTAGCCCGTCCTAATAGCCATGGAGATTGGAATCGTGCAGGTATTATGTTGTATGGCTTGAGTCCATTTTTAGAGCCTCAAAAATATGCTGATAAGTTGCAGGCAGTGATGTCGTTTGAATCAAGTATTATTGCTGTGCGCTGGATAAATGCAGGCGAATCGGTAGGGTATGGCGACACTTGGACAGCTAAAAGAAGGTCTTTGATCGCAACTATAGCTGTTGGTTATGGTGATGGTTACCCCAGAACGGCTAAGTCTGGAACACCGGTATTAGTCAATCACCAGAGAGTTTGTTTAGTTGGTAGGGTGTCTATGGATTTAATCTCAGTTGACGTGACTGATTTAAAAGAAGCTAAGGTTGGCGATCATGTTGAGCTTTGGGGGAAAAACCTATCTGCTAATGAGGTGGCGAAATGGGCGGGTACAATAGGCTACGAGTTAGTTACCCGAATGCCAAAACGAGCACAGCGCCTAATTAAATCCTAGTCCAGCTGGTTGGGTTAGTTAAATTGGTACTAAAGTTTCACTCAGTAAAATATATATCTAATGCAGTTAAGCTAACTGTATTGAAGACTTAATTAGGAGCCTTTATGTTTAAAAGCAAAACTGTAAAGTTGTGTGTGTTCTTCGTAGGGATAGCAGTAAATATCGCTGTTTCAGCGCAGGAGCCAAAAGAAAGTGAAGAAAAGAGTCAAAAAAGCATTCCAAAGCTAGTCAGTTTTCACACATCACATAAAGGCAAATTTAACGGTGTTAAAGTTAATTATGATGTAGTTGCAGCTGAAACAGCACTGTCCAATGAAGAAGGCCTGGTGGTTGGCCACTTGTTTTCAACAAGTTATTTTAGAACTAATGACAAAAATACTAATCGTCCTGTTGCCTTTATTTTTAATGGTGGGCCGGGGTCGGCATCTACTTGGTTACATATGGGGTTATTAGGGCCAAAAAACATTAATGTAGTCAGTGACGCTTCAAGTGATGACGGGGCTGCACCTTTTGGTCTCAGTGACAATGAATTGACAATACTGGACAAGGCAGATTTAGTGTTTATTGACCCTATAGGTACTGGGTATAGTCGATTAGTTGGTGATGGAAAAGCAGAAGATTTTTGGGGGTTAAAAGCAGACACAGACTCAATTGCTGAATTTATTAGAATTTGGATAACTAAGCATAAACGCTGGAATTCTGCTAAATACCTTATAGGTGAAAGTTATGGTAGCCCAAGAGCAGTAGGGGTGGCTAAGGCGCTACGCTCTAATGGTTTAGACATAGCATTGAATGGCATAGTGATGATATCCCAAGCTATGGATTACACTGGCAGTACCCCAGTGGATGATAATCTATTAGCATTTGTTACTTATTTCCCAACATTAACTGCTGTTGCCCATTATCACCAAAAAGCAGGAGTAGGAGAGCCACTCGAATCTTTCCTAGATAAAAGTCGTACCTTTGCTGTTGATGAATATTTACCTGCTTTATTTAAAGGTAATTTATTAAGCGCTGCTGAAAAGCAAGAGATTGCCGCTAAAATGTCTTCTTTCATAGGCTTAAGCCAGACCTATATTTTACAGTCAGACTTAAGAATACTGTCTGGTCGCTTTGCAAAAGAGCTACTCAGAGATGAAGGCAGAACCATTGGTATACTTGATGGCCGTTATACTTCTGAAGAGATTGATGTGATTGCTGGACGCCCAACCAGTGATGCTGCCAGTGAAAGTATAGGTAGTGCATATGCTGTTGCCATAAATGAATACATGCAAAATGACCTTAAAGTTAACCTGCAAACTCCATATTATCTTAGTTCTTCGAAAGTGGGCAAAAACTGGGATTGGTCAGCTATAGAGCCAAACGCCTATGGGGAACCTGAATATGTAAAAGTAGCCAGAATACTGAGCAAAGAAATGCGTCAAAATAAGGATTTAAAATTGTTGGTAGCCAGTGGCTACTATGATTTAGTTACTCCGTTTTTTGACGCTGAGTATACGGTTGCTCGTCATGGTTTTCAGCGTAAAAATGTTACTATGACATATTACCCAGGTGGTCACATGATGTATGTCCACAAGCCATCTCATAAGCGTTTGTTACAAGACATATACGATTTTATTAACTAACCAAAAAGTCAACAGAGGTTACTTTTCAGCAATTAATACTGCTCTTAATGGAGCAGGGTAACCTTCAATCGTTTTATTGTGATCATCAGGATCTAAAAAGTCTTCCAGTGACTGAGTGTCCATCCATTCAGTTGCTCGTTGCTCTTCAATTGTGGTTTGTGCCAAATCAACTACTTTGATATTTTTAAATCCAACCCTCTGTAACCAAAGGGTTAAAGCAGCCGTACTAGGTAAATACCAAACATTACGCATTTGTGCATAACGCTCTCCAGGCATAAATACGGTTTGCTCATCCCCCTCGACTACTAGAGTTTCAAGTACTAATTCACCACCTTTACGTAGTTGGTTTTTTAATTGGTACAAAAAGTCTATTGGGCTTCTCCTGTGGTACAAGACTCCCATGGAAAATACAGTATCAAAGGCATTAAGCTCGGGGAGTTGCTCAACCCCAACCGGCATTAGGTGTATTCTAGGATCAGGATTGAAATGCTTTATTGCTTGAAATTGCATTAAAAATAACTGCGAAGGGTCTGCACCGACAACCATTTTTGCGTTTTCACCTAACATACGCCACATGTGATAACCGCTGCCACAACCAACGTCCAGTACGTATTTATCTTTTAGGCTTTGAATATGAGGTTGTACTCTGTCCCACTTCCAATCAGAACGCCACTCAGTGTCAATATGCACACCGTGAATATTAAATGGTCCTTTACGCCATGGCATAAATTGTTTGAGTAAGCCGGTAAATTGTTTTTGGGTGTATTCATCTACATCCGATGCAACACCAAACTCGACTCCTTCACTAATATTAATTTTTGAAACATCAGTGTTAGGCAGCTTGTTAAGTAGTTTTACCCATTTATTAAAGTCGCCATGTAATTGCTCTTTATGCCAAGTCGCAATTTGTGCTGGTAATACCTCTAACCAATGGCTAAGAGGGGAGTCAGCTAATTGCTTATAAAAATCGTTGAACCAAGTGACAGCCAAGAGGCCTCCTTAATTTTGCTAGGCTCTTTTGTTGGCATCTAGCATTGAGAAAAATTGATATTACTATTGCAAAAAATAAACGGGATAAAGAAGCATTTATTTCTACTTAACTAAAATAGGTGTGCTTAATCTAAGACTTTATCGCCACCATAGAAGAAAAATTGAAACAGGTAAACCAGTGAACGAGATCGTCAAAGCCAGCTGCTGTTATCCGAGATTTATGCTGCTCAAATGACTCTATCCGCATTACATCTTCTAAGGCTGTTCGTTTTTGACTGATTTCTAACTCGCTGTAACCATTACGACGTTTAAACTCATGATGTAAATCTATTAATAACTCATTGCCCTTTTGTGTACTATGACTTAGCTTTTCGGACAAGATGAGTATACCGCCTGGCTTTAAACCATTATAAATTTTTTGGATTATGGCATCCCTTAATTGTGGATCAATAAACTGCAAAGTGAAGTTCATTATGACCACGCTAGCTTCGTTGATATCTATATTTTGAATATCATTGCAAATGACGGTAATTGGGGTGTTAGCTTTAAATGCTTGTACATGTAATTCGCAGCGCTTGGCCATGGCTTCTGAGTTATCAACTGCGATAATTTTACAGTTTTTAGCCTGAATATATTTACTAGCTGATAGACTTGCAGCGCCTAATGAACACCCAAGGTCGTAAATTGATGTATTGGGCTGTGCAAATTGCGCACTAATTTGGCCAATTGTATCAACAATAGTGTTATAGCCGGGAACAGAACGTTGGATCATATCCGGAAATACTTCTGCTACGGATTGGTCAAAACTAAATGCATCTACTTTCTGAGGTTTTGAATAAATGGCGTCTTTGCTTGATTGCATCATAAATTGCGGGATTTAGAATAAATTTCCGCAATTCTACCTGCGAGGCTAATTGCAATCAATTTTCATCAATAGATAACTGTTAATTATAAAGTTGGCGATGAGTGATTAAAATGTGACGATGAATTTTATACACTTGTTATTAATCAACTTTTTAGTTGGTGATTATTGACATCAAGCCGATACACAGACATTAATACAATAAAATAACAGTAAATTTGATCTGTATCCTGTTTAGGTATATCCACAAGCGGGGATTCTTAGTACTCTTACAATACAACGGAATACTGTGAATTCAGGGTCAAAGCTATCCTGATAAAAAACAAGACAAGGTTACATGAATGACAACTTTTTTAATTGCTGATGATCATCCTTTATTTAGAGAGGCTTTAGTAGGTGCTTTAACACCGCTATTTGAAGATCTTAATATTAAACAGGCTGACTCATTAGATTCTACGATTGCTACGCTGAAGAGTAATAAACCTTTTGACTTAGTTTTATTGGATTTGAATATGCCGGGTTGTGACAGCTTTTTGGGGCTTATAAGAGTTTTACAAGCATTTCCAGATTTGCCAGTCGCAGTTATTTCTGCAAGTGATTCAACTCAAGTTGTCAGCAAAGTCATGAGTTTAGGTGCAAGAGGATTTATCTCGAAAGTCACGCCTACTAGCACTATAGCCGAAGCCTTAAAACATATTTTGAATGGTGGTACTTGGGTACCAGAAGCCCATAAAAAATCTATTGAGGTAGAGTTGCCCACTGTCGATGTTGCAGGTTTAGTTGCAGAGCTTACTCCTAAACAATTTAAGGTCATTAAGTTGTTACAAGATGGTTTGCTAAATAAACAAATAGCATCAGATCTTAATATTACAGAGGCCACTGTTAAAGCTCACATAAGTGCAATATTTAAAAAGCTAGGGGTAAAAACCCGCACCCAAGCAGTTCTTTTATTAAAAGAATTAGACATAGAATAACGATAAAATTGAGCCTCAGTGATTAACCTTTCTTTACCTTTAACGGATTTACATCGGCATCTAGACGGGAATATACGTCTGTCAACCATTTGGCAATTGGCCCAAGAGTTTTCAATAGAGCTTCCGTACACTTCATTCGACGATTTTGCTAGGAAGGCTTTTACCCATGATAATGTCACTGACTTGCTGGGTTTTTTACATAAAATGGAATTGGGTGTTTCTGTATTGGCATCAGAGCAAGCTTGTTACCGTATTGCCTATGAAAATGTTGAAGACGCAAAACTTGCGGGCCTAACTTACGCTGAGCTTCGCTTTTCTCCAAGCTTTATGGCAAGGCACCACAACTTACCTATCGAAGCCGTAGCCGAAGCCGTCATAGCTGGTACTGCAGGTGCTAGTAAAGCTTTAAATATGCCTGTACAGCTTATTGGAATTTTAAGCCGAAGCTACGGTGTAGAAAATTGTCAACAAGAGCTCAATGCTTTACTTCAATATAAACATCAAATTTGTGCATTAGATTTAGCTGGCGATGAAAAAGGCTTTCCAGCAAAACAATTTAGTGATCATTTTAAAGCTGCTCGCGAAGCCTCTTGGGACATAACCGTTCATGCGGGAGAAGCAGATGGCCCAGATAGTATTTGGCAAGCAATCGAATATCTTGGTGCAACAAGAATTGGTCATGGTGTGGCAGCCGCTCAAGACGACAAGCTTTTAGATTACATGGCTAAAAATGAAATTGTGGTCGAGTGCTGTTTGACGTCTAACTATCAAACTGGGGCATGTATAGACACTGCTAACCACCCAATTAAGACTTTTTTGAATCGAGGACTATTAACTACCTTAAATACTGATGACCCAGGCGTTTCAGGTATTGAAATTTCCCATGAGTATGATGTAGCTAAAAACATAGTTGGTCTGTCTAACGTCCAGTTAGAGCAATTACAAATAAACGGTATCAAAGGATCCTTTGCATCCGAAGATTTTAAAAAGCGCTTTTTATCTTAGCCCTTTTAAAGGGGCGCTCAACCATTCAAATAAAGTATATATTTGCAGCCAAAGCAATAACCGTTGTAGTTTTAAACGAAATCTTACTCCCCTTTATTATCTTAGAGATATTCAGATAGTTGAATGTTTTAACAGGTGTTTTTCACAAAGGCTTTAAAAAGCTCAGTGGTAAATTCTGATAAACCTTAATTAAGCCCACAAAATAGCCTAGTAGGTAGGTATTTTATTTAATACCTAGATGCTTTAGCTCACATCTTTTTAACCAGTAACTTATTATATTCTACTAAAAATTCTAATTTTCAAATTGGCGCCTTAGCGCCCAAAACTAGGCTGTTAAAGTTGATTAAAAATATTTGTTTAAGTTTACTGCTGGTAAGTAATGCAAGCTTTGCAGTGGGACAAAAAGTACTAGAGCAAAGCGTTGAGACCATAAATTTAGGGCTTATTGGCGCTGCTTCAACGTTCGCCTTTTTAGTACTTACGTTACTTATTTCAAAGTTTAATCTTTACCGGTTACGGAGAAAGCTAGCTCGTCACGATAGTGAGATGGCTGCTAAACAAGCATTGTTAAATGATTTTAAGGTGGGCATGCTACACATTAATGGCGCCGGTGAAATTATCTTTGCTAATACAGTAGCCGCTTTTCTATTAGGCAGTAATCAAAAAAGTTTAACCAACAGATCTGTATTTGAATTTTTTAATAACGATGAACAAGAGCAGCTCAGCAAAGGCTTGTCATCTCCTAAATACAGCCATTTTCAAACTTATGTAAAAACTAGTAAGCGCCATTTACAGTTGGGCTTTGTTCAACATCAAGATGAAATTAACAAGATCAGCAATGTTATTTCTTTAGTCGATATTAGTAATTATCAAACTGAAATTTCTGTTCACAAAGACCAGTTAAATTACTATGAATCCGCTCTTGATAGTAATCAAATTGGCCAGCTTTCTATAGATTTAGAGGCTAAAACATTTTCAGCTAATCAGGTTTTTGCCAATTTGCTTGACCGTGACGATATCTTTTCTGGTGAGCTTAAGGATTTCACAGCGCTAATCGATAAAAAAGATATATTTGATTGGGAGCAAGCTATAACCCAAGCAAAAGCTAAAGATAGGTTTGAATTAAATTTGGGGATCTTAATAGGCCATGATCAACAACCAAAAGTAAGTGGTACGGTGCCTGTTGATAATATTCATTCTAGAGTACTACCTGCTAGGCTAGTTGGCATGTGCCGTGAAAAAGACAAAGCAGGGAATAGCGTTCGCTTTGACTTTGTTGTCTATGATAGGTCTGAAATTGAAGAGTCAAAACGTTTAGTTCAAGCAAGTTATCAGCAAATTAAAACTCATATACATAGTAACCCTAACCCTGTTTATGTTCTTGATAATGAAAGTAGATTTGTTGATTGTAATACCGCATTTGAAAAGCTTTTTAATGTGAAGTTAAAGAGTATCCAGCAAAAAGGTATAGAGGTCATCACAGGGCTGCCAAAGCATATAGTTAAACTCCATAGTGAAACAGGTACAAATTTTGGTGGTCTTAATGTAGGCCATGAAAAAGAGTTTGAAGTGACCCAGGAGGATGGCAGTACTCATATTATTAAATTAAAACTTAAGTTTTATTCTGATGATAAAAATAATCGTGCAGGTGCCGTGTGCATGTTACAGGACTTAACTGAGCTAACCCGTGCGAAGCAAAAGCTGGTAGAAGAGCGAAAACACTTTACTACTATTTTGGATTTAGCTCCGGCTGCTGTCGCTACCATAGACGCAGAA
This sequence comes from Paraglaciecola sp. 2405UD69-4, assembly GCF_047525415.1. NCBI lineage: Bacteria > Pseudomonadati > Pseudomonadota > Gammaproteobacteria > Alteromonadales > Alteromonadaceae > Paraglaciecola > Paraglaciecola sp. 2405UD69-4. The sequence goes on from NZ_JBLIXM010000002.1 coordinate 88,794, forward strand.
GATAGGATCATACAAGCTAACATTGCAATGACAGACAGGTTAGGCCTCAGTGAAAGGGAGCTTAAAAAGGATACCTTTTATCAGCTGTTTTCCGACCCCAGTAACGCAGGTAAGGCTGCTAAAACGATACATAAAACTGGCCGCCTAAGAGCCTTTCAAGCTAAGCTCAAGGGTAAGAAAGACGAGTTGCATCCGAGTGAATTACATGTCGATTTATTAAATAAAGAGCGACAAGAATATCTTTGTTGGATATCAGACAGAACGGGTGAGCAATATCATCAAGATAAGTTTGACGGCCTATTACTCCACAGCAGTATGCCAATGGCAATTTTAGGGGAGGGAGGATTTACGAAACTTAACCCTGCCGCCTGTGATTTCTTTGAGGTTGAAGATGAGCAAGAGTTACTTGGAAGTACTCCTTATGCGGATAACTTAAACATTGATCATATAGCAACTGAAGAACTAGAGAGGCACATCACTAAAGTCAAATTAGATGGGCAAGCCAAGTCAATGCCTTGGCAGCATCAGGTCAATCAACAGTTATTACCTTGCCATGTTACCTATGTGCCTATGTACAAAGGGAAAGAATTTGATTCGATTTTATGTATTTGGGCTGACTTTAGAGAGATTCAACAGGCCGACCAAGCTCGTATAGAAGCTATAAATAAACAAAAAGCCGCCGCTCAACAGGCAGAAGAAAAGCAAAAGTTATTTGAGTCCAGTCAAAAGCAATTGGAAACCAAAACTCGCAGCTTGGTTGATACAGAAAGTAAGTTGCAAGTAGCCCAAGAGCATCTTTCAGAAAAACAAAATGAATTTAGTGATTTACAACAAGCTCACGAAAATATCACCCATCACCTGAAGCAGCTCCAATGTGATTATAACGCAAGTCGAGAAGAGTTAAGCCAAGTCCAAAGTGCAAATTCAGAGCTAACGATACAACTTCAAGAATCAACAGAAAAAGTGAGAGGTTTGCAGGAGCAAAGAAATCAAATTTCAGATGCATTGCAAAATAGCGAACAGAAATATAAAACAGCCCAAGAAGAGCTAGTTGCAAGTGAAAGAAATACCGAAGAGTTAAAACAACAGCAGCTTCTGCAACAAGCTAAAATGAATGACTTTGTAGCAGAAATAGAAGAACTGCAGCAATCAATTGGCGCTAAAGATCAACAGATTACTGAAGTTGGCAGTCAAATCATGTCTTTGCAATCTGAATTAAACCGTTCGGATGATGTGAGTGATAAATTACGTAAACAGTTAATGAACCAACGAAAAGCCAGTGAAGAGGCGCAAAAGCAAAAACGTAATATCGAACAAACTTACAAAATGGCGCAATCAGAATTAAGTAATAAAGTGCGCCATGTTGAGCATTTACAAAGTGAAATGCAAAAGTTTGAAGAAATGTCTAATCAGCAAAAAGGAGACATGGAAAAACAGCAAAGTCAGCTAACTCAAGAGCTAGCGGAAAAACAACAGCTGTTACAACAAACCCAAGAAAAGCTTAATGAAACTGAACGTGCGGCCACTAGAGAAAAGCAGGCCAGAGAAGAGCAACAAAAGCGCTTCGATCAGTTGCAGCGAGAGTTAAGTGAAATGGAAAGTCGAAGCCAGTCCCAGCAAGAGGAAATGGTTAAGATTGAGCAACAGTGGGTAAGTAAACAGCATAAAGTGCAACAAGAGCTTGAAGCTAAACAATTACAGCTCCAAGAAACAGAGCAATATTTACATCAAGCCAAACAGCAAAGTGAAGCTGAAAAGGCGCAAAGAAAACAGCAAGAAGCTGTATTTGAAACCTTGCAAGCTGAATTAGCTGAAATGGAAACTCGCCATCAGAAACAGCAGGAAGAAAGTGCCCTACGGGACCAAAAATGGCAACAACAGCAACAAGATATGCACCAAGAGTTGTTAGCAAAACAACAGTTATTACAAGTAACCGAGCAAAACTTAAAGCAGGCTAAAAAGCAGACTAAAGAGGAGAAAAAAGAACAACAGGCTTTATTTGATAAGTTACAAGCCGAGTTGCTAGAAATGGAGTCACGTAATTCAAAACAACAGCAGCAAATGGCTCAAAGTGATGCTGAGTGGCAACTTCAACAGCAGAAAGTACAAGAAGAGCTCAAAGCCAAGCAGCAACAACTACAACAAACTGAGAAGCAGTTGTTACTGACAAAACAGCAAACAGAGGCAGAGAAGGCCCAAAAAGAACAGCAACAAGCTCTTTATGAAAAATTACAAGAAGAGTTGTTAGAAGTTGAAAAGCGCAGTGAGCAACAAGAACAGGCTATTGCCCAAAGTGATCAAGACTGGAAGCGACAACAACAAGCGTTAAAAGATGAAGTGGAAGCAAAGCGTCAGCAACTAAAAAATACCCAGGTTAATTTAGATGATATTAAGCGCCAAGCAGATGCAGAAAAGCTTGCACGTATTGCCCAGCAACAGAAGTTAGAACAGTTGACTGTAGAGTTAACAGATGTTGAAAGCCGAGCAATTAAACAACGTGAAATGATCCAAGGCAGCGACGAGCAATGGCGTGCACATCATGCTGAAATTGAAGAACAAAAGAAACAGCTGCAATTAGCGCTTGTTGAAGCTGAAAAACAAAACAACCAATTAAAACAGAAGCTACATAATAATTTAGAGCAATTACAAGATGCTGAGTCTCAGGTGAATGAAACCCAAAGCGCTGAGCAAAGTTTACAATTGGAATTGAGTAATGCTAAACAGCAAGCAGACTTTTTACAAACTCGTTTAGCCTTGCAAGAACAGCAAGAGAAAAAACTACAGCAACAACTAGCTCAGCAGCAAAGAAGCTTACAAGGAAGTGAAAAGAGCATTCAATCCCTTGAGGAGAAACAAGCACAGCTAACTGAAGAATTAGAAGCCGTACAAAAAGAGTATTCTCAAAGTAAAGAGTCTTTGCATGCCCAGCACAGCGATCATGAAGCCTTGACTAAGCAGCTGCAAAAATTAGAGAAAGAGTTAACAAGCAGTAAAAATCAATTAGATAGTAAAGAAATGGCTTTGCAAGATGCTCAACAACAGCTGCAGACTAATCAGGCTAAATTAGCAGAGCAAGAGTCCGCTTTATTATCAGCTCACAAAGAAGAATTGCAGCAGGCCGCTGAGCAGGTGCCCGTTAGTGTTAATGAAAAGCAATCTGCAATTGGGAACATAGAAATGCCAAGTGATCCTAGTGTGTGGTTTGACCTACTGCCTTACCTCCAGAAGTATCAAAGTAATAAGGCACTGCCTGTTGCTCTTACTGAACTTATGGATGAATTACAAAAAGGAATTGAAGATACCAATAACGCTGTAGATGAAGATGATGTAACTAAGATTTTAAGTGGCGCTCGTAAGCTAGGCTTGGTCGCAGATAAAGTAAATTCAGATGCTTTAACAGATGTTGTTAACAGGTTAGAAGCTGATTGTAGACAAGGTTTAGTGGACAATATTGCTATTTCTTGGCCCACAGTGCAGCGTTCTTTGAATAATACCTTACGGGTGATTTTTTCTCACTTACATGCTTAACGTTACTCACTAAATTATGGGTACTTTAATCCGTACCCATATGAAAATAGGCTTGTTTTATTGTCGTCAGCAGAGGTTTTAGGCCAATCGAAAGCGAGTTTTCCTTGAAAGTTTTTGTCGCCAAATAGAAGATCTGCGACGCCTTGTCCTTCAGAACCAGGTAGCCAAGCTGCCACAAAAGCAGATGATAGGGCCATTTCATTGTCAATGATAAGGGGCCTGCCCGAAATTAATACAGTAATAACGTGTATCCCCTTATCGGTGATGTTTTTTATGGTTTGTATATCTTCTGGATGAAAATCAGATAGTTCCAGGGAATCTCCATATGCTTTGAGTAATTTCATTTGCCCATTTATTTTAGTACCTGATTCTAATACCTGTTTATCATCAACCCGAATATCACCTTGCCCTTCTGAATAGGGGGTTTCTCCTATTACGACAATTGCAAAATCGTGAAGTGCTGGATCTGCGTCTTCTCCTTGGTTTTGACTTAATGTAGCATGCTTGGCTAAGGAAGATATTCCTTGCCAAATTGAGGTACCACCTTGAATACATTTGTTACCTGAAATACCTTGCCAATTAATAGTAAACCCACCACATTGATGGCCTATGTTATGGGCATTTTTACCCGCTACAAGTATTTTGGATTGTTTGCTTAAGGGGAGGATATTGCTTTCATTTTTTAGCAACACTAAAGATTTTTGCACTGCTTCTCGGGCGACTTGTCTATGTTCACTAGAGCCAAATGATGCATGATTTGACCATTTCCTTTTTGCTGGGCTAGGTTTATCAAATAAACCAAATGCAAATTTTACAGTTAATATACGCCTAACAGCATCGTTTATTCGGGAAATAGCTACTGTACCTAACTCGACATGACTAATGAGGTTATCTATAAACATTGCCCAGTTTCTTGGAACCATGAACATATCTATTCCAGCATTTACTCCCAAAGCGACGGCGAGGTAAAAGTCTTCAGCTAAGTAATCAATACCCTGCATGTCAGAAATGATTATGCCTTCAAATCCTAATTTTTGCTTTAAAGTATCGGTTAACAAAAATTTGTGTCCATGGCACTTGTCTCCATTCCAACTGCTAAAAGATACCATGATACTAAGTACGCCTGATTCTATTGCTTTTACAAATGGCGGGATATGAGTTTTCTGTAATTCTTCCCAGCTCAAAATAGCATCGCCATGGTCAATTCCATAGCTTGCTGCACCATCAGCTATCCAATGTTTAGCACATGCCATTATATAGTCATCAGACAAGTCTCCCTGTAACCCTTTAACCATTTCTGCTGCATATTTAATAACGGGTTTTGGCTTTGATGCATAGCTTTCATAGGTGCGGCCCCAGTGGGTATCATGAGCGATTGCTAGGTTGGGAGCAAAACTCCAGTCCACCCCAGTTGCTAATACTTCTTTGGCGGTTATAGTGGCAATTTTTTTTAACAATTTTACATCGTTAGCTGCACCCAAGCCTATATTATGGGGGAACACTGTTGCGCCGCTGACATTATTGTTGCCATGAACCGCGTCTAAACCATATAAAATAGGGATCCCTAAATGGGCGTTGTCTTTTTGGGTTGATGCTTGCCAATAAGCCTCATTCATATTTACCCAACCTTCAGGATGATTATTGTTTGGGCTTGAACCTGCGCTGCTTAAAATTGAACCTATATGATATTGCCTTGCTTGCTCTGGCGTACAGGTCATGCGTTCAGCTTGAGTCATCTGACCGACTTTTTGCTCGATAGTCATATTATTAAGTAAGGTGTCGACCTTTTGTTGAATCAACTTGTTTTGCAGCAAAGCTTGACTGTGTTTCTTCATCTAAAAATTTAAACGCTTCTAATAGGGTTGTTGCATGGTAATGTGTATAAAGATCCCAAGTTTGTATTGAATTAGGTGTTTCAACTGAATTAACTGGTTAGCGTCAACTAAAAACTTCTAAGTCATATTAAGTTATTTATTGGGACGCACTAGTTAACTTTGTTATTTAAAGGTAATTTTTATACTTTTTATTAACATTGTAACCTTATTTTACTTTGGTGTTTACACAATGAAAATAAGTCAAAATGAACCAAAAGTAAGGCCAGTTGGACTATTTTTATGAAAACGTTTTCTTGATTTTTACTTGAGAGTTCAATAAAGAAGCTAATGAAGGCGGCAGCCCCTTATTTTAAGGTAATGTTTGTTAGATAATGGCCTCTAGGCCGCAAAGTATCTCTTCAAGAGTTAGGTAAACAATAAATCTTGTTGGTCGTGGCTTACGTCCTGTTTGGCTTGTTTTAATTGCGAATTTTTACTGATTTATTAGCCTCTGTGCTTTTTAATTACTATGCATTAATAGCATCATAGAAATTAACATATTAGCTCGACGCTTCCTTAATTAATCCAAGATTATGAATTATAGGAAGACGCCTACCTTAACCCTATTTTTCATGAAGTGAGTGTTACGATGACTGAGTTTGCTGAGGCAAATCAAACTACAAGTGGTGAATTTATTGATATGGCAGGTGAGCGTTATTATGCCATTCGTAACCTAGATAAAATGAAACCATTTTTTATTAGCTTAGTGTCAGATAGTGACCACTGGTTATTTGTATCCTCCACTGGAGGATTAACAGCTGGGAGAGTCTCTCCTGAAACGGCATTATTTCCTTACGCTCCCGTAGATAGAATTCATGAAAGTTACTTAAATACGGGTCCTAAAACACTAATTAAGCTTGGCTTGTCTAGTAACACCTATCACTGGCAACCTTTCAATAGAGACTATAATCGCCAATTTAAAACCGTTCAGAATTTATATAAAAACACAGTAGGAGACAAACTTTGCTTCGAAGAAGTTAATGTCGACCTAAAGTTAGTATTTCGTTATACCTGGAAAACAAGTGACGAGTTTGGTTTTTGCCGAGATTGTGAACTTGAGAATTTAAGTGATGAACCTGTAAAAATTGAATTAGTAGACGGTTTACAAAATATTTTACCAGCTGGAACTCCTCGTTTAACCCAAAGTGTATCGAGTAATTTAGTTGATGCCTATAAATGGTCAGAGCTTGACGAAACAACAGGGCTTGCTATGTATACGGTTTATTCAGGGATAACCGATAGAGCAGCTCCAAGTGAGTCACTAAAAGCCAATACTGTGTTTTCAATTGGGTTAAACAACCCAACAATTTTGTTAAGTAATGAACAGTTAAGTGCTTTTTCTGAAGATAGTTCTTTAGTTACAGAGACTTTTAAAAGAGGAATTCGAGGGGCTTATTTTGTTAATGCTCAAGTAACCATTGGGATTAAATCTAAACAAAATTGGAAATTGCTTGCGAATATCGAACAAAGTCAAAGTCAAGTGGCTAACCTTTTAGAAAAATTAAGTAATAAAGACTATGTAGGTGATTTGGTTGATAGGTCTATTTTAGACGGCTCCAACAAACTTATAAAAATAGTGGCAGCGACAGATGGCCTTCAAGTTACAAATGAAGAGAACGTCTGTGTCCACCATTATGCAAACACCTTATTTAATGATTTACGAGGTGGGGTGTTCAATGACAAATATTCAATATTAACTAGTGACTTTATCGAGACCGTTAAAGCCTTTAACCAAGTTATCTGTAACAGGCATATTGGTGCATTGCAGCAACTTCCCAGAACCATGGAAGTTAGTGCGTTTACCGCTGCTATTGCTAGCTTAGAAGATCTTCAATTACAGCGCTTAGCCAATGAATATTTACCTATAACCTTTGGCCGCAGACATGGCGACCCTAGTCGACCTTGGAACCAATTTGAGATTAAGCTAAAGGATACTCAAGGCGAGCCTTTACTTTCCTATCAAGGTAATTGGCGAGATATTTTTCAAAATTGGGAGGCGCTAACCTTCAGCTACCCTGAGTTTATTGAAAATGTTATTTCTAAATTTATTAACGCTTCAACTATCGATGGATATAACCCTTACAGGATTACCAAACAGGGAATAGAGTGGGAGATTGAAGAGCCAGAAGACCCTTGGAGTTTTATTGGTTACTGGGGCGATCATCAGATTATTTACCTTCAAAAAATGCTTGAGTTGTCTCATAAGTTTCATCCAGAGCGTTTGAATAAAATGTTACATCAAGACATGTTTTGTTATGCGAATGTGCCTTATCGAATCAAGTCATTCGAAAGTATATTAAAGGATGCAAAAAACACTGTTGATTTTGATGAATACGCAGCGCAGATTATCGATAAAAGAGTGCTGGAAATAGGCTTTGATGGGAAATTGATTTTGGATGAAGAGGGGGAGGTTTATCAAGTAAATTTACTTGAAAAGCTAATAGTTCCTCTGCTTTGTAAACTAGGAAATTTTGTTGTTGATGGTGGCATTTGGTTAAACACACAAAGGCCAGAATGGAATGATGCTAATAACGCTATTGTAGGTCAAGGTTTGTCTATGGTTACCCTCAACTACTTGAGCCGTTATGTTAGGTTTTTCCAATCATTGATTGATAACGAAACTGGTGAGGTTAATGTCTCATATGAAGTGGTTTTATGGTTACATGAATCCACCAGAATACTGTCGAATTTATGTGGGAAATTGAATGGTAAACCAGTCTCTAGTGCTCTGCGTTTTGAGGTTTTAGCAGAGCTTGGCACTGCAGCGTCCCGTTATCGTTTAGCCGTATACCAGAGTCAAAGGTTTAGCCACAAAATAGAATGTAATATTACAAAAATAAAAGAGTTATTGAGCTGCTCATTAAAGGTAATAGAACACACCATTGAAACCAGTAAACGTAGCGATGGACTGTACCATTCTTATAATTTACTCGAGATATCATCTAACACTGCCACTGTGACTCACTTGTATCCCATGTTAGAAGGCCAAGTTGCTGCTCTTAGCTCTGGTGCTATCCCCATAGAGGAAGTGACTAAAGTGATAGATAGATTGTTTGAAAGCGATATTTATCGTGCTGATCAGAAAACATTTATGCTTTATCCAGATCGCGCTCAAATTCCATTTTTACAAAAAAATATTCTTACTGAATCTCAAGTAAAGCCTTCTCCAATATTAATGGAGATGTTAACCAAGAAAGATGAACGTATTGTTTTACGTGATGTTCAAGGGCGTTATCGCTTTAATGCAAATATTAAAAACAATGACGATTTATTAGAGCAACTCGGCAAACTTACGACCTCCTACGACAAACTGGACTTCCATGCCATCAGTCAAATCGAAAAAATTTATGAGGAGGTTTTCAATCACAGTGCGTTCACGGGAAGGTCCGGTGGTATGTTTGGTTTTGAAGGCTTGGGGTGCGTGTATTGGCACATGGTGGCTAAACTCTTGTTAGCAGTAAAGGAAAATTACGACAGAGGGATTGCTGAGTCAGCAGAGCCAGCGGTGCTTAAACATTGTGGGGAGCTCTACTATCGAATAAGAGAGGGTATTGGTTTCAATAAAACCCCAAAAGAGTATGGTGCTTTTCCATGTGACCCATATTCACATACACCAAAGCATGGAGGAGCCCAGCAGCCTGGAATGACAGGCCAAGTTAAAGAGGAAATTCTTACTCGTTTTGGAGAACTAGGGATTGATATTAAAGGAGGTAAAATACACTTTTCTCCCAGTATCTTGCGCCCTCAGGAGTTTTTGGTTGAAGCAAGGGTGCTTCATTACTTTGACGTTAATCATAGGCCAGCTTCTATTGAAGTTCCGGTTAATGGTTTAGGGTTTACTTATTGCCAAGTCCCCATTATTTATGAGATTACTGAGACGCAACCACATCTAGTTGTTAGTTTCTTAGATGGAAGTGTAGAGCGTTTTAAGGGCTCTAGCTTAAGCAGAGAACATAGCAAAGCTTTATTTTTACATGACGGTGAAATTAGGGAAATACGTCTTAGTATCAAAAGAACTCAGTTGTTTGCTTGAAAAACGAGTGCGACATAAGCCCAATTTTAGTCGCTGGGTAATTTATCTTCCATAAGTTTGTTTTTTTCTGTAATAATTATTTTAATGTTTGAGAATTATCACTACTCTTAGCACTTATCAAATCTAAGTATGCTAAGTACAAGCATTAACACTAACGTTGAAGCTAAAGAATTATTAAATGTTTTTTGGTGTTCGGCCGATGATAATAATTAGAAGGTAGAAAGATCGCTTTAATTTTAAGTGTATTTGATTTCACACTTAAGCTCTTTAATGGATTGTATAGCCTATAGTGAGTTCATAGTGTGAGCTGAGAACACGGAAAATAAGAATACTTTGCTAGATAACAGGAAATTAGAAAATAATGTTTAACAATAAAAAGTTACAAGCTGAAATATCAAACTACAAAGAGCGTTTACATCTTAAAAGGCAAGTTCTAGATAGTTTAAGCCAAGAGATGCTTCATCTTACTCTCTCCCAAGATGGTATCGTTCAGAACGTTAATTCTTTATTTCTATCAGAAACCGAGTTATCAGAAAGTTATGTTGTTAATACTCGTTTTACCGAATTGGTTCATGAAAAATCCCGAAATACTCCACACTTTATGCAACTTAGAAAGGCAATTGAGTCTAAGCAGCATTGGTCTGGTGCGGTAGAATTGCAAAACGCAGATAAGGTAATTTGGTTGAGAATTATTTTACAGCCTATTACCAATATAGCCGGAGCTTGTACTTCTTTTGACGTGTTTGCGAGTAATCTGACAAGAACAATTGAAAAGTCAGTGCATCAAGAGAACATGATGTCTGCGTTACTTCGTTCAATGGCAGTAATAGAGTTTACACCGGACGGATTAGTTGAACATGCTAATGAGTTATTCTTACAGGGAATGGGCTATAGCCTCGAAGAAATTAAACACAAGCACCATAGAATGTTTTGTTTAGATGAAGAAACAAATTCTCCTGAGTACGCGGCTTTTTGGCAAAGGCTAAACGAAGGTAAGTTTATAGCATCTCGTTTTAAACGGGTTGATAAACATAATAATATTGTTTGGTTAGAGGCGTCTTATAATCCAATTTTTGATAATTATGGGAAGTTATACAAAATTGTTAAATTTGCCACGGTGATAACTGAGCAAGTACAACTAGAAGAGCGCACAAATAGAGCAGCTATGATTGCCTTTGATATTTCACAGACCACTGATGAAAACGCAAAGCAGGGCGCGGATTTGATGGAGCAGACTGCAAAGGTTATGCAGCAATTAGATGGCCAGATGACATATGCTTCAGAAAATATCGATGCCCTAGAAGTTCAATCGAAAACCATTAGCACGATAATTCAGTCTATTAGCAGTATTGCAGACCAAACTAATTTATTGGCATTAAATGCAGCAATTGAAGCGGCTCGGGCTGGTGAGCAGGGTAGAGGTTTTGCGGTGGTTGCAGATGAAGTTAGGGAGCTAGCATCACGAACTAGCTTGGCTACAAAAGAAATTGTAGATGTAGTTTCTAAAAACCAAGAGTTAACAGATCAAGCTGTTGCAACAATCAATAATAGTAAAGGCACCGCAAATGACGTTGCTGAGCGTTTAAGCCATACCAATGACGTAATCGATGAGATTCGTATAGGCGCTCAAAAAGTAGTTGAAGCTGTATCCCAATTTGTTACTAATTTAGATGAACGAAAATAGCTATTTAAAAATGTAATACATTTAAAATTTAGCTTAGTTTAGAATTTAAAGGCCGTTTGATAAGTGTTTATCAAACGGCCTTTTATATTTTATTATGCACATTAATTTTTGGTGTTTTTGAGTCACCCATTTTTAGTCATGTATTTACCCCACAGTGCAGGTTATTAATTTGAGATTATTGAATGTTTGAAGTTGTAATATTAGCTATTGCGTTAAGTATGGATGCTTTTGCAGTGGCACTTAGCATTGGTGCTAATCATGGTGTAAAAGAACACACTGTAGGTTTCAAGGTAGCCCTCTATTTTGGAATATGCCAAGGAGCTATGCCCCTAATCGGATTTTGGCTGGGTGATCATACTTTTAATTGGGTGAGTGAATGGGAAAACTGGATTGCTTTTGTTTTATTAGTAGGGATAGGTGGTAAGATGATTTACGAAACCTTTTGTGATGGCCCTAACGAGAGTGTGTCTATCGTTACTCATAAACTACTATTTTTACTAGCAATAGCAGTGAGTATTGATGCACTAGCCGCTGGTTTTACATTAACAGTTTTAAATGTAAACCCTTATCTAGCTTGTTTTATAATTGCTATTACAACATTTATTTTTAGTTTACTAGGTGTGTGGATTGGCATTAAAAGTGGCACTTTTTTGCAGCGTAAAGCCTCATTATTCGGCGGTATAATTTTAGTTCTTATTGGCTTTAAGGTGTTAGTTGTTTAGGTGAAATAAACTGAGATAAAGGTCTTATTCAAACAGAAATATCCCAGTTGTATTCATGAACCAATTCACTTTTTAATTAAAATAAGTTCAAGCTCTTCTAAAGACTTTCCTTTGGTTTCTGGTAGATATTTTAGAATAATCCCCAGTCCTAATAATGCAAAACCGCCATAAATTGAAAAAGTAAAGGCAGCTCCAAGATTCGCAAGTTCCCAAGGAAATAGTAATTGAACTAAAAAGCTTACTCCTGAGTTAATTAAACCAACAAACGATATGGCTATTCCGCGTATTCTATTTGGAAACAACTCAGAAAATAAAACCCACATTACAGGCCCTAACGACACCGCAAAGCAAGCCACAAAGCTAAGTATACTTACTAATATTATGGTGCCGTTCATTTGTATGGCTGCTGCAACTAACTTTGCTTCTAAAGCTGCAGCTTGGTCAGCACCTAATGCGTCAACCAAGGCCGCTTTAAAGGTTAAATCACTAGAGTAGCTTGCATCTATCATTGAGCTTAGATTATGAACATCTAGCGATGATGTTAATTTTGCTAACGATTCTGTAGTCAAGGTATAGGTAGCGAGATTAAATTGATAGGCTAAAGTGAACATGCTAATTGCTATACCAGTTACACCAATTACAAGTAACGATTTACGGCCTATTTTATCAATTAACCCAATAGCCACTAGTGTAAATACCACATTCGTTAAGCCTACCAAAATGGCTTGCATGAAAGATGCGTCTGTTCCAATACCTGTTTGTTCAAATATCATTGGAGCGTAAAAGAAAATAGCGTTGATCCCTGTTATCTGTTGTAAGACGGCAATGGATATACCAACAACCATAACTAGGCGCATTGATGGCTTTAAAAGACTTAAAATGGAGCCTTTAGAATCGTTATCACCTATTGATAGGCTCTTTGATATGGCTGGAAGCTGTTCAATAGCAGCTTGCTCACCCAAAGCCTTCTTTAACGTCACTAATGCTTGGGATGTTTTTCCTTTCAATATTAACCATCTAGGGCTCTCCGGAACAAAAAATAGACATATAAAATAAAGTAAAGCTGGTATGGCTTCTATGCCTAGCATCCACCTCCAAGCTGATTGCTCGATTTCTGGGGATATAATAAATTCGCTATCTCCATTAATAACATTCAATATTAGGTAATTAGTAAAAAATGCAGTAGAGATACCCAAAACAATATTAAGTTGATTAAGAGACACCATTCGCCCTCGATATTTAGCAGGGCCAATTTCTGCAATATACATAGGTGCAATTATTAATGCTGCACCTACGCCTAAGCCACCTAACATTCTGGCTATGACCAATGCTAAAAAGCTAGGTGCGAGAGCTGAAGCTATTGCCGAAATAAAGAATAAAGCCGCTGCGCATTTAAGAGTGTTTTTTCTTCCGAATCTGTCACTTAATGGCCCTGCTGTCATCATAGCAAGTGTTGCTGTGAGAGAAAGAGAGGCCACTGCCCAGCCTAGTTCTATTTTAGATAAGCGAAACTCTGCTTCTATAAATTTTATAACTCCAGAAATAACAGATGCATCAAATCCCATTAAAAAACCGCCAAGGGCAATAACAAGAGATACATAAAAAACATAAAGGATTGAATTCGGCTGTTCTTTGTTCATTTATAGATGCCTATAATTTTTCATATGAAAATTTGTTAAAGGGTTGTTATGTTAGGATTTGGCAACGCTAGACTATTTGTTCGCAAATAGCCCCCAATTGCGTTTAAACGGTCCGTATTATAGATGAGGCGGACCAATCCACTGGCTAGCTAAGTGCCACAAGTGTAAACTCTTTGTTATAAAATAAACTTGCGATTAGTGATTTTAGTTTGATTATTCTAGTTTGCAGCATCGCTAGCCTTAAAGAGCATGAACAGGACAAGAGTTTTAATCTTATATTTTCAAATTGTCTTTTTTTACATACTGGAATATTCAGATGATATCGACCGAATTTGATTCTTTACCCAAGAAAGATGAATGGGTGCCTATTTATAAATTTTGGCTTCTACACGTTGGCTTTTGGGTGTTTGTAAGTGTTATTAGCTTCGTTTCTCTGACCCTTTGGTACGGCCCCTATGATTGGACTCACATATTACATATGCTGGCACAAGCTTTGGTAGGATTGACCCTCACTATAATTTTATACTTTGGTTTTATTCGTATCTGGAACATTAACATCACATACCGGGCAACCCTTGGATTAGCTATGGTGTTGCTGGTCTCTTTTGTCTGGACCTTTTTTAGAATAGAAGCCTTTGTCTTATTGACAGAAGACACAACTGAGTGGAGTGAATTTGGTGGTTGGCATTTTGCTAGTATGTTTATCTTTTTGTGTTGGGCAGGGATGTTTCACGGGATTCGCTACAATGACTTATTACAAACTGAACATAGAATAATGTTAAAAGCAGAAGCTGAAGCAAGGGAAGAGCAATTAAAAAGAATTCGAGCTCAATCTATCGCGCGGGACTCTCAAATAAAGATGTTGCGTTATCAACTGAACCCTCACTTTTTATGTAATACTTTAAATGCTATTAATTCTCTTGTTGAAGTAGAAGAGTCGGAGAAAGCACAAAAAATGACAGTACAGCTTAGCCGTTTCTTGAGGCATTCTTTAGATAATAACCCTGATACAAAAATTACCTTAAAAAACGAAGTTGCCGCAATTAACTTATATCTTGAGATAGAGAAAACGCGGTTTGGCGACAGGTTAGGACTAGATTTCAATATAGATAGTGATGCTCAAATGGCGTTAGTTCCTAGCTTGTTATTGCAGCCTATAATTGAAAATTCTATGAAGCATGCTATCTCGCAAAATGAATTAGGGGGGACTATTAGTTTAGCGGCAAAGGTTGAAGCTGGACGATTAAAGCTAGCGCTAAGTGATACTGGTAGTGGCAGTAAAATTGGTAAAAGTAAAATGGAAAGCTCAAAGGGAAGGGGTGTAGGGCTTCGTAATACAAATGATAGGCTCAAAGCTCTATACCAAGATGATTTTTCTATTGATATTACGATTTTATCTTCCGGAGGGTTGAAAACCAGTATTAATATTCCGTGGGAAGATGGTTTAATTGAAACAAATTTTGTGTCAAGTGAGGGTCTCTTGCATTCACATAAAGAGCAATACATATGAGCAAAATAAATACTTTGATTGTTGATGATGAACCACTAGCATTAAAACTATTACAAGCTAAATTAAAAAAACTACCAGAAATAGAAATAGTCGGGCAAGCAAGTAATGGCAGAGAAGCGATTTCAGCAATTATGGATTTAGCCCCTGACTTAGTATTTTTAGATATTCAAATGCCAGGGCTGAATGGATTTGATGTGGTTAAAAATTTACAAAGTGATATGTCACCACTAGTGGTTTTTACAACAGCTTACGAACAATATGCTCTCGATGCCTTTGATATTCATGCAGTGGATTACATCTTAAAGCCTATAGATGATGAGAGAATTAAAAGAGCTGTACATAGAGCCCAGCAACGTTTAAGTAAAGAAAAACCAAGTAGTAAACCCAGTATTTTAGGTGCCATCAATGCTATTGAGCATAATAGTGACAGGCAAGACAAAAATACAAATAAGGTGAGCCAATCACTTTCTGACCAACAAGTTGATCGTAAAGTAGTCATTAAAGATAGAGACGAAATTACAATTTTGAAACAATCTGATGTTGAATGGATTGATGCCGCTGGAGACTATGTTTGCCTTCATGCTAAAGGTAAAACTCATATCAAACGTATTACATTAAAGGAGCTTTTGGAGGAGTTGGATACCACATTATTCAAACGGGTACATCGTTCGACAATTGTAAATTTAAATTTCATTCAAAAAGTCATTCCTCATACTAAAGGAGAGTTCTTTTTACAGTTGGGTGAGTTTGAAAAGATAAAAGTAAGTCGTAATTACAAAGACTCAATAAAACACTTTTTAGCAGGTGGATAACGAAAAGCACTGATCTACAGTACTTTTCGTTTACAGCTTACTTTTTACTTTTTACTTTTTCGGGAATTAGAATATTTCGACTTAGGTTTTTTAGCTTTATGAGCTGCTGTTTTTTCGCGGTTTATCTGCGTCGCCGTAGCTTTGTTACTGCGTTGATTCCGAGTGTTTTTAGAAACACTTTTCAATAAGCTAACACGGTTGCTTACTTCAAAACCTGGTTTGTTGATCCGCTTAATTTTGTTGCCAATTAGTTTCTCAATCCTTGCAACTGTACTTTCTTCTTCTCTACTGACAAATGATATTGCATATCCTTGATTACCCGCTCGGCCTGTTCTTCCGATTCTGTGTACATAGTCTTCAGGTAGGTAAGGAAGGTTAAAGTTCACCACATGGTCTAAGCCTTGAATGTCTAATCCTCTGGCAGCTACTTCAGTTGCAATTAATACTTGTATTTTAGCCGATTTAAAATCTGCAATAGCTCGCCTTCTTGCACCTTGGCTTTTATCTGAATGACAAACAGCTGCATCAATTTTAGCTAATTTTAAAGCCGACATTAGTCTGTCTGCTTGGTCTTTAGTACTCGTAAATACAAGTACTTGGAACCAGTTGTTTTCTCTTAACAATACTTTAAATAAATCAACTTTTTTAGCCTCTTCTACTGGGTACATAACATGTGAGACAGTATCAGCTGTGGTGTTTATCTTTGTTACTCGGATCTCACTATGATTTCGCAACACTTTGTGAGATAACTCGTTTACAGCAGCAGAGCTAGTGGCTGAAAACAAAAGAGTTTGCCGTGTTGGAGGTGTTTGACTTAGTAAGGTGTTCACGTCGGCAATAAAGCCCATATCTAACATCCTGTCAGCTTCGTCTAAAACCACAAATTCAGCATGGGCTAATGTGACACTTCGTAAGGCAATGTGCTCTAACAAACGTCCCGGAGTTGAAATAAGAATATCAACTCCTTGTTTTAACTTAGCACTTTGACCACCCATTTTTACACCACCAAATAGGGCAGTCACAGATAAGTTACAAAATTGCGTATAGCTAGCTATGGCATTGGCTAACTGCTCTGCTAACTCTCTTGTGGGCGTTAAAATAAGAGCTCTAGGATTATTGGGGATAGTTTCCTTTGGTGTATCTAGCATTTGTTGAATGATAGGTAACGAAAATGCGGCTGTTTTGCCTGTGCCTGTTTGGGCATTAACTAAGAGGTCTTTACCTCTTCGGGCTGGCACTATGGCTTGTTTTTGCACAGGAGTCATATCAGTATAACCACAAACATCTAGTGCCTTTTGGATTTCACTGGCTAAACCTAAATTTGTAAATTTCATATTGTTCCTAAACCTTGCAAAAATGAGCGCGGAATATACAGCATTTAACTATAAATTGGTATTAAACCTCTTGATAACTTCAATAGTTACGGATCTTGGGCCGCAATTGAAAAAGTTTCATTAAATATGGGTTTTGTGACTAGCTAGTCTTTGAATAGCTAGCGAAGAAGGGATTTTTTATCACTAAGTTAGTGTTACCCTGATTAAGTATCTAAAAGTAAAAAGCCGTTAGTATGAATTTCATACTAAACGGCCCAGGGAGTCGGCAGTTCACTACGCTGCCTACTAGGTAAGTCGCCTTTTTAGGATAAAAAGTTCAAAATTTATTTAAAAAAAATTATTTTAGTATAAGTATTTCAATTTATATTAACTTTTAGGATGAAATTATGAAAAATGGTGGGTTAATTTTAGTTGTTGTTCTCATCTTATTAGGATGTGACAAAAATGAAGTGGGTGATATTTCACTTGGAGCCTTTACGACTAAGGATATCAAGCTAAATATTTTAGTTGACCCTGTAGTGACTGGGGTAACTTGTCATATAGCAAGTATTGAAGCAGACCTTAGTTTGTCCGACCCCTCAGATAGTTCAATTGCTTGTCGTCAAACTGGCCCTATTACCACAGCTATGATCCAAGCAATTGATAAGTCAAAATCTGGAGATATCGTGTTTAAAAAATCAAAAAGCATATTTTTTAAAACGATGAAAATTAGACGAATTTATGATGAGATGAGCCAAACATTAATGTATGTGTCTTACTCTACCAAAGAGACATCCGGTAGTTTTAAGCATAGTTTATCAACTGTTCCGTTATGGGGAACCCAAGCTTATGTAATGAAGGGGGATTAACCCGCACTTACTATTCAAGGTTATCTCAAAAGGCGTTAATAACAAATGTGGAAACTAAACAGATGACAATGTGAAGCAGTTTGTTGTCTACACCTAATGCTTGTTGCTACCTATATCATTTATTTTTAAGTGAATAAAAATAATTGAACCCATTTGAAGTCACATTCGACTTTAACTATATGAAACGAAATAGTGATCAAATATTAACTGAATGCTTAGTCATCCAATGCCAGCTAGGTGATGAGCTTGCTTGGCAGAAGTTAATTCGCATTTGGTACCCAAAGCTATTGCGATATGCCATCCGTCGGGTCAATGATCCTTCAAAAGCAGAAGATGTTGTGCAGATAACTCTTGAGGTCATGTGTAAATCCTTAAGGAAACTCCATGATCCAGCTACATTCCCAACTTGGATCTACAGGGTATTACATAACAAATCTGTAGATTTTATTCGTCAAAAACAGCAACAGGTAAGATTAGATGAAGAATACAAAGCTTTTTGTAACCTTAGCGATGGGGATGTTAATCAGGAAGCTACTAAAAACTTTGAGGTTTTGTTGGCAGGACTTCCAGCACTAGCATATGAGCTTGTGCACCTACATTATTTAGAGGGGTTAAGTATGTCTGAGATATCTAAGATCATAGGTGTGCCACCGGGAACGGTAAAATCTCGGTTGTATTATGCAAGAAAACATATCAAGAGTAACTTAAAAGGAGATTTCAATGGATAAATTTGACAAAAAAATATTGAACGGAATACAAGATAGCAAAGATTCTGATAACTTTTCAGAAGAGCAAGCCAATGCCTTGCAATTGATAGGTAAAAGCTTTCATGGGACATTTAGATTGAGCTTTATTGTAGTGGTTTCATTACAACTTATATTTGCCGCAGGTGCATTTTATTGTGGTTTTAAGTTGCTTAATCAAGATGATATTAGCTTAAAGATTAATTGGTTAGCAGGAACCCTGTTATCTGGTGTAGGCTTTGCTATCGCAAGAATTTGGTTTTTTATGGAGTTAAATAGATTGTCCGTCATTAGAGAAATAAAAAGAGTAGAACTGCAAATTGCGTTACAGAATGAGTCTAGTAAATAATAGATAGCTTATTTAAATTATTGGTGACAGAAACTTTTAGTAAGGCTTTAAGGTAATAATGAAGTGTTTTTTTGGATTGTTTTTAATTTTAAGTGTTATTAGCTTTAAGGCTAGTGGTGATTCTGCGCATTTAGCCGTAGCTGCTAATTTTAGGCAGTGTATGCAAGAGTTAATACGGGTATTAGAGCAAGAATCAGATCACTCTTATGTCTTATCTTTTGGCTCTTCAGGAAAGTTTTATGCACAGATTTTGAACGGCGCTCCTTATGATGTCTTTTTCTCTGCTGATACTAAAAAGCCAGTTGAGATAGATAAAGTAGGGTATGCAGTAGCAGATAGCAGATTTACCTATGCTATTGGCCATTTAGTTTTAATGGGCAAAGTAAAACATAATAGCGTGAGTGCAAAAGATGTACTAGTTAAAGGGGATTTTAATAAAATAGCCTTGGCAAACCCTAGAGTCGCTCCATATGGTTTAGCAGCGTTAGAAGTGCTAGAACATTTAACCTTACAGCAAGAGTTAAAGCCTAAGTGGGTAATTGCTGAAAATATCGCGCAAGCTTATCAATTTGTTAATTCTGGAAATGCTGAGCTGGGATTTGTGGCTTTGTCACAAGTGGCTTTACAGAAACCTTCCGAACATTCTGTATGGACTATTCCGGCAGAATGGCATACGCCGATTGAACAGCAAGCAATAGTGTTAAAAAAAGCGCAAAACAATTTGGCTGCATTAGCACTGGTTGATTTTATGCAATCAGAGAAAGGCCAAACTATCATATCTTCATTTGGGTATAGCTTAACTATGAGTCCTGCGGTTTGAGTTTATCACAAGACGATCTAGATACCATTTGGTTAACCTTGCGCTTAGCGTCCACAGTGACTGTTTTGCTTCTTATTTTTGCAACTCCCATTGCTTGGTGGTTAGCAAAAACCTCTTCATGGTTAAAGGTGCCGGTTGGAGCTTTGGTAGCCTTACCCTTAATCTTGCCCCCCACGGTTTTAGGGTTTTATTTATTGATATTGATGGGCCCCAATGGGCCCGTTGGTAAAGTGACACAAAGTTTAGGGATAGGCCTTTTGCCTTTTACCTTTCCCGGATTGGTAATTGCGTCAATGATTTATTCTTTACCATTTGTGGTGCAGCCTATACAAAATGCGATTCAAAGCATTGGGGAAAGGCCCTTAGAGGTGGCCGCAACTTTAGGTGCAGGTCCTGTGGATCGTTTTTTTACTGTAGTTTTACCCTTGGCGAAATCCGGTTTTATTACGGCTGCAGTACTTGGTTTTGCCCACACAATCGGAGAGTTTGGAATAGTGTTGATGATGGGAGGCAGTATTCCAAACGAGACTAGAGTGGTTTCAATACAAATCTATGATCACGTCGAAGCGTTGCAGTACGGTAATGCTCATTTTCTAGCAGCTATCATGTTAGGGTTTTCGTTTCTGGTATTACTTTTATTGTTTGGTTTACAGCGAAAAAGAATAGGGGGAAATAATGGAAAATAACCCCAGTGTTTTAGACGCGAAAGAACGAATGATGAATGCTAGGTTTGAAAGAATTGCTAGGAAAAGTAACGATAGCGTCTTTGAGTTAGACCTTAGTTTTAAAATACCAACTTTAGGTGTAACTGTTATTTATGGCGAGTCAGGTTCTGGAAAAACCACTTTATTAAGGTGTATTGCAGGTCTTCAGAAAGCAACTACCGCAAGCCTCTCAATAAATGGTGAGGTATGGCAAGCTGAAGGCTATTTTAAAGCCCCTCATTGTCGCTCGATTGGCTATGTTTTTCAGGAGCCAAGTTTATTTGAACATTTAACCGTTGCAGGAAACCTATCCTATGCTGTGAAACGTTCAAACAAAGCCTTTGACAAAGGCTTTTATGATCAGGTTGTCAAAGTGATGGGCATTAGTTGTTTATTAGATAGAAGTTCTAATCTTTTGTCTGGAGGAGAAAAGCAAAGAGTTTCAATTGCAAGGGCATTGTTAGCACAGCCAACTCTATTACTAATGGACGAACCACTGGCGTCTTTAGATGTTAATCGAAAACTAGAAATTTTACCCTATTTAGAATCGTTACGAGACAAGTTTGAGATCCCTATTTTATATGTAACTCATTCTCTTGACGAGTTAGTGCGTTTAGCTGACCGAGTTTTAGTACTAAAAGATGGGAAATTAATCAGACAAAGTAATGTACCAGAGTTGTTTTCAAGTTTAGATATGCAGTGGCAAAGTTACCATGAGCTTGGGTGTGTTCTTGACTGTCATGTTCTAGAGATAGATGAGAAGTGGCAGTTAATGAGAGTGACTTTTGATGGTGGGCAATTATGGTTACCAAAGCATGCTAATGACATCACAAACTCATTCTGTAGGTTAAGAGTTTTAGCAAGTGATGTGAGTGTTGCCTTACAGGCATACCCTGATTCGAGTGTTTTAAATCAGTTAGCAGCGGTTATTATAGAAATTATTCAAGAAACAGAATCTGCAACTGCCCTTATAAAACTAAAAATAGGTGCTACGACCCTAATAGCTAGAGTTACGAATAAGTCAGTTTCACTACTTGGTTTATCTGAAGGGAAAGCCGTGTGGGCGCAAGTTAAATCAGCGGCCATTATAAAATAATTAAAATGGTTTCTTAAGCCGGTCAAGCAACAGGTTTATAAGGTGTTGAGCTTTTGCATGCTCGAAAAAACTAGATGCAAAAGCTGAATGTTAAGAGTTATAACGAGCTAACTAGGGTGATATGCCTTTGCCATTTCAGCGATTTGTTTTCGCATCCATATATGAGCATCATCTAAATCTGAACTAACATGCCAATATAAAAAATATTCAAGTAAGGGAAGATCGAAAGGCATTTCATACAGAGATAAGTCGTAGTGTTTTGCTAGGTGGTAAGGTAAACAAGCGATTAAATCTGTCTTAACAATAGCTGAGGGGACAGTTAAAAAATGTTGGCCGCGCATGACCACTTTTCTTTTTTCCCCTAGTTTATCAAGGGCAACTTCTATTGGGCCTGGCCCAATTCTTCTTTGGGATACATTAATGTGGCCTAACCTTAAAAATGCATCTAGTGTCATACCATTTGCTAAATCAGGGTGATTTTTACGAGCAATAACCACAAAGCGGTCTTGTGCAAGCTTTTGCTTACAAAGATACGGATCGGTAAAAGAAGATGCATCAGCGTAAAAGTCTAAGTTTCCACTGGCCATGGCAGAAACAATATTTTTACGGCTTACTTCATAGTTAGTGACGGATATTTGCGGTGCACTTTTTTGTAAGGAGGCCAGTAGGCGGGGCATTATAGTTGCTTCTAATAAATCTCTGGTGGCGAAACTATAGGTTTTTTCGGCTTTCAACGGATCGAATATATGACTCTCTTGAACACTTTTCCTGAGTAAACCTAAAGCTTCTCTAGCCGGTCCTATTATATTTTGAGCAACAGGAGTAGGGGTCATGGAATGTCCCGTTCTTACAAACAATGGGTCGTTTAGCATTTCGCGTAAGCGGGCTAATGAATTACTCACTGCCGGTTGCGTTATACAAAGTACATCTGCGGCCTTAGTAAGGCTTCCCGCGGTGTAGATAGCATCAAAAACAGCAAAAAGATTCAAATCGATACGGTGTAAATTCATAAAAAGTACTCATGTGACGAATTTTTTAAATGATACGTTATTTATTAGTTAAATCAATGTTAAAGTATGTTAAATATTCATTATATTGATATTTTCCTTGCTGTTAGAATGACCAAACTAAGTTTATTTTGGAGTAGTACATGAATAAGAAATTATTAGAATTAATCCCCGGGGAACAATTACCTGTGAGTGAATGGGTAACAATAAGCCAGTCAGATATCAATCTGTTTGCCGAGGCAACGGGTGATCACCAGTGGATACATGTTGATGAAGAACGTTGTGCTAAAAATAGTCCATATGGATGCACAATCGCCCATGGATATTACTCTGTTACCTTGATACCTAATTGCCTATATGCTTCTATTCAAGCTGATCCGAACTTTCCAACCTTGCTAAATTATGGTGTGGATAAGATCCGTTTTATTGAGCCTGTACGGGTCAACGATAAAGTGCGTTTTCACTCAACCTTAGTAAAAACAGAGCAGAAAGGAACAGGTAAGCTTTTTTATTTTGAGACAACAGCTGAGATTGAAAACAGAGAAAAACCAGCCTTAAAAGGTGTGTTTTTAACCTTACTTGTCGGAGCAAACTAGTCATTATGCACGGCCATTGTTATGGTCGTGCCCATCTTTCTCCAACCATTGATTCATTTTATTAACTAAATATTATCCTTTAGTTTTAATGGTCGGACCATCCTGATGTCTTATGTTTACATATAAATAACAATTCGTTTACAGTTGGGGTTTTGCCGCCTACTATCCTTGATGAGATCTGAAAAGCTTGTTGGTTCAGGTACTCATTAATGACAACGTTATTAGAGTTAAATTGTTCATTGGGTTTTGGCAAAGCGCGATATTTAGTCTGAGTCCTATGTAGAGAATTTAATTACTAATAATCACCTACTGGGAACACAGTATGAGACTAAAAACACAATTTACAGTACTAGCTGCTGCAATATCTGCTCAGCTTTTAACCGCTAATAATATTGCTAATGCCCAAGAGCAAGAAGCAGAAAAAGAGCAAGACGTTGAATTGATTATGGTAACTGGGAGCTTTGTGAGACGTAGCGAAAATTTCGAGTCACCATCTCCTTTAGCAGTAATAAATAGCACCAATATTGACTCTATTGGTGCAAAAAGTATAGCTGACATAACGCAATCGCTAACTATAAACACAGGTGCTGAAAATAATCCTGATGCATTCACGCAAAATGCGACAGCTGGTACATCTAATATTAATTTACGGGGGCTAGGCGTTGCTTCAACGCTAGTATTGTTAAATAGCAAACGACAGGTAGTAAATTCTCAGCCCACAAACGAGGGCTTAAATTTTGTTGATACAAGTTCTTTAGTGCCGATGATTGCAATTGATCGTATGGAAGTTATTAAAGATGGTGCCTCTGCCCTGTATGGTTCAGATGCTGTAGCCGGTGTCGTTAACTTTATTACTAAGCGTAATTATGAAGGTGCTAAAGTGACTCTGGATTATCAGGATGGAGCTTATGGTGATAACAGTGAATATAATATTCAAGGGCTTTGGGGCGCAGTTGGTGATAAGAGCAGTGTAATGGGCGCCTTAAGTTATACGAATCGCTCTCCCTTATTCATAAGCGATAGACGTTTGTCTCGTCCTCAAGATGATACTAGTAATTTGGGTAACCCCGGTTCATTTTTTGGGGTTCCTGGCGTACCCGCAGGTGTGCCTGTTATTGATCCCACAGGTTGTGAAGAATTTGGGGGGACTATTAACGATCTTGGAGCTGGTATTCCTGGTATTGGCTTATGTCAATTTGATTTTGGACCTGGGTATTCTTACGTACCAAAAGAGTCTCGTTTAAATGTTTATTTAAACAGTACTTATGAATTTGACAACGATATGGTTTGGACTACAGAGATAAGCTTGGCACGTAATCGAGCTGAACGTGGCGGAGCACCTAGTTTCCCCATTCTGACTGGACCTGTTGTACCAGCTAGTCATCCTAATAACGTGTTTGGCGCAGATGTTGTATTTTTCGGCCGTGCTGAGGGAAATGGTATCGACGCTGACCCTGCAAACACAGAGTCAGATACATTCCGATTTAATACAATGCTAACAGGTGAGCTTGAAGATGGTTTCTGGGAATTAAGTTATACCAACGCCAGTAATGATTTTTTGTTTCGCGTTGAAGATGTTATCAAAGATAAATTTACCCTTGCATTAAATGGCTTAGGGGGGCGCGGTTGCGATCCTATTTCGGGCACTCCAGGTGAAGGGTTGTGTGAATATTTCAACCCCTTTGCTACATCGTATACAACATCGCCTAATTCTGAAAATGTAATTAACTCATTTTCTGGTGAACAAGTTATTGATTCAAATGCAGACTTAGAAGTACTAGAAGGTTTTGCTTCCATTAGTGTTTTCGAAATGGATGGCGGCACAGCAGGTCTGGCATTTGGTGCTCAGTATAGAAAGGAGCAACTGAGCCAAGACTATGACGCTTTATCTAACGAAGATTCCTTTACATTTGTTATTGGCAACCCTGATTTAAAAGGTGACTTAGACGTAATAGCGGCCTTTGCAGAACTTGCATTACCTGTTCTTGATACACTTGATGTGCAACTAGCGTTGCGTTACGAGAACTACGGCGGCACTATTGGTGACACCCTTGATCACAAGATTGCGTTTAACTATCGAGCGACGGATGATTTTTCACTGAGAGGATCATTATCATCATCATTTAGAGCACCATCAATATTTATGCGTGACGGCGGTGCAACTAGTTTGCAGCAATTATCAGATCCTTTAATAGGAGGTGGAAGTGCTTTTGCTGCGGTAAGAACCTCAGGTAATGAAGATTTAACTCCTGAAGAGTCGGAAGCTTACAACCTTGGTTTCTCATTTGAACCCATAGATGATTGGTCTATCGAGATGGATTATTGGAATTTTGATTTTGAGAATCTGATAATTCAAGAAAATGCACAAGCTATACTAAATTTGGACCCTTCAGATACGACTCGATTAAACCGAGCTGGAGATCCTGAAACTGGTCCTCTTATAGGTGTCAATAACACCTATGTTAATGCTAGTTCGTTAAATACGGCTGGGGTTGATTTTGTAACTAGTTATAAAATTGATACCGATAGTGCTGGTACGTTCACCCCAAATATTACAGCAACATACGTTACTAAGTATGACTTAGATGACCCCCAAGCTGGAAAAATAGATGGTGTTGGGCGCCGTAACTTTTCAAATATTGGTGTATCGTCTCCTGAATTACGTGCAAACTTTGGTTTAGGGTGGCAAATGGAGGCTTACAGCGCCAATATTTATGTACGCTATATTAGCTCATATGATGACGATCAAAACTGTGCTGACGGTAATGCCTTTACAAGTAGCTGTACTGTAGGTTTTAAAGAAGTGGATAGCCATGTGACATATGACGCACAATTTAACATTAATGTGTCTGCCTTACTTGATATACAAACTGAATACGTATTCACAATCGGTGGGGTTAACCTTACCAATGAGAATCCACCACAAGTATTTACAAATAGTGGTTTCGACTCTAAGGTCCATGATCCAAGAGGGCGACAAATATATGCGCGACTAGCCATTGAATTTTAATGTTTAATTGAAAGTGTAAAAATAACTCCCGGCTAAGTCGGGAATTTTTTTATCTACACTTTGTTAATTTATACTTGGCATAAGTTCTATTAGGGAAACTTATCACATGAAAAAATATACTGAAAAACAAATACGTGCCTCATTGGATGGGTTAAATAATGAGACAACGGGTAATAAAAGACAATCAATTAGTGAAAACCTTTAAGTTTACAAGTTTTATTGAAGCTTTTAGTTGGATGACACAAGTAGCAATTTGGTCTGAAAAGCTTAATCATCACCCCCATTGGTATAATACATATCATAAGGTTGATGTATCTCTATGTACTCATGATATTAATGGCATTACAGAATTAGACTTCGCCTTAGCCCACAAGATGGAATTCTGCTTTGTATAACAATTATCTAATTGCTAAATGATTTATAATTAGTAAAAAGCTATTTCTTCGGTGTTTAATTGAACAGTGTGCCTGTTGTTTGACCGTTTGAACAGGTTTTTAATCTTTATCAGTATTAACTGCTTGCACCGCAATCTTTGCTATGTATAATACGCCCCACTCAAGACGAGGCAGCAATTAGAAAGCCTTTTATTGAAGAAGATTTCAAGCGCGGGATGGAGCAGTCTGGTAGCTCGTCGGGCTCATAACCCGAAGGTCGTAGGTTCAAATCCTGCTCCCGCAACCATATTTTATAAAGAGTTGAATCAAAGTATTCATAGATTTATAAAGTTATTGGTTGCAATAGTAATAGTGAAGTTTTTTTAAAAGTTTCAAGCGCGGGATGGAGCAGTCTGGTAGCTCGTCGGGCTCATAACCCGAAGGTCGTAGGTTCAAATCCTGCTCCCGCAACCATATGATAAACCACAAATAAACACATGTTTATTTGTGGTTTTTTTGGTTTAGGTGTTGCTGAAAAGCAGATTGATAACTCGTTCGTTTTAAAATTGGCCGTTTTTAGTGGGTGAGCTTATGCTAGCCTTGCAACTAACTAGCTCGGTCTGTACAATACGTCGCACTTGAGAAGCGAACTCCCTCATTGATTAATGATAGTAACGCTTTATTTGTGGGGAGTTATTGAAGACGTATGTTTAATTTAGTTAAGCCGTTTTTGTTATCCCACAACCACTTTTTAAAATTTGGGTTATCTCCCAGTTTTAGTTTTATAGTGGACTAGGGTCCAGAAACAAATAACCCCGCATGTACGGGGTTTTTTGTGTTCGTAATTTACACTCTTAATGTGAAGTTTATAGAGTCATACGGGTAATTAATTTTCTGGGCATTTGGCCCTTTTTTTGTTTTTGGAGCAAGATTTTGTCGCAACTCGAACAAAAGTTAACCGAAATGTTAACGTCGCCGGTTGAAGCTTTAGGTTTCGAAATGGTGGGTGTTGAGTTTATCCGAGCAGGTAAACATTCAACATTAAGAATATATATTGATCATCCTGATGGTATCGGTGTTGAGCATTGTGCTGAAGTTAGTTATCAAGTAAGTGCAGTGTTAGATGTAGAAGATCCAATCAGTACAGAATACAACTTAGAAGTGTCGTCACCAGGAATGGATAGGCCTTTATTTAAAGAAGCACATTATTTAACCTGTGTAGGTGAAGTGGTGTCGGTTAAATTGAAGATCCCAATGGGAGACAGACGTAACTATAAAGGAAAGGTGTTAGGGTGCGAAGCAGGCAATCTAACGTTAGAAGTTGATAACCAAACCCATGTTTTGGCTATTGCGAATATTGAGAAAGGTAATCTAGTCCCCTCTTTTGATTAAGATGGAGACCTGACAAGGGCTTTCGTAAGAGAGTAATCAGTGAGGCAACAATGAATAAAGAAATTTTGTTAGTGGCTGAAGCCGTTTCAAACGAAAAACAGGTTCCAAGAGAGAAAATCTTTGAGGCGTTAGAGTACGCTATTGCCAGCGCAACTAAAAAGAAAAATGATGGTGAAATTGAAGTACGTGTAAGTATTAATCGTGATACTGGCCACTTTGATACATTTCGCCAGTGGTTAGTGGTAGCTGATGATCATGAACAAGAAAACCCAATGGCTGAAATGTCGTTATCTGCTGCTCAATTAGATGAGCCAGACATTCAGTTAGGTGATTATGTAGAAGATCAAATCGAATCAATCGCTTTTGACCGAATAACTACTCAAACAGCTAAGCAAGTAATTGTGCAAAAGGTTCGTGAAGCTGAGCGAGATCAAGTTATTTCTGAATATCAAGATCGTGTTGGTGAGCTAGTTACAGGGACAGTGAAGAAAGTAAATCGTGATAACGTTATTATTGATTTAGGAAATAACGCTGAAGGTGTTATTTACCGAGACGATATGCTACCTAGAGAAACTTTCCGCCCAGGAGATAGAGTCCGTGGCTTGCTTTATGTCATTCGACCAGAAGCTCGTGGGGCACAGTTATTTATAAGCCGTACCCATGCTGATATGTTGGTAGAGCTATTCCGTATCGAAGTTCCAGAGATTGCAGAAGAGACGTTAGAAATAAAAGCGGCTGCTCGTGATCCAGGCTCTAGAGCAAAAATAGCAGTAAAAACAAATGACAAGCGACTTGATCCTGTCGGTGCTTGCGTTGGTATGCGAGGTTCACGTGTTCAGGCTGTATCAGGCGAATTAAGTGGTGAGCGAGTTGATATTGTTCTTTGGGATGATAACCCAGCTCAGTTTGTTATTAATGCTATGGCTCCAGCTGAAGTATCTTCGATTGTAGTGGATGAAGATAAACAATCTATGGATGTAGCAGTAGAGCCAGATAATTTAGCGCAAGCTATTGGCCGAAGTGGTCAGAATGTTCGATTAGCAAGCCAGTTAACTGGTTGGGAATTGAACGTTATGACGACTGAAGAATTGAAATCTAAACATGAAGAAGAAAACGCTAAAGTACTAGGTGTCTTCACTAACGGTTTAGATATTGATGAAGATTTTGCTTCTGTTTTAGTGGATGAAGGTTTCACTACTTTAGAAGAAATAGCTTACGTTCCAATTAATGAGCTATTAGAGATAGACGGTTTAGAAGAAGAGATGGTAGAAGAGTTACGTAACAGAGCACGTGCTACTTTAACCACTCGGGCGTTGGCCAACGAAGAAACCCTTGAAGCCGCAGAGCCTAAAGAAGAGTTGTTAAAGCTTGAAGGGATGGACAAACATGTAGCCTATATGTTGGCAACTCGTGGGATCACTGATCTCGAAGGGCTTGCAGAACAAGGTACAGATGAAATTTCAGATATAGAAGAATTAAGCGAAGAGAAAGCCGGTGAGTTGATCATGGCCGCTCGTAATATCGTTTGGTTTAACGAAGAATAGGTCACCAGGAGGAATACCAATTATGGCAGAAGTATCCATAGAAAAACTCGCCACTGATATAGGCACTTCGATTGATCGATTAGTTCAACAATTTAAAAGTGCAGGTATTGTGAAAGCAGCTGGTGACAGTGTTTCAGAAGACGAAAAGCGTGTTTTATTAGACTTTTTAAGCAAGCAGCACGGTGGGAACGGCTCAGAAGCTCCTAAACGTATGACATTGCAACGAAAGACAACGAGTACGCTTAATACAGGAAAATCCAAAGCGGTTACTGTTGAAGTGCGTAAAAAGCGTACTTACGTAAAACGTTCTGAGCTTGAAGAAGCCAAAATGGCTGAAGAAGAAGCGAAGCGTTTAGCTGAAGAGCAAAAGGCTAAACTTGAAGCTGAGCAAAAAGCTGCTGAAGAGGCTAAAAAAGCCGCAGAAGAAAAAGCTAAAAAAGCCGCAGAAGCGAAAGCTAAGGCTGACGCTGAAAGAGCTGCTCGCGCTGAAAAAGCAAAAGAAGCTGCTGAAGCTAAACAAGCAGAAGAAACAAGTTTAAGCCCAGAAGAGCAAGCTGAACAAGATCGCATTCGTATTGAAGCTGAAAAGCTTCGTAAAGCTCAAGAAGAAGAGACTCAACGTAAACTGGAAGAAGACGCTAAGAAAGCTGCTGAAGAAGCGAAAAAGCTAGCAGAAGAAAACTCGCGTCGTTGGAAAGAAGAAGAAGAGCGTCGTAAAAAGCAAGAAGCAGAAGAAGTTCATTTGCACTCTAATCGTTATGCTCAAGAAGCTGAAGATGTTGAAGATATGCAGTCAGAGCGTGGCGGTCGTAGACGTAAAAAGTCTAAGAAAAATGCTGGTTCTGATTTGAAACACGCTTTTAATAAACCAGCTTCTCCTGTGGAAAGAGTGGTTAAGATTGGTGAGTCTATTACTGTAAGTGAGTTAGGTAGTAAGTTAGCTATTAAAGCGACAGAAGTCATCAAAACTCTTATGAAAATGGGCGAAATGGTTACTATTAACCATGTATTGGACCAAGAGACAGCTGTATTAGTTGTTGAAGAAATGGGTCACAAATATGAGCTAGTTAATGATAATGCTCTAGAAGATGAATTAATTGCAGATGCAAGTGGTGGTGAAAAAGCAGGTCGTGCACCTGTAGTTACTATCATGGGCCATGTTGACCATGGTAAAACATCACTACTTGATTACATTCGTCGCGCAAAAGTGGCCGATGGAGAAGCTGGCGGTATTACGCAGCACATTGGTGCATACAGTGTTGAAACTGATAATGGTCGTATTGCCTTTTTAGATACTCCTGGACACGCCGCGTTTACTGCAATGCGTGCTCGTGGAGCGAATGCAACAGATATCGTTATCCTAGTTGTTGCAGCAGATGATGGCGTTATGCCTCAAACCAAAGAAGCGGTTCAGCACTCGAAAGCTGCAGGCGTACCTTTGATAGTTGCTGTTAATAAAATGGATAAAGATACTGCTGACCCAGATCGTGTTAAAACTGAGCTATCTCAGTTAGAAGTTATTTCTGAAGAGTGGGGTGGTGAGCATCAGTTCGTAAACGTTTCTGCAAAGACAGGGTTAGGGATTGATGAGTTATTAGAAGCCATTAGCTTACAAGCTGAAGTACTTGATTTACAAGCTGTACCTAAAGGCCCTGCTAAAGGCATAGTGATCGAGTCTCGTCTTGATAAAGGCCGCGGTCCAGTTGCTTCAGTATTAGTACAAGAAGGCGAATTAAAAGCCGGTGATATCATGCTATGTGGTGTTGAGTATGGCCGTATTCGTGCTATGCGTGATGAACATGGTAAAGACGTCAAGGTTGCCGGACCTTCTACTCCAGTAGAAATACTTGGTTTATCTGGTGTACCGATTGCTGGTGAGGATGCGTTAGTCGTGCAAGATGAGCGTAAAGCACGTGAAGTTGCGACTAAGCGTCATACTAAACAACGTGAGCTTAAATTAGCTAAGCAACAAAAAGCAAAACTAGAAAACATGTTTGCAAACATGGAAGCTGGTGATGTTAGTGAGCTTAACGTGGTACTTAAAGCGGATGTTCAAGGTTCTGTTGAAGCTATCTCTGAATCTTTAACTAAGT
The DNA here is from genome assembly GCF_047525415.1 of Paraglaciecola sp. 2405UD69-4. Classification (NCBI taxonomy): domain Bacteria; kingdom Pseudomonadati; phylum Pseudomonadota; class Gammaproteobacteria; order Alteromonadales; family Alteromonadaceae; genus Paraglaciecola; species Paraglaciecola sp. 2405UD69-4. The sequence goes on from NZ_JBLIXM010000002.1 coordinate 120,507, forward strand.
TATCTACCGATGAAGTAAAAGTGAATATTGTAGGTAGCGGAGTAGGTGGAATAACTGAAACCGATGCTACATTAGCTGCTGCTTCAAGTGCCATAGTAGTTGGCTTTAACGTACGTGCTGATGCATCTGCTCGTAAAGTTGTTGAAGCTGAAGAAATTGATTTGCGTTACTACAGTGTTATTTACCAACTTATTGATGAAGTAAAACAAGCAATGAGTGGTATGTTGGCGCCAGAGTTTAAACAAGAGATCATTGGTCTTGCGGAAGTTCGTGACGTATTTAAGTCACCTAAAATTGGTGCTATTGCCGGTTGTATGGTAACTGAAGGTATTGTTAAACGTAGTAACCCAATTCGTGTTTTACGTGATAACGTTGTAATTTATGAAGGTGAACTAGAGTCACTTAGACGCTTTAAAGATGATGTGCAGGAAGTTCGTAATGGAATGGAATGTGGTATCGGTGTTAAAAATTATAATGATGTTAAAGCTGGCGACCAGATAGAAGTATTTGAAATCGTTGAAGTAAAACGTGAACTATAAGATTGACACTGCTAATAGGCGAATGCCTATTCCGAGTTAAGTTGATTTAACGGAGGCCTCGGCCTCCGTTTTGTTTATATTGGGCACTGAATAAGTCCTAGGAGAATTAAAAATGGCAAGAGAATTTTCACGTACCGACAGAGTCGGTCAGCAAATTCATAAAGAGATCGCCAGTATTTTGCAAAATGAATTTAAAAATCGTGACCCTCGTTTAGGTATGGTTACGGTTTCTGGGGTAGAAGTATCTAGAGATTTAGCCCATGCAAAAATCTTTGTAACTTTTTTTGAGAATGATGAGGATCAAATTAAAGAGTACCTAACCATACTTGATGATAATAAGGGATTTATTCGTAAGTTATTGGCCAGCAGAATGCGTATGCGTGCTGTACCTGCTGTGAAGTTTGTAAGAGATGGCTCTTTAACAGAGGGGATACGTATTGCAAATTTAGTTAGTGATACTCTAAATAAAGATGCCGAGCGTGCTAAAGAAGCTGGCCGCTCTTTAGATGATAATGAAAGTGACGAGAACATTTAATTAATGGCTAGAAAAAGAAAAGGCCGTTTAATTAATGGCATTATTTTATTAGATAAAGGCCTTGGCTTATCCTCTAATCATGCTCTGCAGCAAGTTAAGCGCATGTTTAACGCAGCAAAAGCAGGTCATACTGGTGCATTAGACCCACTAGCAACAGGTATGCTTCCTATATGTTTAGGTGAAGCGACAAAGTTTTCTCAGTTTTTGTTAGACGCTGATAAAACTTATCAAGTCACAGCTAAGTTAGGGGTGCGTACTACAACTTCTGATGCAGATGGTGAGGTTGTTGATACTAAACCTGTAAATGTAAGTAAAGAGCAATTACTTGCCGCATCTGATAAGTTCAGAGGTCCAATTAAGCAAGTGCCCTCGATGTATTCTGCTTTAAAATACCAAGGTAAGCCTTTGTATTTTTACGCCCGCCAAGGTATTGATATTGAAAGGGATGCCCGTGACATAACTATCTTTAAGTTAGTCATTGACCGGTTTGATGGCGATGAAGTAGATATGACAGTACATTGTAGTAAAGGCACTTATATTCGCTCCTTAGTTGATGACTTAGGGCAAGTGTTGGGGTGTGGAGCTTATGTAAGTAAGCTCCATCGTACTCAAGTTACAGATTATCCTATAGATAAGATGATGACCATCGATGAGCTACAAGCAATCCGGGATAAAATTGATAACGAATCCGCTGACCTGTTAAGCAATGATACTTTTACTGAACTCGATAGTTTATTGCTACCAATGGACTCTGCTGTTAAAGCGTTGCCAGAGGTGGACATTGAAGAGATTGGCGAAGGATTTTTTAGAAATGGTAATCCCGTAAATTACAACGGTTCGTCTGAGTACACGCTAGACACCTTGGTAAGGGTGTACAGTGAGCAAAGTGGTTTGTTTTTAGGTGTCGGCTTTATTGATGAAGATGGTAAAGTAGCTCCGAAACGCTCTGTGGTTTATTAAAGCTAAATAGTCCTTGTTATTGTGAGGTGCATAGCTATAATACGCGCTCTTTTTGATTCGCTGAATTAGTGATCGGCGAGTTGTATCTTTAAACTCTTATAATTTGGAGAAAATTATGTCACTAACTACACAAGAAACAGCAGCAATCATTGCTGAATATGGCGTTAAAGAAGGCGACACAGGTTCACCTGAAGTACAAGTTGCATTACTTACTAGTAATATCAACAAGTTACAAGGTCACTTTGCAGACCATAAAAAAGATCATCACTCACGTCGTGGTCTATTACGTATGGTTAGCCAACGTCGTAAACTTCTTGATTACCTTAAGGGTAAAAATGTTGAGCGTTATCAAGACTTGATCAAACGTTTAGGCTTACGTCGTTAATCGACCTAAGCTTACAAAAAAGACGCGAAAGCGTCTTTTTTTATGGGTGAAATAAACTAAGTAGTTAATAGGCTTTATAAGTTCCACGTATTGGGTAGTCTTTAGACTGAATAAACTTTATACCTTCAAGTAATTTTGTTAAGTCAGGCCTAGAAAAAGGGGCGTTACTTTTATCTATAATATGGATTTTATTCTCTGGGTTAATTACAAACACACATGGCTCAGCGAAGTTATGGTCAGTTTCTTCTGGGCTTCTAGGTTCTGAAATATAAACCCCTAATTGACTCATTTGTGGCTCTGATAAACCAGCAAATACTGCAAAATCCAGTTGGTCAACTTTATGTTTTAGTAGGGTATTTAGTTGCTCTACAGAGTCAGCGGAAACTGCTACAACTTCTATATCTGCTTTTTTATATTCCTTATATAATTCGTTGAGTTCGTTAAGGTAAGTTGCACAAATTGGACAATGAACACCTCGATAAACAACAACCATTTGCCAGTCTGCAACTGAAGGAAATGTGCGTGTTAAAGGAGTATCAATATTGTCTTTTGATTTAACGAAAAGCTCAGGGAAGTCATGTCCAGGTTGAATAATTGTATTCATAGTATTTCCATTTTTAATTGGTGGTACTAATACAGAGCACAATGTATTCCAGTTAATAATTATCGAAATATCAATACCTTATAATATTTACTGTTGTAGAGTGGGGCTATTAATACATACTAGATTGTAAAATTTTCATATAGTAGTTTCGGACTTTGAAATTACCTAACAGAAAATAAAGCCCATAAAAAAAGCGACCTTTAGGTCGCTTTTTTAATAAATTAAGGAGTTTATTTTTCTATTTTATTGTAAGGGCGTTTTGCTTCACCAGTATATAGTTGGCGAGGACGACCGATTTTCTGACCTGGTTGGCTTAACATTTCGTGCCAATGTGAAACCCAACCTACTGTACGTGCTAATGCGAAGATACAAGTAAACATATTGGTAGGGATCCCAATAGCTTTTAAGATGATTCCAGAGTAGAAGTCTACATTAGGGAAAAGTTTCTTTTCTGCAAAGTAAGGGTCGCTGAGGGCTATTTTTTCAAGCTCCATTGCTACGTTAAGTAATGGATCATCGATATTTAGTTCTTGTAACACTTCGTGGCAGCTTTCACGCATAACAGTTGCACGTGGGTCAAAGTTTTTATAAACCCTATGACCAAAGCCCATTAATCTGAAAGGGTCAGCTTTATCTTTTGCTCGGGCTATAAACTCTGGAATACGGTCAACAGAGCCAATTTCTTCAAGCATTGTTAAACATGCTTCGTTAGCACCACCGTGAGCAGGTCCCCATAGTGAAGCTACACCTGCAGCTATACATGCATATGGGTTTGCACCTGATGAACCAGCTAAACGAACTGTAGAAGTAGAAGCGTTTTGTTCGTGGTCTGCATGTAAAATGAAGATTCTATCTACTGCTTTTGCTACTGCAGGGCTGATTTTATAGTCTTCTGCAGGAACAGAGAACATCATATTTAAGAAGTTTTCTGCGTAGCTTAAGTCATTTCTTGGATAAACAAATGGCTGACCAATGTTATATTTGTAACACATAGCTACAAGTGTTGGCATTTTAGCTACTAAGCGGTATGCGCTGCGTAATCTTTGTTCTGGATCACTAATGTCTAAATCGTCATGATAAAAAGATGACATAGCGCCAACTGTTCCACACAACATTGCCATTGGGTGTGCATCTCTTCTGAATCCACGGAAGAAATTATTAACTTGATCGTGAACTAAGGTGTGGCGAGTAATGGTATCTTTAAATTCGTTGTATTCTTCGGTATTGGGGGTTTTATCATGAAGAAGCATGTAACAGACTTCGATATAGTCAGCTTCTCTTGCTAAATCTTCTATCGAATAACCTCTATGTAACAAAATACCTTTGGCACCGTCAATAAATGTAATTGATGATTCACAAGAGCTCGTGGCCATAAAGCCTGGATCGTGAGTGAAGTAACCGGTGCTACCTAAAGTACGGATGTCAATGACATCATTACCTTCGGTTCCAGACAAAATCGGTAGTTCAACTTCTATGTCACCTGCTTTCAAAATGGCTTTGTTATCTGCCATACAATGTTCTCCTCAGAATCGTTTTTATGTTCTAAATTAGCTTATGACGCTAAATGTAGGGGGTGAAATCGCCGCTATTTGTACTGACAATGCGTCTTGATGTCAATTAATATGCGTTTTCGTACAGTAAATATTCACTTTTTTTGTGTCTTAAAAGCAAATAAGTTTTTCGCATACCATGGTTAACATTCTTATTAGAAGCTGTTAACACTCGATTATAACAATTGTATATGCGTAATGAGAGAAATGTATAATGATAATTTTATTATCCTAATGTAAAGCATACCTTGACCTAACACAATTTAAAGAACTTATTTGTTAAAAGAGTTAAGCCTTTAATACTCAACAATAATTGTATTTCCTGTCGCTGCTGGATATACTTCGTAGGCTTTCCGTGCTGAAAATCCGATTGCATACTTATTGTTAATGTTTGATTTACATAAAGTTAACACTAAGGTTGGCTTTTCAGTATAAGTCGGCATCAAGATGTCAGTTGCAAAAATGTTTAACAACCTCCGGGTAAAAAGAGCGATAAACGTGAAAAAACAAAGACCAGTTAATTTACAACTCAACACTATTAGTTTTCCTCCCGCAGCTATTACTTCCATTCTCCATCGTATTACAGGCGTAGCATTATTTTTTGCATTAATGTTTGTGATCTGGGCGTGGGCAGTATCTGTATCTTCTTCTGAAGGTTTTTCTTTTGTTCAACAACAGATGAATGGACCTTTAGGTTTATTTGTTTCAATTGGAACTATTTCAGCCCTTTTGTTTCATGTGCTAGGTGGTATCAGGCACATGATAATGGACATGGGACACTGGGAAGAGCTTCAATCAGGTGATTTAAGTGCAAAAATTATTATTGCTGCTTGGATTATTCTAACTGTCGTAATAGGAGTTGTATTATGGTAACCGGTCAAGCAAGTTTCAAACGCAATGGTATACAGGACTTCGTCACTATACGAGCTACTGCCATTATCATGGTTGCGTTTGCATTATTTATGGGTGGCTTCTTTGTATGTACTCCAGAAGTTACTTATTCTATTTGGAAAGATTTATTTTCAAATCTAGCTATGAAGGTATTTACCTTCGCAGCTCTAGTATCAATCATGCTTCACGTACGTATAGGTATGTGGCAGGTACTGACTGACTATGTTAAAGCTCCAGGCTTGAGAGCGTTTATCCAATTTATTCTTAACCTAATTGCATTTGTTTATGTAGTCGTAGGTTTATTTGTTTTGTGGGGTGTGTAAATGAGTATTCCTGTTCATGAATTTGACGCAGTTGTTATAGGAGCCGGTGGTGCTGGTATGCGCGCGGCATTGCAGATTTCGGAGTCTGGGAAATCTTGTGCATTATTATCTAAAGTATTCCCAACTCGTTCACATACGGTTTCAGCACAAGGCGGTATTACTGTAGCTCTTGGAAACGCCCACGAAGATAACTGGGAATGGCACATGTACGATACTGTGAAAGGTTCAGATTATATCGGTGACCAAGACGCTATTGAATATATGTGTAAGACGGGCCCTGAAGCCATCATCGAAATGGAAAATATGGGATTACCATTTTCTCGGTTTGAAAACGGTAAAATTTACCAACGTCCTTTTGGCGGGCAGTCTAAAGCATTTGGTGGTGAGCAAGGTGCACGTACTGCTGCAGCGGCTGATAGAACGGGCCACGCTCTGCTGCATTTGCTGTATCAACAAAATGTAAAGAATAAAACTAAAGTATTTAGTGAATGGTATGCACTTGATTTAGTTAAAAACCAAGACGGTGATGTAGTAGGTTGTACTGCTATTGATATTGAGTCTGGTGAAGTGGTGTACTTCAAATCTAAAGCGGTTGTTTTAGCAACTGGTGGTGCAGGGCGTATATATGCCTCAACTACCAATGCCCATATTAATACCGGTGACGGCGTAGGTATGGCCTTACGTGCTGGTGTTCCTATGCAAGACATGGAAATGTGGCAGTTCCACCCAACAGGTATCGCAGGCGCTGGTACTTTAGTTACTGAAGGTTGTCGTGGTGAAGGTGGCTATCTACTTAATAAAGATGGCGAACGTTTCATGGAACGTTATGCACCAAATGCTAAAGACCTAGCTGGTCGTGATGTTGTTGCTCGCTCAATGATGACCGAAATTCGTGAAGGTCGTGGTTGTGATGGTCCGTGGGGACCCCATTGTAAGCTTAAGTTAGATCATTTAGGTAAAGAAGTACTTGAGTCACGTTTACCAGGTATATTAGAGCTGTCTCGTACATTTGCGCACGTTGACCCAGTTAAAGAGCCTATTCCTGTTATTCCTACTTGTCATTATATGATGGGTGGTATTCCTACTAATGTTGACGGTCAGGCGCTAAGTATTGACGCTAGCGGTAAAGAAACACCGATTAAAGGTCTGTTTGCATGTGGTGAAATTGCATGTGTATCTGTACATGGTGCAAACCGTTTAGGTGGTAACTCTCTTCTTGACTTAGTTGTTTTTGGTCGCGCAACAGGTTTACATCTTGGTTCTGCTATTGACGGTATCGAAGCTCGCGACGCATCTACAGACGATGTTGATGCTGCACTTACTCGATTTAATCGTTGGGAGAATTCTGAAGCTGGTAAAGGTGAAGACCCTGTACAGATTAAGAAAGACTTGCAGCAATGTATGCAGCTAAACTTCTCGGTATTCCGTGAAGGTGAAGCTATGGCTACTGGCTTAAAAGAGCTGGGCGAAATTCGCGAAAGATTACAACATGCTCGTCTAGATGATAAGAGTAATGATTTTAATACTATGCGTATAGAATGTTTAGAGTTAGATAACCTAATGGAAACTGCATACAGTACAGCTGTTGCTGCTAACTTTAGAACTGAAAGTCGTGGAGCTCATAGTCGCTTTGATTTCCCAGAGAGGGACGATGACAATTGGTTATGTCATTCAGTGTTCTTACCTGAGAATGACCAAATGCTTAAGCGTGACGTGAACATGTCACCTAAGTTACGTGAAGCTTTCCCACCTAAAGCAAGAACTTACTAGGAGTAACGACAATGCAATTGAATTTTTCTGTTTACCGTTACAATCCTGATGTAGATAATGCTCCTCGTATGCAAGACTATCAATTAGAAGTCCAAGAAGGACAAGATATGATGGTATTAGATGCGTTAATAGCATTAAAAGAACAGGACGCAACGCTTTCTTTCCGTCGTTCGTGCCGCGAAGGTGTGTGTGGATCTGACGGTGTTAACATGAATGGTAAAAATGGCCTAGCATGTATTACACCTTTGTCTGCATTAAAAGGGTCTAAGATTGTAATCAGACCATTACCAGGCTTACCTGTAGTTCGTGATTTGGTTGTGGATATGACACAGTTTTACACCCAATACGAGAAAATTAAACCATTCTTAATCAATGATAACAATCAACCTCCAGCTCGAGAGTTTTTACAAGCGCCAGAGGAGAGAGAGAAGTTAGACGGACTTTACGAATGTATTTTATGTGCATGTTGTTCTACATCATGTCCTTCTTTCTGGTGGAATCCAGATAAGTTTATTGGACCAGCTGGCTTGCTTCATGCCTATAGATTCTTGGCAGATAGCAGGGATACAGCAACAGAACAGCGTTTAAGTGATTTAGACGATGCTTTCAGTGTGTTCAGATGTCATGGCATTATGAACTGTGTGAGTGTATGTCCTAAAGGTTTGAATCCGACTAAAGCAATTGGTCATATCAAATCAATGTTATTAAAAAGAGCTGTATAGAGGCTTTAGGCCAATGCATTAGTATTGGCCTATTAATCCTATAAACGGGTGTTTACCCATCGATTAATTTTAAGCGTGCACTTGCACAACTTAATTTGCAAGTCTGATTAAACCAAGGGAAGACAATGCAACAAAGCGTGATGAAAGCATGGTGGGATTCATCTCACATGTCTGGCGGCAACGCTACTTATGTAGAAGATATGTACGAAGCTTATCTAGAAGATGCGCAAAACGTGTCAGAAGAATGGCGTAACGTATTTGATAAATTACCTGATGTAGAAGGTGTAGCAGTAGAAACTAAACACAGTTTAGTACGGGAACAATTTCGTACATTAGCTGCATTAGGTCCAGCTGCAAGAGCAGGTGCTACCTCAACTCAAGTCTCAGGTAGTGGTGATGAAAAACAAGTAAAAGTATTACAGTTAATTAATGCTTATCGCTTTAGAGGTCATCAGCACGCTAACCTTGACCCTCTTCAACTCTGGAAGCAACCTAGAGTTCGTGATTTAGAATTATCCCACCATAACCTTTCTGAAAGTGACTTTGATACAAGTTTTAACGTTGGCTCTTATGCCATAGGAAAAGAATCATTACCCCTTGGTGAGTTGTTTAAGTCTTTAAATCGTACGTATTGTGGTTCGATTGGTACTGAGTATATGCACATTACCGATACAGACCAAAAACGTTGGTTACAGCATCGAATTGAGTCAGTCCAAGCCAAGCCAGAAATTTCACGAGATGAAAAAGTCAGTATATTAAAAGGCTTAGTTGCTGCCGACGGTATGGAAAAATATTTAGGTGCCAAGTTCCCAGGTGCCAAACGCTTTTCACTTGAAGGTGGTGATGCTTTAGTACCTATGCTTAAAGGGCTAATCAGCCATGCTGGAAGCAAAGGCACTAAAGAAGTTGTGATTGGTATGGCTCACAGAGGTAGATTAAATACCTTAGTGAATGTACTCGGTAAAAACCCATCTGTGTTATTTGATGAGTTCGCTGGTAAGCATGATGATAGTCTTGGTGCTGGTGATGTAAAATACCATGCAGGCTATTCGTCTGATTTTGCCACACCAGGTGGTAACTTACATTTAGCGCTTTCCTTTAACCCTTCGCATCTTGAGATTGTAAATCCTGTTGTAATAGGTTCAGTAAGAGCAAGGTTAGACAGACGTGGTTGTACTGATGGCTCTGTAGTATTACCCATTACCATTCATGGTGATTCTGCAATCGCTGGACAAGGGGTTGTTCAAGAGACATTTAATATGTCACAAACCCGTGGTTTCCAAGTTGGCGGTACAGTACGTATTGTAATCAACAACCAAGTAGGTTTTACCACTTCAAAAACAGAAGATACTAGGTCTACTCAATACTGTACCGATATTGCTAAAATGGTGCAGGCACCGATATTCCATGTAAACTCAGATGATCCTGAAGCCGTATTATTTGTTACTAAGCTAGCACTTGATTATAGAAATCAATTTAAGCGTGATGTGGTAATTGATTTGGTTTGTTACAGACGTCACGGTCATAATGAAGCGGATGAGCCAAATGCGACTCAGCCGTTAATGTATCAAAAGATTAAGAAACATCCTGTTCCACGTAAAATTTATGCTGATCAGCTAATTGCTGAGGGCAGTATTGAAGCCCATGAAGTTGAAAAGTTAGTGAGCGAATATCGAGCTGCTTTAGACCACGGCGCTTGTGTGGTTGAAGAATGGCGTCCAATGACTGAGCATTCTGTAGACTGGTCTCCTTATCTTGGTCACGATTGGGATGTTAAGTTTGATGGTGCAATTAGCAAAGACAAAATTTTAGAACTTGGAAACAAGTTATGTAGCTTCCCCGAAGGGCACAAGTTGCATTCTAGAGTAGCTAAACTCTATCAAGACAGAAAAGCTATGGTTGCCGGTGAAAAGGCTTACGATTGGGGTATGGCTGAAAACTTAGCCTATGCATCAATTGTAGATGGCGGCGCGAATATTCGCATGACAGGACAAGATTCTGGCCGTGGTACTTTCTTCCATCGCCATGCTGTATTGCACAATCAAGCTGATGGCAGCGCTTACATGCCTTTGCAAAATCTACATGCAGAACAAGGTAAAATTGAAATTTATGATTCAGTATTATCTGAAGCCGCTGTACTTGCCTTTGAGTTTGGTTACGCGACTGCAGAGCCAGGAACGTTAACCATATGGGAAGCACAGTTTGGTGATTTCGCTAACGGCGCTCAAGTTGTAATTGATCAATTTTTGAGCTCTGGAGAAGCTAAATGGGGTCGTTTATGCGGTCTCACTATGCTGCTACCTCATGGTTATGAAGGTCAAGGTCCAGAGCATAGTTCAGCTCGCTTAGAGCGTTTCTTACAAATGTGTGCAGATCACAACTGGCAAGTGTGTGTACCATCAACGCCAGCTCAAGTATTTAATATGTTGCGACGCCAATCATTACGTCCAATGCGTAGGCCTTTGATTGTAATGTCTCCTAAGTCATTATTACGTCACCCACTAGCTACCTCTTCAATTGATGAATTGGCCGAAGGTGTGTTCCATAATGTAATTGATGAAGTAGATGACATTAGTCCAAGTAAAGTAAAACGTGTTGTTATGTGTTCAGGTAAGGTGTACTACGATTTACTTGAGCAAAGACGTAAGAATGAACAAGACGACATTGCGATTATACGTATTGAGCAACTTTATCCTTTCCCTCATGATGAGATTGGTCAAGTAGTAAGCAAGTATAAAGCAGTTGAGGATTGGGTTTGGTGTCAAGAAGAACCACAAAACCAAGGTGCTTGGTATTGTAGTCAACATCACTTTTGGGCTGCATTGCCAAAAGGTGCGACATTGACTTATGCAGGTAGAAAGGCGTCGGCCTCTCCAGCTGTAGGATATATTTCAGTTCACAACCAACAGCAAAAAGACTTGGTTGATGATGCATTAACAATTAAATAAGGAACCAGTATGACAATCGAAATAAAAGTACCGGTATTACCTGAATCAGTGGCAGATGCATCAATCGCGACCTGGCACGTAAAGGTAGGTGATAAAGTCAGCCGAGATCAAAACTTAGTTGATATTGAAACAGATAAAGTAGTGTTAGAAGTAGTCGCACCAGCAGACGGGGTCATTTCAGAAATTTTCCAAACTGAAGGTGATACCGTTTTAGGTGAGCAAACAATTGCAAATTTCGAAGAAGGTTCAGCAACTGCTAGTGCACCCGCGCCTGTTGCAAGTGCAGAATCAAGTCAACCATCCGGTAATAAAGGTGAGTCAGTGGATATTAAGGTACCTGTTCTGCCAGAATCAGTGGCAGATGCAACGATAGCAACTTGGCATGTACAGCCAGGGGAAGCTATTTCTCGTGATCAAAATTTAGTAGATATTGAAACAGATAAAGTTGTTTTAGAAGTTGTTGCCCCGGCAGATGGATCCCTTAGTGAGATTCTATCTCCAGAAGGTGAAACAGTAACAGGTGAGCAAGTGATTGCTAAATTTGTCGCTGGTGCTGCAGCCGCTGCTCCAGTTGCAGAAGCGCCAGAAGCCTCTTCAGAAGACAATGATGCTCTTAGTCCTTCAGTTCGTCGTTTACTGACAGAAAAAGGCATAGATGCGTCAAGCATTAAAGGTACAGGTAAAGGCGGACGCATCACTAAAGAAGATGTTGAAAAGTCATTGCAAGCTCCTGCAGCTAAGTCAGCTGCTCCAGAAGCTGCCGCTCCAGCAGTTGCGTTAGGTAATAGAACTGAAAAACGTGTTCCTATGACTCGCTTGCGTAAGACTATTGCTACTCGTTTGTTAGAAGCTAAAAATAGCACGGCTATGCTTACTACCTTCAACGAAGTTAACATGAAGCCAATCATGGACTTACGTAAACAATATCAAGAGCAATTTGAGAAACGCCACGGTATTCGTCTAGGATTTATGTCTTTTTATGTTAAAGCTGTAACTGAAGCATTGAAGCGCTTCCCAGAAGTTAACGCTTCAATTGATGGCGACGATATTTGTTATCACAATTATTTTGATATCTCTATTGCTGTATCTACTCCTCGTGGTCTTGTAACACCCGTACTAAAAGATACTGACGCGCTAGGAATGGCTGGTATCGAAGGTGGAATTAGAGAATTAGCCCTTAAAGGTCGTGATGGCAAATTAAGTCTTGCCGACATGCAGGGCGGTAACTTTACTATTACAAATGGTGGTGTTTTTGGTTCACTGATGTCAACACCCATTCTAAATCTTCCACAAAGTGCTATTTTGGGTATGCATAAAATCCAAGATAGACCTATGGCGGTAAATGGCAAAGTAGAAATCTTGCCAATGATGTATTTAGCACTTTCTTATGATCACAGAATCATCGACGGTAAAGAGTCGGTTGGTTTCTTGGTTACTATTAAAGAAATGTTAGAAGATCCAACACGTTTATTACTAGACGTGTAATTGAACGAGGCAGGGAAGGCATGTCCTTTCCTGCATCTCGCTATTACTAATTGTATTGGTAATGGCATTAAAAAAATAAAGCAGCTAACAAGCCGCTTTTTTCTTAAATAAAACGGGTAAAAAACCATGAATTTGCATGAATATCAAGGCAAGCAATTATTCAAAGAATATGGCTTGCCAGTGTCTGAAGGGATCGCTACAGATTCTCCAGAAGAAGCTGCAGCAGCGGCAGATAAAATTGGCGGAAGTGAGTGGGTGGTTAAATGCCAAGTACACGCAGGTGGCCGAGGTAAAGCTGGCGGTGTTAAACTAGTTAAGTCGAAAGAAGAGATTAAAGCCTTCGCTGAAAACTGGTTAGGTAAAAACCTAGTTACTTTTCAAACTGACGAAAACGGACAACCGGTAAGCAAAATATTAGTTGAATCTTGTACTGATATTGCTGACGAACTTTATTTAGGTGCTGTTGTTGATCGTACTTCACGTCGTATCGTATTCATGGCTTCTACTGAAGGCGGTGTTGAAATTGAAACCGTTGCTGAAGAGACTCCAGAAAAAATTCTAAAAGCTGAAATTGATCCAATTGTTGGTGCTCAGCCTTATCAAGCTCGTGACATGGCTTTCCAACTAGGCCTTAAAGGCGTACAAATTAAGCAATTCACTAAGATTTTCTTAGGCCTAGCTAAAATGTTCGTTGACCTAGATATCGCATTAATCGAAATCAATCCTCTAGTAATCAAAGATGACGGTGATATTCACTGTCTAGATGCTAAAGTAGCTATCGATGGTAACGCTGCTTACCGTCAACCTAAAGTTAAAGCTATGCACGATCCATCTCAAGATGACGCCCGTGAAGCGGAAGCTGCAAAATGGGAACTTAACTATGTAGCTCTAGACGGAAACGTTGGTTGTATGGTTAACGGTGCCGGTCTTGCTATGGGTACTATGGATATCGTTAACCTACATGGTGGCAAGCCTGCTAACTTCCTTGATGTTGGTGGCGGTGCCACTAAAGAGCGTGTTGCTGAAGCATTCAAAATCATTCTTTCTGACAGTAATGTTAGTGCAGTATTAGTTAACATTTTTGGTGGGATTGTACGTTGTGACATGATCGCCGAAGGTATTATCGGTGCAGTTAAAGAAGTAGGTGTTAAAGTTCCTGTTGTTGTTCGTCTTGAAGGAACAAACGCTGAATTAGGTCGTGAAGTATTAGCTAAGTCTGACCTAGACATCATAGCTGCTAGCAGTCTAACTGACGCAGCACAGCAAGTTGTTAAAGCCGCGGAGGGCAAATAATGTCTGTATTAATTAATAAAGACACCAAAGTTATCTGTCAAGGTTTTACTGGTGGTCAAGGTACATTCCACTCAGAACAAGCCATAGCTTACGGTACACAAATGGTAGGTGGTGTTACACCTGGTAAAGGTGGTACAACTCACCTAGACCTTCCTGTTTTCAATACAGTACGCGAAGCAGTAGAGGCAACAGGCGCAACTGCAACTGTTATCTATGTACCTGCACCTTTCTGTAAAGATTCAATCGTTGAAGCGGCAGACGCTGGTATAGAATTGATCATCTGTATCACAGAAGGTATCCCAACTATCGATATGTTATTCGTAAAAGAATACTTGAACGTTAAAGGCGTTCGCATGATCGGTCCTAACTGCCCAGGTGTTATTACTCCTGGCGAATGTAAAATTGGTATCATGCCTGGCCATATCCATAAGCCTGGTAAAGTGGGTATCGTATCTCGTTCTGGTACACTTACGTACGAAGCAGTTAAGCAAACTACAGATGAAGGTTTCGGCCAGTCTACTTGTGTAGGTATAGGTGGTGATCCTATTCCTGGTTCTAACTTCATCGACATTTTGAAGTTGTTCCAAGAAGATCCAGCTACAGAAGCAATCGTTATGATTGGTGAAATTGGTGGTTCAGCTGAAGAAGAAGCTGCAGAATTTATCAAAGCTAACGTAACTAAGCCTGTTGTATCTTATATTGCAGGTGTAACTGCCCCTGCTGGTAAGCGTATGGGTCACGCCGGTGCAATTATCGCAGGTGGTAAGGGTACAGCTGATGAGAAGTTCAAAGCACTTGAAGATGCTGGTGTTAAAACAGTTCGTTCACTTGCTGATATCGGTAAAGGCCTACGCGAAATTACTGGTTGGTAATTTCTAAGTAACTTTATTAGTTGATATTTAAAAGCCCGCTGCTAGCGGGTTTTTTTATTTGTCGGTATGGGTAAATTCACTCTAATACCTATATTCAGGCAGAGGTGGTTATTCAATGAGCTCCAAGTTTATGTCCACAGCTAAGTTTAAGTTACCTTTTAAAATTGAGGTGGAAAATTGAGTTTTGCTAATTTTTTTATTGGGTGTCATCATGGTTTAAAAAAATAAATTGCGACTTTCGGTGGGTCTTATTATGAAAAACAATAAAAATAACCTAATTCGTTTAGGAGTAATGTTTGTAGCTTGTTTGGGAATGATTACATTTCATACTAATGGGGCTATCGATTTTAAAGTTGATCCCGATTTAAGTCGTGCAATTGATTGGTATACGGGAGTAACCGGAAGAGTTGATGATGTTAAAGCTAAAGCACTTCTAGATAAGGCTGCTTTAAAAGAAACTCCCTTAGCAGTAATGTGGATAGCGAGGGTACATTCCACAGGTCGCATGGGATATTCATCAGACAAGGGAAAAGCTATGGAAATTGCTAAAACGGTTATCGATGAGGTTGAAAAGTTAGCGGCTAGCCAGATACCGGAGGCACTTTTCCTCATGGGAACGGCATATGCAGAGGGACTTGGCAAAAGTTTAAATCCTGAACAGGCTGTAGTCTGGTATCGCCGAGCTGCAGTCCTAGGCAATGTACTAGCCCAACATAATCTAGGTAATGCCTATGCTTTTGGTAAGGGCGTAGATCAAAGTGATGAGTTAGCCATTAAGTGGTGGCTTATGGCGGCTGAGCAGGGGGATGCTATTCCACAATATCAGCTAGGGCTTGCTTATGAGAAAGGGAAGGGAGTCGCTACAGATTTAAATATTGCAAATACTTGGTATCAAAATTCTGCGGCTAGAGGCTATGCCAAAGCTAAAACTGCAATAAAAAGGTTAAACAGGCTTAATCGCTTAAAACGAGATTAGCCTTATATCTTTTGTTAAAGATTGGTTCGAGATCACCTTAATATATTTAGATAGGGCGTGTAATATTTCCACTTATCACCTAAATTTTTTACACATGTGTAGTTTAAACATCGAACAAGCCTGTTAATTCTAACGATGTTGTATTTTCTATTTTTCGTAATTTATTGATATTTAATTGATTTATTTTGTTTTTCTGAGGTTTCTTGGCACTGGCTTACTTTGTGCTACTAGTAGGTTGTAAGTGGCGTTTCTTTGTAGCTAAGAAGCAATCAGGGTAGTTTTTAATAATTAAACAAGAGGTAAGTTATGGATATCATCAGAATAATTTTGTCAATTCTTCTCCCCCCATTAGGTGTATTTTTGCAGGTGGGCCTAAGTGGTGCATTTTTTCTAAACATCTTGCTTACTTTGTTGGGATATTTACCTGGCATCATTCACGCTGTCTGGATTATTGCTAGAAGATAGTTATGGCGTGGGGCCCGCTTTTCGTAAATTAGTCTAGCGGGCTTCCTTTAAAATATTATAATGGCTGGTTCGTTAGCCTTAACAAGCTGACACTAAAAGGACTTCGTGTTTGTTCTTTGTAAAGGGCGTGGGTTACCAAGTTCAAACTCTTTTAGTTTACGTATGAGACTAGCTTATCACCCTGTGTCAATCCTGATACTACTTCAACCATATTGTCGTGCGATTCTCCTATCCGAATGAAGCGACGAGTTAAGCGCCCTTGATTGTTGACCCATACCTTATTTAACTGGCCAAAGCTTTCTATTAAGTGTTTGGGAATTAAAATAATCGACTCTTCTCCTGTGGGAATTTGTATTCGCGCAAACATTCCAGGGCGTAGACGTTCGTCGTGCAGAATATTCGCTTTAACAACAAAACTGTGGGCATTGGGATCTGCAGCAGGCACCATCTCTGATATAACTGCTGTAAGATTTAAATCTAGGCTGTCTATGTATACCGATAGTTTTTGTCCAAGCTTTAAGTTTATCGCTATTGACTCTCTAATATCTGATTCGATTAGTATGGAGTTAGGGTTGTACAAGGCTAAGATAGGCTCTCCGGGAGCTGCCATGTTCCCAGGCTCTGCTTTTCTATCGACTATGCGCCCAGCGAAAGGAGCGAGAATAGTACTATATGCTAATTCGGCCTCAGCCTCTTGCTGACCTTGTTGTGCAGTTTGAATCTCGCCTTTAAATCGTGTAAACACCGCTTGTGCTTGGTCAAGCTCTGCTTTTGAAGCAAGCCCTTTTTGTTTTAGGTTTTTAACGCGTTTAAGGGTGTTTTGTGCGTCAACTAATTCACCTTGAAGTGACTCTACTTTGGATTGAGTTTGGGCAAGCTGGCTTTGAAGATCCTTATTCTCTAACATCACAAGGGGCTCTCCTTGAGCGACACTGTCACCTGAACGCACGGTGATTTTTTCTATTTTTGCCAGTATACGGCTGGATATTAGGGTCGTTTCTCGTGCTTTTAAACTGGCAGGGGCATATTCATATTTGGGAACTAGAGTACTGGTCACTTCAAATGCTGCTACAGGTATCTTGCTTTGTGCATTAACCAATTCGTTCGCTGGGATTTTATCGTTAAATAATCCAGCCATCCAGGCAATAGATATAGCCAAAACTAAAATGGCAATCAAAGGAGCAAAACCTTTTCGTACTATGTTTGAAATCATGCGTGATTCTCCCGAGTGTTAGATTGTGACTTTGGTTCTCTTGGGGCGATATTTAAAGAGCTTGGTTTATCAAATACTAAGAAGTAAACCATGGGAACCACAAGTAGTGAAAAGAAGGTTGAGGCGATAATGCCAAACATAATTGCAAGGGCTAGGCCGCTAAAAACAGGGTCTAGAATAATAACAATATTACCTAATAAGGTAGTTCCAGCTGTAAGAAGGACTGGCCGCATTCTCACTGTTCCTGCTGCAAACAAGGCATCTTTAATTGTATTGCCGTTTGACCGTGCTAAAGTAATAAATTCTATCAATATTAATGAGTTACGTACTACTATACCTGCTAAAGCAATCATGCCAATCATAGCTGTTGCCGTGAATAATACTGGGTCAGGGGCATTGCCAATCCATCTCTCTCCCATTTGATTCATTAGCCAAAATCCAGGCATAATTCCAATTATGGTTAGGGGAATTGCAGACATAATAATTAAAGCTAAGTTAGTGCTTGAGACTTGCCACCGTAACACTATAAAAATTCCAACTAATGCAAACGCAAATGCTATGCCCATATCCCGAAATACATCTATTGTAATTAACCATTCGCCTTCGCCACCAAAGTCAATATCTATGCCCTCTGGAACGGCCCAGCTTATACCTGCTCCAGAATTTAAATAAGTGCGGGATTGCCAGTTTTCGCTAGCGTCTTTAGAGTCTTGTTCTAGGTTAACATTTGTTACTTTTGAAGAGCTATTGGTATGTATCCTGTCTGCTGTTACATCAGCTATTACTTCTGCGGGTGTGCGTCCAGATAACTCAGCAGTGACATAGATTACGGGCCGTAAGTCTTTATGAAGAATAGGTTGGCTTACGGTTAACGAATGCCAGCTACCAAGTTCAGCTAAACTAACTACAGGTTGTGGTGCAGGCTCCAGTCCCACGCCAGCATCTTGTTGTGCAATGCCTTCCAAACCTCGTAAGGGGAGTCCATTAAAGTCGTTGGCTTGGTTTGCGGTTTCAAAAGGTAATTTTAGTTCAATTTCTAAAGGAGTAACCTCATTGTCAGTTTGTAAAATACCAGTACCCATGCCTGTAGCTGCTATTTCTAAGGTTTGATTGACTTCTTCCGTAGAGATACCTGACAACGCAGCTTTTCTTTTATCTATGATAAAACGCGCGACTTCTTGAGTAGCTGATAAACTGGAGTCTAATTCTACTAGGTGCGGCACTTTTGAAAGTCGTTCCATCAGTATTTTAGCTGCTTGCTCTTGTGTAGAGCTTGCTATAAATGGTTCAGCATATACTTCGGCTACTAAGGTACTTAATACCGGTGGTCCAGGTGGAACTTCAACAACCTTTATGTGGGTATCTTTAGTTTGTAATGGTAAGAGTAATTCTCTTAACCTCAAAACAAGGCCGTGGGATTGTTGTTCACGTTTATTTTTATCTATTAATATAAGGCGAACTTCTCCTTGGTGAGGGGAGTTTCTTAAATAATACTGGCGCACCATTCCGTTAAAATCTATCGGAGAGGCTTCACCCACATAAGCAGCAAGAAACTCAATTTCTGGTAGGCTTTTGGCTATCTCTATCACTTCTTGTGTTTTAGCGGCCGTTTGCTCTAGAGTAGCAGACTCGGGTAAATCAATTAGAAGTTGGATTTCATTTTTGTTATCAAATGGTAATAATTTCAAAGGGACTGCACGAAGTAAGGGCAGTAAGCTTGCTGCAAGAAATAAAGCTAAGACCATAAACAACCCCAACTTAGCTCGACCTTTAGTGGCGATAAGAGGCGCAAGCAAGCGCCGGTAAAAGGAAGAGGAAGTGGGACTATCGATTTCACCTGGTTTTAAAAGTTTTGCTGCCAACCAAGGGGTGATAAAAAACGCAACCACACCAGATAAAATCACACTTATTGGTACATTGAAGGCCATGGGTGCCATATAGGGCCCCATCATGCCAGTAATAAAAGCCAAGGGCACAAAGGCAAGAATTATGGTCACTGTTGACATAATCAAAGGCGCTTTTATCTCGGCCATGGCTTCAACAATTCGTTGGTTTTTTGTTTTCTTTTTATTCGGTAATGTCAGAAAGCGGCTAATATTGTCAATGCCCGTAATAGGGTCATCTACCAATAAGCCTAAAGATAATATTAATGCAAATAGGGTGACACGGTTAATACTGTAGCCAAACATTAGGTCTAATAGTAAAGTCAATCCATAGCAAACTGGCACAGCTAAGCCGACAACAATTGCAGCTCGCCATCCCAGAAATATGGCAATGAAAACCACTACCGTAAATACCGCAAATGCTAAACTTGCACTTAAATTGTTGACCTTCTCATTGGCAGTTTGCCCATAATTTCTCAGGACTTTGTAATCAATCTCAGTTGGCAAAAAACTGCGTTTTAGTTCTGCCATCTTGTTTAGTACTTCTTTGGAGACTTTTACGGCATTAGTCCCTTTTTGCTTTGCAACACTGATGGTGACCATAGGGCTTGCTTGGCTGTTTAACTTATGGGTAGAGCCTGTAGCGTTTCGCTGTTTTATAAAATAATGGCTGTAATCAAGCCATTGATATGAGGTGATGGTTTTTTGTGAATCTTTTACCTTAGCAATATCTTGTAACAGTACTGCTTTACCATTGACCATATTAACGACGATATTCTTTAAGTCATCAAGGCTTCTGATGACATCCCCCGACTCAATTACCACTGACTTTGACCCTATGATCACGGCAGCTGATTGTTCTAATTGGTTAGAACGTTTGATGGCACTATATACGTCTAAGGCTGTCGTTCGGTATCCAGAAAGGGCAGCAATATCTAATTCGACTTCAATTTTTCTTGGCCTACCGCCTACGATATTAACTTCACTGGTGTTGTTGATACCTTGTAATAAGGTTGTTATTTCTTCACCAATTCGTCGTAGAGCAACATCATTATATGTTTGTTCATCGTGACTAATTAGCCCTATCATAACAATCGGAATATCGTCTACTTCAATAGATTTTAGTCTCCAATTTGTTACCACAGAGGGCATTAAATTCTCGTTTGAGTGGAGTTTATTGTAAGTATTGATGAGAGCTTTTTCGCGGTTCTCTCCAACAAAAAAACGTAGGACTAGTGATAGCTTTCCATCAATAGTGGTGGAGTAGGTGTGCTCAACTCCAGCTATTTGTGTGAGTAACTTTTCTAATGGTGTGGTGACTTGGCGTTCTATTTGACGGGCTGACAAATTAGGCACATCCACCATGATTTCTATCATAGGAACCACAATTTGTGGTTCCTCTTCCCTAGGTGTAGCTTGAAGTGCAACTAAACCCGCAATGAATGAAAATAAGAATAAAAATATAGGTAAGCCTCGATTTAACAAAGCGTATTCAATTGCTCTATCAAAGGGAGACTCGAGTTTTAAGTTAGCCACGTTTACATTGCCTTAATTTAGGTTACTAATTACAGAAAAACTCATATAGTTTTTCAATAATTTGTTTTACTCGAATATCACTTACCGAATAGTAGATGCTCTGAGCATCTCTTCTGGTATCCACAAGTTTGTGTTGCCTTAATATGGCTAAATGTTGTGACAGAGCAGATTGGCCTAGAGGTATTGATTGGTTTAAATCAGAGACGCTGCGCTCTTCGTCTAATAAAGTGCATAAGATCATTAGTCGATTCTTATTCGCTAATATTTTTAAAAATGCTTCGGCATTGCCTGCATTACTTGCCAATTCATCTAAGTTCAAAGTAACCCCCTGTAACTATATTAATTTTGTTTCACATTAGTATAACTATAATATTAGAAATTGCTAATATAAGTTGATTCTAATATTAGAAAGAGCTAATGTAATGGAAATTCAATAATGGGAGCACAAATGAAATTACATGCAATGTTGAGACTTATTGCAGGGGTATTTATTTTAATATCTTTGGCTTTATCCCACTGGGTTCATCCTAACTGGGTATATCTGAGTATTGTGATTGGGCTAAATCTTATCCAATCAGCATTCACTTTGTGGTGCCCAATGATCAGTATTTTACAAAAACTAGGTGTTGAGGAATAAACTATGTTAAAAGCCATTCCAGATTTGATTTCAGAAGTAAAACAGAAGTTACGCTGCGTTGATGCCAAAACAGCAGCTGCAGAGCGAAGCATAAATGGTGGGGTACTTATAGATGTAAGAGAGCCAGCGGAACATCTAGCGTTTCCAGCTCCAGGTGCGATTAATATACCAAGGGGCTTGTTAGAAATGAAAATGTTGGAGTTAGAAAAAGACGCTTCAAAAGCTATCTACTTACATTGTGCTACATCCGCTAGAGCCGCTTTAGCAGCTGAGCAATTAACAAGGGTAGGCTATGAAAATGTTACTGTTATTACCTGTAAGGTGGAAGACATAAAGGCAGCAGTTGACTCCCTGTCTTATGGTGAACAGTGAAGTAAAGCTTTGGTGAGTTAGGTGATTATTTGTACTTTATCTCCAACAGTGACTCGTCCATCAGCAATTACGCGGCAGCATACTCCACCTCGCCAATCTGGGACAAGAGCTTGTGTTAGACCAAGGTATTGTTGATCCATTCTAGGGCAAGGGTCAGTTTCTCGGGTAATTAAGAGTCTTAGATGGCCTATTTTTATTTGTTGGCCAACCATGTCTTCATTAAAGGTAATGCCAGATACCAAGAGGTTTGAGCGCCGAATAGTCCAAGGCAGTGAAGTTGCTAGCTCTTTGCAGCTTATTTCCCATTGCTCTTTACTTAATACTGTTACTTGGCGCTTACCCGGTTTACCCCTAAAGTCACCATCAACACCGGCAACTCTAGTGAGCATTGCTTGAGGTATACATTCCATAGGTGCTTTTGATTGTTTACGTATAGCGATACCAAGTAATTGCATGGCAACTCCAATTTTTGCTGTTAACCTAAAATGTGCTCTTGTTTTTGAATATATTTTAGCCTTAAACCGAGTAAAACTGCTGCTGTTGTCAAACCACTTATGAAGCCAATCCAAAAGCCAGCTGCAGCCATTTTAGGTACAATCCAGTCGGTTAATCCCAAAATACAACCTATTGTCATACCTACGCCCCAATAAGATATGAAGCTCAGATAGAACATAGCTGCTGTATCCTTATAGCCACGCAGTGCGTGACCAGAAATAACTTGAATTGCATCTGAAAATTGAAACATAGCTGCAAACAATAATAGGCTAGAAGCCAAGTCTATTACTAAAGGGTCGATACTATATAACTGCGAAATAGGAACTCTTAGTATGACAGTTGTTAAGGCTGCAAAAGCAGAGGTACAGAACCCTAAGGTAAAGGCGCATTTAATGGCTAATTTGGCTTGCCGAGGGTTTTGTTCACCCAATAAAAAACCGATACGTATGCTGGTAGTAATCCCAATGCTCAGGGGGATCATAAACATTAATGCTGAAAAATTAAGTGCAATTTGATGTGATGCCACAATTGTAGGGCCAAATGGCGCTAACAAAATAGGTACAGCAGCAAACAAGGTCACCTCAAACAATATCGTTAACGCGATAGGTAGTCCCAATTTAAAGCTAGCAACCATATCAGTTAGGCGAGGGGAGTAAATTTTTTGGTACAGATTAAACTTAGCTAACTTGCTTGATTTTAATGTGTACAACCAAGTTGTAAAAAGCATAGCGCAAAACACTAAACCAGTAGCGATACCACAACCGGCACCTCCTAACTCTGGCAATCCGAATTTACCGTATATAAGAATATAGTTAGCAGGAATATTAACCAATAAACCTATGACCATTATTAGCATGCTAGGTTTGGTTATTGACAAACCTTCGCAATAGTTACGAAGTGCTTGGTAAACCGCAAAGGCAGGCATCGAGTAAAGTACATATTGGATGTAATCGACGCTTATTTCCCTTAACTGGGCATCCATGTTTACCAGATCTAATAGTGGTTCAAATACCAATGAAAACAACAGCGCAAAAACAGATATGGTCAACGCTAACCAAATCATTTGTTGTGTGGCGTTCGCTACTTTATCTATTTGTTTTGAGCCATTAAAGCGGGAAATCATGGGGGGAAGAGCTAAAGTAATCCCTTGAATAAACACAAGAATAGGGAAAGTAAACCCAAAGCCTATTGCAACAGCTGCCAT
Organism: Paraglaciecola sp. 2405UD69-4; assembly: GCF_047525415.1. Lineage (NCBI taxonomy): Bacteria > Pseudomonadati > Pseudomonadota > Gammaproteobacteria > Alteromonadales > Alteromonadaceae > Paraglaciecola > Paraglaciecola sp. 2405UD69-4. Next base: position 144,165 of record NZ_JBLIXM010000002.1, read on the forward strand.
ATCGGTGGCTGAGTATCTTCCTGCCATTACAGTATCAGAAACCCCCATAAGGGTTTGGGTAATTTGCGCAATTAATAGCGGCCAAGCAAGTTGGATAATAGTTTTAAGTTCTTGTTTAAATGCCACTACTGTCTCTTTAATTTATTACTGCAACGCTTTGGGCTTCATTTATAATGAAACCCTTAAAAAACTTTGGTAATTCGGCGATATTTGAAGGTTAAAAAGGTTGAATTTTGACTGTCTCACCTTGCTCAATATTACTTGAATCTTGGCTAAGCAGTATATAACAGTTTGCATTGGCAATAGAACTCATAATACCCGAGCCTTGTTTACCATTTGGTTTCACTAGAAGCTCATCAGTTACTTCATCTCGGTAAAAAATCCCTCTTTGGAAATCAGCTCGTCCTGGTCGCTTATAAATAGTGCAAGCCGCTTTTGCTAAAAAATAGGGGCGAGACTTAGGTTTTTCACCACAAATATATTCTAGAAGTGGCGTCACTAAAGTTTCAAAAGTCACATAAGAGGAAACAGGGTTACCTGGTAAGCCACAAAACCAAGCGTCTTTTAATTTACCGAACGCAAAAGGTTTTCCAGGTTTAATCGCAACCTTCCAAAAATTAATACTGCCAAGTTCATCCAGTATATCTTTAACGTAGTCGGCTTCTCCAACGGAAACCCCACCGCAAGATAATACCAGGTCGCAGTGCTCGCCCGCTTGGGCAAATGTGGTTCTTAATTCTTGTTTGTTGTCTTTAATAATTCCAAAATCAAAGACCTCTACAGCAAAGGACTTAAGGAGCGCTGTTAAGGCATAGCGGTTACTTTCAAATATTGCACCCTTAGTTAACGTCTGCCCAACTGGCGTGAGTTCGTCTCCTGTCGCTATGATTGCCACTTTAATAGGCCGCACAACCCTAACTTCTGGTATGCCAATTGAAGCAAGTAAGGCTAAGGATGCAGCCGTTATCTTAGTTCCTTTAGTTAGTATGACTTGGCCACTTTTAATGTCTTCACCAGCTTTACGAATACTATTGCCAGCACTTGGTTTTTGTAAAAAGGTGACTTGATCACCTGTTTTTTGAGTGTTTTCTTGCATCATTACAGAATCTGCGCCAGCTGGAATGATAGCGCCTGTCATTATCCTAACGCATTCACCTTTTAAAACCTGCCTATCATAAGGAGAGCCTGCTAGGGCGGTGCCTACAAGTGTAAGCTGCTTAGTATTATCTAAATCGTTACTACGTAACGCGTAACCATCCATTGCTGAATTATCTGCAGGAGGTACATTAATAGTGGCGGTAACATCTTCGAACAATACTCTACCCAGTGCGCTTTCTATCTCTACCCATTCACTTTCATTAACAGGTGTAATGCTTTCAAGCATTTTTGAGATAGCTATATCTATGGGTAAAAGACCAGGGGCGTCGCAGGTTTGTATCATAACTAGTTTGCTACATTTAAATTAATTGAGTGAATTTGCAGAGTATCGCAAAAGTCTAGAAAAAGACAAAAAACTACCAACTAGTGAGTTAGTTCACTGTGATATTTCTTAAATTTACAAGGTTTATAACTTTTCTATTTTATAACCCTGGGCTTCCAATTTAGCTAAAATACCGTCAGGGCCAGATAGGTGCAATGCGCCTACTAATACAAATTCTGTGGGCTCATCTTTTAACATTGAAATGATTTGAGGGTACCAGTTGCTATTTCGTGTGGAAATTAAGTCCTCGTAGATAGCAGGGTAATCAGATTTAAACGGGTAAATCCCTACCTCAGCCATGGTGCCCATATCTCCATTAAGCCAAGCAGTATGCATTTTTGTAAATGAGGTATCCATTGTCTTTATATCTTTGAGTGTATAATCGATCATCAAATTTGGATCTTCATTACCCATGTTCGCTAAAAACTGTAATTGTTGGTCTGGGGTTTCAAGCCAAGCCTGTTGCTTTTTATCAGCGGTTGCTTTTTTTGAAAAGAAAACGTCAACGCCTTCACTGGTATATCCCATAGATTGCAACTCCATCATACTGAGGGTAATAGCGATCATGCCAGGCTTATAGTCGGCAAGAGCTTGGATAGGAATACTTTTTGAGGATAAAAATACAGACAAAGCCTGATAGGTATCTGCATTTAACACCTTATCTATAGTGGTACCATCACTAAAGGTCATTGTCGTCATCATTTTTTGAGCGAACTCTGGTTGGCCCACTGCTACCATATCTGTCTCAAATACTAACTTACTACTTAGTTGATAGGCCGTGTCATATTCTTTAGGTAAAGGGTAATCATCGGGGGTTAAAATATGAATAGTACCAGCGATAAATAGACTATGATTTGCTGAGGATACTTTCCAAACAGAAGCTGCCTGGATCTGTGATACAAAGGCTAATCCAAGGAACGACAAAAGGGCTCTAAAAAACGTCATGTAGAATCTAGTCCAACTTATTGGGAGGTTTAATTTACACAGAGAATACTGGTTTTATTGAGCATATGCCAATGCACTTTTTGAAACTCACAAGCTATTAGTCGGCTATTAAATTTAAGAACGACAATAACCATACTATTTGTGCGCCAATTTGGTGCTATTGCACTAAATTATCAAAGAAAACCCTTGTATACTTAAGTTTAATATTTATAAGTTATTGAATAATAGCGGTTTTAATTTTGGCATTCTTTGTGCTTTGTTTAAAACAGGAAAACACAATATTATTTTACAATCGTTTACTTTTCATAAATGCGTGCAAAGTAAATCGGCAAAGAAGCCCACAGGTTCAAGTCTCTTGAATTACCCGTGGGCTTTTTTTTTGTTTCAAAAAAGGCCAGAGGTGACCCGATGTCAAGTTTGATAAATGCAAATAACGCACAAAAAATGCGAGTAGTGGTAGTAGGTAATGGAATGGTTGGCCATTACTTTGTTGATGAACTAATTAAGGCAAATAAAGCTGATGATGATATCCAAATAGATGTTACGGTTTTATCAGCAGAGCCAAGACTAGCCTATGACCGTGTACATTTATCAGAGTATTTCAGCGGAAAGACTGCTGAAGAATTGGCTTTGACTACTCCAGAGTATTACGAGCAGAATAATATTAACTTTGCCCTAAGTGCAAAAGTTGTCAATATTAATAAACTGGCAAAAACAGTGACGACTGAGTCGGGCGATGTTTATGAATACGACAAGCTAGTTTTGTCTACAGGCTCGTACCCATTTGTACCTCCTATCCCTGGAAATGACCAACCACATTGTTTGGTTTATCGAACTATTGAAGATTTAGAGAATATCAGTGCATCATCTGCTGTCAGTAAAGTGGGTGTGGTAGTAGGCGGTGGTTTATTAGGCCTAGAAGCTGCTAACGCATTAAAAGAAGCTGGATTACAAACTCACGTTGTAGAATTTGCACCGCAACTCATGGCTGTACAAGTTGATGTGGGCGGTGGACGTTTATTACGTAGTAAAATCGAAAATCTTGGGGTGCAAGTTCATACTCAAAAAGCCACTCAAGTCATCGAAAAAGGTGATGTATGCCGCTATAAAATGGTTTTCGCAGATGGCACTGAATTAGAAACAGACATGATTTTGTTTTCTGCTGGTATACGTCCATCAGATGCTTTAGCTAGAGAGTTTGACATTGAAATAGGGCCTAGAGGCGGCATAGTCGTAAACGATCAATGTTTGACCAGTGATGCAGACATATATGCAATTGGTGAATGTGCTCTTTGGAATAACTTCATCTTTGGTTTGGTTGCACCTGGTTACACTATGGCTAGAGCTGCTGCGAGTCATATTATTGGTGGTGACTTGACTTTCCAAGGCGCTGATATGAGTACCAAGCTTAAACTTATGGGAGTAGAAGTTGGCTCTATAGGCGATGCCCATGCAAAAACTGAAGGCTCTCTATGTTACACATACGAAAATCAACCTGATGAAGTCTATAAGAAAATAGTGATTGATGCCGAGCAAAAGAAATTGCTTGGTTCTGTATTGATAGGCGACACCAGTGACTACGATACCTTATTGCAATACGCGTTAAATGACATTGAGTTACCAGCCAACCCAGAAAGCCTTATCTTGCCCTCTAGTGGTGATGCGCCAGTTGGTTTAGGCCCAGACGCACTGCCAGATACTGCTACGATTTGTTCTTGTCACAATGTTTCAAAAGGCGACATTATCGAAGCTGTTGATCAAGGCGCTTGTGATGTCAGTACAGTTAAAGGGTGCACTAAAGCTGGTACTGGTTGTGGTGGTTGTGCTGCCTTGCTGAAAACGGTTGTTGATAGCGAACTAGAAAAGCGAGGAGTCGAAGTAAAAAAGGACATATGTGAACATTTCGCTTACTCGCGCCAAGAATTGTTTCACCTTATAAAAGTTGGCGGCATTAAAACTTTCGAAGAGCTTTTGAGTAAACATGGAACAGGGCTAGGGTGTGAAATTTGTAAGCCTGCGGCTGGCTCTATACTCGCATCAGTTTGGAACGATTATATTCTTAAACCAGACCATGTCAGCTTGCAAGATACTAACGATACTTACCTCGGAAACATGCAAAAAGACGGCACTTATTCAGTCGTACCTCGTATGCCAGGGGGAGAAGTCACTCCAGATAAACTGATAGCGTTAGGTCAAATTGCCAAAGAATACAAGCTGTATACCAAGGTGACCGGTGGAACACGTATCGATTTGTTTGGTGCGCGTGTTGATCAATTACCAGATATTTGGGAAAAGCTTGTCAAAGCCGGATTTGAAACGGGTCATGCCTACGCTAAAGCATTAAGAACCGTTAAGTCTTGTGTAGGAAGTACTTGGTGTCGTTACGGTGTGCAAGACTCAGTTGGTACCGCAGTAGACCTAGAGAACCGTTATAAAGGTTTACGTGCTCCTCATAAGATTAAATTTGGTGTGTCAGGGTGTACCCGTGAATGTGCCGAGGCCCAAGGTAAAGACATAGGAGTTATCGCAACCGAAAATGGTTGGAACCTATACGTATGTGGTAATGGTGGTATGAAGCCCCGTCATGCAGACTTGTTTGCTACAGATCTAGATACCGAAACCTTAGTGAAGTATATCGACAGAGTTCTAATGTTCTATGTACGTACAGCTGACCGTTTACAACGTACGTCAGTATGGATGGAGAACTTAGAAGGTGGCTTAGAATATTTACAAAAGGTTGTCATTGAAGACTCTTTAGGCCTAGGTGCTGAATTAGAAGCTGCAATGCAAAATGTTGTTGATACTTACCAATGTGAGTGGAAAACCACTATTGAAAATGAGCAGTCCTTAAAACGTTTCCGTCAATTCGTTAACAGCGAAGATAAAGATATGAATATTGTTTTTGTTGAAGAGCGTCAGCAAATTCGTCCTGCAACTGAGCAAGAAAAGCTCGAGTTTAGCGATGCCCAAGTTGAAAAATTGGCAACAGAATTAGTTTAAGGAGACTCTCAATGACTACACAAAATAATTGGACAACAGTATGTAGCGATACTGACCTAGTTGATAACTCTGGTGTTTGTGCCTTAGTAAACAATAAGCAAATAGCTATTTATAAGTTTAAAACGGGAAATCAAGAGCAGATATTTGCATCAAGTAACTGGTGCCCATTTGGTAAGGCGAATGTATTGTATCGTGGTTTACTTGGGTCTGTTCAAGACAAGAAGGTCATAATATCTCCTCTGTACAAGCAAAGGTTTTGTTTAGAAACAGGGGAATGCCTGGATGACGACAAGGTAACGTTGGCTGTTTACCCAGTTCGTATTGAACAAAATCAAGTGCAGTTACAGTTGGCAGATTAAGTTATGTTGAATAGCCCATCTATTAAAGGCCAAAGTAAAAATGCCAGTGCTTCTTTAGCTACCACAACCTGTCCTTATTGTGGGGTAGGTTGTGGTGTGGACGTCAATCTTGATACAAAAGGTAAATTGTTATCGGTAACAGGTAGTTCGGATCACCCAGCAAACTTTGGTCGTTTGTGTGTTAAAGGCAGTAAATTGCTAGAGACAAACTCAGCAGATGGGCGTTTACTTTATCCAACTATTATGGGTGAAAGGGCCAGTTGGGATGAGGCTATAGAAAAAGTAGCCAATAAGTTCAATGAAGTCATTGCAAAGCATGGTCCAGATTCAGTGGCATTTTATGTTTCAGGGCAATTGTTGACCGAAGATTATTATGTCGCCAACAAACTTATGAAGGGATATATAGGCAGTGCCAATATAGACACTAACTCTCGCTTGTGCATGTCTTCAGCGGTTGCCGCATATAAACGAGCATTTGGTGCTGATGCAGTGCCATGCTGTTATGAAGATTTAGAACTTACAGAGTTGTTGGTGTTGGTAGGCTCTAATGCTGCTTGGACCCATCCAGTCTTGTTTCAGCGTATAGAGCGCGCCAAGAAAATCAACCCAGATATGAAGGTTGTCATTATAGACCCACGTCGCACTGCCAGTGCTGAAATAGCGGATTTACACCTAGCTATAAAACCAGGTACAGATGTTGCGCTTTTCAACGGTTTACTACACTTTTTATCAAATGAAGCTGGGCTAGATAAGGATTATATTAATGCGTATACCCAAGGGTTTGAACAGGTTTTAGAAAGTTGCAAAGGTGCAACCCTTAATGTTACTGCAAAACTATGTGATGTTTCAGTGGTGGATTTGACAAACTTTTATCAAATGTTTTTAAGCAAAGATAAAGTTATTACCGCTTATTGTATGGGAGTAAATCAGTCGACATCTGGAACAGATAAAGCCAACACCATAATTAATTGTCACCTAGCAACAGGAAAACTTGGAAAAGAAGGCTGCGGTCCATTTTCGTTAACGGGTCAACCCAATGCAATGGGTGGGCGCGAAGTAGGTGGCTTAGCTAATATGTTGGCCTGTCATATGGATATTGATAATCCTGAGCACCGCCAGACAGTTCAAAGCTATTGGGACTCACCTAGTATTCCTACCAAGACAGGCTTGAAAGCCGTGGATATGTTTGACGACATTAATCAAGGCAAAGTAAAAGCAGTGTGGATTATGGCAACCAACCCTATGGTAAGTATGCCAAATAGGCAAAAAATAGCCAAAGCCTTAGCCAAGTGTGAATTAGTGGTGGTTTCTGATTGCGTTGAGAAAAATGATACCTTAAATTTTGCTCATGTTGCTTTGCCTGCTACTGGTTGGTCCGAAAAAGACGGTACAGTTACCAATTCAGAGCGACGAATTTCAAGGCAAAGGGGCTTGATGCCAGCCACTGGTGAAGCCAAACACGATTGGCAAATTATATGTAATGTTGCAAAGGCAATGGGATTTGACTCTGGGTTTAACTTCAGCAACCCAAGTGAAATTTTTGCTGAATATACTGGCCTTACTGCATTTAATAATAATCAATCTCGAGACTTAGATTTGTCTGGTCTTAGCGGTATGTCTGAGACAGAGTATAACCGTTTAAAGCCTATCCAATGGCCTGTCGTAAATAGTGAAACACATAAAGATCTTGTTGGTACAAAGCGCTTATTTACAGACGGTAAGTTTTATACCGCTAGTGGTAAAGCACAGTTTGTTGCAACAGGTTACACCCCCGCAGAGCAAATAACGTCTGATGAATTTCCATTTATTTTAAATAGTGGCCGAGTTCGAGATCAGTGGCACACTATGACCCGAACCGGTAAAACTGCAGAGCTCACTTCACATATTAGCCGTGCATTTATCGCCATACACCCAACTGATGCTGCAAACTTATCTGTTAAAGATAATGATTTAGTAAACTTGCATGCGGCCCATACCTTAGGCACCGAGACAAAAGTTTGTTTACCAGTAAAAGTAGACAGCAATCAAAGGCAAGGTGAATTATTTGCTCCCATTCACTGGAGTGAAACCAATAGTGCTAGTTCAAACATAGCGGCCCTATACACGGATGCTAATGATAAAATTTCAGGGCAACCTGAGTTAAAACATGCGGCAGTCTGTATAGAGAAAGTGACGTTTGAACATCAGGGGCAATTGTTTGTGCAGCAAAGTTTATCTGTTGCATTGCTCAAGCAAACCTTTGAATATTTTGTAATGATCCCATTTGAAAAAGGTACCCTAGTTTCATTTGCCACCAATCAAGATCTAACCTCTTTGAGAACATGGTTGGTAAATAACTTCCCGTTATTTGAAGAGTGGATTGGGGCAAACAGTAAAATATTCAGCAGCACCTGTGGTTTACGTGAAGGGCAACTTGTACTTTCAATGGGAACCTCTAGTGATTCATTGGAGTTAGATCAGGCTTGGATAAGCAGCTTGATTGGTGAGAAAAACATTAATCCTGAACAGTTACATGGTTTGTTAAACTTAGAGCCAGACGAGAGTTTTAAGCAAGGTAAATTGATTTGTAGTTGTTTCAAGGTAGGTGAAAACACCATTATTGATGAAATAAAGCAAGGTAACTGCAGTGTTGACGGTTTAGGTGCAAGTTTAAAATGTGGCACTAATTGTGGCTCTTGTAAGTCTGAGCTAAGTCAATTAATTACTCAGCATAAGCCAAAAACTCTTCCCGTAGATAAAGATACATTAATTACATTGGAGGCCGTGTAATGTTTAATAATAAAGTGTTAAGCCAACAAGGGCACTCTACCTTCTTTAAAAAGGCTTTTAATTTGACTTTTAAAAGTAGCCAAGTGTTTGACTCAATGGCTAAGTTTTCATTTTTCGAAGCTAAAACAAAAGAGAATCAGCGATCACGAGCTGAGAAGGGCCATGTATATTTAATTGGAGCAGGTCCCGGCGATGCTGAATTATTAACTTTGAAAGCATATAGGCTGATTCAACAAGCCGATGTGGTCATGTATGACTGGTTAGTTAATCCAGACATTATAAATATGATCCCTTCTAATGTAGAGCGGATTTTTGTGGGTAAAAAATGCGGTAACCACAGTATGAAGCAAGGTGATATCTGCGAGCTAATGGTAGAAGTGGCGCAAACAGGAAAAAATATTGTTCGTCTTAAAGGTGGTGATCCAGCCATTTTTGCACGCGCCGGAGAAGAGTGTGACATCTTAGCCGCGCACCAAATTGATTTTGCCATTGTCCCTGGTATTACAGCGGCGTCGGGTGCTTCAGCTTATGCTGGTATTCCGTTGACACATCGCGAGTGTGCTCAATCAGTGAGATTTATCACAGCTCATTTGAAGTCAACAAAAGCTGAGCCTAATTGGTCAGCCATAGTAAAAGGAGCTAAAGGCGCCAAGGATAACGGTGAGACTTTAGTGTTTTACATGGGCTTGAAACGTATTCACACTATTATGGCTCGTCTTGAAGAGCATGGTTTATCCCTTGAAACACCAGTGGCAGTGGTTGACCAAGCATCTACTGCTCAGCAAAGAGTGTGTGTAGGTACCCTAAGAGATATAGCAGCTAAAGTAGATGCTGAAAACTTTCAAGGTCCTGCTGTGACTATTGTAGGCGAGGTTGTAAATAAACGGCATCAGGTAAATTTGTCGTTATTATCTAAAACAAGTCACACAGTTACCGCATAGGGCGCTCTTTGTAAGCTTTATTACCAAGGTTTCAATTATTTAAAGCGGGTCTTTACCTAGGCGTTAATATCCGCTTCTAATGGTACTAGGGCGACTAAAACCGCTATCTAAAATATTGAGATAACCAAAGATAATAACCCTTTATTCGTTATTGTAAACTCAGTAAAATCACCTCAAATTTCGCCCTTATAAGAGACTTATGTCAGATTCAATTGTTCAGTTTAAAGATTTTATTCGCATTATTGGCCGCGGCCAAAGAGCTGGACGAACGCTTACCCAAGCAGAAGCAAAGCAAGCAATGAGCATGTTAATTCAAGGTGAGGCAACGGCCGAACAAAAAGGAGCCTTTTTGATGTTGCTTAGGGTCAGAGAAGAAACTGCAGAGGAACTAGCTGGCTTTACAGAAGCTTTTCGTGTTCACAATAATCAAGATTTAAAAGCACTTAATATTGATTTAGATCTAGGGTGTTATGCTGGTAAGCGTCGGCACTTACCCTGGTTTTTACTGTCGGCTATTTTGTTAGGTCAAAATGGTAAGCGGGTATTTTTACATGGTACGCACGAGCCAGACTCAAAACGCTTGTATCTAAAAGAAGTTTTGCCACAGTTAGGCTTTAAGGTGGCAAATGATCCCCAGCAGGCTTCACAGGCACTTCGTGAGTTTGGCTTTAGCTACATGGACTTAAAAGTAATTAACCCAGAATTAGATGCTGTTATCCAACTTAGAGACTTGTTTGGATTGCGTTCATGCGCCAATACTTTAGCACGATTATTAAATCCCTCTGGAGCTACCCACAGTTTACAGGGAATTTTTCATCGTAAAGTGGATGAGAAACACCAACAAACAGCTTGCTTGTTAAATGACGCTAATACTCTATGTTACAGAGGGGAAGGTGGTGAGCTAGAATTTAATCCACTTCGGGATGTGACCCTGTTTATTAACCGCGGTACTCACAAAACCACTATAGATGTACCCAATACATTAGATACTTATGTAACAAAACCTGATGAATTGGACCCTCTGCAGCTAGTGAAAGTATGGAGTGGAAAAGTAGAGGACGAATACGGCACATGTGCGGTACTGGGAACAGCTGCAACCATGCTGGTGTTAATTGAAAACCTTAGTTGGGAAATGGCGTATGCTAAAGCCACTAAAATATGGGAAAGTCGGGATAAAACTTGGCCAGTGGCAATTCAAGATAATCAATCTGAGGTTAACTTGTTTGATACTCGGGGTAAGCATTACGCTCACTAGTAGGTGAAGTATATATCGGCAGTAAGGTAAACACTGCCGATATATAGTCGCTTAGCGGTTTGCGGTTTTAGTTGTTTCTGGCGTTAGTCCTAGTAAGGCCTGTTCTTGAGTGGTATTTTTTGATTCACCTAAGTGCACAATTGGTTTGTTTCTAACGCACATTAGGGCATCGCTAAATACTCTGCAGCTACCTTGGTATAAATCATTATGACTATTGGTGTATTCACACCTATCGCCTTTTTCGGCTTGGTTACAAGCCAGCCAAGGTAGTTCATCACCATGACCATTGTGGGCATTTACAGAAATAGAGCCTAGGCTAAGGGCGAGTATGAAACCTTTTACTAAGTGCATGATTTACTCCAATAATACTAGTTTGCTGTTTCACCAGAAAAGCAGCCTATAAAGGTGTTTTCTCCTGGCCCTGCACTGTGATAATGATAACCGCGTACATCGTCGGTTTGCCCGCGGCAATCATCTAAGTCGGTAGGCTCATCGCCGTTTTCATCGAGCATGCCATAAATGGCAAACCCATCCATAGCGTAACCTATCATGCCCGCATGGCCGTCGACTTCAAACTCAATGGCTGGACAATCTCCATCACCTTGGTTTGCGCCATGGTAGTGGTATCCTGCAGCGGGATTAACGTGGCCTACACAATCATCAAAAGCAGCAATGGTATAAGCGCCTAAAATAGCATCTGTTGGCGCAGCCGCCGCAAGGTTAACTCCGTTTAAGGCAAGGCCTGTGTTGCCGCCTAAGTTCCCAGGACTGCTACGTAATACTGGCGTGACAGGAATTAAATATGTACTTTCAACGCCACCGCCTGTTTCATCTGCAAAGTAATCAAGATCGCATTGTACGCAGTGATTATAATATTGAGGGTCTACCTGAGGTTGGGCTGCAGCTTCGCAGGCCTCTTGTGTGTCTGTGATATTAACTACACCTGTGTCAGCATCATATAGTTGCCAGTAACTGTCTCCGTAAAATACGTCTAAGTTTTGAATAAATTCACCGCTGAGATCATAAAGTACACCATCATCAAACCATTTTCCGGCTTCATCAGCTGTTGCAGTGATTGTCCCTGGGCAAAAATCTCCTAGTTCACTGCGGTCCGCTGGAAACCCAGAAATTGTAATAGAGTAACAACTAGTTGAAGCACCATTTGATAAAGTACAGTCTACTGTTTCCACTGAGACTAATGATTCAGTTGCAAATAGAGAGGTATCAACAGATAAAATATTGTCATCTGAACTACTGGCATCATCGCCTGATTCATCAATAGTGTCTTCAATGGCATCGTCGATAACGTCATTTGTACTGTCGCTGCATCCAGTGAGTCCAAAGGCTAATGCCGAGGTTATGAACACAGCGAAAAATGGATGTTTATTCATTTAGTAAATCTCTACAGTTTGTAAGAATTTGTAACTAAATAATATCAAGCTCGTATAAGAGGATTGTGCAAAAACTGTGAAACGCAATTTGTCTACTCGTTAGGTTTTGACTTTTACACCATGGTTTAAATCTGTCAGAATTTACTGCTCACCTAAGGTCTTAGTTAACTTGGATCTTAATGTAAAGTTTATGTTTGTAACTAAAGCTTAAATGCTGTTTGCTTTAGTCATAGAAAAGTACCGAAACAGCGCCTATTTTGGATCCAGTATGAAGATTGAGTTAAGTATCGCGACTACAAGTAATATTGAAGAGGTATTAGCACTTCATTATCGCTACCAAATTGACTCGATAAATGATGAAGATAAAAAAGATGGATTTATAACTACAGCTTTCACTGAAGCTCATCTTAAAAGTTTAATTCAAGATGAAAGTGGTTTATTTATCGCAACCGTAAATGACAGAATTGTAGCCTATGCTATGGCGGCATCTTGGAGTTTTTGGTCCCAGTGGCCTATGTTTGCTTTTATGATAAATCACCTTGATGACTCAAGGTGTTTAGGGGCAGAGGTAACAGCAGAAAACTCTTATCAATATGGCCCTGTTTGTGTAGATAAAAGTGTCAGAGGGCAAGGAGTGTTTGAGCACATTTTTGAGTTTGCGCGATTTGAAATGGCTAAACGGTATCCTATATTGGTGACCTTTATTAATAAAATTAACACCCGCTCATATCAGGCCCACACGAGTAAGACTCCTCTAAAAGTAATTAAAGAGTTTGAGTACAACAATAATCATTATTACAAGTTAGCCTGCAAAACTAAGTGATAGATAAAAACCGTTAGTTAAATAAGTAATACGGGTTAAACGCGAATTTTACTCCTTATACTAGCGTTAAAAGTTACCTGATTAGTCACTTAAACAAAGGATAAGTGCGGTTTTCCCGCAATGTAAGCTCGTCTGAATATATTGAAATATTGGCTTAGAGCACTAGCTGCCATATCTTGTTTTGCCAATTTTAGTACTTCAATTGCCACTTCTGCAGTGCAAAGTTGGTGCGTGTGAGCGGCTTCTCTGAGCTGATAAGACGAGGCACTTTCGGGCGTGATACCTAATACAGGTATATTAGATAAAGAAGGGCTCTTGAACATCTTTTTGGCTTCTCGCCAGGTACCATCTAATAGAATAAATAATGGTACTTTCTGTTCGTTTGGGCCTATTGCCGCTTGCGGGGTGTCAATACATCGACTTGCTGCAGCATGTTGGTGAGGAAATACCACAATGGGCGCGTAAGTGGGGTTTTCTAAAAGCGCTAATAGTTTTGAGTCTGGTGCGACTCTATCCCATTTAAAGGCATAGTTATCTTTAATAACGTCAGCAATGACTCTGCCTGTATTACTAGGCTTGTAATATTCACTTTTATACATGAGTAAACAAAAAGCAGCGTTACAATCTATACTTGGACGTTTTGCACAAATACAGTTATCGACTGGGATTAAACATCTTTCACAGCGTGTGACTTTGTGGCCTCTAGCTCTAAAATCTTTGGTAGATAAGGCTAGCTCTTGTTTGCGTAAAATATCTACTGAATTAATGTGCGCCAAAAATATCCCGTGAAAATGTATCAAGTGTTGTAATATCATCGCTTTTTTTGATGGCATAGAACAGTGAAAACATGAAATTTCAGGTAGATCCTAATATTCAAATTACCCATATTGGCCCAGAGCATGCAAATGTACTGTATGAGCTGACTAATAAAAACCGTGCTTATTTAAAACAGTGGCTTGGTTGGATAGATTTGGTACAAACTTATGAGGATACTGAAACCTTTATAGAGACGGCTATAGATCAGCATAACAATAATCAGGCCTCAACCTTTGTCATTTTTTATGAGCAAACTTTGGTAGGGGTGGCTGGGTTTAATCAGTTAGACCATGTTAACCGCTGGGGTACTATAGGGTATTGGTTGTGTGAGTCTTTTACAGGCAAAGGAATTGTGACTAAGGTAGTCAATCAGCTGTTAGATTACGGGTTTGAAGAGCATAATCTGCATAAAATAGAAATACGCTGTGCAACCCAAAACCTTAAAAGTAAAGCCGTCATAGAAAGGCTAGGTTTAACCTACGAAGCAGAATTACGTGAATGTGAGTGGTTGTACGATAAGTTTGTCGACCACTGTGTTTACTCTATTTTAAGTGAAGAGTTTAAGAGCAGCTTAATTAAAACCGAAACACTGTCATCTAAACAAGACTCTTAGTTAACTAACGGGTTAAAATACCTATAGAAAGTATCTAAATTAAGGCTAATGAATATGAGTTATTTATCAAAAGATGTATTTAGTGATCTAAGTAAAATGTCACCTGAACAAAGGTTCGAATATGCATTAGAAAAAATGTATGAAACAACAAAACTTTGGGGGCTTTATGGTGAAAATGGCTGGGTAATGCTCAAAGCTGATGATGATGCATGTTTCCCTATCTGGCCCCATGAAGAATTTGCAGAGGCTTGGAAGAAAGCAGATGATCCTGCGAGTCAGCCTAAGCAGATACACTTTGCTGAGTGGCTAAGTATTTGGCTTCCAGGGATGAAAAAAAACAATACCCTAGTGTTAGTATTTCCCCTTTCCGGTGAAGAAGAAGGGATCATGCTTGACGCACAGGAAATGCTTAACTGTATTGAAGAAGACTTGGGTTCCTTGCCAGCAGCAGAAACCAAGTAAATGCCCAATACCCAAAAAGAAGCTGGGTTAGGTGATATAAATGCTCGTTTTAAGGTGTATATAGCTAATCGCCCAAACTTTGCTGATTTTCAAACACTGCAAACTATAAAGTCTTTGTCCAATGCTGAAATTACTGCCATAGGAAAAGCCTGCGGTAATGGTTGGCGAAAAGTATTTAATGTTTACGCTAAGTTGGTATTTGCACTGAATTCTGAAACTTTGGTGCCTTTACGTCAGTCTGATTCTTGGCAAGGGTTTAGAGATAACTTGTTATTAAGCAAAGGTTCGAATACCAGCTTGCTATTTACAGAGCCCAAGCATTCTAATAAAGGTATTCAGCTTGTCATGGGGAAAACCTACGCCAAGAGTTTAGGTTTATCATTAGAGTGGATAAACCATGATTTTGCTATTGAAGCAAAATCAGGAATTATCGTGTGCCCATATTTTGATTATCGCCAGTTATCCAATATTAAAATTATTACTTTAGTTGAGCTGATAAAACAACAAAACGCTACTTTATCAAGCAGTGAGTTATAGAATTCCATTATGCCATTTAACCCTATGCGCCAACATTTTTCTGCTTTTAACGACCAATCTGATTTTAAAGGGATTTATTTAGATAGCGGCGCCACCACCCAAAAGTTACAAACGGTAATTGATATTACTAATCGGTACTATCAATCCTCAGTAAATGTTCATCGTTCTAGTTATAAATTAGCCTCAGATACTACTCAAAAGTTTGAAGATGCTAGGCGCACGCTACAAAGTTTTATAAACGCAAAAGATCATAGAGAGATTGTCTGGACTAAAGGAGCGACAGAAAGTATTAATTTGTTAGCTGCCTGCTTGCCTCGCTCTTTACTACAAAAGGGTAAGAACATTGTTATCTCAACCCTAGAGCATCATGCCAATATCGTTCCTTGGCAAATACTAGCCGAGCAGTATGGTTTAACGCTAAAAGTGATGCCTATTAATGATAATGGCGTGCTGTTGTTAGAAGAGGCAGTCGCGCTTATTGATGAACATACGGTACTCGTCGCTATAGGTCATGTATCCAATGCCCTTGGTAATATTAACCCTATTAAAAGTATTATTACAAAGGCTAAGACAGTTGGGGCATTAACCCTTATTGATGGCACTCAGGCTGTTAGTCATATGGCTGTAGATGTGCAGGACTTAGATTGTGATTTTTATGTGTTTAGTGGTCATAAAATGTTTGGGCCTACAGGGGTAGGGGTATTCTATGGAAAGCTTCCTTTACTAGAAAATATGCCGCCATATCAAGTGGGCGGTGAAATGATTAAAAAAGTAAGCTTTAAGGGCAGTGAGTTTTTAGGGCCTCCATTAAAGTTTGAAGCGGGTACACCCAATATTGCCGGTGTATTAGGTTTAGCTGCAGCTGCAAATTTTATAAAAAGCAACAGAGATACAATTGTAAAACAAGAGTTGGCATTAAGCCGCTATCTACAGCAGAGCTTAGCAAGTCTTACGGGCATTAAAATCTGGGGAGATCCTCAGCATAAAATCGCTACTTTTTCTTTTACTGTTAACGGTGTGAATCACTACGATTTAGCCAGTTACCTTAATATCCAAAATATATCAGTTAGAGTAGGGCATCACTGTGCTATGCCTTTGATGGAAGCTCTTGGTGTTGATGGCACTATCAGAGTATCAATTAGTTGTTATAACACAGAGCATGAGCTCACTAACTTTATTGAGGCCTTAAAGTCCGGTATCTGTCTATTTACTAATAATAGTGACTCTGTCTTTAAGAACAAAATTTCAGAAGAAAAAGCCGTTGATAGACCCGGGGAGTTGGCCTTGGCTATTTCCCAAGCAAAAAGCTGGGATGAAAAGTACCGACATATCATGTTGGCAGGAAAATCTTTCCCACGCCTCCCAAAAGAGCAACTTAAAGAAGACTTAGAAATTTTTGGTTGTGAAAGTCAGGTATGGCTAAAGTGTGAGTTAATAGATAGTACTTTATATATTCAAGGGGACTCTCCTAGTAAAGTGGTCAGAGGGCTATTGGCCATTATTTTTGAGTATCTAAGAGGTAAGCGTCCAAACGAAGTGTTAGATTTTGATCTAAATACTCATTTAAAGTCTATTGGATTAGACAGGTATCTTAGTAATTCAAGAGCAAACGGTATTGAAGCTGTTTTAGATAGAATTTTTGATTTTTGCAAAGAGTATTCAAACACTCAGAATTAATATGGAGCACTAAGTGTCTAATCATAACCCAACAACTTCACCCCGTCCTTTGTCGCAAAAATTGCTCTTGGGAGCGCTGCTGATTATCTGTTTGTCGGTAGGCGGATACTGGGGCAATAAAACCGTGCAGACTTATCTAGGTCAGTCTGCTGTAGATGCAACTGGGCTTAACCCAATGTTATTGCCTGAAGCGCTAGCAGCTGCAAAAAGCAGTAATAAACTGGTGCTAGCAGATATGTCCGCCATTTGGTGCCCAACCTGTCGGCGTTTAGACAAAGAAATTTTTGCTAATGAAGAAGTGAAGGCTGAGCTCGAAAAAAACTATGTGTTTGCGCGAATAGAATACGAGTCGCCAGCGGGGGAAGACTTTCGTCGTAGCTATGATGTTGAAGGCTTTCCAACCTTATTAATCTTAGATGAAAATGCAAAAAAGTTAATACAGTTGCCATTGGAGTTTGACCCTAAGAAGTTTATAGAAAATATTCAAAAAGTTAGCCAAGCTGTTAATTAAAAAACTGGTATCAATAAACAAGGAAAAACTTATGGGCAAACAGTTATTCTATACTTGGTGTTTTATTGCTTTAGTGTTTGTTAGCGGTAAGAGTCATGCAAACCATAAGCCCATAGAAGTGAAAGTATTTGTAGCTGCTATGTTTGAAATTGGTGAAAACACTGGCGATAAAGCAGGTGAGTTTCAACATTGGTACGAGAGGTACTTTACAGACTCCAAGCCTATATTTGTATCTGGGGCAAAGTCCTCAGTATATTGCAATGAATCAGGGGTATGTGGTTCTACATTAGGAATGGGGAAAGTCGCATCATCTGCCTCTATGCTAGCAATATTATTAAACCCACTTTTTAACCTTGATAAAGCTTACTTTGTACTAAGTGGAGTAGCGGGTACGCCACCGTCAAAAGGGACGATTGGGGACGTAACATTAGCAAGTTGGCTAATAGATTATGATTTAGGACACAGGTGGGCGCCAGAAGAAGGTAAGTTGGGGGCACCTACTTTCATGCCCCGAAAAGGGTATGAAGATATAAGGCGATATCAATTAAATTCGCAGTTAGTAGCTTGGTGCTACAAATTAGCTTTAAATGCTAAGTTGAAAGACTCCAAGTCAGCTCAAGCATACGGGGCCCGTTACACGCAACAACAAGCTAGACGCTCTCCAAAGATTCTCATAGGTACTCATATGACAGGTGATACCTTTTTTCATGGCCCTGGCTTATCAGCAGAAGCACAATACATAGCAAGCCTGTATGGCGCCGATGACTATATTGCAACAGAGATGGAAGCTGCCGCCATTACGCAAGTGATTAATAGGCTCCATGGAACACAGCGCGTAATTAGCTTGAGAGGTTCAGTGAATTTTGACCAAGGCAATGAAAATGAAAGTACATTAGCGCACCTCGATCCGGCGCCGGGAGAAACCGCTGGAGGCTTTACTGAAACCGTTGAGAATATTGTATCTGTCGGCGCTAAAATAACCGACCACATAATCGCTAATTGGGATGTGTGGAAAGATAAAATCCCAGAGTTTTAATGGGTAAATAATAACACCCTTGCGCTAGCCTCTTCAATATAGTATTTTTGAAACGAATTTAAGTTATATATACGTTAAAACAATAGCTTACTCGGTATCTTAGGGAATTTTCATAAAATGGACTGGAGCTTGTTCGGTGGCGTTATTTTCGCTAACGGATTGGCGTTAATCTCGGGGTTTTTGTCATCAATGTTTTACAGACAGTGGAACTTTGTGATGTGATTTATGACTAACTCTCTGTATAGAGAAAATAGGACCATATATGAGCCTGGTAATCGAAAGTATTTACCGTAATTTTTATGATTTAATGTTTAAGTTGAACCCTAAAAATAGTGTTCCGCCTGCAGGAATGATGTTTGATAAAATTTCATTTAACTTGAAAGGTAAACAAAGATCGGCCGCTATTTTTGTTCCTGAAAATTACACACCTATCAAAGAATGGCCCTTAATTGTGTTTTTACATGGTGGGGGGGTGGAATATAAAGAAACCAGTATTCACTTTGCGAATAGCCAACTAATTAGTGTCGCTATTAACGAATATAACGGTGACTTTCCGGCAATTGTATTGCTACCTCTTTGTTTGGGTAAAAAAGTATGGGCTCATATTCCAGCCAAACCAATTCAAACAGAGTGGAGATTAAATACATTTGGGACTGAGTCTGCCCCAAATGTATCAGACTATCTAACTCAATCCATCGAAGCTGTGCTTTCAAAATACAATATTGATCAATCTAGAATAAGTTTAACTGGCCATTCAATGGGGGGGGAAGGTGCAATGCGTTATGGTGCAATTAACTCTAACAAAATATCTGCTATAGCGACATCCGCAGGCTCTGCCGTTATTGTCCCAGATGATGCTCCTAGGTTAGCCCAGATGAATATATGGATGTATCAAGGTTCAAATGACCATATTAGTACTAATGAGTTAGCACGGAAAACTGTACAGGAAATTACAAACGCCGGTGGCAGCGTAATGTATAAAGAGTTAGAAGGAGTGGGTCATGAGGTAGGGGAGAACTTCTATCATGATCCACAGCTAATTGACTGGCTAGTGGCACAAAGGAAAGAGAAATTTATCGCCGTCAGTTGATTGATTACTGCTTCACTGGATATCCTTTACTTGAGCAGTATCAGTATAGTGACTACAATGTCGCAATTTTTTCTATTTAGGTTTTATTAAATGAATGACAAAGCTTCACTCCCAGAACTTCCTGACCGACTTTCTAGTAATCCTCGTAGTAAGTTTTACAATGAAGATTGTTTTGAACATGAAATTGGTATCAAATTAAACGGTAAAGAACGCACCAATGTTGAAGAGTATTGTGTAAGTGAAGGTTGGATTAAAATTCCGTCACCCAAGGCTCTAGACAGACGAGGTCAGCCAATGTTGATTACACTAAAAGGTACAGTTGAAGCCTTTTATAGTTAATCATTATATTTACTAGCGCAGACTTAAACTGACAGTTACTCTTTTTCAATTTGTGACTGTCAGCTTATATTTGATCTAACTTTTCTCTACCCAAATTGATTTCCATCAACTAATGTTCCAAGATCATTTTTGCAACATTTCTTATACACGGTTTTTTGCTTCTATCCATTGGGCCATATATTGGGTACTTTTTAGATGATGATGTTGTAGCATTTGTCCAATAAAATTCTGACTCCTATGACCATCTAAATTATTTGTAGCCTGCTCTATTTTTTCCAAAATCCGATTTTCAATTGTAGTAGCATCAAAATTTTGGCTTAAAAGTTCGTAGCCTAAATTTTGACAATGCATCCATAGTGTATGGTCTTGATATAGTTTAATTGCATTTTCAGCGATTAGCTCAGCAGTACTAGCTGAATCTTGAAGCTCGTCTAATTGAGTTATCAAACCTGGCCAAGGCAAGCCCATCTGCATGCCTTCTGTGCCTATTTGCGTAGTAATATTGGGGGTGCCACACATCATGGCTTCAGCTAGTTTACCTTTTATACCTGCACCAAATCGTAGAGGTGCTAAACACACCCTTGCTTGCTCCATGACTTGTTTCGAGTCTTGTGCCCAACCTTTAACTAAAAAACCTTGCTTGGAATTATGTAACTGGGTGGCCTTAGGTGGTGGGTAGGCACCATAAATGTGTAGTTCTACCTTTGGAAGTTGTGCCCGAATTAATGGCCATATCTCTTGTTTTAACCACAGTACGGCGTCCCAATTGGGTTCATGGCGAAAGTTTCCTATGCTAATAAAGTGCTGTCGATTTTCAAACTCCGTACCTGCTTTGGGGGCTGCTGGCTTTTCAAGCATGAAAGGGCTATGCACCAATAAATGTTTAGGTACCTTGTAGTAATTAAGTAATAGCTCTAGCTCATAATCAGAAATGATCAAGCTTAAATCGCACCTGAAAATTGCAGCAACTTCTCGTTTTGCAAGCTCAGTGTTTAAATCAGGTTTTTTGATACTGTCACCACATTTTAAAGCTTTATGACGAGCTTGACGTAACGAGTGGAGGTCTTCTGTATCTAAAATTCTAAGAGCATTGGGGCAGTATTTCGCTATTCGCCACCCAAATTGTTCTTCTAACATAAAGCGGTCAAAAAGAACGATTGTTGGGTCTAACTCTTGTAGAAACTCATCAAAACTAGTGCAATTTATTTTGATAGAAACTTCTTTAATTCCAAGTTGTTGTAAATCTACTTTATGGTCGCCTTGTATAGCTGGGCTTGCAAAGGTTACTTTCCACCCTTGTTTTAAAAATAAAGTCAATTGGCTTAATAAATGGCTACCAGCGGCGGATGAGTTTGGCTCTGGCCATACATAACCTAACACTAGGACGTTTTGTTTACTCATTAGTTTACAACTTAAGAATTAATAGGTTTTTACTGGGGCGCCAGGTAGATATTTTGACCTTAGGCAGATTGTTCGATCTAATTTGTTAAATACAAAGTATATTACAATACTAGAAACATTGGGATGTAATATTCAGGCTTACAATTACATCACTAACCTATGGCATAAACTTTATCTTGTTGCGAAATTTTTTAAGGTTATATTAGGTCTGTTAATCGGGAACTATTTAAGAAATTTATCAAGGAGAAAATATGAAAGCGCTGAGCTTACTACTACTAAGAGTATCAACAGGATTGTATTTAGTATTTTGGGGGTTAGTAAAACTCACTGCGACTGACAAAGCTAATGCTGTGTCTGATAAATATTACAATGGCCTTCTAACAGGAGATATAATCAATATTGGTCTGGGGTCGCTGCAAGTGCTAGTTGGAGCTTTGGTGGTGTTAGGTCTCATGAGACGTGTGGCTTACTTTGGTCAACTCTTTTGGTATGTAGCTGGCTTGCTTCCTATTTTACCTTATATTATTGACCCTTTCGGTATGTATATTGCTGATTCTGCAAAACTTACCTTCTTCCCCTCAACTACTTTACTGTTTGCTTCTTTAATACTTATTGCATTTAAAGAATATGATACCTACTCAATTGACGCTAAAAAAACGCAGTAAGATGAACTAGTCATTACTAGTTTTAAATTTTTATTTTCTAATTTTTAACCCCTTGTTACAAATTATAGAAGTAGCAATGGGGTAATGGTTTTATTTTTATATTCACATACAACAAGGTGTTTTATGCCGCAACGAACGTCACGCTCTTTTTATACTGGGATCATTATTACTTTGAGCCTATTAATGGTTGCATGTAGTAAAGAACAAAATGCTACACAAGCACGTCCTATGACGGAAGTAGATGTTAGTAACCCAATAGCAGCAGTGGTTGATATATGGGATGAATATACTGGCCGTTTTGAAGCTGTGGATTATGTTGAGATCCGAGCCCGTGTCAGTGGTTATCTTGAAGAGATTAAATTTGAAGACGGTCAACAGGTAAAAGCAGGTGATGTTTTGTTTGTAATTGATCAACGTCCCTTCCAGATAAATTTACAAAGTGCACAATCAAATTTAGACATTACTGAGAAAGAATATAAGCGTGGTTTAGAGTTAAAGAATAACAACTCTATTTCTCAAGAAGAGTCAGATCGTCGAGCTTCAGAATATCAACTTGCACTCGCTGCGTTTGATGAAGCAAAGTTAGACTTAGAGTTTACAGAGGTAAAATCGCCAATTGACGGCATAGTATCTCGAGATCTTGTCAATAAAGGTAACTTAGTTACCGGTGGTGCCTCAGGTGCGACTTTACTGACAACCGTGGTATCTGTTGATCCCATACATTTTTATTTTGAAGCCGGTGAGCGTGACCTTCTTAAGTATTTACGTCTTGCACAGTCAGAAACCAGAAAAAGTTCACGAGTATATCCGAATGAAGTAAAAGTGCGATTACAAGATGAAGCTGAGTTTAGTCATTTTGGGGTTATGGATTTTGTTGATAATAAGGTCGATGACAGTACAGGCACAATTCAGGGTAGAGCTGTTTTTGATAACAAAGATGGCTTTATATTACCCGGCCTTTTTGGTCGTATCAGCTTAATCGAAACCAAAAATGCAAAGGTTATTTTAGTTCCAGATAGCATTATAGGAACTGACCAGTCTAGAAAATATGTAATGGTAATTGACGATGAAAATAAGGTGGGTAGAAAGTACGTTACCTTAGGAAAATTACACTCCAAAGAGTTGAGAATAATTAAGTCTGGCCTTTCTCCTGAAGACAGGGTGATTGTGAATGGTTTTGTACGAACTCGACCAGGAGCGACCGTGTCGCCCAACAGTGTTGATATCAGTAAACAATATAGTTTGTAAGTTAGGGTATTTATGAATTTTACTCAATATTTTATATCTCGCCCTAAATTTGCCTCAGTATTAGCCATTATGGTGATGATAATAGGTAGTATTGCCTATTTAGGATTACCCGTTGAACAATACCCTCAGGTGGCTCCGCCTACTATTCAGGTTACAGCTTCTTATCCGGGGGCGAATGCAGAAATAGCAGCTAAAACTGTGGCTACACCAATAGAGCAACAAATTAATGGTGTAGAAGATATGCTGTACTTATCTTCACAATCTACTGCTGATGGCTCTGTCACTATTACTGTGACTTTTAAACTTGGAACTGATCTCGATAAAGCCCAAGTTCAGGTACAAAACCGTGTGGCAATTGCCGAGCCTAGATTACCTGAGCCTGTTAAGCGCATAGGTATCACAACAGCTAAAAACTCACCAGATTTAATGTTAGTAGTTAACATGTTTTCTCCAAATGGCACCTATGATCAAACCTATATTGCTAACTATGTCGCACTACATATTCAAGATCAGCTTTCAAGAATCGAAGGGGTGGGGAATCTACGGATATTTGGAGCCAGCCAATATTCTATGCGTGTGTGGTTAGATCCAGACCGCATTGCTTCACTCGGTATGACGGCCTCAGAAGTGGTTACTGAGTTACAAAGTCAAAATATTCAAGTGTCCAGTGGTACTTTAAACCAGTCGCCTGTTCTACAAGGTCAAACGGCATTTGAATTAGCGGTTCAAACACAAGGGCGCTTACAAGAGCCGGAGGAGTTTGAAAATGTCATTATAAAAAATACTGATGGTAAAATTGTAAGGCTAAGAGATGTGGGCCGGGTTGAGCTAGGTGCAGAAAGCTATACTACTCGTGGTTATCTTGGAGATAAAAAAGCGATAGCGATCCCTATTTTTCAACGTCCAGGTACTAATGCCTTAGAAACAGCCGATACCATTAAAGGCATTATGCAGGAGCTAGAGCAAAAGTTTCCACCTGATTTAGCTTATAAAATTGCTTATAACCCCACTGAGTTCATTAGCCAGTCTATAGACGCTGTAAAAATGACAATTTATGAAGCGATAGTTTTAGTTGTTTTGGTTGTTATAGTATTTTTACAGAGCTGGCGAGCGGCTATCATTCCAGTTGTTGCTATTCCTGTATCGCTCATTGGTACCTTTGCCGTTATGAGTGCGCTTGGTTTTTCACTCAATAACCTCACGCTGTTTGGACTTGTTTTGGCCATTGGTATAGTGGTCGACGATGCCATAGTTGTGGTTGAAAATATGGAGCGTTTGCTTGCTGATGGTAAGAAGCCTATTGAAGCGGCTAGAGAAACCATGAAGGAAGTAGGGGGCGCAGTTATTGCTATTGGCATTGTTTTAGTCGCGGTATTTTTACCTACAGCATTCATAGGCGGTATATCAGGACAGTTTTATAGTCAGTTTGGTATTACCATTGCTATTGCGACTATGATTTCGGTTTCAGTGTCTCTTATTCTTAGCCCTGCTATGTCTGCCGTATTACTGAAAGCTCATAAAGTAGAAGATAAAGAAAACAGTAAACTTGGTATCGGGACTTTGCTTGCCAATGGTTTTAACCAGGGGATGGATAAGCTGTCTGATGGGTATGGCTTTTTAACCAGTAAACTAATTCGGTTAATTCCCTTAGTTATCTTGGTTTATATAGGACTAATGGTATTAGCTGGTTACTTGTTTTCCTCGGTTCCAAGAGGTTTTATTCCCCAGCAAGATCAAGGCTACGTTATTGTGAGTATACAATTGCCTTCAGGTGCATCATTGTCTCGCACTGATGAGGTGGTGAATGAAGCCATAGAACGCTTACTTAGCGTCGAAGGTATTCGTACTTCAGTGGCATTTGCAGGGTTCTCAGGGGCTACATTTACAAACGCATCTAACTCTGCGGCTATCTTCACACAGATGTTGTATTTTGAGGATAGGGCCAAAAAAGGGCTCACATTTGAGAAAATATATGCTGATGTTCAGGCTCAAATGGCACAGATTAAAGAGGCCTTTATAGTCGTTATTCCGCCACCTTCGGTTCGTGGTATAGGTAATGGTGGTGGCTTTAAAATGATGATAGAAGACCGTGTAGGTCACGGTTTGCCATTTCTTGAACAATCAATGTGGCAGCTCGCAACAGCTGCCAATCAGGCCCCTGCTACGACTCAGGTGTTTAGTCTGTTTGAAACCAACACTCCGCAATTATACGCCAATATAGATCGTGAGAGGGTAGAGCGTTTAGGCGTCCCAGTTTCTGAAGTTTTTTCCGCCCTAGAGGTGTACTTGGGCAGTGCTTTTGTTAATGATTTTAGTTATCTAGGCAGAACCTTTAGGGTAACAGCGCAAGCCGACTCCCAATATAGAATGACGCCGGAGGATATAGGTCGAATTCGAGTTCGTAATGAAGATGGGCTAATGGTGCCGTTAAGTTCAGTGGCTACTTTTGAGTACAGATCTGGTCCTTCAAGAGTACCTAGGTATAACCTGTATCCAGCTGCAGACCTACTTGGCAACACTGCTCCTGGGTATAGTTCGGGAGAAGCAATAGCGACAATGGAAAAACTGGCAGAAGAGATTTTACCACCAGGTATCGATTTTGAATGGACTGAGCTTGCATATCAGCAGCAACAAGCCGGAAACACAGCCACCATTGCATTTGTTCTGGCCGTAGTCTTTGTATTTCTATTGTTAGTGGCTTTATACGAAAGCTGGACATTGCCATTGTCGGTTATTTTAATCGTGCCTATGTGTTTGTTAAGTGCCATTACAGGAGTGTGGTTATTGGATATGGACAACAATATATTGACTCAAGTGGGGTTAATTGTATTGGTAGGACTAGCTAGTAAAAATGCTATTTTAATTGTTGAGTTTGCCCGCCACCTAGAGCAGCAAGGTGTACCTATGTATAAAGCTGTGGTTGAGGCAGGAAAACTTAGATTACGCCCAATATTAATGACATCGTTTGCTTTTATTTTAGGAGTCGTGCCACTTGCAATTGCAACAGGGGCAGGTGCCGAAATGCGCCAAGCTCTTGGTGTGACTGTGTTCAGTGGAATGTTAGGTGTTACCCTATTTGGTTTGTTATTCACACCAGTTTTTTACGTAGTATGTCGACGGATTTCCATGTTCATGAAAGGGCAAACCTTAGATGAACAAGGAAGAGCTCCAATTTAGTAGCAAGGGATTGACTAAGATTAAAAGCCACACTGCAATTTATGGTGTGGCTTTTTTATGTCTATTGGTGTTTTTAAAAGCATAAAAAAACAGTGGCCAAATAGACCACTGTTTTAAGTTTTTATTAGTTACTTTTTACAAGAAACCTTAAGAAAAACGCTCCTCTAAGTACTTAATAATTTCTGAAGACTCGTACATCCATACTACTTTCTCGCCCTCTTCAATTCGTAAACAAGGAGTTTGAATTTTGCCCCCTTGTTGTAACAACTCTTCTCTAAACGGAGATTTAGAAGCATTGCGACGAACTATAGGTAAGTTTAGTTTATGCATGACTCTTCTTGTCTTAATACAAAAAGGGCACGCAAAAAACTGATACAAAGATAAACCATGTATCGCTTTTTCTACCTGCCTTTGTTCGTCAGGTGTACGCGTTTTTTTAGCCCCTCTGGTAATTAAATCAATGGCAGCTATAAAGCTACCTAATAGATTACGAACTAGGTTAATTAAGAGTTTCATGTATTTCGCTCATTGGATCATATAAAGGGGTTAACAAGGATTTATATTGTATAGAAAATACCTAATTACTGTAATTGTTAATTGCGATGGAGTAAATTGATTTAAACAATTACAACAAGTTAGACTATGAAATATATAGAAATTAATGAAGAGCCCATTGCCTTGTATCAACTCTTAAAGTTTGAAGCATTAGTCTCTAGTGGAGGAGAAGCAAAAGCCGTAATTGATGAGGGTAAAGTGTCAGTTAACGGAGATGTTGAAACTAGGCGGCGTAAAAAAATCATGGTCGGTGACTTGGTAGAGTACGACAGTCAGGTATACACAGTAAAAGTCTGTTAAACCTTGATAGTTTAATGGGTTATGAGAGGGCTCATAACCCATAGTACATTTTATTCGGTAATAGGCTCTTCTATAAAGGCGTCTGATTCCTTGTTATCAAGTAGGTCAAATGCTTGCTTGTCACGGACATTTTTTTGAACAGTAATAGCGGCAAATAAACTTAACACATAGGACATGGCATAAAACCCTTTTTCACTTAATAATAGGTTTGCATTGATTAACCCAATAACTAATAACGCAACAGATACGCCGGCTGATGCCCAAGAGAGCATATAGTAAATTTTTGATGTATTTATCCCTTCAGCTTTATCTCTGATGGTTTTTTGTAGTGAGACCATAGAAAACAAGCCATATAAAATTATTGCAAGATAATAACCTTTTTCATTCAATGCCATGTCTGCATTAAACAAACCGATTCCGTAGGCACCAGCGCCAACTATAAGGGCAACAATAGAAGCTAATGTATAAGGCTTAGTGGGGGCTTGGATTTTCATAGTAGTTCCTTGATATTTAATTTTGCAGTTGAGTAACTGGTTATAAAGTTATCAAAGTCTAAGAATTAATAAACCTTTCTATGACTTGTATCTAATTCATAGTACCAAGGTATAGATATTTAATACTTTGCGGCGCTAAGGTACACATTTAAGCCGTAAGGCGATTGGTAAGGAGTATTTAAGATTTTTGTTTAGTCATTACCATTAAGGGAAAACAAAAGAGAGAAGGTGGAGTTTAGATTCTGATAGCTTTAATAAGAGAATGATGTGTAACTAGGCTGCTACCTTTAGTATGCAACAGCCGAATGTTTAAATGAAGATTATGGTTAAACCTGATCTTTTAATTCTTCAACCCATAATGCAGTAGCGCCACAGACTGCAACGGGCATCACTAGGAAATTAACAATAGGGATCATAGAACAAATACTTACCGTTATTCCGAAGCTAAAACTCTGCGATTTATTATTCCCTAATACGTATTTCATCCTAGAGAAGGGTACCTTATGGTTATCAAACGGGTAATCGCAATATTGTATTGCCATCATCCAAGCACTAAATAAAAACCATAAAACTTGTCCAAATAACGGGAGAATAAAAAATAATAACAGGAAGCCTATGGCTCGTGGCAAGTAGTAACTTAATTTTGCTAATTCCCGTCCTAGGGTGCGGGGGATATCTTTAAATATATCTAACAAGCCAGTGTCATCCATTGTTTGCCCAGTTAAGTGCTGCTCAACTTTTTCAGCAAGTAAGCCATTAAAAGGTGCGGCTATCCAGTTAGCTAAGGTGCCAAATATTAATGAAAAAACAAGGAGTATGCTGATAACTGCTATAGGCCAAATAATGTAGCTTAACCCTTGCTTCAACCAGCTTAGCCATTCCCAATCTGGGATCAGGTCTACCATCCAGACAATGCTGGCACTAATTTCACCAAATAGAAAATAAATTGCCACAGAAAACAATACTAGGTTTATAGCTAAAGGAAAAAACACAAATCGTTTTAAACCTTTAGTTGAAATCAGGCTAAACCCCAATAAAAAATAATGCATAGTAAACTTATTAACCTTATGTTTTGTTTGAATTAACTTAGTTAAAAACCAGTACAAGCTGTAAATTGATGAAGAGAAGTATACGGAACTCACACAGATGTTCAAAACGTCAATTGTTACACTTGATGACTTTTGGTACATTCATCTCCTGAACAATAATAATTATAATATTTTTAGGGACTATACGACCTAGTGTCTTTCAATTTATGCGCCTGAAAAAAATAAAATTGGCTGGATTTAAGTCTTTTGTTGATCCAACCACCATCCCATTTCCAGATGATATGACGGCCGTCGTTGGCCCGAACGGCTGTGGAAAATCTAATGTCATTGATGCAGTGCGTTGGGTGCTTGGTGAAAGCTCGGCTAAAAACCTCCGTGGTGACGCTATGACCGATGTTATTTTTAATGGGTCAACGGCGAGAAAGCCAGTTTCTCAGTGTAGTGTTGAATTAGTTTTTGATAATTCTCAGGGCCGCATCCAAGGGGAATACGCCGGTTACAACGAGCTTTCTGTAAAGCGTATTGTGACTAAAGAGGCTAAATCTAGCTACTTATTAAATAATGCTAAATGTCGTCGCCGTGATGTAACTGACCTGTTTTTAGGGACAGGGTTAGGGCCTAGAAGCTATGCCATTATAGAGCAGGGCATGATTTCTCGGTTAATCGAGTCCAAACCTCAAGAGTTGAGGGTGTTTATTGAAGAAGCTGCTGGCGTGTCTAAATATAAAGAAAGAAGGCGCGAAACAGAGACTCGAATTCGTCATACCAAAGAAAATCTCGAACGCTTAGAAGACGTGCGCGGTGAGTTAGGGCAACAACTAGAAAAACTGCAACGTCAGGCAGCTGCAGCTAATCGATATAAAGAATTAAAGAAAAATGAGCGACAGTATAAAGTAGAGCTCGCTGCGCTGCGTTGGCTCAAACATAGTAAGAAAGTAGAGCTGTTAGAAGCTGATATTACTCAAAAGAATGCTGATATTGAAGCCTATGTGGCTACTCAACGTAATGAAGAAAAAGACATAACCCTCTACAAAGAGCAGCAGAGTGATCTAAAGCAAAAAATTTCAGATATTCAGCAGCAGCTATTTAAGGTGAGCACAGATATCACCCGTATTGAACAAATTCAGATCCATACCAAGCAAAGGCAACAACAAATCCAGAAAGACTCTCAGGGCCTGAGAGAAGAAATTACTGATATTGAAATATCGCAGCAACAACACATAGACACCATTGAAGATCTAGTACAACAGATACAATTAGCTGAGCCAGAGAAAGAGCTGTTAGATGAAGAAGTAGAGCAAGCCCAATTATCTTTAATGGCTTCTGAAGAAGAGTTGAGTCAAGCGCAACATGCCTGGCGAGCGCAAGATCAAAAGTTCAATCTAAGCAAGCAACAAGCTCAAAGTTGTCATGGCAAAATCCAAACTATTATGTCAATGCAGTTACGGACACAGCAACGTATTGGTGAGCTAAAAGATGAGTTGGCTATGGAATCAGATGAAGATCTAGGTTATCAAATTGAGCAATGCCAAGAGCAAATTCTTTTAAAAGAACAAAACATAACTGAGTCAGCAGAGCTAGTAGAGACAAATTCAAAATTAGAAAACCAGTATATTGAAGAACAAGTTCAAGCTAATCAGGTACAGGTAAGTATTCAAGGAGAGTTACAAAGTCTACAAGCTCAGATCTCCGCATTACATGCTCTGCAACTATCATCACAAAAAAATAGCTCATTAGCTGATTTACTTGATTCCCACAATCTAGACGCTACCACCTGGTGGCAAACCCTAGATATACAGACTGGATGGGAAAAAGCTTTTGAAACCGTAACCTTAAATTGGCAAGGGGCAATGGAAGTTAGCAATAATAGCATTCTTGAGTCACTCAATTCTCAGGTTGGGGGGCTATGGGCCTTTGCTGACAAATATATTGATGTAATACCTGCAGATTCGCTAGCCAGTAAACTAAACAATAAAAAAGTCCCCGTTTGGTTGACGCATATTATGTTTGCTGAAGACCAAGATGAAGCAACATCTCTGCTATCTAAGCTAAAAAGCCACCAATCAGTCGTTACTAAAGAAGGTGTTTGGTTTGGACCTGATTGGATGATATCTGGGCCTGTTGAGCAAGAGGCGGGTTTGCTGCAAAGAGCCAGTCAGATAAAAATACTAGAAACAGAAAAAGAAAACACAGCAAAACGCTTAGAAGAGTCACAATTAGCACTTCAAGAATTAAAACAGTTATTAGATGCAGCTAAAGAACAACATAAGCTCGCAAAGCATCAGCTTGATGAGCATAAACAACAATGGCAAGAATATAAAAATCAATTGCAGCTGTTTACAGGTCAACAGCAACAACAATTGAGTAGACATAGCCGCCTAATAGAAGAGTTAAATCGCTACCAAGAAACATTTGAAGATGAAAAGCAGCAGCTCGAAGAATTAGCGATGCAAGCTGAAGAGCTAGATCAAGCGGTTGAGGTGCTTCAAGAGCAACAAATAACAGCAGAAGAAGACAGAGAGCGATATCAACAAAACATAGCCACTAACCGTAGCAAATTAGAAAGCGGAAAAACCAATTTACATCGACTAGCACTGCACTTACAAAGTATCCAAGGTCAGCATAAAACCTTAACTACCGAACAACAGCGGGAGCAGCAACGATTAGAGACAATAAAGCAGAACTTAGATTTATTGCAAGCTGAGCTCGCGGAACTAGCAATGCCTTTAGAAGAGCAAGTTGAGAATTTACAACAATATCTAGATCTAAAAGCATCCCTTGAAGTTGAGCAGAACCACTTGTCGGAACGCTTGTCAGAGGTAGAAGAAAAACTAATCGAAGCAGAAAAAGGCCAACAAGGGGTTACCGACAAGATCCAAGCCATGCTTACTGAATTACAAGCTGTGAAGTTAGAGTGTGAAGGCTATCGCGTCCGTGCAAATGGTTTTCTAGAGCAAGTAGAAGAGATGCAGCAGAAGCTACAAACTGTGTTGGATAGTATGGACGACAATGCTGATGAAAATGAGTGGCAACGATTACTAGATAAAACCACAGCATCAGTAAGTCGTTTAGGGGCAGTGAATTTGGCCGCAGTAGAAGAGTACGAAGTTCAAGCCCAGCGGAAACAGCATTTAGATGACCAGAATGACGATCTGGTGTCGGCTATGGAGATTCTAGAGCAAGCAATACGCAAAATCGATAAAGAGACTAGAACCCGTTTTAAAGAGACCTTTGATATAGTCAATGATGATTTGAAAATGTTGTTTCCTAAGGTGTTCGGCGGTGGCTCTGCATATTTAGCATTAACGGATGATGACTTACTGGAAACTGGCGTAACCATAATGGCAAGACCGCCGGGAAAGAAAAACAGTACAATTCACCTGCTTTCGGGTGGTGAAAAAGCGCTGACCGCTTTATCATTAGTGTTTGCCATATTTAGGTTAAACCCGGCGCCATTTTGTTTGTTAGATGAAGTGGATGCGCCTCTTGATGATGCTAACGTAGGGCGTTTTTGTAAATTAGTATCTGAAATGTCAAAAAGTGTGCAGTTTATTTATATTACCCATAATAAAATTGCAATGGAAATGGCCACCCACTTAACAGGTGTCACAATGGCTGAGCCTGGTGTTTCAAGAATGGTAGCGGTGGACGTAGAAGAAGCGGTTGCAATTGCAAATGCTTAAAGTGCGTTAACCATAAATTATAAAGAATAAAAAGTACGAGTGAATTAAATGGAAGATGTTTTACGTTGGTCATTATTAGTAGTCGGCAGTTGTGTCATCATAGGTGTAGCCGTACATGGTATATGGGTTTCACGTAAAAATAGTGAACAAAAAACAACTAAAAAAAGAGCCAAACCTATCCTTCAGTCTGATGATCTTTATGAAGAAAATGAGCTGTCCGATGACTCAGAAGTGGTAACTGATATTAATGAAAACATAGTTGAGCCACCGCTAGCAGAGCAAGATGATGCCTTGTCTAAAGATGACTTAGGTACGGATAAATTTGATGATTTAGGTATTGGCAGTGTCAGAGTAGTGTCAACAACTGCAGATACCGACCCCAAAGCCCCAACAGGGCCAGAAACGACAGAAGTCGAAGCTGCGAAAGAAGCAAAGGTAACACAAGAGTCAAATGCCAAATCAGGGCGCATCTATGCATCTGTAGTTACTCAGCCTAAACCTGAATATGTTAAGAAAAGTCATGTTTCTATGAACCAGAGCAGCGAGCTTAGTCAACCAAAGATTGTTGAGCCCAGCACAACTTCCAATTCTACAAGAGGTACGAGTCAGGCGTTCGGTCAAGTAAGTACAAGTTCTGTAACTGATGGTTATGAAGCCCCTGAGCCGCCTCCATTTTTACTTAAAAAGGGATCTTCTCAACAAGCACCAATAGTGCAAGGTTTACAAGAAACTAAAAACGCTGCAGAGCATCAAGCTGAGCTAACTACAACTAGCCAGCAAGAGCAGGTAGAAGAAAAACCATCCTTAAGCGAGCAAGCTCGTAACCTTGTAAAGCGTAAAAAGGCAGAAACCTCTCGAAAACGTCGAGAGCCTAAATTAGCTGAAGACCAACTACGCATTGATTTTGATGAAGAGGTTACAGAGCAAGTTGAGCCAAGTGCGCCAAAAGAAGCTAAAGCACAACAAACCCAAAG
Organism: Paraglaciecola sp. 2405UD69-4; assembly: GCF_047525415.1. NCBI lineage: Bacteria > Pseudomonadati > Pseudomonadota > Gammaproteobacteria > Alteromonadales > Alteromonadaceae > Paraglaciecola > Paraglaciecola sp. 2405UD69-4. The sequence goes on from NZ_JBLIXM010000002.1 coordinate 177,755, forward strand.
CGTGCAAGCTCAAGAAGTGTTAGTTTTAAACGTTAAAACCCCAGACGGAGACCCTATCTCTGGTGCTGCTTTGTTACCTATGTTACTAACACTTGGGTTTAAGTTTGGTGATCAAGATATATTCCATCGCCATGTGAACTCTAACGGTAAAGGTCCTGTATTGTTCAGCCTAGCCAATATGTTTAAGCCAGGCGTATTTGATATTGATAACCTTGAAAACTTTTCAACTCAAGGGGTCTCTTTATTTATGATTTTGCCCATAGAGGGCGAACCCCATCAGGTCTTCAATATGATGCATAATGCCGCTAGAAAAATCGCTGAGGAATTTTCAGCTCAAATCTACGATGCAAAACGCACCTTGTTAACCAAACAAAGCCTACAACAATATGTTGAAAAAATTCGAGAATTCGAACGCCAACGTATGCTACAAAACGGGTAAAACTTACTTATTATCCCCTTGCTTGAAGTGAGGGGAACGCTTAACTTCTTTTCTATGGAATGCTTTTTATGGCAGTCTCGCAAGACACAATTTTAAAACTCGCTGCAATCAAATCCACCATTACCGAATACAATTATCAATATTATGTATTGGATAACCCTTCAGTACCTGATGTTGAATACGACAGACAAATGCAGGCTTTAAAAGCCATTGAAGCTGCACATCCAGAATTACTTACCCCGGATTCGCCTAGCCAAAAAGTAGGTGACATGCCATTGCCTGAATTTGAGCAGGTAGAGCATGAAGTTCCTATGCTGTCTTTAGATAACGCTTTTGATGAAGAAACCTTTCTGGCCTTTGAAAAGCGAATGAAAGATAGATTAAAGCGTGATGTTAACATTGCTTTTAGCTGTGAGCCGAAACTTGACGGCTTAGCGGTAAGCTTACTTTATGAAAACGGAAAATTGGTCCGTGGTGCCACAAGAGGCGATGGTAGAATAGGAGAGAACATTACAACCAATGTACGTACTATTCGCAATATTCCCCTAACCTTAAGAGGTAATGATTACCCTCAGCGCCTAGAAGTTAGGGGCGAGGTAGTGATGAGCCGTGATGGATTTATTAAGCTAAATGAAACCCAATTAGCAGAGGGTAAAAAGGTTTTTGCTAATCCTAGAAACGCTGCTGCTGGTAGCTTAAGGCAACTAGACTCCCGTATTACAGCCAAACGACCCTTAATGTTTTTCACCTACTCCCTTGGTTTAGTAGAAGGCGAACAGAACCCTCTAGCTGATACCCACTCAGCCCGTTTAAAACAATTAAGTGAATGGGGATTACCTCTTAGCCAAGAATTACAGGTAGCCCAAGACGCGACAGGGTGCTTAGCATACTATCAAGCTATTGGTGCAAAACGAGATGCTTTAAACTACGACATTGATGGCGTGGTGTTTAAAGCTGATGATATTGCTTTACAGCAAGAGCTTGGCTTTGTGGCTAGAGCTCCCCGTTGGGCCATTGCCCATAAGTTTCCTGCCCAAGAAGAAATGACAGTAGTGCAAGAGGTAGAGTTTCAAGTAGGGCGAACGGGCGCCATAACACCTGTTGCTAGATTAGAGCCGGTATTTGTTGGTGGTGTTACAGTATCTAATGCCACGCTACATAACCAAGATGAGATACAGCGCTTAGGCTTAAAAGTAGGTGATACGGTTATCATTAGGCGAGCAGGGGATGTTATTCCTCAAGTCGTATCGGTTATTATAGAAAAGCGCCCAGCAGATGCTAAAGATATTGTTTTCCCGAAAACATGTCCTATCTGTGATTCGAATATAGAAAAGCTTGAAGATGAAGCCGTTGCCAGGTGCACTGGTGGCTTATATTGCGCCGCTCAATTAAAAGAGTCTATGAAGCACTTCGCATCTCGAAAAGCTTTCGATATTGATGGCTTGGGAGACAAAATTATCGAGCAACTGGTTGATCAAAAGCTTGTTAAAACTCCAGCTGACTTTTTTAAACTTGAATTAGTACAGATATCAAATCTAGAGCGTATGGGTGAAAAGTCCGCGGCTAATTTGATTCAGTCTTTAGAAAAAAGTAAACAAACAACCTTAGCTAAATTTATCTATTCGTTGGGTATTAGAGAAGTAGGTGAAGCTACAGCTGGTAATTTAGCTGCGCATTACTGTGAGTTAGACGCAATTAAAGCCGCCAGTTTAGAAAGCTTGCAAGAAGTAAGCGATGTTGGGGTAATTGTAGCTCAGCACCTAGTTAATTTTTTTACTGAAGCCCACAACCTGCAGGTCATTAATGATTTACTAGCAGTTGGGATCCACTGGCCCAAAGTTGAAAAAATTGCCTTAGATTCGTTGCCACTAGCAGGCCAAACCTATGTCTTAACGGGTACCCTGTCACAAATGGACAGAAACACAGCCAAAGCTAAATTACAAAGCTTAGGCGCTAAAGTCTCTGGTAGTGTATCTGCAAAGACAAGTTGTTTGATAGCAGGTGAAAAAGCCGGGTCTAAGCTTAGTAAAGCTGAAAGCCTTGGTATAAAGGTGCTAAACGAGCAAGGTATGTTGGATCTATTTAATGAGTTGGAGAGTCACTAAATGCAGTGGCTTTACAATGGGCTTTCTAATATTAGTGCTTTTATGCAGCCATATTATAGTGAGATAGCCCTGACTTTAATCGCCACTATATTAGTCGTATTTGGTGACCTCCTTAACAAATATATAAAGCGGCTGATTAGCCCATATCATTTTATTATTCGTACCTGTGTGTTTGTACTTATCTGTGCGTTTGGTTACGGGCTTCTTATTGTGTTTGTTACTCCCTATATTAAGCAATTGATTTTACTAATACCCCATACTTATCGGGGGCTAGGGATCATCTCTGCATTTTTGTTATTAGGGTATTTAGCAGAAAACAGGCGATATATTTAAACAAAAAGGCTAAAAAAGGCAGCGAAATCACTTGTATATAGCACTTTTCGCTCACCTAGTATTTTAGCTTTTTTGTAACTTGACCTAGCAAGCTAAGGTTTATGCTTTGTTAGCGTGGCTTTCATGGGCAACTTCATGCTTTAAGGTCATAGCTATTAATAAGATGGCGCAAATACAACCGCCAACTAAGAGTACAAAGCCACCATCCCATCCAAAATGATCCACTGTGTATCCTAATGCTATGTTGGCGACAACGGCACCTCCAAGGTAGCCAAACAAGCCTGTTAATCCAGCGGCCGTCCCTGCAGCCTTTTTGGGGACTAGTTCTAATGCAAATAAACCAATTAACATGACTGGGCCATATATCAAAAAGCCTATTGCCATTAATGCTGCAATGTCGATGTTTGGATTACCAGCTGGATTAAACCAATAAACAAGTACAGCTGCGAGCACGAGTACCATATAAAGTATCGCCGCTGGAGCTCTGCGGCCTTTGAAGCAGGCATCACTGATATAGCCGCATAAAAGGGTGCCAGGAATACCGGCCCATTCATATAAAAAGTAGGCCCATGAGCTTTTATTAAAAGAGAAGTCTTTTACTTCGTATAAGTAGGTTGGAGCCCAGTCTAATACTCCGTAACGAATTAGATAAACGAAGGCATTTGCCACGGCGATAAACCATAAAAGTTTATTATTGAGAACATATTTTAGGAATATCTCTTTGGCACTAAACTCTGCTTCGTGTTTATCTTGATAATTTTTAGGGTAGTCTTGACGGTGTTCTTCAATAGGCGGCAAGCCACAGGATTGAGGGGTATCTTTTAGTGTAAAAAATATAAAAACAGCTATAAATGATGCTACCGCGGCAGGTACATAAAAGATACTGTTCCAGTCGTTAAACCAAGCCATTCCCAAAATAGCCAATGGTCCTATTAAACCGCCACCAAGGTTATGGGCAATGTTCCAGAATGAAACTGTTTGGCCTCTTTCATTTCCAGAAAACCAGTGCACCATAGTGCGACCACAGGCAGGCCAGCCCATTCCTTGCGCCCATCCGTTAAGAAATAACAAAATAAATATTGACGTTACACTCGCGGTGGCCCAAGAGGTAAAACCAAATAGAAACATCACAGCTGCAGAGAGCAATAGGCCTGTGGAGAGGAAATACCTTGGGTTACTGCGGTCAGATACACTGCCCATCAAGAACTTGCTTAAGCCGTATGCGATAGATACAGCTGAAAGTGCTAAACCTAGCTCGCCTTTGGTAAAACCTTGCTCTTCAATAAGAAAGGGCATGGCAAGAGAGAAGTTTTTACGGACCAGGTAGTAGCCCGCATATCCAACAAAAATGCCTATAAACACTTGCCAGCGCAAGTGTTTATAGGTGTTATCAATGTTTTCTGCAGGTAAACGCTCAAGGTGAGCTGCAGGTTTAAAAATACCGAACATAATAGTTTGACCTAATTGTTTTTCTCAATTAGAACAAAATATTAGTATTAGATATATGACTAAATTTACTTGTTTGCGAACCAACGGGCGATGACTTGCCTTTCTTCCTCCGTCATACCTGTGCGATTCATCAATGGCATATCTTTAGTCACCACAGCCCTTTGATGTATTAATGCTGCTTTAGACTCAATCTCGTCCCAAGTGTCATATTTAACACCTAGTGGTGCAATCACAAAAATATCATCGGTTGGTGCTGCTGAGTGACAATTTGCACAGTGCACCTGCATAACATCAAATACAGCTTGTTGATCTGGGTTTAGTACTTTAGGTTCAGCTTGCACTGCAGCTATGGCTTGCTCTTCAAGGGTAGTTGGCTGTGGTGCAACTGCTACTGTTGCAGGCATAGAAACCCAGTAGGCAATGGCAAACATTCCAATTGCGCCGCTTACCAAGATTGAAGGTCGTGAAATACCTATATGTTTAAGGTTGAAATAGTGACGTATCCAAGCAGATACTAGGCCAATAGCCATTAACACCAGCCATGCTTGTTCATGCTGATAAGTCATAGCATAGTGATTGCTGATCATTATAAACAACAAGGGCAGGGTAAGGTAATTGTTGTGCACTGAACGTAGTTTGGCGCCTAAGCCCCAGCTTGGATCGATTTCAGTTTTATTGGTAACGGCATCTACCATCAAGCGCTGTGCGGGCATTATTTTGAAGAAAACGTTGCCTGCCATGATTGTGCCGATCAATGCCCCAACATGTATGAAAGCACCACGGCCACTAAACCAATGGGTTGCTAGATAACTTACAGCGGCTAATAGAATCAAAAACATGAGCCCAAACGCTTTAGGGTAACGACCTAGTGGGCTGCGACATGCTGCTTCATAAATGAATAAACCGCCAAAAATTAGCGCTAAGCCCCTTGCTATGGCTTCACCAGGTGTTAAGTCCATTACTGATGTATCTATTAGATAAATAGCTGCGCCGTGGTAATACACTAAACTCAAAAGTAAAAAGCCGCTTATCCAAGTGGTGTAGGCTTCCCATTTAAACCAGTGAAGTTTTTGGGGGATAACTTCAGGGCCATATTCGTATTTGGCTACTTCGTAAAACCCACCACCATGGACGGCCCAAAGGTCTCCTTTTATACCTTTTTTCTTTTTCCAATCTGGAGGGGTATCCAAATTGTTATCAAGCCAAACAAAATAAAACGAAGCACCTATCCAGGCAACGCCGGCAATAACGTGAAACCAACGAATAAATAGTGAAATCCAATCAAGTAACATTATGTGCTTCCTCTTTTGTTTGTTTCTTGGCTTGATAAACTGGCTCACCTGCTACGTAGGTAGCATGTATGGCTCTGTCATCAGCTAACATACTTAATGCGAAGATTAAGTCTTGGGGGGTTCTATGGTTTTCAAAACGAAGTGTTGTTAACTCATCAAACTCAGGATCGAGTATGACAAAATCTGCGTCAGTATCCACATTAAGGTTACCAATTTTATCATCTAGCCCTAGGGTAACTGCAGCGCCTTGGGTCATAAGGTAAAGACCTTGCATAGGGTCGATTTGATTCCCTTTAAGCTGGCATATTTTGTATGCTTCACCTAGGGTTTTCAGCATACTAAAACTTGTACCACCACCTACGTCTGTGGCTAGCATTACAGGTACGTTTTCTTGTTGTGCTTTGGCCAAATCAAATAGACCACTGCCTAAAAATAAATTGGAAGTAGGGCAAAATGCGATACTGGCTTGGGTTTCTCTTAACCTTTGCCACTCAGTTTGCTCTAAATGTATACCATGGCCAAACACTGCGCCTTTACGCAGCAGATTGTAATGGTCGTAAACGTCTAAATAATTTTTACGCTCAGGGAATAACTCTTTTACCCAAGCTATTTCATTATGGTTTTCAGATAGGTGCGTTTGAATGTAAACATCAGGATATTGCTGGGCCAACTCTCCAAGTGCGTGTAGCTGCTCTTTGGTACTTGTAGGTGCAAACCTTGGGGTAATGGCATATTTTAAACGGCCATTGTTGTGCCAAGTGTCTATCAAATCTGCGCTATCTCGTTGTGCACTTTCTGGAGTATCTTGTAGCCAATCAGGACAATGCCTGTCCATGCACACCTTACCGGCAATTAACAACATGTCAGTTTTTTGGGCTTCTTCAAACAATGCATCTGTGGCTTGCTTGTGTACCGATGAATACACCATTCCCGTGGTCGTTCCATGGCGATGAAGCTGATTTAAAAATACCTTGGCAATACGACTTGCATAGTCTTTGTTTTCAAATTTGCGCTCTACTGGAAAGGTGTAATCTGTAAGCCAATCTAATAGCTGTTCACCAAAACTTGCAAGCATTTCTGTTTGCGGGAAGTGTAAATGACTATCAATAAAACCAGGTAAGATTAACTTTCCAGAAAAGTCATGGTGAACTGCTCCAAGATATTGATTTATATTATCTTTATACTCACCAATAAACTCAACTTTGCCGTTACGCGTTACCAAAAGGCCGTCAGCGATAAACACGTAGTCAAGTTTAGGCGAGCTTGTTGCTGCAGCAAAATGCAGCAAAGAAGCGCGATAGGTTTGCGTACTCATAATGTGTGTTTTCTCACTAGCTACCGCGATAGCTGCTAAAGCCATATGGCGAAATTAGTAGTGGGACATGATAATGCCCCCCGTCTTCTATAAGCTCAAAATGTACGTCCACAAAAGGGTAAAACGCTTCTTTGTGGTGGGCTAAAAGGTAGTCTTTGGTATAAAAACGTAAGCAGTATTCACCTGCTTCAAACTTAAAGTCTTGCCACTGGTTACATCTGCCATCTGTATCTGTTAAACCTTCTATCTTAGTACCATCATATGTGGTCAATAAAAGTTGCATTCCTGCAGCAGGTTTTCCTAAGGTGGTATCTAATACATGGCTTGATAAACTAATGCTCATTATTCTACTGTTCCTTCTTCTAATCCTTTGGATATTCTCAAAAGAGTAATTTTAATTTGTTCTGCCGCTGCTAAGGTAACCTCAGTAGCCGTATCATTTTCAAGTCTTAATGTAAGGGCATCTAACATGGTTTGTGCACTTAGGCCGCTGGCGCAAATGATAAAAATAAATCCATTTTTATCTAAATAGGCTTTATTTGCTGTTGCCAATGATTGCAGTACTGCTTCATCAGCTTCTGATGCCCCTTGTTGCTCGTTACTAGCCATGTTTTTGGTTGCGGCGTACTTGGCTCTTAGACTGTTGACATCGCCAATCATTGGATGTGCTTCAAAGGCTTGTAAAAAATCACTGGTGCTGCAGGTGTTCCAAATATCTACTGCATGGGATTTGACAGCATCAACACTGGTAAAAGGACGGCCTGTCGCCATGGCCTTGAACCAAAATTCAGATGCACAGCATTGGCTAAACCAATTTTCTGCTTCAGTTGTTGATAGGGTATTTAATGCTGATAAAGATAACGTCATTTAGGCACTCACTTTTGTGGTTCAGCTACTAAAGATTTAAATAGTAGTTTGTTGTCACGCCAAGCCTGTTTTTGGGTGTCTTGGCTGGGTGATTGTGTGTTTAGTTTTTGAATAATTTGGGCAGCCATAGAAACGGCCACCTCTATTGGCTGCTTACCCGGAATATCCAACATGCCTACCGGACTCACTAAGCGTTCGATATCTGCCGCTGGCCAGCTTTTGTGCTCAAGTCGAGTAACAAACCTTCTAGCTTTGGTTTTTGAGCCGATCATGCCAATAAAAGGCAAGGCTTGATTACTTAGTGCAGCTTCTACTAAGTCAAAGTCTAACTGATGATTGTGGGTCATAATCATCACCCAAGACCCGTCGGGTAGGTTACTCAGTGTATCTTCAGGATGTTCTGAGTGTATGAGCTTGACGTTGGTTGGAAGTGATTGGTAATCAATTTCATCAAGGAGTGCTTGGCGGTTATCAATCCAATGTATTTGTAAGGGCAACTGGGCCAGAATAGGAACAAGAGCCTTTGATACATGACCTGCGCCATATATGGCAATGTGCTGAGTATGTTGGGTAAATACTTCAAACAACACATTAGTTGCTCCGCCACAACATTGACCTAATTTACTCGATAACGGGTAATGTTCTACTTTTTGAGTGGTGGCATTTTCCAATAACAATGTTCTAGCTTGCTTAGTAATCTCAAACTCTAAATGGCCGCCACCTATAGTATCGAAGGTACAGTCATCACACACCAGCATTTTGGTTCCACCATCTCTTGGTGTTGAGCCTGCGGTGGCCAAGAGTGTCACTAATACATAGCTTTTACCCTGCTGTTGACACTGATAAACAGCATCAAACCATGTGCTAGATTTCATTGCTATTATCCAACCATGCTTGTGCTAGCTCAATGGCGTTAAATACTTTTTCTGGTGTGGCAGGGGGATGCAGCACAGGGTCCACTTTATAATTAGTGATACTTGAAATGGCATCTTTTAATGCGCACCACACCGAGTTTGCCAGCATAAAGGGTGGCTCACCCACCGCTTTAGAATGATAAATACTGTCTTCGTCATTCGCCCTAGGGTAGAGATCAACATTGAATATCTCGGGGGTGTCACCAATAGCCGGTATTTTATAGGTGGCTGGGTTGTTACTAATAAGTTTACCTTTATCATCCCATAGTAATTCTTCACTGGTTAACCAGCCCATGCCCTGAATAAAGCCACCTTCAATTTGACCTATGTCGATAGCTGGGTTAATGCTTTTGCCTACATCGTGAAGTATATCAACCTGATTGACCTTGTATTCACCGGTTAAGGTATCAATTGTGACCTCAGAGCAGCTTGCTCCATAGGCAAAGTAGAAGAAAGGTCTGCCTTTTCCGGTCTCTCTATCGTAATGAATTTTAGGCGTCTTATAGAAGCCAGATGCAGAAAGAGATATACGGTTCATGTAGGCTTGCTGCACTAGTTCAGCAAAGTTTATAGTATGGGTTCCTAGAGTAACTTCTTGTTGACTAAACGCTACTTGCTGCGGATCACCTTTTACTTGCTCTGCAAAAAAGTTTGCTAACCTTTCTTTAATTGTAAGGCAGGCATTTTGCGCAGCTTTTCCGTTCAAGTCTGTGCCACTTGATGCTGCCGTTGGCGAGGTATTAGGGACTTTATCGGTACGGGTTGAGGTCACTTCAATATGGGATAGAGGTAAACCAAACTCGTTGGCAACAATTTGTCCAATTTTAGTGTGCAAGCCTTGCCCCATTTCTGTACCACCATGGCTAACTTGAATACTGCCATCGGTATAAATATGTAATAGGGCACCCGCTTGGTTTAAGTGTTTGGCTGTAAAAGAAATACCAAATTTTATTGGGGTTAACGCCAATCCTTTTTTGATAATAGGACTGGTTTCATTGAACTGGCGAATTTCGTCTCTACGCTGCCAATAATTACTAGATTTTTCTAGGCGTTGAATTAAATCTTCAAGGAGGTTGTGCTCTACTGGCATGCCATATTGGGTAGTATTGCGAGTATCTTTTTGATACAGGTTGAGCTTACGTACGGTTAATGGATCTTTGCCGACTTTACGAGCAATGGCGTCCATGATGGCTTCAGCCATAATCATACCTTGGGGACCACCGAAGCCGCGATAAGCTGTATGCGAAACTTGGTTAGTACGGCATCTATGGCCTTCTATGTAACAATCAGCAAGATAATAGCCGTTGTCAGCATGAAACATAGCGCGGTCAACTATGGCATCAGATAAATCAGGAGAGTGACCACAATTACCATTAATTTCTACGTGGGTGGCCTGCAATAATCCTTGTTCGTCCGCGCCAATATTAAAGCGGTTCTCGAATGGATGCCGCTTTCCTGTTGCTGCCATATCTAACATTCTTGGAAGGCGTATCTTCACGGCTACTTTGTTTCTTGTGGCAAGCAAAGATGCTAAACAAGCCCACTGGGCAGCTTGGGTTTCTTTACCACCAAATCCACCACCCATGCGGCGCATATCAACCACAACTTTATGTAATTTAATATCAAGGACTTCAGCTATCAGCTTTTGTACTTCACTTGGATGTTGACTGGAAGTATATACGGTAACTCTGTCTTCCTCTTCAGGAATGGCCATAGATATTTGGCCTTCAAGATACATATGCTCTTGACCGCCAATCACTAGCTCGCCACTAATTTTTAACGGGCTTTTATCGTAACTTGCTTGAAAGTCACCGTGGCGCATAAAGTGAGGAGGGCGTACAAAGTTATTCTGTCGCTTTGCTTTGTCAACAGATAGACAGGCTTCGTCTGGGGCGATCTCTATTTTTGCTTTTAGCGCTGCTTTTTGCGCAAGTGTAATAGATGTGGCTAGTACCGCAAAAATGGGTTGGCTGTGATAATGGATCTTTGAATCTGCCAGTAGAGGGTCTCCAGCAAAAACTGGCCCTATATCTTTATGACCTGGTATGTCATCAACTGTAATTACGTCAATCACACCTGGGCTAGCTTTTACTGCTTCTAGGTCAATAGAGGTAATAATCCCTGATGCTACAGGGCTAACACCAACCGCGCCATGATGAATATTGGCAGCCTCTGGAATATCGTCTACGTAGCGGGCAAGACCACTGACTTGCCTCTTACCACTTTCATGTTTATGGGATTTTCCAGCTGAGCCTTGGGTTTGACTATCGAAACCAGGTTGTGTGATAAGTTTACGCATGGCTAGTTACTCCAGTGCTGTGAGGTACATGTACCACACGAGTTGCGATTGTATTGGCTTGGTGATTACTCTCAAGCCAGAAACGCTTCCATAGATTTTCTAGCATGGTTATTCTGTATTCTTTGGTGGCTCTAACATCATCTAGTGGCGTAAAGGCTTTAGATAAAATTTGTTTACCGATTTCAAAGGTATTTGAGTTTGACCAATCTTTACCAATAACTGCCTGATTGAGTTCTTCAACAATTGCTGGAATAGCTGCAACACCACCAAAGCCAGCAGATAGACTAACCACCTTGTTATTGTCTAAAGCAATATTAAATACCGCACATACTGCAGAGATATCATCTTCGTAACGTTTTGAAATTTTATAAGCTCTAATGCTTTGATTAGGGGCTAAATATGGAATAAATATAGCCGCAACCCATTCTCCCTTTTGTAACGCAGTTTTGCGGTAATCTAAGAAAAACTCATTAGCGGGTATGGTGCGTTTATCTGTTCCATTATCGATATGGATGATTGCATTTAAGGCTAATAACACCGGTGGCATATCACCAATAGGAGAGGCATTTGCTACATTTCCTCCCAGTGTGGCTTGGTTACGTATTGGAGTGGCGGCAAAGCGCCAAAGTAATTCAGATAAATCAGGAAAATGTTTTAATAATACCGGTTCAATCTCGTTAAAGGGGAGGGCTGCGCCTATCATTACCCCCTGTTCTTGACTGTCTATGGCGATAAGTTCTGGTACTAGACTCAGAGAGATTAACTTGTCAAAAGAGTGTAACTGTTGAGTAATTTGTAGTGCTAAATCAGTACTGCCTGCAAACATTTTTGCATCTGGATAGTCTTGTATCGCTGCTGCTAACGCTTCCCTGGAGGTAGGGATTATAAGGTTATCTGTATCGATGGCATTTTTATCAATAGATTGCAGTGCAGTGATGGTTTGTGATGCTGCTTGGCTAAATTTATCGTCTGCTTTATTTGCACATACATTTAACGCGGCATCGATGATTGGTCGATATCCAGTACATCTGCATAGATTTCCCGAAAGGGCGTTGATAACTGTCTCGCGATCTGCTTCAACTGGTTGATGATAAAGGGCAAACATAGACATAATAAACCCTGGGGTACAAAATCCACACTGCGAACCATGTTCGTCAACCATGCTTTGTTGTACCGGGTGTAATTTATTATTATCACTTAAGTGCTCAACGGTAATTAATTGTTTACCATGTAGTGCAGATAAAAGTGTCACACAGCTGTTAATCGCTTTATATTTAAGAGTCTGCTCATTAGTTTTAGACACTTCTGCGATAACAACTGTACAGGCACCACAATCTCCAGAAGCACAACCTTCTTTGGTACCTGTTAATTTTTTATTCTCACGAAGATATTCTAATAAGGTTAAGTCCGCCTTTTCTTCCTGAATATGGTTCATCTGACTATTTAACAAAAAGGTGACCATCTTTTTAACTCCAGCGAATAAATTAGTAAATTAGACATTATCCTTAAAGACTGACGAATTACAATAAAAACCTGACTAAATGGTCAGGTTTAATTCGCAAGGATACAATAGGACATAGCAAACCCTAAATCTTTAGTATTTAAAAGCAATTTAAATGCCGTTTGCTTGTCTTATATTATGTTAGCTTTATAAGCTAAAGATTATTCACAAAAAAGTGTTAAAGTATTAAGTATTCGACATAAAAAACACTTAGGTTAATTCAATAACTAAAGGAAATAAAAACCGTTAATGACTACAAATAGAAATGATAAAGACGTCACTATTGGTGAATTAAATAGAAGTAAAATTCTAAGTGCTGCTGAAAAAGAGTTTGCTTCTCATGGATATAAAGGGGCAAGAGTTCAGCAAATTGCAGACAGAGCGGGCTTACCAAAAACCAATGTTTTGTATTACTTCAAAACCAAAGAAAGCCTTTATCTAGCAATTCTAGAAAACATTATGCACCTTTGGAATAGTCGCTTTGATGAAGCCACAGTAGAAGATGACCCCGCTCAAGTATTAGCTCAGTATATTGCTGATAAAATGGAGATTTCTCGTTCTCATGCTAATTCATCTAAAATTTTCGCACTGGAAATCATCAATGGTGCACCAAACTTGAACGATTTTTTCAAAGATCAACATTCGAAATGGATGGCGGGTAGGGTAGCTGTGATTAATGAGTGGATTAATGCTGGCAAACTAAAAGCTACTAACCCTTATTATTTATTGTATAACATTTGGGGTACTTCTCAGCATTATGCTGATTTTTCTACGCAGATCACGGAACTTCAAGGCAAATCTATGGGTCAATTAGATTTTGAAAATGCAACCAAAAATCTTATTCACTTGATTTTAACTGGCTGTGATCTAAAGGTCCCGGCTGAATTTAGGTAATTTATGAAACACGCATATCCAAGGGATTTAATAGGCTATGGGCAAAATCCCCCCCATCCACAGTGGCCTAACAAAGCCAAGTTGGCTGTACAATTTGTTCTTAATTATGAAGAGGGTGGTGAAAATAATATTCTTCATGGTGATGAACACTCAGAAACCTTCTTATCGGAAATCGTAGGTGCCCAAGCTTACAATGATCGCCATTTAAGTATGGAATCTATGTATGAATATGGCAGCAGAGCCGGCTTTTGGCGTTTGTATAACTTGTTTGTGAAATACAAATTACCTATTACTGTTTTTGGCGTGACTATGGCACTACAACGTAACCCTGAAGCCGTAGCAGCTATGCAAGAAGCCAACTGGGAAATTGCTAGCCATGCGATGCGTTGGATACATTTTCAGGATATGCCTGAAGAGCAAGAAAAGAAAATGATAGATGCTGCTATACAATTGCATCAAGCTATTACTGGTAGTAAACCTGTTGGGTGGTATACAGGGCGCACTAGCCCTAATACCCTTAAGCTAATTGCAGATAGAGACGACATTTTATATTGCGCAGACTCTTATGCAGATGATTTACCTTATTACGATGAGCAATACGCAAAACCACTTTTGATGGTCCCGTATACCTTAGATACCAATGATATGAGATTTGCTACCCCTCAGGGCTTTAATAGTGGCGAGCAATTTTATCAGTATTTAAAAGATGCCTTCGACGTACTTTATGCAGAAGGGGAAACCGCTCCTAAAATGTTATCTATTGGCTTACATTGCCGAATAATAGGACGTCCAGCGAGAATGGCTGCGTTGCAAAGGTTTATTGAGTATGTGCAAAGCCATGATAGGGTGTGGTGCTGTACTCGGGAGCAAATAGCAAATCATTGGAAAGATAATTTTCCAGCCTAGCGTAAAATGTCAATAAGCATTAAAAAACCGACTGTATTCTAAACGAATACGTCGGTTTTTTTATTTAGACCAATGATTTCAAGCAGTTTAGATTAAGTCTTTTTACTTCAAATCTAGTACATATCTTAAAACAAACACAGCTGCCATGGCGTAGGTAATAAGGGTGACTTGTTTATAACGGCCAGTTCCTATCATGATACCCACATAAGTAATAAACCCTAATGCTATACCTTCACTGATACTAAAGGTTAGTGGCATAGCTAATAAAGCGACAGTTGCAGTAGCTAATGCGGTTAAATCATCAAAATCGAGCTGTCTAAAAGAATCCATCATTAAAATGCCCACCATAATCAAGGCAGGTGTGGTCGCCATCAAAGGAATCACTTTCATTACTGGCGTTAAAAACAAAGCAAGTAAGAAGCACAATGCAACAAATATTGCAGTTAACCCTGTTCTACCGCCCGATGAAACCCCCGCTGCAGACTCTACATAAGAGGTTACAGGAGAAGTACCAACAGCAGCTCCCATTACACTAGCAACAGCATCAGCTGTCATTGCTTTACCAAGCTTAGGTAGCTCTCCCTGCTTGTTTAGTAGGTTGGCGCGACGTGACACACCAATTAAGGTGCCGATTGTGTCGAACATGTTGACGAACAAAAGTGCAAATATCAGATCCCATGTTTCTGCTAGGTGTTCAATGGGGTACATGATATCCATTGCAAAAAATGTATTCGATATTTCATCAGGAAGACCAATAAATTGATCTGTATGCTGGGTTAAATAGCCATCTCCGACGGGAATAAATGCACCGGCAACACTAAGGGTAACAACCGAAATTAAAATGGCACCGGTTACGTTGCGGATCATCAATACTATTGTCAGTATAATACCCGCTAAGGCTAATAAAGTTGCAGGCTCCGATAAGTCACCTATAGATACGAACGTGGCAGGGTTGTCGATGACAAGACCAGCATTTTTTAATCCAATGAACGCAATAAAAAGTCCAATACCACACTGAACCCCTATTTTTAGTGCCGCTGGTATGGCTTCTGCAATTTTAGTCCTTACCCCTGTTACTGATAGTAATAGAAACAAAATACCGTTCCAAAATACAATTCCTAAAGCAGCATCCCAAGGTACTTCTCTTGTTAAACAAATAGTAAAGGCAAAAAAAGCATTTAGGCCCATACCAGGTGCCATTGCTATTGGGTAATTAGTCATAAACGCCATTAACAAACAACCAATACATGCAGCAATAGCTGTAACTGTAATTAAGCCTTCGATAGGCATACCACTGGCACCTAATATGCTGGGGTTTACCACTAAAACGTAAGACATAGCAGCAAATGTGGTCAGTCCTGCTATAAACTCTGTTTTAAGGTTGGTGCCTTTTTCTTTTAATTGGAAATAATGCTCGAGAAGTTTAGACATTGGATTTCACTCTGGTTATGGCTGATTTAATTATCATTTATTATTAGCTAGTAGAAAGTCCTGCAAAAAGCTGACCAATTAGTCTGGTAATGCTTGGCTTTATGCTGTAAATAATATCAAGGACTTATAGGTAGGTCTGTATACTTTTGAGAAAATAGAGACAGGGTATTGCTAAGTCGTACAAAAATTGCGTTAGCGTGCAAATCTATGCACCATTAGTTAGCGAATTTAGGTAATTTGGTGCAACCCATTTTAAGAATAAGTAGAAATAAGTTTAGTGGCTAGGTGAGTGATGAATAAAGAAGAATTAAAAAAATGGGTATCGGTACAGCCCAAAGTAGAACTGCATTTACATATTGAAGGCAGTCTTGAGCCTGAACTCATGATGGAGTTAGCTAAAAAGCACAGTGTTGAATTACCTTATCAGTCAATCGCAGAGGTTAGACAGGCATACGATTTTCAAGACTTACAGAGTTTTCTAGATTTATATTATTTAGGGGCATCCGTGCTCATAGATGAAGATGATTTTTATCAGTTAATGTGGCGCTATTTATGCCAGTGTAGGGCAGATAATGTGGTCCATGCTGAAATTATGTTCGACCCGCAAACCCATACCGAAAGAGGCATCGATTTTTCAGTGTTTATGGCGGGATTTAAGCGCGCTATTAGTCAAGCCAAGCAAGAATGGGGGCAATCCTGTTTGCTGATTATGTCCTTTTTACGGCATTTAAGTGAAGAAAGTGCCATCGATACACTTAAGGCAGCCACACCCTATTTGTCTGATATTACAGCGGTAGGTTTAGATAGCAGTGAAATGGGAAATCCTCCTGAAAAGTTTACTGAAGTTTTCAAAATGGCAAAAGCACTAGGGTTAAAACGCGTTGCCCACGCTGGTGAAGAAGGGCCGCCGGCGTATATTTGGGGAGCAGTTAAAACACTTGATGTTCACCGGATTGATCATGGTGTTCGTAGTATTGAAGACCCAGCTTTAATTGAGTTTTTAGTGGAGTCGCAACATCCATTAACGGTTTGTCCTTTATCTAATACTAAACTTAAAGTGTTTGAGCATATGCAGCAGCATAATATTTTAACCTTGTTAGATTTAGGTTTACTGGTAACGGTTAACGCAGATGATCCTAGTTATTTTGGTGGCTATTTAAATGATAACTATCATGCACTTATTGATAATTTACCCATCGAAAGGTCGCAGCTAAAACAGTTATTGATAAATGGTTTTAAGGCTAGTTTTTTAGCAGAGAACCTGACTGAAACATGGTTAGCCGAGATAAATTAATGTAAAGCTAAGCAGATAAAGAAAACGGCTCACTAGAGCCGTTTTTACGTTTTATTCAACTTGAAACTATTTGTCCCTTGAAGCCATAGCTACCACAATTTGCAGTGCTTCTGATTTAGTAAAGCCCGATTCTATTAAGGCTAAGTAATGTTTACGTAATAACTTAGCTTGGGCCTTTACCAGTTCATCGTTACTCAGGGCTGTTGTTTGGTTAAGTAGTTGCTCTGATAACTGGGCATTCATAAAATTACTGGGATGCTTTCGCTCCTGCGCATTTACAGTACCAAGCAGCGGTATTAGTAGAGTTGTTACAACAAAAATAATTTTTAACATTCATTCAGTACCTAATTTTTATTGGTATAAACTTGATTGCTTTTGTTAGCTTAAGTTCAAAACTCAGCGACTTAAGGTCTTAATCAATGCAGTGTGCTGCGGAAATTCAGATAAAAGTTCGCTTGTTTTTCCTAGCTGCATATCAGAATACTCAAAGCCCGGTGCAACGGCTTCACCAATCAAACCATATCCAAAATCACCATCCGTTGGGATTTTAGATGCTTTCCAAATGCCACCTTTAACCAGCATTTGCATTTTGTGGCCTTTAGTAGGATCTGGCCCCATTACATGGGTTTCTAAACGCCCATCTGGGTGTAATAAGTAATAGGTAATCGGGTCTCCAGTATGAAAGTAATGCATTATATCTGACTGATTTTTATGAAAATGGCCGATAGGAGATTCAGCACTTAGCAAATAAAATATGCTGGTCATAAGTGTTCTAAGACCATTATCGGCCAAAATTTTTGGTCTATGGGACGCTTTAAAGGTTTGTTTAAAGTAGCCACCTTCTACATGTCCTTCTAATCCCAATGCTTTAACCAATTGTTCGGTTGTTAACTGTGTTGATGCTAGAGGCTCTATTTCAGCAGGCAGAGGTATATTTCTTGTTTCGACTTTCTCAATAGCAACCCCTTGTTCGCTAGGTAAGGTATGTTTATATTGCTCCCAATTTGCCACTATTGTGTCTACAACTTTACTGCCCACTAAATAGGCGGACTCAAGTGAAGAGCGCATGCCAGCAAAACCTGCATCCCCACTTTCATTTTTTAAGTTTTCAGAAGCTGAAACGCCTGTCGGTGGGGTGGAATAGTTACTAGCAGTTCGCAGTACTAAAAAGCGGTTTTTGTCGGCTATTTTTGCATTATGCAGGTAACTCATAGCTTGATAACTGCCGGTATCTTCCATTCCTGAAGTAACAAAATTGCCTTTACCTTGGGTCCAATAGTAGGTCCAGTCATTTGCCCATTGATTAAGCTTTTCTCCATGCCAAAAAGTAGAGGCTGCCATTTGGTCACCTTTTAGTACAAAAGGTGGCTTTTGAGCGTTAGGGTAGTTTGTATATTGGCTCCTTATTTCATGCATTCCAGAGTAGTCATTTAATGGAATATCTTTGGTTAAATTAAATGCCCAATCCACTAGTGGTTCATTTAATTTATATACCTCGCCGTTAGTAGATAACGGGCCCGATTGAGCAGTGGCACCACTAGATACAGGGTCGTTAGCAAATAATGGGAAATAGCCACTTGGCCAGTTTTTGGGAATTTCCCTTGCATCTATTTCGTGAGCAAGGTCGCCATCTACTAGGTAGGTTGCCCAAACAGCAGAGCCTATTGATGCGTCAGCTGGGTCAACACCAGCTATGCCTGCTACCAGCCAATAGGCATGAGTTAGGTCAAACCTTGAATCTAAACCTAATGCCATGATGGCTGCAGTTGCTCTTGCAGTCCCCATGCCTGTTACTATGCCCATTACTCCGGTTTCTGGGTTGATACAAATTTCATGAAATGAGGTATCAAAAGGAAGGCAGGTATTAAGTTCTTGTCCTAGTTTCCATAGTTGAAATTCTCCAGGTTTATCACCTTGGTCTTCACCGATTTCGAACATACTTACAACAACGACTTTTATTTCTATCTTTGTGTCTGTTTTCACTTGCTCTTGGCTACACCCGAAAACAAATAATACGCACAGAGACATCAGTAGTTTAGCGTACATAACGCATCCTCAAATTGTTATTCTATTATTAGAAGAAATAAAAAAGGGTAAATATGCAGAACATATTTACCCTTAATACAAATGTAAACTTAAGATTTAGAATTTATAAGTAAACTTAGCTTGGTAATGACGAGGCAATTCAGGTAACACGATTTGAGCACCAAATAGATCTGGGAAATTCGCTCTAAAATATCTCTCATCAGTTAAGTTCTTGATGTTCAAGCTAGCTGTCCAAGACTCAGCTTCATAGAATATACCAGCGTTCACTAGTGTATAAGAAGGTAAAGTCACAGACTGTGAGAAGCTTGAATAAGTTTCATCCGCTTTTACAATACTTGCATTGGCAGCAAAGCCGTTTTGGAAGTCATAAGTGGCATTTAAGGTGTAGATGTTTTCAGGAATACCTGCTTTACGGGCTCCTTCTTTATCAAACACTAGACCAAGTCCAATAACATTTCCGCCGTAAATTAAAGATGGATCTGATAATGACGTTAAGTCTTCGGCTCCAAAGAATGCAAACTGGGTTCCAACATTACCATTGTTATATGCTGTTAAGTTATACACTTTAATATTGGTATAGCCTGCACCAATTACTAAGTTTTCGTTTACAACCCAGCGTAACTCAAACTCTGTCCCTTTGTTTTCCGTCGTAGCATTGGTAACAATAGCCTGTGCACTAAAGTCTGTACGCTCTTGCTCATAGATAGATAAAGCAAAATATAAACTGTCGTCTAAGAATGAACCTTTCACACCATACTCAAATAAGTCAGAAGTATCGAAAGCACCATCTTCTAATTGACCAACGCCAATTTCAGCACCTTGACCTGCCACTAAGGTAGCTTGTTCTGCAGCTGTGATGTACGGAATAAGACCAAATGGTGTTTTGTAAGAAATACTGGTGTTCCAAGAAACGCCGCTTTCAGTGCCACTGGCTGATTCAACTTCACCGCCACCTAATAACAAGTCACCACGGCTAGTGGTTTCAATGTCGATAGAGTCGTAACGTAACCCTAATACGATATTAAGACCGAAATCCCAAGTTAGGTCAGTCATGGCTGCGATACCGTAATCGGTATAATTACCCTTGTCATAGTTATCGTAGTTAGCATTGATTGATGTAGCTAATTGTCTTTTATCAAGGGCAGTAGAAGGCCCTGTTAAATCTCTACGGTTGAAGTATTCGTAGGTAAAGTCATCGCCGTGTAAGAATTGAGTATGACGAACTGACGGAGATACTTGTAGTTGTGCTAAAAATGAGTCTGTTTCCCACTCGTTAGAGAATACAAGTTTGTTTTCGATTACCGAGCTGTCATGGAATTGTGAGAAGCCATAAGCATTCTCATTAAGGTTGTCATATGCTTCATAAAACAATTGGTTTTTGATTTCCCAACCACTGTCTGAGAAATAGGTAACATCAAAATACAGGGTTTCTACAACGTTTTGTAAAACGTCTTCTGGAGCAACTAGTACTTGGTTACCTTTCAAAGTTGCAGTGCCTACATCAACAAGCCCCATAGAGTCAGTAGCGTCAGCATCAGTAAATGATGATGCAGGTACATAGAATCCACCACTTACATAATCGCCATTTTCATCAAAAATTGTTAGACCACCAAGATCAACAGCAGCACCATACTCATCATGAGAAATTAAACCATCAAAGTCTGTATCTAACGGCTTTGCATCCCCAGTCACATAAGTACCGTTATCAACTAGGTCTTGTGTTAAACGGTTCCAACCAGCAACTTGGTTACCATCATAATCATGGTACATAGCACCAAACTCTACTAAAACGTTGTCTGTCACATCAATATTAAAAGACGCTTGTAATACAGTTTGGTCTGTCGACGTGTTGTCGTAGTAGCTGCCTGAGTTTTCTACTTCACCATATAAGTAGAAGCCCATTTCTTTATCTCCGATTTTACCTGGACCACCAACTTCAGCAGTCATAATGCTCTTATCCCAAGAGCCAGTAGTATATGAAAATGCGCCTTCGTTACTATCTAGGTATTGACCGCCACTAGCACGTGCTGACTTAGGGTTAAAGTTAAGGTAGCCACCAATTTTTGCAGGACCATAAATCGGAGATGCTGGACCACGTACTATATCAATACGGCTTGAGGCACCGATAGGAGTAGGGTAGTTACCTGGGTTGTCTAGGCGTTTAACGCCACGGAAGTATGTTTCGCCTGGAGTACCACGTACATCTAGAGAACCTGCTACACCAAAGAATGACTGAGTAAAGGTACCAGGTGCGAACGCTACTAATTCATCAATATCGCTTACACTAAAACGTTCTAATTGTTCTTGGCTTATAGTAGATGCAGAGCGAGGAGTTTCTAGAATTGATTTACCAAAGCCAAATACGGCTTCAACATCTTGACCTGGAAGACTGCCCAAAGAGCCAGTTACTTCAATACGCTCTACAGACTCTTCTTCAGTTTCTTGAGCTAGAACTTGGCTAGGTAGCAGTGCTGCTAGCCCAATTGCTACTGCAGTAGCAATAGAATTTGATTTGAACGTTTTATTTCTCATTATGGTTTTCCCAAATTTTATTATTTACTTCTACGCTCTCGATATTATCAATCAAGGGCTTTTTTATGTGTCTTAAATTAAACTGCACGATTAATGCCAACAACCTGTCCACTTGGTCAGGTTGTTGGTCTGCGCGATAATTGATTGATTTTATTTAATATTTTTGAACTATTTCTAGCTTTACATGCCTAGGAGTGAAATTGAGATTTACAAATAGCTTTGATTTGCCCCTTTTTGGGGCGGTTGATTTTGGTTATGCACTTACATGGTAGGCTACCTTGGCTAACTAGCTATCTTTAGCCAAGAACTTTGCTTTGTAGTTTACGAGCTAGATCTTGATGTTCAGACATTAACTGTGCTATTTCAACATTAATGTGTTGCTCATCTTCAATCTGCCATTTACCCGCTACCATTAACTTATTCACCTTATAAGCACCACAGGTGACAAGCGCATCAAGTGGGCTACCCACACCTGAAAATCTTAATTCATCTAATGAAAATAGGGCTATATCAGCTTGTTGCTGAGGCTTTAACTGTCCTAAAGCCGGGCGCTTCAAAACAGCAGCAGAGCCTTTAGTGGCATATCCTAGTACTTTTTCTGCAGTGATAACTTCTGCACCGTAGCGCAGTCTTTGCTGTAGCAAAGACTGTCTTGCTTCTTGGATCATATTCGAGCAATCGTTTGATGCTGAGCCATCTACAGCTAGGCCAATGTTACATCCTGCTTTTTCAAGATCAATTGTGGGGCATATCCCTGATGCAAGCAGCATGTTTGAGCTGGGACAATGGGCTATTCCCACTTTAGCCTTACCTAGTCTTTGAATTTCTTGTTCAGAAAAGTGAATGCCGTGAGCTAACCATGTACGATTATTTAACCAGTCACATGACTCTAAATAGTCGAGCGGGCGCATGCCATACTCCCTCAAACAGAAGTTGTTTTCATCTTCTGTTTCTGCCAAATGAGTATGCAATAACACATCATTATGACTGGCTAATTTTGCTGTGTTTTTCATTAATTCTGTAGAAACAGAAAAGGGTGAGCAAGGCGCTAAAGCGATTTGTATAAAGGCATCATCTGCTCTGTTGTGATAACGACTAATTAATCTTTGACTGTCTTCTAGGATAGTATCTTCAGTTTGTATTACGCTATCTGGCGGGAGTCCTCCAGAACTTTCACCTAGGCTCATTGAGCCTCTAGTTAAGGTGGCTCTGCACCCTAAAGTTTCTAGAGCTGCTACTTGAATGTCGATAGCATTCTCTAACCCTTTTGGAAAAACATAATGGTGATCTGCAACACAGCTCGTTCCAGAAAGCATTAACTCCAGAGCTGCGAGTCTGGTAGCACTGTAGATCATGTCTTCATCTAAATGTGCCCAAACTTTATATAAAAACTTCAACCAAGGAAATAATGGTTTATTAATAGCCCCTGGCACGCAGCGAGTTAAGGTTTGATAAAAGTGATGATGGGTATTAATGAGGCCAGGTGTTAGGACCATGTTACTGCAATCGATATAACTGTCTATATGATTGACTGGGGCTTGTCCACTTGGCACTAATTCTAATATTTTAGTTCCTTGAATTACCAATCCATTAGCGGCATTGAGGTCATTGCCAGTAAATACTGCTGCTGGTGATTTTAACCATAAGGTTTTATTAGACATTTTTTACTCTTAAATTAAGGTTGTTCTTTAGCTGATTTTTGAGGATCAGGTATTAATACGCTCATAATTATCGCACAAAACCCCGCTGTGGTAACCGATGAAGAAACAATGTTCTTAATCAAAACGGGTAATTGAACAAGTACATCCGGCACCATCATAACCCCTAAACCTAATCCTATGGAGGTTGCGATTATAATACCTTTACGACGGTCAATAGGTTCACTGGTAAGTATTTTAATACCCGCTGTTGCTATGGTGGCAAACATAATAAGGGTGGCTCCACCCACTACAGGTTTAGGCATAAGTTGTATGACCGAGCCAATAATAGGAAATAACCCTAAGATCACCAAAATGCCCGCGATATAAAAACCCACATGGCGGCTAGCGACACCTGTCATTTGAATAACCGCGTTGTTTTGGCCAAATGTGGTATTCGGAAAGCTATTAAATATAGCTGCCAACATAGAGTTGACACCATCTGCCAAAATTCCACCTTTTATGCGCTTGATATAAACAGGGCCACTGATGGGCTGTTTGCAGAATAAACTATTGGCTGTTAAATCCCCCGAGGTTTCAATTGCGCTAAGTAAATAAACCAGAGCTACTGGTACAAATATATCCCATTGAAAGGAAATACCGTATTTGAAAGGTTCTGGAAAACTAAAAATAGGGAAATCAAGCATATCATCAAATGATAAAACACCTTGCCACCAAGCAATTACACACCCAACAAACATTCCAATAAATATTGCTGATAGCCGCAGAATAGGGTGTTTAGATAAGTTTAAAACGACCACAATAAACATTACGGTAAAGCCAAGGCTAATGTTTTCAACCGAGCCTAAATCCTCCGCGCCAAATCCGCCAGCTAGGTCTGTCATACCCACCTTAATCAAGGTAATGCCGATTGTGGTAATGACTATGCCCGTTGTTAAAGGTGTTATTACCGCTTTTAAATAATCTATGAAACGACTGAGGACTATTTCAATAAATGCACCCCAAAAACAAATACCGAACATAACAGCGAGTATTTCATCGTTACTGCCGCCTTGTCCTTTAACTGCAAATCCAGCAATGAGAAGTGAACTGATAAAGGTAAAACTTGTTCCTTGAACGGCAATTAACCCACATCCAATTGGTCCAAAGGTTTTAGTCTGAATGAAGGTAGAAATACCAGACATCATTAATGCCATACTGATTAAATAGGGAATTTCTGCTGTTAATCCTAACGCTGAGCCTATAACTAGAATTGGAGTAATAATCCCAATGAAAGAGGCCATAACATGTTGAAGAGCCGCATTGATACAATCTAATACTTTAGGTTTGTCATATAAGTCGTACAATATTTCATCATTGTTTTGCATAGCGCTAAATTACCGATAATTGTTATTTTTAGATATAGAGTTTTACAAGCAAGTTTGTGACCACTTGGTCAAACCATTGTGAGGCCCTAAATTTACAGTTATTATCAAATTTTTTAATGATTACTACTGGGTAAAAGCAGTATTAGCCAAGCTTTGTGTCACCTTATGCTACCTTTTGGTGCACTAACCAAAATCTATAAAACAATGTAAACCCAGTCTTTAGGAACAAAATGAAGAACAATAATTTAGTGTCCACCGAGTGGCTTCAAGACCATTTAGTGGATGAAAATATAGTGGTTTTGTATACGCAAATGGATAATCCAGTAACAGGTGAAAAAGATACGCCACCACTAGGTTATATTCCTAATTCAGTGTTTTTCGATTTTGAAACTGTTTTTTGTGATACAGAATCTAAGTGGCCTCATACCATGCTTAGCGAAACAAGGTTTTCCCAAGAACTTGGAAAGCTTGGTCTTTGTAGTGACTGTTTAGTGGTTGTGTATGATAACAAAGGGATTTATAGCTCGCCTCGAGTTTGGTGGATGTTAAGGTCTATGGGGTTTGAGCAGGTTTATGTATTAGATGGTGGGTTACCAAAATGGCTCAAAGAGGGACGAGACTTTCATAAATCCCTATCAACAAGAAAGCCAGTTAAGCAAGTTAGCGTGAGTCAAAATTCTGGATTTTTTATTAGCGCTGAAAATATTTTAAAAGATCACCACAGCTTACAAATTTTAGACGCGAGAAGTCAGGGGCGTTTTTATGGCACGGCTCCTGAGCCCAGAGAAGGCTTGCGATCTGGTCATGCACCAGGCGCTATAAATTTACCCTTTACAGACTTAGTAGATGGCGCAGAGCTAAAGTCGACAGCTGAGTTAACATCCATCTTTGAATCTTTAAACTTAGCGCTTGATGAGCAGTTGGTTTTTAGCTGTGGTTCAGGTGTTACTGCCTGTATTTTAGCGTTAGCAGCAAGCCAAGTAGGTTACCAAAATTTAGTTGTGTATGATGGTTCATGGGCAGAGTGGGGAGCTAGAGAGGAACTACCGGTTGTATTAAATTAGTTCAATCACACTAGATTTCTAACCTGCTAAACAGCAGGTTAGAAATACTATCTTTTATTTTAAGCGGTTGGATATCCACAAAGATTGATAGGGTGCAACTTCGTATTCTAAATCTTCGAGGCTAATGGTTTCACCGCTAATCAGGTCTATCCAAGAGTCTGTACCAATTAGGTTTAAGTCACTCAATCTCATCATCTGTGGTTCGTCTGATACATTAAATACACAGAAAATACTTTGGCTACGTCCTAAGCTTTGTCGCCAAAATCCAAACAATTGTTCACCTAATTGCAGCGTAAATTGTGTGGCATTAGGGTGAAAAGCAGGCTGTTCTTTGCGTATATTCAACAGCTCGGTAATTCGAGCGTGCACTTTTGCATGCTGACTATAGGGCGATGCTAGTTCATTCTGCAGTTGCCCGTATTGCCACTTATGACGATTGATAGAACGATTATGACTGGTATTTTTCACACGCTCGTAATCATTGGTGGTGCCAAGCAAACTATGAATGTATAAACCTGGAATACCTTCTAAGGCAAACATTACGCTGTGGGCACAAACAAAACGTTCTAAGCCCCATTTGTCGGTACCTTTAGTGGTGCCTTGCAAGGCGTCATACAAAGCAATGTTAATTTCGTAGGCTTTTTGTTCTCCGGTTTCTGACTTTCTCCATGAGATACGGCCACCAAAATTTTGCATAGTATTAACTAGGGTGCCTAGTTCTTCATCGTCTAATAAGCCTTCAGCAGGTCTTAACCCTATGCCGTCATGGGAGGCGATAAAGTTAAAGAAAAAGGTACCATTTTGCGCTGGAGGCATGCTGCACAGCCAAGCTTTCAAATGGGTACATGATCCTGTTACTAAGGAGTTAACAAGTAATGGAGGCAATGAAAAGTTATAGATCCCATGCGCTTCATTGGCATTACCAAAATAAGTCAAATTTTGACGATTGGGAATGTTAGTTTCTGTGATGATAACTGCATCGCTTACTGCATGTTCAATAAGGGTACGTAATAGTCTTATTGCTTCATGGGTTTGCTCTAAGTTGATACAAGTAGTGCCGAGTTTTTTCCATAAAAATGCCACAGCATCAAGTCGAAATATTCGAATACCAGTATCTAAATATTGGCGAATAATGGAAACAAAGGTATCGAGTACCGCTGGATTCCTGAAATCAAAATCTACTTGATCGTGACTAAAGGTACACCACACATACTTTTCGCCGTTTTGAGTTTCAGTGAGCCTCAATAGGTCAGAAGTACGCGGACGAGTCACTTCAGAAATATCATCAATAGGTAAAGCCGTGAAGAAAAAATCACTACCTGGTCCTTCACCTTTAATAAAGTTTTGAAACCAAGCGCTTCTAGAAGAACAGTGATTTATTACCACATCAGACATCATGCGATAGTCTTTTGTAATATCTTCAATGTCATCCCAGTTTCCTAATGACTCGTTGACGCTTGAGTAATCTATAACTGAAAAACCATCATCAGAACTATAGGGAAAAAAGGGCAAAATATGCACACTATTAATAGAGTCTCCACAATATTGCTTTAAAAAGCTATGAAGAGTTTTAAGTGGCTTCTCACCTTCTTTTTCAATGCTATCACCATAAGTGATAAGCATGACATCCTTCTGATCCCAATTGTTATGATGGCGTTTTGGTTCTTCTGTTAACTTATCTTCAACAATTCCCATTGTGTTGATAAGTGTCCCTGCAAGCTCTTTATGGGACACCGCCAAGTCAACGTCTTGGTATATTACATCTAAGTGATGTTCAACTCTTTCAGTTAGTTGCTCAAATACCGATAACATCTATTGCCCCCTATGCTTGGTTAAACTCTAAGTAATCTTTTTCTACTGCATCTTTTAATTCGTCTAAAACATCTGGCATTGCACTGACTACACGATTCCAACTAGGAATGAAAGGCGTTTCCATTGGGTTATCTAGAAAACTTTCACCGGCTGTCATAATGTTTCGAGCAAAAAGTTCTACTGCTTTTTCTTCGTTGTGAATATCTAGATTAAGGCCGTTCATAATGGCGTCATTGTGGTAGGTTTCCACAAAATCTAAGGCAATTCGATAATAGGTTGCCTTTAATGATCTGAAAGACTCTGTTGTAAAGGTTTCCCCTTGGGTGGCTAATTTTCTAAATAGCGCCTTGGTGATATCTATAGACATCTTTGATAGGCCACCATTTTCATTATCAGCGGATAAATCTTGATGCTTATGATCATAGGTTTTAGCAATATCCGCTTGGCACAGTCTGTTGTGAGAGTAGTTGCGCTGCATTTCAGATAACACACCTATCTCTAAGCCCCAATCACTTGGTATACGAATATCATTTAAAACATCTCTTCTAAATGAAAATTCTCCCGCTAGCGGATATCTAAAGCTGTCCATGTATTCTAAATAGTCATTGTGTCCAACAATTTTTTGTAACGCTCTGATTAATGGTGTAACCAATAAACGAGATACACGTCCATTTATTTTTCCATCTGCAACACGGGCGTAATAGCCTTTACAAAATTCATAGTTAAATTGAGGGTTGGCTACTGGGTATATTAACCTAGCCAATAATCCACGGTCGTAAGTGAGTATGTCACAGTCATGGAGCGCCACTGACTCAGCTTTACCTGTTGCCAGTATATATCCCATGCAATACCAAACGTTACGACCTTTGCCCAATTCTTTAGGGGCTAAACCTAGTGACTCTAATTTAGCATCCAAAGCTTTTAATCTTGGGCCATCGTTCCATAAAACTCTGTGGTCTTGAGGAAGTTTTCCAAAGAACTTCAAAGCATGTTGGTATTGTTCGAGTTCAGCTCTGTCTAGACCAATAACGATTTGAGAAAGATAAGGTACTTTGCTGATGTGGTTAATGATATTAGGTAAGGCTTCGCCTTCTAATTCTGAAAATAAAGAAGGAAGAATTAACGCCATGGGGCGTTTTTTAGCGAATCCCATTAATTCTTTTTCAAGATCTTCAATAGGGCGCTCTGAGAGGTTATGTAAAGTGGTTACAATACCGTTTTGATAAAAATCAGCCATTATAGCTCCGTGTTCCGGTTATGAAAAAATTAACAATTGAAAATAATGTGGTTTAGGCTGTCAGCCCATCCCTCTGGCCCGAATCGCTTAGTGGTATGAACATCATTTTCTTTCGTGAGTATTGGTGGTTCATTTACAGGTGATAATATTCTTACTGCGATATCAGCCGCATTAAGCATAGCAACGTCATTTTGACCATCACCTAGGGCAATGCTGGTGTACTCCTTATTTGCTTTCGTAGATTCAAATAGTTTTTTTAGCCAAATCAAAGCTTTACCTTTATCACATTCGCCAGATAAGTGTAAAAACCTGCCTCCTTGTAAAGGTTTAGCGCCTAAATTTTCTAACGCTTTTAAAAACAGAACTTTGGTATCTTGGTCACCTAACCATAATATAGGCTCGCCATATTCTCTTGCACTTGCTAGTTCCGCTTGGGCTTGGGACAGTCCAGTTGCATCAACTATTTCTGCATTTGTCATATTGGCAAAATGATTAAACTGGCCATCAAATTCGCCTTTTAATTTATCTA
Source organism: Paraglaciecola sp. 2405UD69-4 (assembly GCF_047525415.1). NCBI lineage: Bacteria > Pseudomonadati > Pseudomonadota > Gammaproteobacteria > Alteromonadales > Alteromonadaceae > Paraglaciecola > Paraglaciecola sp. 2405UD69-4. Next base: position 207,039 of record NZ_JBLIXM010000002.1, read on the forward strand.
GTAATCCACGCCAGTAAGCTACTGGTTTTGAAAACTCCTTAATCCAAAAACCGTTTTTAGCCAAGGTATCTTTTGGTTGCTCATTAAAAAAACCTTCGGGTATAAATATCGCGGCACCATTTTCAACGATAAATGGCGTCTGTAGCCCTAAATCACTGCGAATTTGTTTCAATTCAGCGTAGGTTTTACTGGTGGTTGGTATAACAGGAATATTTTGTTCAGCTAATTTATCTAGGGTAGGGACGGCTGCTGCAAAACTATAGGTATGGTGATCAAGTAGGGTTCCGTCTAAATCACTAAAAACTAATATCTCGTTATTCATGAACTTCCTTAGTGGTGTGTTCAACAATTTTTCGCTTAGCGTTTAGTTTAAATACATGATCACAGGCAGCAGGTAAAGTTTTTAATCCATGTTCAGTGAGTCTTTGATAATACTGAATGAAATCTAAAATTTGTTGTTCATTCATCAAACCAGAGTGTGGCTTTGACCCGACTGCTGCAATTAATTTTTGCTCTTGCTCTAATCGCCAGCCATAAACATCTTTAAACGAAGGCGCGGCTAACATCACCCACTTATCCATAAAACTATATAAAGACGCATAGTGAAGTGAAAGCTGAGTATTGGCATAGGTACGCCAAACGGCTTCTGGGTCTTGGTCTGACTCTAATTTATTCACAGGCTCTTTAAGTTGTTCTGGTGATTGAGCTTGAACCCCCCAACACCAGCCTTCGAATATCACTATATCAACAGCTTTAGTAATTGTTGTCCAGTTAGCAACGGGATGTGGGTCGTCTGTCGCTTTATTAAACCTAGGAATTGTTGCGGTTTGTTGTTGTCTTAAAGCATTTAATACTTCTTTTGCCTGTTCCATATCATGGGTACCTGGTACGCCACGGGTTTGTAATAGTGGGTGTATGGTTTCTGCAAGGCTATGCCGCTTAGCATGGCTAAAATAGAAGTCATCTAATGACATCACTACTACGTTAAGAGAATGGGTTTCTGTAAGATAGGCCTTAATAAATTCAGATAAAGTAGACTTACCCGAACCTTGACTGCCATTTATGCCAACAAAATAGGGTGTGTCTGCACTTGTTTGGTGCATTTTAATTTCTTCCGCTAAGGGCACATAATATTGGTTGGCAATATCAATAAATGCTTCCGATAGCTTATGTTGTTTGATGAATTCACTGATCATTAATACATTAGTCCTTCATAATTGCACTTTAAAAGTGCTGTTTTTAAGAACGATTTATTCTTCCTAGTCAGTTTAACTACAACTTATGTGCCAGATTAAAAATGCCATATATTTTTATACAAACCTAGTGTTTTTATGACACCAATAAGCATTTATGATACAAATAGTTGGAATCAACTGCTGAATCCTTTCAGCGTTTTATAACTCCGAGCCTCTACACCTAAATCATAGACATGGTGTTTGGGCCGCAAATCTCAGGTTTGCCAGGGTTGCAAAAGAAATTGAGCAGCCTCCCGTAAGAGTCTTAATCTCTTCATTTTGGAAAGGTGTTAACAATCTATGTTAGAAGATAAATTTGGGCGTCGCTTCCATTACTTGCGACTGTCTATTACTGATGTCTGTAATTTTAGGTGTAACTATTGTTTACCAGACGGTTATCAGTGCGAAAACGACCGAGACTTTTTAAAGGTTTCTGAGATCAAAACCCTAGTTTCAGGGTTTGCTAAACTTGGCACTAGTAAGGTTCGCATTACAGGTGGCGAGCCTGCACTAAGAAAAGACTTATGCGATATCATCAAAGTTTGTGCCTCGACTGCTGGCATTGAACATATAGCCATGACGACTAATGGCTTCAAGTTAGAGTCAGATATTCAAGCTTGGGTCGATGCGGGTCTAGATGCCTTAAATATCAGTATTGATAGTCTAGATCCTAGAATGTTTGCCTCTATTACCGGACACAATAAGTTAGAAAGTATATTACGAGGTATTGATAAGGCATTAGCTTTAGGGGTGCGTGTAAAAGTTAACGCCGTATTAATGAAGCAATATAACGAAAAAGAGCTTGAGCCTTTTTTAGCTTGGTTAAAAACAACGCCCGTTACCTTAAGGCTAATTGAGCTGATGCAAACCGGTGATAACAACGAGTTTTTCCAACAAAACCATGTTTCTGGTATGCCTATTAAAGATAAATTACTGGCTGGCGGTTGGAGTCAACTAATTCGCGATAAATCATCTGGCCCTGCTCAAGAGTTCTATCATCCTGATTTTGAAGGACGAATGGGATTAATTATGCCTTACAGTAAGGATTTTTGTGCCAGTTGTAATAGGTTACGGATATCGTCTCTAGGTAAATTACATTTATGTTTGTTTTCTGAACAAGGGTTAGATATTAGGCCTGCCTTACAAAGTGCCAACGATGAAATGTTACAGCATCAGCTAACTGCCTTGTTAGGTGATAAAAAAGCGACACATTGGTTGCAAGAAGGTTACACCGGAGCGACTAAACACCTAGCTATGATTGGTGGGTGATGTTAGCAGGACTTGTTCTAGCCGGTGGCCAGTCTAGGCGAATGGGGCTTGATAAGAGTTACCTCAGACTAGCTCACAATAACCTTTCGCTACTTGAGAATAGCCAACAACTGTTATCACAAGTATGTGAGCCTATTTTAGTCAGTGGCTCGCAGCATCCACAGGGTATTGTCGATCTTTACCCTAAACTAGGTCCTATGTCTGGTATTCATGCTGGAGTACAATATATCCGGTTGCATTATCCTAATGTCACAGAGCTTATTGTTGTTCCCATTGATATGCCAAACCTTTCTTTAAACGAACTAAATCAGTTGTTAGTACGGGGGAGAGAGTCTGGTGTTTTGGTGGGTTTTGACACCTTTAATTTCCCTTTGTATATCCCAGTAGTTAAAAATGTTTTGGATTATCTTGACGGTTTGTTTCCACATACTGACAGCACTGAAAATCTGCAACAAAAAGATAAGCAGTATTCAATTCGAAATTTTATTAATGGTTTAAATGGAGAGAGGTTAGCTCCTCAAGCCACAGAGCCTTTTGATAACATTAATACTCCACAGCAGTGGCAAATGCACTGCGAAATGAAAAATGAGAAATAAAACCATGAAAGCAAACGCCTCTGCCCCAAAAGAGCCCTTAAACATTGCTGTATTGACTGTGTCTGATACTCGCACCGAAGCTAACGATACCTCAGGTGCTTATTTAGTGAGTGCTGCCGAAGCTGCTGGACATAATGTATTAGATAAACAGATTGTAATAGATGACAAATTTCAAATAAGAGCCTTGGTTTCTAACTGGATAGCCTCAAAAAACATACAAGTGGTATTAGTGACAGGTGGTACAGGTTTTACCGCAAGAGATACCACGCCAGAAGCTATGCAACCTTTGTTCGATAAAAGTATTGAGGGTTTTGGTGAGCTCTTCAGACATATTTCCTATTTAGAAATAGGCACATCAACTGTGCAATCCAGAGCCCTTGCTGGGATGGCAAATGGTACTGCTATTTTCTGTATGCCAGGCTCAACCGGAGCATGTAAAACAGCGTGGAATGGCATACTACTAGAGCAATTAGATAATACCCACAGACCTTGTAACTTCGTGGTTCATTTAAAAAACATAACGACAACATGTGAGTCCAGAGAGGCATAAGATGACAAATCCAAATTCAGATGTATTGACCCATGTTGATGAGCACGGTCAAGCCAATATGGTGGATGTGTCTGATAAGACAATATCCAAGCGACTAGCCGTGGCCCAAGGCAGAATTAACATGTCTAAAACCGCTTTCGAAATGGTGGTTAATAACCAGCATGCTAAAGGTGATGTATTGTCGGTAGCCCGCATAGCAGGTATTCAAGCAGCTAAGAAATGTGGAGATCTTATTCCTTTATGTCACCCACTAATGCTAACTAAAATTCAAGTAGACTTTTATCCTGAAGCCAATGAAAACAGCATCAGGGTAGAGGCCTTGTGCAAGTTAGCCGGTAAAACAGGGGTAGAAATGGAAGCTCTTACCGCTGTTAGCGTAGCCACATTGACCTTATTTGATATGTGTAAAGCGGTAGACCCTTTAATGACAATTAGCGATATACAGGTCTTAGAGAAACAAGGTGGTAAAAGCGGTGATTGGACAAGGTAACAACAGCAAATGATTACAATTTTATTTTTTGGACAACTAAAAGAGCGGATCAACACCACTCGTTTAACACTTGAGTTTAGCAATGACGGCGTAACCTTAGATACTGTTGCCAAGCTAAGAGACGTTTTGGTGGTCAAAGGTGATGTTTGGAGAGAAAACCTTGGGTTTGGAACGGCTCTGGTGGCTGTAAATCAGCAAATGGCGAGTGAAGATACGATTATAAAAGACGCCGATGAAGTCGCATTTTTCCCTCCTGTAACAGGAGGCTAATGGCTATGATTGATGCAAACACCTATATCAAAGTTCAAGAAGCTGATTTTAGTCTTGCACAAGAGTACCAAGCCTTAATTACTGGTAATAGTCAAGATGGCGCTGTGGTGACTTTTTGTGGTCTGGTTAGAGACATGAATGCAGAGCAAACTGTAAAGAGTCTTTTTTTAGAGCATTATCCTGGGATGACTGAAAAGTCTTTGCAAGCAATTATTGAGCAAGCAAGAGACAAGTGGCCTTTAGGTAGGGTAAGAGTAGTACATAGGGTAGGGAAGCTAGACGTTTCCGAGCAAATAGTATTTGTGGGTGTGACCAGTCAGCATAGGCAAGCAGCCTTTCAAGGTGCTGAATTTATAATGGATTATTTAAAAGTACAGGCACCATTTTGGAAAAAAGAGTCAAGTGATACAGGTGAATACTGGGTTGAATCTAAGCAAAGTGATGACCAAAAAGCCAAAAGCTGGGAGTCATAAAATTACGCCTTGAATTATCGAGTTGTCGTCCCTGACAACTCGTATTTGAGCTTCCTAATCTTTAATTAGTCCACCCACAGCTTCTGTCTTTGTTTTGTTCATCAAGCCAGACTTTTAATGGAGCAAAATAATCCAAGATTGCACTTGCATCCATTTCACCTTTTCCAGTTAAACTCGCCAAGGCTTCTTGCCAAGTATGACTTTTGCCCATTTCTAACATGGCGTTTAACGCAGCCCCCGCTTCTTTACTGCCGTAAATTGAGCAGCGATGTACAGGATCTGTGTTACCCGAAATCTCACATAAGGTTTTGTGAAATTGAAATTGCAAAATATGAGCTAAAAAATAGCGGGTGTAAGGGGTGTTTCCCGGTACATGATATTTAGCACCTGGGTCAAAAGCATCTGCTGGACGTTCAACAGGGGCCATAACTCCTTGATACTTTTCTCGAAGCTCCCACCAAGCTGTGTTGTAATTTTCTGGCGTGACTTCTCCAGAAAATACTTTCCAGCGCCATTGGTCTACCATCAAACCAAAGGGCACAAAGGCAATTTTATCTAAGGCAAGCTTTAACAACATACCGATATCATTTGAAGCATCTGGCACGGTATCCACTAACCCTATTTCTTTTAGGTATTTAGGGGTAATCGACAAGGCAATAGTGTCGCCTATAGCTTCATGAAAACCGTCGTTAGCTGACCCCCGATAAAGCAAAGGCTGAGTGTTATATGCCCGCTGGTAATAGTTATGACCGAGTTCATGGTGTATTACAGCAAATTCTTCACCGGTTTTTTGAATACACATTTTGATCCGTAAATCATCAATGTCGTTTAAGTTCCAGGCCGATGCATGACAGATGACATCTCTGTCAGCAGGTTTAGTAAACTGAGAGCGCTCCCAAAAAGTATCAGGTAAGGGTTCAAACCCCAGTGAAGAGAAAAATGACTCGGCTTGCTTCACCATGGTCACTTCGTCGTAGTTATGTTTAGCTAAAGCGGCAGTGACGTCTATGACTTCAAGTTTTTGTTCAGGTTTAACTATGTCGTATATATTCCCCCATGATTGGGCCCACATATTACCAAGTAGATGAGCTGGTATTGGCTTATCTTGAGGCACTTTGCCCTCGCCATACTCTTCACCGAGCTCGGCTCTTACATGACAATGTAAAGCGTCATAGAAGGGCTTAACCTGCCCCCACAATCTGTCTAGCTCCATGGAAAAGTCGTCTGCCGGCATGTCATAACTACCACGCCAAAGGGCACTGATATCTTCAAAGCCAAGCTCTTTAGCTCCTTCATTCGCCAGTACCACTTCTTCTTCGTATAAAGGCTTCATAGGAGGAGACACTTCACGCCAACCTTCCCAAAGTTCAAGTAATTCAGCCTCATCTCGACTAGTGGCCATAATTGCAGACATCTGGGTTAACCCCATGCATTGTTCTGAATCTCGACAGTATTTGCCGCTACCGTACATACCTTCTAAGTCAGAAGTGATTTGTGATAACTTTTGAGATTTTGTTGGATCGGCTGGGGCCGGCAGTACTAAACTGTTGCGCATTAAATCGAGTTTACGACGGGTATCTGCATCTACTTCAACATGATTAAAGTCGGCTGCTTGTTTCGCTAGCTTAGTAGACAAGCTCCCCAGCTTTTCATTCATGTAAGCTGACAGGGCCGCTGTGTCTTGATTTATATAGGTTTGATAAGCCCAAGCCGCTTGAGCAGAGGGAGTCATCAATGTCTCAATTTCTTGTTGAGCTTGCTCTACAAACTGCACCGCATCTGTTGCTGTTAGTTGTTTGCTGGTTAGACTTGTATCTGCACCTTTTGGTAATGTTTGATCTGCCCCGCAGCTAGATAAAGCAGCAGTCAGAGATAACATTAATACACTTAATGGATAGTGTTTCTGCATAAATTTCCCTTGATATTTTTATTGGTTTTGATGACAGTTTATCTTGATGAAATCAACTAAACTTTTGTTATTTTTCAACATATTATGCAGCTAAGTTAGTCCTCAGACTAGAGGCTTTTTGTGTGAGGTAGATTTGTTACCCTAAAACTCCAGGTGTATTTATTTTTAAAATAATACAATGGTTACTTTTAATGTACTTAACAGTAATAAGACAAGGGAATTTGTTTTATTATAGGAATATTAAATCCAGTGGAGTTGCCTTTTGTTTAGTTACCGTCATAGTTTTCACGCAGGAAATCATGGAGATGTTTTAAAACACATCTGCCAAATGATGCTTATCAATAAGCTAAAAGAGAAGGATAAAGGCTTTGAGTACTTTGATACCCACAGTGGGGCAGGAGTGTATGATTTACAGTCGCAAGAAGCACTGAAAACCCTAGAGTTTAAGCAAGGTATTGAACGTTTAGCCATAGATAAAAATAGCCATGTTTTGGTTAATCAATATCATGAGCTTGTGACTGCTTATCAAAAGTTTAATCAATATCCAGGTTCACCAGAGATTGCTAAATCTTTGCTCAGAGAACAAGACAAGTTAACTTTGATGGAGTGGCACCCCCAAGAAGTTAAAAATCTAAAGCAAAATTTGAATGGTAAAAATATCTCAATTCATCACAGAGATGGTTTTGAAGGGCTAATTGCTTTGACGCCACCAGCTTTGAAAAGAGGCTTAGTGTTAATCGATCCTCCCTATGAGTTAGAGTCAGAGTATGAGCAAGTGTTACAGACAGTTTGTAAGGTTCATAAACGTTGGGCAACGGGAATTTTTGCTATTTGGTATCCGCTAATAAGTGAAAGAAAAACCGATGAAAACAGTTTTAGCACCACAAATAGTAAGTTGGGTAAAAGTCAGAGTCTAATTACCTCATTAAGCCAGCAGCCCTTTAAAAATCTACTTAATATTGAGTTATGCGTAACCTCGCCCAGTGACTTTGGTGGTATGTATGGCTCTGGAATGGTCATTATTAATGCGCCTTGGCAGTTAGATGTCAATATGGAAAAATCTTTGCAGCAAATAACCCCTTTATTAGCACAAGATAGTGGCGCGAGTTTTAAGGTTGAATGGTTAATTGAAGGCTAAAAATCAGTAAAAAGGTAAGCTGAATAGTTATATTAACTAACTATGAGTCTTTGATGACGTTTTATAAACCTTGCTAACTATCATTAATATTCTATGAGCATCAAAGTCAATAACCTGATAAATTTTAACTTGTAAGCCTAATAATAACGTCTTAGCCAGCGGCTATTGATTTGTAAAAAATATAGAGAACACATGTCAGATATAAAATTAGTTGATTTGTTTAACTTAGAAACCTTAGAGAAAGGCCTATTTAGAGGTCAAAGTTGGGACTTAGGATTTAGGGCTTTATTCGGCGGCCAAGTCTTGGCACAAGCATTAGCTGCTGCTCAGCTCACTTTGCCTGAGGGGAGAATAGCCCACTCATTTCATAGCTATTTCTTATTACCGGGCGATGCCACTAAGCCTGTGGTATTTGACGTTGAAAATGTTCGAGATGGCAGAAGTTTCTCCACTCGAAGAATCAAAGCAATCCAAAATGGCAAAAGTATATTTTACATGACCGCGTCTTTTCAAAGTCCAGAAGTAGGGCTACAGCATCAAGCTGCAGTTATGCCTGATGTGCCGCCTCCTGAGTCGATAACCCCAGACATCAGATTAATGGAGAAAATTGCAAAAGAGTTGGGCGCAAGTCCCACTAGCATTGCGTACCACAAAGTTATTGATATGCGTACGGTGCAAACCATAGATATCAATAGCCCAGAAGTGCTTGAGCCCAAGCGTTATATATGGATGAAGGCAGAAGACGTTCTCTCTGGTAATCTTAATTTGAATCAAGTGATGTTGGCCTATGCGTCTGATTACAACTTTTTAGCTACGAGTCTTCAACCCCATGGGATTTCGGTGCGTGATAAAAACTTGCGAATTGCCACCATAGACCATTCAATGTGGTTTCATCATCACTTTGATTTTGATGAATGGCTATTATACTGCGCTGAAAGTCCCTTTAGTGGTAGTGCTAGGGGCTTAGTTAGAGGTCAGTTCTTTAATCGCGAAGGAAAACTTGTGGCTTCCACTATGCAAGAAGGCCTGATGCGTAAGATTAGTCGATAATATGATGTATTCATTAGGAAAACACAAAGTAGATAAAGCTTCTGGGGTGTATTTAGCACCTGGCTGTCACGTTATAGGCCAAGTTAAACTAGAGAAAAATGTGAGTGTTTGGTTTAACGCTGTAATCAGAGGTGATAGCGACCTTATCACAGTGGGTGAGGACTCTAATATTCAAGACGGCGCCATCTTGCACACAGACAAAGGGGGTCCAATGAGTATTGGAAAAGGAGTAACCGTGGGGCATAAGGTCATGCTGCATGGTTGTTCTATCCAAGATTACAGCTTAATTGGTATCAATAGCGTGGTTTTAAATGGTGCTAAAATTGGTAAGCATTGCGTGATAGGCGCTAATAGTTTAGTCACTGAAAACATGGAGATACCTGATGGGTCCTTGGTTATGGGGAGCCCAGCAAAAGTCGTTAAAAGTATTCCCCAAGAACAACGAAAGCTTTTAGAAAAGTCAGCGCAACATTATGTTCACAATGGCAAATGGTTTTCAGAAGCATTAAAAATCCAAAGTTAAGCTCCATAAGTCAATAATGGGAGCTGGCATTAGCTGCGCTTCCCGTATCAATACAGCAATATCTTTATCATTTACGTGCATTATTTATCTTGTTTATGCTCACCATTAAGTGGTTGTTGAATTAAATAAACATTGGCACACTCTCTTTAATAAATTTTTATAGGTTATCTTTTATGTCTACAACATTTTCTTCTTTCATACCCCCCAAGCGTATCTTAATGGGGCCGGGTCCATCTGATGTTTATCCTCAAGTATTACAGGCTCTAGCTAGGCCAACTATTGGGCATTTAGACCCTCAATTTGTGGCTTTGATGGATGAAGTAAAATCATTATTACAATATGCATTTCAAACCAAAAATGAACTGACCATGCCCATATCTGCACCGGGCTCAGCTGGAATGGAAGCAGTGTTTGTGAATTTAGTTGAGCCAGGGGATAAGGTTATTGTTTGCCAAAATGGTGTGTTTGGCGGGCGTATGCAACAAAATGTAGAACGCTGCGGCGGTGTGGCTATTACTGTTGAAGATGAATGGGGAAAACAGACAAGTCTTAGTAAATTACAAGAAGCACTTGAAGCCAACCCCGATGCTAAAGCCGTTGCTTTTGTACATGCTGAAACATCTACTGGGGTTCTGAACGACGCTGAAGCGCTTTGTAAGCTAGCGAAAGAATATAACTGCCTAACTATAGTAGATGCTGTTACCTCATTAGGTGGCAGTGAACTTAAAGTCGATGAATGGCAAATCGATGCCATATACTCAGGTACACAAAAGTGCTTGTCATGTGTGCCAGGCTTATCTCCAGTGTCCTTTAGTCCACTGGCGATTGAAGCCATTAAAGCTAGAAAAACACCAGTGCAAAGTTGGTTTTTAGATATGGATCTTGTGATGGGTTATTGGGGTAAAGGCGCTAAGCGAGCCTACCACCATACGGCACCTGTAAATAGCCTATATGCGCTCCATGAATCTTTATTGATATTAAAAAATGAAGGTTTACAAGAATCTTGGAAGAGACACCAAACAAACCATTTAAGCCTTAAATCGGGCCTAGAAAAATTAGGGCTAGAGCTTGCAGTGGATGAGCAATATCGTTTACCGCAACTAAACTCTGTGCGGATACCCGAACACATAGATGATGCCGAAGTCAGAGCTAAGCTGTTAAACGACTATAATCTAGAGATTGGGGCTGGTTTAGGAGGTTTAGCAGGCAAGGTGTGGCGCATCGGATTAATGGGCTGTGCCTCGAATCAAAAGAATGTTGACTATTGTGTTAATGCACTAAACGACGTACTAAAATAATTCTCACCCTTAAAAAATTGTCGACAATTTATCTTGATATATAGAATATTTGTTTTAATATGTTCTACATCATTTAATTTGTCGACAATATGCTTTGCTTGATTCTAGTACTACTTCCACATCAAAATTAACCCGAGCAGATACTGTTTTTACAGATTTGCGTCAGCGTATCGTTGAAGGGGATATCTTCACTGGCACTAAACTTAGCGAGCCAGAATTAGCCAAATACTATGATATTAGTCGTAGCACCTTACGAGATGCCCTGTCTCGTTTAGAAGGTTGCGGCTTATTGGAACGAAAAGCCAATATTGGGTATCGAGTTGTCACATTGTCGACAGAGCAGCTTTTAGAAATATTTAGAGTGCGAGAGTCATTGGAAGGTACTGCATGCCGTTTGGCTGCAAAAAATATGACCAAAGAGCAAATCGCTGAACTAAGAAACCTACTTGTTATTCACAACCAAACTGAATCATTGCAACAGGGCGAGGCTTACATTCAAGAAGAAGGTGATCTCGACTTTCACTTTCGTATTGTCATGGGCAGTGGCAATAAATTGTTGATACGCCTGCTGTGTGAAGAACTTTACTACCTAGTGCGTATGTACCGCTTTCAGTTCGGTATGGCCAGCCCCAGAGCTAAAAAAGCCTTCAGAGAACACGAAAATATTATTCAGGCCATCGAAGATAAAGATGGCGAATTAGCTGAAATACTCATGCGTAGGCATATCTCAGCATCCCGTCTAAACGTTGAAAATCGGATGAACACACTATGAAGTCAGCAGGAAAGCGTTTTCGCGACGCCTTAAAAAACAATACTCCTTTACAAATTGTCGGCACCATCAATGCGTATACCGCCATGATGGCTAAGCAAATAGGGCATCAGGCCATTTATTTATCTGGTGGAGGGGTAGCCAATGCCTCTTATGGCTTGCCTGATTTAGGAATGACATCTTTAAATGATGTGCTGGTTGATGTTCAGCGTATCACTAGCGCCTGCGATTTACCCCTAATGGTGGACATAGATACAGGCTGGGGCGGTGCATTTAACATAGCTAAAACCATTAGAGATATGGAAAAAGCGGGAGCTGCTGCGGTACATATGGAAGATCAGGTTGCGCAAAAGCGCTGTGGTCATAGGCCAAACAAAGAAATTGTTTCTAGTGCTGAAATGGTAGACCGCATAAAAGCTGCCGTTGACGCCAGAACCGATCCTGATTTTTTTATTATGGCTAGAACCGACTCATTTGCCCAAGAAGGCATTGATGCCGCCATCAGCCGAGCCAAAGATTATGTGGCAGCTGGTGCCGATGGAATTTTTGCAGAAGCAGTAAAAACTGAGGCGCATTACCGTGCCTTTGCTGAAGCATTAGATGTTCCAATATTGGCAAATATTACCGAATTTGGGCAAACCGAACTTTGGAATGCTAGTGAGCTTAAAGAGTGGGGGGCAGATATGGTGTTGTATCCCCTTAGTGCCTTTAGAGCAATGAACAAAGCCGCTGAAAATGTTTACCAGTCTATCCTTGTTAACGGTGACCAAAAAGCGGTTGTCGAAACAATGCAGACTCGTATGGAGTTATACGATTACCTTGGATATCACGAGTATGAGCAAAAGTTAGATAGCTTGTTCTCAGAAGGAAAAAACAAGTAATCGCTATGGAGCTTTTTTAAGTACGGCGTATTTTTTTGCGCGCTGACATTGTTAACAAACAGGACAAAATTATGGTGGATAAAAAACTAAGTGGTGCCGGTTTACGTGGCCAAAGTGCCGGTGAAACTAAATTATGTACAGTTGGAAAGTCAGGTTCAGGTTTAACATATTGTGGGTACGATATTTCAGATCTTGCTGATAACGCTACATTTGAGGAAGTGGCTTACCTACTGTTTAATGGTGAGCTTCCAAATCAGCAACAATTAGATAGCTATAAACAAACACTAGCCCAACAAAGGGACTTACCTGAAGCACTTAAATCGGTACTAAAACTTATTCCTGCTGACGCACACCCTATGGATGTAATGCGCACTGGCTGTTCATTTTTAGGAAATCTCGAGCCAGAAGGCGATTTTTCTAATCAAGGCCAAGCTGCTAATCGTTTACTGGCGGCATTTCCTGCCATTATGTGTTTTTGGTACCGTTACAGCCATCAAGGTATTGAAATAGATTGCAGCAGTGAAGAGCCTTCTCTTGCTGGCCACTTTCTAAAGTTATTAACCGGTAAAACACCATCCGCTCAGCATCAAAGAGTGATGGACGTGTCCCTTATTCTATATGCTGAACATGAATTTAATGCTTCTACTTTCACCGCTAGAGTATGTGCATCCACATTATCTGACTTGCACTCCTGTATCACGGGCGCAATAGGCTCTCTTAGAGGTCCATTACATGGGGGAGCAAATGAAGCGGCAATGGAGATGATTGAGAAATTTACTTCTCCTGACGATGCCAAAGAACAAATGGCAGGAATGTTAGCCCGTAAAGAAAAAATCATGGGCTTTGGCCATGCTATTTATCGAGAGTCCGATCCCCGTAATGTCATCATAAAAAGGTGGTCTGAAAAGCTGGCAGATGAATATGGTGATTCATCCTTATACGATATATCTGTGGCTTGTGAAGAGTTTATGTGGGACACCAAAAAACTGTTTTGTAACGCTGATTTTTTTCATGCATCTGCTTATTTTTACATGGGCATCCCGACAAAACTATTTACCCCAATATTTGTATGTTCGCGTTTGACAGGCTGGGCAGCCCATGTCATGGAACAACGTTCAAACAATCGTATTATTAGGCCTAGTGCAGATTACATAGGTGCGAAGCCTAGAGTGGTTACTGCTATATCAGAGCGCTAATCCAAAGAGTTAGGCCGAATGTTATTCGGCCTATTTTCAGTTTCCTATCTTTTGAGTCTTTTTATGAACTATGAATTTCGTAAGTCGCTTCCAAACTTTAAATACAATGGCATGTCTATCGACTACTTTGATACCAAAGAAGCCGTAGATACTATTCGAGCAGGGGCCTATAAAAAGTTACCCTATACCTCCCGTATTTTAGCGGAGCAGTTAGTTAGAAAATGTTCACCTGAGACGTTGCAAGAGTCCTTATTACAACTCATAGATTCTAAGCAGGATTTAGACTTTCCTTGGTATCCAGCCCGTGTTGTATGTCACGATATTTTAGGTCAGACCGCATTAGTTGATTTAGCTGGGCTTCGTGATGCCATAGCCGACCAAGGTGGCGACCCTTCAAAAGTGAATCCGGTTGTACCTACCCAGTTAATTGTTGATCATTCCTTAGCGGTAGAACACGGTGGGTTTGAAGTTGACGCATTTCAAAAGAACAGAGCCATTGAAGATAGACGTAATGAAGACCGTTTTCACTTTATAGAGTGGACTAAAACAGCCTTTAAAAACGTTGATGTTATACCTGCAGGTAATGGCATCATGCATCAAATTAATTTGGAGAAGATGTCGCCGGTGATCCAATTACGGGATGGGGTTGCATTTCCTGATACCTGTGTGGGAACAGATAGCCATACTCCCCATGTAGATGCATTAGGCGTCATCGCAATTGGTGTGGGAGGGTTAGAGGCAGAAACCGTCATGTTGGGGCGACCATCTATGATGCGATTGCCGGACATTATAGGTGTAAAACTAACTGGCACTAGGCAAGCGGGGATAACCGCCACTGATATTGTATTAGCGCTGACAGAGTTTTTACGAGACGCCAAGGTGGTTTCTTCATACTTGGAGTTTTTTGGAGAAGGTGCCGCTCAGTTAACCATAGGTGACCGCGCCACTATTTCTAATATGACTCCTGAATACGGTGCATCAGCTGGGTTATTTTATATTGATCAGCAAACTATAGATTATTTAAAAATGACAGGGCGAGAGCCAGAACAAGTTGAATTAGTGCAAGCCTATGCAAAACATACCGGGCTTTGGGCGGATGATTTAGCAGAAGTAACCTATGAGAGAGTCCTAGAGTTTGACCTATCAAAGGTTGGCCGCAACATGGCAGGCCCTTCGAACCCACATAGGCGAGTGGCCACATCAGAATTAGCAAATAAAGGCATAGCTAAGAAAGTTGAGCATCTAGAAGGAAAAATGCCTGACGGGGCTGTAATTATTGCTGCCATTACAAGCTGTACCAACACCAGTAATCCCAGAAATGTCGTCGCTGCTGGGTTAATTGCCAAAAAAGCTAATCAACTAGGATTACTGCGAAAACCTTGGGTTAAATCGTCTTTTGCACCAGGCTCTAAAGTAGCTAAGTATTATTTACAAGAATCAGGCTTGTTATCTGAAATGGAAAAGCTTGGCTTTGGCATAGTCGCTTATGCCTGCACCACTTGTAATGGTATGAGCGGTGCATTAGATCCAAAAATTCAAAAAGAAGTGATAGACAGAGATTTATACAGTACTGCTGTTTTGTCCGGTAACCGAAATTTTGATGGTCGTATTCATCCCTATGCAAAGCAAGCGTTTCTAGCGTCGCCTCCTTTGGTTGTAGCTTATGCTATTGCCGGAACCATTCGTTTTGATATTGAAAAAGACCCGTTAGGGTACGATGAAAGTGGCGCAGCCATTAGGTTGAAAGATATTTGGCCAGACGATCAAGAAATTGACGAGATAGTGAGTCGATTTGTTAAACCTGAACAGTTTAAAAAAGTGTATACCCCCATGTTCGATTTAGGGGCATTTGAGCCTGCTGACAGCCCTCTTTACAATTGGCGGGCGCAAAGTACTTATATTCGTCGACCACCATACTGGGAGGGCGCACTAGCAGGTAAACGTACCATGCAAGGTATGCGACCTTTGGCAATACTAGGAGATAACATTACCACTGACCATTTATCGCCTTCAAACGCAATTATGTTGAACAGTGCGGCAGGAGAGTATCTCCATAAAATGGGGTTACCTGAGGAAGACTTCAATTCTTATGCTACTCACAGGGGCGACCACCTTACCGCGCAGCGCGCAACTTTTGCTAATCCTAAATTGTTAAATGAAATGGTGGTAGAAAATAATCAAGTTAAACAGGGATCATTCGCAAGATTAGAGCCAGAGGGCAAGGTGATGCGAATGTGGGAAACTATAGAAACCTACATGGAGCGTAAACAAGCTCTAATTATTATTGCTGGCGCAGATTACGGTCAAGGCTCGTCAAGGGATTGGGCTGCTAAGGGAGTACGTTTGGCTGGGGTTGAAGTCATACTTGCAGAAGGGTTTGAGCGAATTCACCGAACCAACTTAGTGGGAATGGGAGTGTTGCCTTTAGAATTTCTAAATGGACAAAATCGTATAACCCTAGGTTTAACTGGAAAAGAAACTTTTGATGTTATCGGTAAACACAGTGCTACTGGTCAATTAAGCGTTAAAATTAACCATGAAAACGGCTCACAGCAAACTATCGAGGTAAAGTGCCGCTTAGATACAGCCGAAGAGGTGCGAGTGTATGAAGCAGGTGGGGTGTTACAGCGTTTTGCTCAAGATTTTCTTGAAGCTAGTAGCGAGTAATTGGGAGAAAAATCAATGAGTATTAATAAGCAAATCGGTATACCTGCTACTTATATGCGTGGTGGTACTAGTAAAGGTGTTTTTTTTAATTTAGAAGATTTACCGCTGAAAGCCCAAAAACCTGGAAAAGCCAGAGATAATCTGCTGTTAAGAGTAATAGGTAGCCCAGATCCCTATGGTAAACATACCGATGGTTTGGGGGGCGCTACCTCTAGTACCAGTAAAATAGTGATTCTTTCAAAAAGTGATGAGCCAGGCCATGATGTAAACTATCTATTTGGGCAGGTAGCCATAGACAAACCTTTTATTGATTGGAGTGGCAACTGTGGCAATTTAACCGCAGCTGTTGGGGCGTTTGCCATTGAAAATGGGATAATTGATGGCAATCTAATACCTGAAAATGGCTATGCTGTAGTTCGTATTTGGCAAGCGAATATCAGTAAAACAATCATTGCCCATATTCCCATTGTAAATGGTAATGTTCAAGAAACTGGTGACTTTGAGCTTGATGGGGTGACTTTTCCTGCAGCTGAAGTCAAAGTCGACTTTGTGGCCCCAATTGATGCCAACGAAGCTACTTTTCCAACAGGTAATTTAATAGATGATTTAACGGTTCCTCAAATAGGTACCTTTAAGGTCACTATGATCAACGCAGGTATTCCAACCATATTTTTGGACGCTGCGGACCTAGGGTACTCAGGGACTGAATTACAAGAGGAAATCAATAGTGATGATTTAGCGCTGCGAAAATTTGAAACAATTCGAGCCTATGGTGCTGTAAAAATGGGCTTAATCAATCATATTGATGAAGCCAAATCAAGACAACATACTCCAAAGATTGCATTTGTATCGCCGCCAAAAGAGTACATTAGCTCAAGTGGCAAAAAGATTTTAGCAAAAGACATAGACCTGTCTGTAAGAGCCCTTTCAATGGGCAAGCTGCATCATGCCATGATGGGCACAGCTGCTGTAGCAATTGGAAGTGCAGCTGCTATCCCAGGGACCATAGTCAACCTAGCTGCAGGCGCAGCAAATAAAAACACCATAGTGTTTGGGCATCCCTCTGGCACCTTGAAAGTTGGGGCTGAAGTGCAATGTAGCAACCAAGTTTGGAGCATCGATAAAGTATCTATGAGTCGCAGCGCCAGAAAATTAATGAAAGGGGAGGTTTATATTCCAGAAGATTCTTTTTAAACTGTCTAGGTGCCTACTCAACATTAAGACAATTCCTATTAGCTCTCAATTATTACAATCAAATTCACAGGTATGTCCAATCTGCCGTACTGCTAATCAATGTACGGCAACCAAAGGCACATGCTGGTGTTTTAATGAGCCTATCCCTAAAGCATTAATTGCACTTCTAAAAGACAGTCGTGATGCGGTCTGTATTTGCAAAAATTGTGTGCTTAAGTACAAGCGAGCCCCAGAAAAATTTAAAATATAAGTATGATTAAGTTAGGGTTCATGATTAGCCGTTACCATTGGCTACTTTAATTTACAAAGGAATCGTTATGCGTATCACAGTTTTAGTAGTGTTATTGGCTTGTATTGGCCAAATAAGTGCAAAGCAGGTTAATGGACCTGTTGATCTTACCCGTCAGATAGAAGTAACAGGCATTGGCAAAGTATATAGTGTGCCTGATAGATTTAGTTTTACTTTATCATTAGAAGAAAAAGGTGCATCGGCAGCTAAGCTTAACCAAGCTATGGGTTACAAAACTAAAAATATCATAGATGCATTTTTAGACCTAGGGGTGAAGAAAAATTCCATTCAGGCATTGCAAGTTAGGTTTAATCCGTGGATTGAGTACAACAATAAACAAAGGGAGCAAAAGGGCTTTATCCTCACTCGGACTATTAGCGTTACCTTAGATAATTTGCAGCTTTATGAAAAAGCTATAGACAGTGCACTTAGTCTTGATCTCACAAATATCTCTAACTTTAACTACAGCAGTAGCCAATCTGAGCAGTATTATCAAGCGTCGCTGCGCCAAGCATTACTTAATGCCAAAGCAAGAGCCAAAGACATGGCGAATACTTTAGACTTGAAATTAGGCAAAGTAATATCCATATCTGAGCAATCCGCTGGCCAGGCTGTACCTGTTCGTATGCGTATCCAAGATGCAGAAATGAGCAAGAGTTATGAGCCTGGAGAGATGACAACTGAAACCCAAGTACGTGTGGTGTTTTCTCTTCAATAGCAAGTTACCAATAAACTATCCTAGGTTATTTTTTAATGAATCCAGAAAAACAACAGCAGTATGCTGAGTTAGTGCAGCAAGCGGAGGCATTAATTGCCTCTGAGACCGATATAACGGCCAATATGGCAAATTTGAGCTCACTCATTTATTGGGCGTTAAAAGATGTAAATTGGGCAGGCTTTTACTTGTGTAAAGACGAACAATTAGTTTTGGGGCCCTTTCATGGTAAACCTGCTTGCATTCGAATCCCAATGGGAAGAGGAGTATGTGGTACTGCTGCCCAGGAGAATCAAATACAAGTTATTAAAGATGTTCATGAGTTTGCTGGCCATATTTCTTGTGATGCAGCTTCAAACTCTGAAATAGTGTTGCCCATAATTAAAGACGGTAAGGTTTTTGCTGTTTTAGATTTAGATAGTCCATCGATAGCAAGGTTTGATGAGCAAGATAAAGATGGCTTAGCACAATTAGTAAAATTGTTTGAAAAGTCATTGATTGTAGATGAGGCATCTAAATGAAAAACTTAGTTGATATTCATGTTGCCTTAGCAACGGTTGATGATATGGATTTTTGGGAAGACAGAGCAGAGCTTGCTACTGATAGGTTAAATACCATACTGCATATGGTTTACGATCAGGCCCATGAAGACATAAAAACTGAGTCTTTAGAGAACATGATCCAATATATTTGGGAAAATTGGCGAGAAGATAGCCATTTACTCGATATTGATGACGATGATTTGTACGACTGGGTTGACCAACTTCTAGCAACTTGGGATGATGAGCACCAAGAACCTCGTAATTAAACAAACTAGAAGACTTAATGGACAATCCACAAAAATTTTCGAATAGCAAAGAAGTAATAAACTTCTTAGTTGAGCAATTTCCTGCCTGTTTTAGCAACAAAGGTGACGCCAAACCATTAAAAATTGGAATCTTTCAAGATTTGGCAGAGCGTTTGGCTGAAGAAGAGCGCGTAAGTAAAACACTATTGCGCTCATCTTTACGTCATTACACCAATAGCTGGCGTTATTTGCATAGCATTAAAAAGGGTGCACAACGAGTTGATATTGATGGTAATGCAGTTGCCACAATTGATGATGAACATGTAGAACATGCACAAAAACAACTTGAGGAAAGTAAAGCTAAAGTTGCTGAAAAGCGTAAAGAGCAAAAAGCAGCTGGACTAGAAGCCAAGAAAAACTTCAAAAAGAAAGATGTACCTAAGTTCAAACCTACATCCAAGACTAAAAAGCCAACCCAACCCAAAGAAAAATTACCACCCGCAGAGCGCCTTAATGACAGTCAAATTGTTGCAGGCACTGCTGTAACGGTGAAAGTTGGGAAAACCCCTATGCCAGCAACTATCACAGATGTCGCTAAAGATGGTATTCAAGTGCAACTTGATTCAGGAATGGTGGTCAAAGTGCAATTAGAAAATTTAAGGTTGGCTCGCACCAAGAGGTAATTAAATGATTAAATCAATTCGTGTATCGGTATTATCCGCATTAGTAGTCGCTAGCACAGGAGCATTTGCGCTAGAAAGCAGTTTAGGTGTAAAGGACTTACCAAAACTTAGCCAAGAGTCGCAGCATGTAGCTGCAGCAAAAAGAGTGTCTTCCCAATTTTTGCGGGCCCATTACAAGCAAATTGATTTAGATGATGAATTATCTGTAAAAATATTTGATCGCTTTATTCGTTCTTTAGACTTTAATCGAAACGTTTTTACTGCGGCTGATATTGCAAAATTTTCTGAAAATAGTAAGAAATTTGATGATGCTATCGATAAAGGTAATTTAAGTATCGCTTACGATATTTACCAGTTGAATATGCAGCGCCGTACCGAACGTTACCAGTTTGCTTTAAGTCTATTGGACAAGGAGTTCGATTTTGAACAAGCAGGCGACAAATTCGTTTATGATAGAGAAGACGCGCCTTGGGCAAAGGACGAAGCAGAGCTAGACGAGCTTTGGCGTCAAAGAGTTAAATATGACGCCCTCAACCTTAAGCTTGCCGGTAAAGAATGGCCAAAAATACAAGAGTTACTGAGCAAAAGGTATGAGCGTGCCATCAAGCGCTTGACGCAAACCTCAAGTGAAGATGTATTTCAAACTGTGATGCATTCGTTTGCTAGAAGTATTGAAGCACATACTAGTTATTTGTCACCCCGTAATGCAGAACGTTTCCAAATGGAGATGAATTTATCTTTTGAAGGGATAGGCGCTGTATTGTTGAGTGAAGATGACTACACAGTGATCCGCAGTGTTGTACCTGGTGGACCTGCTGATTTATCTCAAAAGATTAAACCTGAAGATAAAATTGTAGGTGTAGCGCAAGATGACGATGAATTTGTAGATGTTATTGGCTGGCGCTTAGATGAAGTTGTAGAGCTTATCAAAGGCCCTAAAGGTAGCACTGTAAAACTTCAAATTATGAAAGGATCTTCTGAGTCAAGTGTACCTGATGTGGTAACTCTTGTACGTGACAAAATCAAATTAGAAGATAGGGAAGCTAAGTCTGAGGTGTACACGCCTAAAACTGGTCCCCATAAAGATCAAAAGTTAGGGGTGATTACCATTCCTTCTTTTTACAATAAATTACATCAAGATGTAAAAAGAGAAATCGCTTCTTTGACTGAGCAAGGAGTTCAAGGTGTTATTGTCGATTTACGTGGTAATGGTGGAGGCTCTTTAACTGAAGCTACATTGCTATCTGGGTTATTTATTGACAAAGGTCCAGTGGTACAAATAAGAGATGGAGCAGGGCGCATCAGGTTAGAGCAAGATCTTGATGGAAAAGTTTTTTATGATGGCCCTTTGACTGTCTTAGTCGATAGATATAGTGCATCTGCTTCAGAAATCTTTGCTGCTGCCATGCAAGACTATAACCGAGCCTTGATCTTAGGTGAGCAAACTTTTGGTAAAGGTACGGTACAACAGCACCGTCCACTAGGTCGTATTTACGATTTGTATGAAAACCCACTAGGTAGTGTGCAGTTTACCATAGCTAAGTTTTATCGAATCGATGGTGGTAGTACCCAGCATAAAGGTGTGATCCCGGATATATTATTCCCATCTGTTATCGACCACGCTGATTGGGGTGAAAGCCAAGAAGAAAACGCATTGCCGTGGGACAGTATTCCTCGAGCCAACTACACCACCTTTAGTGAAAATAAAGATGTGGTGGCAAATATTCAAGCCTTGCATGATAGCCGTGTTAAGAGTGAATTTAACTATATCTATGAAGATATGGTGAGGTACAAATCTAAAAAAGAAGACAAAACCATTTCTCTGGTTGAATCTGAACGTTTAAAAGAAAAAGCAGAGAACGAACAAAGAGCCTTAGTAAGAACAAATGAACGTTTAGCCCGTTTAGGTTTAGAGAAAGTTGAAAACCTAGATGACTTACCTGAAGAACTTGAAGAAATAGATGGCTTTTTAGAAGAAGCGGCGAACATTACATATGATGTTTTAGCTGCAGGGATCTACGCAATAAATAGTAAATAAAAAGTATGGCTCCTTCATGGGGCCATACTTTTGTCTCATAAAAATATAATAATAAAAAGGTTAATGCATGAGTGCACGTGGAGAGTTTTCGTCTCGATTAGGGTTCGTGTTAGCTGCTGCTGGTTCTGCAGTTGGTCTAGGGAATATTTGGGGTTTCCCGACCCAAGTTGCAAGTAACGGCGGTGCCGCGTTTGTTTTGGTTTATATTGTTTTAGCTTTTTTATTAGCCTATCCGGTGCTAATGGCTGAACTAATAATTGGGCGAGCCACCCGTTCTAATATGGTAGATGCACTAGCCAAAATATCAAATGGTAATCTTCTAGGTAAATCCGCAGGGGTTTGGGGCTTTGTTACTGTTTCCCTTATTTTGTCTTTCTATGCACTTGTGGCAGGTTGGATGCTGTCCTATTTTGTGCAAACTATTAGTGATATGGCAGGTCAAGAATCACTATCTACTTGGTTGGTAACTACGTCCTACACCAGAGATATTCTATTTTGTGGACTATTTTTATGTCTGACAGCCAGCATAGTAACGGGAGGAGTCAGTAAGGGAATAGAGAAATGGTCTGTTCGTCTGATGCCTGCATTATTTATTATCATTGCTTTATTAATTGTTTATGTGTCTACCCTTAAGGGCGCCAGCGAAGGGTGGAAAGCTTATCTGCAGCCAGATTTTAGTTTAATTATGGATCCTAAATTATTGGTTAACGCTATGGGACAGGCATTTTTCTCTATGTCTTTAGGTGTGGGAACTATGCTCGTTTACGGCTCATATGTAAGCAAAAAAGAAAACCTACCCAATTTAGGTGCCTCTGTTGCCTTAGTTGATATTGGCGTCGCAATACTAGCTGGTATGTTAATTATCCCCGCAATGTATGTTGCGCTTGATAAAGGAATTAAAATATTCACCGAGTCTGGTGCGTTAATCGATGGACCTAATCTTATCTTTGCTGTTTTACCCTCTTTATTTGACTCTATGGGCACCATGGGTGTGGTAGTAGCATTTGTGTTTTTTGCATTGATGCTAATTGCAGCACTAACGTCTTCTATTTCTATGTTAGAGGTACCTGTAGCTTATGTGGTTGAAAGTAAAAAGGTTGACCGTAAAAAAGCGGTGTGGCTTTTAACAATAACCATCTTTATTCTGAGTTCTATTATTGCCTTTAATATGGCTGCTTTATTTGGTTTGGTAATTGATATTACAACTAAGTATAGCCAACCATTATTGGGGTTAGTGTTGTGTATTTTTGCCGGCTGGGTTTGGAAGCGGGACCAAATATTAACTGAAATTAAACAAGGAAATGAACAAGCAGAGCAGAGCATATTTTGGAAGGTTTGGCCTTGGTATGTGCGTTTTGTCTGCCCTGTGGTTATTGTTGTTATGTACTATCTATCTATTGTTGATTAGATAATTTTGTAAACTTACGTTGGACCCTGAATGACATGTTAGAAGAAAAACAAAAAAAAGAAGCTACCTTATCTGACGCCTTAATTCCTATTTTTATTTTAATTACTTTATTGGGTGGCTCTGTATATCTGTTTGAAGATAACTCTTCATATGGCCCAAATCAGATAGCCCTACTTATTGCTATGGGTATTGCTGCAATCATTGGGATAAAAAATGGTTATAGCTGGGACGATATAGAACAAGGTATTATCAAGGGAATATCAAGATCTCTCGGGGCTATTTTAATATTGCTTGCGGTAGGCTCTTTAATTGGTACTTGGATGTTATCTGGCACAGTTCCAACGCTTATTTATTACGGTTTAGACCTATTAAACCCGTCGATGTTTTATGCTGCTAGTTGCTTAATATGCGGCATAGTGGCTATGAGTATTGGTAGCTCTTGGACTACTGCGGCCACAGTTGGTGTAGCCTTAATGGGTGTATCAATTGGTATGGGAATGTCAGAAGCCATCACAGCTGGTGCGGTGATATCAGGTGCATATTTTGGTGATAAAATATCTCCTTTATCTGAAACTACTAATTTGGCTCCCGCCATAGCCGGAACCAATCTTTTTGACCATATTCAATACATGATGTGGACGACTATACCTAGCATCATTATTACGCTCATTATTTTTATTATTATTGGATTTGGCGCTGATCAGCAGGATTCCAGTAGTAAAATTTTAGAAATGCAATCTATTTTAAAACAAGAATTTAACCTCGGATTACATATGTTGGTGCCTCTTGTGGTGCTTTTGGGTATGGCAGTGAAGAAAGTTCCTGCATTTCCTGCTGTCGCAATTGGCGCTTTATTAGGCGGAGTATGGGCGGTGATATTCCAACCTGATGTCATCACAAGTTTAGCTAGTTCACAATCAAGCTCACTAAGGGCGTCTATTAAGGTTGTATGGACGGCACTGTTTGACGGCGTTGCTTTTAATACATCAAGTGAGACTTTAAATTCATTACTTAGTCGTGGTGGCATGTCTAGCATGCTAAATACCATTTGGTTAATTATGTGTGCTATGACTTTTGGTGCGGTTTTAGAAAGAGTTGGGCTATTAAAACGTGCGGTAACAGCTTTCTTGAAAGGGGCAAAAGGGGCCGGTGATATGGTAACTCGAACTATACTTACCTGTATCGGTACTAACCTGATTACGGCTGACCAATACATGGCAATCGTAATGCCTGGCAGAATGTACAAAGACGAATTTGAAAAACGTGGTTTGGATCAATTAAACCTATCTAGAAGTTTAGAAGATGGCGGAACCTTGACATCACCTTTAATACCTTGGAATACCTGTGGTGTTTATATGCATGGTGTTCTAGCTGTTAACCCTTTAGATTATATGTTTTACGCATTTTTTAATTTAATTAATCCAGTTTTGTCTATTATTTATGCTTATTTAGGTATTAAAATTTTACGAATTCCAGTACCTGAAGCAAAGTCGTAATACATTTAAACTATGTATAGTTTTATAAAGGCTGTTTAAATCTAAGCAGCCTTGTTTCATTCATCTATATCTAATAAAACTTGAGAAAGTCATGTCTACTAATACACCTATCGTAAAAAAACGTTGTGATTACCTAAAGCCAGATTTTACAATAAATAAAGTAAATCTTGAGTTTCAACTAGAAGCAACTGCAACTCGAGTGATTTGCATTACGCAAATAGAGCGTCAAGGTGGACACCAAAAGCCACTGATACTTAATGGTGAAGGTTTAGAATTGTTGTCTGTTTCAGTAAACGGAGCAGAGTATAGTGATTACACGGTAGATAAAGAAAGCCTTAGTTTACATACAGATTTAGATAAGTTTGAATTACGTATAGAAAACCTAATTAACCCTCAAGAAAACACCAGTTTAGAAGGGTTATATTTGTCGGCTGGGGCTTTTTGTACCCAATGTGAGGCAGAAGGCTTTAGAAAAATCACTTACTTTCTAGACAGGCCAGATGTATTAGCTGTTTACGATGTAAAAATCATAGCCGATAAAACCCAATTTCCATTTTTATTATCAAATGGCAATAAGGTGGCTGCAGGTGATTTAGCGGATAATAAGCACTTTGTTTCCTGGCAAGACCCTTTCAATAAACCTAGCTATTTGTTTGCGTTAGTCGCTGGAGATTTTGACCTTCTTGAAGATACTTTTATTACCCAGTCGAATAGAGAAATTGCTCTGCAACTATTTGTTGATAAAGGAAAATTAAGCAGAGGACAACACGCGTTAGACTCATTAAAAAAAGCAATGAGATGGGACGAAACAGAGTTTGGTTTGGAGTATGACTTAGATATTTACATGATTGTAGCCGTAGACTTTTTCAACATGGGCGCCATGGAAAATAAAGGTCTTAACGTATTTAACAGTAAATTTGTACTAGCCAATTCAGAAACCGCTACCGATGAAGATTACTTCAATATTGAAGCGGTTATTGCCCACGAATATTTCCATAACTGGACCGGTAACAGAGTAACCTGTCGAGACTGGTTCCAATTGAGCTTGAAAGAAGGTTTAACTGTTTTCAGAGATCAGCAATTTAGTGCTGATATGGGCTCTGCTATTGTTAACCGAATTAAAAATGTAAGGATTATTAGAGAGCATCAATTTGCAGAAGATGCTAGTGCCATGTCACATCCCATCAGACCTGATGAAGTGATGGAAATGAATAATTTCTATACGGTTACTGTATACGACAAGGGCTCAGAAGTTATTAGGATGTTGCATACTATTTTAGGTAAGCAAGGCTTTTTAGCGGGAATAAAGTTGTACTTTGAACGTTTTGATGGTCAAGCGGTTACCTGTGATGATTTTGTTCAGGCTATGGAGGATGCAAATAACAAAGACTTAACCCAATTTAGGTTGTGGTATAGCCAATCTGGTACCCCAAGTATTGATGTGACTGATGAATACGATGCAGAGTCTAATAGCTATAAGATTACGTTTAAACAAACCAATGAAGCTACTTTTGGGCAACAAATTAAACACAATTTAGTGATACCTATTCAATTTAGCTTATTAAATACTGCCGATGAAAAAGAGCATACCTTTGAACTTAAAGATGAAATTCAAACCCTAGAGTTTAAAGAGGTGAAAAACAAACCTCTGCCATCGTTACTTCATAATTTTAGTGCCCCAGTCAAATTACATTATGATTATCAACCATCTGAGCTTGCAAAAGTCATGGTAGCTTCACCTGATGA
This sequence comes from Paraglaciecola sp. 2405UD69-4, assembly GCF_047525415.1. Taxonomy (NCBI): domain Bacteria; kingdom Pseudomonadati; phylum Pseudomonadota; class Gammaproteobacteria; order Alteromonadales; family Alteromonadaceae; genus Paraglaciecola; species Paraglaciecola sp. 2405UD69-4. Next base: position 233,709 of record NZ_JBLIXM010000002.1, read on the forward strand.
TTTTGCACGCTGGGATGCTGGGCAATCCTTGTTTAGTGAATGCATTCATCAGGCGAGTAAATTGGCTGAAAATGAAAGCCAGCAATTAATTGATAGTACGGTTAAATATTTTGAAGAAATCGTTAATAGTAAAGATATGGATATTGCCCTTAAAGCTGAGATGTTATCTGTGCCAAGCTTTGAAACACTATTTCAGCAAGCAAGCTCAGTTAACATCGACAGCCTATATAAAACACGAGAATCCCTTTTAGTTAAAATGGGGCAAGCATTTGAACCTCAGTGGACAGCTATTTATAAAAATAAATCACTACAGAAGTATAGCTATAATCAAAATCAGGTTGAGCAGCGTAAACTTACAAACTTAGCTCTCAAGTATCTGAGTTTTGGCAATAAGAGCCTAGCAGCTGATTGCATAAGAGAGCAATTCTCTGGTTGCGATAACATGACAGATTCACTGGGGGCATTGTCTGCTGCTCAGTCAACAGGTTTAGACCTATTTGAAAACCTAATGGAGCAATTTGAACAAAAGTGGCATGACGATCCTCTGGTACTGGATAAATGGTTTGCACTACATGCCAATACATACAGAACCGATATTTTGTCTCGAATAGAACTCTTGATGAGTCATAGCCAATTTACAATTAATAATCCTAACCGGGTTAGAGCGTTAATAGGATCATTTGCATTTTTTAATGTTAAAGGTTTCCATAACTTAGATGGGAGTGGCTACAAATTTGTCGCAGATTATTTAATTAAATTAAATAGTGTTAACCCTCAGGTTGCAGCTCGTATTATTACGCCTTTAATTCAATGGCAAAAAGTCGACAAAGAGCGCCAGGAAATGATGCAGCACCAGCTAATGCGCATTGGAGATACAGAGGGGCTTAGCAAAGATTTATTTGAAAAAATTTCGAAAAGTTTACCTTAAGATGAGAGCTTTTGAATGCAAGCCTTTTATTTTTCATTATCACTAACCTATGATGAATGTGAATCTCTTTATCAACCAGGTATAAACACAGTAGTTATGACTGCTGAAAACGGTAAACGGATTCAATTACCCACAAAAAATTTACGACCTCACGTTACCCGTTCGGGCATTAAAGGTAGGTACAGGCTTATTATTGATAATAATAGTAAGTTTAAAAGTTTCGAGAAAATGGCGTAACGACTACGCCATTTCTTAAAACTTTTTTTGCATAAATATTTACCCAAATATGCAGTTTTTGCCTATATAGGCGCTTTTCTTATATAAAGTTGCATAGCTATGAAATATGTTAAAATTACGTAAATTAATCCCTTTTCTTAGGGTTTATTTTTAGCGAGAATACAGTCACTTAAGCCAAAAACTGTATCTTTCTCAGTCTTTTGTCTAACCTATTATTGTTTGTCATCTAGAACGTTTACCATTCTGAATGATGAATACTTTTTCAAAATTTAGTCAACTTAGTTTGGGCAAGCATATGACAGTAGTAAACAATCAGCACTCTGTTCTTCTAGAAAACGTGTATCAGTTAATTTCTAAAAAGGTAGCCTTAAAAGATGTAGAGCAGGTTACTCGTTTCTCTAAAACCCTATTTAAAAATATCGCAAGTAACGACTTAGACAAAAGAAGTGACAGTGATTTGTACGGCGCAACCCTTAGTCTTTGGAATGAATTTGTAGATTACGAGGGTAATGCGCCATTTATTAGAGCCTTTAACCCAGAAATAGGGAAGCATGGCTGGCAATCTACTCATAGCATTGTTGAGGTTATCGTGCCGGACATGCCATTTTTAGTGGATTCTATCCGCATGGCGTTAAACCGTATGGGTATTACAGCACATCTACTATTACATAGTCCGATTGCTTTATGTCGCGATAAAAAGGGCAAATTGCTTTCCTTTGAAAGCCCAAACAGTGATAAAAAAGATTTACTTAAGCAAACTGTGTTTCTAATAGAGGTGGACCGACAAACTTCTAAAAAAGCCTTAGATACTTTAGCTAAGGAATTGATGTCCGTTGTAAATGACGTCTCTCTGGCAGTAAATGATTGGCAGCCAATGCGTAAGCGTCTCCTTGATTTAGTAGACAGTATTAGCAACAAGCCAGCCGTCACTAGCAAAGAAGAACATGAAGAACTGATTAAGTTTCTAAATTGGTTGAGTGATCATAACTTCACCTTGATGGGGTATCGTTCTTATAGTGTGACGGGAATCGATGGTGATCACCGCTGGGTAGCAGACAACGACACCAGTTTGGGGTTAATGAAAAACTCTAAAACTGATCGTGAACGTGTCCTTTCAAATATACCTTTAACTGCCCGAGAAGAAGCCCTTAGCTCAAATCCACTCATGTTAACAAAAACCAGTTCTAGGTCTCGTGTGCATCGCCCCGCATACCTTGATTATATTGGAATAAAACGTTTTGATGAATCTGGAAATGTAATAGGTGAAGACAGGTTTATAGGATTATATTCTGCTTCTTTTTACAATAGCAGTGCCACACAAATTCCCGTTCTACAGAAAAAAATTGAAGAGATTTCTAAATTGTCAGGATTTGACCCTGGCACACACGGGCACAAAGCTTTTCTCAACATTATAGAAACTTACCCTAGAGATGAATTGTTACAAGGTACAGTCGCTGAACTGGCACAAATTATCTTGGGCATATTTCAGATGCAAGAGCGGGGAATGTCTAGGTTATTTGTACGCAAAGACAACTTCGGCCGTTTTATATCTAGTATGGTGTTTGTTCCTAGAGAGCGCTACAACACAAAGCTAAGAAAAGAGACCCAAGCTTTGCTTAAAAAGTCATTTTTAAGTGAGCAAGAAGTAGAGTTTACCACTTATTTTTCAGAGTCTGTTTACGCCAGGACACACTACATAACCCGAGTTAAAAATAACAATGCGGAATATAATGTGAAGGAAATAGAGAAGAACATCATTGAGTTAAACAAAAGTTGGGAAGACAAACTTTCAGCGACTATCCGCGATAACCATGGTGAAGCCAAAGGTAAAAAGCTAGAGCGTAGTTATATCAATGGTTTCTCTAGCAGTTATAAAGAATGCAATTTACCCAGCGCAGCGCTTATTGATATTGAAAAGCTCGAACAGTTAAGTGCAGATAAAAATCTAGATATGTTGTTTTATCGTCCTTTAGAAGAAGGACCTGACAGCAAAGCAGTTAGATTAAAGCTATTCCACAGAAATGAGCCAATACATTTGTCTGCAGTTTTGCCTATGTTGGAGAACTTTGGGTTACGCGTAATCGACGAAAGTCCATATAAAGTAACCTTAGATGATGGTTCCGTAAACTGGATCATGGACTTTTCTATGTTACATAATGCCAGTAATGACTTAGACATGGACCAAGCACAAAGCTTATTCCAAGCTGCTTTTTCACAGGTTTGGTATAACCAATTAGAAGATGATTCTTTCAATAGATTGGTGTTAAGTGGAGGTTTGCCTGGACGTAACGTAACTATTTTACGTTCGTACGCTAAATACATGCGCCAAATTGGTAGTTCTTTCAGCCATGATTATATTGCCGGTACCATGGCAAATTATCCAAAAATCGCTGCCTTGTTGATAGCTTTGTTTCATCAAAAATTTGATCCTGCCATTAAGCGCAGTAGTAAAGATGAAGACAAGTTATTAGATACCATTAAAGAACAATTAGATGAGGTTTCGAATTTGGATGACGATAGAATCATTCGTCGTTATTTAGATTTAATACTAGCAACCTTAAGAACTAACTTTTATCAAAAAGACCATGAGGGTAACGATAAAGCTTACATATCTTACAAGCTATTACCTGAGCTGATCCCTGAAATGCCTTTACCTAGGCCTAAGTTTGAGATTTTTGTATACAGCCCAAGAATCGAAGGTGTGCACTTAAGAGGGGGCAAAGTTGCCCGAGGTGGGTTGCGCTGGTCTGATAGGCAAGAAGATTTTAGAACAGAAATCTTAGGTCTAGTAAAAGCGCAACAGGTAAAAAATACCGTGATTGTCCCTGTTGGAGCCAAAGGTGGATTTGTATGTAAAAAACCTCCTATTGGACAAGGCAGAGAAGCTTTTCAAAAAGAAGGGCAAGAATGCTACAAAACCTTTATCCGCAGTCTCTTAGACATAACTGATAACATAGTTGATGGCAAAGTGGTTCATCCCAAAGATGTGGTGCGATTGGATGAAGACGATGCTTATCTTGTTGTGGCAGCAGATAAAGGTACAGCGACGTTTTCAGATATTGCAAATGGCATAGCCGAAGAGTTTAATTTTTGGCTTGGTGACGCTTTTGCATCCGGTGGCAGTATTGGTTATGACCATAAAAAGATGGGCATAACCGCAAGAGGTGCTTGGGAGTCTGTGAAACGCCACTTTAGAGAAATGGGTAAAGATTGCCAAACCAGTGATTTTACCTGTGTTGCTATTGGTGATATGGCAGGAGATGTATTTGGTAATGGCATGTTATTGTCCAAACATACAAAATTGGTTGTGGCGTTTAACCATTTAAGTATCTTTTTTGACCCCAATCCAAATATTGAAACCAGTTACAAAGAGCGTAAACGTCTATTCGAAGATCCCTCTTTGAGCTGGGATGACTATGACAAGTCATTGATTTCTAAAGGGGGGAATGTCTTTAGCCGCTCTGCTAAATCAATTAAATTAAGCCCTGAAATGAAAAAGATGTTGGACACTAAACAAGCCAGCATGACGCCAAATGAACTAATACATTCAGTATTAAAAATGCCCGTTGACTTACTATGGAATGGCGGAATTGGCACGTATGTTAAAAGTAGCAAAGAAACCCATTCCCAAGTGGGTGACAGAGCTAACGATGATGTTCGTGTAAACGGTAATGAGCTAAAAGCTAAAATTATAGGTGAGGGCGGTAACTTAGGTGCAACCCAATTAGGGCGAATAGAGTTTGCTGAAAATGGCGGTAGGGTAAATACAGACTTTATTGATAATGTTGGTGGTGTTGATTGTTCAGATAACGAAGTTAATATCAAAATTCTGTTGAATACCTTAGTAAGTGCTGGTGATTTAACCATTAAGCAGCGTAATAATTTGCTTTACGAAATGACAGACGAAGTAGGAGACTTGGTAATTCAAGATTGCTACAGACAAACTGAGTCTATATCCATTTCAAAACTAGGTGGAGTAGGCCAATTAAGAGAGCAACTTAGGTTTATTCATGGTCTCGAGCGTGAAGGGTATCTAAACAGAGAGCTAGAGTTTATCCCTACCGATGATGAAATTTCAGACAGATTAGCAAAATCTTCAGGTCTTACTAGGCCTGAGCTATCCGTTTTAATTGCCTACGGAAAAATGGTTATGAAGGAGCAATTTAATGTTCCGACAATCACCGATAACCCTTACCATGGAAAATTATTAATTGAAGCATTTCCTGTAAAACTACAACAACAGTTTTCTTCACAAATGCAGCAACATCCGCTTAGAAGTGAAATTATTGCCACTAAGCTCACCAATAATATTATTAATGATTTAGGCATGAACTATGTCTTTAGAATTAAGGAAGAAACTGGTGCCGGTGTTGATGAAATTGCCAATGCATACGCAGTAGTAAAAGGCATATACAGAATGGAAACTTTGTGGAAAGAAGTTGAGGCTCTAGATAACTGCATACCTTCAAAGGTTCAACTTGGTATGCTAGATAGTATGCGCCGCACTATGCGCCGGGCGTCTCGCTGGTATTTAAGGCACGGCAATAAATCTATTGGAATACAAGAAGCAATTGATAGTTACCAAACAACTTACGATGACTTGTATGCAAACTTAGAAAACTACTTGGTAGAAACTGAATATACAGAATTACAAGCAGCTTGTGCTGAGCTAGAAAAGTCAGGCGTTCCTAAAGAAACTGCTTATAAAGTAGCAGCTTTAAGTAATATGTTCCCCTGTATGGACATAGCGCAAATTGCCCATGCTGAAAACAAAGACATTCAACTGGTGTCTAATTTGTACTACAAACTGGGTTCTAAGTTAGAGTTACATTGGTTCTTAGAGCAAATAGATAAACAAGCTGTGAGTAATCATTGGCAAGCTCTAGCTAGAGCTTCATATCGAGAAGAGCTAGATTGGCAGCAGCGTTCTCTAACCTCAGTACTTTTATCTGGGTCAAAAGGTAAAAATGCTGAAGTAATTCTAAAAAACTGGATGGACAATAATCAATCTTTGTTAGATCGCTGGTATCATATGATGTCGGAGTTCAGAACCAGTAGCACTCACGAGTTTGCCAAGTTTTCCGTAGCCCTTAGAGAGTTAATGCTTCTAAGCATCAACGCTAACGACTGATAAAACTGTCTAACATAGCCCTGGTTGTTACCTTTGGTATCACCGGGGCTTTTTTATGCCTAAAGAGAAAGATATGTATTCAATTATTCAAAAATGTTTATTCACTCAAGATGCAGAGTGGAGTCACGACTTTACTATCAATTGGTTGAGAAGGACGCAAAACACCCCTTTAAACTTTATATACAAGCAAACTATTGCACCAAAGCCAGTCAATGTTTTTGGTATTACATTTAAAAACCCAGTGGGCTTAGCTGCAGGCTTAGATAAAAATGGCGAGTGTATAGATGCTTTTGGAGCCATGGGATTTGGGTTTGTAGAAATTGGAACGGTTACGCCAAAACCCCAAGCAGGGAATGATAAGCCTCGCATGTTTAGATTGCCAAAAGGGCAGGCGATTATTAATCGCATGGGATTCAATAATAAAGGCGTAGACAACTTAATTAAAAACGTTAAGAAGTCAAAATATGACGGAGTCCTTGGAATTAACATTGGCAAAAATAAACTTACGCCAGAAGAAAACGCCTTAGATGACTATCTAATTTGCCTTCGTAAAGTCTATAACTATGCAAGTTACGTAACCGTAAATATCTCTTCCCCAAACACGCCAGGATTAAGAAACCTACAACATGGAGATGCCTTAGAAACGCTTCTAAAAGGTCTTAAAAATGAGCAGAAATTATTAGCAGTAGAGCACGGGAAATATGTCCCGATTCTAGTGAAGATCGCACCTGATCTAACTGATGTGGAAATTGTCGACATGGCAAATTCTTTGATCGAAGCAGAGATCGACGGAGTTATTGCAACAAACACAACTTTAGACAGAGATCTGGTTAAAGGGCAGGAATATTCTGAAGAAATGGGCGGTCTAAGCGGGGCAGTGTTACAAGCTAAAAGCGAGGCTGTTGCAGAGAAGTTATGCAAAGAGATCGCAGGTAGAATACCAGTTATAGGCGTAGGGGGTATTCACTCCGGATCAAGCGCAAAAGAACGGATCCAAGCTGGATCGCAGCTGATCCAAGTGTACTCATCTTTGATCTACAAGGGACCTAGTTTGATCAAGGAGATCGTGGATTCCTTATAAGGATCGTCGACAGATCTAGACATTTTAGAATAATTAAATATGGCAAATTAGCACCCTAATAGTAGAAATTTGTGTTAGCTTTTTAGGTCATAAATTTACTAATAATTGGTGCTAATTTTTTTATGTTGCAGCCTATGGCAGATTGGTTTTGGTTCTCTGAAAATGGTCAACTAATGTTGTCCATGGGAAAAGAGTGGCAATGTACAACTGCCTATAACGAACAACATATTGTGGATCTCCCAGATGAGAAATGTTTGTTTAGTCTTAGAGATACTGAAATTTACCTGTCCATCGGTAATTGTTTAGTAAATAGTGATATACAGTTTTCTGAAGCAAACCTTACTCATATTCTCATTAACGCCACTGCAGCCTTAACTTTTCACAAACCAGTGTCACCGAAAAGTTGGTTGTTTAATGAAATAGAATATTTTGGGGCTAATCATAGGTTAGCTAAAATTCATACATCGGTGGGTGAAGGTATTGTTTTGGTGTTGTGCGATGAAAAACAACTCGCTACCTGCATGTTAATATCAAAAGATGTACAAATTAATCAAAAGAAATCCCTGAAACAATTCGACCTTGTAAAAGTGGCAGTAAATCGTTTAGAGCCTCTTCTGGTTGCCTCCGGTACACAATTAACTGCTTAGCTAGTAAATATCAGTATTTAAAAGCAGTCCTTTTCCTGATTAAACATGCGCTTAATGCTTATTTACCGTATAATCCCGCCCGTTTTAGCGCCATATCCATGTGAGATACATAATGTTTGAATTTTTAATAACCACTTCTAAAGGCTTAGATGGCCTGCTTTTTGATGAGATTGCAGCTATTTGCCCAGATGTGGCATTAAAAAGTAAGCCCGGTCAGGTATTAATGACTGGGCAATTAAGTGATGCCTATAAAATTTGTTTGTGGTCGAGGTTAGCTAACCGCGTCTTGGTTAAATTAGCGGAAGGTGAAATTGATACTGCAGACGATGTTTACAAAGTAACAGACAAGGCGAACTGGCCTAGTCATTTTGGGGTCCATGACACCTTTATGGTTGACTTTAATGGCACCAATCAAAGTATTAATAATACTCAGTTTGGTGGTTTAAAAGTTAAAGATGCCATAGTTGATCAGTTTTCGACTTTTTTTGATGAGCGTCCATCAGTCAATAAGCTTTCTCCTGATATCCGAATTCAAGCTAGATTGTGGCGCAATGTATTAGCTGTATATATAGACTTATCTGGCCAAAGTTTGCATCAACGCCATTATCGGGCGAAAACAGGTTTAGCTCCGGTCAAAGAGCATTTAGCTAGTGCTATGTTAATTAGAAGCGGTTGGACGGTAGATATAGACAAGCCTTTATTAGATCCTATGTGCGGTGCAGGGACTATTGCAATCGAAGCGGCATTAGTTTCTAAAAACGTCGCTCCTGGCCTTAGCCGCAAACAATGGGGATTTGATGCTTGGAAACAACATGAAGTTGACCTATGGAATGAACTTAAAAACCAAGCAGATGCTGAGCAAAAAGAACCAGCCGGAAAAATATACGCTAATGATATAGATAAGTCCGTTGTTGCAATTGCTAAAGAAAATGCTCGTATAGCGGGAGTGCTAGATAATATTGACTTTAGTACTCATGATGCCTGTAAATTTGGTTTATTAGAAAATAACCATGGTTATATAGTCACTAATCCACCCTATGGCGAAAGGTTAAGCGACAGTAATAAGCTTATTCCTACCTTTCAAAAATGGGGCTTAGCGTTAAAGCAGAATTTCCAGAACTGGAAATTGTCTATATTAACTTCAGACCGAGATTTGCTAAGGCAAATGAAGTTAAGCTCGAATAAAGAATACAAACTCATGAATGGTAAGCTTGAGTGTGTGTTAGTGAATTTTGAGTTAGATGAACGTAATTGTATTGTTCGAGAAACCAAACCAATAAGTAATGACTTTGCAAACAGACTAAAAAAGAATTTGCAAAAAACGCAGCGCTGGTTAAAAAAGCAAAATACCAATTGTTATCGTATTTATGATGCGGACTTACCCGAATATAATGTTGCCGTTGATAGGTACGCTGATTATCTAGTGGTGCATGAATACGCTGCGCCAAAAGACGTACCTGAGCATAAAGCAAAAAGACGGTTACAAGATGTTGTTTTGTCATTGCCACAAGTCACAGGTGTGGATGCAAACAAGATAATTCTGAAAGTGCGTGAGCAGCAAAAAGGTAAAAATCAGTATCAGAAAGTATCACAACGTAAAGAAACCATTGAGGTTTTTGAAAATGGCGCTAAATTCCAAGTTAACTTATTTGATTACTTAGACACTGGTTTATTTTTAGACCATAGAATTACCCGTCAAATTGTACAGCAAAAATCTGCGGGCAAAGATGTATTGAATTTGTTTGCTTATACGGGCAGTGTGTCGGTCCATGCTGCTTTAGGTAGAGCAAAATCCATTACAACTGTTGATATGTCAAATACCTATATTGATTGGGCGAAAGAAAACTTTAAGATAAATGGTCTTAAAGGGGCATATGAGTTTGTTCAAGCAGACTGCTTAACTTGGTTGAAGAACCATAATAGCCAGTATGATTTAATGTTTATTGACCCACCATCATTTTCTAATTCAAAGCGAATGGAATCCACATGGGATGTGCAAAGAGATCACATTAACCTGTTGAGCGATGCCCTTAAATGTTTAAAACCTGGAGGCGAAATCATATTCTCTAACAACTTACGTCAGTTTAAGTTAGATGAGGCTTCTTTAGGTAAAATGGGGGTTACGATTAATAATATATCTAAACAGACATTGCCTGAGGATTTTCAGAGAAACCCTAAGATCCATCATTGTTGGTCTCTAGTTAAGCAGTAGGAACATTAAGTCTTATGTCATTAATTTTTTATTCTGGTAAAGAATGTTGCTTGTGTGACCAAGCAGAGTCTCTATTAAGAGAAGTATCACCAAAAGCGCTGGCAATGGCTACAAAAGTCGATGTTCGCTCAAGTACAGACTTATATCATAATTATGGTGCAAGGATCCCAGTGTTACTTGATGAACAAAGCCAAACAGAGTTAGCTTGGCCATTTAATAAAGAACAATTAGAAGAGTTTTTATCTTGAGTTTATTTCAGTTAAAAAATGCCAGTATTATTCTTGGGCATCCACCATTATTAAATGGTATCGAGTTAGTTATTCAGCCAGGAGAAAGGCTGTGTTTGGTTGGTCGAAATGGCTGTGGTAAGTCAACCTTACTGAAAGTCATAGAGGGTGAAATCAAACTTGATGATGGTCAACGGATTGTTAGTGGTGATGTGAAAATTTCCCGTCTACCACAAGACCCACCGTCAAGTGTGCAGTGTTCGCTGTTTGATTATGTATCTGAAGGTTTAGCTGAAGTTGGCCAATATTTAAAGGAATACTTTCAAACCGCAGATTTAGTTGCTGAAGACCCATCAGAAGCCAATTTATCAAAATTGGAATCATTGCAACACAAAATCGACCATCATAATGGTTGGCAGTTTGAACAAAAAATTCAACAAGTATTAACTAAGCTGCAGTTAGACCCAAATCAGCAACTCAGTGACTTATCAGGTGGTTGGCGAAGAAAAGCTGCACTAGCTAAAGCCATGGCAAGTGAACCAGATGTTTTGTTGTTAGACGAACCAACAAACCACCTTGATATAAATATGATCAAGTGGCTTGAAGAGGCCATAGCTGGGTATTCTGGAGCAGTTGTATTTGTAAGCCATGATAGAGCGTTTATTAGAAAAGTAGCCAGTAGAATTATTGATTTAGACCGAGGTAATCTTGTAAGTTATCCTGGTAGTTATCAAGCATATTTAGAACAAAAAACTCATGACCTAGAAGTTGAAGAAGCCCAAAATGCCTTATTCGATAAAAAATTGAGCCAGGAAGAAACCTGGATTAGACAAGGCATTAAAGCTCGCCGAACCAGAAACGAAGGACGGGTTAGGGCACTTAAAGCCTTACGTTTGGAGCATTCTCAGCGTGCAAATAAATTGGGTAGAGCAAAAGTCAGTGTGAGCGAATCTAAGAGCTCAGGAAAGATTGTTTTTGAGACCGAAGCGCTACATTACAAAATTGCAGATAAGCTCATAGTAGAGTCATTAACAACCACTATCTTGCGGGGCGAAAAACTAGCATTAGTTGGCCCTAATGGATGTGGTAAAAGTACTCTCATCAAACTCTTACTTGAAGAATTAGCGCCAACCTCTGGAACAGTGAAATCTGGTGCAAATATTGAGGTCGCTTATTTTGATCAGCACAGAGACCAGTTAGACGGTGAGCTTAGGGTTATAGATTGTATTGCAGATGGTAAACGTGAAGTGACCCTAAATGGGCGTACTAAACATGTTATGAGTTACCTGCAAGATTATCTGTTTACGCCTGAGCGAGTAAATTCCCCGGTTAAATCTTTATCTGGAGGCGAGAAAAACAGATTATTACTGGCTAAACTAATGCTCAAGCCCAGTAATTTACTTATTTTGGATGAACCGACAAACGACTTAGATGTGGAAACACTTGAGTTGCTAGAAGATACCATTTCAAATTACCCTGGCACAGTAATACTAGTAAGCCATGATAGAGAGTTTGTTGATAATGTAGTGACATCAAGTTACTTTTTTGAAGGTAATGGTATTGTTAAAGAATTTGTTGGTGGCTGTACAGACATAGCTAACTGGTATCAACAATTTTCATCTGATAAAAAATCAAAAACTGAAACTAAATCAGAAACTAAGAGTCTAAAGGCTAAGCCCAAGGATGGAAACAGTAAAAAACTATCATATAAACTTCAACATGAATTAGAATCGTTACCTTTAAAAATTGAAACCTTGGAAACTCAGATTGAGACCTTACAAGAAACAGTCAATAAAGCTGACTTTTTCAAACAAGATGCATCGGTTACAGACCCAATACTTAATGAACTGAGTGAGAAACAAAGTGTTTTAACTCAATCATACGACAGGTGGGATGAAATCGAAGGCATGCTCGAATAATACATAAGTAGTAAGCAGGATATTAAATGATTAAGAAAAAGCTGGCTGTAGCACTATCTATTGCTCTTTTATCAATAGGTCCAGTAGAAGCCGCTAAATATAGAGTGGTTGAGTTAGATGTTGCCAATGTAGGAGAAGACAGTTTTCCTAGTGCTATCAATGATGATGGCGAAATGTCTGTTAATGTTGCATCACCCTATAATGTGCCAATCGATTTAGATCTACTAGATTTTGACTCTATCGCGTTAAATGCTTTGTTAACGGATCCAGCAGCGGCGAGCTTTGGCAATATTAATGAAGTAGATTATGAATTACTTTTAGGGTTTATCAGAGATCAAAGCGGTTCTCAATTATCTCAACAAATTGCATCCCTCATTAGTTATCAAGCATCTGAAGATGAAACAAACTATATACCTGTTTTTGACCAAGAAGCGTCAGAAGATGGCGATTACACCTTTAGTTCAAACGTAACCACCCGTGACATTAATAACTCAGATTTTACCGCTGGAAGTAGCCAAGGTTACTATTTTAAAGTGGATTACCAGCTAGATGATGGCGAAGATGTTACTTTTGTCGTAAATGAGTTTGGTAGAAGAGGCTTTGTTTCAAGAAATGGAGTGACTACAGAATTGCCACCTCCTGAAGATTTTGCTGGTGGTTTTAGTGAAGCCTATGGCTTAAATAACAGTAATCAGGTAGTCGGGTTTGGAACCACAGAATTTTTAACAGACTCTTTTGAACTAGCAGAAGAAAACTGTGAAGACGAAGACTTAAGAGGTGATGTACCTTATGAGTCGTGTATCTCTAGCTTGGCTGCAACACTGACTTCTAATTTGACAGATGCGTCTCAATTAAGAGGCTTAATTTGGGAGCTAGATGACGAAGGGAATCTATTAGATACCACTGAACTTGGTATTTTGTTTGAGCCAGAAGCAGAAGACACCTCTGGTTACACTAGCCGAGCTGTGGCAATTAATGACAATGGTATTGCTGTAGGCGTATCAAACGGTGAATATACTAACGCTCAAGGAACAGTAATTCGTAATTACGGTGTTATATTTAATGGTGATGAAATCATCAATCTAACTCCTAATCCTGAAGAGTTAGTCGCGTTGTCAACTGTAAATATTAGTACCGCGACAGATATAAATAACAATAACTTGGTGGTTGGATATCATGCTCAGCGTGTAAACGGTTTTACCAGAGATAAATTTTTTGTTTACGATATGAGCTTAGGTGAACTTGAATCACCCGATGATTTTTTTGCAGGCTCAAGGAGTGTCGCCTTAGCCGTTAATAATAATAATTTAGTGGTTGGCTTTGGTGAAGTTGATGCAGCAATAAATGGAAGACGAAGCGAAGGCTTTTTGTATGACCACAATACACAGGAGTTTAACCGAATCGGTGATTTAATTGATTGCGATTCGATTTATACCATAGTTCAAGCTAATGCCATTAATGATAACGATGAGATTGCAGCAACCGCTTTGTATTTGCAGCCGGCACGGGATTCTAGAGGCGAGTTAATTCTAGACTCAGGTGGTAATGAAATCCTAGTTGATAAGATAGCTGCAGTGAAGCTCGTGCCTATTGAAGGTGGAGAAATAGAAACCTGTGAAGTCCCTATTGAAGAAATAGCAAGACCACGCCAAGGTGCATCACTAGGATGGCTGATAATGTTTTCAGGTTTGTTGCTTTTATGGCGCAGAGTAGTAAAAAGATAAAACCGATACCCAATTAAAAAACCGCTACTTAGCGGTTTTTTTGTATGTCATTGGTAATTGATAATATTAAATTTATATTACAACAGGGTTTAAAAACAATTTTTTTAGTAGAAATTGGTTTATGAAAATTACTTTTGTATTTTCAATGATTTATTAGAAATACATCAGAAAAAATGCGTTCGGCTATTGAACCAATATTACAATTCTATTATCTCTTATAGCGTGGTTCACAAGAACTACTAACTCACCTTAAAACCGAAAGAGAGAACTCAATGAAAAGACAGAAAAGAGACAGACTTTCCAGAGCACATTCCAAAGGTTACCAAGCAGGCGTTGCAGGGCGTTCTAAGGATAATTGCCCATTCCAAAGTTCAGAAGTGAGGTCTGAGTGGTTAGGCGGTTGGCGAGAGGCCATAGATGATAAAAATTTAGGATTAATTAAATAAAAATAAAGCCCCAGCAAAGGGGCTTTATTATGTGTGATAGGGAGAACTTAAAAGCTGCTAGTGTCTTGGAACAAACCAACTTTTAAATCTTTAGCTTGATAGATAACTCTTCCATCAACAGCAACAGTACCGTCACCTAACCCCATAAATAATTTACGCTTGATAACACGCTTCAAATCAATGCGGTAAGTTACTTTTTTGGCTGTTGGTAATATTTGACCAGTAAATTTTACTTCACCAACTCCTAATGCACGACCTTTACCTGGCCCACCTGACCATCCTAAGAAAAAGCCAACTAATTGCCACATTGCGTCTAATCCTAAACAACCAGGCATGACTGGATCACCCGGAAAGTGACAATCAAAAAACCATAAATCTGGAGTGACATCTAACTCAGCTTCAATATAACCTTTGTCAAATTCCCCACCTGTTTCATGTATCTCTACAATTCTGTCCATCATCAACATGTTAGGGGCAGGAAGCTGACTATTGCCAGGACCAAATAAATCGCCTCTACTACAGGCTAAAAGTTCTTCTCTCGTGAAACTATTTTGTTGCATTGTCATTCTATATACTTGCCTAAATTATTTTAGGTAGTAATTTAGCGAACACTTGTAAGCTAAACAACTCTGAACAGTCAAAAACTTATACTTTTTAATAAATTAAGATGTAAAAAGCATAAAACTAAGTAACAAGGGCAGAATGAGCAAGTTAAAATCTACGGCAAATGCAGAAAAGCAAAAACGTTTTCGTGAAAGACAAAAAGAAAAGGGTAACAAGCAGGTAAGGGGATATGTCACGCCCCAGGCTAGATTTTGTTATAAAGAAATATCCGAGAAAACGGGGTGGACAGATAGTGAAATCTTATCCAATTCGTTACGCATAACCTATGCGGCCTATAAATGTGGCCAAATTAAGTTACTGAATGAATGGTTAAAAGATAATAATAATTAATAAAAACATGAAGTTAACTAAAAATAAAGTACACCGCTGTTATGAACTTGATGTGTTAAGAGGTTTTGCCATAGTTTTGATGGTCATTTTTCATTTTTGCTATGACTTAAGCATATTTGGCTGGGCCTCATACAATACTGGGCAAGATTTAGAATGGAGAATTTTTAGAGCCATTATTGTAACTAGCTTTTTATTGGCTGTCGGTATGAGTAGTTATTTGGCTTACCATAAACATATTAATCTCAGAAAGCTCACAATGGCGACAGCTAAATTGCTATTTGTTGCGTTAATCTTAACTATTGGCAGCTTGTTCATGTATCCCAGCGCTTGGGTATATTTTGGGATAATTCATTTGATAGCGGTGGCTTTACCTATATCTGTACTTTTTGTACGTATACCTAATTTTTCCTTGATTATAGGTGTACTAATTATTCTGTCTTATAGTTTAGGCTGGTTGTCTATGGAGCCAATTTGGTCTTGGTCGGTCAAACACTTAGGTATCCCTAAAACAACAGTGGACTTAGCCAGTATTATACCTTGGCTAGGTGTGGTGCTTATTGGTGTGTTTGTCATGCATAAACAGTTGTTTTCTATTAGGCTTCCAGAAAATACTGTATTTAATAAGCTAAGTACCTTAGGTCAATATTCACTTATTATTTACTTAGTACATCAACCCATTTTGTACGCTGTGCTATTAGCGGTTAAATCTTTGTAATAAAAGCTAGGTGGTTTATGGTGTGGACTGATTCATTACACGCCATAGCAGCCTGCCTTGATTGACACTCTATTCATTTTGATTACACTAGCTACATGAAAATCACCATCAAATGTTTATTAATCATGCTTACCTTATTGACTAGCCAAGTCAGCAAGGCGTATGAGGCTGTGCCATCGGCTGAGCACTGCGATATGCAAATGCAGTCTCATGTGCAGCAGGGTAGTGAGCAAATGGACATGTCTTCAATGATGGATAATCATAGAAGTGGTGATTCAAGCTCTGCAATGGAAAAAATGGAATGTTGCGATAACTCTGACTCTGAAATGGCTATTTCTAATATATGCAATGATGGGCAATGTGGGTGTGAATCCCTTGTTGGCTCTATTGTTATTTTGATATCTCCCTTTGAGTCAATGGAACTGCACAGTGTAAGTATACCTATTGCCTACTTCCCGCAATACCTGCCATCTCCTTCTATTGATCAAGTAAAACGACCTCCAATCTTTTAGTTCTCACCCCAGCTCAAGTGGGGAAAATCGAAATATTTGATTTATTTATTTTAAATAAGACTGCTTTTAGGCATTGCCTTACTTAGTGGTTATTTGACAATTTGAGAACAAACAATGCGTAACATTTTTAGCACTCTAGCTACTGCCCATTTAAGGAAGAGTATAAATAGCTCTGTGAGGGCCAATATCACTGCTTGCATGGTACTTGGCTTATTGTCCTTTGAAGCGAAAAGTCAATCGATTGCAGCAACAGGCACACCACTTAGTTTGTCTGACACTATTAAAATCGCGATACAAAATGACGATTGGCTATCAAAGAGCCAAAGTATTGAAAATGGGCTATACGCTTTAAGTGAAGGTGCAGACGCACTACCGGATCCAGTCATTAGCATGAGTGTATTGAACTTACCGAGTAATGGATTTGCCTTTAACCAGGAGGAAATGACACAACTACAACTTGCTGCTAGTCAACAGTTGCCAAGGGGCGATACCCTCAAACTTCAACAAGAAAAGTATAAAACTGTAGCTGAGGAACAGCCCCTATTACGGTTTGATCGTAAGGCTAAAGTAGCCCTTAGAGCCGAGGAGCTTTGGTTAGACGCCTATAAAGCCCAAACGAGCTACCAATTAGTTGAAGAAACTCGCCCGTTGATACAAAAGTTAGAAGAAATTGTTAGCACCAGTTATGCCTCCTCTGTTGGCAGTGCAGGTCAGCAAGATATTATTCGCGCAGAGTTGGAAATTATGCGCTTACGTGACCGCTTGATTGAATTGAAAACACAAAAAGCAGTATCACTTAAAAAGCTATCTCAATATCTTTTTAGTAGCCGAACTTCAGGAATGACAGATTATATTCCCAACTCCGGTATCCAATTACCTAGTAAGTTGAATGATATTTCTTACTTGGATAAGAAGCGTATCTCATTATTCGATAGTCAATCTAATCAAGGGGTTATTCAATTAGTCTCTATGCATCCATTAGTTCGTGCTAAAGCTCAGCAAGTAAAAAGGTATGAAGTTGATACCAAAATAGCGAAACAAAGTTTAAAGCCCCAATATGCAGTTAACGCTAGCTATAGTTTTAGGGATGACACGCCACAAGGAACCAGTAGAGCTAACTTTTACTCGGTGGGAATTAGTATGTCTATGCCGCTGTTTTCATCAACAAAACAAGACGCTGAAATTTCCAGTAGGGTGCAAACAACTGAAGCTGTTAAAACCGAAAAACGCCTACTTATACGAGAGTTTTTAGCCACAGTTAATAGTGCATATGCTGATTATAAAGGCTTGTGTGAACGTATAAACATTTATGAGACTGGGATTATCCCTCAAATAAAACAGCAGACCCAAGCCTCACTAAACGCCTACACCAATGATGCAGGTAATTTTGCCGAGGTAGTTCGTGCCCAAGTGTCTGAGCTTGATGCACAACTTACTTTACTTGGCTTAGAAGTGGCTAAACATAAAGCTATCGCCACACTTCGTTATTATTTACCTTTGGAGGCTCACACCTATGAATAACGCTCACCTTTCAAAACCCAATGGGTTAGGCGTAACTCTTGGATTAATTATGGGAATTGGGATTAGTGCGCTATGTTATTGGGCGTTCATAAAGCCTAGTGACCATACTAGTAACGAGGTTAAAAGCAGTGAGGCCCCTCTTTATTGGGTTGCTCCTATGGATCCAAATTTTAAGCGCGACAAACCAGGTAAGTCACCTATGGGTATGGACTTAGTCCCGGTATACAAGACTGAAAAAACTAAGGAGACCAGCAAGGGCACAGTTGAGATTGAGCCAAGCATAGTTAATAACCTTGGGGTAAAAACCACTGAGGTGAATTTAATTACGCCATCGGTTGATATTCGAGCCTTTGGGCGGGTGGAATATGCTCAAAATTTAATGGTTCATGTGCATGCACGTGTCGAAGGTTGGGTAGAAACCCTTTATGTAAGAAGTGCAGGGGAGTTTATAGAAAAGGACGCTCCATTGTACGACTTATATTCACCTGAACTAGTGAATGCACAAGAAGAGCTGTTACTCGCTTTGAAGCAAGGTAATGCAAATTTAATTCAAGCCGCTCAGTCAAGATTAGAATCCCTAAATGTTCCTGCTACCTTGGTAGATAGTTTAAAGCAAACCCAAAAAGTACAACGCACAGTAACTTTTACTGCGCCCCAAAGTGGATTTGTAAACAATTTGCAGATCCAAGAAGGCTTTTTTGTTACCCCTAGCAAAACCCTGCTGTCAGTTGCACCAACTAATCAAGTTTGGGTTATCGCTAGCATATTTGCAGAGCATGCCAATTTTATTAAGGAAGGGCAAAAGGCAAGTATTACATCAGAGTATTTCCCAAATACTAAGCTAAGTAGTCAGGTTGAATATATTTATCCGTCATTGCATAACAAGACCAAAACCTTACAGGTACGGTTTTTATTGGATAATCCTGGCTTGTTACTAAAGCCAGAAATGTTTGTAGATGTATTTTTACAGCTAGATATTGCCCATGGCTCAGATAAACACAGCATAAAAGTGTTGGCAGTACCTGTGGATGCAGTGATTAGAACTGGTTTGCAAGATAGAGTCGTTTTGGCATTGGAGGAAGGTAAGTTTAAATCAATTGAAGTCGGTGTTGGTCGTAAGCTGGGTGACTTCTATGAAATTACAAATGGCCTTAGCGAAAACGATAAGATAGTTACCTCAGCTCAGTTTTTAATTGATTCAGAAAGTAGTATCACTTCTGACTTTAAACGTATGGCAGCTGATGAAGATAGTTCTGCTACATTCTCAGCGATTCAAAAAGATAACCAACAAAGTGCTTGGACGTTGGCAACAGTAAACGAAGTATTCATTGAAGACAGTATGCTAAATCTAACACATGGCCCACTTGATACCTTTGGCATGATGGGAATGACTATGGATTTTTTAGTTTCAGAAAACCTTGATATGACGCAATTTAAAGAGAATCAAGATATCCATGTTGAAATAGTTAAGACAGCGTCAGGTATGTTTCTAGTTAAAACTGTGCATTTTACAGAGCAACAGTCGCCAAAAGTTGAGATGCCCAGTGAGGCAATGGAAATGGACCACAGTAAACACCACAGAGGTGAACACTAGTGATTACATCAGTTATTCAATGGTCTATTCATAATCGTATATTAGTCTTGTTAAGCACCTTAGTTATTATAGGTGCTGGGTTATTTACCATTAAAAATACCCCCATTGACGCCATACCTGATTTATCAGATGTGCAGGTTATTATAAAAACCACTTATCCTGGACAAGCCCCCCAAGTAGTTGAAGACCAAGTTACTTACCCCCTTACAACTGCAATGTTAGCTGTGCCAGGTGCAACAACTGTTAGAGGGTTTTCCTTTTTTGGTGACTCTTATGTATACGTGATTTTCGACGAGAAAACAGACTTATATTGGGCAAGAAGTCGAGTGTTGGAATACTTGTCTCAAGTGGCACCGAGTTTACCAGGTTCAGCTAAGGCACAGCTTGGGCCAGATGCAACTGGGGTAGGTTGGGTGTACATGTATGCTTTGACAAGCACCAGCGGTAAACAAAGTTTGAGCGAACTTCGCAGCTTGCAAGATTGGTTTTTAAAGTATGAGTTACAAACAGTACCTGGGGTATCAGAAGTAGCCTCAGTTGGCGGTATGGTAAAGCAATACCAAGTAATAGTTGATCCTATTAAATTACAGGCTTTTGATATGCCTTTGTCCCACGTACAAAGGGCAATTCAAAGGGGGAATCAAGAAACTGGTGCGTCTGTAATAGAAATGGCAGAAGCCGAATATATGATCCGCACCACAGGCTACATCGAAAACAAAACTGATATAGAAGCGATCCCATTGGGTATGTTAGACGAAACCGGGACACCCATTTTAGTTAGAGATGTTGCAAAAGTTGAAATTGGACCACAATTACGCAGAGGTATAGCAGAGCTAAACGGGGAAGGGGAAACTGTAGGCGGTATTGTGGTAATGCGCTATGGCGAAAACGCCCAAGCAACCATTGATGGTGTCAAAGCTAGGCTGGCAGAACTACAAAAAAGCTTACCTGAAGGTGTAGAAATAGTCACAGTATATGACCGCTCCAAACTAATAAAGGACTCAGTCGATAACTTAAGTAAAAAGTTAATCTCAGAATTTTTAGTGGTGGCGTTAATTTGCCTAGTGTTTTTATTCCATGTTAGGTCAGCATTGGTGGCTATTATCAGCCTACCCGTGGGAATTTTAATAGCATTTATTGCAATGAATATGTTGGATATTAATGCCAATATTATGTCTTTAGGTGGCATTGCTATTGCTATTGGAGCCATGATTGATGGTGCAATAGTTCTCGTAGAAAACCTACACAAACACATAGAGAAAACGCCTTTAACTAAGGATAATCGCTGGAAGCTAGTGGCGACTGCAGCTGGTGAAGTTGGCCCTTCGCTATTCTTTAGCTTACTTATTATTACAGTAAGTTTTATACCGGTATTTACCCTAGAGGCCCAAGAAGGGCGTATGTTTTCACCCCTTGCTTACACTAAAACATTTGCCATGGCTGCAGCGGCAGTACTTTCCATTACCTTGGTACCAGTACTAATGGGATATTTTGTAAGAGGGAAAACTGTCAAAGAGCAAGATAACCCCATAAACAAAGGCTTGATAGCTGTCTATCAACCGATTCTAAAGTCAGTTCTGACGTACCCCAAAACAACGGTTTTGTGTTCGCTAATTATATTACTGATAGGACTGTGGCCAATATCAAAAATTGGTACTGAGTTTATTCCGCCATTAGATGAGGGCGACTTAATGTATATGCCAACCACTTATGCCTCAGTATCTATAGGAGAAGCTAGGTTTATATTACAACAAAGTAATAAACTCATTAAAACCTTACCAGAGGTAGAAAGCGTTTTTGGAAAGGTAGGTCGAGCTAATACAGCCACGGATCCTGCGCCCTTAACCATGATAGAAACATCGATTCGTTTTAAACCTAAATCCCAGTGGAGACAAGGGGTAACTAAAGAGGCGATTATTGAAGAGCTGGACCAATTAATTGATTTTCCTGGTGTCACAAATGCATGGGTCATGCCTATAAAAACACGTATTGATATGTTGGCTACGGGCATCAAAACACCAGTTGGCATCAAGATAGCCGGGCCAGATCTCGCTGTTATTCAAGATATAGGAAAGCAGCTAGAGTCAGTAATATCAGGTGTTGCGGGTACTGCTTCTGTTTATGCTGAACGAGTAGCTGGCGGACGCTATATCACTATAGATATTGACAGGCTTAACGCCGCCCGATTTGGCCTTAATATTCTTGATGTACAATCTTTTATTTCAAGTGCTGTAGGTGGAATGGATTTAACTACAAGTGTGGAGGGATTAGAGCGTTATCCGGTGCAAGTAAGGTTTCCACAATCCTACCGTGATTCCCCAGAACAATTGGGGTTACTGCCAATAGTGACTCCTAGTGGAGCCCATATAACCCTAGCTGACATAGCGACTATTGGGATTGAAAATGGCCCAGCTGGGATCAAAAGCGAGAATGCTAGGCCTAATGGTTGGGTGTATATCGACATAGAAAATGTAGACATAGGCCATTATGTTACTGAAGCTATCAATGCCGTGAATCAAGACCTTCAACTACCGACAGGATATTCGATTACATGGAGCGGACAATACGAGTATATGCAAAGAGCAAAGGCCAAATTAAGTTATGTTATACCTTTAACCCTTGGGATAATTATTGTGCTTTTATATCTAAATTTTAAAAGCATTCCCCAAGTAGCCATGATTTTGGGAACACTGCCTTTTGCATTAACGGGCGGGATTTGGTTACTTTACATAGAAAACTTTAACTTTTCTGTTGCAGTAGGCGTTGGTTTTATTGCTTTAGCAGGGGTAGCAGTAGAAATTGGGATCATAATGTTAACCTATTTAGATGCCAAGTATACCCAACTATGTAAACACGCCACCACAAGCAAGCTAATTAAAGACAGTGCTTTAAAAAGTGCAGTAATTGAAGGTTCTGCCATGCGTATACGACCAGTTATGATGACGTCAACCTCAATCATATTTGGTTTATTACCAGTCATGTATGGCACTGGTACAGGCTCTGAAGTCATGAGTAGAATTGCAGCGCCTATGGTCGGAGGCATGATAAGTGCGTTAGTTTTAACACTTATAGTTTTGCCTGCAGTCTATTACTTATGGCGCTCAAACAACTCTGAAGTGACTAAGGATAAACTTTGAGCTTAGCTTTAATTAAGAGTTTTAAAATTACTTAGCCTTGTATTTATAATGACAAGGCTAAGCTCTTTGTTAAGTTTTAAGTAGAGTCAGTAATAGTGAATTATAGATTTTGGACACCATAAAGTACCTAATCCACATTAATACTCAAGTACCTATAATGTATATTATGTTAAATTAAGTGTTTTAATAAAGATAACGATCTACTCTACTATGTTATTAAATTAAGCCTCTCAAATGGATTCGCATATTTTCACTTCTTCACCTGCTTTCATTCAAATCTATGCTTGTTAAGCAATTCAGAATTGTATTTAAGTCATTAGCTTTAATCGCAAACTAAAATACATCAATCTAGAAATGATAAAGAATAAAGCTTCTGGCATTCTTTCTGAAAAGCTTTACCATATATTTTAACCTAACTTTTAAATCGCTATTATGGAATTTGCATTTATTCTCTTAGCCTTTGCTTGTGGCTTTGGCGCTAAGTTACTCGGTCTACCCACATTAATTGGTTATCTAACGGCTGGGTTTGTCTTAAATTATTTGGGATACAAATCAACAGAAGATCTTCAAACTTTAGCTGATTTAGGCATTACATTGATGCTTTTCACTATTGGCTTAAAGTTGAATGTTAGAGACTTACTTAAAAAAGAAGTCTGGCTAGGAAGTATTTCCCACACCGTTATTTGGATCACCTTTGTCAACTTGGTGCTGGCTGGCTTGGCTTGGGTTGGACTTGAAATTTTTGCGACCTTAGATTTCTTTACCCATAGTTTGTTGGCCTTTTCTTTGAGCTTTAGTAGTACTGTTTGCATAGTTAAAATACTCGAAGAAAGCGGAGAAATTAAAACCAGACACGGCAAATTAGCCATAGGTGTCTTGGTTATGCAAGACATAGTCGCTGTGCTGTTTTTGGTTGTAGCTACCGGGAAAATTCCAAGTGTTTGGGCGCCTCTATTACTTTTATTATTCTTTATTAAACCTATATGGGCCAAAATCCTTGAGATAGTTGGCCATGGCGAGTTATTGGTGCTATCTGGTTTTATGATTGCCTTAGGTGGTTATCAGTTATTTGAACTTGTTGGTATTAAGGGAGATTTAGGTGCCTTAATTGTAGGAATGATAATAGCTAAACACGTAAAATCCGCAGAATTATCAAAGGCATTAATGACCTTTAAAGACCTTTTTTTAATAGGTTTCTTCTTAACAATTGGTTTCAGTGCCCTACCCACTCTAGATTTGTTACTGACAGCTATTTTGTTATGTATACTAATTCCGGTTAAGTTTTTATTGTTCTTCAAACTATTCTTGATGCTCAGACTAAGAGCTAGAACCAGCTATTTAGCTAGTTTAGTGTTGTCTAACTACAGTGAATTTGGGCTAATTGTGGTGGCATTACTGGTTAGCCTAGGTTGGTTAACGGCGCAGTGGCTGGTTATATTTGCGTTAGCGGTTTCATTTTCATTTGTTATTACAGGTCTATTTTATAAATCCTCCCATAATCAATATACCAAGTATAAGGATCTCCTCAGAAACTTTGAGAAAACAGAGCGCTTAAAAGAAGATGCTTACATACAACCAGATGATGCCCAGGTTATTGTTATTGGTCTTGGACGGGTTGGTAAAGGTGCCTATACATCTCTTAACGCAATTATTGGCCATAAAGTATGGGGAATGGATGCTGATCCCATGCGAATAAAAAACCTTACAGATGAAGGCTTTAAGGCTATGGTTGGAGATGGTGAAGACGTTGATTTATGGGAAAATATGGACTTGAGCCATGTTGAACTTATCTTGCTAGCCCTACCCTCAATTGATGATATTTGTAACATTACAGAGCAACTAAAACATGCTGGTTACAAGGGAAAAATTGCAGCCATTGCACGCTATGAGGATGAAATTCAACCTCTACTCGATGCTGGAAGTGATAAAGTTTTCAACTTTTTCACAGAAGCTGGAATAGGTTTTGCGGAGGAAAGCTTACACTTGTTACCTAGCCGCAACTTAACCAATAAAGATTAAAAATGAGAATCATTATTACTACCTATATTGTTGTTTTATAAGGATTTTTTCTGGTTTTAGTGGATTTGCATTTTTATACATACTATACTTTGCCATATCAAAAATGCGTGGTGAACGAAAATGAAAGGCGATAAACAGGTAATAACAGCTCTAAATGAAGTGCTAACTTTTGAGCTTACATCCATTAACCAATATTTTTTACATGCGAAAATGTATAAAAATTGGGGATTTGAAAACCTCAGTAAAGTAACTTACAAAAAATCTATAAAAGATATGAAGCAAGCTGATGAATTGATTGAGCGGGTTTTGTTTCTTGAAGGTATTCCTAACCTTCAATTATTAGGTAAGCTAATGATTGGTGAAGATACTAATGAAATGCTTAGCTGTGACATGACATTCCAGCAGTCTCAAATTCCATTGTTGAAAAATGCTATAACCCTTTGTGAAGAGCTTCAAGATTTTGTTTCTAGAGATCTTTTAGAAGGCATTCTTAAATATGAAGAAGATCACATTGACTGGATAGAAACTCAGCAATATCAAATAACTCACATGGGTATTGAAAACTACCTACAAAGTCAGTTAGAGGAAGATTAATATGAAAGGCCAACAAATTGTAATTGATAAACTTAATGGTTTATTAGCATATGAGTTAGCGGCAATGGACCAGTACTTCATTCATTCTGAAATGTATCAAGATTGGGGGCTAACTAAGCTATACGAGCGTATCTCCCACGAATTTGAAGATGAAAAAGGTCACGCTACTAAGCTAATTGAACGCATATTGTTTTTAGAAGGTGTGCCAGATATGACTAAACGTGATGGTTTAGTTATAGGTACGGACGTACCAAGCATGCTAGAGAGTGATTTACGTGTAGAGTATGTGGTTGCTGAAGCACTTAAAGATACCATTAGCTTGTGTGAAACTGAAAAAGACTATGTGACTAGAGACATGCTTTTGGTATTGCTGGACGATACAGAAATGGATCATGCTCACTGGTTAGAACAACAACTTGGCTTGATTAAACGCTTAGGTTTATCTAATTATTTGCAGTCGCAAATGTAGTTGAAGTTTAGGCCACTTCTTATAAAGCCAGATACTTAGTTATCTGGCTTTTTAGTTTCTGTGTGTTTCAAAATTAAAGAACCATGATTTAGTGTTGCCATTTGCGTCTGTGGTTTGCACTATTAATTGCCACTTCATATCTGGTTCGCTACACGCTCCTAAAAATAACACCCCATGGTAACTAGTCTTAGAAGATTCATGATTGATATTTTGCAAAATCACCGCAGTCTTGCCCATATACATATTGATTCCTTGTACCCAAGCCTGTTTTATCTTCAGAGAAGGAGCTAGGTCTATTCTTAACATTAGCTCTTCTTCTAGTGCTATATCTTGGTCAAACTCAACAGATACAGAGGTATTTTGATTGGTTAGTTCACAATAATTTGCACCGTTTAAGTTGCATTGGGTACTTTGTTTTATACTTAATGTATTGCTTTGGTTAAATAAAACACCAACGACAACCAAAATTATCGCGACCGTGATCAATGTTCTTGTAAAAAAGGTGGGACTCACAATTTCTCAACAGGTAAACTTAAAGGATATTTAGTGTGATAAAAAAAAAGAAGACTGACAAGCCTGTTTTATCTTTCTTTTTGCTCATTAAATCCCTAGAATATTTGGGGTTATGGATCATATTAAGCTAAATATCAATTGCTTAGCTAATTGGGCAAATATCAGACTATGCTGTATTTTATTTGTAAAAAGTCAGTAAATTTATTGTTAACAGAGTGGAAGATTCATTAAATGAGTGAAGCTATTCAAGTACATCCCGAATACAACTATAAAGTAATTCGGCAGTTTGCGGTTATGACCGTTGTGTGGGGCATTATAGGTATGGGTATGGGGGTGTTTATCGCCGCTCAACTATATTGGCCTGCGTTAAACTTCGATACTCCGTGGTTGACCTTTTCTAGGTTAAGACCGTTACATACCAATGCCGTTATTTTTGCTTTTGGTGGGTGTGCATTGTTTGCTACGTCTTTATATGTGGTACAGCGAACATCTAATGTTAGGTTGTTTAGTGATAAACTAGCCAGCTTTACCTTTTGGGGTTGGCAGGCTGTTATCGTTTTAGCGGTTATCACTTTACCTATGGGTCTTACAAGTTCAAAAGAATATGCAGAGCTAGAATGGCCTATTGATATTCTGCTAGCATTAGTTTGGGTGTCTTACATTATCAACTTCTTCGGAACTATGATTATACGTAAGGTTTCTCACATCTACGTAGCTAACTGGTTCTTCGGTGCTTTCATGATCACGGTAGCTGTTTTGCATATTGCTAATAGCATGGTTATCCCGGTTTCGTTAACCAAGTCTTATTCGATTTATGCCGGTGCTGTAGATGCCATGATTCAGTGGTGGTATGGTCATAACGCGGTTGGTTTCTTCCTAACTGCAGGCTTTTTAGGGATGATGTATTACTTTGTTCCTAAGCAGGCTGGTCGTCCGGTTTATTCTTACCGTTTATCTGTGGTTCACTTTTGGGCACTTATCTCATTATACATTTGGGCTGGCCCTCACCACTTACACTACACTGCCCTACCTGATTGGACTCAATCTTTAGGTATGGCCATGTCTATCATTCTATTTGTACCTTCGTGGGGTGGCATGATTAATGGAATCATGACTTTATCAGGTGCATGGCACAAATTAAGAACTGACCCTGTATTACGATTCTTAGTAGTGTCTTTATCATTCTACGGTATGTCTACATTTGAAGGCCCTATGATGGCTATCAAAACAGTTAATGCCTTGTCACATTACACAGACTGGACAATAGGACATGTACACTCTGGAGCCCTAGGTTGGGTTGCTATGGTTTCTATCGGTTCTATTTATCACTTAATCCCTGTTTTATTTGATAAGCCTAAAATGTATAGCATCAAGTTAATCAATGTTCATTTCTGGTTTGCTACAGTTGGCGTTGTTTTATACATAGTTGCAATGTGGATGTCTGGTGTTCTTCAAGGTTTGATGTGGAGAGCAATTAATGACGACGGAACATTAACCTATAGTTTTGTAGAATCATTAGAAGCGTCAAAACCTTTCTACTTTGTTAGATTCCTAGGTGGTGTATTAGTTGTGATAGGCATGTTAATCATGGCTTATAACTGCTACAGAACAATTAAAAGTGATAGTAAAGAACAGGCTTTAGAGCCTGAAGCGCAAGCAGTGTAAGGAAGTCTATCAATGAAAAATGCACATGAAATAATTGAAAAAAATGTTGGACTCTTAGCCATCCTAATATTAATTGCTATTAGCTTAGGTGGAATGGCACAAATTACACCCTTGATGTTTCAGCAACAAACTATGACGCCTGTAGATGGTTTAACTCCTTATACCCCTTTACAGATGGAAGGACGTGATATTTTTATCCGTGAAGGTTGTGTTGGCTGTCATAGCCAAATGATCCGCCCTTTCAGGGCTGAAACAGAGCGTTACGGTCATTACTCAGTAGCGGGTGAATCAGTTTGGGAACATCCATTTTTATGGGGTTCTAAGCGAACCGGTCCTGACCTTGCTCGTGTAGGTGGTCGTTATAGTGACGCTTGGCATCAAGTTCACTTAATTAACCCTAGAGATGTTGTTCCAGAATCAAATATGCCTGGGTTCCCTTGGTTGATGGAAAATACTTTAGATGGCGAATTAACAGCGAAAAAACTATCAGTATTCAGAGACTTTGGTGTTCCTTATACAGACGAAGATATTGCTGGTGCAAAAGACGCAGTTAAAGGCAAGACTGAAATGGAAGCCTTAATCGCATATTTACAATCACTTGGTACGGCGTTGAAATAATATGGATTACGCAACAAGTGGCAGTATCTATACAGTTTTAGTGTTTGTTTGTTTTATAGGAATTGTTTGCTGGGCCTATAGTAAAAAATCAAAAGCTGGCTTTGATGAAGCAGAAAAGCTAATTTTTGATGAGCAGCCCCAACAAAAAAATCGGGAGTCTAACGTAGATGAGTAGTTTTTGGAGTGTCTGGATTTCAGTTATTACACTGGGATTAATTTTTGGTTGTTTTCTATTGTTACGTTGGTGTTTATCTAATAAAACCGGCGTCAAAGAAGGCGAAGATATGCATCATGAGTTTGATGGCATAATCGAAATTAACAATCAACTACCAAAGTGGTGGACTTACTTATTTTATATTTGTATCGCTTGGGGCCTTATTTACTTAGCTTTATATCCAGGATTAGGAAACTATAAAGGTTTATTAAATTGGCAAAGTTCAAACCAAAACATTCGCTCTTTAGCTGAATCAGAAGCGGCGGTTGAATTGGTAAAAACTAATGGTGTTATCAGCCAATATGACCGTGAGGTTGAGTTTGCTAATGAGCAGTACGCGCCTATTTTTGACGCTTACTATAAACAACCCATTACAGATCTTGCAAAAGACCCTGAAGCATTGAAAGTTGGACAACGTTTGTTTAGTCAAAACTGTTCGCAATGTCATGGTTCTGATGCTCGTGGCCAAAGAGGCTTCCCTAACCTAACAGATGATGATTGGTTGTATGGCGGTACTCCTGAGAAGATCACAGAAACCTTGATAAATGGTAGACAAGCACTGATGCCAGCTCAGCTAGACGCTATGGGTGAGCAAGGCATTAAAGAGTTGGTTGCTTATGTACTTAGCTTAAGTGATAGACCTGACTTAGACCAAGACTTAGTTGAAGCAGGACAAGCAAGGTTTGCTATTTGTGCAGCTTGTCATGGTCAAGACGGTAAAGGTAATTACGCTTTTGGTGCGCCTAACCTAACTGACCAAACCTGGTTATATGGTGGTACTGAAAAAACAATTACGGAAACCTTAACCTATGGTAGAAATGGTGTGATGCCATCGTTCAAGAAAACCTTAGGTGAGAAGAAGATCCATTTAGTAGCTGCATATGTATATAGTTTGTCTCAAGACAAATAGTTACATTAGGTTATAATGAGAGCCCCTGCCTTTGCAGGGGCTTTTTATTTTAGAAATTTAAACTTAGAGCACCCCAACTAGATGCAATCAACACCTTCAAAGATTTGGTATAAACAATTTTGGCCTTGGTTTTTAATATTTGTTCCTCTGATGTCAATGGTTTTAAGTTTTACCATGATGAGATTAGCGTTTAACTCAGAAGATAGCATGGTAGTCGATGACTACTATAAAGAAGGTAAAGGTATCAATTTAAAATTTCAAAAGGTTGAAAACGCTAAAAATTTGAATATCAAAACATCAATTGAAATTTCTTCAGATTACGCTGCGATTACCTTTTTAGCAGGCGCACCTACACAAGGCGAGGTGTTAACGCTCAATTTTTTCCACGCTACTCAAGATTTTAAAGATTTTTCGGTAACCCTTTTAAGGGATGCCAAGGGAGTTTATCGCGCTCCATTAGAACAAGACGTTACAGGAAAATGGCAAATAACCCTGCAGCCATTTGATGAAAGCTGGAAGATTCAAAAGGTGGTAACCCTTCCAAGAGCTGCAGCATTTGAGTTCAATCCATAGCTTTATGGAAATAAAGTGTTTTCATTGTGGCCTTGATGTACCAGTAGGCACAAATTTTAAAACAAAGGTCATGAAGCAGAGCCAGCAGTTTTGCTGTCCAGGCTGCTTAGCGGTAGCAGAGTCTATTGTGGAAAATGGCCTTGAAGATTATTACCATTACCGCAGTGAGTTTGCAGAAAAAGCCACAGACGATAACCAAGATATTTTGGATAAGCTTTCGGTTTTTGATGACGATTTAATACTTAGTGAGTTTGTTGGTAAAAATAATACCACCCATGATATTCAATTAACCATAAGTGGCATTAATTGCGCTGCCTGCGGATGGTTAATTGAAAAACAATTGTCTAAATTACAAGGTATTGTGCAAGTTGCTGTGAATGTTTCTGCTAGACGAGCAACAGTTAGCTGGAACAGTGAGGTTTTACAGTTAAGTTCAATTCTCAAACATATCGAAAACATTGGCTATCATGGCAAACCCTTCCAACCAGAAGAGCATGAAGCTTCATATAAACAAGAAAACCAAGCATTTTTAAAAAAGTTAGGACTGTCTGGTTTAATGACTATGCAAGTCATGATGTTAAATATTGGGGTGTTTTTTGATTTATTTGGTCATATTGATGAGCAAACTAAACAGTATTTTAATTGGGTAAGTTTACTACTAAGCACCCCGGTACTTTTATATTCAGCCTCTGGTTTTTATAGCGGTGCTATTCGGGCTATTAAAGCTAAATCAGTCAATATGGACGTACCCGTTAGCATTGCCTTGTCATTAACGTATTTAACAAGTGTGATGGCAACTTTTCAAAATAATGGACAAACCTATTTTGAATCTTTATGTATGTTTGTGTTTTTACTGCTAATAAGTCGCTATTTAGAACATGGTGCTAGATACAAAGCCTCTCAGCTGTCTGCCAATATGCTCGAGTATATGCCAACTATGGCAAATTTAGTTGAAGGTAATCAAGTTCAACCTGTATTAGCCAAGTCTTTAAAGTTACAACAAAGCGTGCTCGTTAAAGCCGGCGAGTTGGTGCCTGTTGATGGTGTCATTATTGATGGCCAAGGGCAACTTGATGAAGCAATGTTAACCGGTGAATTTGAGCTTATTAGTAAATCAGTAGGTGAGCCAGTATACGCAGGTACGGTTAATCAACTCGGTACACTAACAATCAAAGTCACTAGTGTTTTAAAGCATTCCGTACTAAACCAAATTAACGAATTACAAAACCAAGCTCTAGCTAATAAACCCAAAATAGCGGGCCTCGCTGACCGATTTTCTCAGTATTTTGTCGCCATAGTATTATTTATTTCTGCAGTCACTTATCTTGTTTGGTATCAAATAAACCCAGAAGAAGCCTTATGGCATATGATTGCGGTGCTCATCGCTACCTGCCCCTGTGCTTTAGGTCTTGCTACCCCTTCTGCCTTATCTTGTGCAGTTGCACATTTAAATAGTAAAGGCATTCTACTTAAAAGAGGTGACGCCCTGGAGCAGGTATCAAAAGTCGACTGGGTAGCATTCGACAAAACCGGTACACTTACCGAAGGCAAGTTTTCTTTAGTGGCGTGTGTAAACAATACAGATAGACCAGATGAGTATTGGCTGCAGATAGCAGCATGTTTAGAACAATATTCGGAGCACCCCATAGCAGCAGCCTTTGAAGGGATTAAACGTCCCTACTCTGTTGACGGTTTTTCAGCGACCATAGGCAAGGGAGTTATAGGAACGATTAATAACCTAGAGTATAAGCTCGGCTCTGAGGTTTTTATGGCACAAGAAATACCTGACTCTATGGACTCATGTAACGTATTTCTAAAGGCAAATAATCAAGTAGTTTGTGGATTTGTGTTGGCCGATAAAATACGCCCTAGCACCAGTAGCGCATTAGCGTCCTTTAAAGATAAGACTATTACATTGATTAGCGGTGACGCTGAACAAATGGTGAGTACAGTAGCCAAAAAACTAGATATAGCTAATTGGTTGTCTAAGCACTCCCCTGAGCAAAAATTAGCAGTTATCAAAGATGCCCAACAACTAGGCCATACTGTACTTATGGTGGGTGATGGAATAAATGACGCGCCAGTATTAGCCCAGGCTGATGTTTCTGTCACTTTGGGGGTTAGTTCAGACTTAGCAAAATCATCAGCTGATATAGTCTTGTTAGATAACTCTTTAGATAAAATTGCTGTGGTTTTTTCCATTGCAAATAGGTGCAAAAATAAAATCAAACAAAATATTGGTTGGGCCATAGGGTATAATATTTTGGTTTTACCTTTAGCAGTTTCGGGGATACTAACGCCTTGGATGGCGGTCATTGGTATGTCACTTAGTTCATTAATTGTCGTTATCAACTCAATTAGGCTTTTAAAATAATGGTAGGTGTTTCGTGAGTATTATTTATGTATTAATCCCTATTGCTATCTTATTGGTTTGCATTGCTGTTATCGTTTTTTTCTGGGCTGTTAAATCTAACCAGTTTGATGATTTAGAAAGGCATGGTAGTAGTATTTTGTTTGACGATGACCTTCCAAAACATAAGCGCAACGCCCCACCCTCTGATACCAAGAAGCATGAATGATCTTTCATTTTTATCTGCACTAGTCATTGGCCTCGCTGGAGGGGTACATTGTGTTGGTATGTGTGGTGGCATAGTTGGCGCTTTTTCTTATGCAATCCCTAAAGGTGCATCAACCCAAATTTATGCTATTTCCTATAACTTAGGCAGGATCAGCAGCTATACCTTAGCCGGTGTATTAACAGGTTGGCTTGGGCAAATGGTTTCGCAGCAAGTAGACCAAGGAATAGTGCTGCTACAGTTTATAAGTAGTATTTTTTTAGCTGTATTAGGCCTTTATATTGCGGGGTGGTGGCAAGGATTACTTAAAGTAGAAGCGCTAGGTCGTTATTTATGGAGGTATATTGGCCCCCTATCAAAAAAAATGCTCCCCTTTAAAAGCCCGTTACAAGCCTTTCCTTATGGTGCAATTTGGGGGTGGTTGCCTTGCGGTTTAGTATACTCGGTATTAACTTGGTCGCTGGCCAGTGGTTCCGCTATAAATGGGGCGAAGATCATGTTAGGTTTTGGCTTAGGTACAATACCTATCATGTTTTTGATGGCCCTAGGTTTTGAAAAGTCTAAAGCTTATTTACAACATCCAATCGTTAAAAAAATCATGGGTGTACTATTGTTAATTTTTGCCCTATTCCAAATGTATCATACCTTTCAAAGCTCCATGCATTAACTTTTTATTAACTTATTCATTGACAAAAATTTAGTTATATTCATACACTTAACTTGAACATTCTGGTTATTTTTGAAGGGGATGAAGTTATGAAATATGAAAACATTTTAGCTGTAATTGAACCTGATTCAGAACATCAAAAATCTCTAAATCGAGCCATAGAAATTGCTCGAATGAATAACGCTAACATCACTGCATTTTTGTGTATTTACGATTTTTCCTATGAAATGACAACTATGTTGTCCATGGATGAGCGCGAAAACATGCGACAAGCGGTAATGGATGATCGCAGTGATTGGCTTAGAAACCTAGTGGCCAAAACCATTAGACAAGAGCATATCAAGGTAACTGTTAGGATAGTTTGGCATAACCGGCCCTACGAAAGTATTGTTCGTGAGGTACTAGAATTTGGACACGATTTAATTGTTAAAGGCACACAGCAGCACGACACACTTGAGTCTGTGATATTTACCCCCACAGATTGGCATATTATGCGAAAAGCACCGGTACCTGTTTTACTGGTCAAAGAACATGACTGGCCAAAAGGTGGAAAGATAATTGCTGCTATCAATACCGGAGCTGATGACGACGCTCATGTTTCTCTTAATGAGCAAGTCACTCAACAGGCCAATAATTTTGCTAAGCTTTTAGACTCAGAAGTTCACCTAGTCAATGCTTACCCCAGCACACCAGTTAATATTCTCTTAAACATCCCTGACTTTGATCCCCTATCTCATCAAGAGACAGTTAAAGTTCATCATGAGACTTCTATTTTAGAGCATGGTAAAGCCTATCAAATTGCTGAAGAACGATGTCATATTGCTATGGGGCAGCCTGAAGATGTTATTCCAGAATATGCCACTAAGCTTGATGCTGAACTAGTGGTGCTTGGAACCGTAGGCAGGCAAGGAATTTCGGCAGCCCTAATTGGTAATACTGCAGAGCATGTTATCGATAAACTAAATTGTGATGTACTGGCCATTAAACCAGACGGCTTTGTCTCACCAATAAAACTTATTGAGTCTTAAACTATCTATCTTACCATTTTACCGACTGGCCTAGAATTAAATTAAAGTGTTCTAGACCAGTTTAAAATCTCTGACATTTAAATCTGCTCTTAGATAGCCAAGTAATATGAGGTATAATTTCGCTATTGTTATAGCTACAAGCTTTAAGTTCATTTAAATAAGATACCCATGAGTCAAACATCAATCCAAGATACCAACTTAACCCCACTAAAAAATCGTAAACGTATCAGGCATTTTACTGGTAAAGCCATTGCAGATTTTAATATGATAGAAGATGGTGACAAGGTAATGGTATGTCTATCAGGTGGTAAAGATAGTTACACCATGTTGGATGTACTTCTTTATAAACAAAAAATTGCGCCTATTTCATTTAGTATAGTTGCGGTAAATTTAGATCAGAAACAACCAGGGTTTCCTGAACATATATTGCCTGAGTATCTAACTGAATTAGGTGTGGATTTTGAGATTGTAGAAGAAGACACCTACTCAATAGTTGTTGATAAAATTCCTGAGGGAAAAACGACCTGCTCACTGTGTTCCCGTTTACGTCGTGGTATTTTATATAAAACAGCAAGCCGTTTGGGAGCAACAAAGATCGCCTTAGGACACCATAGAGACGACATGATAGAAACGCTTATGTTGAATATGTTCTACGGCGGACAGTTAAAATCAATGCCTCCTAAGTTAGTCAGTGATGATGGAAAACATATTGTTATCAGACCTTTAGCATACTGCGCAGAAAAAGATATTGCTGAATATTCAACCAATATGAACTTTCCTATTATCCCTTGTAACTTATGTGGCTCTCAAGAAAACCTACAACGTAAAAAAATCAAAGAGATGCTTCATGACTGGCAACAGCGTTTTCCTGGGCGTATTGAAAATATGGCCAGATCTTTACAAAATGTGGTTCCATCTCACCTAGCCGATAACAGCCTTTTTGCTTTTGATAACTTAAGCACCCAAGAGCAACCCTATGAAAATGGTGATCTTGGCTTTGACGAGCCACAAATTACACAAGCTTCAGACAGTCCTAGTAAACATGACACTGTAAATCTTGTTACTCCAATAACAGTGACTAATATCTAAGGAAAATGTAATGAAAATTGGATTAGCATTAGGAAGTGGAGCGGCCAGAGGCTGGGCACATATAGGTGTAATACAAGCCCTAGAAGAAATGGGTATAGAAATAGATATTGTCACTGGATGCTCCATTGGCTCCTATGTAGGGGCGGCTTACGCTTCTGGAAAGTTGACCGAGCTGTCACAGTGGGTAGAAAGCCTAACAGAGTGGCAAGTTTTCTCTTTAATGGGGGTGGGTTTTCATAAAGGCGGCTTAATGAGTGGCCAAAAAGTATTTAAAGCCCTAGAAGAAAACTTTAGTGTGGAATCATTCGAGCAGCTAAATATGCCCTTTGGCGCAGTCGCTACTGATTTATATAGTGGTAGAGAAGTTAATTTCACCTCTGGTTCCATATCCAGTGCAGTGAGAGCTTCTTGTTCTATCCCTGGGTTATTTCCACCAAGTTTACATGAAAATAGATGGTTAGTTGATGGTGGTGTGGTCAACCCCGTCCCTGTAAACATGTGCAGAATGTTAGGGGCTGACTTTGTCATTGCAGTTAACCTAAGTGCAGACTTTAGACCACAATCATTGGTTAACCGAGAAGTTGACCATGGTAATAATCAAAAGAAAACCTCTGACTTTTTCAAGCGAAGCCAAAAACAAATACAGCAATGGTTTAAAAAAGATTCGAATACTTCTGAGGTAGAAGAACAGCCATTAGTGAAGGAAGCGGTAAAAGAAGAAGAGGAACCTTGTTTAACACAAGAATGTCTAGATATGCTTGAGCCAGCATTACAAAAAAGCCAAGATGAAGAAGATACTTCACAGCGCGAAGTCACTGCGCCACCTGCCCCTTCTATTATTAATGCTATGACTGGCTCTTTGGATATATTATCCGCAAGGGTAACCCGTTCAAGGCTCGCAGGCGATCCACCTGATATACTAATTGAACCTCAGCTAAGAGACTTTGGGATGATGGAATTTTACCGGGCTAAAGAGCTAATTTCAGAAGGTCATGGCAGCGTTGAGCGTATCGCTGCACAAATTAAATATCATTTGAGCTTAGATGAAATAAGATAGTCACGACTATCTCGCTAAGCTTAAACAAGCTTGTTATTTTTCGATTAAAGCTGTTACACGAATAGGCTTTACAGGAAAGTTTAAAGTTGTAATAGCCTTAAGCTTGTCA
Source organism: Paraglaciecola sp. 2405UD69-4 (assembly GCF_047525415.1). NCBI lineage: Bacteria > Pseudomonadati > Pseudomonadota > Gammaproteobacteria > Alteromonadales > Alteromonadaceae > Paraglaciecola > Paraglaciecola sp. 2405UD69-4. Next base: position 270,795 of record NZ_JBLIXM010000002.1, read on the forward strand.
GTACTTAATGGTAAACGGCTGTTTTTATCTAGGGTAAACTCAGAGTTAGAGAATGCCGAGTTTGAGTTAAAATGAAAAACTAAACCTTCAACTTTTGGCATCATGAAAGATAGTATGCCGCCCATATCATCAAAAAATACTGTGTACTGTTGCAATAAATCACTTAGCTCCTCATTTGTATATTTTTGAGATAAATATTCGGGCTTAGTTTCTAGCTGAACCGACATATCACATTGATTTGCCTGATCTTCTATATCTATCACTACTATGGCTTTTGCCATCTTCAAAATTTTATCGCTGGGAACGGTAAACCGAGAGCTAGGCTCTATGACCAAAGGCAGCGTTTGTTTTTGAGTTACTATCTTAGCTGAAGAAACCTTACAAAGCCGCTGCTGTGCTATATGTTTAAAGCCAAAAGCAAACCTTAGAGCTTGGGTGTCATCGTTTTGAAGCTTCTTGACATGGCTATAAAAACTTGTGTATTCAACGTCTATGGTTTCACCCAATGTATAAGTGCTGAACAGTAATAGCATTAAACAAATTTTTATTTTCATGATCCTAACCCCATATATTGTTTATTTACTCTTAACATATTCAGTAATTCGTCAATGTACTCCTGCCCTCGCTCTGAATAAGACAATAACCCCGTAGATAATACCTCTGCAGTGATTGCCTTACCTTCGTTACGTTTTGCCGCCCGTAAAGCTCTTAAATCTTCATAGGCATATAATCTATTGATATTACGCATGTAAGTCATAACCCCATGGGACAAGTCTTTAAACTTAGCAACTTCATGGGCAGCACCGTCATTTCTTTGTTTAGGAACAAAACCACAACCTTCTTTAAAACACCATAACCCAAAAAAGTTGTACCCTTTTTTTGCAAACCTTGATGTGCCCCACCCCGATTCAATGGCCCCTTGAACTAACACTAAAGCCTCTGGCACAGTGTCTACCTTAATTAAAAGCTCTTCAAAAACAGCTGTATCTAGTGTCTCATATTCCACAGTATATTTTTTAACTAGGTAATCAAACACAGCTTGCTGCTGTTTATTGAAAGCCCCATCGGTCTTATATAAGCTGAATAATGCGGATACTGCATGTCTTTCAGCTGTAATAATTTGGTTTTGACGTTTAACTTCAGGTAAAAGATAAGCAAAGAACTTTTCTTTTTTAATCGCAACATCTTCGTACTTATTAAAATCTGGTACTGGGTTTTTATCGGAAGCTAAGGGCGGTACTTTCAAAGCTGTGAGTGAAACTTTTACTTGCTTGGTTTGGTAACTATGATTTTGCTGAGTGACTACAATAAAAGTAATAACCGCTAAAAAAGCAATCAAAATAGATAAAGAATTCTTAAGCATTAAATACAGATTCCTGTTTAGGTGAGTAAGTGTTGACGCTGACATTGATGCCAAAAAGATCACGGTACAACACACCTTTAAAATTAAAATAAAAGGGAATTAACCAAATATATGCTACTCCCAAAGATAACATTCCCAATAAAAACAGCACCATAGAGCCAATATAGAACAAGCTTAAGCTGGGCCAGTGACGATTGAAAACCTTAAAGGATTGAACGATAGTTTCTTTTGGAGGAAGCTGTTTTTCAATTAATAACATCATAGAAAAACTAGTGGCCATTCCTAAATAGAATGTTGCGACAACACCCAGTAGCAACCCGGCTAGAGATAATACTTGGCCTACAACATCAGTTAAAACTGCCAATAACAAAGCCAATAAAACAATAATAAATGAACCAAAAGCACGTTTTAGTAAGGGGACAAATTCTGGTTTTAAGCCAACACTGCGGGATATACCAATTAATAACATGGCAGCAACTATAGGTGCGGTTATCACGACGAAAACTAATTCCATTATCACTTGGGTTCTTGGTGTAACGGTTGTCATATCTGTGATACCAAAAATACTTTGCAATGCCCATACAAACACCATAAGTATAAACAGCATCAAGGCTACACCTTGCATTACCTCAGATTTACCCTTTTTTGTTAGCTCCCAAGCTTCTTTGGCTAATGACTTTAAATCTAACTTAGTGTCACCATTGATAGATTTTTCATAACTGCCTCCGATTACTTTAAACTCTTCATTTTCCACTATTCACCTACTTAGAAAAAACAACTTTATTATCAGGGTATAATTAAACTAATCGCTAATAGAATTAGCACCGCTCCCATCACACGGTCAAACCAATAACCTTTTGCACCAATAAAAGCTCGCACCTTATCAGAGCTTAAAATAATAGATAAAAAACAAAACCAAAGACTGGTGGCTAGCGCCAAATATAATCCATACCCCAATTTAACAAGGTTAGGCGTATCGGCTGACACTACCACAGCAAAAATGGACAAAAAGAACAAGGTTGCCTTTGGGTTAAGCCCATTGGTTAAAAAACCAATCATAAATGCTTTTTTATCAGATATGACCACAGATGTAGCCAAGCTATCCGTTGTAGTTTGGTTAGAAGGAGCTTTACTGCGAATAGCACCAAACCCTATATAAAATAGGTAGGCTGCAGCCACATAGCTAATAAGTTTAAACAGATCTGGATTGGCTTTTATTAGCAAACCAATGCCTAATAAGGAGTATGCTACATGAACTAATATTCCCACACCCACGCCTACACTAGTGATTAAAGCCAAGCGGCGTCCATATCGAATGCTATGCTTTAAAACAACCGCGAAATCTGGACCTGGGCTTGCAACAGCAAGAATGTGAACACTAGCAATAGTTAAAAACTCAACCCAGTAATTTTCTACATACTCAAACAACTCAACAACCTTTTAATAACTGTTCGACAAACTCATCAACAACCCTTGATGCCGAACCATAGTGTTTTTCTGCAAACCTAGTAACCCCTTCACTTGGCTCTAAATTTAGCTCAACACTATGTACTTGATAATGATTCGCTAAATTAACGAAGCCTGCCGCAGGATAAACAGTTCCTGAGGTCCCAATTGATACGAATAAATCTGCTTCCATTAATAATGATTCAATGCGCTCCATATGTTTTGGTATTTCTCCAAACCAAACAATGTCTGGCCGCATTTTGCTGCTAGGTTGACAACAACTACAGCGACTAGTGCCATCTATATTGCTAAAGGTTTCTACATTTTTTTGTGACTGCAAACACCTTGCCGATAACAAACTGCCATGCATATGTAACACATTGTTACTGCCAGCCCTTTGATGCAAATTATCTACGTTTTGTGTGACTATCCATAAATTATCAGCAAGCTTAGCTTCTAACTTTGCCAAAGCATAATGGGCGGCGTTAGGTTTAACTTCGGGGCTTAATAGCTGTTGACGCCTTTCATTGTAAAAGCGATAAACCAGACTAGGTTTCTGCTCGAACCCTTCTGGTGTGGCGACTGCTTCAACAGCATGGTTTTCCCATAAACCATTGTTATCTCGAAATGTTTTTAAGCCAGACTCGGCTGAAATACCTGCACCAGTGAGCACCACAACTTTTAAAGTGGCTATATCTTCTGGCAGCTGAAAATTCGTTAACATAGAAAAATGTGGACTTAGCTAAATGAATACCGCGCGCATTATCCTTTTAAATGGATTGGCTGGCTAGCAAAAGTTACCCTTGCTATTAAAGGGGGTTAATTCCACAGCCTTTTAATACAATATGAGTAATAGACGCGACGATACTTTCAAAATGTTGTTCGCTTAGGCTGTCAACATTTAAAGCCGCCACTACCTGAACATTAAAATCGGCATAGTGTTGGGTGGCCCCCCAAATTAAGAACAATAGGTGATAAGGGTTGATATCGTCCATCAAGCCCTTACTAATCCAAGTCTCTATCACTTTTACTTTTTGCTCTAACCACAGTGTAAACTCTGAGGATAAATATGACTTGAGCGCGTCAGCGCCGTGGATAATTTCACTAGCAAAAATCCGTGAGCCTTCAGGATCATCCATAGAATATCTGACCTTGGAACGTATATAGCTAGACAGTGCGACTTTAGGATCATCAAAGTCGTTAAAGGAGTCAAAGTTTCTGTTCCAATTCGTGACTATGTCCGTTAATAAAACTTTGTACAGCTCTTCTTTATTTGCAAAATAATAATGAATATTCGCTCTTGGAATATTAGCGCGTTCTGCAATACGTTTAATAGAAGCGCCTTTAAAACCGAAAGTAACGAACTCTTTTTTGGCAGCGTTTAAGATGATAGTCACCTTCTTTTTACGAACGCTCCCGATATCTTCTGTACTTTGGCTGGTAATATTAACGGTCATAATACTGTTTGGGCTTGGTAATGAATCAATTAATATTCATTACCAGCACTTTCTAACCTAATTGCAGTTTCGCTTTTAATTCTTTACGTTTTTGATGCAGTAAAGGCTCTGTATAACCGCTTGGTTGTTCTTTCCCCTTAAAAATCAAATCTATTGCTCCTTGAAAGGCAATACTTGCATCAAAATCATCTGCCATAGGAATATAGATAGTATCACCAGCGTTTTGTTCATCAACAATGACGGCCATTTTCTTGAGGCTCGCCATTACCTGCTCTTCTGTTAACAGGCCATGCTCTAACCAGTTACAAATATGTTGGCTGGATATCCTTAAGGTTGCCCTATCTTCCATACGACCTACATTGTCAATATCAGGAACTTTAGAGCAGCCTACTCCTTGATCAACCCAGCGAACCACATAGCCTAGTAACCCTTGAACATTATTATCTAACTCATGCTGTTTTTCTGTATCAGTTAAGCTACTTGGATGAGTTAATAACGGAATAGTCAACAAGGCATCTAACTGATCGTCTGTTTGAGCATCCAAAGACGCTATTAATGTGTCTTGAACTTGGGCAACATTAACTTGGTGATAATGCATCACGTGAAGCGTGGCAGCAGTTGGTGAAGGAACCCAAGCACAACTCGCACCTGATTTAGGGTGGCCAATTTTAGCTTCCATCATAGCGGCCATTTCATCTGGTATAGCCCACATACCTTTTCCAATTTGTGCTTTGCCTTTTAATCCTGCACTTAGGCCAATCAAAACGTTACGGCTTTCGTATGCAGATATCCATGCTTCGTTTTTCATTAACTCTTTGCGGGCCATAGGGCCTGCTAGCATAGAGGTGTGAATTTCATCTCCGGTACGGTCCAAGAATCCAGTATTTATAAAGGCCACCCGACTACTAGCTGCACGGATACATTCTTTCAAATTAGCGGATGTGCGGCGCTCTTCATCCATAATACCCATTTTAATGGTGTTCGCAGCCAATCCGAGTTTAGCTTCTATGGTACTAAACAAGGCATCGGTAAAAGCCACCTCTTCAGGGCCATGCATTTTAGGTTTAACAATATAAATGCTTTTCTGTTTAGAGTTCACATATTGTGAAGAGCCATATAAATCATGAAGGGATATCAAAGTGGTGATAAGCCCATCTAATATTCCTTCAGGAACTTCTTCACCTGTACTGGTTAAGACCGTATCAGTTGTCATTAAATGTCCAACGTTGCGGATAAACTGTAAACTACGTCCCGGAAGAACTAAGGTTTCAGCCTCTGGGGTTAGGTATTCACGGTCTGGATTAAGAGATCTAACAATCTCTTTACCACCTTTAACCAATTTTTCAGTTAAATCGCCTTTCATTAAGCCAAGCCAGTTACGATAAACTGCTGTTTTATCAGCACCATCAACTGCCGCTATAGAATCTTCACAATCTTGGATAGTACTTAATGCTGACTCTAAAACTATGTCTTTAACGTTTGCTAAATCTGTTTTACCAATTGGACTTAGTGCATCTATTTGAATTTCAATATGTAGGCCATTGTTTTTACATAAAATAGCACTAGGTTGGTTTAGGTCACCTTTATAACCCACAAACTGTGTTGCATCTTTCAAAGTGCCTTTAGCGCCTGATGCTAGCTCTACTACTAATTGTTTTTCCTCAATTAGGTAGCGGGTTACGTCATTATGACTTGCACTTTGTAATGGAATACTTTCATCCAGAAACTGCCGTCCATAGGCGACAACTTTAGCGCCTCTGATTGGGTCATAACCTTTATTTTCAGTTTCATGCTCATCCACTATTATGTCTGAGCCATATAAAGCATCATACAAACTGCCCCACCTAGCATTAGCTGCATTTAGAGCAAATCTTGCATTCATCAAAGGCACAACTAACTGTGGTCCTGAAATTAATGCCACCTCAGGATCTACATTGTCTGTGGTTATTTTGAAATCTTCACCTTGAGGTACTAAGTACCCTATTTCTTCTAAAAACGATTTATAAGACTCGTGATTTAACGGTTTATTTTGAGGCGCTACATGCCAAGCATCAATTTGTTTTTGCAGATGTTCTCGAGTCTCAAGTAAGGCTTTATTTTTCGGAGTAAACTCGTCTAATACATCGGCAAGTGATCGCCAGAAGCTTTGACTCTCGATATTTAAACCAGGAAGCACCTCTTCATTTACCAACTTATGCAAACATGCAGCAACTTGATAGCCGTGTTCAATCACTCGTTCATTCATTATTTGTTTTCCTGTATTTCTAAGTACATTATAAATTTGTGTTATTTAGTAGAAGTTGGCATTACCAAGGCTCAACCACTATTGAGCCATCTAAGGTAACCACATCACAGTTGTCGCCTTCACCACCCCTATCGACAACCAAAAAGTCACTGACTTGGGTTAGTGCTAGGCAGTAGTGATGCCAAGTCCCTTTATGGTAATTCACCCCTTGGTCAGCTCTGGCTAAAAACACTTCAATTTTACTGGTATCTAGCTCACCTTTTGGTGCGACAACCACTAAATAGGGAGCCGTTCCCATAGGTACAAATGCTTGGCTAGACAAAGGATGCCTTTCCATCATTTTTATCGCTATGGGTTGCGCTAAGGGCGTTGACCTAAAAATATTAATTAAGGTTCGTCCGTTGTTCTCATTTACATCAACCTCTGCCAAATCATGATACCTTTGGGTATACCCATCATTAATACTGAAATTAGTCACTTGTGAACTTACTTCAATCACGTCACCGAAAGCTGCAAAGCTCTCACGGGTTAATGCTTTAGGTTTTACTAAGATATTGTCCATTTAATTGAGCCTTAGGTAAATTACGCTGCTGGTGTGCCAAAAACTCTCATGCGAGATATCCCACCATCTGGGAAAATACTCAAGCGTACGTGTGAGAATGACTGACTTGATTGAGTAAGAATCTCTTCGATAAATAAATGCTCCCTGTGAGCATATAATTTAGTTTTAGGGATAATAGTTTGCCATTCAACGGTTTGATTGATGAAATCATCACTGTCTGTATTGGTGGCCTCTAGCATAAAGGTGTCTGGGAAATTTCCTTTAAAGTGACAGGTATCTATCAATACTTTTTGAATATTCCCCGGCACTGCTAGCTTAACAATTGACCAGTCTGGTCCTGGATCACGTCTGCGTTTAGTTTCCCAACCGTCACCCATATCTTTGCCACGTCCGGGCATAATTAAATTATTTTTGTCACTGAAAAACATATCGCTAACAAGTAATGCTTTGGCGCCATTTTTAATGTATGCCAAGTCAATGAGTTCCCCAGTTACAAACTGTTTCCAATTTACATCTGCTTCACCATACACACGAAGTCTAGCGACGCCGCCATCAGGGAATATATTAAGGCGCACATGGGTCCAAGAGTCTGTATTATTTATTTCAAATAAGTTCTGACTGTGGGCTGCTACATCACTTTGTTCTAATATGGTAACCCAAGTGGTAGATTCATCTGGCTGCGTGTCACTTTTACAGGCTTCAACTGAAACACTTTGAGGCGCGTTACCTCTAAAGTAATTGGTATCTATATCAAAGCCTTTAATTTTTCCTGGAATACCTAATCGAATGATACACCAGTCAAATTCTCGACCATTGTCCCGTCCGTAGCTGCGTCTAGATTCCCAGCCGTCCATCCACTTTCCGCGCTCGGTATATTTATCATCAATAAATACACCGCGGCCTGGTTTCAGTAAGTTTTCCATCTCTGCAAAAAAATCATCACTACAAGATAGGGTTTCGCCACCTACTCGCTCACTGACCAAATCGACAAAATGGGTCTTTAATTTCAATTCTAATGCAGCCCCTTTTTCATCTAAGGTATTTTGTGCTTGAGTATCTTTAATCATTTACGATTTCCTAGGCGGTTATTAAGAGTATGTTTCTCAAAAGCTCTTTATCGAAAACAAGGAGCATATAAAAGTGAGTGGTTAGACTTGATTCATTGAAAAATCTAAAACCTGACACTTGTGTCAGGTTTGTATTCTAATCAATCTATTTGTTACTGTACAGCACAGCTAAGTACTTTTTGTTACCGGCCCCTACCAGCTAACGACTAACTTTCCTTTAGTATCATTATTTTCCATCCTTTGATGTGTTTTGGATACATCCGCGACTGAGTACTCGGTATCAATAATGGAAGTTAATGTGCCCTTTGAAAAACAATCCAAGTAATGGTCACTGAATTTTTGCACAAGCTGAGACTTGTATGCATCGCTTCTGTTTCTCAAGGTAGAGCCCTTGATACTGGCCCTTTTCCCCAATAGCAGTGCCATATCTAATTTGTCTGCGTAACGCCCCGCTAACATAGCTAGATATAATATGGCCCCATCTTGATTTAATAGTTTTAGATTACGATTTAGATAGTCGCCGCCAATAAAATCTACGACTAAATCACAACCACTCCACCTGTTTTTTACTTCTGTTAGAAAATCTTGTTCTTTGTAATTTATAAGAAGATCTGCACCTAATTTCTGACATAAGGCTAGCTTATCGGTACTTGATGCTGTGGTGGCCACTGCACAATCATGTGCTTTAGCAAGTTGAATGGCTGCAAGACCTACTCCGCTGGCACCTGCATGTATTAATACTTTTTGTTGCTCAAGTAGTTGTGACTCTAAGAAAAGAGCTTGATATGCCGTTAAAAAGCATTCCGCAATTCCAGCCGCCTCCGCTAAGCTGATATTACTAGGCACACCCATTAAGTGCTCAGTATTAACTAAAACATATTCAGCGTAGCCGCCACCTGCCACTAAACCAAATACCTTGTCTCCGATATTAAAGTTCACACTTTTTACTTGGGTATCATGAATGGCGACAACTTCACCGCTGACTTCTAACCCTAATATTTTACTTTCATTAGCAGGAGCGGGATATTTGCCTTGCCTTTGCAAAGTATCGGCTCTGTTGATACCAAAATATGCCACTTTTACTAAAACGTGATTAGCCTTTAATTCAGGTATCGGTGTTTCTGATATAGTCAAAGATTCTGGAAGTCCACCTTCTACATGGTGTATAAATTTCATAAAACTAGCCTGCCTTTTAGGTTTTGCATCCTATTGCCCTGATGTACAATCACGGCAAATTTTTTAAGTGAAGTTATCCTATGCCATCCAGCGTCATTTTACAGCCAGGTCGAGAAAAATCTTTGTTACGCCGTCACCCTTGGATTTTCTCAAGAGCTATTGAAAAAACCATAGGGAGAACAAACAGTGGAGATACAGTTGATGTGTTTTCACATAATGGTGACTGGTTGGGCCGTGGTGCTTGGTCACCAGAATCACAGATCCAAGTAAGAATATGGACCTTCGAAAAAGACGAGACCATAGATAATGGTTTTTTCCAGAGGCGCATAGCCACAGCACAAAGCTCCAGAGAAGATTTAATTGATAGGCATGGATTAACTGGATACAGATTAATAGCAGCAGAATCAGACGGATTACCAGGCATTACTATAGATAAGTACGCTAACGTTTTGGTTTGTCAGTTACTATCTGCAGGCGCAGAAAAACACCGAAGCAAAGTGGTGTGGGCCTTAACCAAGCAATTTCCAGATTGTGCTATTTACGAAAGAAGTGATGTGGCTGTGCGTAAAAAAGAAGGCTTAGAGCTGGTCACGCAAGTTTTGCATGGCGATGTACCTGATGAGATAACGATTGAAGAAAATAATGTAAAAATCCTCGTTAACGTAAAAGAAGGTCACAAAACTGGTTTTTATTTAGACCAAAGAGATAACCGCGCCATTGCGGCCAAGTATGCTAAAGGCAAAGAGGTACTAAATTGTTTTTGTTACACCGGTACCTTTGGTAGTTACGCCTTAAAAAACGGCGCTAAGTCAGTTACCAATTTAGATGTCTCCGATTTAGCTTTAGCAACAGCAAAAAGAAATGTAGAGATTAATGGCCTAGATACTGGCACAAGTGAATTTTTGAATTTAGATGTGTTTCAAGCACTTCGAGACTTTAAGCAACAAGGTAGAACTTTTGATGAAATCATATTAGATCCACCTAAGTTTGTTGACTCTAAAGGCTCTCTTAACCGTGCTTGTCGAGGTTATAAAGATATCAACATGTTAGCGATGCAAATAATGCGACCAGGGGGGATTTTATGTACTTTCAGCTGTTCAGGGTTATTGTCCTTTGATTTGTTTCAGAAAGTCGTAGCGGACGCAGCTTTAGACGCTGGAAGAAGTGTACAAATTATTGAACGCTTGGGGCAAGCCGCTGATCATCCCGTGTCGACTAATTACCCTGAAGGCTTTTATTTGAAAGGCCTTGTTTGTAAAGTGCTATAAACCCAAAGGTCTAATTTAGTGGCCATTGGCCACTAAACTTGGGTGTGTCTATTTCATTTCTAGAATTTCTACCCCTAGGGTACAGGTATTATCTGAACTCGACTCACACCAGACAACTTTAGTATCTGCCGTTAATGACGGTATTTGAGCATTGGTAGACTCAATATACACATTGATTAATGTTCCAATTTCAACTGAGCTTTCTTCTAACTCAAATGACATACCAGTAGCACTAATATCCTTACAAACTCCTTGAATAGAGCGTGACGACTCTTCGTCAACAATTTTTAGATCGCAAATTGAATTCACCATCATTCTAAAAAAATTGCGTTTATCATCGTATCCTAACATCCCATACCTCTTGCTGTTTAATCTACTCCCTCTTTTTATAGGGTGCTTAGATTATAAAGTCAACGATTGTTACTTATACTTAGACTAAAGAGAGTCTAAGTAAGTCATTATCCTCTTAACTGAGATAGGTGTTGCGGTACCTAATTGCTGCGCAAAAAAGGATACATGTAATTCTTGTAGCAGCCACCTCACCTCTTTTAATTCACTTGGTATGGGCTGATTGGCTGGTATTTGGTTGCATTTATTTTTATATGCCAATTCAACTTTTTCGATATTTAATTGATGCAATTTATCTTTAGTAGGATCAATAGGTAATTTTTCTAAACGCTTGGCTATCCCTTTTATATAACGTTGCCAATCATCTAGTTTTGCGGCACTCACATCTGCTACAAAGCCCTTATAGACTAAGCTATCTAATTGCGCCTTTATGTGACCATGGGCATATATTAAGTTAAGGGGGACATTACCTTTCATTTTTTTCTTAATATCATGGGCAATGGTTAATCCAACCTCTACCTTTTTTGCAACGTCCAACACCTGCTCGTTGATATCTTGACGGATAAGCTCTGATACTTTTTGAAAATGTTCTTTGTCTCGGACGTCTGTATTGTTCTGTAAACAATAACTTTCAATCATCTTATCTACGGCGGCATCTATACAATCGTCTATGAGGGATTTAATTTGTCCAAAGGGATTGAAATACAAACCAAGCTTAGCCTTGTTAGGAAGTTTATCCTGCAGGTATTTAACGGGAGACGGGATCGATAAAATAATTAACCTTCGCAATCCAATTTTGTGAGAGGCTTCAGCGATGCTTGCTTGTTCAAAAAGTTTTACAGCTACTGTTTTTCCTTCGTTAACTAACGCAGGATACGCCTTTATTTCATAGCCGGAATTTTTATTGATAAACTCTTTGGGTATATTCTCAAGGCTCCATTCAGTTAGCCCTGACTGTTCAACTTCAGGCGTGGCGACTTGCTGCAAGTTCTCTTTAACCTTAGATTTAAGTTGATGCTGGAGCTTTAATAAATCTCTACCTTGTGCAATCAAGTTTCCTTTGTTATCCAAAACCTTAATGTTGAATATTAAATGGGCTGGGAGCTTATCTAATGGCCACTGTGCTACGTCAACTTCTACCCCTGTCATACGTTTTAGTTTTAAAGACAAAGTTGGCAAAAAGGCTTGTACTTCACCTTTTTTATTTACTTGTTGCATATCAGCAATACAAGCATCTGCATAGTTAGGTGCTGGCACAAAGTTTTTACGTATCGATTTAGGTAAACCTTTAATTAACGCCACTATAAGCTCATGTCTTAATCCGGGTATTAACCAATCAAGTCCCTGTGTACTTACTTGATTTAGCAGCGCTAGTGGCACCATAAGACTTACGCCATCATCAATATCTTTGGGGTCAAAATGATAATCTAACCCTAAGGTGAGGTTATTTTGCTTAAAAGTTTCAGGGAATGAATACCCATCAATATGATTAGTCGTTTTCTTTAATAAACTATTAGGGTCAAAGTTGAGTAATTCAGGAGTAGTAGCAGAAGTCTTTTTCCACCATTTTTTAAAACTCGCTTCTGAACATACATAGTCAGGGAGTTTGTCTGCGTAAAACCCTATTAGTGTTTCTTCATCAACTAATAAATCTCGCCTACGGCTTTTATCTTCGAGATCTTCAACATTTTCAATTACCTTTTGATTGTGACTCAGAAAAGTAAACTTCATGTTACTTTCCATATTCACTAAGGCTTCTCTAATAAATATTTCTCTGCTAACTACCGGGTCAATTTGGCTATAGTTTTTTCGCCTTTGTGTGACTATGGTAAGTCCGTATAGGGTCACTTTTTCAAAGGCTTGAACTATGCCTTGCTTTTTAGACCAATGGGGCTCTGAGTACTCACTTTTTACTAAATGTTGCGCTAAAGGTTCTATCCAATCAGCTTCAATTTTTGCGGCGACACGACCAAATAAATGTGCCGTTTCAACCAATTCAGCGACCATGGTCCACTTAGGTTGTGATTTAGCTAACCCTGAGCCTGGAAAAATCATAAAGCGACTGTTTCTCGCCCCAAGGTATTCTCTATCCTTATCTTTTGTACCAATGTGAGATAACAAACCAGAAATAATGGCTTGATGTATAGATTGATAACTAGCCTCTTCCGAGCTAATGCCAAACCCAAGTTCGGCACAGGATTTTTTTAACTGACTAACAATATCTTGCCACTCTCGCATTCGCATAAAGTTAACAAAGTGTTTCTTGCACCAGTTACGTAACTGGTTAGACGATAAAGCTTGTTGTTGCTCTTTAAAAATCTGCCAGAGCTGAAAATAACCTAAGAAGTCAGACTCCTTGTTTGTAAAGTCTTCGTGCTTTTGATCAGCCTGCTGTTGTTTATCTTGTGGTCTCTCTCTTGGATCTTGGATACTTAACCCTGCCGCAATGATTTGAATTTCATGTAGACAGTTTAATTTGTCAGCTTCGATTACCATGCGGGCATATCTTGGGTCTATAGGTAGCTTAGCCAGTTGTTTCCCTTTTAAGGTCAGTCTTTGTCTGCCTTGTTTACTATCAATTGCCCCTAGTTCTTCTAGTAATTTAAAACCATCATTAATACTTCTAGAATCAGGTGGTTGTACAAACGGAAAAGCATCTATCTTTCCAAAGTTTAAGGACATCATTTGTAAAATAACTGAGGCTAGATTGGTTCTTAAGATTTCGGGGTCAGTAAATAAATCTCTATTTAGGTAGTCTTCTTCAGAATACAAGCGAATACAAATACCATTAGAGACACGTCCACAGCGCCCTGCCCTTTGGTTGGCAGAAGCTTGGGATATTGCTTCAATAGGTAAACGCTGAACTTTACTTCTGACACTATATCTTGAAATCCTTGCGGTTCCGGGATCTATTACATACTTAATGCCAGGTACAGTTAAAGATGTTTCGGCAACGTTTGTCGCTAATACAATTCTGCGCCCAGAGTGAGCGGCAAATACTTTATTTTGTTCTGCGTTACTTAATCGGGCGTACAAAGGTAACACTTCAGTATGACGATATTGACGCTTAGTTAAAGCATCAGCCGTATCTCGAATTTCTCGCTCTCCGCTTAAAAACACTAAGATATCGCCGGGCTTTTCTGTGATTAACTCATCTACAGCTTCTGTAATCGCTTGTATTTGATCATAATCACCTTGGTCTGTTTCTTTGTAGCGAATTTCTACTGGAAAAGTTCTACCGCTAACCTCTATTACGGGGGCATTATCAAAATGCTTAGAAAATCGCTGGGGATCTATGGTAGCTGAGGTAATAATAAGTTTTAAATCTGGGCGTTTAGGCAGTAATTGCTTTAAGTAACCAAGAATAAAATCAATATTTAAGCTTCTTTCATGGGCTTCATCTATGATGATTGTATCGTATTGATTTAAAAACTTATCCTGCTGAATTTCTGCCAGTAAAATACCGTCTGTCATCAGTTTGATATAAGTATTATCGGATACTTGATCTGAAAACCTTATCTTAAAGCCCACATGATGCCCAAGAGGCGTTTTTAACTCATCCGCGATTCGGTTTGCTACCGTTCTTGCAGCTAAACGCCTAGGTTGAGTATGCCCAATTAACCCTTTAACCCCCCTGCCGAGCTCTAAACAAATTTTTGGAATTTGAGTGGTTTTACCTGAACCTGTTTCACCGGCAATAATAACGACTTGATTACAAGAAATAGCATCTGCGATTTCTTGCTTTTTTTCACTAACAGGTAACTCAGGATATGTGACTTTGGGACATTGACTCAGTCTTTGTTCAAACAGTAATTTTGACCTTTGCACATCCTCATTTAGCTTAAGTAAATAATCTTGTTGTTTATCTGCTGAAATTTTTGCACCACGATGTAACCGCGATAACAAACGAAATTTGTCTTTGGATAAACATGAAGAAATATCTTGAGATATCTGTTTAATACTTACTTGCTGAACTTTGATTGATTCGGAGGACAAAAATGATGCTCTACTGTTGGGTTAATAAACAATGCTTTTTGAAGCAGGGCTAGATCCTAGAAGAACAGCACCATAAATTCCAGCACATTATATTAGCCGAGCATAAAGGTGATCAAATTTTAGCGAGTTAGCAGAGATGAATAAGTGCAATCAACACTGGTTTTGGCAAAAATAATCAAGCAAAAGCGTACTCAAAGTTGGAACGCTTTGATTTACAATAAAAAATTTTATATCAAACAAGATAACGTTAGAATAGACAGTAAATGTAACCATCTTTGAACGACAAAATAACTAAGGTATGAACGTGAATTCAGCAAGTATCTATTGGCATGATTATGAAACTTGGGGAGCAAACCCTAAAAAGGATTTACCATGTCAATTTGCGGGAATAAGAACGGATTTGGATCTAAATATCATAGGTGATCCTCTTATGATATTTAGTCAAATTCCAAATGATTGTTTACCTCAGCCCCAAGCATGCTTGATCACTGGTATTACGCCGCAAAAGTCGATACAAAAAGGTACTTCAGAAAAAGAATTTATAGACAAGATATACGCTGAGTTTTCTAAACCTAATACCTGTGTTGCTGGTTATAACAATATTCGGTTCGATGATGAGATTACCCGGTATACTTTATATCGAAACTTTTATGACCCCTATGCACGTGAGTGGCAAAACGGAAATAGCCGATGGGATATTATCGACCTAGTTAGAGCTTGTTATGCATTAAGGCCTGAAGGGATAGAATGGCCAATAAATGACAAGGGCTTACCTAGCTTTAAGCTAGAAGACTTAACAAAAGCTAATGGTATTGAGCATCAGGATGCACACGATGCTATGTCTGATGTTTATGCCACAATTGCAATGGCAAAGTTAATTAAACAACACCACCCTAAACTTTTTAACTATGTGTTTGATTTAAGAAATAAACATAAAGTAATGGAGTTAATAAATTTAAACCAACTAACGCCACTTGTGCATATTTCTTCGAAAATCCCTTCAGAAAATGGCTGCTGTACTTGGATAGTACCTATTGGGATCCATCCACAAAATAAAAATGCCATTATTGTTCTTAATCTTGCCCTTGATCCAAGTCCGCTATTTGAACTAACGGCAAGGGAAATAAAAGAAAAACTATACACGCCATCTATCCTGTTAGCTGAAGGAGAACAAAGGCTACCTGTCAAACTAGTGCATATAAATAAATGTCCAATTTTAGCACCAGCAAAAACCTTAACGGCAGAAAACGCCGAGCGATTGAATATTGATAGACAAGGATGTTTGGATAATCTGCAAATCATAAAAAACAATGAATCTTTACTCGCTAAATTAACAGAGGTATATAGCGACGAGCATTCAGCGGAGAATGTAGACCCAGAGCACGCTTTATATTCTGGTGGCTTTTTTAGTCAAAACGATAAAAATTTAATGGAACAAATAGTAAAAGCCAAGGCCAGTGAACTAACAGATGTAGCCTTCCCTTTTGAAGATGAAAGACTACACACTTTACTATTTAGATATAAAGCCCGTAACTTTCCAGAAACCCTTACCGATGAAGAAGTACAAAAATGGCAGCGATTTAGAGAGTTTAAATTGTTTGATAATGATTCTGCAGCAAGTATAAAAATGCCTGAATATATGGTGCAGTTAGAAGAATTATATGCAAAGTATGTAAATCAACCTGATAAATTAGCTATTTTAAAATCCTTGCATGACTACGCAATAAAGTTATAAATAGTTTGCTAATTGCAGCCCTGTTTTCTAATGTAAGCTTGGCTAAGGTCGATATAGGCATTAACAACAATACTAAGAATCAACGTCTAAACAATTCGTAATAAGAGGTAAGGCGAGTCAATGCAAGGTGTAATATTAAAACTCGATGAAACAGGGATTTATTTAACAGTCATAATTACCCCGGATTTAGTAGACAAAAAATTAGATGTTCAAGCCATTTATGGATTACTAAAAAACAGCGAATTTAGCCAGTTTTTTATTCTCGAAGAGAACATTATTGATCTTATCGCCTCTTATAATACAGCTAAAAAGAATAACAATATGTCAGTTATTTCTGCTCATATTGCAGAGAAAAAAGACAATAAAATTGAATGTATCATTCCTGAAGACAAGCTCTCAGTCACGATAAAAATTACGTGTGGCTATGGCGACGCCCCGCCAAAACCTGCGTTATTAAAAAGACTCTTAGCCGACAATGGCATCAAGCGAGGAATAAGTATAAAACGCTTGAGAGCACTTATACGTGAATGCGCAACAGCAAAACCAGGAGAATCTCTGCAGAGCCTTGTAGCAAAAGGTTTACCTCCAAGAAAAGGGAAACCATCACAGTTTGTGCCACTCGTACCTAATGCACTTGAGAGACTGTTAGCGCCACAAGAAACTGGTGGCAAGCGTGTAGATATGCGTGATCTAGGGGCTATTATTTCTGTAAAAAAAGGGGCTGAAATTTTACGTAGAACGCCTCCTACAGATGGTAGAGATGGCTACTTTGTTACCGGGGAAGTTATAAAAGCAACACCAGGTGATTGGGTTAACTTTAGGATGGGCGATGGTACTGTAATGAGCGATCATGACGAAAACTTACTTATTGCAGATATCTCTGGAATGCCCAAATTTAAAGAGCAAAAAATGTGGGTAGATGATATTTATACCTGCAAAGGCGTGAACGTAGGCACGGGGAATGTCAATTATGATGGTTCGGTTTTAGTGAATGGAGATGTGACCGAAAAAATGGAGATAGTTGCCACCGGAGACGTCACCATCAACGGATTTATTGAATCTGCCACCATAAAAGCTGGTGGTGACATAATGATAACCGAAGGCGCAATGGGCAAGGTTAACGATGCAGCTACAGAGTATAGTAGTAAGCTCATTGCTAAAGGGAATATTTATGCACAGCATGGTCAAGGTTTAGATATACATTGCCAAGGAAACGTCAATATTGGAAGGCAAATCGCACACAGTAAAATATATTGTAAAGGTAAGGTAACCGTTGGTGCTGCAGACCTGCCAAAAGGTAATATATTTTCTTGTAATATTAGCTGCCAGGGAACAGTAACAGCCGGTACCTTTGGTGCAGTTTCAGGCAGTAGCTTAAACATAGACTTTAGTGAAGGCTTTGAACGTCTTTTAGAGCGTAACGCTACCCTTGAGGACTTACTAGAGCAATTAAAGCAAAATAACGGAAGACACAAAGAAAGAATGAATATTATTAATTCGAAGGTCATTCCTGTGGACATGCAGCAACGGGTAGAAGATGCCAACCAACTGTTTCAAAATGAGACCCAATTATTATATTGGCTAGAAAGTAAAGCCGCCGAAATATCAAAGGCGAAAAGTCACTATCAAACAAATATCCAAATTACAGCCAACAAACGAGTATACCCTGGGGTAACACTGCAATTTAATAATAAAACCTGGCGAGCAGATAAAGAGCTAGACCCTTCTCAAATCTCTTTTAAAGGCCATAAATGGCAGGTTAAATCAGTATCTTAAGGTAAAACAAGCTGAATGGTTTTATCTAAACAGCTAATTTAACGATTAAAAAGCTAGTGTTTTTGTGAGATCACTAAAAAGTACTTACCTAACCACAAATACGGTTCTTGACTACCATATTGAATTTCAAATGCTTTGAGCTCTGAATATAGACTAACCTGCTTATCAAGATCCTTTAAATAATCATGAAAACATCTAATGCCAGCCATTTGCAGAATATCTACAGGCAAAGTCTTTAAATGAGATAAAATATATTTTGGCTTTTGTGGGTTGTTGGGGCTTAACCGTACAATGTTTTTTTTCTTCATTCCTTGTTGTACATAATCAAAGTTACCGTATAGAAGATTACCGAAAAGTTGCGCATCATAATTAAAGAATGATAAAGACATATACCCATTATGTTTAGTTAGGCTAACTAGCTTATTAATGACCGGCAACGGCTCTTGTAACCACTCTAATACCGCATGACAGATGACTAAATCAAATTGCTGGGTATCGGGTAAAGATAAAATATCTCCGTGATGAATGGTTAAATTCTTGTGCTCCCCTAGGTTTTTTTTGGCCATTTGCAGCGCTTCAGAGGATATATCTGTCAAGGTTACCTTATGACCTAGCTTAAGCATTGCTTCGGTCATTTTACCAGTACCACCTCCTGCATCTAAAATTTCTAAAGGGGCCTTAACCCCTTCTACTTTGTCCTGTAAATAATAGAGTAATAACTCATGACGTAACTGACCTTTAGTTGAGCCGTAAATATTCTTATCAAACTTTGAGGCTAAATTATCAAAATTTTTGCCTACTGAAACATTTTCCATAAATACTTCTCTGTACCTAAGCTGGGTTATGGACATCAATAAAGGTAGTTTCGATACCTAATTGACTATTAATGTACTCACCTAATGCTTTTACGCCATACCTCTCAGTAGCATGGTGTCCGGCAGCGTAGAAATGTATGTTCATTTCACGTGCTATATGAATAGTTTGCTCTGACACCTCTCCAGTTATAAAGGCATCTATACCTAAATTGGCGGCTTGTTCTATATACCCTTGCCCACCGCCAGTACACCATGCAACTGTATTTATTTGTTGTTTAGTTGCGCTCTCGAATAAAGGCGTTTTAGAAAGACTTTTTTCAATCTTTTGATGCAAGGACTCAGGGCTAATAGGCTCAGCAAAACGTCCTTTCATGACGATGTTTTGCGGGCTGCAGTCTTCAATTGGCAGAACATCTATGATGTCTAAACGTTTTGCTAGCTGTGCATTATTACCTAAGGTTGGATGGGCATCTAAAGGCAAATGGTAGGCATACAAATTGATATCATTTTTTAACAGAGTACTAATTCTATTCTTTTTCATGCCAGTGATAGATGGAGCCTCGCCTTTCCAGAAATATCCATGATGGACAATTATTGCGTCTGCATCCACTTCTACGGCTTGGTCGATAAGCGCCTGAGAAGCAGTAACGCCGGTAACTATTTTTTTTATATTCGTTTTACCCTCTACCTGAAGTCCATTTGGACAAAAGTCTTTTATTTTTTCAGGAGAAAGTGTGGAATCTAAAAAGTTTAATAGTTCGATATTAGAGATATGCATGGAGTTTCTCGGGTTAAATTATGGTCTATATGATTGAATTTGCAGCAATATTAGACATTATAAATAAAACACGGTATAAAAGCCGACCATATTTTAATTTCATTATATATAAGGCAAAGACCTGACTATGAGTAAATTGGATAAAGACCAAGTAATCGCTGCATTTACAGAAGCCTACACTGCAACAAACGGAAAAGCTCCAACAATTGAAGCAAAAGGCGGTTGGTACAGCGTAGATGGCGGTAAGAACATGCGACTAGCTGCACTAAACGATTTAATATCTGAACTAGGTGCTTCAGATAAAGCACCAGTTGCTACAACAAAAGCAGCGAAGAAAAAAGTGACAGCGAAAACTAAATCATCTGGCTTCTCTGTTAAGTCATTTTATGCTGACAAAATTCAAGCAGCCAATGTAGGTGTAACACTTCCACGTTAATTTTATAACGTTTGAAAAGCCTCTGGTAGTATTTCTCAGTGGCTTTTTACGACTTTTATCTACAATAACTTGCCTTTTTTTATTTCATCTATATAAGCTATTAAATTAAAACCTAACAGCTGCATTACTGATGGTTTACTCTATCAGCAATCCCTAACTATTTGCTATTTCATGAAGTTAATTAATAAATCCAACAAATTAGAAAATGTTTGCTATGAAATTCGTGGTCCCATTTTAACCGAAGCCAAAAAGATGGAAGATGAAGGACACCGAATATTAAAATTGAATATTGGTAACCCTGCCCCATTTGGTTTTGAAGCTCCCGACGATATTTTAAAAGATGTTATCCATAACCTCCCTAGCGCACAGGGTTATTCAGATTCAAACGGCATTTATTCGGCCCGCGTTGCTGTCATGCAATATTATCAACAAAAGAATATTAAACAGGTCAAAGTGAATGATATTTTTTTGGGAAATGGTGTCAGTGAATTAATCGTTATGGCCATGCAAGGCTTGCTTAATAATGATGACCAAGTATTACTACCGGCGCCAGATTATCCTTTATGGACAGCTGCAGTTAGCTTGTCTTCGGGTAAGCCTGTTCATTACAAGTGTGATGAAAATAACGGATGGCAACCAGATATAGAAGATATACGCAGTAAAATAACAGACAAAACCAAAGCGATTGTTTTGATTAACCCTAACAACCCTACTGGGGCTGTTTATTCACTAGAAGTACTTGAGCAAGTCATAGCCTTAGCTCGTGAGTTTTCATTAGCTGTGATTAGTGATGAAATATATGACAAGATTCTTTACGACGACGCGAAACATCACTGCATTGCATCATTAGCTGATGACGTGTTTTTTATAACCCTCGGCGGATTATCAAAAAACTATCGTATAGCAGGGTTTCGAGTTGGATGGTTAGTCGTCAGCGGTAATAAAAGCATAGCCAGTGGCTATATAGAAGGCCTTAATATTTTATCGTCTATGCGTATGTGTGCCAACGTTCCAAGCCAACATGCTATTCAAACAGCTTTAGGTGGATACCAGAGTATCAACGAATTAATCAGTGAGGACGGTCGCTTAAAAGTTCAAAGAGACATGGCAACTGAAATGTTGAATGCCGTTGACGGCTTAGAATGTATTTTACCTATGGGTGCCATGTACTGCTTTGTAAAAGTAGATGCCGAAAAGTTTAATATCACAGATGATGAGCAAATGATTTTTGATTTGTTAAAAGCTGAAAAAATACTTTTAGTTCACGGCTCTGCCTTTAACCTCCATGAGGGCTGTTATTTTAGATTGGTATTTTTGCCCCATGTAGATATTTTAAAGCCAGCGTTAGAAGGTATCGCCAACTTCTTTAGAACCTACAAGCAGATAAATTAATAATGAGCCAGGTTAGTCCAAATAAAAGTCATTTCTTTGCTCATTTATCTCGCATGAAGCTAATAAACAGATGGCCTTTGATGCGCAATGTCCGTACTGAAAATGTTCAAGAGCACAGCTTACAGGTAGCCATGGTGGCCCATGCTCTTGCCCTAATTCGGAATAAATACTTTGATGGCCAGTTAGACCCCAATCAAGTAGCGACTATAGCGCTGTTTCATGATGTATCAGAGGTGATAACGGGTGATTTGCCAACACCTGTAAAGTATTCAAATCCTATTATTCGAGATGAATACAAAAAGATTGAAAAGCTTGCCGAAAAGAAATTAATCAATATGGCACCTGATGAGTTTCGTGAAGATTATGCCAAGCTTATTGATCATCATAACCACAGCGATGACGTTGCGTTTCTAGTAAAAGCTGCAGATGTCATTTGTGCCTATTTGAAAACGTTAGAAGAGTTATCTGCTGGCAATAAAGAATTTGGCCTAGCGAAAAAGCGTTTAGATAAAATGCTTAAGGATTATCACTCTCCAGAAGTGGATTATTTTATAAAAGCTTATGTACCAAGCTTTAGCCTTAGCTTGGATGAAATCACCCAAGAAGATATCTAATTTCTAGCATTGAGATCTGCTTTGACTTACATAGGCTTGCTTTGGGTATTTGATAAACAGCAAGTTAAGTAGTTTTAACATTCATATATTAGTTGGAGTTAGCAAACGTAATGGACATTTGGACAAATCGTAGACACGGTAAGAAGATTCATCGTGACGGTGATCATCGCACCCCATTCCAACGTGATAAAGCCCGTATATTGCATTCAGCTGCGTTTAGAAGGCTCCAAGCTAAGACGCAAGTACTGGGCGCAGGTATGAGTGATTTTTACCGTACCCGTTTAACTCATTCTTTAGAGGCCTCACAGATTGGACAAGGGATTGCCGCTCAACTATTTAACAAATACCCAGATCTCACCAACAGACTTAATTTAAACGACACCTTAATCGAAGCTTTATGCCTAGCTCATGATATAGGCCACCCTCCTTTTGGACACGGGGGTGAAGTAGCCCTTCACTATATGATGCGAGATTATGGAGGGTTTGAAGGAAATGGCCAAACATTTAGAATAGTCACTAAACTAGAGCCCTACACTGCAGCCCACGGTATGAACTTAAGTCGTCGAACTTTGCTAGGCTTAATAAAATATCCCAACTACTTAGATACATTACTAAACAAACCAAATACCGCAGTTTTTCACTCCCATAGAGAAGTTAAGGCCAGTGAATGGCATCCGCCTAAAGGATTGTATCAATGTGATAGTGTGTGGTTTGACTGGGTAATTGAAGCTTTTTCTAAAGAAGATAAAGATAGGTTTATTCAGTTTACACAAAACCATGATAAGCACCATAAAACCAAATATAAGTCTTTTGACTGTTCGATTATGGAACTAGCAGATGACATCGCTTACGGCATTCATGATCTTGAAGATGCCATTGTAATGGGCATAGTTAATAAACAGCAGTTTCACGAAGAGGTTGTGATACCAATTCAAGATATGCAAGACTCTTGGTTAAGTGAGAATATTCAAGGCTTGAGTGACAACCTTTTTAGTGAACAACATCATGAGCGTAAAAATGCCATTGGGGCATTAGTAAATTGTTTTGTTACCCATATAGAAATTAAAGAGTCCTGCCCTGAATTTGACCATGACTTACTTAAGTTCAATGCAGTATTTCCAAGTATCTATCAAGATGCACTGGGATTATTTAAGGGTTATGTGTTTAATCGAGTTATCCAAAAACCTGAAATACAGTTAATTGAATACAAGGGACAGCAAATCGTCATGGAGTTATTTCAAGCATTTGCATCGGATCCAGCTCGATTATTACCAGAAAACACACGAAAACGTTGGCTAGTTGAAAATGAGAATAACAATGGCCACAGAGTAATAGCTGATTATATATCAGGCATGACAGATGGCTTTGCTGCTAAGTTATATAGCAGTTTATTTCTTCCTTCTTCAAATGCTATTAATGAAAAATTTGGGCAATAATCCTATAAATCACGATGTGATAAAAATGTGATGTAATTTTTTTGGTATTTGGCTGTCTTATTTACTAACCACGTTATCTCAATCAGGTGAAAAAGTACTATGTTAATTCGCAGTCCCAAAAGCAGTCAATTAAGTGAAAACCAAGTCACTGACCAAAAGGTGTATAACAATCGCCGAGAAATACTAAAAGGGCTGGGCTATTTGGGTGCGGGCACATTACTTACATCAAATAGCGCGAATGCATTCGGTTTGTTTGGATCTGATGATAAACCTGAATTTCAAACCCAAGCGTTAAGTTTTAAAGAAAGTCCGCAACTTAAAGAACAAACTATTTTAACCCCAGAGCAAAAAGTTACGACCCATAATAATTTTTATGAATTTGGTACTGGAAAGTCTGATCCCGTTGAAGCTGCGAAACACTTTAAGGTAGACCCTTGGAAACTAACAATTGATGGACTGGTGGAAACCCCTGTAACCTTAGGTTACGAAGATCTCTACAGTGCTTTTGACCTAGAAGAACGTATTTATAGATTAAGGTGTGTTGAGGCCTGGTCTATGGTTATTCCTTGGATTGGTTTTCCATTACACAAACTATTGCAAAAAGCTAAGCCTTTAAGCTCTGCAAAATATGTGGCGTTTGAGACTTTATACGACCCACAGCAAATGCCAGGGCAAAAGCGTCGTTTCTCTGGTGGTGGACTCGATTATCCGTATGTTGAAGGCTTAAGATTAGACGAAGCAGCTCACCCTCTTACATTAATGTCTGTTGGGCTGTATGGGAAAACCCTCCCCCCACAAAATGGTGCCCCAATACGTCTAGTAGTTCCATGGAAGTATGGCTTTAAAAGTATTAAATCGGTTGTGTCTATACGCCTAACTGACAAAATGCCCGCCACCACCTGGAATAGGCTTGCTCCATCCGAATATGGCTTCTACGCAAATGTAAATCCAATGGTTGACCATCCTAGATGGAGTCAGGCAAGTGAGAGGAAAATTACCACAGGCAGCTTGTTTAATAGAAATAGAGTACCTACTCAGTTATTTAATGGATATGAAGAAGTTGCGCCACTTTATAAAGGTATGGATTTAGCTAGGTATATCTAAGTGCTTAAACTTAAAAAATACCAACTTAATTTGCTCCAAGTCATACTGCATATTGGAGCGTCTTTACCGCTGCTGTTTTTATATTATAAGGGGTTTACTGATCAGCTTGGTGCATCACCAGTAGAGGAGATCATTCATTTTACTGGTATTGGTGGGTTTAACCTGCTTTTACTTTCACTGATGATATCCCCTCTAGCTATAAAGCTTAAAATGGGGCAATTAATAAGACTTAGACGACCTGCAGGTTTATATGCATTTGTTTATGCATTATGCCATTTCCTAAGTTACCTAGCCTTCGATCTTCAATTTGAGTGGAACTTACTTTTCTCAGAAATCATTAAGCGTCCTTATATTTCAGTTGGGTTTCTGACTTTAATTTTACTAACGGTTTTAGCTGCCACCTCTACAAAATATATTCAAAGGCTTATGGGAAGGCGCTGGCAACTACTCCATAACTGGGTTTACCTTGCTCTATTAGGCGTGAGTCTGCATTACTTTTGGTCAGTTAAATCTGGAATAGCCCAACCACTTGTATATCTAGCACTGGCTGTAGTTCTACTTACATTTAGGCGCAAAAAATTAGGTAAATTTTTAAGAATGTAAGGCTTACTCAATAGATTATAAAAAAAACACTTGCATGTTTTTTTATACAGTAATACTGTATATCCAACCACTGTATATATAATCACTAAAATGAGTTTTATTATGGCTAACTTACATGCATTCACACCAGTAAAAAAAGTAATCTCTAGGTTACCTGTATCCACAGACAAAACGCAGGTATTCAATGAAGTAGATTTTGTATCTTCATTTAAATGGACCTATTTAATTGCTGACAATATTCAATTTACTGAAAAGCGCCCATATAGTATTAAACTCCCTAAACCCGATAGCAAAACACTCGTAAGCTGGATTGAAAAAATAGCGTTAGCACAACAGTGCGCTACCTTATTCGTTGAAGAGTTAGCACTGGATGAAGTTAACTATAAGCGCATTAAACAACTGTGTATGGACAATCAAGTAACCTTAGTTAACCTATTTCAACCCAATAGTACCCAAACTAATGTTGTTCAAGGTCCTTGGTAAAGGTTATAACTCATTTGCTGTACAAGTATTATTGACTAAGTAGTAACAGTTAGCCTAGGCTAGTTTACTTTTTTGAAAATGGGAAGTTTGAGTGGTTGAGGATAATAAAAACTGCTTTTGTTGTAGTCATATACCTTTTAAAAATTGCTGTCAGCCTATTATTGCAGGAAATAAAAAGGCAAAGAATGCAGAAGCTTTAATGAGATCCCGTTTTACTGCCTATGTATTGCAAAATTATTTATATATTTTACATACCTACGCCGAAGCTCAACGACAGCAGTTATCAATAAAAGAATTATCTTTAAGTGCTGAAGGCACGTGCTGGCTATCCCTTGATGTAATAAGTCACAGATATGAGGCAGAAACAGCCCAAGTAGAATTCAAAGCCTTCTATAGAGTTGATAATCATTTTTATGTCATGCATGAGCTATCAGACTTTGTTTTAGAAAATAACTGCTGGCGTTACACGACTGGTGAAATACTTAAAAGCTCTGGGGAGTTTACGCCAGAGCGCAACAGTCAGTGTTTATGTGGCAGTGGTAAAAAGTACAAAAAATGTTGTGCAAGTTAACAAAACATAGAAGCGCCCATGTTAATTAAGATGGGCTAAACTGCTAGTTTATGCTTGTTTGGCAATCGCAAATAAATCGTAAAAGTTTTTGGTGGTTGCTGCAGCTAATTCTTCAACACTTACCCCTTTAAGATTAGCAATAAACTCACCCACTTCTCTTACAAAACCCGGCTGATTGGGTTTACCTCTGTAGGGAACTGGCGCCAACCAAGGTGAGTCAGTTTCAATTAATAATTTATCCAGAGGAATTTTTTTCACAACCTCTTGTAGTTCTGTCGCCGTCTTAAAGGTCACAATACCAGATATTGAAATATACATACCTAACTCAATTGCCGCCTGCGCCATTTCCCAATTCTCAGTAAAACAATGCAGTACTCCTCGAGTTTGAGGTAATTTATGTTCTTTGAGTAAGTCAATGGTATCTTTACGGGCATCTCGTGTATGAATAATTAAGGGTTTATTCAGCGTGTTAGCCACTTTAATATGGTCGATAAAAGACGTTAACTGTACCTCTTTCGTTTCAGCACTATAAAAATAATCCAATCCAGTCTCACCAATTGCGACTACTTTTTCGTTAGCAGCGGTAGCAAGTAACTCATCATATGAACAGGCATCTTCTTGATGTAAAGGATGTACACCGCAGGATATAGACACATCTTCAAAACTAACGACAGTTTCTGCCATAGCTGGAAAGTCTTTAACAGATACTGACACACACAAAAAGTGCTCAACACCTCGGTTACGAGCAAACTGCAGAACCTCTGTTAGCTGTTCATGATTTTTATCTAATCTATCTAAATGACAATGTGAATCTACAAACACAAGTTTACCTATAAAAGTGATTTAATGGAGTGTTAATGTGTTAAAGCTAGTTAGTAGCTCTGCTAAAACTAAGGTTTTATTAACACCAGGGTTCTTAATTTTCTTCAACGCATCAGCGCACCGTAAATTCACATCCCACAAGTCATCTTGCGGTGTAGCCATATAAGATTGTTTAACCCAAACTTGTGACCATTTAATGGCTTTGTCGATATGGCTTTGCCAATCTGCAGCTAGTTGAATTGGGTTCACCCCGCCCGATATAACACCTTGTATGCCAGCTATAAAATCTTGGTAGCTAAAACTTTGTTCTTGCTGTAGCTCATCTAAGAGCGTTAACGGTCTACCTGTAAATAACAAAGCAAAATTTTCATCTAGCACACCAGAGTATTGACTTTGTACCCAGTTGAAGGTTTCTTGTAAGCTAGGAGAAGGCAATACCTGCTTCTCACAGCGGCTAATTATTGTTGGTAATATCCTTTCTGGCTTTTCAGTAATCAGTAAAATAAAAGTGTTATTTGTGGGCTCTTCTAAGGTTTTAAGCAGTGCATTTGCACTTGATTCTGTCATTGAATCAGCACCATATATAATTAACACCTTTGCCCCAGACATATGGGCAGTGTCCGCTAAATTTTTTATGGCTTCTCTTATTAAATCAACACCAATCTGTTTTTCAGACTCAATCTTATATAAATCTGGGTGGGTTTCTGAAGCATTTAGCTTGCAAGATTGACACTGGCCACAAATATTGTCCCCTTGCCTATTTTGACATAAAAGTAATTTTGCCAATGATAGTGCAAATACATCCTTACCAATACCATCTCCACCTTGCAGCAGTAATGCATGGTGTAATTTGTTATTCTGAATTCTTAAGCTTAACTGTGTGAATACAGCTTGCAACCAAGGATACATTTACTGCTCCATATACTGGGTAATGGCAGATTGTATGTCTTGATGCACGCCTTCTATACTTTGCATTGTATTAATGATCACACAATTCTTATCTTCATTAGCCAAGGCTAAATACCGCGCCCGGGTTCTTTCGAAAAAGCTTAGATGTTCTTGTTCAATCCTATCAAGCTCCCCACGCCCCCGAGCCCTATTTAGTCCTTCTTCAGGATCGACATCTAGATACAAAGTGAAATCGGGCCTAAAATCCTTCAAAGTGATTGTACGAAGAGCTTCTATCATTTCTATGTCAATTTGCCTCCCTCCACCTTGATATGCCTGAGAGGACATATCGTGCCTATCCCCTAAGACCCAGTTTCCTTGCTCTAAATTGGGTAATATTATGTTTTGAACTAATTGAGCTCTCGCGGCATACATCAGTAGCAACTCAGCTTCAATTGTAACTTTTTCGGTTGGCCAATTACCCTTAACACATTCTCTGATTGCTTCAGCCATAGGTGTTCCACCTGGCTCTCTAGTATTAACCAAAGAGTGACCCGCATTTTTAATAAGCTCAGACACTATGCTTACGGCAGTACTTTTTCCTGCACCTTCTAAGCCCTCAATAACAATAAACTTGCCCAATGTTTGCAATTCTTATTCAACCTTATTTCTTTAATTGGTATTTACGCACCGCAGTGTTGTGTTCTTGTAGTGTCGCTGAAAATTTATGACTTCCATCACCTTTAGACACAAAATATAGCTCTTCTGTTGCTATTGGGTGAAACGCAGCATCAATGGCAAGTTTACTTGGCATTGCAATTGGGGTGGGAGGAAGACCTTTAATAACATAAGTATTATATGGTGTTGGGGTTCTTAAGTCTTTTCTTCTGATGTTTCCATCAAAATTATCACCCATTCCGTAAATAACTGTTGGGTCTGTTTGTAATCGCATATTTAACCGTAAACGATTTACAAAAACACCTGCAATCCTAGGCCTTTCTTCTGCTACCCCAGTTTCTTTCTCTATGATCGATGCCATAATTAAGCCTTGATATGGAGTATCATAAGGCAAATCAATCGCCCTATTTTCCCAAGCACTTTGTAAATAACTTACCATACTTTCATTTGCTCTAAGTATGACTTCGAAAATATCGGTCTGGTCTACAAAGTGATAAGTATCAGGTAACAGCCACCCCTCTAATGAGCCGCCGGGGAGGCTTTCTCCAAGAGTACGCAAAGAGCCTTGCAAATTAGCATTACTTGTTAGATTAGGATGACTTTTCAATGTAAGAAGCCAGTCTCTCAGCCTCAAACCTTCAACTAAACTCACAGAAAACTGTTTTTCTTTGCCGCTCACCAATAATTGTAATAAATCTAACCCTGTCATCGAAGGGGTTAATAGATAGGTACCTACCTTGATTTGTGCCAATTCAGGCTCTATTTTAAGACGAATTTTTAATCCCAAATTTTCTTTGAGGATCCCTTTGGCCTTAAGACGGTTTAAAATGCCCTTTGCCGAATGACCATTATCAACTCGAAAGACAGTGTCGCTACTAATATTTAAAGGATCATAAACTTGCTGATTAAAGTATGCCATTACCCAAGCCACGAGGAGCCCCACTAGGATAAATAAGAATAATAAACTCTTTACAAACTTACCCATTAAACACCCCAGGAATGTCGTTCAAGTAAGATTGTATTTCATGAACGGGAGAAAGTTGAAAGGATTTAAGCCCAAAAGTATTTTCATCTTCTAAACTTTTTAAAGGGACGACTTTCATTAAAGAGTTACAAATAAATGCAGCTTTAGCGTCACACAAGGCATCTATGGGGGCTTCTATAACGTTTAAGTTTAATCCAAACTCTTTAATTTTGGCCATCACATAGTTACGCATAACCCCTTCAACCCCTGATTGATTAAGGTCTGGTGTAAACCAGCTGCCATTTTCATACCAAAATACATTGCCTATTGATGTCTCAATAACATTGGATTCTGTATCCCGAACAATTACATCGTCATAAGAAGTATCAGCGCATGACTTTTTAATTAAGACTTGCTCTAGGCGGTTTAAGTGTTTTATCCCTGCCAATAAAGGTTGCCTACTCAAAGCAATATCACTCAGGCCAACAGTAATGCCTTCGCGTTGCCAATTTGTGTAATGGTTAGGAATTGGGTGATGAGAAATAATAAATGTGGGGGCATTAGCACCAAGTGGGCTATACCCCCTGCCACCTGAGCCTCGCGTTATAATAACTTTTAAAACACAGCTTTGCTTATCATGCAAAGACTCTAAAATACATTGATTGAGAAATGCCCAGTCTTTGAAAAGTATGGATAAACGTTTACAAGCTTGCTTTAGGCGTTGAATGTGGGCATCAAATAACTCCACCTTGCCATGTTCGTAGGCCATAGTTGTAAAGCAACCATCGCCGTACTGTAAACCGCGATCGCTTAGGGAGATATTTGATTGTCTATGACCATTAACTATCATTTAAATTAACTTAAGCCCTTCAGAATGAGTAAATACGATAATACTTCAGTAACAGAAGGTTTGCTTGATTGAAGAAGGTGATTTTGCCTTCTTCAATCAAATTTAAGTTTTACTAGTCAGTAAACTTTTTAAATAATAAAGAACCATTTGTCCCGCCAAAACCAAATGAATTACACAGTGCATAGTCCATTTCTTTTGGCTTGGCTTGATTGGCAACAAAATCTAAATCGCAGCCATCACCAGGGTTATCTAAGTTTGTTGTGGGTGGCGCTACTTGATCGCGTAAAGCTAGAATTGTAAATATAGCTTCAACCGCACCAGCTGCTCCCAGTAAATGTCCAGTCATAGATTTAGTTGAGCTTACCATTAGCTTTTTGGCATCTTCAGCGAATACAGATTTTATCGCAGCAACTTCTGCAACGTCTCCTGCTGGTGTTGATGTACCGTGAGCATTAATATACCCCACTTCACTAGCATCAATTTTTGCGTCATTGATTGCACTTACCATTGCTGCGGCAGCTCCTTCACCATCAGCAGGAGGTGACGTCATATGATAGGCATCACCACTCATTCCAAAGCCAACCAGCTCCGCATAAATAGTTGCTCCACGAGCAATAGCCATATCGTAATCTTCAAGTACAACGACACCCGCTCCTTCACCCATAACAAAGCCATCTCTGTCTTTATCCCACGGACGACTCGCTGACTCAGGATCATCATTACGTGTAGATAATGCTCGAGCTGCAGCAAAACCACCAATCCCAAGTGGGCAAATTGTAGATTCAGCGCCGCCGGCAATCATCACATCAGCATCACCATAGGCAATAGTACGAGCAGCGATACCAATATTATGTACGCCTGTAGTACAGGCAGTTACAACATTCAGGTTAGGGCCTTTTAATCCTTCAAATATAGAGAAAAATCCCGATATCATATTGGTAATAGTAGAAGGAACAAAAAATGGAGATATCTTTCGAGGTCCAGAACTAAGCATTTTGCTGTGGTTATCTTCGATTAATCCTAAACCACCAATACCTGAGCCTATCGCAACACCTATTCGTGATGCGTTTTCAGGAGTAACTCGAAGACCAGAACTAGCTAATGCTTGTTTACCTGCTGCAATACCAAACTGGATAAACTTATCCATTTTTTTACATTCTTTCTTTGGAATGTATTGTTCAACATCAAAATCTTTTACTTCACCGGCAAATTGAGTTGTAAAAGCTGAACAATCAAAAGAGGTAATTGGAGCAATGCCACTTTTTCCCGCAAGGATATTTTTCCAAGAAGAATCAACATCATTGCCAACGGGGGAAAGCATGCCAAGTCCAGTCACTACTACGCGACGTTTAGACACTAAGGCCTCCGACTATAAACATGGAAATACAAATTGAAAAAGAAACGGCCCAGATAGGGCCGCTTTTAAATAACTTACGCGTCTTTATTAGCGTTAACGTAATCAATAGCAGATTGAACAGTTGTGATTTTTTCAGCTTCTTCGTCAGGAATTTCAGTATCAAATTCTTCTTCAAGAGCCATAACTAATTCAACAGTGTCTAATGAATCCGCACCTAAATCATCAACGAAAGAAGCTTCAGATTTAACTTCCTCTTCTTTTACACCTAATTGTTCGATAATGATTTTTTTTACGCGTTCTTCGATGTTACTCATAATTCTAGTTATCCTTTAAAGTACCTAGATATAAATTTGCGAGTAGTGTATTCAGCAAATCGAGGCCTTGCAAGTAAGTCACTCAACTTTTTATCTGGTCCAACCACTCACGGTTAAATAAATATTCGTTATTACTGTCTGCACATAATACCACATGTGCGACAATCGTTAACCCATGTACATGCCACCATTTACATGAATTGTTTCACCAGTGATATAAGCGGCTTCATCACTGACTAAAAAACCAACCGCTGCAGCAATCTCTTTAGGATCACCTAAACGATTGGCAGGGATATCTTTAAAGATATTCTCTTTTTGTTCATCAGTTAGAGCTTTAGTCATATCTGTATCAATAAAACCAGGTGCAACTACGTTTACTGTTATGCCTCTAGAAGCAACTTCACGGGCCATAGACTTACTAAACCCAATTACACCTGCTTTAGCCGCAGCATAGTTAGCTTGGCCAGGATTACCTGTGGTTCCTACTACTGAGCCAATATTTACGATTCTACCCTTTCTTTTTTTCATCATGCCGCGAAGTACTGCTTTTGACATTTTGAAAATAGAAGTTAGGTTAGTATCTATAATACCTTGCCACTCATCATCTTTCATACGCATAAGAAGGTTGTCACGGGTAATTCCAGCATTATTTACCAAGATATCTACAGGGCCGTATTCTTCTGTAATTTCTTTTAATAGATTCGCCATAGAATCAGGATCAGCAACATTTAATACTTTACCAGTCCCATTTGATTGCAGATATTCACCAATTGCTTTTGCGCCGTTTTCAGAAGTTGCAGTTCCTATAACTACCGCACCATCCGCCACTAGACGCTCTGCAATCGCCCGACCAATACCTCGGCTTGCGCCCGTTACTAAGGCAATGCTGCCATTTAATTTAGACATTTATACTCTCTACTTGACTAGTTTAAGTCTGATACAGACTCTAAAGAACCTATGGCTTTACATGTTAAAGCCTTATTTATACGTTTAGTTAAACCTGTAAGCACTTTACCTGGACCGATTTCACATAGGTTATCGACACCCAATTCATGTAATTGGTTCACTGTTTCAGTCCATCTTACTGGACTATAAAGCTGAGCAATTAGCGCTTTTTTAATTGCTTCTGGTTCAGACTCCATCTCAACGTCTACATTATTGATAACTGGTATTTGAGGAGCATTGAAATGTATATCATTTAATAACGCTGATAACTTATCTGCTGCCGGCTTCATCAACGCACAATGAGAAGGTACGCTAACAGGTAAAGGTAAAGCTCTTTTAGCCCCCTGCTCTTTACATAGCTCTGCTGCACGCTCTGCGGCTTCTTTGTTTCCTGCAATAACAACTTGCCCTGGTGAGTTAAAATTAACCGCAGCAACAACCATATTAGAATCAGCTTGTGCTTGCTCGCAGCTGGCTATGACTTTTTCGTCTTCTAACCCAATTATTGCGTACATGGCACCAACGCCTTGTGGAACAGCTTCTTGCATGAATTGTCCACGTGCTTCAACTAATTTAATGGCATCTTTAAAATCAATTACACCGGCACACACTAAGGCAGAATATTCCCCTAAGCTATGCCCTGCCATATAAGCTGGTAACGGCATATTATTTTCTTGTAGCACTTGAAATATCGCATAACTGGCGGCTAATAAAGCTGGTTGGGTTACCTGTGTTTGCCCTAGCTTAACTTCATCGTTATTTACAACATCCCATAAATCATATTGCAAAACCTCACTAGCGGCTGCAAATGTATTTTCTACAGTTGGGAATTCGGAGGCTAAGTCACTCAACATTCCTAAAAATTGTGATCCTTGGCCTGGAAAAACCCATGCTTGCTTACTCATAAAACACTTCTCTAAATAATTAAATTAATAACGAACTAAGGCTGATGCCCAAGCAAATCCGCCTCCAAAGGCTTCTAACAACAAATTTTGCCCTCTTTTAATACGGCCATCGCGAATCGCAGTGTCTAATGCGGTAGGAACAGTGGCAGCTGAAGTATTGCCATATTTTTCAAGGGTAAGTACCACTTGATCTAACGACATATCTAGCTTCTTAGCCGTTGCTTTAATAATGCGGAAGTTAGCTTGATGGGGTACTAACCAATCTAAATCTGATTTTTGCATATTATTGGCAGCCAAAGTTTGCTCTACCACTTCACTTAGTTTAGTGACAGCCACTTTAAATACTTCATTACCCTTCATGCTTCCCCAGTTTTCATGAACAGATTGTTCATCACCTCTTTGGGGGTTGCCAACTGTAAGTAAATCACCGTATGAGCCAGCAGCATTAATATGAGTGGATAAAATCCCAGGCTCTTCACTTGCTTCAATAATAGTTGCACCAGCAGCATCACCAAACAAAATAACCATAGTACGGTCTTCTGGGTTAATAAGGCGGCTTAAACAATCGGTCCCTACTACAAGTATACGTTTGGCCATACCAGACTTTATATATTGGTCAGCAACACTCAATGCATAGCAATACCCTGCACAAGCAGCAGCAACATCAAAAGCCGGAATACCATCTATATCTAGCGCTTTTTGAATTTCGCATGCGGTACTAGGTAATGCATAGCGACCTGAAGTCGTTGCACAAACAATCATATCTAATGATTTTGCGTCAATACCAGCGGCTTCTAATGCTTTTTTACTTGCCTCGGTCCCCATAGTCGCAGCAGTTTCATGCTGGCCAATAATGCGTCTTTCTTTTATGCCGGTACGATCGGTAATCCATTCGTCAGACGTATCAACCATATTTGCTAAGTCTGCATTTGTTCTTACTTCGCTGGGGTAGTAACTACCCGTACCAATAATTCTGGAATTCATTTATTCGTGACGCTCCATTAAAGCCGCTTCTATTTTATCTTTTATTTTTTTCGGTACCTGCATCTGGGCCTCTTGTATAGACTTTCGAATAGCATACAAAAAAG
Organism: Paraglaciecola sp. 2405UD69-4; assembly: GCF_047525415.1. Classification (NCBI taxonomy): domain Bacteria; kingdom Pseudomonadati; phylum Pseudomonadota; class Gammaproteobacteria; order Alteromonadales; family Alteromonadaceae; genus Paraglaciecola; species Paraglaciecola sp. 2405UD69-4. The sequence continues at coordinate 306,277 of NZ_JBLIXM010000002.1, forward strand.
CCTCTGACGAGGCATTCCCATGGCTCTTAACCACAATTCCGCGCAATCCTACCAGACTCGCACCGTTATACTGGTCGGGTTTCATGCGTAAATACAACCTATGAAAAATCGGCACGGCAATCTTTGCCAATAAAGAGAAATACCAATTCTGTCGTGACACTCTTTTAATTTCTTCAAAAAGAAATTTAGATAGGCCTTCCCATGACTTTAAAGCAATATTCCCAACAAAGCCGTCTGTCACAATAACATCAGCATCATTTGAAAAAATGCCATGACCTTCAACATAGCCAATATAATTTAAACTCTTAGAATCTATAAGTAACCTAGCTGTTTGTTTAACTTGGTCGTTTCCTTTTATTTCTTCTACACCAACATTCAACAAGGCAACTCTAGGTTGCTTAATATTACTCATTTGTTCAGCTAACACTGATCCCATAACGGCATATTGAAACAAGACCTCGGAATCACAGTTGATGTTAGCGCCCAAATCTAAAAGATACACTTTCCCATTATTTTTTGTGGGTATTTGAGACACTAATGCTGGTCTATCAACCCCTGGCAGGGTTTTGAGAACATAAAATGCCATAGTTAATAACGCACCTGTATTCCCTGCACTAACACAGGCATCTGCTTGCTCATCTTGAACAAGTTCTAATGCTCTGCGCATCGAAGAATCTTTTTTGTGTCGCAACGCATGGGAAGGTGAATCGCTCATTAATACTTCTTGAGAGCAATTAGATATTTGAATACGTTTTTGGATTTCAGGTAATTGTTTATCTAGCCATTCAAGCATTAAAGCCTGTGGACCACATAATATAATATTTAAGGTAGGCGTTTCTTGCAGTGCTTTTGAAACCGCAGGAAAAATAATATGGGGGCCGTGATCGCCCCCCATCATATCTAACGCTATGGTTAGATGGCTCAATGTTCTACTACTTTAATAAATTAAAGAGATAAAACTTTTTTGCCTTTGTAGTAACCATCAGCAGTCACGTGATGACGAACATGTGTCTCACCCGACGTTGAATCTACAGACAAAGTTGCAGTACTAAGTGCATCATGTGAACGACGCATACCACGCTTTGAACGAGCTTTTTTACTCTTCTGTACAGCCATTATTTTACTCCTAGTCTCGCTTAAGTTCTTTCAAAACCGCGAACGGGTTTGGACGTTCATCGGCCGGTTCAATTTTTCCGAAACTCATTTCGTCTCGCTTTTGCTTGCAATCCTCCTCTGCATGAAGGGCTACAATTGGCAAAGATAAAATCAGTTCGTCTTCAAGAGTTTGAAATAAATTGATTTCTCCGTGGTCATTGACCTCTACCGGTTCGTAAACATCCGGTAACTCATCTTCTGCTTCTTCTTCAGAACCCTGCACAGGACTGAAACAAAAAGATACATCCATTGGATGTTCAAAGACTTCATTACATCTTTCACAGCATAGTGATGTTAAGCATGCCATTTGACCTTGAAAATAAGTAAGACCCTGCGCGTCTTTTGCAAACTTAATTTCTACATCAATTTCACTGGCAACATCAGCAACCATCCCAAGCAATCTTGGCATGTCAGATGCTAAAATAACTCCCCGATAATCGGAACGTTTATTAGCACTCTTGACTGGATCTAATTGCTTAGGTAATTTCACTTTCTGCATAGCGCGCGCATATTATAGATTCAAACCTTATTAGTCAAAGAAAATATTACAGAAATTATCTCGAGCTTAGCGGCTAGATACTCGTTATCATAAAGGGATATTTTATTACTATTTAAGTTTTTACCAACTAATGAAATTTGTTCTTGCCTCAAGCTCTACCTACAGACAATCAATTTTAAAAAAATTAAGCATTCCATTTACTGCTATGGCGCCTGACATTGATGAATCTCTATATGAAGGTGAAACCATAGAAACCCAAGTAAAACGGCTAGCACAACAAAAAGCTTGTGCAATTGCCAATAAGATCAAAGAGCCCAACACTTACATAATTGGTTCTGACCAACTAGCAAGTATAAACGGCACTATTCTTGGTAAACCTGGTGATTTTCACCATGCAAAACAACAGTTGCTCAAGGCAAGTGGACAAACTGTGCAATTTTACACTGGATTGTGTCTTGTATGCCCCAGCAAAAATCAGCTAGAAACCTTAGTTGATGTTTATCAGGTGTCATTTAGAAAACTCAGCGAGCACCAAATTGATACCTACTTAAATATTGAAAAACCTTTCGACTGTGCAGGCAGTTTTAAAAGTGAAGGGCTGGGCATTGCATTGTTTAGTTCCCTTGAAGGTACAGATCCAAACAGTCTTATTGGATTACCATTAATTCGTCTAATTGAACTGTTTGAGAAAATGTCTATCGATATATTTGACTATATGGAAATACCTACTTAAACAAATTGGGTTAGCTCAGGTAAAGAGTCAATGATAGCGATGGGGTTATGCTTCATTAATGTCTCATGATTATGAACACCAAAGCTGACAGCGATTCGATCCATTCCAATTGTCTCTGCCATTTGCATATCATAACTAGTATCACCAACCATTAATACATCTGATGGCTGTAAGTCTAATTCCGATAAAATCTGTTTAAGCATATCAGGAGACGGCTTGCTGCTTGCGTCATCTGCCGTTTTTGAGGTAGTAAATAAATGACCAGTATTAGAATGTAAAAGATTATGTTCCAATCCTTGCCTTGCTTTACCAGTTGCAACTGCCAATAGATGCCCCCTAGCCTTTAATTCTTCTAATAACTCAACTGCTCCTTCGAACATAGGGCTACATATTTGAGTATGATTTTTGAAATGCTCTTTATAAATAAGCATGAGTTTTACAGCTTCGTCATGATCATCTATAGAAAAAAGCTTTTTAAGTGCAGGCAACAAGCTAATACCAATGACATTTTTAGCTTCATCAAAACTAGGTACTGGTAACCCAAAATGACTAGCACTTGTTTGCATACTATCTACAATTTTAGAAATGGAATCCATTAAGGTGCCATCCCAATCAAAAACAATTGCCTTATACTTCACTTCTTAACCTTTTAAGTACATTTGTTAACTGTAGTTCCAATGGGGCCTTAAAACTGACTCTCTCTGCGGTATTTGGATGTATAAAGGCTAAAGAATGAGCATGTAAAAATAATCGGTTTAATCCAAGACTTTTTGTTCTTGATTCAAAATCTGCATCACCATAGCGATCGTCACACGCTATTGGATGACCAGCATGTAAGCAATGAACGCGAATTTGATGGGTTCTTCCAGTAATTGGAGATGCTTCAACTAATGTTGCTTGGTTAAACAATTCTAAAATTCGGTAGCGGGTTTCAGAAGGTTTGCCTTCGTCACTAACCAAAACCATACGCTCACCAGACTTTAATGTATTCTTTAATAAAGGCGCTTTTACTTTAAAACGATTTGCCGGCCACTCACCTGCCACTAAAGCTTGATAACGCTTGTCTACTTTTCTATCTCTAAGTTGTTCGTGCAAATTTTTCAAAGCAGAACGACGTTTAGCGACTAACAAGCAACCAGAGGTATCTCTATCTAATCTATGTACTAACTCTAAAAATTTTTGCTGCGGTCTTAATGCTCTTAACCCTTCAATTACACCAAAACTTAAGCCACTTCCGCCATGCACCGCTGTACCAGAAGGTTTATTTAAAACAATAATCCAATCATCTTCATAAAGAATGCTCGCCTCTAGGCTTGAGACTTTGTCTAATTTGGTAGAAGGCAAAGCTGTAGGCTCTGAGACTCTGATGGGTGGAATACGTAACTCGTCGTGAGCGCAAAGCTTATATTCAGGCTTCACTCTTTTCTTATTAACTCGAACCTCCCCTTTACGTAAAATACGATAAATGAGGCTCTTAGGTACTCCTTTTAATAAAGTACGCAAATAGTTATCTATCCTTTGCCCTTCAAGGTCAGGATCGACGGTTATAAATTGAACTTTTTCGAATAATTGGTCTGCCATATCAGCGGTATTCTAACTGAATTTTATTAATAGTTGTCTAGTATTTTAATTTCTTGCCAGTATTACCTGTTTAATGTGATAATAACTAAGTTTTCATCCATGAAGTAAATGGGTAAAACAACATAATGAATTAAATGTTCTGTATGCATAAACGACCAAAAGTCGTAAACATAGATTGCTCACCACTTACGGTGAACCAACAGTGAAGTGTGTAACTTTTCGCTGATTATGGTTAAACAGAACGCTTACATCAGCGATATAAATATCTTACTGAACGCATACGATGTAAAGAAAGCGAATTGAATTGACAATATATTTGAATATAACTTAGCCAAACAATAGAGCGAGTTGTTTCGAATATAGTAGGTTTTGAAATAGACATATTTATCTAAGCAGCAACCGCGTTTAGAGCCTATAAAAACATAGGTAAAGTGTTAAAAAACAATGCATTAAATAATTAATGGCAATAACACGCACAGGTAAAACTTAACCTTAAGCATACAGTCGTGAGGCTGAATTAAATAGTTGTCTAATCACTAAGTTGTTCTTTGCTTAGTAGCGGTCGGTATATTACCGAGCTAAATAAGAATGAAAAGAATGTTAATCAATGGTACTCAGCAAGAAGAATTGCGAGTAGCACTTGTAGATGGGCAAAAGTTATATGATTTGGACATTGAAAGTCCTGGTCATGAACAAAAAAAAGCTAACATATATAAAGGTACAATCACCCGCGTAGAACCTAGTTTAGAAGCAGCATTTGTGGATTACGGCGCTGAAAGACATGGTTTTTTACCCCTCAAAGAAATTGGTAGAACTTACTTCCCTAAAGGTTATAAATTTGAAGGACGTCCTAATATCAAGGAAGTCATCAAAGAAGGCCAAGAAGTAATAGTCCAAATTGATAAAGAAGAACGTGGTCAAAAAGGTGCAGCATTAACCACCTTTATTAGCCTAGCTGGAAGTTATCTTGTATTAATGCCAAACAACCCTCGAGCCGGTGGTATTTCTCGCCGTATCGAAGGTGATGAAAGAACAGAACTAAAAGCCGCACTTAGTGGATTAAACCTTCCTGATGGTATGGGACTTATTGTAAGAACCGCTGGTGTTGGTAAGTCTTCAGAAGAGCTAGCCTATGACTTAGATTACCTAGTTTCAGGTTGGGCGCGCATCAAAGAAATGGCAGACTCTCGCCCTGCCCCTTTCCTTATTCATCAAGAAAGTGATGTAGTTGTTCGAGCCATTAGAGATTACCTAAGACGTGATATTGGTGAAATCTTAATTGATAAAACACGAGTTCATGAGCGAGCGTTAAAGCACGTTGAGCAAATGCGTCCAGACTACGCTAATCGCGTCAAACTATACAAAGGTGACGTACCTTTATTCAGTCATTATCAAATTGAAAGCCAAATTGAGTCGGCTTTTCAAAGGGAAGTACGCCTACCCTCTGGTGGCTCAATTGTTATAGACCCAACAGAAGCATTAATTTCAATAGACATAAACTCTGCTCGTGCCACAAAAGGTAGTGATATTGAGGAAACAGCCTTCAATACCAACCTAGAAGCAGCAGACGAAATTGCAAGACAATTACGACTTCGTGATGCCGGTGGACTAGTTGTCATAGATTTTATTGACATGACCCCAGTTCGTCACCAAAGAGAAGTTGAAAACCGCATGAAAGAAGCGGTTAGAGGCGATAGAGCCAGAGTGCAACTTGGCCGCATTTCACGCTTTGGCCTGTTAGAAATGTCTAGACAACGTTTACGCCCTTCGTTAGGTGATTCTGCCCACAATGTATGTCCTCGTTGTAGTGGTCACGGAACAGTACGTGGCACTGAATCGCTAGCCTTATCTGTTCTAAGAATAATGGAAGAGGAAAGCATTAAAGATAATACAGGCCAGATTGAAGCCCAGTTACCTGTTAATGTTGCCACCTATCTATTAAATGAAAAGCGTAAGTCTGTTAGAAGTATTGAAAAGAGACACTCTGTACAATTGGTGATCATTCCTAATCCAAATATGGAAACGCCACATTACAGTATTTCTCGCCGTAGACCGGATGAAGCTATACAGGAAATGAGTTACAACTTGCCATTAATTGAGCAAGAAGAAACCATCACTGATAAAACAGTGGCTCCAGCACTAGCGAAAGAACAACCAGCATTACAAAGTCTTATTGCACCAGATCAAGCAAGACCGGTTAAAACTACTGATAATAAATCAGCTAGTTCAGAAAGTATTCTGAGTAAAATTGGCAAATGGTTCTCCTCTTTATTAAAAGAAGAGCCCAAAGAAGTGCCAAAGAAAACCACTCGCACTCGTCCCCAAGGTAATAACCAGCGTAAGAACAAAAACGGACGTAACGACCGTAATAAACGTAATGGTAAAAACTTCGAGCAAAATGAGAGAAGTGAGCGTACTGATCGTAACGAGAAGTCAACTAAGCGTAATGAACGTTCTGAGCGCAAGCCAAGAAATGATAATCGTAAACCTCGTCGTAACGACAAAAATAACGATTCAGTGCAACCAACGAATCAAGCAAATGATGTTCGTAACAATACACCTGCTAAGAAAAAAGAGAAGGTTGCTGAACGTCGTAAGCGCAGAGATACAAGACGTAGTGTTAGAGTAGATTCAGAGAAAGTTGAAAAGGTAAAAACTGAAGCTGTTGCAGCTAAAGAAGAAACAACTAATCTTGAACAACAAGATACCCAAGTTGTTGATCCTGTAGCGACTAATGCTTTAAACCAAGAAAGCCCTGTAAAATCAGAGCCAAATACTGAAACTTCAGAGTATCAATCAAGTCAACCAGCTAAGTCTACTGACGAAGAGCAAAAGCCTCGTAGTCGTAGCCGCCGCTCTCCTCGCCATGTAAGAGCTGCAGGTCAAAGACAACGTAAAGAAGCTGATGCTCCTGAAGAAACAGCCAATGCTGTCGCTCAAACCGAAGCAGTAGAGAAAGTTGCAGAGCCAATTACAATCTCAGAGCCAGAAGTAAAAGAAGCGCCTGAAGTAAAAGAAGCGCCTGAAGTAAAAGAAGCTCCAGAAGTTAAAGAAGCTGTGGTAACGAAAGAGGCTGTAGCTAAGGAAGCCCCTGAGTCCAAAGGCGCATCAACTGCTAAGCAAGACGAACTGCAGTTTGATGAACCAGCACCTGTAGAAGAGAAATCTACTCCAGAGCAAGTTTCATTAGCTTTATCTGACGATGAGCCAGTTGCTATAGAGCCCAAACAAGAAGCAGTTGTAGAGCCTACAGTTACAGCTCCAGCTCCAGGTGATTCAGATGTAGCCGAAGAGCCGAAAAAAGCAAAAGTGGCTAAATCTCTAAAAGTAGCAGCAAAAGTTAAATCGCAGTCAATTTCTGCCCCTATGGCTAGACCTGCAGAGATAACTGAAGAGTTTGTAGATATTAAGATTGGTTCACTAGCAGATGACGCACGTCCTGCACTAAATCGTTCTGCAAAAACGGCTGCAATCTTAAGTGCGTCTAACAAAGCAACAGCACCAGCCTTTAGGCCAGGTTCTGACGCTTAACGAGAACGTCAAAGAAACCTAGGTTAATTTTCTAATTAACCCAGATCAAAAATAAAATGCCGTGAAGCTCCTTCACGGCATTTTTATTGCAGCCAAAGGTGCTATTTAACACTAATTGCTGTATCCTCCCGCGACTTATTTTTATAGCCGTTCATATTTCAAACAAAGCATGGGCTTAGTTTGACACAGAAGCTAACCACCCTACTTTGAGAATTATCTATGAGTTTTGCCGATCTAGGCCTTTCACCAAAAATTATTACCGCCGTAACTAACAAAGGTTATACCACTCCTTCCCCCATTCAAGCTCAAGCCATTCCAGCCGTTTTAGAAGGCAAAGATGTAATGGCAGCTGCACAAACAGGTACCGGAAAAACCGCTGGTTTTACCTTACCTATCTTGCATTTGCTAAGCCAAGGTAAGCCCGTTAGGGCCAATCAAGCTCGGGCATTAATATTAACCCCAACCCGTGAGCTTGCAGCTCAAGTTGCTGAAAGCGTACAAAATTATGGGCAAGGTCTATCTTTAAAATCAGCAGTTGTATTTGGTGGTGTGGGGATAAACCCGCAGATGCAAAAACTACGAAAAGGGGCTGATGTATTAGTGGCTACCCCTGGACGTTTATTAGATTTATATAACCAAAACGCCGTGAAATTTCATGAGTTAGAAATATTAGTGTTGGATGAAGCTGACAGAATGTTAGACATGGGCTTTATTCACGATATTAAAAAAATAATAAAATTATTACCGCAAAAACGTCAAAACTTAATGTTTTCTGCCACCTTTTCAGATGACATTAGAAAGTTAGCAAAAGGGCTTGTAAATAATCCTGTTGAAGTATCTGTATCGCCTGCTAACACCACAGTTGATCTAGTAGAGCAATGGGTTTACCCAGTTGATAAAAGTAGAAAATCACAACTTTTAACTCACCTAATCAAAGAGAATGACTGGCAACAGGTTTTAGTGTTTAGCCGCACCAAACATGGTGCTAATCGAATTGTTAAACAACTAGAAGGTCGCGGCATTAGCGCTGCAGCTATTCACGGTAATAAAAGCCAAGGAGCGCGCACTAAGGCCTTAGCAGACTTTAAACAAGGTAAGGTTAAAGCCTTAATCGCCACTGATATCGCGGCCCGTGGTTTAGACATAGACCAGCTTCCACAAGTGGTTAATTTTGATCTCCCAAATGTAGCTGAAGATTATGTTCATAGAATTGGTCGAACCGGTCGTGCTGGTGCTAAAGGCCAAGCTATATCTATGGTGACGCAAGAGGAATTTAAAGAGTTAGTTGATATTGAAATACTAACCAAACAGCTAATTCAAAGAAAAATTATTGCTGGATATGAACCAAGTCAAGCTCTACCCGAGTCAAAACCTGGTCAAAAACCAATTAAAGCAAAAAAGAAACCTCAGCAAAATAGACAAAATAGTCGCCCTAGTCGTAACCGTTCAGGTGACGACCGTAACACCAATAGTAAACCCTCTCAAAGGCGTAGAAGTAGGCCTGCAGGCGATAAATCAGGTAACAGATAACAACTATTTATTAATCATTTAAAGGTAGGGATTACTTCCCTACCTTGCTGCTTAATGGTTTGCCGTTAAAATCCTGTCTAAATGATTAGAAAAGTTTTGCCTATCTTTTTGACTTAGCGGAGGTGGCCCACCAGACTGCTCACCGCTGGCTCTCATGGTATCCATAAAATCTCGAATATTTAATCTCGAGCGGATATTCTCTGTTGTAAATAACTCTCCTCGACCACTTAATGCGAGAGCGCCTTTTTCTATCACTTCAGCCGCAAGTGGAATATCACTAGTTATTACTAAATCGCCAGTTTCTACCAGTTTTACTATTTCATCATCTGCTACATCAAACCCCTGGGGGACTTGCATTGAGCGAATAAATTTAGAGGCTGGAGTTCGAATAAACTGATTGGCCACATAAATGGTCTCAACCTCTTTTCGTTGTGCGGCCCGGTTTAATATCTCTTTAATGACTACCGGAACTGCATCTGCGTCTACCCAAATTTTCAATATATATCCTCGACTTTGATTTGTAACTAAGAGTAAAAGTATGCCGTTACAAGTGTCCTTGAGTTTACCATTAAGTTAAATAGCCGTCCTAAACTTAAGGTATTTAGTTATTTAAACCATAAAGTAAGAAAATTCGCTAAATACTTAGAGTTACCACTTATCAAACCCTATTAAAAATAACGTAACACATTGTTTTATATATAAAAAATAACATTGGCACAAGCACTGCTAAAGACGAGTGAACACTATAACAAACACACTATTTGTTTCACTACGTATTTCAAGGGAATCACGATGCAGTCAATAATAACAAAGCCTAGCAACCAAATATTAACCATATTAAGTATTCTACTTAGTGTCAGCTTACTGAGTGCTTGTGGAGATAAAAGTGCAACAGCACAACCCCTTGAACCCATTGAGAAAGTGGTGATATCTGTCCCTGTGGAGGTTAGTTTACTTTCAACTGGTAGTATTTCATCAGACTACACTACCACTGCGGTGTTAGAGCCCAAAGAAGAAGCATTTGTGGTTCCAAGGGCATCAGGCATTATCGAAAACATATATGTGGAAGAAGGTGATTATGTTGAAAAAGGACAAATACTCGCGCAGATAGAGCCTAGTCGTTATCACTTAAATTTGGATCGTGCTAAAGCTGATTTAGTAGGAGTAGAAAAAGAATTAGCCAAAATAAATAAGGTTTATAATCAAAAGCTCGTCAGCGATGATACCTATGACAAACTAAGTGCCCAATATGAATCAGCAAAAGCTACCCTTTCTTTAGCGGAATTAGACCTTAAAGAAGCCACAATTATGGCTCCCATATCTGGTTTTATTGCCGAGCGTAACGCTAAAGTTGGCAACTTAACAGAATCATTCCAAAGAGCCAGAATGTTTCACATAGTTCAACAAAAAGAGCTGTATGGCATAGTGCACCTCCCAGAGAAAGAGTTATCTAAAGTATTTAAAAATCAAAGTGCAACACTGGTGCTCGCTGCTTTAGACAATACTAAAGTAAAGGCTTTTGTAGAAAGAATAAGCCCAGTTATTGACTCTGCCACAGGAACCTTCAAAGTGACCCTTAGGGTACCAAACCTAGATAACCACCTAAAATCAGGTATGTTTGCTGAAGTAAAGTTGAACTATGACACCCATGAAGACGCCCTGCTATTAGCTCGTAAATCATTGATTTCTATCGATGACAGTATCAACGTATTTACCGTAGAAAACGGAATAGCCACCAAACAAAATATAGTGATCGGTTATCAACAAGGAGAGCTAGTAGAGGTCTTAAGTGGTCTAAGTGGTCATGAACAAGTCGTCGTTACAGGACATCAAAACCTAAGAGATCAAGCGCCGGTAGAGGTTATCGAAACTGCAGCAAGCTTACCTAAACAGCTAGTTAAAGGTTAAGGGCGCTAAAAATGAATATAATTGATATTGCTGTAAAACGTCCTGTCACCATTTGGATGTTTACCCTTGCGGTACTTTTATTTGGCATGGTGTCATTATCTCGCCTGGCCATTAATCTGTTGCCAGAGTTATCTTACCCTACCCTTACCATACGTACTGACTATGTTGGCGCAGCTCCGAGTGAAATTGAGCAACTAGTCTCAAAGCCTATCGAAGAAACCATAGGCGTGGTTAAAGGTGTGCATACTGTCACTTCGACTTCAAAAGCGGGTCAGTCAGATGTACTGCTCGAGTTTAATTGGGGGACAGATATGGATCTTGCAAGTTTAGAGGTCCGAGAAAAGCTAGATACATTACAACTGCCGTTAGATGTTACTAAGCCTTTATTACTGCGTTTCAACCCTAGTTTAGATCCCATCATGCGCTTAGGTCTTGCCAGTACAGATACGAGCTCTCAAGGTCAAAACTCATTAAATGAAAAGGGAATAAAGGCCCTTAGGCTCTACGGTGAAGAACAAATTAAACGACAACTAGAATCTGTAGCAGGCGTAGCATCTGTAAAAGTAAGCGGAGGACTAGAAAATGAAATTCAAGTACTGGTAGATCAGCAAAAAACCAATCAACTTAACTTAAATGTAACTGACATTATTACCCGCCTAAAACAAGAAAATGTAAACACATCTGGTGGCCGCGTAAAAGACGGCTCCCAAGAATATCTAGTGCGCACCCTTAATCAATTTAAAAGTTTAGATGATATCCGCAATATTTTTATTGCCACAAAAGACAATAAGAATATTCGCCTAGGTGACATAGCCATAGTAAAAGAAGCCTTTAAAGACCCAAGCTCAATGAATCGTTTCAATGGCTCTGAAGGTGTCGAAATTGCCATATACAAAGAAGGAGATGCAAACACAGTTCAAGTTGCAGAAAACATTCAATACAGCATTAAACAAATTCAAAATGACCTGCCAACCAAATATCAAATGCAACTACTTTATGACCAGTCTACCTTCATTGCCAGTGCTATCAATGAGGTGAAGTCTGCTGGCATCATTGGCGGTTTATTAGCTATGGCGGTACTGTATTTATTTTTGAAGAATATTTGGTCTACTGTGATCATTTCAATTTCAATCCCAGTGTCAATTATTGCTACCTTTAATCTAATGTACAGCAACGATATTAGCTTAAACATCATGAGCCTTGGAGGTATCGCTTTAGCCATTGGTTTACTGGTAGACAATAGTATTGTGGTTTTAGAAAACATCGCTAGGCATAAATCTCTAAATAAAGAGCCTAAAGTAGCGGCGGCGTTAGGCACTAAAGAGGTATCTACAGCGATTATTGCCTCTACACTGACCACTATGGCGGTATTTTTTCCTCTGGTGTTTGTTGAAGGTGTAGCTGGGCAATTATTTAGCGACCAAGCTTTGACAGTCACCTTTGCTCTAGGCGCGTCTTTACTGGTAGCGTTAACATTAATCCCCATGTTAGCGGCTCGGGAAAGAGGCAAGCAAACAAAGTCAGGCAAAGAGAAAATAACCTTTGCGGCTCCACTTCCTAAGTCAAAACCGATCAATAAAGGTGCCCTCGCCCTTTACTATATTGCCCTGCCATTTCATCTGTTTTTTAGAGCAATAGGTTTAATCATTTACTACTTACTCTTAGGTGTTTCGACCTTAGTTATTGGGTTATTTAGGATCCTTGCTAAAGCGAGCAAATTTGCACTGCAGCCAACTATTTGGTTTTTTGAAACTGTTTTTCATTACACAGAACTCGCTTATCTAGCTGCACTGAAACTAGCATTACGGATGAGGGTTGCTGTGGTGCTTGTCATTCTGGTTATTTCTGGTCTTTCCATAGTGTTATTACCTAAAGTGGGGATGGAGCTCATCCCCGACATGTCGCAAGGAGAATTCTATGTGGAAGTTAATTTGCCCACAGGCTCACAATTGCAGCAAACTGACAATATTATTGCTGATTTAGCAATATTTACAGCCAAATTACCGGGAGTGGAGCGTACCTATTCACTGGCTGGAACAGGCAGTTTAATGAATGCAACGGCTAATCAAGGTGGAGACAACTGGGGCAAATTGAATGTGGTAATGGTGCCATCGAGTATCCAAAGCGTCACTTCAGATGTCATGGCTGAAATGCGCACATACCTAGCTAAGCAGCCTGGCATACAGAGTAAGTTTGGTAAACCATCTCTGTTTACCTTTGCGACACCACTGGCAGTTCAACTAGTCGGTTATGATTTAGTAGAGCTAAGTAAATACAGCCAAGCTTTAAAGGATAGCTTACAAAGCGATGATAGGTTTGCCGATGTTGAATCTTCATTACAAGCGGGAAGCCCACAGTTAAAAGTTCAATTTGATCACAGTAGAATGGCCCAGCTTGGCATCAACGCCCCAAGTGTTTCAAAGCTTATAGCAGCTAAAGTAGGCGGTGAAGTTGCCACCCAATATAGTGTTCAAGACCGTAAAGTCGACATTTTAGTAAGAACAATAGAAAAGCAGAGAGATTCAATACAAGATATTGGACAAATCATTGTTAACCCAGGGGCGACACCTGCAGTTCCCTTGCATGCTATTGCAGATATCAGCATGTCTATCGGTCCGAGTGAAATTACCCGTATTAGCCAAGAGCGAGTGGCTTTAGTATCAGCAAACTTAAATTATGGTGACTTAAATGAGGCCGTAGCTGAGGTTAACACACATATAAAACAACTTAAGCTACCTTTGAAGATAAAGGCTAAAGTAGCAGGCCAAAGTGAAGAAATGAAAACCAGCTTTCAGTCTCTGCAATTTGCATTGGCTTTAGCCATTTTTCTAGTGTATTTGGTCATGGCCTCACAATTTGAATCATTACTGCACCCTCTATTGATATTATTTACTGTGCCATTAGCCTGCGCCGGATCAATATATGGACTATACCTATCTGGCACAAACATCAGCGTTGTGGTCTTTATTGGATTAATCATGCTTGCGGGAATAGTGGTTAATAACGCCATAGTGTTAATTGATAGGATCAACCAATTACGAGCGAGCGGCATAGATAAAACCCAAGCAATTATTGATTCGGCACAAAGTCGATTACGTCCAATTTTAATGACAACTTTAACCACTACCTTAGGCTTGTTACCTATGGCAATAGGAATGGGCGAAGGGGCTGAAATTCGCACCCCTATGGCGATAACTGTCATATATGGCCTTTTATTCGCGACCCTGCTAACTCTCATTTTCATACCAGTACTTTACAGTTTATTTGACCGTAAAGCCTTTAATACTGCGAGCACTAAACCAGCCAATGAGACCAAAAAAGGAGACCCAGTATATGGATAAGTTTGAGTCAGCTGGAGCTAGTTTGGCGGACTTTGCAATAAGGCGTCCTGTCACCATAGGTATGCTTTTTTTCTCTATGCTAATTTTTGGATTGTTATCTAGCCAATTACTGCCTTTAGAAAAATTCCCAAGTATAGATATTCCAGAAATAGCCATTCGCATTCCATATAAAGATGCGACACCTGTAGAAGTTGAAAAAATGATCACTCGGCCTGTTGAAGAAGCACTTGCTACTATGTCAGGAATTCAACGCCTTAGTTCGAGCTCATCTGAAGATGCGGCTGAATTACAATTACAATTTTCTTGGGATGAAAACCTCAGAGCAAAAGGCATAGAAGCAAGGGAAAAGATTGACGCAATACGTGATGAGTTACCTCAAGATGTGGAACGGGTGTTGGTATATCAATTTAATACCAATGATATGCCTATCTTTACCCTCAGAGTATCGAGTGAGAAAGACTTATCTAGTGCTTATGACTTATTAGACCGAAACTTAAAACGGCCAATAGAGCGAGTGCCAGGTGTTTCTAAAGTGGAACTTTACGGCGTTACCAAAAAACAAGTATCAATACGTTTAGACCAGCAACTAATGGCAGCATTACAAGTTAACACTAATGAGCTCGCTGCTACCCTAAAAAATGCAAACTTCTCTTTAAATGCAGGCAATTTTATAGATACAAACCTTGATAAAACTATCAAGGTGTCGCCTCAAGGTGAGTTTACTAGCCTGCAAGATATAAGAGATCTTATGGTTAAAAAAGGGGTCCGATTGAGTGATATTGCTCTTGTGCAGTTTGAAAAGCCCAAACGTATTGAAGGTCGTCATTTAGATCAGTCCTACGCCGTAGGTTTTAATATTTACCGTGAATCAAACAGTAACATGGTGGCCGTATCGGATGATGTGATGCAAGTCATAGAAGCAGCCAATCATAACCCAGCATTTAACGGTATCCATTTACTTATCATGGACAACGAAGCCCAAAGTGTAACCAAGTCTCTATCTGATTTACTCGATGCTGGCTTGCTTGGTGCCCTACTCTCATTAATCGTGCTATATGCGTTTTTAAGAAACATAACCAGTACTCTACTGGTGGTATTGTCTGTACCTTTTAGTATTTGCATTACCTTAGGCTGCATGTACATGATGGGTTATACAATTAATATATTATCTATGATGGGCCTAATGTTAGCCGTTGGCATGTTGGTAGATAATGCGGTAGTGGTAACCGAGAGTATCGAACAAGAAAAGCAGTCCACGACTGACATAATTGCCGCTACTAAAGCAGGAGTTGCCAAAGTTAGCCTAGCTGTTATTGCAGGTACCATAACCACTGCCATAGTTTTTCTACCTAACATAGTTGGCGCTAAGGTTAATGTCACAGTATTTTTAGAACACGTTGCCATCGCTATTTGTATTTCTCTATTTGCTTCATTACTAATATCTCAAACCCTTATTCCTTTGTTGGCGACAAAAATAAAACCCAAGGGTGATAGTGGCAAAAATGAAGTCACCAAAGCGCCTAGTAAATTAGCAAAAAAGTATAAAAACATTTTGACTTGGTCACTTAACAATCAAGGAAAAACCTCATTAATCGCTATATTGATTTTAATAAGTACGGCGTTACCTATGCAACATGTCACCAGCGATGATGACAATGATAACGACCAAAATAGAGTCTGGTTAAATTACAATATTCAAGGTAGCTATAGTTTAGAAGAAGTCGAAAAGGCCGTAGATAAAATGGAAACCTATTTATACGCTAATCAAGAAAAATTCTATATTAAACAAGTATATACCTACTTTACAGCTGGGCATGCTATATCAGCAATCACACTGATTGATGATCTCCCTGTGACACAAAAAGCTGTCAAAAAACACATATCAGACAATATGCCTAGGTTTGTTCGAGCTACACCTTCGTTTCAATGGGACCAAGGCAATGGTGGCGGAATACAAATGACATTAACCGGTGATTCTTCTGAAACACTAGAACAAATAGCCAAACAAATACTTCCTGTGCTTTCTAACATTCCAGGCCTGACTGAAGTTAAAACGGATACTAGTCAGCAAAAGCAAGAGCTAAGAGTCGTAATAGACAGACAAAAAGCCTTTAGGTTTGGGTTAAATACTCAAGACATAGCACAGATAATCGCCACGGCATTACGGGGAACAAACTTAAGAAGCTACCGACATAGCGAGAATGGTGAGCTAGCTATACAACTTATGTACGATGAGAAGTTACAAAACTCAGTTGATGCCCTTAAAAACCTAACCATTACGCGCCAATCTCAACAAAACGTCACCTTAGACATGATTGCTACCTTAACGATAGTGCCCAGAGCGTCAGAGATAAAACGCAGTTATAGGCAAACCTCTGTAACTATAGGCGGTAATTTAGAAGAAAATGTCACCCTAGAAGACGCCCAAAAAGCCATAGAGGGCATAATGGAGCATATTCAATTACCAAGTGGTTATGGCTGGACATTTGACGGTAGCATTAAACGACAAAATCAAAATGAAGACGCTATGCAAACCAATATGCTATTAGCCCTATGTATGATTTATATTGTGATGGCTGCCCTATTTGAATCTATATTGTTGCCAACTGCGGTTATTACATCTTTACTTTTTTCAGTAACTGGGGTGTTTTGGGCATTGTTTGTTGCAGGTATTCCCATGTCAATCATGAGTATGATAGGCATGCTGATTTTGATGGGAATAGTGGTAAACAACGGCATTGTATTGGTTGATCGCATTAACCAACTAATCAATCAAGGGTATATGGTGCAGCAGGCAATTATTGAAGGCTGTTTAAACCGAGTAAGACCTATATTAATGACAGTGGCGACCACAATATTAGGGCTGGTCCCATTAGCTTTTGGAAGTACGAGATTAGGTGGCGACGGACCGGCATACTCACCCATGGCAATAGCGATAATTGGCGGGTTACTTTTCTCTACTTTAACCAGTTTAGTATTAGTCCCTTTAACCTACTTATTGTTACTCAAGCTAAGAGCCAAAACCGCTAATATGCTCGAAAATAGTAAGCTACTAGTCAGTAAACTAATAGCAGAATAATCAAGGCACTTAATGTGAACTGGGCTTTGCCCAGTTCACATTAAGTTTCGGTAATAACCCTTAAAGCTACAAAGAAGTAGCTGTCAATAACCATACTTTTTCTAAAATATTTGAATTGCCTTTAACAGGCTCCACAACCTTATCATCTGCTAATAGCAATAATGTATATTGAATGCCGTATAAACTTGATAATTCAGCATCATCAACAGAAAAAGGAGGGCCTTGCATTTCACTTTGATCATAAACAAAACTGATTAGTAGTTGCTTGGCCTGTGCCGTAATAGCGGTTATATGCTTTGCATATTTTTTTCTAATGGTAACTGGCAGCGCAACCAGTGCAGCTCTGTCATATACACAGTCCACTGCCCCTAAAATAGTGGCTGTTAAATCAAAAACATCACCAACATATATTTGTAATTGACCGGCTTGATAGCACCTAAGTTTCCCTACAGTGCTAATGTCTGGGGTAACTTGCAACTCTTCAAATAATTGCACCACTGCTGTTTCAACCATTTCTATGCCCACTACTTCATGCCCTAAAGACAGCGACCATTTGATATCTAAAGTCTTACCACATAAAGGAATGAAGACTCTTGCTCTATCTTGTAACTCTAGCTTTTCAAAATGCGCTTCTAATAGTGGGTTAACCGCAGGTTGATGAAATCCTAACTCATTACTTTGCCACTTGCTGATCCAATATTCTTTTTCCATAGGAACCTCTTAATGTCATTACTTTTGCTAACCTAGCCACCCTGATTATCATACAAGTTAAAGTAAACTTTAGGTCAAGCTTAAATGTCAGATAAATTTTTAACTTATACTGGCGTGATGAAACAGACTCTGCCCTCTGCGTCTACTCTTAGGTGCTAAGGACAACAAGGTTTAATCGCCGCCTTTTCCCAACAAGGTATCATGGGCGTATTCAAAAGCACGGTTTTGTAACAATTGGCACTCATTTTATCAGGCACAGCAGTGTATTTTTCACTAGATGAAAGATCAGACATGACCATAAATGTAATGGAGCAGAGTTAAACAGAGCAAAGCTGCTAACTGTAAGACTGCTACTTAATTTTAATGCCCTACCTTTCAAAGGTTACCTAAGCTCGCTAACAAAGATAAACTCAGGAAATCGAGCCCCAAAGCAAGCTAATAGCAACCTTTGATGCCCCAACCCATTATGTTTTTTCAGTATGAAGTAAGCCTTTAAATTGAGAAAAATATCGCTTTGGTTTAGGCTAGCGGCTGATTTTTTCAAGCTGATACCAAAATGATAACCAACGAACCCAATTCTTTATATTGCGCCGCCAAAAATCGCTATGAGTCTATGCCTTACAGGCGTTGTGGTAAAAGTGGTTTACGCCTTCCAGCCCTTTCATTAGGACTATGGCAAAACTTTGGCGAAGTTGATTCATTTGCTAATGCACAAAGCATGATCCATAGGGCATTCGATTTGGGCATTAACCATTTCGACCTAGCAAATAACTATGGCCCTCCTTTTGGTTCAGCCGAAACCACCTTTGGAAAGGTGATGAATAAGAGTTTAAAGCCATACAGAGACGAGCTACTAATTTCTAGTAAAGCTGGATACGACATGTGGCCTGGCCCATATGGAATTGGAGGTTCTCGTAAATATTTGGTATCAAGTTGTGATCAAAGCTTAAAACGTACTGGTCTTGATTATTTTGATGTGTTTTATTCACATTGTTATGACCCCGACACCCCCCTTGAAGAAACCATGCAAGCACTAGATTACATAGTGCGCTCAGGAAGAGCTCTATATGTTGGGATTTCAAGTTATTCGCCAGTTCACACTAAGCAAGCAGTCCGAATACTACAAGATTTAGGAACCCCCTTACTAATACATCAGCCTAGCTATAATATGTTTGACCGCTGGATAGAAGATGGATTAACTGATGTACTGCTAGACGAAAACATAGGGTCAATTGTATTCTCGCCCCTAGCTCAAGGGTTGTTAACCAATAAGTATCTACAGGGCATTCCTGATGACTCTCGCGCTTCCCGTGAAGAGCAAATTTACTTAAACAAAGACAGTATTAGTCAAGATAAACTACAAAAAGTGATGGAGCTAAATAAGCTTGCTCAAAACAGACATCAATCATTGGCACAAATGGCCCTAGCCTGGGTGCTGAACAATAAGGCTGTAACAAGTGCCATTATAGGGGCAAGTAAAGTCAGTCAAATTGAAGACTGCGTAGCGGCGCTAAATAATAAAGAGTTTACCCCAGAGGAACTCAACGCCATTAATCAAATACTCGAGTCATAACATTGCAAGCACACTTAGCCATAACTAACCCTAAAAGTCCGCAAAATATGGGCAGCATTTTGCGAGCTGCGGGTAACTATAATGTACAAACTATTCGCTACACAGGTGAACGCTACGCCAGAGCAAGTGCCTTTAGTACTGATACTAAAAACGTGCACTTAAACGTACCTGTTAATCAAGTAGACACGATTATAAATCTAGCAACCGATACACATTTAACGAAAGTAGCCATAGAGCTAGTAGAAGGCGCCACACCATTACCTTTATTTACCCACCCAGAAAACGCCTTATACATATTTGGCCCAGAGGATGGCTCTATTGAACAGAAAGTCATTGACCAATGTGACCACGTTGTTTACGTACCAACAATTGGTTGTATGAATCTAGCGGCAACGGTAAATGTATTGTTATACGATAGACTGGCAAAGACCACGACTATGCCCACAGACGATACAGTAATAGCAGCCAGCAGAGACACTAATAACCGCACTAAAGTGAATAAATAATTTAGGTTCACTTTTAATGGGCGTTATGTGCTCCTTAGCTTTCAACATCAAAAGTAGACACACTGGAGAAACTATCTTACCCTAGCTTAAAACAACAACTGTCGTGAACTTGCTGCTAAAAGAAGAAATGTCGTTGAAAACAATAAAAACAAGCAAATCAAATAGCGCCATTATATTAGTGTTATTTCTATGAAATACACCTTTGAACTTGCTGTTAAAAATACACTTAAACAAATTAATTTAAGTGGCCTAATCATAGTTACAATAAGCTTAGGTATTGCCGCTTGCGTCATTACCTATGGGCTAATTCACCTAATGTCTGTGGATCCTTTACCGAATAAAAGTGACCGAGTTTTACACCTTCAACTTGATAACTGGGATCCCAACAAAGCGGCAATAGAGCCCAACCTTCCACCAGAACAAGTTACTTGGCAAGATGCAGTTAATATAGTGTCTGCAAGGCAAGCAAAATATCAAGCGGCCAGCGCTGTAACCTGGGGAATGATAACGCCATCAGAAAAAACAGCGTCTCCCTTTTTAGGTGTGATCCGCGCCACTCACGGCGAATTTTTTCCAATGTTTAACGCGCCTTTTTTGTATGGACAGCCTTGGCAAAACAGCACGGCAAACACTACCCAGTTCGTTACTGTTTTAAGTAAAGCGGTAAATGAAAGAGTATTTGCAGGAGCTAACTCTGTAGGCCGAACCTTACCTATGTTAGGTGAGATTTTTACGGTAGTCGGCGTATTAGATGATTGGAACCCTTCACCTAAAGTATATGACATGGTGTATGGCGCCTTTAGTCCCCCTGAAGACTTATATATCCCCTTTCACGTTAAAGCTGAATTAGCCTTACCCCATGGTGGCCAAAAAAATTGTTGGGAGCCCATAGGTGAGGACTACCAAAGCTTTCTTCAGTCTGAATGCACAAACTTTGAGTTATGGGTAGAAGTAGAGGACACCTCAAAAATTTCTGATTTTGAATTTTACTTGCACTCCTATGTGCAAGATCAAAAACAACTCGGACGTTTTAGCAGGCCAATTAACAATAAACTACTTAATATCAATCAATGGCTTAATTATAAAGAAGTGGTAAATAAAGATATGTACGCGTTTTTCAGCCTTTCTTTATTATTTTTATTTGTATGCTTATTTAACGCAGCCAATTTAATTGGTACAAAATTTACCGCATCAAGTCATGAAGTGGCGCTCAGACGAGCATTAGGGGCAAGTCAGCAGACAATTTTTATTCAGTCACTTATAGAAGCATTATTATACGGGTTACTAGGAGGAATCTTTGGCCTAGTCCTGAGTATATTGGGCCTGCAAGGTATCGGCTACCTCTATCCAAATTTCAGTACCTTCTTAACCCTAGACCTGACATTGGTTAGCTTTGCGTTAGGACTTAGCATGCTTTCAAGCTTACTAAGTGCCATGGTTCCTATTTGGCATTTAAGTCGTACCCCAATTGCCGATCATTTAACCTAGGGCCTTGTCTATGCAAATTAATAACTTAGTTGTTCGGTTATCTATTGGTCCAATTATCAGTACTTTATTACGCCATAAATACACAGTCATAATGCTAGTGTTACAAATAGCAGTGGCCATGGCAGTATTAAGTAATGGGTTATTCATTGCCACAGAGCGCTATAAAACCATACATACTGCTAGTGGTATTGACGAGCTCAACAGCTTTTTCTTAACCAGCTCAGGGTTCAGCGATGACTTTAATCCCCGTAATAGTATTCAATCTGATTTAGCCCTCATTAGAGCCCTACCTGAGGTTATCAATGCTGTAAAAACCGACTCATTTCCCTATAGTAATAGTGGAGTAGAATTTAGTTTATCCACCCATGCAAAAAGTCAAAATGGTCTAGCAGCAGCAAGTTATAAGCTTGATGAAAATGGGCTAGAAGCATTAGGTTTAGAGCTAGTCGCAGGGCAAAACTTCACAAAAAATCAAGTGGTTTGGCAATCAGAGAATGCGACGAGGTTTTCACCCTATGTGTTACTCACCAAGCGTACAGCCGAAGCATTATTCAACACTAATAACTGGCAATCCATTTTAGGAAAACCAGTTTTTATAGAAAAGAATCATATAGTTACAGTTATTGGAATAATAGATAAGCTACACGCCCCTTGGGCCGACTGGGAACATGTAGAGCATAGTTTTATAACTCCATCCGTGGTTACGCATAACTCATCTCGCTATTTTATAAGGGTAAAACCCGGTGCATTACAAACTATGATGAATGAAATTGAACATTCTCTAGCAGCGCATAATAGCTCCCGCGTAATTCGAAAGGTCACCAGTATTTCTGATGCAAAAAAACAGGTTTATGGTCCTGACTTAGCGGCCCTTAGCATATTAACTGTTGTGATGATTTGTTTAGCAGTCATAGTTGCTCTTGGGATTATGGGCGCAACAGCATTAAAGGTATTAAAACAAACCAAACAAATAGGAATTCGCCGAGCATTGGGGGCGACTCAAGTCGACATAATGCGTTATTACTTGTTAGAAACGCTAATAGTGACATCTGTAGGAGTATTATTAGGTGGGATAATTGCTGTTTTTTTAAATATCGTTTTGGTAGAGCATTACGCATTCAGTCAACTGCCAATAGATTATTTAGTAGCAGCATCAGTAACCATGTATTTTCTTAGTATTTTAGCGACATTAAAGCCAACGTTAAAAGCAATAAAAATCTCTCCAGTTACAGCCACTCAAAGTCATTAGCATTATTGTTATCTTTAGATAATGAAAATAAATTTTTAACACATTTAAACTTTTTAACCAAAGCAATCGACTTATGCATTGATTGTTCAATTTTAGGAAAATAAATGAAAATCGCAGACACCAGCGGTCAAGATACTCTTGTTCAAAAGAAGAATAACAATAAAACAGTTTGGATAGTTTTAGGCTTGGTGATACTCGCGATTATTCTCTATTTTACATTCGCTCCCTCGGTAAGTAATTGGTCTAACTCAGATACCAGTGTGTCATCTCAAAGAATTAGAACCGCTGTAGTGTCAAAAGGAGATTTAATTCGAGACTTGTCTGTACAAGGTCGCGTAGTAGCAGCTGTCAGCCCCAAGTTATATAGCCCAGCACAAGGAACGATATCTTTTGATGTTGATGCCGGAGACACTGTGGTCAAAGGGCAAACATTAGCCATAATCGAAAGCCCAGAATTAACCAACCAATTAAAACAAGAAGAGTCTGCATTACAGAGATTGCAACTAGAGCTAGATAGACAAAAAATACAATCCAACAAACAGGCCCTTGTTAATCAAAAATCCGTAGACCTTGCTAAAGTGGCACTAACTGCCGCAGACAGAGAAAAACGCCGAGCTGACAAAGCCTTTGAAAGTCAATCAATAAGCCAAATTGATTATGAAAAAGCCCAAGATGAGCTAGAAAACGCGAAATTAGTATATAAACACTCTGTAAAAGATGCAGAATTAAACCTTGAAAGCCTTGCCTTTGAAGTAAAAGCCAAAAAGTTATTTGTAGAGCGCCAAACTCTGCTTGTAGAAGATTTAAGCCGTAAAGTCGCTGAACTGACATTACGCTCACCCGTTAATGGCATAGTAGGTAACTTATCTGTCGAGCAAAAAAACCAGGTCGCTAAAAACCAAGCCATATTGAGTGTTGTTGACTTATCTGAATTTGAGCTTGAGGTAGATATTCCAGAAAGCTACGCAGATGATCTAGCAATAGGCATGACTGCAGAAGTTACCTTAAACGGCGAAACCCACCTAGCTAAGCTAGTTACCATATCCCCAGAAATAGAAAATAATCAAGTTAGCGGCCGAGTGCGCTTTATGGCTTCTAGCGACAACACCATCAGCCAGCCCAAAGGATTGCGCCAAAACCAAAGGCTAACCACCCGCATTTTAATGGAAAATAAACAAAACGTACTCATGGTTCAACGGGGCCAGTTTTTAGAAACAGGCAATGGTCGGGTCGCCTACAAAATTAATAATGACATGGCAGAGCGAATTAGCATTTTAACCGGAGCAAGAAGCTTATCCAGTGTTGAAGTTTTAGAAGGATTAGCAGAGGGCGATACCATAATAGTATCGGGTACAGATCAATTTAATGGCGCTCAACGTGTCCTTATTACTAATTAGAACAATAAAAATAACTAGGATTTCACAATGTTAAAAATGACTGATGTAAAAAAAGTTTTTCGTACCGATTTGGTAGAAACCCACGCTTTAAGAGACTTCAATCTTGATGTTGGTGAAGGTGACTTTGTTGCGGTAACCGGCCCATCTGGATCGGGTAAAACAACCTTTTTGAATATTGCTGGGTTATTAGAAACCTTTGAAGGCGGGACCTATGAACTCGATGGGCAAGATGTAAGTAACCTAAACGACAAACACCGCAGCCAACTTAGAAACGAAAAGATAGGGTTTATTTTTCAGGGGTTTAACTTAATACCCGATTTAAACCTGTTCGATAATGTAGATGTGCCACTAAGATATCGCGGGTTCAACAGTGCAGAACGTAAAAAACGCATAGAAAACAGTTTAGAAATGGTGGGCCTAGCTCAGCGTATGAAGCACCTCCCCTCTCAGTTATCTGGTGGTCAACAGCAACGAGTAGCCATTGCAAGAGCGCTGGCGGGTGAGCCTCGTTTTTTGCTAGCCGATGAGCCCACAGGTAACTTAGACACCCAGATGGCTAATAGTGTTATGGAGCTATTAAGCACCATAAATGACGCCGGCACTACTATCATAATGGTGACCCATGACCTTGATTTAGCCAAGCAAGCCAGACGTAACATTTACGTCAGAGATGGCCAAGTAAGTGAACTTGGAGCGGCTGAATAAATCACCATTCAGCATCAATGTAATAACGTTTTACTAGGAACACCTCCATGCTCAATTACTATATTAAATTAGCCATTAAAAGCATTAAAAGAAATCCTATTTTAAGTGTATTAATGGTCACCGCCATTGCCCTTGGAATTGGGGCAAGCATGACAACCATTACGGTTAACTATCTAATGTCAGCTGATCCCATTCCCCACAAAAGCCACCAGTTGTTCCATATCCAAGTCGATAACTGGGATCCAAATAACCCGTTTGACGATGACGAAGATGCTCTGCCCAATCAATTAACCTGGACAGATGCAACCAACTTAACCCATGCTAAAAAAGCGTTTAGACAATCTGCTATGAGTATGTCTGGCGCAATCATAGAGCCCCCTGCTCGCGACTCAAAACCTTTTGAAGCATCAATACGCCTTGCCTACACTGATTTTTTTGGAATGTTCGATGTGCCCTTTCTATTTGGAGCGCCTTGGAGCAATGATTCAGATAATAACCACGAACAAGTGGTAGTCCTTAGTAAGCGCATCAATGAAAGCGTGTTTGGGGGAGAAGACTCAGTAGGTAGAGATATCATTATAGCTGGAAGGCATTTTCAAGTGGTGGGAGTGATAGATACCTGGGAAGTCATGCCAAAATTCTATGATGTAAATAACGGGCCCTTTAATGAAACCGAAGAGCTATTTATGCCTTTTTCTTTAAAAGAAGATCTAGAGCTACCTAACTGGGGAAATAACAATTGCTGGAAAAGCCCTGACGGAGAAGGTTACGCCGCATTTTTACGTTCTGAGTGTATAAACACTCAAATGTGGGTAGAGCTACCCGATGCCCAAGCAGAGGCTGATTATTTAGCGTTTCTGAATAACTATGTGCTATCGCAAAAAGAGCTGGGCCGCTTCCCTCGCCCTCTAAACAATCGATTGAACGATGTAATGGAATGGATGGAGCATAGAGAAGTAGTAGAAGAAGATGCCAAAATGATGATGTGGCTGTCCTTTATGTTTTTACTTGTATGCCTGTTAAATACCATAGGCTTACTGCTTGCAAAATTTACTGGTAAGTCTTCAGAAATTGGTCTTCGACTCGCTGTTGGCGCTTCTAAAGCAGATGTTTTTAAACAACACATAGTAGAAACCGCATGCATAGGATTAGTAGGTGGTATAGCAGGCTTAGGACTAACTGTAATTGGATTGCAGGGTATTAAAACCTTGTATGGTGATTTTGTTGATGACCTCGCCACCTTAGATTTATCCATGATCTTGGTGGCGCTAGCCATAGCCTTAGTTTCAAGCATAGCTGCAGGTTTATACCCAACTTGGCGCGCTTGTAATATTTCTCCCGCTAGCCAACTTAAAAGTCAATAAGGAGCGCGCTCATGAAACAATCACCACCGCAAACCTCAACCAATTGGGAGCTTGGCCCAATTTTAAGAGCCATGTTCCGTAACAAGGTCGGAGCGATTCTAATCGCTTTGCAAATAGCCATCACTATGACAATCATAGTGAACTCTGTGTATATCATTGTTGAACGTTATAAAGATATGCAAAGGGATAGTGGTATAGATAACGAAAACAGCTTTTATCTCACAAGTATAGGATTTGGAGAAAACTTTAATGTTCCTAACACAGTAGAAGAAGACCTTAATATGCTGCGTGCCTTACCTGGAGTAGTAGATGCCATTCAAACTAATGCTATTCCTAATAGTGGTAGTGGCTGGTCTATGGGGTTAAAAACCCAATCAGGGGCAGAATATGATGCTGTAGGGACAGCGGTATACATGGTAGATGATCACGGTGTTAACGCCCTAGATGTTGAAATCATCGCCGGCGAGAACTTTACGCCTAGTGATATAAGCCTTAGAACGGTTGGACAAATAGACTGGCCTAACAAAACGATTATCACTAAAGCCATGGCTGAAAACCTATTCCTAGACATTAACTACAATGAAGTTGTTGGGAAAACAGTGTACATAAACGACATAGATCCAATGGTGGTTATTGGCATTATTGATAAGTTACAAGCTCCTTGGGTTAATTGGAGCAATGTAGAAAACGTGATGCTATCCCCTGAAAGACAGTCATATAAAGGTAGCCATTACTTTATTCGTACAGAGCCCGGCCAAAGAGATACCTTGATGAAGCATGTTGAAGACTTATTAGCCAATAGCAATACGCAAAGGTTAATTAAGGGAATGCGCAGCATAGAAGAAACAAGAGAGCGCAGTTACCGCAGCCATACTGCTATGATCAAAATTTTAACTACCGTGATGATAATTCTAACCATTGTTACTGCTTTAGGTATTGTTGGTCTAGCTAGCTTCAGTGTAAATCAAAGGAAAAAACAAATAGGTACTAGGCGAGCTTTAGGCGCAACTCAATCCGCCATAGTCCGTTATTTTATGTTCGAAAACTTTTTGATTAGCACCATGGGCGTAATACTAGGTGCAATCCTAACCATAGTATTAAACGTAATATTGGTTAATGCTTTTGGGCTGGACAGATTAGATTGGTTCTACATACCCATTGGAATGCTTGTACTTTGGATGGTTGGACAAGTAGCTGTTTTGGGGCCTGCTAAAAAAGCAGCAAACATCGCCCCAGCTCTAGCAACTCGAACGGTGTAACACCCTTAATTACATTCTGCGCATATTTTCAAATAGTGATGGCTCCCATGGACGCATAGCCATTAATAACCCTATATGCTGCCGCTTATTTAGAGGTAAATCCGAATCCTCTATATTTAACTCGGCAGCTTCTTTTGTAAGCTGATTTAGTTTTCGTTGAATAATATCAATCGATGATTGAGAGTAGCGGCCTCGCAAATAGAACCTAAACAACCACTGTTCGTTTTGCCTAGGTGCCATAAACTTTACCAATACCTCTTGTTCCATAAAACGCTCTAATGGTCCGCCGGGTATCCATCTGAAGTCTTGGGCAATTAAAGATTTAAAGTGGTTATTTGGCAGTAAATCTATAATTTTCAATTTGTCTAATCTAGCCAACAACCTAATACACTCGAGTTTATCTATGTCATAGTAGCTGATAATTTCATCAAACTTCCAAGCATCACGCACACAAACAGCAATTAAAAGTAGTTTAGGATCAGCTAAAAGCTCGCTCTCTTGCTCTACGGTTAACTGGCTGATTTGCTGTACTTGCTTTTGAGTTAATGCAAACAAGTCGGCCATAGTCATATTCAGCACATCACATATTTGCTCTAAACGTTGCAGTGTAAAACTCTGAGTAGAGAAAATACGTTTAATGTTCGCCTCACTCATACCTAGCTTCTCAGCAATCTCTTTATAAGTAATTTGCTGCTGCCTAAGTAACGACTTTAACGTTTGACTAACTTGACTTATTTGGCTCATGGTTGTCCTTAAAAACACCTAAAGTATTAATAAACTATACCAAAAGTGTTTTTCAAGTATACAAAATTTGTATCTGTTTACGTTTTAAATACCCAAGTCTAAAGTGACTGTGCGTTTCATAAGCGAGTAACTATTAAGGACTAACAATGAAATTAACAATTAAAGCGCTAATACTTTCTCTATCAGTCATGGCTTTACCAACTTTAGCAAACGACTCAGCACACCATACATCAAAGGCAAGTAAACACTCTGCCCTCGCTGTCACTCATGGTTTAGCTTCAACGGCAACGGTTGCTAGCGCAGTTGTGGCCACACCAGTTATTGTGGTAGGTAGTGCAACTGTTTTAGCAGGAGCTGCTAGTATTGAAGCGGGTTCTGTTATTGCCGACTCTGCACATCATAGTTCTAGGCCAGCCCATCACCATACAGGCCCCCTAGTTATCACCGAAACCACAATAACAGCGGATCCTGCACCAAACCAAACGCTGCAAATTCAACAAAAACAAACTATAAAAACCATCCACTAAACATTCGAGTTTCATCCGAGCAAGTATTTAACCAGTAATTATGCGACTTAAATATATTGATCCTGCTAGCGAATTTTCTAGCAGGATTTAATAAGGAACTAATCATGAAAAATTATTTATTAATGGTGTTAATTACCCTGTTTAGCCTCAGCGCCAATGGAGGAAGCCAAGCTAATAAAGAGAGCACAATCGAACCTGAAAAAATTATTAAGTTTGCAAAGGACGTTGAAAAATATGCAGCCAATCAAGGAGCGAGAGCTTTTATTATTGCCCGTGTAGGAAGACCCGAAAACCAATTACCTAAAGGGATCCACTATACCCATACAGCTATCGCTGTGTACTCTAGTATTCAACTTGATAATGGAGAAACTGCTAAAGGATATGCTATTCATAACCTTTATCAGGTAGAGGGCAAGCCAAATAAAAGCCAGCTTATGCAAGACTACCCAGTAGACTTTTTCTGGGGGGCACAACAACTTAAAGCTGGGATCATAATACCCAACGAAGAACTCCAAACCAGGCTAATTAAGCTGATTGCTACTGGTGAAAATCAAAAACTACACAACCCCAAGTACTCGGTTATAGCTAACCCCATGAATAGCCAAAGGCAAAATTGCACCGAATATACTTTAGATCTTATAAATGCGGCAATTTACCAAACATTAGATACCAATCAGCTTAAAGCTAACACACGCGCCCACTTTACAGCACAAAAAGTGAAAACAAGCCCCTTTAAACTGATGTTTGGCTCGTTATTAATGGATGACGTCACCACAAAAGACCACAAAGGCAAAGTTGCTACTGCTACCTTCAGCTCAATTTACACTTATTTAGACAAGTACCAGTTAGCGAATTCTGCCGTATCATTTTATGAAAATGGTACAACAGAATTACTATAACCCCTCCCCTAGTAGTTAGTGGTTAAGGCAAGTTATCTATGATACTTGCCACCCCATGACGAATAGGATCGCAACATGGTAAACCGGTTTGCTCACTTATTTCTTTACAAGCTTGCAAGGCCGCAGCGTCGTCAACTGAGGAGGTGTTTACTGCTACCCCTACAACTTTTGCGTTGGGGTTAGTGAGTTTTGCATGTGTTAAGTTAAGCTCTATGGTTTCTATTACAGTGGGAAACCCTTGATGGGGTAAGCCTCGCATGTGGGTTCGGCCTAAGGCATGACACACCACCAATGCATCTGGTTGAGAGCCATGTAATAGACCCAAGCTTACGCCTGCAAAAGCAGGGTGAGACAAGGACCCTTGCCCCTCTATAATATCCCAATGCTCTGCTTCATTGTCTGGGCTTATACTTTCAGCGGCCCCTGAAATAAAATCGGATATCACACAATCAATAGCCACACCATTACCAGAAACTAATATTCCACTTTGGCCAGTCGCTCTGAATGTTGCTAATAAATTGCGAGACTTTATCTCTTTTGTGAGGCTTAGTGATGTGTACATTTTACCAACGGAACAGTCAGTGCCCACCGTTAAAAGGCGCTTACCTTGGCGCTTTTTTGCTGTACCCGTTTTAAAACGTGTATTTGGATGACGTATATCAATAAGCTGTAAATTAAGGGCTTTGGCTCTTTCGGTTAGCTCAGGAAAATCTGTGAGTTTATCGTGCAAACCGCTCACAATATCCATACCAGCATCTAATGCTTCAAGTATGGTTGGGATCCATTGTGGATCTAATATCCCGCCACTATTGGCAAAGCCTAAAACAAAACTTTTTGCTCCTGCTGCTGCCGCCTCTTGAATATTCATCTCAGGGCAACCCGTGGATACAGTACACCCTGGCAACCTATATTCAGCCAAGCATTTTTCTGGACTCCAGTCAGCGGCACTTCGCGCCATTTTAATGCTCAGCGAATCAGTCGCATCTCCGATAAATAATAAATACGGATAATTAATATTCATTAATATTCCTTAAAAATAGGGTTGGTTTTATACCAATAAGGGATTGAGTAAACAAAAATCGGTATGACCTACAAAGTACATAACGCTAGGCTTTTTACTGTGCGTAGTCTGTAGTCATTTAAACGAAAGATATATCAATTTAAGGTACACATATAATTGCAGTGTTTAAATGTCCTAGAGCTTGGGATTGTACAACATCCTAGTCCCTGATCCACCACAACAATTAGCCAAATAGAAAATTTAAAGACGCTAATAAAAACTAAGCTACTTATACTACAACTGCTTCTATTGTTAGTTGTATGCACAGTCCTAATTATTAAAATATGTTAGCTGCCTAGATACTATTTAAAGAAGTAAATTGTGCTTAAGTATTTTTCAACCTTGGTGACCATAAATCACAATTTTTAAAACTCATTATCGTGTTTTATATACTAGGTGCCAGTGAGTGTTGAGGGTATGAATGAAGCGGTACCGCTGAAGTATTTGGCGTTAAAGGGCTATTAATCTTTGCTATTTAAGTACAGAGCTTTGACCAGCGCCTTCAGGTCAAAGCCCCCTATTAGATCATCACAATCCTTGTAAGGGTAAAACCAATCAATACCACTTTTGGGCTAGCTTTTACCTTGTACGGCTTTAAACCTTGGATTTGATTTACAGATAACAAATATACGGCCTTTACGCCTTACAATTTGACAATCTGGGTGGCGATTTTTAGCGCTTTTAAGGGAGCTCAATACTTTCATTATTTCGAACTTAAGCCGCCAAACCGCTTATTGAATTTAGAAACTCTGCCATCTTGCTTAACCGAACGTTGCTCGCCGGTATAAAAAACATGTGACGCACTTGAAACATCAAGTGTCACATAAGGGTAGGTTTTTCCCTCATGCTCAATAGTACGATCAGTCTTAATGGTTGAGCCAACTAAAAAAATCTTATCTGCAGCGGTATCGTGAAAAACGACTTTTTGATATTCAGGGTGAATGTTTGGTTTCATATTAAACAGCCTTATATTGTTACATTATAACATCACTGTAGCAGTTGGCTCACAACAAAGCAACACTAATGAGAACCATTTGCATTTGATGTCAAAGATCCACTCCACAAATTCAAGTTTTAATAAAAAATTATGAGTATCCCAATCAAGTTTAAGGTAAGCATATACTCTATGATTTATTAACGATAAACCAAATACGGCTACAGAGTTTTAGAGGTGTTTAATCATTAGTCGCCCCCATTTAACAAACACTTTATAAATAGATGTCGTAATTGGTAGATACATGATTTAATTTCTATCCGATGAAATATTGAAAACTAAATTGGTTACAGTTTTCAAAGGTGCTTATCTATACATGCTTAGTACTTGTTTAAGTATTGATACACCTAAAAACAGATTTGAGATTATATTGAAGATTACAAAATTCGCATCAACCATAGAAAAAATACGCGCAAACTTTTGGTTTGTACCAAGTCTTATGGTTGGAATGTTTTTAATGGTGGCGATATTGGCTGTTTACATCGACTACCATAGGCTTTTACCTTCTTTTAGCTTCACAAATTTACTATATAAAACAGACACAGCCGTTATTCAATCATTGTTAGGCACTATGGCAGCGGCGATGATCACAGTAACTAGTATTGCATTTTCTATCACTATCGTTTCATTAACCTTAGCGTCATCTCAGTTTGGCCCAAGGCTAATGCGAAACTTTATGATGGATAAAAGCACACAGTTTGTTTTAGGCACCTTTACCTCAACTTTTTTGTTTTGCCTTTTCATATATTGCACCCTTAGTTTCAAAGATCCCTATGCCTATCAACCTGGTTTAACAATATTAATTGCCGTACTTTTAACTTGCTTTAGTGTTGGGGTTTTAATTTTTTTCATACATCATGTCGCCAAGTCTATACAGGCCGAAAATGTAATTAATGATGTTTATCTAGAGTTGAACGAACGGGTTGACCAGTTATTCCCAAACTCTCAGCAAACCGAACCCTCTAATGGTAATTGCGCCCCAATTGAACTACACGATTACAATTGGGAGTTTGAAGCCACCGCGCAAGATAACGGTTACATTCAAATTATAGTAATCGATAATTTAAAAGAGCTAGCAGAAAAATTGGATTTGCTGATTGAGCTACATTTTGTCGCAGGAGACTTTGTTGTTAAAGGGCAAGTTTTAGCCACAGCGTATGGCAAAGACATACATACAAAAACAACACAGAATATAGAGCCTGACTTGTTATCTTCAATAGAAATGGGCCCAGCAAGGACACCATCACAAGACCCTGTGTTTGCCATTCACCAACTGGTAGAGATTGCACTTAGAGCCCTTTCTCCTGGTATAAACGACCCTTATACAGCCATTACCTGTGTTGAAAAATTAAATGCTATTTTGTGTAGGCTTTGTACCGAGTCTTTCCCTGTTAGCCAATTACAAGACGCTAAGGGAGTAGTAAGAATAAAACGCAAAGTACTTACATTTACGGATTTAGCTGGGGCTGCATATGATCAAATACGTCAAAACTCACAGCAAAATGTTGCCGTCACCCTTACCATTATAAAAACATTAACAGCTTTAATGACTTTTACGAAGAATCCATCACAAATTGAATTCGTAAAAGGCCAATGCCTTTTGTTAATGGCACAACAAAAAGAAACAAAGTTTGTGGGCGCAGATAAAACTCTAATTGATGACAGGCTCAAATACCTGCAAAGTCTAATAATGGTCTAAATCCATTACCTTAAAGGAACGCCCCACCAGAAATAAAAACCTCAAAC
This sequence comes from Paraglaciecola sp. 2405UD69-4, assembly GCF_047525415.1. NCBI lineage: Bacteria > Pseudomonadati > Pseudomonadota > Gammaproteobacteria > Alteromonadales > Alteromonadaceae > Paraglaciecola > Paraglaciecola sp. 2405UD69-4. The sequence continues at coordinate 339,856 of NZ_JBLIXM010000002.1, forward strand.
AAAGGTCAAAATAGACCAAGGTAGATTGCAGGTATAGAAATAACTATAAACACTATACCCAGCCAATAATTATTCCCTTGGTTTAGCCGAGCATTAGCTTCATCACCCTGCTGATATAAAACCGCTACATTTTGACCCACTGGAATAATTTGATTTGCATATGAGGTACTAGACTTAACCTCATAGACCCTATCATTTACCGTAAATGAAAAGTAAGGCCTATACATTGTCCGCATAATATTATCAGTATCTCTTGATTGATACGCATGGTACCGGAGTATGGTGCCTTGGACTTTTATAGCCCCATCATTAAAGCGGTAGTAGTCGAATATTATATATCCCCCTAGCCCAGCAAAAATAAAACCAGCCAACAACGGGATAAAAGCAATTTCCATAATACATCCTTAGAATGGTTGTCTTTGTAAGTTTTGAAGATGGAGTTATGCAGTAATTAACATGACTGTCCAGTTAGTCGCTGTTCTACTGAATATGAGCTTTATCCAGCGCAAAAGTCCTATAATCGGGTAGCTGGAGGTTAGACACCTCGGGCTACCCGATTAGTTTACCGATACATCTTACTTTACATCTTTGTCTGATGGATTGTTAAAACCACCCGGAGCATTGTCTTCGACATCTGCCACAATAACAATTATAAACATTGCAACAACAGTAACACCAAATACAACCCAAAAGCTAAGCCCAGAAAAATACGAAATAACTCCCGTAACACAACTCGCAATTATAATACTCACTGTCATAGTTGGAATATGCATATTTATTTCACTGGTAAACTAACACTTACTTAAGCGGCGAAAATTGCTTTTTATTTTTGTCCGCTTCGAGTTTTTGTTATACATGCGATTCGCCTCGATTTTGGAAGTCCTTATAATCACTTCTAAGCGAGATAAGGAACAATGATGCTATTAGTAACCAATAGCAAGTTCCAAATAATTCCGAAAAACCATTCAAAGTAACGTTTGTAACCGTAGCAATAATTAAAACAATCATTTCGATGACACCAAGTGCGACTGCCCAATTTTGGCGGCGTTTTAGACCATAAACTATAAAGGCATTTAAAATAGCTACTGCAACAAAAATTGCTGAAATGAGAATTAGGTTAAGAGCGGTATCGTTGCCAAGCAGCCCGCCTATGAAAATACCCATATGTGCTAAAACTGCAGCAATCACTGAAAACAAAGTCAAAAAACTAAAACCTACCGCTGATCCTTTCAACCTAACCTCCATTGTCTAGTAGTATGTATAACGCTTTTTATAAATGGCGCGCGTTGTTTGCGCGTCCAGTGAAGGCCGTTTTTTGGCCGTAACGAAATTTAATAAACTTGTTATATGCCCGCATATTTACTGCCATTAAAGTTTTGCTTTAAGTTTTAATAAGTAAAAAGTAACACCCAAAAATGTAGCCAGAGATGCTAACCCAAGCCAGAAGGATAACAAATAATAAATGACGGTTGCGCCTCCACTGTGGAGTGTAAATATACCGCAGTCATAACCACATATTTCCATCCGATAAAATGACCAAAGAAAAACTACAAAACAAAAAATAAAGACAGATAATGCTAGTTTTCTAAGTTTCATAATATTCATTTAAAGTAACTAGAACCCCATGGGCATATAACGCCTTGGTCACCGGGAAATTAGGAGCGCAGCGAGTAATTTATCCGAGTGCAGCAACTTGTTATGATTCTTCCTGAGTTAACTTTTCAGATTTCTTGCATCCGAAGTAAAAAGCTTGGAACAGACCAACAAATGGAATAATCGCCCATAATGCCAACCAAGGATTACTACCAAACCCTCTAATGCGGTTTGCTAGAACATGAATAAGGATTACGAGAAAAACTAATGATGGTATTGCATCGGCACCTTCTCCAGCTACCGCCTTAGCCATTCCCATAACAAATGAACCAACTAAAATAATTGGTATACTTAATAACCAAAATTTCATTCTACTATATTCTGCACCAAACATACTTTCTCCAATTTTAATGATCATAACGATTTGCATATGGGGATTTTAGGAGCGCCTTTTCAGCGAGTAAAATTCCCACCATAATGCGCTTGTTAGTTGTACTTTGGAGATATTTTTAACTTTTTCATAGTTCTGAAAAACTCAAATACTCCCCAAAAACCAGAGCCAATTATGCCCACTTGCCAAATTTCAATTGAGTTAAAACTAAATGTATCGGAGTAAATGGCAAGACCAACCAATTTACCTAGCTGAAAAATACCCGCTAAAATTACGAGTAAACAAATAGTTAATAGAAACCACTTTAAAAAATTTGATTGATGCACGATTGCTCCTTAAATGCGTGTACAACTAACGCCCCAATAAGGGGCTGATAATGCTTGGCTAAACTTGTGTAGCGAAGCGGAACCGAGCCAAGCTTTAGCAGTCCCGCGCTTAATTGGCTTGTTAGCTATACTTTTCCACCAAATGTTCAGTTAGGCTTTTTACTAGCCAAAAGTATAAAAATTCCATTGAGAAAAATAGTAACCAAATCAATATAAAGCCTTGAAATATTGCCCCCTCTTTAAAAGGTGTACTCTCTGGAGCAAATATTGGTAAAGTACTAAAGCTATAAATCATCGGCGACATAATTGTTAATAGTAAAATAAGCTGGACAATTACAGCGATAAAGCCTTTTGCAAGAAACTTAATAAAGGGGGATTTAGGCAAAAATGGATCGAATAACTTAACCAAAGAAGAATGATCTTTTATTAAGCCAAATATCATTATAAATCCCAAAACCATTGCAACAATATGCAATGGCCAAAAATACTTTATTAATTCATCAGTGAGCAGTTCAAGATTAACAACTAATGCCATTGTTATAATAACGGAAATTAGTGAAACTGATTTTAGAATAGTTTGCTTCTGCATACTTTCCCTGTATAGCTAACGCCCGCAGTATAGCTAACGCTTAAGCTAAGCAGAAAACACGAAGCGTTTTGGCCGAAGGCCAGCGAGTGGTTTTCTGATTGAGCTTTTTGTTAGCAGCCGCATTGCGTACTGCTGTTTGATTTGATTGATGAACTAACAAACTGTGACTTCCTTTGTTGAATTGTATTGCTGCATATCCCTGCCTTTTGGTTTGTCAGTATTTGATGATTTATATTGCCAGAACTTACCGATTAGGTGAACTACTTTTACCGACCGTGATGCGCTAAAAAGCTAACCGCTTTGCACACCACTTTTAGGTAACCAACTAAGAATAAGCTTTGGCATGCTAACACCGCGTTAAGCGGCGAAAATTGCTTTTTATTTTTGTCCGCTTCAACGTTTTGTTAGGCGTCAATTCAACCATTTTGACTTATATCCTTTCATCAGCATCGAATATGACATCATGCCTGCCATAATACTCGCAAATCCAGTGAAAACACTAAAATCAGATTTACCAGAAAGAAAATGAGTAAAAACAATTCCTAATCCAAAAAGTATTACTCCTAAAGAAACTAGGAAACTAATATGAATAAGTATTCTGCAAAATGTCTTTATTCCTGGCTCATCAGAATAGCAAATTACAGCTGCCAGAGTTGCTAAACAAACAGGGATTATTATTGTAAAACGGATGGGGAAATTTCCAAACTCAATTAGCCCGTTGATTACATGGTAAACACTCACAGGCAGCATCACACATGACATGTGCAATCCAAGTGCTAAACCAATTCTCAGCCAATCAGACTTGAGAGTCATACAAAACGCCTAACAATATTAATAAGTAGCAAACACCCGTGTTTAAACACGGGTCTTTGCCGTATATATACATGAGGTTATTTTAGGCATGTAGGATAAGTTATTGCAACGAAAACGCTTTTTTTAAATCTGTGATCGGGTGATGTAGAAATACGGCGATTACACAAGATCTTGCATATATACGGGTTTAGCACTAAAACTGTAATTATATACAGTTAATTGATTGGAAAAATCTAATGAATAAATCACCGTTTTTAATTCATATTAAGGAAGTCATGTATCAGCGCAACTATGCCAAAAAGACCATAGAAAGCTACATCCATTGGATTTACCGTTTTATTTGCTTTCATAAAAAACGTCACCCAGCACAAATGGGAGATAATGAAGTTGAGGAATTTTTAAATCACTTAGTCATAAAATTAGATGCAGCCCCTAGTACGCAGGCAAGTGCCCTTAATGCATTGGTTTATCTTTATAAGGACATTATTGATAAACCGTTGAAGATAAAGCTCAACTTTGTAAAAAGTACTCGGCAGAGGAAATTACCTGTAGTGTTGACAGTTGAAGAAGTTAAAGCACTTTTCTCTTACGTCAATGCAAATAATAAACTATTAGTATCCTTACTTTATGGTAGTGGGTTGCGATTAATGGAGGCGGTTCGTCTGCGGGTTAAAGATGTAGACTTTGATTTTTCATGTATAAAAATTTGGTACGGAAAGGGTGGTAAACATAGGGTTGTGACTCTAGCTCCAGAGCTTCACAAAGCTCTTCGTAGTCAAATTGTTTCGGTAGAGCAATATCTTATCTCAGATCTCACACATCCAGAATATGCTGGGGTTTACCTACCAAATAGATTACGAATGAAGTATCAAGGAGCAACTCGAAGCCTTCAATGGCAATATTTATTTCCAAGTGTAAAACTCTCTATAGATCCTGAAAGTAACCTATTGAGGCGACATCATTGCGATGAAACAACCATACAAAAAGCAGTACGAAATGCCGCCAAAAAAGCTAACATACCTAAAACAGTGACACCTCATACGTTACGCCACAGTTTTGCCACTCACCTATTACAGTCGGGTGCCGATATTCGCACCGTTCAAGACCAGCTAGGCCATGCAGACTTGCGTACCACTCAAATATATACCCATATATTACAACGTGGCGGCAACTCAGTAGTCAGCCCTTTATCTAGGCTATAAAACCGCAGCATCACACCAACCTCACCGCCAAGCCACTACCGCGAACGCACTGCTGTTTAAGGCTTAGCATTAGTGCTTTTTGCTCTGCAAATAACATAAACTGCTTTTTAGCTCGGGTAAGGCCTGTGTATATTAGCTCACGGTTTAACCCTCGCCCTTGGTTATTAGGGGTAAGTGGCGGTAAACATAAATATACTGACTCAAACTCTGAACCTTGGCTTTTGTGTATAGTCATGGCGTAAAGGGTTTCTACACTTGGTAAACGGCTTGGTAGTAATCCCCTTATTTCACCATCTGGGGTGATAAACCATATCTTAGTAAGACTAGGATTATTTGGATCAGCCATAACTAGGCCTATGTCGCCATTAAACAGCTTTAATTGATGGTCATTCTTAGCGAGCATAACTGGGCGACCTATGTAAAAGTCTTTGCTGGTATCTATCAAGCCTTGCTTAGATAACTCATTTTCTATTAGTGCATTTAGTTGATTAACGCCCCAGAAACCATTTTTTTGAGCACATAATACTTGCTGGGTTTGTAACAGTTTAAAGCTTAGGTGAATGTCTCCTTGAGACAGGGCTTTAAGATAAGCTTTGTAAACAGGTAATAGCTTAACAATTAAGGTATTAAGTATTTCATTGGCCACAGCTTGTGTATTGGTTTGGCTGGGTTGATACCAATCTATATCGTTAAACTCTGTGCCACTTAACAAAGAAACACACTTTGCCCCCTGCCCTTTGTTTATATGTTTGGCTAACTGACCAATGCCGCTGTCATCTTTAAACCTGTGACTTTTTAGCAAGGTCACTAGGTTATTTTGTATAAGACTGGTTTTAATAGACTTTGGCTCTGCCACCGTATAATTCGCTAAATCCATCAACTCTGACAAGGTTTGCTGCAGAGGTGCCCCGTACAAGTTCAGTGACTCTATTGAATCTGTGGGTGATTCGCATGCAGCGCAAATATCTGATAACACACTTCCGGTTTCAACCGAGGCAAGTTGGTCTTTATCACCAAGCAAAATAACGTGGGCGTGAGTGGGTAGTGCAGCAAATAATTTAGTCATTAGTGGCAAATCAACCATAGATGCTTCGTCTAACACTAAAACATCTAAATGCAGCGGATTACTGGCATTGGCTTTGAAGTACGGGCTTTGTGGTTTAGCGCCCAATAACCTATGAATAGTTTGACACTTTTCAGGTAAATCGTTTTGTAGGTCCGCTGGGAGTTTTAGTTTAGCGGCACTGATAGACTCGGTTAACCTAGCCGCCGCCTTACCAGTTGGCGCCACCAATTGAATGTTTAAAGGTTTACCTTTGCGTATGCTGTCTGTGGCAGCCAAGCCTTGAAGTAAAGCAAGTAAGCGAGTCACAGTGGTGGTTTTTCCTGTACCTGGGCCACCGGTAATAAAGCTTAATGATTGGCTTACCGCCACACACACTGCCACTTTTTGCCAGTCAACTGTATTGTCTATAGTGCTAATCTGGCTAGGCTCAGTTACAAATAAACGCTTTAACAAAGCCTTGGCTTTAGGAATATCAAAGTTATTGGTTACTGCTGCTTTTTTACGAATGATCGCTGCAAGTTGTGCTTCATATTGCCAATATCGCTGTAAATATACTTGGCCATTGTCAATAACTATGGGTTTGCTTACCTTGCTTTCAGCTTGGTCTTTATCTAAATCTAAGTTCTTTATGGTGTGAGCCTGTGCTAAGTAACCTAGCAGCACTGAGGTTTCTGGAAATACATACACGCCCAAAAATGGTTGGCCTAAGGTTTTTAAATCAATACATGTATGTTGTGCACCAGCTTGTGCACTTAAGTGGGCTGCAAGTAAGCAAATACAGTATCTAATGGGTTGAGGTAAGTGCTGTTCTTCGCTGTAAATAAAGTCAGCAAAGGCTAAGTCTATGGCGCGAATTCTGCCACTCGCTAGCAATTGCTCTAATGCTGACTTTAACCCTTGGTTTGTGTGAATTTGCATTAACATTAGCGGCTCACCATAGATCTAATTGTCCTTGTTGGTTAGGGCTTTCTAGCGTTTCCTCTTTTTGTAACCTTGTGGCTTGCTCGGGTGTTATTGCAGTTAACTTGTCAGAAAATAAATCATCTAACTGCTCAATCAATGATTGTTCAGGTAACACAAAATACACGCCATTGCCTGGCACGCTTTGGCTCATACCCCGCAAAAATAAGTAGTATGCGCCACCAATATGTGTGCTGTACTCATAATTGGGTAACTTATAATCTAACCAGCGATGTAGGGCTAAAGTGTAAAGTATGGCTTGTAAATGATAGTCGTGCTCTGTCATGGCTTTTTCCATAGCACCTAAATGATAATCATCGTAGCTGTCGCCCAAGTGATTTGATTTATAATCGGCTACATAAAATTTGCCGTTAAATTCAAACATTAAATCAATAAAACCTTTAATCATGCCGTTAAGTTCTTCGAACTGGTAATCTCTAACATGTTGCTTTGAATACTGGTTAATTATGCGGTTAAAGTCTTGCACCTTTACTTGATGTAATGGCATGTGAAACTCCATTTCTACTTTAACTTGCCTAGGAGCTAACTGGGCTAGGCTCAAATTAGGCGTTTCAAGGGGGTCAGAGTCTCTACTAAAAGAGCTTTTTAACACATCTTCTAACCAAGTCTCTAAACAGACTTGCCAGGACTCATCAATACCGAACCATGTTGCCTGTTGTTTAATTACATCTGCTAGCTGCTCTGGTTGTTGTAAGTCTATGTTTTCTAATACACCATGGAGAAACGAACCAGCATTGGCCCCTCTTTCAAAGTTAAAAGGGGTTTGTATGACTTCAGCTAAACTTGTGTCGTCAATGCCATCCTCAATTGGGGTGTGCTCTTGTGTGGGGTCAAGCCCTTCATCTTGCCCTGGTGACGGCATATCTAAATGCACTTGTTGGCTACTTATTGCCGAATAGCTGGTTAAACGCCAAGTACGTTGCACAGGCTTAGGCAAGTGCAAAACCTGTAACGTTTGAGACGTCCTAGATTGATTTTTACTGGTTGTTACTATGTTTGAAGGTTCAATTTCAACTTGTGTAAAGCTGCGATAAGACACATCGCATACTTGAGTGAGTGCATTTATTTTTGCGGCTATAGCGTCGTCGGTTATTGGCGGCAGTTCTGCTGCTTCTGCATCACCTTTTGTAAACATAAGTAAACTGCCTAGGGCTGACAGCGCAAAGCCCGACTCTTTTTTAGACTTACCTAGGCTTACATTCCAAACGCCAACACTGCAGTAATATATGGCCCGGGTAACGGCCACATAAAATAAGCGTATATCTTCTGCTAGTCTTTCAAAGTCTGCCTTCTGGAGGTTTTTATCTTGGGTTAAAAAGTCTACTTCTAGATCTTGGTCTTCGTTGTGATACAAGGCTTCTTTTGTATTTTTATAACTGCTGGCAAAGGGTATAAATACCAAAGGATACTCTAGCCCTTTAGATGAATGTAAGGTAATGATTTGCACTAGATTTGCGTCGCTTTCTAAACGCATTTGTTGGCTATCACTTTGGTGATCAGGCTCTAGCAAACAATTCTCGTACCAGTGAATTAGCTGTGCTTCACCGATTAGCTGAATACTCTGTTGCTGTAAAAGTTCACTAAGGTGACGCAGATCTGTCACTCTACGTAAGCCGTCGCTAAAGTATTGTATTAACCCTTGCTCAACATTGAAGTAGTCTAATACTTGGTTAATTGCCTTTATTATGCCGTGTTTTTTCCAGGTTTGATGCCAATAAGCGCTCAGCTCTAATACTTCTTGCCAACGGGCTTCATCATTAAATAGTGCGTCTAAGGCTTTGTCATTTAAGGTAAATAACTCACTTAATAATGCTGTTTTTAATAGTCGTTCGTCTGTTGGCTGACTAAGGGCTTTTAATAACCTAAGTAAATCTAAAGCCACCTGAGTCGAAAACACACTGGTTCGAGACAAAAACACACTGGCAACATTCACCGATGCTAATGCGCTTTTAATGATCTGGGCTTCGTTGCGGTTACGTACAAGGACGCAACAATCAGCTGCTGTCAAAGTTTTACCATTTAGTTGCGCTTGGCCTGTTTCAGCCAACAGCAACCAATGTGAAATCTGCTTAGCCGTGGCCAAAGCAAGTTTATCGTAGGCTTCACTGGCAAGAGTAACAGGGCTTTTCTCACTTCTTAAGTGTAAAAAGTCTAGGCATGGAACAGCGTCACCTTGCACTCGTAATCCCGCTAAGTTGCGCCCTGCCCCAACGGGTTGAAACGGTATGTTTTCCTCAAACAAGAACCCTTTAGCGCTGCGACTAAACACCTGATTAATTGCGTTAATTAAGTCAGGAGCGGAGCGCCAATTGGTGGCTAAAGTAAAATGCTTATCACTAGGTACCCATTGTTTAGCTTTTATATAAGTAAAGATATCGGCCCCCCGAAAGCCATAAATGGCTTGCTTAGGGTCGCCAATCATAATCCAGCAGGTATCTTGCTCTGCTGAAATTTGATTATCATCGCTAGTTGTTCCGTAAATCCTCTGGAAAACTTCAAACTGAATTGGGTCTGTGTCTTGAAATTCATCTATCAAAGCAGCAGGGAAATTATTCACTATAGTACTGGCTAAGCCTTGTGAACTAGGGCTAGTTCCGTCTTGCACTGGAGTTTCGGACTGAAGGCGTAACGCCCGCTGCAGCCCGGCTAATAGGTCTTCAGGTGATAACAGGTGTAACCTTTGTTTGTGAGACGCTAAGTTTGCAGACACCACAGACATAGCATGTTCACTAAAGGCTATTTTTATAGTGTTTTGACATCGGGTCAGCGCACTTTGTAATGCCTCAAAACGGCTAAAATCGAGATGAGATAAATCCGCACTGCCCTTTTTCTTTGCTTTTTCGACTTTTTCTGGGAAAAACAAATTCCAGCCATCTTTGTCAAAATCAATAAGCAAGATATCGCTATTACAAAATGCCTGCATAGCTTGTAAAAAAGGTAGTTTGGCCAGTTTATTACGCCCACTTAGATTGGCTTTCGACAGCTGTTCGGTTATGTTTTCTGTCAGCCACCAATGTTTAACTTTGGCTACCTGTTCGGCATATTCTTGAGCACAGCTAATGGCAGTTTCTATGCTCATAGTTTGATTTGGCTTGGCATGCTGGGCTAATAAGCCAGAAATATTCGCCAACATACTTTGTGGTGTGTTCCATTGCTCTAGCAGTATCTCTAGCGTGTAAGGGTCTAACCTAGTTACATGCTTACGCCAATAGTCTTCTGCCGCCATTTTTAGCCATTCGGTTTCATCCAAAATAAAGCTCTGCTCGTACATTGCTCCACTTTCAAAGGCATGTTCGGTAAGCGCCTTGTGACAAAAACCATGAATAGTATAGACAGCCGCTTCATCCATTTGCTTACTTGCCAAAGATAAACGCTGGCAATCTAGTTCTATATTGTCGCTTTGCTCAATAAGCTGCTGAATAAAAGGGTCGTCACTCTTTTTTGCGAAAAACGCTAGGTGAGCATCTCGAAGGCGCTGACGAATACGCTCTTTTAGCTCTCCGGTAGCAGCATTGGTGAAAGTCACCACCAAGATTTGCTCTACGCCTAAGGCTTGGCAGCCTCGCCCAAGTAATAGTCTTAAATACAAATTAACTATGGTGTAAGTTTTACCTGTACCTGCACTGGCTTCTATCAAAGAAGGACCATACAAAGGAAACGAGATTGAATCTAATGGCTGCATGTGTAACTCTTGAGACTGATTGACCTGTGTGCTCACTTATCACCTCCTTGTTCGAGTAAAGGCATGAGTAATTCCTCAGATAGCTCAGTAAAGGCGTCAAAATGCATGTTTAAATCAGGGCAAACTCTTTGTATGTGAGCATCATCTGCATCTCCTTTTGAAAAGTTATCTCCTTCAAAGGCCTTGATGGTTTTTCCTACGTCTTGGGTGTTAACCCATTGCCATGCAGCTTCAGGATAAAAATGTAATATTTGGGTATGCCCTAACTGCCAATATTTAATCCATACACTTAATTGCTCAGCTGCTTGCTGGGGCTCAATTGCAGGCAAACTGTATGCCTTGCCTACATTTAGAAAATACCCTTTATCTAAGATAACTTTGCCCCCTTGGGCACATAAAGCCAGCCATTGTAAATAAAGAGCAATACGGTCTTTAGATCTTAATTTACCACTGCGCCAAAGTAACAAATTAGGCCCATAGAGGTGATGTATTCTTCCTGTTAGCAGGGTGTCGTTTAGTGTTAGTGCTATATCAATATTTTGCTCTTGATACATACTTGAATCTTCAAGTAAATCAGCATTTGATTGACTCAGTTCAATAATTTGTTTTGCCAAATCTGAGCTTTGAGTCATTAGCGGCCTTAAGGCAAGATCGCCAGTGTAGGCAGTTGGTAATCTACCTTCTGCCCTAAACTGTTCTATTATTGACGCGTTTGAGTTTTGATTGGATTGGTTTACAAACTGGCTTAGCTGGTGCTGCACTAATCTATCAATCAAAATATATTTATCTAAGCCATCAAAACCAAAGGGCTCTTCATCACTACTAACCTGCCCTAGAGAATAAAAGCGAGACTGCCAGCGATGCATAATAAAAGCCTTAGCTGGGTTTTCATAAAACTGAATCAATTCATCTAAGGTTACTTGATTGGCATCCCAATCACTTTGGTTGGCGTCTATGGCTTCATCAGTGCTATTTGCTGTCAGCGTGTTAAAGGCATAGGGAGTCAACGGCTGGTTTGTTTGCTGTGCTATGCGCTGCTGTTTTATATTAAAACTAAACGTCTTAGGATGGCCGTACTCGTTAGCTTGTGCATCAAAGTAGGCCTTATCAAAAGGTTGCAATTTATGATGGTAGCTTAAATGAGCCAGAAGATTTTTTTCGGTTTCTTCTGCCTTTAATGACAACTGCCCAGATAAGCTAAAGCCATGTTGGCAATATTCTAATAACTCACTGAGTAAAATAGAGGGTGCCAGAGGGCTGTTGTCTTTTTGGCTGAAACCTTGATAGCTAAAATACAGTTGTTCTCTAGCAGAAAGTAAGGCTTCTAAAAATAGGTAACGGTCATCTAATCGTCTAGAGCGATCCCCTCGTTTTACGGGGGCTAAACGCATTAAATCAAATCCCATTGGAACACTTTGCCTGGGGTAATCAGTATCATTTATGCCCAACAAGCAAACCATCTTAAAAGGAATACTTCGCATTGGCATTAGGGTACAAAAGTTAACATAGCCTGCTAAAAATCTTTGCCCTACGCCCTTTTCTTGAATGTTTTGCTGTAGTTCACTAACAAAAATATCTTGGTCAATATCCTCAGTAAATTGTGCAGTATGGGCAGTTAAGTTTTCTAAGGTTTCCCTTAAAATTTGTAAATCGGTCTGCTCACTTTCATCGGCCTGATACATCTCCTCTAGCAAAGTTAAACCAAGCTCTACCTTTGATTGAAGGGACTGCTGCTCTTGGCAAAACGCCAAAACTTTAAGTAATAAACCTGTGAATTGATAACACTTACCCAATGCTACAGCCTGCTGGCCTTCTATATCATCGTAAGCAGATACATCCCCTTGCGTCCCTTGATATAACTCGCCACTTGATATGGCATATCCAGCTAATAACCTTTGCAATCCAAACACCCAGGTATTTTGCTGTTCAGCGGGCAAATCCCAACGGGCTTTATCTTGTTGATCCCAGCCCCAGCGAACCCCAGCATCCGTTAACCAATGCTGCAATAATTCAAACTCTTGTAATTCGATAGTGAACTTACGCTGGATGGCCGGCACTTCTAATAAAGACAATACATCAGACAGGGTTATGCGACTTTGATGCAACTTGATAAGCTGTAAAAAACTTGCGATTAATGGCGAAACCTGTCCTACATTTCGATCTGATATCGCAAAAGGAATAGCCAGCTCACTTTCAACCGAACCAAACACTCCTTCTATAAAAGGTGCGTAGCTGGCTACATCTGGCATCATCACTATAACATCACCAGGGTGCCAACTTGGGTTATCTTTGAATCGCTTTAAAAGTTGGTCGTGCAGCACCTCAAGCTCTCGTACCTTAGAGTGACAGCCATGGACTTGTAACGAATTGTCGTTTAGCGCAATTTCTACTTTTGGACACTGGATACCATTAGATAATAACTCTTTTGCATCTAACTCTTGCGTACTTGCCCTAAAAGCCAGATTGTTTATATCTGTTTGAATATGCTCTAGTAAGGTTTTTGGTTGGGTCTCAATAAAACAGTCTTCTTGCTGTAATTCAAACCCGAGTAACATATCTTGGTAATCTCTACCCAGTTTCCCCCATGAAGCCAACAAAGGATTACCAATATCCAGAAACTCAGCTCCTATTTGTTGTACATCTGATTTAGAAGCATGAGCTAACTCTGTTAATTTTGCTTTTTCTTGGGTTTTCTTATCTACAATATCTCCCCAATAATGCTGGCTGGGGTTAAACCAAAATATTAAAACATCTCTGGTGTTAGATAGTGCTTTAAGCACTTCTAATTGCTGTAATGGCATTGCAGAAATACCAAATACCATAAGGGGCTTGGTCGACGTTTGCTCTTGGGAATACAGCTTCTCTAATAAGGTATCGTGAAGATTGGCACGATGAAACTGTGACTCACCTAAATGTTTACTATAAGACACCAAAGCCCGCCATAGAACGGGTTGCCATGGGTGAGCCTCACAGATCCTTGGGTCATCAGTATCCGGTAGTGTATTAAAACCTGCTTCCCAGTGGTTAATCCAGTCAGGCCTATACACTAAATATTGGTCATATACATCAGCAATTTTTGAGGCTAGCTGATACAGTTTTAAAGGCGGCGCATCCGTTAGATATTGCTTTATTGACGCAAATTTTTCATCTTCAAACAAGCTCGGCAAAATTGCCATTAACTTCCATGCCATATTGGGCTTGGTAAATGCAGATTGTTCGGGTAGCTCTTCTACATAGGCTTGATAAAGCTGCCAAATAAAACTCGAAGGTAAAGGAAAATCTATGTTTGCGGCTATTCCTAGTTTTTCAGCTATTTGAATCTTTAACCACTGAGACATACCTGGACTTTGCACTAGGACTTGATCAGCTTCAAAAACCGATTCTCCTTGGCCTGCCGAGTCTTGCAAACAGTTAATTAAACTATCTGCTAAACATTCCATTTTGTTTGACTGAATCAAATACAACATAACTTTTGTACTGGCCACCTACTGTAAAAATAGTTTATAGAGTTTATCAAAGTCTATGATTTTAATATAAATTTAATTCAAGCTATGAATAACGCGGGTGTGCAAATAATTCCGAGAGTATATCGCTGTTAAAACAATCACCACAAAAGAAATATTAGGAATTCACCATGTAGACATGATGTATTTTTATGTTTACAGTTAAATTTGGGAATGTTTAGGTTTGCCCTATGAAGTACGTAGTATCCCTGTTGTTCATATATAAGGAATTGTGAATGAGTTAACTCAGACACAACATAATAAAACAAATATGCAGGAACATTTAATGAAAATTAAACCAATAGTAGCAGGGGTATCTACTGCAATAGTGTTAATGGGAGGCATATCTTTAAACACTATAGCAGCGGAACAATTACCAACAGAAAAAAAACTAGAAACGTTAAAGGCAGTCAAAGTAGAGAAACAGTTAAAATCAACTTCAAGAAATACCAGACAAGTATTTACCAAGCAAGAAGGAGTAACTGGGAAACAAAAGTATATCGTGCGCTTTGAAGAAGATTCACTTGTAGCACATATGGCAAAATTAAAAGGAGGTAAACGCTCAGCGTCAAAGCTTAATTCAAAAAGCAGAGACAGCAAAGCTTATCTCAAACGCCTAAAAAACAAACAAGAAGGAATGGAAAAAAAGATAAAAGGAAAGCTATCTCGCTCTCTTAATGTCAAGAGAAGATATCAAGCAGCGATAAACGGTATCGCTATGGAAATGACACAAGAAGAAGCGCAAGAAGTTGCAAAGTTAGCAGGCGTCACCAAAATTGAAGTGGATCGTGAAGACACCATTCAAACAGATAGAGGACCTACATACATTGGCGCCCCCGAGTTATGGGCAGGTGCAACTAACCTAGAAGCAAAAGGTGAAGGCATTGTAATAGGCATACTAGACAGTGGTATTAATGGTGATCATCCATCATTCGCTGCCGTAGGAAGTGATGACTATGAGCATGTAAACCCTCTTGGTGAAGGTGTTTATTTAGGTGAATGTGATCCAGGCAGTGATGACTACAACGCCCTTTCTGTTTGTAATAGTAAGTTAATCGGACGATACCTCTTCATTGATGCAACACCTACAGAAGACAGCTCTGAAGATACTGACGGGCATGGTAGCCATGTAGCAAGTACTGCTGGTGGTAACTTTTTATCAGCCCCCGTACTTGATGCAGAAGGCAATGAATCAGGCCTTAATATCGAAATATCAGGTGTTGCACCTCATGCAAATATCATAGCCTTCCAAGTATGTGCTCCTAGCTGTTTTGCTAGTGATAGGGTTGCAGCCGTTGAACAAGCAATATTAGACGGACAAGTGGATGTACTAAACCACTCAATCGGTTCGTCGACACCAGTTACTATCGATCCTTGGACTGACTCGGTTGATTTAGCATTCTTAGCCGCTAGAGAAGCAGGTATTACTGTAGTTAATTCAATAGGTAATAATGGTCCAGATCCTTCTTCTTTAGGTAGCTCTGGTGCTCCTTGGTTGAGCAATGTTGCAAACTTTACTCACGATAGAGAAATTGCACCTAAGTTCATTGATGGATTCACAGGTGGAGACACTGAAGGTCCGTCAGTATTAGAAGGTGCAGGCATAACTGCAGGATTAGATTCTGCCCCTATTGTTTACGCGGCTAACTATGATAATGGTGATGCTGAGCCAGAACAGTGTTTAGTACCGTTCCCAGAAGGAACATGGACTAACGGAGAAATTGTAGTTTGTGACCGTGGTACCATTGCCAGAGTTGATAAATGTATCAATGTTAGGGATGGCGGCGCAGCTGGTTGTGTATTAACAAATATCGATGACGGTGCTACAGGTGTAAGCAATGACGCTCATGTTATACCGGCTATTCATGTGGAAGCTGACGCAGGAAACCAAATTAAAGCTTGGTTATCAACTGGTTCAGGGCACACAGCGAGTATCAGTGACAGTCTCCAACCATTTGGTAGTAATCCAGAGTTGGGAAGCATTGCAAGTAGCTCAACTTCACGAGGGCCACACCTTGGTCAAGACTACTTACCTGTAACCTTTGGTGCACCAGGTACAGACATATATGCGGCATTAGCTGATGGAACTGAGTATGGTTTTTTAAGCGGTACCTCAATGGCAAGCCCACACGTAGCAGGAGCAACGGCTCTACTTAAACAAGTACAACCTGAATGGACAGATGCTGAAATTCTATCTGCATTAGCCACCACGTCAGATAGCCAAGCTTTTAAAGAAGATGGCGTTACGGCTGCGGACCCATTTGATATGGGTGCAGGTATTATTCGTGTTGACTTAGCAGCGGAAGCTGGCTTGTTGATGGATGAAAGTATTGCTAATTTTGAAAATGCGGACCCTTCGTTAGGTGGTGATCCAACAAATCTTAACGTGCCTGGTTTAGTCACCAGAACGTGTGTTATTACCTGTACGTGGACAAGAACCTTTACTGCAACCACTGACGGTAGTTGGTCGGTTTCAACCACAGATAGCACTATTGTGGCGAGTCCAGAGAGCTTTGATCTGAACGAAGGTGAATCTCAAAGTGTAGTGATAACGGTTGACAGTACTGAGTTTGAAAACGGTACATGGGTGCATGGTCAAATAGACTTTACTCCAGCAGGTGATTTACCTGACCAACATCTAACTGTTTCTTTTGTTCCATCGACAGGTGAATTACCTGACGAAGTGAATATTAGTGCTACACGAGATCAAGACTCTTATTTATTAACGGGTTTAGAAGCTGCAGAAATTTCTGACTTACAAATTTCAGTAAGTGGTTTAGCTACCCCTAGCACAACTGAAATAAGCGTTGCTGGAGATTCTGATAACTCAACTCCATATGATAATTTATCAGATGGTGTTTACTACTCATTAATTGATGTATCAAGCTCAGTTTCTAGAATAGTAGCAACCACCTCAGATGCAACATCAACGGCGCCAGATATAGACGTGAGAATTGGTTATGATTCAAACGGAAATGGTTTACCTGATGAGTCTGAAGAACTGTGTATAAGTGCCACAGCAACCGCTGAAGAGAGTTGTAGTATTACCTCTCCTCAAAGTGGTGAATGGTGGGTCATGGTACAAAACTGGGGACCATCTAATGCAGAACAAGACACGGTTGTATTAAGTACAACTCTTGTAGACGCAGATGAGAGTAACCTAGTTGTAACTGGTCCTAGCGTTGTTAGTGAATTAACGCCTTTTGACCTTCGTTTAAACTATGACTTAACAGGCTCAGTACAGGAAGATGTTTATTACGGTGTTGTAACACTCGGGTCAGACAGTGAAATGACTGACAACATTGGTAGCATTCCTGTCACCATAACGAGAGTTGCTGACGATGTATCTTATGCAGTAAGCAGTGACAGCGCCGTAGCAGGTGATGTCTTGACCTTTAGTGTAGAAGTGGCAGCTAATAATACTCCAGAAGACAGGAATTATAATATTGCAGCTAATATTCCAGATGGGTACACCTTAGTAAGTGGTTCAATTACTGGTGATGGTGAATTAGCAGATGGATTAATTACTTGGAACTTGTCTCAACCTTCGTCTCTGAACGCTACTCCAGCGTATAGCATAACAACTAGTAACGACAGTGCATCATGTGCGGCTCCGTTTGCTAATAGTGGTGCCTATGTTGATTTAGAACAGTTTGGAATATTACCCAACGCAGGTATAGAGGGTGACACTGTGACCTACTCAGCGTTTAGTGGCCAAAACTTTAATTTCTTCGGAAATACATTTACTGGTGGCTTTAACTTTACTGATGATGGATTCATATTCTTTGACGGAACAACAGCTGGTACTACACCTTGGGTGAACTTACCAATTCCAGATAGTTCAGATCCAAACAACCTAATAGCTGTACTATGGCGGGACTTTGTTATCCCTGCTGCTAATACGACACCAGGTTCTGTTGTAGGTGTATCTCTTGCTACAGCAGGTTCTGATCTTACCATCATAGAATATGACAATATGAAGCTTTACCCAGGAACAGGTCAAGATAGTATTGATTTCCAAATGTCTATCACAGGTTTTGTTGACGACACACCAGGAGCTTATGAGATTGTTATGGCTTTTGACAACGTCGAAACGTCAGAAACTACAGGTACCATTGGTCTAGAAGATGCTACAGGCACTACCGGTGTTCAATATACCTTTAATGGTGTTAACGTAACCGATGGTATGGCAATTTGTTACGACTTACAGAGTGTATCTGTAGAGTCAAAGACACTAAGCTACCAAGTTACTGTGGATAATGACGCTTCTGGCAGCATTACATCTGAACTATCAAATAGCGTTGATAGCATAGGATCTGTAGAAGTGACAGAGTCTGTAACTGTTGCAATTGAGTCTGCAGAAGTTACAGGTGATTGGGATGCCGATGGTGACGTCGATACTGACGATATAAAAGGGCTTTTCTCAGCGATACTATCTCGTCAAGACATTGACTTAGCATTTGATTTGAATGGCGACAGTCTTGTAAACTCAACAGACGTTCGAGTATTACAAACGCTTTGTACTCGCGACTTTTGTGCAACTAATTAATTAAAAGGATATAAAAATGAAAATAGGTAAAATTATATTAATGTGTTTGTGTTTACTTGGGTTTCAAGCTAATGCAAATTTAATCGAAATAAACTTGGATAAAACAGAGTTAGCACCAAACGACATACTTAATGTTACTTTGCTCGCAAACTTTACAGACTCTATAGACGGATTTGATTTCGATTTCGTTTTTGATACAAATATCTTTAGTTTTGTAGATGACTCTGAAGATACTGATATACCAAACGCTGGTTTCTTTTCAATTTTTGCAGTTGCAGCAAACTCTACGGGCTTAGGTATAGGCTATCTAGACTTTTTTGATTCAATAAATGGGGAATATTACATCTCTTTCGCTTTGGAAGCTTTGACAGCCGGCACTAGTACTTTTGATTTAGAAGTCAATTTACTAGAAAATTCATTCTTAGGTGTGAACTACACTCTTGATGATGTCGACAGTAAAACTGCCTCTGTACCTGCTCCAGGCGCATTAAGTATTCTATTTATAGCATTAGTCGCAATGACTAGAGTTAAACGTAGAAATTAGTAAAAACGGCTAGTATTAGCCTACACCCTATCAGTTAAGAATATTTACTTAACACTTTGGGTAATAAAATTAA
Organism: Paraglaciecola sp. 2405UD69-4; assembly: GCF_047525415.1. Classification (NCBI taxonomy): domain Bacteria; kingdom Pseudomonadati; phylum Pseudomonadota; class Gammaproteobacteria; order Alteromonadales; family Alteromonadaceae; genus Paraglaciecola; species Paraglaciecola sp. 2405UD69-4. The sequence continues at coordinate 359,168 of NZ_JBLIXM010000002.1, forward strand.
AAATCCTGTGATTACGATCACAGGATTTTTTTTATGCCTGTCATCAAGTTTAAGAATCAATATTAACCGAGTAATCTAAATTCAGCTCACCCCATATGTTTCAAGAGCAGTTTTACTCACAATCGCTAAAGAAAGCCTTTGAACATTTAAGTGCCATTACTTTGTTTAAAAAGTGAAGTTTACCGCTAAACCTAATATAAACTAACTTTTCTTGATGCCTGTCTTTAAGAGCTTTAGTCTATGATTTCTAAATCGATTATTAAGGTAAAAAGTTCATCATGAAGAAATCTAATTACCAAAAACATCTTGCTAAACTACAAATTGAACTTGCACACCTGCAAGAATGGGTACAACAGACTGGCCAAAAGGTAGTGGTTATCTTCGAAGGCAGAGATGCCGCTGGTAAAGGTGGAGCAATAAAAGCGATAACCGCTAAATTGAATCCTAGGGTTGTGCGCATAGCGGCGCTTAGTAAGCCCACCGAGCGAGAAACCACTCAGTGGTACTTTCAACGTTATGTAGCCCACTTACCTGCTGCTGGTGAAATAGTGCTTTTCGACAGAAGTTGGTACAACCGTGCCGGAGTAGAAAAAGTAATGGGGTTTTGCACTGAGCAGCAATATCAAAATTTTCTTCACACCTGCCCTGCCTTTGAAAACATGCTAATGGATTCGGGGATCACCCTTATTAAATACTGGTTTTCAGTTTCAGATGAAGAGCAAGAAAAACGATTTCAAGAAAGGCTAACAAATCCATTAAAACGCTGGAAATTCTCTGATATGGACTTAGTGTCTCGAAGTAAATGGGCAGAATACTCTAAGGCGAAAGACTTGATGTTTGAATACACAGATACTAAGCACAGCCCTTGGTATGTTGTTGATGCCGATGATAAAAAAGCTGCTAGGTTAAACTGTATTGACCATATGTTATCTAAAATTGAATATCAGGCGGTGCAGTACCCTAGCGTGACATTACCAGAGGTAAACAAAACATCTTATCAACGCCCCCCGAACAATCAATATAATCACATACCCAAGAAATACGAATAAAAAAAAGCCAACGGAATTCAAATAAATTCTGTTGGCTTAACAGTTGATGGTTGGGTATCAACTTTGAAAGTATAGCCTAAATAAATTATAAATGTGGGCCTGATAAAGTTAATGCTTTGCCTTCTTCGTTATCTGTAAATTTTTTAAAGTTTTCGATAAACAATTTAGCTAACTCTTGGGCTTTTGTATCCCACTCACTTGGGTCTTCGTAAGTACTAGTTGGGTCCAGTATCTTGCTATCTACACCAGTGAGAGATGTCGGAAATTCTATATCAAAATATGGCATGGTTTTACATTCGGCCTTTTCTACTTCTCCACTTAAAATGGCATCAATAATGGCTCGAGTATCTGCCAAGCTAATACGCTTACCAGTACCATTCCAACCTGTATTGACTAAGTAAGCCGTCGCGCCTGAGTTTCCCATTCGCTTTTCTAACACTTCAGCATACTGTGTAGGGTGTACACTTAAAAACGCCTGCCCAAAACATGAAGAAAATGTAGGTGTAGGATGATTAACCCCTAACTCTGTTCCTGCCAACTTAGCAGTAAATCCAGATAAATAGTGATACTTGGCTTGTTGACTGCTTAGCCTAGATACAGGTGGAAACACACCAAATGCATCAGCGGTTAAAAAGATAACTTTTTTCGCATGCCCTGCCTTACTTACTCCCTTAACGCGATTTTCAATATGTTCTATTGGATACGAGACTCGGGTGTTTTCGGTTCTTGAATTATCAAAATAATCTGGTACTCCATTATTTACCACCACATTTTCAAGTAAAGCATTACGGCGAATAGCATTATAAATCTCAGGTTCTTTATTAGGGTCCAAGTCTATGGTTTTGGCGTAACAGCCCCCTTCAAAGTTAAAAACTCCATCATCATCCCAGCCATGTTCATCATCACCTATCAAAGCACGATTAGGATCCGCCGAAAGCGTGGTTTTACCTGTACCAGACAAGCCAAAGAAAATAGCGGTATCATCATCTTTAGATACGTTTGCCGAGCAATGCATTGATGCGATACCTTGCAGTGGTAAAAAGTAGTTCATCATTGAAAACATACCCTTTTTCATTTCACCGCCATACCAAGTACCACCGATAAGTTGCATTTTTTCTGTCATGTTGAAAGCAACAAAGGTTTCGGAATTAGTTCCGAATTTTTTAAAATCAGGATCAGAGGTTTTAGATGCGTTCATCACTACAAAGTCAGGTTCAAAGCCATCTAACTGCTGTTCTGTTGGGCGAATGAACATGTTTTTCACAAAGTGTGCTTGCCATGCCACTTGCATCACAAACCTAACCTTTAATGCAGTATTTTCGTTGGCCCCACAAATTGCATCCACCACATACAAATCACTATTAGACAGCTGTTTTTGGCTAATGCCCTTTAAGTGCTCCCAAGTTTCCATATTGATGGGTTTATTGTCATTGCCATTTTCTTTGGTAGTCCACCAAACTGTATCTTTAGTGGTGTCATCTTTAACAATAAACTTATCTTTAGGAGAGCGACCGGTATACATACCTGTATCAACATTTACAGCGCCAGAATCGGTCAGCGTGCCTTTTTCAAATCCGCTTAACTTCGGATCAGTTTCAGCTATGAACAAGTCATCAAAACTTGGATTGTAGAAAATTTTTTTTATGCCAGTCAGTCCAACTGACGCTAAATGAGTACGTACTTTTTGCTCTAAGTCACTTTCTATCATTTCGGGTTGTAGCTCTGAAACAGTCATATTTTTATCCTTAGTCAAATAACCTTTAACGTGTGAATATTTTCATCAACGAGATAGACCGAAAATACCTTTCCCCTATACAAGTAAAGGCTGCCAAGCTGTACTTGTATAGTTTTTATACACAAAAAACTGACCTAAGTCAGGGTAGCTAAAGATATGTTAACTATAAGCGGCGTGAATAAGCCCTTGCGGAACTCTTTAAAGATAAAATATTAATGAGCTAGGGTTATTAGTGACTGCGTCATAAAAAATATACCCAAAAGGGTAACGCTATAACACTCAATAAATGTTTTCAGCAACTCAAAACCAATAAGACACCCCCTTAATAAACAACCAGCTAAGGGCCCATCAATATTGGCGTTGTATAAAGGCTAAACAATCATAAATGGTAATTATTAAACCCGAAAAAATTAACTGTCACATCACAAGGTTAGCTTATTGAAAGCAATAAAAGGGTATGAATCCACACACTGTACTATGTAAGAAATTGTTTTATTGTTAAATCACAGACAACTTTGACGTTTACTTTGTAGCTCCTCATTAGAAAGGAAAAGGCAACGCATAACAGTATATAAATCTACTTATTACAGATAACGGTAAAATTATGACAAAACTTGCAGACAAAGAAACGACTCAGTCAAGGGTTACCAAATTATATAGCGCCTTAACTTCTATTATATTTGTGCACATCTTAGCTGCTGCCGCACTCATATATTCAGTACAACCTATTATAGATACTCAATTACTTTATAACTGGGGTGCTGGGTTTATATCAGTATTTATAATTAGCTTTATCCTCAAAGCGATGTACAACAGTAAGGTGAATGAGACTAATCGTAACATTTCGAAATGGGCTAATATTTACGTCGTAATCAACCTTTTATATACATTGGTTTTTGCGGCGGCTTATAGCTATGTGGCATTTTTACAAACACCTGACCTAACACTCACCGTTACCATTATCATGGCAATGCAAGTAGCATGTTTAGTTATGTCAAACCTTAGCTCTAGACAAACAATTATTGCGGTAACTATCCCCCTTGTCCTGTCATTTAGTGGTGCTTTGGTATATTTTTCAGCCCCTTATGCACAAGAGTTAACTATTAGCTTAGGTGTATTTACCAGTCTGTTAGTGGCCATTACGTTCGGTGTTAATCGTGTTTACAATACCGCAGTGGCTTCTAGCCAAATCCTTGCGAAAGAGCTTAAAGAAAATAAACAAATACGGGCTAAACTTGAAAATAATTCGTTTATTGATATCGCGACTAATATTTATAACAGACGTTTTTTCGACTTAATGCTGGATGAAAAAATTAGACGAGCCAAACGTGTGGGCAATAATTTAAGTTTAGCCATATTAGAAGTTGATTTTTTTAACGAGTATCGTAATCACTATGGGCAAGAGAAAACGCAAAAAACCATGCAAAAAATTGCAGAAGTTTTAAGTAATGCTACCCATAGAGGTGGAGAGTACATGACAGTATTTGACGACAACAAGTTTGCGTTAATTGCTTCTAACGTTCCCACCAAAGAAGCTGTCGCTTTTACTGGAAAAATGGCACAACTTATTGACCAAGCGGATATTAAAAATAGTGTCTCTGGTGTTGATGATTCAGAAAAAATCACCTTAAGTATAGGTATTTCCGAGTTTCAACCAGGCAATATCATTGATGTTGATGAAATTATTTTACAGGCATTATTTGCTTTAGAAACAGCCCATACCCTAGGCCACAACAACATACAAGTTTATGATTATAAGAACATTAAATCATCTAATGATAAGAAAACTGCTTTTAATAGTCCTACCACTAAGCCTTATCTAGTGACAGATGAACCACGCTCAGCCTAAACTTTAACAGTTGAGCGACTTTTGGCCTTAGAGCACTAAACCTAATTGTTACAAGCAGTCAGTAGCATTAATAAATTTAACGATAATCTCATTAAGCGACCTTCTTATGTTAAACGAGTCATTGCGATCTAATTTAATTGAAAGTATCCATGCAACAGTACATCAATACCCTAACCTCGAAACGGCCTTTTCTGATATTGAACCGCTAATTTTAGCGGCATTCAATGCCCAGCGGTTATCTCTTTTTCAAAGACGCACTCGTAACAGAGATTTAGTGGCTAGACATAAAACTGGCTCACAACCGCGAGAAATTAAAGTGCCCTTAAATACTCAGTCAATAGCTGGGTACGTTGCAATGGCTCAACAACCTGTTGTAATAAACGACCCATACGACCAAGAGTCCATCAAAAGCATTCACTCTAAATTACAATTTGACAAAAAATACGACCGATTAATACGTTTTAAAACCAGTAACATTTTGTGCGTACCTATCAAACACAAAGGTATTCTATTAGGTGTATTAGAGATACTAAATAAAGAAACAGGTGACTTTGATAGCAATGATTTAGAGTTAGCTTTAGGTATAAGCGATATCTTAGGTGAAGCCTACCAATATGAATTAGGTGGGACTTCAAAGCCTTTCGAATACCTAGTTCACAAGGGGTTACTTGAGCCAAAAATACTGAATAATCTGTCTACTAGCTCAAATATTAAATATGCTACCTATTTATTAACAACAGAATATGACATTACAGAAGAGCAAGTAGCAGAGGCTTTGTCGATTTACTATCAAACCCAGTATATTGCCTATCTACCTACCCAGTATCACGCGTCTCATACCGAAGTAAAACTAAACAATGAATACCTAAAGCATAATATGGTGGCCATAGTTAAAGATGATAGAGGGCAAATCATCATCTTAATGTTTGAACCAAACAATACTGCGCTATTAATGGAAATAGAAAACGCACTCGGCACAGATAATTATCAATTAGCCTTTAGCTTACCAAACAAGATTTTTCAGTATTTAGGAGAGTCCACAGAAACTGAAACTCGCAGTGAATTTGATGATATTTTAGGTGAAATCCATACCTCAGAAGGTAAAGCTGATAAAACCGAAGAATTTGTCGGAGAAGACGAACCAGCCATAGTGCGTTTAGTTTCAAGTGTACTGTACGAAGCAAAACGCTTAAACGCTTCTGACATACATATTGATCCAGAAGATGGCAGCCCTACCCTAATCAGAATGCGGGTCGATGGCATAGTAAGAGATTTGAACCAAGTGCCAGAGTCTCATCACAATGCACTGGTATCAAGAATAAAAATCATGGCAGGCCTCAACATTGCAGAAAAGCGAATCCCCCAAGATGGCAAGTTAACCTTTAATGTATCTGGTAAAAAAGTAGATGTACGTGTTGCCACCATTCCAACAGTTGTGGGTGAAGGTGTGGTACTTCGAGTATTACCTAGTGGAGATGTTTTACCTTTAGACCAAATAAACCTAGCGGGTCGCAATGTACAAAAGTTAAAAAGTTTAGTGTCTATTCCACACGGAATATTACTGGTTGTTGGCCCTACCGGCTCAGGTAAAACTACAACATTACATGCCATACTAAACCACTTGAACACCCCAGATAAGAAGATTTGGACGGCAGAAGATCCAGTAGAAATAAAGCAATACCGCCTACAGCAAGTGCAAGTAAACCCTAAGATTGGTTTTACCTTTGCCAATGCTTTGCGCTCTTTTTTACGTGCCGACCCTGATGTGATCCTCATTGGTGAAATGCGAGACAAAGAAACTGCCAGTGCCGGTATTGAAGCCTCATTAACGGGTCACTTAGTATTATCTACCTTACATACCAACTCTGCCCCAGAAACCATTACACGCTTGTTAGATCTTGGAATGGATCCCGTTAATTTTTCTGATGCTTGTTTAGGTATATTAGCGCAACGTTTAGTGCGGGTGCTATGCCCACACTGTAAACAAAAACAGAAGATAAGCGATACTGAACTTGCCTATATCAAACGCCAATATGGCCAGCAATATTTCCATGAGCTAGGTATTAATGCTGACACTCACATACATCATGCTAAAGGTTGTACAGAATGTGACAACACAGGCTATAAAGGCCGAACTGGGGTACATGAATTATTATCCATGAGTAGTAAATTACGTAGCTTAGTCTACAAAGGCGCTTCAGTGGCACAGCTAAAAGAGCAAGCAATGGAAGATGGTATGCGAACCTTAGTTCAAGACGCTATACAAAAAGTGATTAAAGGCGATACCGACATTCACCAAGTGCAAGTATTAAGTGGAATAGGCACTGAAATGCATTAAGTTTTTGTGCTAAAGACAAGTTTATTAGGTGTTCAGCTTTTGTTGGGCACCTTATGTATGAGTGGCTTTATTACAAAAGTTACACCACAGCCTGAAAACCAAGGCCCCTACCTTTTATATTCAATACACTTACGGCAACCTCTGTTGTAAAGTATTAGCATCTGTACTCTGTTCGAAGCGAATAAGACCCACCACAATGAAAGTTGATGATATAAGAGCCTTTATCCCCAGTAAAAACTATCAAGAATCCAAATTATTTTACCAAGCCTTAGGGTTTAAAATGGATTACGTATCCGATGATTTATCTTTATTTAGCAAGGGTGAATGCAGCTTCTTTTTACAAAATTTTTATAATGTAGAATTGGCAACAAACCTCATGTTTCAACTCATAGTGTTAGATATAAACCAAGCATTTGATTTAGTTTCTAATATACAAAATATTAATGTTAAATTTGAACCTATATCTCAACAAAGCTGGGGCCAGGTATTTTACTTATGGGGACCTGCAGGCGAACTTTGGCATATTACAGAATTGGCAAGCTAATATCAGCCAAATAAATTTGTTATCATAGACTCAATGCCTCACCTATTCTTAAAATAAGATTAATAAACATCTATGAAAGCAATGCTTACAAAGCTATTTTGGCCAATTTTAAAATTCTTTGAAGTGGGTCAAGAGCCGCCAAACTATAAACCCTCACACCGATTAGCACTCAATGTACTAGGCTACCTTTTTATGTTTTTGTCTGGTGTATCCGCTGTATCAGCCTTTTACTCAGAGATATCAATTGGTGCGCTAGTACCCATAATTGTGTTTTTTACCGTAGGATTTGTCGCAGTTATCGTTGGCTCACTTGGCACCAACCGAGCAGTGGCAAAAGTATGGGGAACCAAATAATTACGCCTCTAACCGGTTGTTTACTATCAAACTAAGCAAGGCGTTTAGGATCTTGTTTTTCTTTGTTAGAGTACACCTTTTTTTTAAAGCGATAATATCGTCAAACTTATAACCTAATTTATTCTGTGGACACCTAATTTCATGAAAGTAATTTCTTTTAATATAAACGGCATTCGTGCGCGCTTACATCAACTACAAGCACTTATAGACAAACATCAACCTGACATAATTGGCTTACAAGAAATCAAAGTACACAACGAACAGTTTCCAGTTGCTGACGTTGAAGCCATGGGTTATCAGGTTTATTTTCATGGTCAAAAAGCCCATTACGGTGTGGCTATGTTATGTAAAAAGCCAGCTCTAGCGGTGCAATATGGTTTCCCAAGCGATGATGAAGAAGCTCAAAGACGAATGATAATGGTCGATTACCCAATGGAGAATGGAGAAACCGTACGTGTGCTAAATGGTTACTTCCCCCAAGGTGAGAATCAAAACCACGAAACCAAATACCCTGCTAAACGTAAGTTTTATCAAGATTTAATGGGCTATTTAAACGACAATCACACCCCAGAAGATAATGTAATAGTTATGGGCGATGTGAATATCTCCCATACTGATTTAGATATAGGCATAGGTGAACCAAACCGCAAACGTTGGTTACAAACCAAAAAATGTAGCTTTTTGCCAGAAGAGCGTGAGTGGTTAAATACACTTATTGATTGGGGATTCACCGATGGCTTTAGATATTTACATCCAGAAGAAGCTGAAAAATACAGTTGGTTTGACTATCGCTCTAAAGGGTTTCCCGATAACCGTGGTTTACGGATTGATTTAATTTTAGCCACAGCTAAATTGCATAGCACTATTACAGAAGCAGATGTGGATTATGAAATTAGAGGGATAGAGAAACCTTCAGATCACGCACCAATCTGGTCAGTGTTTAAATAATGCTTATGGATCATATTCAGCTTACCAATATTCAAATATTCGCAGCGCTATTAGCGCTAGTGATTAGTTTTGTCATTGGCAAAAAACTAACTTTTTCAAGGTTAATCTCAGACAAAAAAATTCAGCACTTAGTATTTGGAAGTGCTGCAAGTTTGTTTGTGCTGTGGATGTTTAGAGCTGGTATTTATGACGGTCTTAGCGTGCACTTTTTATGGTTATCTGCCCTGCCCCTAGTACTAGGGTTTAGGTGGGCAGTATTCAGTGCTAGCCTAGCGTTAATTGGCGTAACCTTAGCAGGCCAAGAGCATATCAATATGTTAGGGGTAAACTTCTTATTAGGAGTACTTGCCCCTATCGGATTAACCTATGGAATATATAGCTTCACATTTCATAAATTACCTAGGCATACTTTTATTTACATATTTTTGTGTGCTTTTATTCCTGGGGCTTTGGCCATTGGTCTTAAAATGCTAAGCCTAAGTGGCTACTATTATCTAGATGACATATACAGCTGGTATACAGTCAAAGATAACTACCTAATATTAACCACTTTAATGCTATTTCCAGAGGCCATGTTTAACGGAATGACCATTACCTTGCTTATCATCTACAGACCAGAATGGGTATATACCTTCTACGATAAACTGTATTTAGATGAGCAATAACAGCCTTTAGTATGTTGTTGGTTTATTAGGTGACAAGGTCTCATCAAAGTGTGTGACCTTGTACTTATCAAGTATATCTTTTACCTTTTCTACATCAATAGCTTCTAATGTACCTCTGCTGCTTGTTACGGTTTCAGCCTTTAACATAGCGTTGTAAATAGACTCTTGTATGGCCTCTACAACCCCTTGAAACAAAGGAGACATAGCAGAGTTACTTAAGGTTTGCGTAACATTTGGCGCAGTATTCCCCCTTATATGTCTTACCTTTTTGTTGGTAGAAAAAGCAATGACATAGTCCCCAGAGCCATTGTGTGCAACAGAGCCGGTGCGGCCCAATCCCATCATGGCACGCTTGGCCATGCGCTCTAGGTTTCGAGACATTACTGGCGCGTCTGTGGCAACCACCATCATGATAGAGCCGCCATCAATGGTAACTTCTCCTCTGCTTGCTTCTTCGAGTTGGGTTTTATAGGAATACTGACCTAATTCCCGACCAACAGGTGCGCCATTTATATTAAGATCACCACCAAAATTAGTTTGTACTAAGACGCCAACAGTGTAGCCACCAAGGCTTTTTGGTAACACCCTTGAGCTGGTACCAATACCGCCTTTCCAACCAAAAGCTTGTGTACCTCTACCAGCGCCAACACTGCCTTCTTCTACTGGGCCACCTTTTGCCGCTTTTAATGCAGCTAGAGTGTATTCCTTTTTGGCACTATCAGGAGACCACATGTTATTTACCTTACCATCGTTAGTCTCGCCAACTATTGGGTTTAACGAGTGCTGCCCAGTGTCCGATGTGGCAAAAAACCAATCACTAATAGCATTGGCTGCAGTCCAAACACACTGAGTACAACCTAAGGCAATTGGTGTTTCAATCTCGCCAAGCTCTTGTACCTGAGTCGCCCCCACTAACTTGCCATAGCCGTTCCCCGAATAAATGGCAGCAGGTATTGGGAAGCGGTACATATTGTGCTCAGATGGAATAATTGCAGTTATTCCGGTTCGAATGTCTTCACCAATATCAACTGTGTAGTGCCCTACCTTTACACCCGTCACATCGGTTATTGCATTGTATTTCCCCGGCGAAATAGTCCCTACCTCAATACCTAAATCTCTTGCCCTTGGCTTTGAATTAGCTGCACTAACAACATTGGGAATACTCACCACACATAGTAATGCGGCAATTTGTAGGACCTTTTTCATTTTGTTTTCTCCATACTTAAGGGCGAAATTAACTCGTAAAGTTAACACCTTAATGACTGATTACAAACTAAGGGGGCATTTAGATAACGGTGGACGGTAAGCCCATATTTAAACTAAGCAAAAACTTTATTTAGTGTTTGTAAGAGTTAATTGTTTCATCATCTAACCCTATTTTTTCTAATATCGCAAGATAGCTTGGAGTATGCCTTAAATTGACAAACCTAGGGTCGTTTCTAGCAAAGATTAAACAATTAGATTGAAACTCAACAGCTTGAGTTAAAAGAGAAAATACCCGCTCTGTTTGCCCCATCATATTGTAAACAACAGCAGTCTCGTAGGGACAAGTATACTGATTGATGCTTTTAACCTCAGCGAGAAGTGATTCGGCCTCAGTAAAGTCTCCTTTAGCCGCCAGAGACTGAGCTAATAAAGTCAAAGGCAAAGGCTCTCTGCCATTTATTCCCACGCCTTTCTCGGCTAATGAGGTTGATGCTTCAAAATCACCTTTTAGGTAATATGCAACGGACAAACTTAATATGGGATAAGGTTTGCCTGGTTGCGTGCTAACTTTTGTTTCTCCCCATCTTATTGCAGCGTCTAGCTGATTAGTCATCATCAGGGCCCACATGCCCCACTCTGCTACTTCTTCATTTAAGGGATCTAACTTATCTGCCTGCTCTAGGGCGTTAATCATTAACTTAGTTTCACCCATAGCGCAGTAATACAAAACCAACCCGAGTAAATTTAGGGCCAAGTTTGGATTAGTTTCATGGGATTTTGAAAGCATTCTCCACCCATCTTCCCATTGCAAAGCGTGCACATAAGCTAAACCAAGAGAGGCCATAACCTGAGCTGAATTAGGATTAATTGAAATCACATCTACTGCCGATGATACAACCTTTGGAAATACCTCTTTAGGGATCTCAAACACCACCATCATGATGCGGTAAGCATTTGATCTAGCTAAATATGCGGCTTAAAAGCCTAAATCAAGGGCTATGGCTTGATTAAAATACTCAATAGCTCGAAGTACAGAATCATGAGTCATTAGCGAAAGCTGGTACCGACCTTGAACATATAACTCAAAAGCCTCTGAGTTTGGCGTGTAGTGGATAGGTTTATTTACTTGGCGCAACTCAGTTGGCACTAAACTGCTGGACACAGACTTAACCAATGTACTGGTAACTTGGTTTTGTATCGATAGCCAATTGCTTGTGATGGGCGCTAAACTAAAACTCCTTATCCAAACTAACTCGCCTGTGTTTATCTCCAGTAGAGAAACACTAAGCTCAAGGCTTCCGTTTTGCTCTTCTTTTAAGTCACCATCTAATAAATAGCTGACATCTGGTATCTGATTTTGAATATGGCTAAGACGCTTGTTGTCCCTAAAAGCAAAAGCTGAAGGCTCCGGTACAGTTTTTAGCCCTGGTAGTTGCTGTAAACCTTGAATGACTTCTCTTGATATTTGATCTGATAATGGCGCAAATACACTGGCTCTGTCCAATGTAAACGGTACAACTAATAGGTATGGTTCTTCGTACTCAGATTTATGACTTTGACTTGGCAACAACAGCCAAATTAAAGCCACTGCCAATGCAGCACCAAATAGAAGTAGTACTAGCCAATATTTGCGCAAAAATAATTTTTTGGCTTTACCATTACCAGATACTACAGGGGGCTGTTGAGTATGAATTTGTTCAACAAGCGCATTATCATCAAGGGGAATATTTGTATGAAGTGTACTATCAGAATCTGTGGCTAGCTGCTGTACCTCGGCAACAAACTGATAACCTCTGGATCTAACTGTTTTAATCACACTCTGTGCTTCGCTACTGTCCTTAAGTACTTTACGGGCAATGTTAATATGGTTACTTAAGCTAGTATCCGAAACTAATCTCCCTTCCCAAACCTGCTGAAACAATTCATCCCGGGAAATGACTCGAGTGCGGTTTTGAACTAGGTATGCAATTAAGTTGAATACTTTAGGCTCAACAGCTACAGGATCGCCTTGTACCCGAATAACAAACTGCACACAGTCTACTTCAATATTATTAAACTGATAAATCACAATAATCATCCTTGGTATGTAGCAAAATTAATCTCGTCTATTAAATTAATTTAGATACTCAGAATAAACCACTTGGGCAAAAATTATCTAGCAATTAGCCAATCATTACCTAATCGTTATGTTTATTTTCAAATTACTTAGCAGACTACAGAGGCAGGTTTAATTTAAATTAGACATTCTCAAAGGACTGTTAACATGCCAACCCCAATTGAAATATTACTAGACCCAATATCCATAAGTTTACTCGGAATGTATATTTTCCTAATACTCATAGAAGCAATTGCTCCTGCACAAAAACAACAGGTAGTGAAAGGCTGGATCCCTAAATCGCTATTTGTGTTTCTGTGTTACTTCTTGCTATCTAGTTACCTGCCCTTGTTATGGGACAAGTATCTATTACCCTTTCAAATCTTTAATTTGCAACAACTTCACCCAGCATTGAGTGCAGCTGTTGCAGTGTTTGCGTTTGAGCTTTTAATTTATATTTGGCATCGCGCCTTACACCAGGTTAATGGACTGTGGCGGGCGTTTCACCAAATGCACCATAGTGCTGAAAGGCTAGACACATTTGGGGCGTTTTATCTTAGCCCTATGGATATGATAGGTTTTACTTTTATTGGAAGCTTAGCGTTAACGATTGTTGTAGGTATAAGTCCGTTAGCAACAAGTTGGTTTTTATACATCACAATGTTTTTGGTTATATTTCAGCACACTAATATTCGTACACCTCAGTGGCTAGGTTACTTTATTCAAAGACCAGAAAGCCATTCGGTTCATCATCAACAGGGAGTACACAAATATAATTACTCAGACTTACCTATTTTTGACATTATATTTGGAACCTTTAAAAACCCTAAAAATTTTGCTGCACCAATTGGGCTTTATCAAGGCTCTTCAAATAAGGTGATAGACTTATTATTGTTTAAAGACATATATAAAAGTTCTAAAATACAAAAAGCAACAGTGCCTTTAACACCTAAAGATCAAGCCTAAAACCTGTTTAGGCTCATTTTTTTAGAGCTAACATGGATGAGGCCACTTCTGACTAGATTAGATCTTAGCCATATCTAAATGGTTCTGAATACTTGGGATCACATCTTCTTGATGGTGGTTTACGTACAATAAAGTGGTATTGCCTTCTCGGGCTAACAACTCAATTAATGCTAAAACCTTTAACCGGTTGATATCGTCAAGCCCATTACATGGCTCATCTAAGATTAGTAAGCTAGGGTGTTTTACCATAGCTCTGGCGATTAAAACCATACGCTGATCACCAAATGACAACTCAAAGAAAGGCCTATCTTTAACGTCTTCTAAACCAATTAATTGTAACCATTGGGTCGCCAAACTAAGCTGATTGGCAGAAGGTTGTTGGTATAAGCCTATGCTGTTGTAATACCCAGACATAACAACATGAAGCACTGAACAATTTACTTTGTAATCTAAGTGAAAGGCGTTAGACAAATAACCTATATACTGTTTGATTTCCCAAATACTCTCGCCACTACCGCGCTGAAAACCAAATACAAAAATATCATTTACATAACACTGGGGGTGATCCCCTGTGATTAAATTCAACAAGCATGTTTTACCTGAGCCGTTTGGCCCTGTTACTTGCCAATGTTGTTGCGGCATTACAGTCCAATCAAGGCCGCTAAATACCACATTATCACCATAGTTAACTTTTGCGTTGGTTAACCTCACTAAAGGTGCGTTTTCCTCTAAGGGGTGTGGTGCAAAACAATCATCATCTTTACCTGGTAAAGTCAAAGCTGACTGCTGCATATGTTGTAACTGGGTAATGTGTTGCAACTGCTCTTGTAGATTATCGCTAGCCTCAGCCTGCCAGCCAATAGTACCAGCATCCATAAGTATGACTTGTTTACAAAACCCTGGCACTTCAGAGACTCGGTTTAATACCAATAACAAAGTTGTACTGCTAGATAACTCTTCGAGTAATTGATTCAACTGCTCAGTAGTTTTAACGTCCAAACCATCCCATGGGTCATCTAAAATCAGTAATTCTGGCTCTAGAATTAAGGCTTTTGCCAATAACAATTTGCGGGTTTCACCAGTAGACAAAGCCCTAAATGGTTTTGCTAACATAGTCTCAAGTGAAAAAATTTGCTTGATCCTAGCCAACAGAGTTGCATTAACAGCTGAACTGTCTGAACCATCAAATAACACTTCTTGTACTGTTGTGGGAACAGGAACAATATCTAGAATATCAGCACAATCTTTTTGTTTTTCTGCTTCTATTAGAGCTTGCTGTTGCTCTACAGAAACCCATGCTAACTTGTGATTAAAATGACGGGTTCCCGATAGCCATTGCCCCTCGCCTGCAACACACGCTGCTAAAGCAGATTTACCACTGCCGTTAGGTCCTAAAATAACCGTATGCTGGTGGCTTTGAATAGCTAAATGTTCGATATTTAGATGATAATGCTCATCTAGTAATAGGTGACAATTTTTTAATAATAACAAGGACATAAGTAACAAAGTTCAATAAACATAAATCAATAGTATCAAAATGTAATTTTAAATGAACTGGCTCCCTATATTTAATCTTCTATTCTTCGCGGCCTTCTTTAATCAAACAAAAAAATTATTAAGAATAATTAAAAACATTTTGAACTTATCTTAAGTTTGCCCCTCTTACTATATAGTTTTTATGTGTGTTCTCATTTTTAAGCCTGATATTTTTATCAGGCTTTTTTTTGCCTGTAATTCTCTTAGCTAAAAACCTAAATAGCTATTAAGCCTTCACTAAGTTTCTTTTAGAGATTTTTAACTATTAAAGAGAAAAAATAAACATAGGCCCTGATTACATTTTTACCGAGGGATACGAGTTTATTGATTAGTTAGCCTGGTTAAGGCAATTCAAAGTATTGACTATGCTTGTTATCCAGAAATCAGGTTAAATAAAGGCTTAAACAATTACTTTTGTTTAAAACCTTCTATTTGAGTGTAAGTAAAAAAAGTAAGTTTCGCGTACTTACAACTTGTTACTTATTCTGTATTTTGTTTACTTGTAAGTGCAGTAACTAGGCCTGCTTATAATAGCCAAAAAGAGATAATAACCAAATAAGCGACTACTGACTGAGGTGAGGCACCAAACTCTTGGATTTTGAAGTGAGTTTGCCCCATTGATTGTGCAATACCCGTCCACAATACGGGCAGGTTTGCCCAAAACAAAAACGGCAAAAATAGTAAGCCAACTTTAGTAATTGCCAATATTGGTGGCAAATTAAATACCAACGATAAGACTACAAATCGTTTCATTGAGAAATATCTAAAGTTCATCCATATCCTTGGTTTATTGATTACTTTTAACAATTTGTATGTGGCACTCTTTCAGCGAATAAAATAACCGCAGTGATATTGTATCAGCTGCCTTTTACTTTGAACTTGTACCATATATTCTTCTTATAACAGGCAAAACCAATAACAACACCGAAAATCATCAACGGATAATTATTGGATATAGCACCCCAAACCACAATTGGTGCAGCTGCAACTACCCCTGCTAAAACCTTTTGTTTGTTGGTGTAATTTACAGGAACTAGCATTCCTTTTTGTACTACATAAAGTTGGCCAATTAAAGCAAGTATGATCACCAGTAGTAAGATAATTTGCAGTAGATTAAAATATTCCATTATTTTCTCCATGAGCCGTAAAACAATATTAATATCACGCAAAACCTTGTGCTTAGAACCCGGCTTTAACATTTATACTCGTAGGGCCATATTAATCTTATCGGGTAAGTTATAGCAACATAAACAGTTTTTTACTTATGTGGAAATGCCGCAAATACCCAAGCTCTACTTTATATAAAGCTCGGAACGCAAACTTGAGTGTACAAAGCTATTGTTTTGAATATTTTCTTGTGATTTCGTAAAGCATCTATTGTGCTAAACTCCCCGTCTTCTTAAATGAATGAGTCCCGAGATGTTGTTATTGAAAAAGCTAAGTCTGATTTTGGTGGTTGCCTTTGCAAGCCTTTCCCTTGGCAGTCAGGTGTTTGCCCAAAACAATGGCGAAAATGTTACCGCCAGTACAGATGTAGAAGCGACCATGAAGTCAATGGCCTTAGCTTATAAACAAGCCATGGTAGCTACTAAACCAAGTGTTATGGAAAGCAAGATAGTCAAGTTAAAGCAACTTGTCGCCTCGGTGCAATTAGTAAAGTTTGAATCCGATAGGCAAGAGATATTGCAACAGGGCTTAACTGAAGTACAAGCCCAGCTAGACTTAGTACAAGTTAGCTTGACCAGTGGTGATATGACTACTGCAAAACAGCAGTTAGAAAAAGTTGATGCCTTGAAAAAACGGTACCATAAAAAACGTAGCCCAAGTATATGGGAGCTTATTTTTGGCAGTGACTAAACTCTTATTAGTTTTATAACTGTTGTTACTAAAAAAGACCCAACTTAAAAAGTTGGGTCTTTGCTTCTAAAACATAATTAACCCATTATCGCCCTACACGATAATTAGCCAATCGCTAGTATGCACCAGCACCGTAGGTTAACTCGTAACTATGACTGTATATTTCTAGAATGTTTCCAAACGGGTCTTCCATGTAAATCATACGGTACGGCTTTTCACCAGGGTAATAGTAACGGGGTTTCTCCATACGCTTTTTACCACCGGCTGCCACAATCGCTTCTGCCAGCTCTTCAAGATTTGGATCTTGAACACAAAAGTGAAATACACCAGTTTTCCAGTATTCAAAGTTATCTTTAGGATCTTCTTGGTTTTTAAATTCGAAAATTTCAACACCTATACGGTCCCCAGTTGACAAGTGAGCAATTTTGAATTTTTCCCACTTTGCACCAAACACATCGGTACACATTTCGCCAATTGGGCTGTCATCTTCAATGATTTCAGTTGGCTTCATAATTTCATACCAACCTAAAACTTCTGTATAAAATTTTACTGCTTTTTCTACATTAGGTACCGAAATACCAATATGTGAAAATGTTCTTGGATACGCTTTACTCATAACTTATTGCCTCAGTTGTTTTGATGTTTTAAGTATATGACCTGTGTTACATTACAAAAAATTATAATTATTTATAATAATGAGTATATTTAGTAATGATTAATATTTCTTGGTTACAGACATTTTGTAAGCTGGTGGATATAGGACACTTCACACAAACAAGTGAAGCCTTATACATGACTCAATCTGGTGTAAGCCAGC
This sequence comes from Paraglaciecola sp. 2405UD69-4, assembly GCF_047525415.1. Lineage (NCBI taxonomy): Bacteria > Pseudomonadati > Pseudomonadota > Gammaproteobacteria > Alteromonadales > Alteromonadaceae > Paraglaciecola > Paraglaciecola sp. 2405UD69-4. The sequence continues at coordinate 377,127 of NZ_JBLIXM010000002.1, forward strand.
ATATTAAAAAACTAGAAGAACAGCTTGGTACGGCCCTTTTAATAAGGTCTGGTAAGTCATTCACATTAACTGAAGCTGGGCTCAAACTTCACCATGAAGGTAAGATTTTATTAAGCTCTATGGTAGAGCTAGAGTCGTCGATAAAAGCAGACGACCCTCATGTTGGAGCCATAAGAATATCCTCTCCGGGCAGTGTTGGGCTTAAGCTTTATCCCCATTTACTAGGCATACAGCAGCAACATTCGCGACTGTCTATAGATTATAGCTTTGCCCCTAATTCAGAAATAGAATCTCGCATCGCAGCTAGAAAAATAGACATAGGATTAGTGACAGAACAAAGTAGGCATCAAGATATTATTTCTGAGCAAATAGCCTTAGAGCCATTAGTGCTAATTACCTCACACCATACCCAATCGGTCACATGGCAAACATTAATAGAGCTTGGTTTTATTAGCCATCCAGACGCTGCACACCACGCGCAGCTATTGCTTAGTAAGAACTTTTCAACGTTTCAACACATAGAACAATTTAAGCACAAAGGCTTTTCAAACCAAGTTAGTTTAATTTTAGAGCCTGTAAGTCGCGGTTTAGGATTTACAGTTTTACCTCTGCATGCCAGCAATGCTTTTAATAATCAGTCTAAAATACGAATACATCAGCTACAACATTCGGTGAGTGAACCCCTCTACCTTTGCAGAAACCGCTATTCCACAGAAACCAAACGAAGCGCTTTTATCAGGCATATAATTACTGACTTTATTGCCAAGTAATAATCTAAAATACCTTTAAGGCTAAACTCTGCGCTAAGAGTTTGTTTTAGCTATATCTAACTCACAGCCATCGGTTACGCATAACCAACAATTACTATAAATATGTATTTTATCTTACTGTTAGTGCCACTCATCAGGTTAGTCAATCAATTACTTGCTATTTGCCCGCCCTAGTTTTAATTTGCTCAATAAAAACAAGGAAGCCTCCATGGTAATACCCAACTCAAACACTATTAAAATACTCACTTTATCAATATTAGTATCGGCCTGCTCACCAGCTGTAAATGAGCCCACGACTAAGGTTGAAAATACACCTAGTAAACAAATAAGCAGTATTTCTGAAGATGAGCGTATAACTCAATTTTTTGAAGACATTTTTAACGAAAACGTGGCAAGTAGCCCTGAGTATCAAACTAGCTTAGGAATAAAAACAGAAGATTATGGAAAGTGGGATGATAATTCAGACCAATACTATCTCACCACCTATGCCCAACGAATTAAAAACCAACTAGCTAGGCTGCAAGCCAATTTCGATTATCAAAAGCTCAATGAAACTAATCAATTAAGTTATGATCTATTTGTTTTTAATAGCGAGCGCACCATTGCCAATTTACCCTGGTATCGCCACCATTATGTCGTGGACCAATTTAATGGCCAAGTGACAGATAAAATAGCCTTTATTCAAAACAACCATAAAATTGACAACCTTGATGATGCCGAAGCCTATATACAACGTCTAAAAGGTATCGAATCTGTTTTTACCGAATTTCAAAAGCAGTTAGTTGACCGAGCTCAATTTGGTGTGGTCACACCTGAGTTTTCGTTTCCAGATATGATTAAAGACATTAGCAACTTGAAAGTATCAGAGCCAAGCGAGCATATTCTTTATAAAGACTTTAGCTCTAAATTGGCTGCGTTAGATATCAGCCAAGTGGTAAAAACGACATTAGAACTTGAGGCTGAACAAGCCATATCTGGCCCTTTTCAAGCAGGCGTTGATAAACTGATCACTCAACTACAACAAATTCAAACCCAAGCTAAAGGCAATAAAGGGGTTTGGTCTTTACCTAATGGTGAAGACTTCTACAAAAATCGTATCAAGTACCACACTACTTTAGATTTAACGGCAGATGAAATTCATCAAATTGGTTTAAATGATGTAGAGCGCATCCATGGCCAAATGAAAGACATAATGAAAGAGGTGAATTTTAAAGGTAGCTTACAAGAGTTCTTTGCCTTTGTTCGCAGCGACCCTAACAACTTTTATGAAGACAGCGATGCTGGCCGTGAAGCTTTTTTAGCTGAAGCACGCCAAAGTACTGCAGATATTTTTGCCATAGCCGACCAATACTTCAACAAATTACCTAAAGCTTCGCTCGAAGTTAGAAGGGTTGAACCTTGGCGTGAAAACAGCACAAGTATCGCATTTTACAATCGACCGTCTTTGGATGGCTCTCGCCCGGGTAGATATTATGCCAACCTAAAAGATATGAAAAACCTACAAAAATATGTGTTTTCTGCCATTACTTATCACGAAGGTGTACCAGGCCATCACTTTCAAATCGCCCTTGCCCAAGAGCTAGATGGCTTACCTAAGTTTAGAAAATTTGGTGGCTACGGTGCCTATACCGAAGGTTGGGCTTTATATGCAGAGCAGCTAGCAAAAGAGATGGGATTCTACCAAAATCCTATGTATAACTTTGGTCGCCTACAAGATGAAATTTGGCGCTCTGTGCGCTTAGTTACCGATACAGGCATACACGCTAAAAAGTGGACCAGAGAACAAGCTATTCAGTATTTCCTTGATAACACTCCTATCAGTGAAGGGGATATTGTTACCGAAGTCGAGCGTTATTTTGTTAACCCTGGGCAAGCACTAGGTTACAAATTGGGAATGATCACTATTTTAGATCTTAGAGAAAAAGCAAAAGCAGCTTTAGGCGATAAGTTTAATATCAGAGATTTCCATGATGTTGTAATAGGCACTGGCGCCCTGCCCCTACCAATATTAACTAAACAAGTTGATAAATATATTGCGAAGGCTAGCCAATAACCTAAGAAGCTAGAAAATTAAAGATGACTAAGATTGATTGCTTATCTTACTTAGTCATCTTTGCTGCTAATCACTAAACCAAATAACCTGTTGTTCTTTTGATTTTTAATCAAACCCCGTCCCATCAAAAGGTTAACTTTGCTAACTTCTGTAATGTTAAGCTTACGTTATTGCTTCTGAAAACTCGTACTTACGTTCATTCACTAAATTCAATATTTGTGCTGTAGCTTGTGCATCACACAAGGCTCTATGATGATTGACAAGGGGTATCTCAAAATGCTCACACAGATTAGCTAGAGAGTAAGATTTTAGCCCAGGAAAATACTTTCTTGATTCTCTAACCGTACACAATTTTGGCATGCTAAATTTTCGTTCTATACGCTGATATTCTTTTTTGATAAATCCATAATCAAAGTTAACGTTATGGGCCACAAAAATACATCCCTGCACAAAATCAGTAAACCTATCTGCAAGCTCGCAGAAAAGTGGTGCGTCCGCAACCATACTGTTATTAATTCCAGTTAGCTTGGTAATAAATTTTGAAATATGCCGTTCAGGGTTCACTAAGCTTGTCCATGTATCGACCACTTCACCGTTTACTACTTTTACTGCTCCTATTTCAGTAATACGGTGCTGAGGATGTTTGCCGCCTGTGGTTTCAATATCAACCACTACATATGGCTGCATAGGATCTACACTCCAAGTAACACGACAGACTCGCACATCAAATCCAGCCCCTTGCAGCGCATTCATGGTAACAAATTGGTTAGGCCTTATTGAATCGCCGGGTGCCTTTACCTCTTCAAACCTTACTTTTCCCTGCTCAACTATCATTAAATCTGGGTAGCCATCCTTCAAACCCTGATAATTTTTTGCCATGGCTCGTAAATGCTTAACCACAACCTGTAAAGGAGCGGCATGCAGAAATATAGATATAATTTCCATTATTTTGGCGTTCCAGCGGAACATGCCGTTGGGTTGTCCGTAATATTGAGTCGCTATTTTAGTAAGATAAAAGATTGCTTGTTGCGGTGTTGAAAACATCAATAGCCGCTGTTCAATTGCTTCACCCAATTCTTGGTAAATTGTATTGTCTTTTACCATTTTGGGTCTTCGGTCAAATTCTGTGGCTATGGAGTCGGCTTGAAGGTTATATAATTCTTGCCAAAATGTGAGACCAAATAAAGCATTGAATAAACGATTTTCGGTTCTAAAAGCTATTGCACCTTGGCGCTGATAATACTGCTTAACGCCCATTTCTACTTTATCTTTATATAGCTCATCTATCACCAGCTCCACGCTATCTTCTCGTAACGTTTGGGTGAGTTTACTTAGTTTTGACTGGTGATATTTACGTTGGTAAAAATCTTCTGCAAATAGCAATAATGCATCATCTAAGGAGTTATCTATGAGCTGTTCCAATTCAGCTTTTACCTTTTCTTTTTCTCCCATTTTATAGAGCTCTCTTAACCATTTTTCCTGAGCCTTGTGGTAAGAGGAGGCACTGAGAAACTCCATTGCCAAAGGAGTGTCTATGCTCAACAACTGCTTGCCTAATAAGTAAAAATACTCATCCCTAAGCTTTGCAGATTGCAAACAATCATCTTCAACAGCTGGGTATACTGACACGCCTTTACTATGCCGCGCATAGTCTTTAAAATCTAATTCATTCCGTTTTACTTTTTCTACTTTAGAACGGTAATAAAAGACACTTTTAGCCTGCACTATACTGTTAAATCTAGCACTAGACTTTGTATCTTTGGTTCGTGTTCTTAATACGCCCAAGTCACGCATAGAAAACTTGTTTAGGCCGCTATTAATATCGCCAAAGAATAAAAAAAGTAAATATGCCAAATAATCTTCAAACTTTTTAACTAAAAATTTATCCGCGAGCTTAGATGTAAGCCACTGATTAATCGAGCAAACTTGTTCAGCCTGCTCTAGTATGGTTGTTTTACTGGCGCTTTTTTTCACAGCATCAGCATGATGACGGCTAAGGAGTTCAATCAATTGCTCTTTAGTTAATTCCTTTAACCACCCTTGAATATCTTTTGAACTCAACTTACCCAGAAAGCCTCTATCAGCCAAGGTCTGCAATTGAAGTGGGCATTCCTCAATCTCTTTATAAATCATTTTATCTATATTAATAAAACGACTCTGACGATTGACCACCCTCACAAACATACATTGAGCCCCATGGGGAAGTTCTTGATAAGACCTTATAAACTTTTGACTGGCTTCATCTAATAAATCTGCGCACTCCTGAGTGAGAAAATGAATAATCTCATTAAAATGATCTAGATAGTATTTCTCTGGTAAGGTCTTAATTTTTCTAAGCATTGGGAGCCCAACTAAGTAATAACAAAATCATTATATACAGTAGTTTATACAGTTGTAAAATGCTGGGCATATAGATTTCAACCACGATGATCTAGGTGGCTAACCTTGTAGTCGTTTATCAAAAGGTGAATATAAGTAATAGCTTGAAAACGTAAGCTGAGTGCTTTTTAGATTGTTGAAAAGCAAACTAAAAGAAGCTTTCTACAGCCTTAACTTTTATATAAGGGGCGCATACATCTGGGCTAAAATACGGAACTAAGTAACGGGAGCCTAAGTGTAAGTGTCCCGCTGACTTGGTTTGTTAGTTGCGTTACCCAGCCCTTGTGCCATTTGGCATTTCTGTCTCTGGGCATGCTAGGCATGGTTGCAATTTGTCTTCATAGCCAATGTCAAACAACATTCCTTGAGAGAGTTCACCTGCCATCTTTCTTTCAGGTAAGTTGACTACAAACAAGGCTTGCTTACCCTTAATCTCTTTAGGGTTTTCTCTCTCTTGTTTTATGCCTGCCAATATTGAACGCTTATGATCACCAAAGTCGACTGTTAGCTTCATGAGTTTATCCGATTTTGCTACTTCAGAAACATCTACAATTAGACCAACACGAATATCAATTTTAGCGAAATCATCAAATGCAATCTCATCTTTAATGGGAGCATATTTCATACTTCTAACCTCAAATTTAACTTGCGCACATGACGCTCCAAGCTGGAGTTTTAAGAGCGCTTTTCAGCGAACGACGACTAATCATGACACCCATTCTAAAAATTAGCAAAACACTCACTTTCTTCTAAACTTTAAAGACTTAATGTGATTGTTATGTTTTTTATACCACAAGGTTTAGTTACCAATCAGCTGCATACTGTTTATTTGCTTTAAAAGCTTCTATCTCTAGAGGTGCTTTGTCGTAACCAAATTTAGCTATGTCAGAGAAGTGCTGAGTTATCACTTGGTCAAGACTAGACATTTCGATTTGAAGTACATGAACCAATTCATGAGCCAATTTTGGTCTATTAAATTCATATCCATTACGAACATAAATGGAATACCCGAAAACCTGAGCATTATTGGTGATACCTTCGCCAATAAAACCTAGTGCTTCACCTAATGTTTTTAAAGCGAAGTTTTCGTATGGAAACGGAACGTCCTCAACATGTACAATCCTGACCTTCTCTGGTTTTTGAATTCCTATATCAGCTGCCAAAGCTAACTCTCGTGAGTTTAACGGAATTCCTAACTCTAAGCCTTTTCTCTCTGTTTCATAAGCCCAGTCAACATACTGTGGTATTAATATGCCTGAAATGATTTTCTGGTATGACAGTACTGTGCCAATAATTAAAACAACTAATATTAGCACTGTATATTTGAGAAACTTCATTCAATACAAACTCCTTTTAACTTGCAGAAAAACCTAACTTTCCAATAACGGGCACAGACATGTGGGCTAAAATGCAAAGCAGCCCACGTCCATGCGTCCCAGTGACCTAACTGAGTTGACGACTAATCTTGACACCCATTCTAAAAATTAGCAAAACACTCACCATAAATCCGAAAAAATCAGGAAAATGACTTAATCAAAAATGTTGTTTTCTACTATTTTTAAAGTGAGTGTCTTTGGTATTATTTTGTTACCAATATAATATTGTTGGTTTCTTCCTTGGGTAAATTCTTTTAACATCAAGGCTATATTTTCACAATCAGAGCTGATTCATGGATACAGAATCACAAAGTAAAGCAGACGCATCATGAAAGAAAGTGACAATTTCACGCGTTTAATTCAGGTTAAAACACTTCCTGAAGGCCAACTAGAAGATATCCTCTTCAAACTATATGATAAAGACCCTTTGTTTCCTGCTTTATTAGCAGCTCGAGCCGCCTTGCGGCAACTACCCTTGGCAGGGCATAAAGAGCGCTTAGGGTATTTGGAAACAGATAGAGATGCACCTATTAATAACGATGCGAATACTCAAAGTGGTGATTACCCAGATAATAGAGCATCGTTTCTTCTAGCTATATCTTTTATTATTCAGAAGGTCATTTCCCTATCACTTTCAAATCCTAGCTCAAGAAAGTTTGAACAAATACAAGCCGCCATCAATAGGCTGGAGGCTCTTGTTAAGGAGGCAAATGCTCGATTTAACGAAACAAACGGCAAGACTGGTCATAGTTGGCACGGGGAGTATGATAATTTTTTCAAAAATGCTGCTTACAAAAGCGTATATATCGCTGCTGCTGCCACAGCTAATGCTGCTCTTTTATGTACAGATAGTAACGCTAAGGATGGTTGCATAGAACAGGCTATTAAAGGTATTAATGCTGTTGATGAGTACAGCAAAGCAGCAGCAAATTATCATGTTACATCCGAAGACGTAATAGCTGCAGGGGCTGACTTAAAACAGAATTTTGGTCCTGATCTAGAACAAGCACAGCAAGGGCTAAGTATTGGTAAACTTGCAGGTTTACCTTTGTGGAAATATACGGCACACAGCCCCGTGTTAACTATTTATAAAAATATGTTTATACCAGCTGTCGAGCGTCTGATCAGAGAGGTTCAGCGAAGCTCTCAAACATCGGCCGATGCATTGAACAAAACTTTAGTTGGCATTAAAAATTCACAGGAAGAATATGTAGCTAGTGCAGTTCTTGCTGCTGAAAGTGATGTCCAGCTGTTAGATAAACTAGGTCGTGAAAACCTAGTTAATGGTTTAAGAGATTTACTAACTCATAAAGAGAACAATGAACATTTAACTGTGGGTTTGCTCGGTCACTGGGGCGCGGGTAAAACCCGTGTTTGTGAGTTATTGAAACAAGCCATTCAAGAAAAACAAGATAAAAGTTGTGGCTTTTTATTTGGTGAATTTAATGCTTGGGCTTACGAACACAGTGAAAATCCTCAAGCGGCTATGGCCCATGAAGTCATTAAAAGCTTAACCACTTGTTCTTACACAGTTGATGTTTCAGAAGGGGAAGGTTGGTTACTTAGAATATGTACGCCTTTTAAAAATTTGCTCGCCGTGGCACTTTGGAAACTAACAGTGCGTACTCGATTAAGTCTGGGGTTTATGATTGCTAAGTACCCATGGCGACTCATTATGTTGGTTGCTTGGCCGACGCTAGCCTTGGTATTGGTGAATTACAGCTTATCTTCTGGTTTGAGCAAAGACACGCTGCTGTCATCTCAAGGGGTAACAGGATTAGGTGCCATTATTACCGCTTTGTTTGCCATATGGCGTATACCTAAAGAGCTTAAAGTGTTACTTGCTCAGCCTTATACCAAAGAATTACTCAGTTATTTGAAACTACCAGATTATGCAAAGCACATTGGCCAAATATCTGAAATGCGTAATGATATTGAGTTGATGGTGAATATCCGTTTGGGTACCGAACAAGGGAATAATCAATACGGACTCGGAAAAATATTACCACGCAGACGTTTGTTGTTTGTGGTAGATGATTTAGACAGATGCAGTCCAGCAGGTATCGTTAAAACCTTTGAAGCCATTCGCTTGGTACTTGATTTACCTCAAGTGATAGTCGTAGTGGCTGTAGACCAACGTATTGCTTTAGCTGCATTGGCTTTGCATTACGAAAAACTAAGGGTGCATCATCAGCTGAATGATGCTAAGTCCATAGCTCGAGACTATTTAGCCAAGATGATCCAACTACCCATAGTCGTTAACGATGCTGATTCCAATACTTTAAAAGGTTATATGAGCCATTTATGGAAAGATCCAGAAGATAAACCAGGCTCACCACCTTGGCTTGATTGGTTAGCGAATAAAGATTCAACAGAAATACTTAATGATCAAAAACAAAGCAAAGATCCGGGGAAATCTGAAAAAACTGTAGAGCAAGGCGCGACAGAACAAGAGTTAGCCAAATGGGTGTCAGACTTACCAAAACCGCAACTCAATATAGCAAATAAACAAAACTTTGGTTTAAGTGATAGACAAAAAGCTGCCTTTGCTTATTGGCATGAGAAATTTGCTTTGGGAAATGCCCGTCAGGTAAAACGCCTATATAACAGTTATAACTTGATGCGTTTGGTTTCAAATCAAGAAGATACACCGATAGATATGGACCAAGAGAAATTTTGCTATGGTCTGCTCGTGACCTTGCTAGTGACGGAATACATTAATGGCATAGAAGATAATCCATTACGTTTTTCCTTAGGTCAATGTTTAAAAAACAAAGACGCGGGCAGCGAAGAGAAATTGACCAATATAGATGCATCGCAATTAAGTGCATTTAGACACGCCATATCCATCATTGATGCTAGCGCAAAGCAACGTTTTGAGTCATTGCCAATAGAAAAGCGTTACAGTGCCATGCTGGAATTTGTAGATTTGTTTGTGTTACCTGCCATTGATGAGGCTGCACAAAAAAATAAATCATAAGGATAAGCTGGGTTAATCGACGGCGACTTTCAGGCAGCATACTCAAATCTTACTATTGCCTATCAAGCGCAGCCAACACCAAGCAACGCCAAATTAATCTTTCAAGCGCTCAGCAGCTTACATGGTAAAGATAAAGCGATTAGCTTTTTAAGAAAACATATACAAGAGCAGCCAGCCGACGTGCAAAATCAATTGCTCTATGCTGGCTTGTTACTCACAACCAATACTGATAATGCAATAACTACATACCAACAAATGATAGAACTGAGCCCTAATAGTGTAATCGCACACAACAATCTCGCATACTTGTTAATGGAAAAGGGCCAATTAAAATATGCCCACAAATATGCGCTTAATGCATTATCACTTACCTCAGATAACATCATGGTACTCGATACCCTCGGCAGTATTGAATTAAAGCTAGGAAAAAAAGAGAAAGCACTAGAGCGATTTAAAATGGCTTACTCCGTCAGTGGGGGTAAGTTAGAAGAGCAAACGTGGCTTCACTACATAGAATCATTGCTGGTGAAAGGTCAAAAAGAGCTAGCCAAGCGCCGTATTGGGCAATTCACACCCATTAGTAAATCGGTGACTGAGAAATTAGCGCAGTTACAGCGAGATTACTTTTAAAACAGATTGTCAGATAATTTTACAAAGATACAAATCGTAAAATTATCTATCATTATAACTTATTGTTAATACGAAAAAAGTACATCTCGGCATATTATATGCTTATTAAAGTATTGTATGCTTTTTAATATGAAATTTTATTAAAGGCTCCAAAGGTAACTTGGGAAAATAAGTTAAACAGATGCAGCAACAAAAGGAAATCCGCATGAAGAAACTACTAAATACTTTACTTCTTGGCTTCGCTGCAACAATGTTTAATGCTAACGCAGCCATCATCGATGCCGACACAGATGATTACAACGCATATAAAGACACAGATACTGGACTAGTATGGCTAGATTTTGGTGAGAACAACAACCAATCGTATAATTATGTTGCGTCACAATTGGGCGAAGGTGGTGAATGGGAAGGTTGGCGCCTTCCTACTATCGACGAGGTTTATACCATGTGGGCTAATGTCGCTAATTTGGACAGCGTCGACGCCGATTACGAGAATCCGGACTATAATGGTACGGGGCGACTTTTTGCTTATGATTACAATTCCAATGTTGCTGGCGGCGATGACTCCGTGTGGGATGCGACGTTTGATGTCATAGGATTCAATACCAGCTTTAGCGGGCATTATTCTAGCTACAACAATACCTTAGGATGGTTTGATGGTACGAATGGGCTATCTTTCTTGCAATATTCGGATTACACGGACCAGCTCGCGGATACCTTTCCGTGGCGTGATCAGATAGTATTGGTGGACTGGGTTGACCGTTCATTTGATTCGTATCTTGACTTAACAAATAACTATTGGAGCACTTTATTAGTCAGTTCAGATGACCTGGCTGTCAGTGTCAGCGAGCCGACTACGCTTGCAATTTTAGGGTTGGGTCTTTTAGGGTTTGTAATACGTCGTAAGTCACTTTAAATAATAAATTGCATTCGACACCTGCATTCACCCATTGCGCCCAACGTTGTCGATAATCATCAAAAAGCACTTGCCTATTTGGTAGGTGCTTTTTGCTCATAAAGCTGCGTTAATCGACGAATATGGTTCTTCAATTTGAAATCGTTATGTGTTCTTTTTTGAATTGATAGTCTAGGAAGTCAACCCCTTTATCTATTTTTCCAATAATGGTTTTAATGGCCTTCCTTAATTTCCACCTAAACGTCGATAACACATTAATGTCATCCATGTAACGCCTGTAAAAAACAGGTTTATTTTCCATTATGTTGTCTAGCTCATAAAGATAAAAGCTGGATATCAGCGGGTTTTATGGACAGTCTGATAAGATGACTTGTCTGAAATCAGTAAACAAACCACCCGATTCAACACTTCGTTTTAGATATTATGACAATAAATTCATTACCAGTTTACATTTAATGTAAACCGACAACTGATCTAACAAGATTTCATGATTAATTGACTCAGAATAATATTTAACTTCGGTTCAAAAAAAGAATTACTCTGCCCCAATGACGAAGTTTAAGCCTTACGCCTCAACGGTATACAAGACTGTTATAAAATCAAACCTCGTAAAGCGGGCTATCGTTTAATTTATCAAGTTCGTGATTTGGAAGTCATTGTTTCAATTGTGGCTGAAGGAACAATAGAAAGAAACTCTGTTTATAAAATTGCAACTAAACGTATTTAGTAATGCATCTTAAAGATGCAGCAAAATTGATTGCTGATCTTTCTTAGTCATTTTTTGCTACTACTAGCTCAAACGAGTGGTCTATCATGCGCTCAATTTCAGTTTTAAATGGTATTTCTATAAGCTAACAGCAATGCAGGTTTATTATAACCCTAAAGCCTTACTTGGTAAGAATACAAAAATTTAGCCTTGCATATTGTCAACTACGTCCATAAAATTTTACGCTTAATGACAACAATGGATTTTTTATGACACTGGGTTTTATAAAAGGAATTGATGGGTTAAGAGCGCTAGCCGTGCTTAGTGTAATACTATACCATTTAGATCCAGCATTATTACCTGGTGGTTTTACAGGTGTCGATGTTTTTTTCGTTATCTCAGGTTATGTAGTAGCAAAGTCATTAAATAGTAGAAAAGGTCAGCCATTTAGCGCATTTATTATTGACTTTTATAAACGAAGAATTTTACGTATTTATCCAGCGTTGTTAGCTTGTATAGTTCTTACGAGTATAATCGTTGTTTTATTTATTCCAAAATTTTATGTCAGTCGTACAATTGAAGAAACAGCATTAGCGGCCTTTTTTGGAGTAAGCAATTTTATACTTGCGTTCAATACTGATAGCTATTTCTCTCCTAGTGCAGAATTCAACCCTTTTATACACACTTGGAGTTTAGGTGTAGAAGAGCAGTTTTATCTAATATTTCCATTTTTGTTCTACCTTTGGACAAAAGGAACATTAAAATATTCACTTCACTTTTTATTTTTACTGTCTTTCGCTTTTTGTTATTACCATACAACCACTAACGGTAACCATGCGTATTATTTAATATCAAGCAGATTTTGGGAGCTTGCGGCAGGTGCAATCTTATTTAAGGCTCACCTTACTGGTTGGCGTTCACCTATACTGTTAAGTACTGCACATTTAACAATAATAGGCTTAATTTCGATTTTAATTAGTCTAGTCTTTGCTGATAAATCACATTTTCCATTTCCTTGGGCGATATTTAGTGTATTAGGAACCTGCTTTTTAATACACGCCATTGTCAACAGTCATAATGAATCTCAAAAAATGTTAAACATTTTTAAATCTTCTTATGCAGTCCATTTTGGTAAACTATCATACTCATTATATTTATGGCATTGGCCGACATATGCCCTTTTTCGATGGACAGTGGGGCTAGAATCATTAATCGAAATTACATTTGCTTTGGTAACAACTTATGTATTGTCATTTATTTCTTTTTACACATTAGAGTCTAAATTTCCGCATTTTACCTTTATCAAAGAGCTAAGTAGCAAAAATATACTGTTTGGTGGACTAGCTATAATTTTTACGTGCTTTTTCTTATCGAATAAGGGATTTGACTCACAACCTTGGAGGAGTTTAAGCAATACAGCCAATCAAGATATTTGGTCTCCTTATACAGGTATGCCTACACCAGAATTAAATTTAGAACTTTCAGGAAGGACTTTGTATGTATTGGGTGACTCTCATGCTGGGGCCTATGAAAAAATGCTTGCACAATTATCCAAAGAGACAGGCTTAGAAGTAAAGGTATATTCTAAAGGTGGTTGCGGTGTAAGTAACTTAAAGACCCCTGTGTTAGTTACAGAAAACCCATGTTATAAGAAAATTACCAAATGGCTAAAAACCATAACAGATGAAGCAACCAACCAGGATATTATTTTTCTTGCTACACTTAAAATGTATAGGTTAGCCAACCAAGCTAGTATCCACCCAAGTGATCCTCAAACAATAATTGATTTGCAGTTTAGCAGTGAATCCAAAGTAAATAGGAAGCTAGCACTGGCAGAAACATTAACCTTACTAGAAAACCTCTCATCTAAGACTCCAATGATAGTTTTGGATGCACCAAAGCCCGTCTTTAATTATATTAACTTTCGATGTGCAGATTGGTATACCCAAAGCAATCCGATATGCAGTAAAGGTAATAATGAATCACGTTTATTTTTCGAAAATTTTAAAAAGCCTACATTTGAATCCTTAACAATAATAAAAAACAGACTTTCTAATGTGACTATTTGGGACCCGACTCAAATATTATGTACAGATGAAACCTGCTCCTCGTATGATGGAAATTTACCCTTGTATTTCGATGGAGATCATCTTTCTGGTCATGGAAATAGATTATTATATCCATCCTTTAAACAACATATTTTGAACTTAGTTGACCAATATACATCATCTGGAGGTGATTAAACTTCTATGTCTTCAATTAGAAAAATAGTTTAAATGTGCAATCGTCGTTCTCAATACGCTTTAACTTTTCAGAGTTTAACTAAGTTCTAATATGTAATTGCTTTTTATTACACTAAAGCATTATCTGGATTGATTGCTGGTCTTTCTTAGTCATTTTTGCCACTACTAGCTCAAACGAGTGGTCTATCATGCGCTCAATTTCTCCCTGAGGGATAGAGCCGTCAAGTATTACCGTATTCCAGTGTACTTTATTCATGTGGTAACCGGGTATTACCGATGGGAATATATCTCTTAACTCAATGGCGTGAGTTGGATCGCACTTAAGGTTCATCCAATATACTCCATCACCTTGGCTATTCTTGGCTTTTCCCTTACCCATTTTCCCTAGTGACAAAGTAGCAAACATCTTGGTTTTCACTTTAAACACAGCTACTCCCTCACCAAATGGATAGTCTTCTATGGTGAATGGCTTTTGTAATAAATAGCGTTTGGCGAGCAGTTGATCCATAATTTAATACCCGAGATTAACTCACAATGTAGTGATTCAGTATTAGGTTTTTACCAAAATTATACTAGCACAAGTTTACTAACTGACAGCAGACCTTGGCTTAGGCTAAGTAAAAATAGATTTCACTATTAAATTTTACTCAAAAAAAAAGGCAGAGAGCCTGCCTTTTTTAATTTTATGTGTTTACTAACAAGGGATTAGTCTTGTTTTAGTAGGTGCATGACATTTTTTAAGTCTGTCTTACCTTCAAGAATTTCATCTGGCGTTAGCCCCGATATTTCATGGGGGAACACCAGCCACTCGTCAGTTTCATGTACAAAGTAGTCTGGCACCATTTCTGTTTTATTGTTGCTTGGTTTGTAATAAGGGCAAGCTACACGAACATCTTTAGGCATGTTTGCCCGTGATAACTTTTTGATTTGCTTAATGAGAGCATCAACGCTTCGCCCTGAGTCAAACACGTCATCAACTATAAGCAAGGAATCATCAGCGTTTGCGTTTTCTATCAAGTAATGTAAGCCATGTACTTTGATAGTTTTAGATTGTTGATCAATCCCATAATAAGAAGAGGTGCGCACTGCAATATGGTCAGTTTCAACTTTTTTAAAATCAAAATATTCCTGAACTGCAATACCTATAGGAGCGCCGCCACGCCAAATACCAATAATAAAATTAGGGCGAAAACCGCTATCGTATACTTTAGCCGCAACTCGGAATGAGTCTTCTAGTAACATTTGGGCGGTAATAAATGTTTTTTGCATTGAACTGATAACCTTAACTGTATGAAACGTTTAGTGAATTTTGCCTAAACGTTAATGAGCGCGGTATTGTATATCGAAGCGACATTCAATTCACCCTAACATTTGAGCTTTTTAATCGTACTTAAGTGCTTCAGCGGGCTCTACCTTAACCGCTCTTATCGCCGGATACACACTTGCTAGAAAGCATAATACTAAAGACGTTGCCATTAAGATAAGAACTTGTGGCCATTGCAAGTCAATTGGCAGCCCTTGCCCGTTAGCACCAAAGTACACTGGGATATTTAACATCACTATTATGTTATTAATTTGACTAACAACAAGGATCCCTAGTAAAACCCCAATAATAGTGCCCTTCAAACCGTTATAAGCGCCGTTTATTAAAAATATCCACATGATTTGCGTTCGTGTCATGCCCTGGGTAAGCAGTATCGCAATATCTCCTTGCTTTTCAGACACTACCATTACCAGTGCTGAAACTATGTTAAAGGCTGCCACCGCTATGATAAGAAGCAGCATTAAGGACATCATGTTTTTTTCCATTTTAACCGCGTCAAATAAAACGCCTTGGCGATCACGCCAATTAGTTGTTTGGTAACCATGGGAGCTCAATTCCTCCACTACCGTTTTATAGTCAAAGGCATCATCTAAAAATAAACGTACCTTGGCTAAGTTTTGGGTGCTGTCTCTTAATAATCTGGCGGCATCATTAATATGCAGCATGACAACTTTGTCATCCAAAGCAGAGCTCATATTGAAAATCCCCACCACTTTAAAAACTCTTTGGCTATACATTCTTCCAAACGGGCCGAAATAACTACTTTCAGACGCCAATAAACGGGCCTTATCACCCACTCGCAGGTTTAACTTCAATGACAAGGCACGGCCAATCACCACTCCGTATTCGCCCTGTTGTAAATTACTAAAGCGCCCCACTAACATATTTTCAGCAACCACAGAGGACTGCTCCATAACGTTGGGCTCTACGCCATGAAATATCACCCCTTGTAATCCCTGTGATGATTGTATTAACCCTTCAGATTCTATAAAGCTGCTAGCCACTAAAACACTTGGGATACTTTCAAAATCTATGTTTTCATAATTTGCTTCGTTGTGAGGAGTGACCAGGACATGGGGAGTAATTCCCAAATTACGAAGCTTCAATTCTCCTTCAAAACCGTTCATCACAGACAAAACCGTAATTAACGCTAATAGCCCTAAGGCAATCCCCACCACAGAGAAAAAATTAATGAACGCAATAAAATGACTGCCCTTTGAGGCTTTGGCGTAACGTAAACCGATAAAGGCGGAAACAGGATAAAACATGGGAATGTGGTTCTTATTTAGTTATAAACAGTTGAAAAATAACCTGTTAAGTATTGGTATACTCTAAAATGTTGTTGAATAATACGTGCTTGAATGAAATCTAACAAGCAAAGCTAACGCCGGAGATCCTATGCAGCACCTAACGCTTGAGCAAAAGTACGAACAATTTGAAGAGTTTTTCATGATAAAACATGTTGTTCCGGTGAATATGCGCTTGTTAGAACCATCATTTACCTTACCGAATGCTGAAGAGCTTGGCGAACACATGCCATTTGAATTTCAAATTGCCAATGAATTATCCGAGATTGACAGTAAAGCATTAAGACCTTTATTAAGTTTAGGTGAACATGCCTCTCAGTTGGCGGAATATCTAAACCATCAGTCTAAAAAAATAGACTTGATGATGTCCCTAATACTGCAGCAACATGCCGATCAAGCTAACAGCCATCAATCCATTCAGTTTGGCGGAGGCGGTTTGGTAGTTGAATCGACAAAGCCTTGGGATTTAGGGGCCAATGTTGAAGTAAAGCTATTTTTAAGGGAAGAAGCTGCGGCTATTTTTTGTTTCGCTGAAGTTATTGCTTGTAAGCAAGTAGAGGATACGTACCATATATCGCTAATATTTTCCCGTATACGAGATAAAGACCAAGACTTACTGGTCAGAGCCAGTTTACATCTGCAAGCCGCGAACTTGCGTAAACGTAAAACTCAAAATATGAACCAAAACGAAAACAATTAATGACTCACAGTATTTTTTCACCGCCATTACCTAGTAACACTCAAAAATCTAAAAATGACATACGCCACTGGGGCAGCTTGCAAGGGAGTAGTGCTGCACTGGCCATTGCCACAGCCGCTGAAGAAGCAAACGGCCCTTTGCTATTAATTACAGCCGACACCCCAAGTGCGATAAAATTAGAAAAAGAGCTTGATTACTTTTTACTTAATCAAAGTATTAATGTGCAGTTATTCCCTGATTGGGAAACCCTACCCTATGATAACTTTTCGCCTCATCAAGATATAGTTTCGCAGCGCTTAGAAGCCTTGTATCAGCTAACTCAACATGAGCGAAGTATTTTTATAGTACCTTTGAATACCTTGATTATGCGTATGGCGCCAGTGGATTACATTGGCAAATATTTACTCATTTTAAAGGTACAACAAACCCTTGATATTGTGGAGTTTCGTTCTGGTTTAGAGCGTGCTGGCTACTTACATGTTAATCAAGTCATGAATCATAGTGAGTTCTCTATTCGTGGGAGTATTATTGATTTATTCCCTATGGGGAGTAGTCACCCCTATCGTATCGATTTGTTTGATGACGAAGTAGATAGTATTAGGCACTTTGATCCAGACACTCAACGCTCTGGCGACAAGGTAGATGAAATAAGGCTATTACCAGCTCGTGAGTTTCCAACAGATAAGGCCGCTACCCTATTATTTAGGCAACAATACTTAACTAAGTTTGATGCCAACAACAGCAAAGAGTCTATTTATTATCAGGTAGGTAAAGGGTTAATGCCTGGCGGTATAGAATATTATCTCCCGCTGTTTTTTGAAAAGACTTCATCTTTATTTGAATACCTTAATAAAGATACCACCATATTGATGCATGGGGATATCCAACAAGCCCATGACAACTATTGGAAAGATGTTAACAATCGCTACGAGCAACTTCGTTACAATTTAGCCCGTCCTTTGTTAGACCCTGCTGATATATTCATGCGTTCAGAAGAACTGTTTTCAGCCTTGAAAAAATGGCCAAGGGTACAGATTTCAAGCGACCCTATTGATAACAAGGCTGGCCATTACAACTTCAATACTAAGCCTATCGGCGACATTGCTCTTAAGCCCCAAAACAAGGTGCCATGGACGTCTTTAAAACAACAAATAGAAGAGTGGCAAAAGCAAAAAGTAAAAGTCCTATTTAGTGCAGAATCGGCAGGTCGCCGAGAAGGCTTGCTAGAAATACTAAATAAAGCTCAAATCAAACCCAAAAATCACAAGCAGTTTGATGAGTTTATATACGGTGATGATCCAATTGGAATTACAGTTGGCGCAGCAGAATTTAGCTTTTTAATAGAAGATAAAGACTTAGCCGTTGCATTTATTACCGAAACAGAATTGCTTGGCCATAAAATAAGCCATAGGCGCAAACGTGATACCCGCCAAGGTACTGACGAAGGTGCGATAATTCGTAACTTAGCAGAATTACAGCTTGGCCAACCAGTGGTGCACCTTGATCATGGTGTTGGACGATATTTAGGATTACAAACCTTAGATGCCGGTGGTATCACCACAGAATACC
Organism: Paraglaciecola sp. 2405UD69-4; assembly: GCF_047525415.1. Lineage (NCBI taxonomy): Bacteria > Pseudomonadati > Pseudomonadota > Gammaproteobacteria > Alteromonadales > Alteromonadaceae > Paraglaciecola > Paraglaciecola sp. 2405UD69-4. Next base: position 396,080 of record NZ_JBLIXM010000002.1, read on the forward strand.
TCACCATTGAATATGCGAAACAATCAAAATTGTATGTGCCTGTATCTTCTTTACAGCTAATTAGTCGCTACAGCGGTGGCGATATAGAGCACGCTCCCCTGCACCACTTAGGAACCGATACCTGGTCAAAAGCTAAGTCTAAAGCAGCTGAAAAAGTGCGTGATGTTGCAGCACAACTACTAGATGTTTATGCACAAAGAGCAGCTAAGCCCGGTTACGCCTTTAAAATTGCATGGGATGAGTACCAAAGCTTTTCTGATAGTTTTCCTTTTGAAGAAACCCTTGACCAACAAAAAGCCATCAATGCCGTGATACAAGACATGGGATCGGCCAATGCAATGGATAGGCTGGTATGTGGTGATGTAGGCTTTGGTAAAACCGAAGTAGCGATGCGTGCGGCCTTTATTGCTGCAAACCAAGGCAAACAGGTTGCGGTTTTAGTGCCTACCACATTGTTAGCCCATCAGCATTTTGAAAACTTTAAAGAACGCTTTGTTAATTTCCCCTTTAACATTGAGGTTTTGTCTCGATTCGTTAGTGCAAAAGACTCAAAGCGAGTCGTATCAGCCATTGGCGAAGGTAATGTAGACATAGTGGTAGGTACTCATACTCTGCTTCAAGAAAAACTAAAATTTAATGATCTAGGTTTAGTAATTATTGATGAAGAGCACAGATTTGGTGTGCGCCAAAAAGAGAAGTTTAAAGCCTTGCGGGCAGATGTAGACATACTAACCCTCACAGCTACGCCAATACCACGAACCTTAAATATGGCATTAAGTGGTATGCGTGACTTATCAATTATAGCTACCCCTCCAGCCAAACGTTTACCCATAAAAACCTTTGTGCAACAGCGTAGCAAGGACTTGATCCGCGAAGCCATAATGCGGGAAATTCTTCGTGGTGGGCAAGTATATTTCTTACACAATGAAGTTGACACAATCGAGCGTACCGCAGAAGAAATAGCCGAGATAGTTCCCGAAGCAAGGGTTGTAATTGGCCATGGCCAAATGCGTGAACGCGAACTAGAAAAAGTCATGTCTGACTTTAATCATCAACGTTTTAATGTGTTACTTTGTACCACAATTATCGAAACCGGTATTGACGTGCCCTCTGCCAACACTATAGTAATGGACAGAGCTGACCATTTAGGCCTTGCCCAACTACATCAGCTTAGAGGACGTGTGGGCCGCTCTCACCATCAAGCCTATGCCTATTTGATGACCCCACATCCAAGGCGATTAACCAAAGATGCTAAGAAGCGTTTAGAAGCAATTTCTTCATTAGAAGAATTGGGAGCCGGATTTGCACTTGCTACTCACGACTTAGAGATTAGAGGGGCCGGAGAGCTACTTGGTGATGGTCAATCGGGACAAATATCAAGTATAGGGTTTACCTTGTACATGGACATGTTAGAACAGGCCGTTGAAGCCCTAAAACAAGGTAAAGAGCCGTCACTTGATTCTGCGCTATCAGAACAAACGGATATAGACCTAAGACTACCAGCGCTATTTCCTGATGACTATGTGCCAGATGTGAATCAAAGACTATCTCTTTACAAAAAACTAGCAGGTTGCCAAGACGAGCGGGCAATTAACGAGTTCCAAATAGAGTTAATTGACCGCTTTGGCTTGTTACCTCAAAGCGCTAAAAATTTACTTGATGTAACTATGCTTAAACTCACAGCTAAAAAAATAGGTATATCTAAGATGGAAGGCACCAACAAAGGTGGCTTTGTGGAATTCTCGCAACAAACCCAGATTGATCCGGGCTTCATCATTAAACTAATTCAATCACAACCCAGAATTTATAAATTAGATGGACCACAAAAACTGAAATTTAACGTGCCTACTGATTCAGCCAAAGATAGACTTAAACTATTCACTGATATGTTAAATGAATTTAGCCAACAATTAAGAGCTGCTTAATGAGACACAAATTAAACACTTTACCCGCTACTACTAAGCCTTTTTTCAAGCTAAATACGCTGAAACGAACCCTACTCGGTATAGGAATTTTAGCTGCATCCCAGCAAGTAAAAGGGGCAGAGCAAGAGTGGTGGTTTGATGTAGAAGTGATCTTATTTGAACGCTCACTTGAGTCTGATGACGTATTAGAAACCTTTAAACAATCGAGTCTAGCTCCTAAGACAGCGAATACCTTAGATTTACTGACCCCTTACTTAACCCCAGATATCTCTTACTTAATCGCTGGCCTCCCCTATTGCGAGAGCTCAAAACAAGAAGAAATATCAAAAGCGGAACAGCAAAAGTATAAGTTTCCTAATACAGAGTGGGTTAATAGCTTATCAGATGCCTTAGATGAACTGAGTTTCCCCGATACAAATTCTGAAGCCACTATTACGGAAGCTTTAATCCCCACACAGCAAAGCTCACAATTTACCGAAAATGCTACAAATACAAAGGTAATTGATTTAACAGGCGAAGGCGAAGAAGAGCAAGAGTCAGAAGCCTATGTTAGTCAGCTTACTCCTATGTCTTACATTGAGTGGCAAATACCCAAACAACTGCCCTGTGCTTACGCACAACAAATTGAGCCAAAATTAGTTTTAAACCCGGCGAATAGTAATACCTACCCTCAAGACTTAGTGCCTAAGGTCCCCGTGAAAATAAACGGAATTGAATGGCAAACAAAAATGTCAGCCTTCTTGCTACCAACGGATACCTTTAAGATGGATCAGTTGTATGAAAGTATCAAATACCAAAGAGGTATCACGCCCTTGTTGCACCTAGCATGGCGCCAACAAGTAAGCTTTGGTCGCGAAAATGCCAACGCTATTCGATTATTTGCTGGTAAAAACTATGGTGATACCTATATGAGTAATGGTAAGCCATTACCTCAAGATACTGATGCATTATTTGATAGCTTATTAGCCGAAGACGACATCACCTACGTGCCAGAATCTGAGCGATTAGAGCAGCTAAATACACTTGATACGACTAAAAATTTATCAGCTGACGACTCCTCTACAAACCTGTTTGCAAAAATAGATGAAGTCCTGGATGACTCTGTGGAGCTAAACCTAACAGAGTTTTTAACTACAATGGAAGCAGCAGCTATAGACGAAGAGCAATCTGAAGCTGTAAAAACCGATATATGGCAAATAGACGGAGAGCTCGCCGTCTATTTAAGAAATATTGGCCGCGTACCCTATTTACACATAGACAGTAATCTTGACTATCGCCACCCTATTGTTACAAACACACAGTTAATAAATTTAGAAACTGCTAACTCCCTTGACGATAACCATGAGCAAGTTGAGGTTTTAGAAAGTGTTAATTTCGACCAGTTAAGAAGAGTGATTAGTAAACAGATACACTATTTTGACCACCCTCTCTTTGGCATGGTAGTAACAATCAATCGTTATAAATGGCCAGAGGTAGAGACTGACGAAGGGAGTGAGTAATACTTTTAAGTTCTCATCCTAATTGGGAGGGTGTTTGTCAATTATGTATGAACCTCTCCTTGTCCCCTTCAACATCGCATGTTAAATAATTTCTCACTATATTACTTATGTACTTATCTAAATACTGGATAAGCCAACCCTTTCGCTAACACTTTTTTTGTGCCTATCCTCATTGGATGGTTTTTCAATAACACCCTATTAGGTACGACAATCCGTCTTGCTATACACTCAAAATTTCATCATTGAGTGAGCCTTTAACTAGAAAGGTTTGGGTAGGCCGCACCAAGCCATTGAATTATATCGTTAACATCAGTTTTAACGATACTCTTATCCTTAGCTCAGGTTAAGCAACCTCAACCAAAAGCACTGACAAACCGTCACCGCCTTTTCGGCCCTTTAGTTGTCATAATGCCTACAACCACAAGATCGACTCCTTTCGATATAAAAGCAGATTAAATGCAAACTACACTCAACTCCCCTTTAAAACGCTATCCTTTAAACACAAAAAAGCCGTCACAAGTGACGGCTTCTTATAACTAACTTAAATAAACTTTAGATTACCAAGTGTAGTTTAAGCGTGCGTAGTAGTAACCACCTTGCCAGTCAACAGCATTGCTAGACCAGTAAACAGCACCACAACATTCATCACCTTCATCTTCATCTGGGTACGTATCAAACAAGTTACGAGCACCAGCTGCTAGAGTTAGAGAGTCGCTTATTGAGTATGTTAACTCTACATCAAAGAATACAGTAGGGTCGTACTCTTGAATGTTTGTAGCATCTGAATCAATAGCGTTCTCATATGAACCATATAGGTTGGCACGAACTAATACGCTAAGTGCATCAAAATCATGCTTAGCAGATACTACACCTTTAAATACAGGAGCATTGTTTTCTAAATCAAACTGATTTTCATTGTTTAAAAACTCAGAAGCATCAGAATCAATTTCAGTCTTGTTGTAGTTAATAGAACCTGTAAATACAGTGTCATCCATAGTGTATGTAGCAACAATGTCTACACCAGTAGTAATGGTATCAAATGCATTTTGGAAATAGTTAACACCACCAATAGACTCTGCACCTTCAACACCTGCAGAAACCAATGCTAGGTAGTTTTCATATGCATCACCTGAAGTTTCATCAGTAGACACATCTAAAGTAGAAACAGCATAGAAACGGTCGTCAACAGCAATTCTGTAGAAATCAATAGTAGTAGTTAACGAGTCAAAGCTACCAGAGAAACCTAACGAGTAGTTAACAGACGTTTCTGGTCTAAGTGCTTCTGCACCTAGTGCTTGACCAACATCACTTAACGCAGGGAATAAACCAGTCGCTACAGGTAAACCATTTGGTAAACGAGTAGATACGTTAGTCGTACCTTGTTGACCAGGAGTTGGTGCTCTGAAGCCAGTACCTGCAGAACCACGCATGTTAATTTCGTCAGTTAATGTATATTTAAACGCTACTTTACCTACTAACTCAGAACCGAAATCTGAATAATCTTCATAACGTAAAGCTGTTTGAAGGAAAAATGCATCAGAAATATCAGTACTTGCATCAACATATACACCAAATGAGTCACGCTCATAAGTACCTGAATACTCTGGTGAATAACCAGGGAAACCGTTTGAACCCACACCCACTACGTTGTATACCGCATCATCAGGGTTAGAACAATCAAGTGTAGAGCCTGTTGCAATAACAGCTAATCCTGCTGCAGTTTCAGCGCCATCGGCACAGAATCCGTAAGGGTCTGAAGTTGCAAAGTCACCAGCGATATAAGAAGCTTCATCACCTTCAACTAGCTCATAGCTTTCTTCCATGTAAGATGCACCAAATGCAAACAACACTTCATTAGCCATACCTAAGTCTACAAACTGAGTGAAATCAGCAGTAAGTTGTAATTCTTCGTTAATCAAATCACCTGGACGGAAAGAAGTAGGAGAATCTTCACCTAAAGATGGGTTGATAGTATTTTTAAGGGTATATTCGATTTTGTTCGAACCAAAACGACCACTGAAGTCATATGTCATTTCATTCGCAAATTCACCTTCAATACCACCTACGATAGAAATATCTGTGATATCACCAAAGAAACGCGGGGTAAAACCACCAGGGAATTTCTCAAGTGGAGAATACAAAGAACCATCTTCATTACGAAGGTTTTCTATCGTACCGTTACCAGGGTAACGATAATAGAAACTTCCGTCACTTTCACTAGCAGAGTAGTTACCAAAAGCATAAAGTCTTGTGGTGTCGTTAATCTCGTAACCAGCGTTAACAAACAAACGTTGTGCTGAAGCATTAGGTTGACCCCAAGGCTGAACTACATTTTCGCCACCAAGGTTAGCATCACCTAAACCAGCTATAAATGACTCTTCTGTATAACCAGAAAGAGACGTATCAAAACCAGATCCTGATAAGAAATCTTCAGACGTTGAATCAACACAAGCCCATGATTCACAGTATTGCTCAGAACGTGAAGTTGAGCTTTGGTCAGAGATTTCACCAGAAACACTAACAAAACCTTTATCACCTAAAGCAAAACCTATGTTACCTGTAACAGTAAATTGCTCACCGTCACCTTCGTAAAATTGCCCCATATCTAGAGATAAAGAACCACCTTCACTATTGTCTTTCAATTGAAAGTTAATTACACCGGCAATCGCATCAGAACCATACTGAGCGGCTGCACCGTCACGTAATACTTCAACACCTTTAAGAGCAGACGATGGAATTGTTGCAATATCAGGTCCTTGTGTACCTGAACCACCGATTTGAACTAAGGCTGATTTATGACGACGCTTAGAATTAATTAAAACTAGAGTTTTATCAGTCGGCATACCACGTAACGTAGCTGGGCGAATAAAAGATGCACCATCAGAAATTGGCTGGCGACCAAGTGAGTATGAAGGAACTAATGTTTTTAAAATATCGTTGGTATCAGTAAACGGAACAGCAACCAAGTCATCTTCACTGAACACATCTACTGGAACAGGAGAATCTGCTACAGATCGTGGTGCACCACGAGAACCTGTGATAACAATTTGTTCTGTGCTCGCATCATCTGCCGCTTCTTCTTGAGCTAAGATAGTAGGAGATGTTATTAGCAAACCAGTGCTGGCCGCAATTACGGGTAAATTGCGTCGAATAGAACGACTTAGTGTGTGTAGCTTAAGCATGTATTACCTCTTATTGTGACAATTTTATTGTGCGCTTTATAATTTGGGAATTACCGAATAATCTTTAATCAGTACTTTGTTAACTATTCTTGTGTACTAATCTTGTGCAAAGCACTTACTAGGTAAAAGCTAGGTAAGTTATTACCTTCCCTGACTTTAAAAAAGCAACTCAGATGCCAACCGGAACCGATATTATTATCCATGGGTGCAATATTTTTCCTATACCCTGTTAGAACCATTAAAAATGCGGCGTGCGGGGTATTGCAGTTAGAAAAATAATTTCTAAGTACAATATAAAGGGATAAACAAAAGATTCACCCTTGGGCAAAAGCTCACTAATTTGGGCAAAAACAGTTAAAACGCACCTTTTTGATGCAAAGAAGTATTGTTAGTCTTTGTCGCCCTAGGTAACACTTTGTTACTAAAATAACTCATCAATACCTTAAAGGGCTCCATAGAATCTTAACGAAAGGTTTGCTAAACCTTGATAATATCTAGGCCTTTCAAGCACTAATGGGATAGAAATACTCCCAGATAAGAGAAAAAAACTGTGATGTCAGCCAAAGTTAAAGGGCTTTTGAGTGATTTTAAATAAGAAGTTTATGAAAGGAGTAGTAAAGCACCACAGAGGTGAAACAATGAACAAAAATGAGAAATATTCAGTAATTTACAAAAAACAGAAGACAAGATTGTAACAACAAATGTCACTAACAACTCAGATTTTAAGTTGTTAGCAACATGACTTTAGCTACTGATTAAGATTGAGCTAAGGTTTTTTCCAGTGCAATTGGCATTGCATCTACATACTTTTGTACATCTGGAATTAAGCCTGTACTTACTCTAGACCAATTAGTGTAATCACGGTAAATACCGCGGATCAACACATTTTGCTTTTCCATTTCTTTGCGGAATATATCAGCATTACCTTTACCTAAATCAACAAACACAAAATTTGTTTCAGAAGGCAAGGCAACTAGACCATTGTCTTTAACAGCAGATAAAATCATTTCTCTGCCTTCAACAATTTTAGATTTAGACATTTTTAAAAATGCTTCATCATTATAACTTGCTATTGCAGCCGCTAAACCAGCTTGGTTCATTGAATAACCGCCTAAACTGTAGCGATTGATTTCTGCTGTATTTTCTTCAGAAGCTATCATATAGCCAACACGCATACCCGCTAATCCATAGATTTTAGAAAATGTTCTAGCAACAACAACGTTATGGCCTTCTCTTACTAATGACATCATTGAGTTCTTTTCTGGCATATCAGTTACTTCGTTATATGCTTCGTCAACTAGAACTAACGCCTTTTTAGATGCCTTTATACAGAACTCACGTAACTTAACAGGATCTAGCAAACGCCCCGTAGGGTTGTTTGGGTTGGTGATCTGAACCATAGCAACATCAGGAGTAATAGCCGCATACATAGCATCTAGGTCTATCCCTAAATCTGCTGTTTTTGGTGTGCGCTTGATTTTACCCGCACCAATTTTCTGAGGCATTTTAGCTGTGGTGTCCCAGAATAAATCTGGACCCAATATTTTCCCCTTTGTTGAAGCCAACACAGCGGTATAAGATAAAACACCACTAGAGCCTGCACTTAAAGACACTTGCGAAGTACTAACTGAATTTTTTTCAGCAATCATACTTACCAAAACTTTATAAGGGTCTGAAGCGTAGTATGCGCCTTTTGTACTGGCTTCCATTATGGCTTTCATAGCAGCAGGGCTCGGTCCAAAAGGATTTTCGTTAGCGTTTAGCTTTGCTATCCCAGGTTTGGGGCCATACGTAACAGCGGGGCCTTTATGATGAGCGGCGACTGCTGACCCTGTAATGATACCACTAGCAGCAAGAGCAGAAGCTGCTACCGATCCTTGTAAAAATAAACGTCTACTTAATTTATCAGTCATAATTTTTAACCTTAATTTTTATAATTGAGTCTTAATATGCTTTATAAAACATACAAATTGACACCACTATCAGATACACGCCAAAAAGCTTCTTTAAAAGAACTTCATCTAAACTGTGGGCCCACTTGGCACCTATAGGAGCCGTTATAATTGAGCCGATACTAATAGCCACTAGAGCAGGAATGTTCACATATCCAAATGTACCGTAAGGTAAGTTAGGTACATCATGGCCCATTGCCATAAACCCAATAGCGCCTGGTAAACCAATAAGGAAACCAACCCCAGCAGCAGTTGCAACTGCTTGGTGAACCGGGCGATTACATATCACCATAGTCATTACCGTAATGGTGCCGCCGCCAATTCCCAATAGAGCTGAAAAGCCACCTAAAAACGTAGCAAGTGCAGCTTTACCGATCCCTTTAGGCATATCTAGTGAATCTGTTTTCCCTGCAAACAGGTTTGGAAACAAAAAGTAAATTGAATAAAAGAAAACACCGGTAGCAAACACTAGAATCAAAACATTTGAGCTAGTTTGCGAAGCAATATAAAGCCCAACCAACACGCCTAATATTAGCCAAATAGCCCAATCTTTCAAAACTGTAAAGTCAACAGCGCCTTTACGATGATGAGCCTGAACAGATCGAGTACTCGATATAATAATTGATGCCAATGAAGTACCAACCGCTACTTGCATCAACTCTGCAGAAGACTCAGTAAAAAACGGAAACACCGCTAATAAAGCTGGAACGACTACAAACCCACCACCGTTGCCAAATAACCCCGAGGTTATTCCCGCAACTGCACCGGCTACACACAAGGTAGCAACAAACAACAATAACTCCAGTTCCATAACACCACTTTTTTATTTTATTATTAAATTGAGCTTAGCTCGATAAGGAGTACAAATTACAATTTGCACTCAAATAACAACAAAGCACATTTAATGCCATTGTTTTTGACACTAGATATATAGGGAGCTAGAAGAGAGTTAAAATTTTAAAGCACCAAAAACATGCCAAAAGCACCACTAAGGTGCATAGCGTGAAATGTTGCGATTGTGTCAATAAAAAGCACATTAAAACAACATGTTAATATGCTAAAAATTACAACCAGAAAAGCTTAAAAATAATGTAATAAGCCTAGTTGAAATGTTACAAAAGATTACAAAGCTAACTAGATATTACCTGTCTAAATTGGTCAAACATCCATGTTTTCAGCAATAAAATAATCCCTATACCAGTATGTTAAATCGTAAAATAACTAACGCCTGTGATAATAAAAGCTAGAAATATATTCAACATCACCCCTTCTCGCGCCATAGTTTGAATACTAAATTTGTTCATACCGTAAACAATTGCATTAGGCGCAGTAGCCACCGGCAACATAAATGCACAACTTGCACTAATTGCCGCAGGCATCATCATCAAGGCAGGGTCAATCCCAGCAGCCATACCAGTTGCTGCCAAAATTGGCATTAATAAAGTTGCTGTGGCTGTATTAGATGTAATTTCAGTTAAAAAAGTTACAAACAAACAAATGGATAAGATAAGTAAAGGAACAGGCAAGCTTGATAACCCTGTCAATAATTGGCCTAAAAGCTCGCTTAAACCAGATGCAGAGAAGGCTTTCGCAATACAAATTCCGCCAGCAAAGAGTAATAACATCCCCCACGGAATATCTGTGGCCGTTTCCCAATCTAAAAGTTTATCCGACTGTGGTTTTTCAACAGCTTCACCAAAGGTTACTTTCTTCTTATCCTCTGTTTTCACTGACACTGCCGCTTGATTACCACTAGGCACAAGAAACATTATTAGCACCCCTACTAGGGCGATTGTGCTATCACCAATTGAAGGCATATTTAACCAAACTGTCCAATAAGGTCTAAACATCCAAGCCAATGCTATGCCTAAAAATATAATGAGTACCCGCTTTTCTGCTGCAAGCCAAGCACCTGATTTTGGAAGTATAAAAGTTTGTTTATCATCTAACTTTCGGGTTAACCACCAAGCAATAACTGGGATCCCAATTAATACAATCGGCACACCTGTTTTCATCCATTCTAGAAAACTAATCTCTTTACCTTGGGATTCTAAAAACACACTCATAAAAATAATATTAGGTGGTGTTCCAACTGGCGTCCCTACTCCACCAAGACTGGCGGCGTAGGCTATCCCCAGTAACATGGCTATGGTCAAACGAGGATCTTTAACATGTTTCAAAACCGCTAAAGTGATGGGCAATAACATTAGTGTGGTAGCTGAATTTGAAATCCACATGCTCAAGATGGCAGCAGTTAACATAAAGCCTAGCACTAAACGCTTCGCACTTTTACCACCTGTAATATTTACTAAATAATAGGCTAATCGGCTATGAACATTTGATTTTTCAAGGGCTTTTGAAAGCATAAAAGCGCCCATTAACAGCAAAATCACATGGCTTCCCAATGCTGAAGCGGCCTCTTTATAGTCAATGACTCCAGCCATAGGAAAACCAAAAAAAGGAATTAAGGAGGTAGCTGGAATAGGGATCGCTTCTGTCACCCAAAGCATTGCTGTACATAAAGTAATGGCAGCAGTTGCCGAAATGGCAGAGTTGTGTCCCCAGAAAACCAATAGAAAATACAAGGTTAAGGAAGATACGATAGAAAGTAGAATGGTCTTATTATTGTTTTGCATATTACTCACACAAACCTAAATTGGGTGTGAATAATTTCTCATACTTTTTACAATGGGGGAATAAAAAAGGACTTCAAAATTAATAATTTACAAGAAAAAACGCCACTAACTCGGAGTAGTTAGTGGCTAAAATACTAATTAGGGCGAGCAATAACTGCTTCAATTTCAATTAGCATATTCGGACCACCTGCTAATCCTGCTATTTGAAAAGCAGAACGAGCTGGTTTATTAGGTTGCTCTTTAGTACCGAAGTACTTGGTATAAGCTTTCATAAAACCGGCGAAGTCCATTTTGCCATCCATTGTAGGGTCACCAACCAAGAAAACCTGCATTTTAATAATGTCACCAAAACCTACACCTAACTCTTTAAAAGAATCTTCCATACGTTTAAAAACATTTAGCGCTTGGGTTTCGGTATCACCATAGTACTCTCGGCTACCACGTTCAGCATCTGGGTTAACAGGACCAGGAACTGTGCCACTATGGAAAATTAGTGTTGTTTCAGGAGATACTTCAACTGCACGAGAAATAGGAAACGTACTATTGTTTGGTAAAGCATGACGAGTCACATCGGCTAGAGCACTCGTTGCTAACAAACTAGTTGCAGCTAGTAATAAATATTTTTTCATAAATGTTGTTCCTGCTATTTTAATTGATGAATATATGCAGCCAAGTTTGCTGCGTCTTTTTCTGACGTGATCACACTACTAACGGCTCGCATTTGTTGACCATATGTGTCTGCAGTATGGGTACCACGCATACCTAACCTAAAGTAGTTTAACTGATTAAATATATACCAATCATTTAGGCCGCTCAAATTAGGTGCTCCTAGCATTTCGTTGCCTTTAGCGTTAGCACCATGGCATGCAGCACAAGTTTGAAAAAGCGCCTCGCCAGCTTTGATATCACCTTCAACAGTTGCCATTGGTTTTGGAGACTCAGTGGATACTACCCATTTCACTATATCTTTTATCTCTTGCTCTGATAGGTTCTTAGCCATCAGCATCATTTCGCCACCCGTTAAATTATCTGGGTGATCGCCTCTTACTCTATTTTTAAAATTAAGAAGTTGGCGCTCTAAATACCAATCTGATAAACCAGATAATCTAGGGGCTTGAATATTTTCGTTACCCTTGAGCTGTGCACCGTGACAAACGGTACAGTACTCTAAGCCAACAGGTGTCACCACCTCTTCAGCATTGGCCTGAAATACAGCTAAGCTTAAAAACAATGCTGCCAAATATCCCTTAACTAACATAAGTGTCACCTCCAAAATTAAAACTGGCTGCTAACATCTTATTTAGTTGTTGTAATGCCTGTTCGCTTGAAGCTAACGCACCTTCTTGCCAGCCAGTATGGTGGCTAATTTGGTCGCCAATCATAAAGTGACGTCCTTCAGGCTTTTGTAATAGGTGATAGTACTTTTCAAAATTGTCATGGGTCATACGTAAACCACAACCCATTTGGTGATTCATTCTAGACCACGGAATAGTGATACCGTTTTCTATATATTTGCTGTAGCCAGGATGGATTTTTTCACCTGATAAAGCACCTGCTTTCAAGCGCTCTTCCTGTGATAAGGCTTCAAACATTTTGGTAGATTTTTCATCCCAGGTGTACGCCCCCAATAAAATTCCTTTTGGAGCATGAATATCGTGTGAGGGGTACCAAATTTGCCCAATAGCATCCTTCGAATAACTGATACCACCGTAAATACCGTCTTTTTCCCAAAAACGTTCTTTCATCTGATAACCAATTTTAAACAAATGGCCGCGCTTGATAGCATTTAAACCAGACTGATAGGTTGTCGAGAAGTTATTTTCAATTCCCGCCATAAAGTGAGCTGGGATATTATTAAAACAATAGTCAGCTTGAACAGTATGGAATTTACCGCCATGCTCGTAAGTCACCTCTACGGCGCTATCGCGATTAAATATTTTCTTCACTTGGGCATTAAGAACAGGTTGTTTCTTCAGGTTTCTTAGAAACGCTTTGATAACATTGTCCATGCCGCCCGTCGGCTCCATTAAAGGCTCTGCCCAATCGTAGGTTTCTGAACCTAATAGGCCGCCATACCAAAAGCTACTATCAAGCATAGCTTTTAACTCAATAGGTGTATGAGGAGCTGGATAATCCAACATACGGTCCTTAGTAGAGCCACCTCTGTCACTGCCTATGTATTTACCATTTTCTGTTAAGTCTCCGTAAGTTTTCGAAAACTTCTTCAACTTAGCGACATCTTCTTGGCTTAAAAGTTGATCAAAATGATTTGAATCTGCTGACTTCCATAGTAATTCAGACATTAATCCACGGGCATCAGTATGATATTCGACTATTCGTTTAGGTTTGCCACCTAATGACTTATCATCTTGAAAGTACGCCATTTTGCTGCTGTTAGCTTTGATTTGTAATGGCACGTTAAGGGTTTTGCAATAATGCAATAATCGTCTATGATGGCCAGGAATACGGGCTGGACCGCAGTTAAAATATAAGTTGTCTTGGTTGTCGAATTGACAAATTTGAGGGTTACCCATTTCGTCAATTTTATCGCCATTACGTACGGTTAAATTACGACCACCAGGCCTAAAAGACGCTTCCAATATAGTACAGTCGTAGCCTGCTCTTTCTAACTCTAAGGCTGTAGATAAACCAGCTAGTCCAGCACCTAAAATAAGTGCCGTAGGTTTTTGCCCTTTAGCAGCGGGTTTAACCTTAACGGGACCATTATATGGTTCATCAGGCATTAGACCTAAAGCGAGAGAGGTTTTAAGTAGTGCCGAGGAGCCGCCAGCAGCTCCTACCATGGTAAGAAATTGTCTTCTAGTAATATTCAACATAAAGCGACTTTGATAAATACCTTGTAATTAATAAACCAATACAACGAATAAGTTATTGTCGTAGTTTACAACTTATTGAAATATGACAGAAGGCACATAAATATTGTTCAGGTACATAATATATTTATATCTAACGGTCAGAGCCCGCCTGACAATGGCTAACTTTATTTACTGAATTTAAAATAACTACCACGGAAGCCAAGAATATTGACTGTAAATTCTTTATAATCAAATAAGAAACATATTCTCGAAATTTAATGATACAAAACCAGTTCGAGTACGTATGTGTGATAGTGAACTATAGGCATAACTCTAAAAATGATTAAAGCAATAAAAATAGGATGAGAAGCCTATGAACTCCAAACAACTACAATATTTTTTAGTAACAGCTGAACAAGGTAGTATTACCGCCGCTGCACGTCATTTAGACGTAGCCCAACCTGCCATAAGTTTGCAATTAGCGAATTTAGAACATGAACTGAAAGCCAAGTTATTCGCACGGGATTTTAGAGGTGTTGAGTTAACTGACGCCGGTAAAAAGTTTGAAAAACATGCCCAATTAATTATGGGGCAAATGCAAGCGGCTAAGTCTGATTTAGCAGGCGATCAATCTGAATATAAAGGTAAGGTCATTTTAGGACTAAGCCAGTCTAACTGTAATGTGTTATCCATACCTCTTTTAAAAGCCCTTGAACAAAGATTTGCGAATATCGAGCTTTCTTATCGGATTGGTCCTAGCTATGACGTAGAAAAATGGTTAGCAGAAGGCAGTGTTGATTTAGCCCTATGTTTTACACCTATGAATATCAATACAAGTTCAAAGGCTTTACCACTAATTGACGAAGATTTGTTTCTATATATATCTAAGCAACCACAAAATCCGTCTTATAGTGAATTAGCTTTGTACTCAAACTTGCCCTTTACAGACTTACAACACTACGAGATTTTTGTTCCCGAACAACAAGACGCACTTACGCAACTATTACAGTTAGAAGCGCAAAAACATGGGATTAAACTAAAATCCAAAAGAGGCTTTGGGCAATTGATGACGACCCTGCATTATGTTACCCAAGGCGTAGGACTGATAATATGCCCTTCTTCTGCCACCTTCCATCTAGAACAATCAGGTCAAATTAGGCCGATAACAATGATAGAGCCTAATCTTAGGCGCATGGTTTACCTGCAAATGGCAGAGCAAAAACAAAACAATAATATAGTAAAAGCGATTTTTGAATTAGTCAGAGAAGTATCAGCGGACACACACGCTAAGCAACATTGGCGGGGCAAACTTATTGACGAAAAGTACCAAAATGCCGACTCAATGAAGGTCGAAGGTTTACTCAATCGTCCCGTTGAGACATACGATATTTAGCGAGTTAATAGCAGCAACAAGATATGGGTACATACTAACTATATGTACCCAAAGCTAAGAAGGATTATCTAGCTTAACGTAATATTTCTAAAGCTTTGGCCCCTGTCATACCTTCAGTAACTCCCAATGCCTTTGCTGCGCTAGATACCTTAACTACTGGCCTAGATAACATATCTTCATGGGTTTTAACCCCTGATACAATGGCACAGGCCTCACCCGTCTTCTCACAGGTAGCTACATCAACATAAGCACAAGCCAACAAGCCTTTTTCACCTTTTACTGTTAAAAGTGGCAACTTTAAATCAATTTTTTGTTTCTCAAAGCCTTCCCAATCAAAAGCAGCTGCATTTAATGGTGCTGACAATACAACAAGCAATGTTGCGCCCAAAATAGACATCTTTTTTATTTTAGTGGTGATCATATATACCTCTCAAAAACCTAAGTGGGCATGCCAAAGCACTAACAATGCCAAGTAACATTTATCAGTTCTCACACAAGATAAGTTGATCATATTTGTCGGCAGGCGACATTTTGTCTTACTAGTAATTGAAAGAGCACCCAGGTAGTTTGCCCTTAAAAAGGGCAAACTGGCATTAACTGCCCTAAATTTTTAAAACTAGATTATGTGTTGATTAATTTATCAAGAGTGTAAGTAATCTGCTGGTATTGCTGCGACTTCTGTAATTGTTTAAAGTCAAATGTATTGCTGTGTTTAAGTGATCTAAGCCTATTGTTACTGTCATCGTTTATTGTATTTTCAATGGGTAAGCCATCAATAACTTGGACAGCTGCAGTTGGATCGTTGCAAACCAGTACCATGTCACAGCCAGCTGCAATGGCTAATTTTGCCCTATCAATAATTCCTCCCATTTGGACTGCGCCTTCCATAGACAAGTCATCAGAAAATACCACACCGTTAAACTTTAAATCGGTGCGTAATATTTGCTGTATCCACTTTTCAGAAAAACCAGCGGGTAAAGGGTCAACATTTGGATAAATGACATGGGCTGGCATCACAGCATCGAGTAAACCTCGCTTATTTATTTCAGCAAATATTGCCATATCTAATTCAAAAATCTGCTGCTTACTGCGTCTATCGATGGGAATGGCAACGTGTGAGTCTTCTAATACATTACCGTGCCCCGGAAAGTGTTTACCAGTGGCACTCATTCCAGCTTGTTTCATGCCGCTAATAAATGCACTAGCTAGGGTTACAATCTGCTCAGGTGATTGGTGAAAACTTCTATCCCCTATTACTTCAGAGATACCATTGATATCCAAAACTGGTGCAAAACTAATATCTATATCAAAAGCCTGAAGCTCAGAGGCCATCAACCAGCCCAATTGTTTAGTAAAATTAGTGACTGGGAGCTTATTCTTACTACATAAAGAGTCAATGCTGCCCATTGCGGGGATCCTACTAAACCCTTCTCTAAATCTTTGCACCCTGCCCCCTTCATGATCTGTGGCAATGACAATGTCATTTAGGGTGGCCTCTCTAATCTGTTTTATCAAATCTCGCAATTGTGCTTGATTATAATAATTACGGGTAAATAAGATTAGCCCGCCAATTAAGGGGTGGTCGAGTATGTCAATTTCTTCTGGTGTCAGTTCAAACCCTGACACATCAATCATAAGTGGGCCCATAGAATATTAAGCAACGTTTTAAAAGCAAATTAGGCCGCTACTATAGGGACGAGTAAATACCTTAGTCAAACTATCTCCATTGTTTTTAGTGAATTATAAGTAACTTATTTACTATGGATAAAACTAAAAGATATGACTTTCAAACTGCCACTTGGTTATACTCTGTGGAAATTTAGTTAATGACATATTAAATGAAGTTTAAAACAGTTGGATTAATAGGTAAGCAAGCTCATCAGGGCGCTAAAATAAGTCTTAATGCTCTGATAGTGTATTTAACTCAGCGGGGCTGCGAGATATTGGTTGAAACCAATACGGCGACAAACCTAGATGACAAAGATATTGTTGCTTGCAGCATAGAAGACATAGGAAAACAAGCAGATTTAGCGATAGTTGTAGGTGGTGACGGCAACATGCTAGGTGCAGCCCGTGTCCTTGCTGAATACAATGTAGCTGTGGTTGGCATTAATAGAGGTAATCTAGGATTTTTAACCGATATTAGTCCCGATGATATTGAAGCACAATTAGACAGTATTTTTGACGGCGAGTGCAAAGTAGAGCAACGTTTCTTACTAGAAGTTGCAGTATACAGAGACGGAAAAATTCAGAGTAAAGACTCAGCAGTAAATGAAGTGGTTCTGCATCATGGCAAAGTTGCTCATATGATGGAATTTGAAGTGTATCTCGACGAGCATTTTGTTTTTAGTCAGCGCTCTGATGGCTTAATAGTCGCTACCCCTACAGGCTCTACGGCATATTCTTTATCTGGTGGAGGAGCTATTCTTACCCCAAAACTAGATGCATTAAGCTTAGTTCCAATGTTCCCCCATACTTTAAGTAGCCGCCCGATAGTTGTTGATGCTAATAGTATAGTGACCTTAAAAGTATCTCCAGAAAACACAGATAACCTCCAAGTTAGTTGCGACAGCCATATTGTGCTGACGGTTTTGCCTGGGGATGAAATAAAGATATCTAAGAATCCAGCCAAACTAACTTTGATACACCCCAAAGGTTATAATTACTTTAACGTTTTAAGAACTAAGCTGAGTTGGGGCAGTAAGCTGTATTAATTGCAAACCCAGCGCACTAATTACTGGACACAGCCCAAACACCTGTTTATATTTACAGTTACTGTATATATAACCACTTAACGGGCAGTTTTTTATGCTTACACACCTATCCATACGCAATTTTGCAGTTGTAAAGACCTTAGATGTTGATTTCACCCCTGGCATGACAGCCATAACCGGTGAAACAGGCGCAGGTAAATCTATATCTGTAGACGCATTAGGTTTATGTTTAGGAGAGCGTGCAGACAGCGGTATGGTAAGAACAGGGGCTGCCAAAGCAGAGGTTAGTGCTACCTTTGATATTAAACAGCAAAAAGCTGCCCTAGAATGGCTTAACGAACATGAACTAGCTGATGCTGATGAAGTTATCATTAGACGTGTTATTTCTTCAGAGGGGCGTTCTAAGGCTTTTATTAATGGCACCCCAGTACCGTTGCAGCAGCTAAAAGGTTTAGGGCAACAGATACTAAGTATTCACGGACAACACGCCCATCAACATATTTTAAAAAATGAAAATCAAAAACATTTGGTTGATCAATATGCTGAACATCAACAATTGCTCGACAAAGTATCTAGTCGTTATCAAGTTTTAAGGGCTCAAAAGCAGCAATATCAAAGCCTGCTTGAAGGGCAAAAACAGCGAGCCGATCGTAGTCAATTACTATCCTACCAAATTCAGGAGCTAGACGAATTTGACTTGGCTGAAGGCGAGTTTATTGAATTAGAAATCGAGCATAAAAAATTAAGCCATAGCCAAACATTATTGGAACAGAGTCAAATTAGCTTTCATCAATTATACGAAGCAGAAGACTTTAATGCGTTATCAGCAGTACAAAATAGTGTAGATAGACTAACTGAGTTACAAGAGCATGATCCTAGCCTATCCCCTATTGTATCTATGCTAACAGAAGCAAGCATTCAAATTGATGAAGCTGCAAATGAGTTAAGAGCTTATACAGAGCAATTAGAAATTGATCCTATGCGAATGCAAAATGTAGAGGCTAGGTATTCACAAGCTCTTAATTTGTCTCGTAAGCACAATGTACAGCCAGAATCACTTTATGAGTTTCACCAAAACCTAAATGCAGAATACAAAGGACTAGTTCAAGATGACTCATTGTTAGAAGAGCTAGAAGAACAGCTTGCTTTATTAGAGCTGGAGTATCGAAAAGCTGCATTACAACTAAGTAGCTCACGAAAGAAAGCCGCTAAAGCCTTTGCTAAAGAAGTAGAAAAACACGTTCATCAAATGAACATGGCTGATACACAGTTTGAAATCACTATTGAGCATGATGAGCTTGGTAAGCCACATAGCTCAGGTTTAGATACTGTTAGGTTTATGGTTTCAACTAACAAGGGCCAAGCTAAGGATCAACTTGATAAAGTAGTGTCTGGCGGTGAATTATCTCGAATCGGACTTGCCATTCAAGTGATTAGCTCAAGTAGCAGTGATATTGCTACTATGATTTTTGATGAAGTTGATAGCGGAATTAGTGGTTCCACAGCCTCTGTGGTGGGCCAATTACTGCGTAAATTGGGACATTCAACCCAAGTCATTTGTGTTACTCATTTACCCCAAGTTGCCGCTAGAGCCCATAACCAAATGTTTGTGACTAAGTTTAGTGATAAAAACACCACAGAAACTCACATGATTTCTTTAAAAGAAAATGAACGAATTGAAGAGTTGGCACGTCTATTAGCAGGTGACACACTAACGGAGTCAGCCATAGCTAATGCCAAAGAATTGCTAGAAATCAGTAATTCATAGTAATTAAGGATTGATTGAGCCGTGATTGCTGGGTTAGGATGCTTCGCCAAATGTATAGGGTTTCCCTTTACAGTAGCGGTTTATTGCCTTTTTCAAACGCCAAGATATTGAGTAAAAATGAAGTTCAAGAATTTACTAGTTGTTTTAATAACCACATTAACATTGTCAGCTTGTGCTGATTGGATTTTTCGTATCGATATACCTCAAGGTAATTTTTTAGATGAGAAAGAAGTTAAAAAACTTCGCATTGATATGACAAAAGAACAAGTAGAGTACGTATTAGGTAAGCCTGTTTTAGAAGACGCCTTCGACCATGATACTTGGTACTATATTTATAAAATGAAAAGAGGAATGAAAATAAGAGGCGAAGACTTTCGTAAAGAACTCACCATTGAATTTGTTGATAATAAAATTGCAAAGGTAAATGGGGATTTTGAATTGTCTGAAGACTTTAACATTCCGCTTGACCAATAGCTTTCCACTATCCGATTAACGATAGCGTTAATCGGATAAAAACAAAACTTTCATAAATCTGATCCCAAGCACTTACTTTTAGAGTGCTTAGATCCCTTAGTTGTTTTTCAGTCTTAAATGTACCGTAACCTCTTCCCTATTATGGTAAAGGTGCTTGCTTTGAATTTCATAAGCGCCTACGTTGGCCGACTTCATGACATTATCAATTATCGCCAATGCCCCTTGAACAGACTCATAACGTCTTTTCATTGGCAGCTTTAAATTAAACATCGCTTCTTTACATCTTTGTTCTGCCACCCAAGTGGCCATAAGTTTTGCTACTCGCTGCGGCTGCTCTATCATATCGCAGACTAACCAATAGATATTTTTCTTTTTTGGTTGAAACTTAAAGCCATCTTCTGGGCAGTAAATCACTTGACCTGTTTCCATTAGACTTTCATCCATAGCCCCATTGTCAACCGCATGTACAAACATACCACGCTTTACCAGTTGATATGTCCATCCACCAGGACAGGCGCCTAAATCAACCGCATGTAGGCCACCTTGTAAACGCACCTCATGTTCTTCTTTTGGAATAAATGTTTGAAACGCTTCATCTAATTTCAAAGTTGAACGACTGGGAGCGTCAAAGGGAAATTTTAAACGCATAATACCCAAAGGTAATGGCGAGTTATTATTGCTAAATGAAAACCCAATATAAGCCTTGTCATTTTGGGTAAAAAAGATGTGCAATACGGGCTTGTTTGCATTGTCTTTATTGGTCAGCTTGTTATTTTTCCGTAAGGCCTGTCGCAAGGGAACACTGATCTTTCTACAAAACTTTGATAGTTCTCTCCCTTCGGTGGTATCAGCATATTCAACTCGAAGTTCACCACATAATGGAAAATCGCTACAAGCATCCAACAAGGGGCTAATCCTGTCGTTTACATCCATATTTTCAATGACATGCTGACAGGCAAATTGCTGCCTTGCGAAAATCAATTGACTGAAAAGTAACTTTTTGCCAAGAAACTCTGCATGCTCTTGTTGATAACAATGAAACAACACAAACCCGCTATTTCCTTTAGCTTCTACATAACCAAAAACGTCTAATTTGCTTGCTTTTTCTTGTACCTCATTCGCCACATCATTTTCAAAACCACTTCTGCAATACAAGACTAACCCTGCCATTAATACCCTACTCCTTTAACGACAGATACCATTAATAATGCCCATCCAATTATAAAAAATAGCCCACCTAAAGGGGTAATAGGTCCAAACCATTTAATTTGTGTTATTGCTAACACATATAAACTACCACTAAAAAAGAGCATACCGGCTAGCATAAAGCCTGCACTGTATACCAATAAGCTTTGTGGCATTTGACGATATAGAATAACAACAAGAATTAGCGCTAGACTATGATACATCTGATATTGAACACCAATCTGAAAGGTCTCTAATTGGCTAACAGACAACTTATTTTTGAGGCCATGGGCTGCAAATGCTCCCAAAATCACCGACAACATTCCGCTAAAAGCAGCAAAAAACAATACGATTTTCATAACAAAGCTCGCTACAAATCCACAGGGATTTTTATAGTAAAATACAGGTTAAGCAATTAATCGTTATGATAACAAAAACAATGAATACTTAATGGCTTATTGTAATGAGATTTTTTGATAGTTCAGGTAACTTGAGGCAAGCTAAGTTAATGAAACCCTATTTGCTTTTATAAATGAGACAGAATCTTGGATAGCCTTAGTGAGATTCTGCTGCAGGGTAACACCAGATTTCACTCTAGGTTTAAAACTATGATCACCGTCAGTAATAAAGTTTACTTTCACTTTTTCTGATAATGGATAGCCCTGTACTTCTTCTTTTGTGCCAAAATTATCTCGCTCTCCCTGCAAAATTAAAATGGGTTTAGTAAGATGTTGTAAATGATCTATACGCAATTTTTCTGGCTTACCTGGTGGGTGGAATGGGTAGCCCATACAAATACAGCCTTGGGCCAAGCTGTTTTCTAATAGCATACTTGCAATTCGCCCCCCCATAGATTTTCCACCAATAAAGATGGGCAAGCTTGCATCCAGCTCATCTAAGACCTGACTAAAGCGCTCTATTAGCTTTTCAGCTTTCTCTGGTGGCCTTCTTTTGTTCAAAGTGACAGCCAACTCCATATAGGCAAAATTGAATCGCACCACATTAATTTGATGACCGCTGATCCCCTCTGCAATCTGAGTCATAAATTCACTTGTTTGCCCAGCACCTGCGCCATGTGCAAATACCAATGTTGCTATAGCATTATCTGCCCGATTGACTAAAGTCTCTATCAATTTGATCCGCCGTTACTTCATCTAACAACCACTCTCGAAAGGCGGTGATTTTACCTAATTCAGCTTGAGATTGATGACATACTAAATAGTACGCATTCTTAACAATTAGCTTTTCTTCAAAAGGACATACTAACCGCCCTGCTTCTATTTCTTGCCTGGCTAAAACACTATGTCCTAAGGCGATACCTTGCCCTAATGCTGCAGCTTGTTGAACCATCATTGAATGACTAAAAATAGGTCCTTGATTTACGTTTACCCCCAACACATTAAAATGCTTTATCCATCCCTGCCAAGCTTCTCGGGAAAGATCATGGAGTAATACATGTTTAGAGAGATCATCTAGTTTATTTAAAGGTTTGTCACCTTGAAATAATAAAGGTGAGCAAACAGGAGTTAGATATTCTGTATGTAATTTATCAGCAACTAATCCAGGCCATTTTCCTCGACCAAAATAAATTGCCACATCAACATCATCGGTTAAAAATCCCTCATCACCATCTACAGCTTTTATCCTTATGTCTATATCAGGGTTTATCTGGGTAAACTGATTAATCCTCGGTACTAACCATTGAATTGCAAAACTTGTTTGCAAGGCAACAGTAATTGCGCCTTTTTCACCTTTTGCCACAAGCTTATCCGTTGCTTCATGTAACGCCTGAAATATATCTTTCAAATCAAGATAATAACTTTGCCCTTCTTCAGTTAAAAACAAAGCTCGATTTTTTCGAACAAATAATTTCATTGATAAAAAATCTTCAAGGGCTTTTATTTGATGACTTACTGCCGCCTGAGTCACAAATAATTCATCTGCCGCCTTTGTAAAGCTCAAATGCCTTGCCGCGGCTTCAAAGGTTTTAAGTGAATTTAAAGGTGGTAATCGCCTAGGCATATGGGT
Organism: Paraglaciecola sp. 2405UD69-4; assembly: GCF_047525415.1. Lineage (NCBI taxonomy): Bacteria > Pseudomonadati > Pseudomonadota > Gammaproteobacteria > Alteromonadales > Alteromonadaceae > Paraglaciecola > Paraglaciecola sp. 2405UD69-4. The sequence goes on from NZ_JBLIXM010000002.1 coordinate 419,652, forward strand.
CTGCATAATTATAAAAGGTTAATGCATATTTAAGCATTAGTTTTTCTAATGCGCAACAATACAAATAGTCATTTTATTAATATAAGTAAGTTGTTTAGAATTTAACCCGTGGAAGAAATTAGTTGTTATAAAACAAATAATAGCTTCCATTAGCAGATTAACTAATCAAAAAAGTAAACTTTTAACTTACATTAATAAACTTAAGGTTAACAAAATGAAAAATCTATTTATAAAAGAAATACTCAAAACTATTGGCGTTATCGCTATATTAGCAACTCCTGCTGCACAGGCTAAACTAAACTCGGCTGTAGAAAATGAAAGTCAGACTACTAGCCTAGAGGCTGAAATTAAGCAAAATATTGCTAACATGATAGGCTTGACCGAAGCGCCTGTTTCAAAAAGTCAAATAGCCAAAGAAATAAACGCTGCTGCATTAGAGCTACAAACAGATGAACTAGTTCGCAGCAACAACGAACAATTACCAAAATTTAAATTTAAGGTAGTCATTGCTGAATAATTAATTTTTGGTTTATCTGCTCGTTAACATTGTTTAAGTAAGTTAGCGCTGTGTCGAACCAATGCAACCCTTTGCATTTCAAGGTGTCGACACAGCAAACTTACTCAAGATATTTTCAACTATATTTTTAATTTGCACTCGTATCTAGTACTGCAAAGCTCTTCACTAAATCATCTAATGCTTTCATTTGTTGTAAATAAGGTTCTAGTTTGTCTAGTGCTAAGGCACAAGGTCCATCACACTTTGCTTCATTCGGATTAGGGTGAGCTTCAATAAATAGACCACCTAAGCCCAATGCCATGCCACTTCTAGCGAGTTGCGCAGCCTGAGCGCGTCTACCATCTGCAGAGTCGCTTCTACCTCCTGGTTTTTGCAACGCGTGTGTAGCATCAAAAATAACAGGGGCATAGGCTTTCATTTCATCCATAGCAAGCATATCAACTACCAAATTGTTATACCCATAACAGGAGCCTCGCTCGCACAAAATAATTTTATTATTACCCGCTTCACCAAACTTGGTAATAATGTGACGCATTTCATGTGCTGCTAAAAATTGTGGCTTTTTTACATTTATGACAGCGTTAGTTTGAGCCATAGCAATGACCAAATCTGTTTGTCTGGCTAAAAATGCTGGTAATTGAATAACGTCAACCACTTCAGCAACTGGCGCAGCTTGGTGAGGTTCATGAACATCTGTAATCAATGGAACATCAAAAGTCTTTTTGATTTCCTCAAATATTTTCAAACCCTCTTCCATTCCTGGACCGCGATAGGAGTTAACCGATGAACGGTTCGCTTTATCAAAAGAAGCTTTAAACACATAAGGAATATTCAGCCTAGTCGTTACTTCTTTATAGTGTTCAGCAATTTTCATTGCCATATCACGGGATTCAAGGACATTCATACCGCCAAACAATACAAATGGTTTGTCATTGGCAACTTCAATTGCGCCCACAGAAATATTATGTAAATTTTGCATTAGAACTCATTTAACTCTTTGTTATTGATTGTGATTAGGATACCAAGTCAGATGCCATCAAGATATCCTAAATTAGCAGCAAACCACTTTGTTGATAATCTTGCTCCCCAAAGTATGTTTAGATTAAGCTAAAAGTAGCGATCTCTAGAAATAACACGTAAAATACGCGGCTCTTTTACAGCGTATAGAAAAGAGTCCTATCTGTTACAGATAAAGACTCGTGAACGGTAGGGTAAATTAAAAAATCTGTTATGACAAAAAAGCTATTTATTAAAACTTGGGGTTGCCAAATGAACGAGTATGACTCGGAAAAAATGGCAGATTTATTAGACTCTACCCATGGTTATGAGGTTGCTAACGAAGCTGAAGACGCAGACGTTATTTTACTTAATACTTGTTCTATTCGTGAAAAAGCCCAAGAAAAAGTATTTCACCAGCTAGGTCGTTGGAAAAACCTTAAAAAAGATAAACCCGATTTGATAATTGGTGTAGGTGGTTGCGTAGCATCTCAAGAAGGTGAAACTATTCGCAAGCGTGCACCTTTTGTAGATCTTGTATTTGGGCCACAAACCCTTCACAGACTTCCTGAAATGATCAATCAAATTAAAGGGGGCGACAAATCAGTCATAGATATAAGCTTCCCTGAAATTGAAAAGTTCGACCGCTTACCTGAACCAAGAGCAGAAGGACCTTCTGCCTTTGTATCAATTATGGAAGGCTGTTCAAAATATTGCACCTTTTGCGTAGTACCTTACACCCGAGGTGAAGAAGTCAGTCGCCCAGTGGATGATGTATTACTAGAAATCGCTCAGTTGGCAGAACAAGGTGTTCGCGAAGTCAACTTACTTGGTCAAAATGTTAACGCCTTTAGAGGACCTAACTATGATGGCAGTGTGTGTACATTTGCTGAGTTGTTAGAGCTTGTAGCCTCTATTAATGGGATTGACCGTATTCGCTACACCACTTCTCATCCAGTTGAATTCACCGATGACATTATAGACGCCTATGCGCAAATACCTGAGTTGGTAGACCACTTACACTTGCCTGTTCAGTCTGGTGCCGACCGAATTTTAAACCTTATGAAACGAGGCCATACCGCTATCGAATATAAGTCTAAAATTCGTAAACTAAGAAAGATACGACCAAATTTAAGCATGTCCTCTGACTTTATTATTGGTTTTCCAGGTGAGACAGATGCTGACTTTGAGGCGACTATGAACTTAATTCAAGCCATGGATTTCGATCTTAGCTTTAGCTTTATCTATAGCGCACGTCCTGGAACACCAGCCGCCGATTTACCTGATGACGTTTCAGAAGAAACCAAAAAACAGCGTTTAAGTTTGTTACAACAACGTATTAATCAGCAGGCGCTGCGCATTGCACGAAATATGCTAGACACAGAGCAACGTATTTTGGTTGAAGGCCCATCGAAGAAAAACCCCATGGAACTTAGTGGTAGAACGGAAAACAACAGAGTGGTTAACTTCGAAGGTACCCCTGAAATGATAGGTCATTTTGTTGATGTAAAAATTACCGATGTGTTTGCAAACTCATTACGAGGTGATGTTGTCAGAACTGAAGCAGATATGGATTTACGGAATGACCTTTCACCGCAAACCTTACTAGCTAAAAACACAGCAAACATTGACGACCTAGGCGTTGCAACATTTGCCCCTTAGTAGTCAAACTTACGAATTATTGCATTAGAGAGTACATACTTGAGCAAACTTACCAGTAGTGAATTTTTATTAGAGCCGTCTGACCATAAACGTCTATCAAGTTTATGTGGTCCATTTGATGACAACATTAAACAAATAGAACGTCGTTTAGGGGTAGAAATCACCTACCGAAATAACGAATTTAAAGTAACAGGACAATCCCAGCAATCTAGTGGTGCAGTGGAGCTACTGAAATTACTGTATTTAGAAACTCAACCTGTTAGAGGTGAAATTCCGGACATTCAGCCTGATAAAGTACATTTAGCTATACAAGAGTCAAAGTGTCTTGAAAGAGCTGAAGCTGGTCACTACGGCAAAGAAGTCCATATAAAAACAAAACGGGGTGTAATCAAACCACGTAACCCAAATCAGTCTCAGTATGTTGCTAATATTATGAATCATGATATTAGCTTTGGTGTAGGGCCCGCAGGAACCGGTAAAACTTACTTAGCGGTAGCTTGTGCCGTTGAAGCGCTTGAAAGGCAAGAAATACGCAGAATTTTACTCACTCGACCTGCAGTAGAAGCAGGCGAAAAGTTAGGTTTTTTACCAGGTGACTTATCACAAAAGGTTGATCCATACCTAAGACCTTTATATGACGCCCTATTCGAAATGTTAGGTTTCGAAAAAGTAGAAAAACTAATTGAGCGCAATGTCATTGAAGTGGCTCCCCTAGCCTACATGCGTGGACGAACCTTAAATGATGCCTTCATTATTTTAGATGAAAGCCAAAACACCACTGTAGAACAAATGAAAATGTTCTTAACCCGTATTGGTTTCAACTCACAAGCGGTAATAACAGGTGACATTACCCAAGTTGACTTACCTAGAGGTATGCGCTCTGGCCTAAGGCACGCTATTGAGGTGCTTAAAGACGTTAATGATATTTCATTTAACTTTTTCAGTGCAGGTGATGTTGTTCGTCATCCTGTGGTAGCCAGAATCGTTACCGCATACGAAGAGTATGAAGGTCAAAAGGAAAAAGAACGCCTAGAGAAAAAAGCACAACAAGAAGCCTTGGCGAAACAGCAGGACAATCAATAAGTGAAAGCCCAGTGACCGCTATTCTAGATTTACAAATGGCTACCACCTCTGAAGCTATTCCTTCAGAGCGCAATATTCAGTTATGGCTAGATACCGTATTAGCACATCAAAATTTATCAAACCAAGAAATCACTGTACGTTTGGTAGACACCCAAGAAAGTCAGGCCCTAAATTTTGAGTTTAGAGGAAAAGACAAGCCCACAAATGTGCTGTCTTTTCCATTCGAAATGCCTGAAATAATGATTCATGATGAGGCTAACCAACAAGGCGATATGCCCCCATTACTAGGTGATTTAGTAATTTGCAGCCAAGTGGTAGAGGCAGAAGCAACACAGCAAAATAAAGCGAATCTTGATCATTGGGCACATATGATCATACATGGCTGCTTGCATTTACTTGGCTATGACCATATAGAAGATGGCGAAGCGAACGAAATGGAAGGGTTAGAAATTGCCATTTTAAAGCAATTAGCCATTGACGACCCCTACCAAGATCATTAATGATGCAGGTCTAAATTCGGTAAACTGATTTTCAGTTACCCGTTTACACATTACATAAACTTTAAATATTAACGAGATCATGAGCGAAGATAATCCCCCGTCTACAAACGGTTCTGCCAATAAAGGCTGGATAGACAAAATAGTCCAGACCTTCACGGGAGAGCCGCAAAATAAGGAAGAGTTGTTTGGCGTCATAGCTGAGGCTGAGCAACGTGAGGTCATTAATCCTGAAACTAAGGAAATGATCGAAGGAGTCATGGAGGTTAGTGAAATGCGCGTAAGGGATATCATGATCCCACGGGCGCAAATGAAAACCATTGAGATAGACCAAAGTGTGGAAGAGTTTCTTCCAATTTTACTTGAGTCTGCCCACTCTCGCTTTCCCGTTATTAACGAAGATAAAGATCATATTGAAGGCATTTTACTTGCGAAAGATTTACTAGAATATGCTTTTATTCCGGGTAAAGAATTCGAATTAAAAAATATTCTACGCCCCGCTGTTATTGTTCCTGAAAGTAAACGAGTTGATGTCTTATTAAAAGAATTCAGACAAAAACGTTATCATATGGCGATTGTTGTTGATGAGTATGGCGGTGTGTCTGGATTAGTCACCATTGAAGATATTCTAGAGCTGATTGTTGGCGAAATCGAAGACGAGCATGACGTTGAAGAAAGTGAATTCGATGGCATTCGTCCGCTAAATAAGTACACCTACTCAGTAAAAGCATTAACTTCATTAGAAGACTTTAATAAGTTTTTTGAAACTCAGTTTAATGAAGAAGATGCAGATACCATTGGTGGTATTGTTCTAAAAGCATTTGGGCACATGCCACAAAGGGATGAAGAAGTAACAATAAAAGACATCCAGTTTAAAGTTACCAACTCAGATAAACGTAGACTCCTACAATTAAAGGTAACCCTGCCTGAAGATGAAGGTTAATCAAAACGTCTTGTCAAAAGCAGAGAGCATCCCTTTCAAACTAAAGATGTTTCTCGCTTTTGTTTTAGGCATAAGTTTAACCTTTAGTTATGCCCCGTTTTCACTGTGGTGGCTTATGCTGCTGAGTTTATCAGGGTTTATTTACCTGCTATCACTAGCAGATAAAAAACAAGGCTTTAAACTTGGGTTTGCATTTGGTTTAGGTTGGTTTGGGGCAGGAATAAGCTGGGTACATGTCAGTATTGCTGATTTCGGTGGCCTTCCTTTAATCGCATCAATTGGCCTAATGGTTTTACTTTGCAGTTACCTAGCTCTTTACCCTGCATTCGCAAGTTTGATCCTTACAAGGTATTTTACAAGTAGACTTTGGCCTGCGGTGTTGCCGTTAATTTGGCTAACCTTTGAAACCCTAAGAGGCTGGCTCTTTACTGGCTTTCCATGGTTATCACTAGGCTATTCACAATTATCAAGCCCCCTCGCTGGTTGGTTTGCGGTGATAGGTGAAGTGGGCGTAAGCACTTTACTCGTTTTACTTTGCACCTCACTTGCCATTTTGATACCCCAAAAAAAATGGCTGCAAGGGTTAATACTAGCAAGCACTGTATTGATATCTGGAAGCGTATTAAATAACTATCAATGGGCTAAGCCAACTGGCGAGGTGGTTAATGTCTCTATGGTACAGGGAAACATTGAACAAGCCCTACGCTGGACTCCCGAGCAAGACCAACCAACCATGGAAAAGTATCAAAGGCTTACATCAGACCATTGGCAAAGCGACATTATTATTTGGCCAGAAGCGGCTATTCCTAAACTCGAACCCATTGCACAAGATTACCTATCGAACATTGATAACCTAGCAGCAAAGCATGGTGCTGGATTAATTACAGGCATAGTAAATTACAATTTTGAAACCAGAGAGGCATACAATAACTTAATCGGCTTGGGGTTAAAGCATGAGCCCTCACAGCAAAACGATAGCATTGGAAAAGGCCAGTACCATTATTTACATAACAACCGCTTTGCAAAACACCATTTATTGCCAATAGGTGAGTTTATCCCCTTTGAAGACTGGATAAGAGGCATTGCACCTATCTTTGATTTACCTATGTCTTCATTTAGCCGTGGAAGTTATCAACAAGATAACCTCTTGGCTAAAGGTTATCATTTGGCCCCTGCAATATGTTTTGAAATAGCTTTCCCTAGTCAAATATCCGCCAACTTGTATCACAATACAGATTTTATAGTAACAGTAAGTAACGATGCTTGGTTTGGTCACTCTCATGGCCCTGATCAACATTTAGAAATAGCACAAGTCAGAGCTAAAGAGTTTGGATTGCCAGTACTAAGAGCCACTAACAATGGTATCACTGCCTTTATTGATCATACAGGTGAGATCCAAAGCCGTTTACCTCAGTTCGAGGCTGGCGTATTAAGTGATCAAATTAAACAAGTCTCGGGTGACACGCCGTATCGAACCTTCGGAAACATTCCAATTTGGTGTTTCGCTTTAGTGATCTTTGCATTTGGATTCCAGCAAAAACGAGTGAAAAGAGCCCCTGCCCAGAATACATAATCCTTATTAATCAAAGCTGGTTTGAATAAGTTTAGCTGTTATATGCAAAGCAAAACTTAGCTCATCATCAGAGCTTGGTGACATTAAAGAAATTCTTACGCCGTTAGTACTTTTACTACTTCTACTTTCAAAGTATTCAGCACTAGTGACCATTACCCCTCGCTTTTTTAAGGCGCTACAAAAAGCAGCACTACCCCAACTTGGTGGCAATATTAACCAAATATGATAACCATTTTCTTGAGACTCATACTGACAGTCTTTTAAAATTCGTTTCGCTAAACGCTGACGTCGACACGCTATTTCTATTTGTTGCTCTTGAGCTTCGTTTACTGCCCCTGACAATATTAACTTTGACGCTAATGCCAAAGTTAAAGGTACGGGCATCCAAATACTATTGCGTATTTCTCCAGATATTTGATGTTTAAAGCTCTCAGGTGCCACCAAGTAGCCAACTCTAAGGCCGGGTAACACAGACTTTGAAAGGCTGTTTAAATAGAAACTTCTATGGGGAATTAAGTTAGATATAGGCTCAAGCTCTGGACTGAGAAAACCATACACATCATCGTCTACTAACCAAAGCTCTTGCTCTGAAACAATTTTAGCGATTGCTGCTCTTCTGCTTTTTGGCATTACCCGGCTAGTGGGATTTTGGTGAGATGCAACTAATATAACCATTTTAATATCATGCTCCTCACAGGCCTTACATAGAGACTCAGGACACATTCCTTGGCTATCCATCTTTATGGGCACTAGCACTCGCCCTAGCTGATTGGCTGCAGAAATAATCCCCGGGTAACAAAGCTCTTCTACAGCAATACAGTCACCATAATTACTCATACAATTAAGTAAAACAGTCAAACCATGTTGCGCGCCACTGCAAATATTAATCACCTTATCGGTGAGCGTTACACCAAGACTGGTTAACCATAGCCGCGCCGCCTGTTGATCCGTTAAGCTCCCGCCCTCTGTGTTGTAATCCATTAATTTAGCTAAGTCTGTATGGGCAACTAGCTCACCTAAGTGCGTCTTTAACATAGACTCAGACACTGCCACTTGTGGTTTAATAATTGAAAGGTTAATACATTGATTTTCCTTTGCACTGATAGCATGGGATAACAAAGGCATAGTAGATACAAAGCTGCCCTTCCCTACTTTGGCTGACAGCAAGCCCTGTTTCTCCGCCACCTTGTACACCCTAGTGACAGTTGCAAGCGCGATATTCAGCCTCTCGGCCAACTGCCTTTGGGGTGGCAGTTTATCACCTGCTTTTAACACACCAGATAAAATAGCGGACTCAAGCCTGTTATATATAATTTGATAAACAAAAGGCGAGCCTTTGCTTTTCAAATCAATGCCTTGTATCCAGTCCCACATGTTTATAAGCCCAACAAAACCAAAAAATTAGTACAATAATAGCAATTGTACTAACCAATCAGCTAGGGCTAGTTATAAATTGGCTAATTAACCTAGTTAAAGGCGCTATTTATCTATATTGGGAGATAATAATTTGATGTAATTCCAACCATCAACTCATTATGTTTTATGGAGCTAAAAATGAAAGTAGCCTTTATTGGTTTAGGTACTATGGGTTATCCCATGGCTGGGCATTTACAGTTAAACGGTTTGGATACCACAGTATTTAATAGGACTATGTCAAAGTCACTAGCCTGGCAACAACAATACAAAGGAAAAGTAGCTCAGACGCCCAAAGAGGCCTGCGAACAGGCAGAAATTGTGATGTTATGCGTCGGCAACGATAACGACCTAAGAGAAGTATGTTTTGGACCTGATGGCGTCTTAACCGGTTTAGCTCCTAATGGGATATTGATAGATCACACAACCACTTCTGTAGAAGTTGCGAAAGAAATTGCCGCCGCGCTGCCATTACAAGATCAACGCTTTTTAGATGCACCGGTTTCTGGTGGTGAAATTGGAGCGCAAAAAGGTGAGCTAACTATTATGGTAGGTGGCGATAAGCAGAGCCTTGAGAAAGTACACAGTGCCTTGTCTTGTTATGCTCAAAGTATCAACCTCTTAGGAGCAGTAGGTGCCGGTCAAACCTGTAAAATGGTGAATCAAATTTGCATAGCAGGAATATTACAAGGCATGTCTGAAGGCTTAGCGTTAGCCAAGCAATCAGGTTTAGATTTAGTACAAGTTAAAGATGTTTTGAAACATGGAGCAGCACAGTCTTGGCAATTAGAACAAAGAACAGAAACCATATCGATGGATAAGTTTGATTTTGGCTTTGCAATAGACTGGATGAGAAAAGATCTTAATATTTGCCTTAATCAAGCGCAGCAATTAGGAATAGATACCCCACTAGTCAAACTTGTAGATGCATCCTACGAGCAACTTCAAAAGCAAGGTTACAATCGTTGTGATACCTCAATATTAGTGAAGTCAATCATGTCTAAGGATCAGTCTTAATTTAATGGAACATATCACTATAGGGTTAATATGCTTGTTGTTTGTCGTTGCTTTAGTGGCTGGGTTACTTGATACATTAGCTGGAGGGGGCGGATTAATCACCCTCCCCGTTCTTATGTTATCGGGTGTAAACCCACTAGTTGCTATAGGAACCAACAAACTTCAAGGGGCCATAGGCACAGCCACGGCGAGTTTCATTCTTATCAAGAAGAGGAATATTCACTGGCCAACAATAAAGCCTTTGATGTTACCTACCTTTATTGGAGCGTCGTTGGGTTCTATTGCAGTGTTATTTATCAATACCAGCGCGCTATCCTTTTTAATTCCATTAGTGTTAGCCTGCATCGCTATAATTTTTCTGGTATCTCCCACCCCTAAAGTTAGCGAACCTCAGGTTTCCTACAAAACTTATAAAAGCGGCGTATTACCTTGTATAGGCTTTTACGACGGTATGTTTGGCCCGGGTACGGGCTCATTTTTTGCCTTAGCCAACATAAAATGTAGAGGGTATGATTTAGTGGTATCAACAGCTATGGCTAAACCCCTCAACTTTTCTACCAATCTAGCCTCCTTATTGGTATTCATTGCTACAGATAACCTTTTATGGTCAATCGGCCTACTTATGATGTTAGGGCAATTTATTGGAGCTTGGTTAGGCTCTCATCTCCTATTTAAAATTAATCCAATTTACCTAAGAGTTCTTATCGTATTAATGTCTTCTTGCATGTTAATAAAATATCTAGCTTCCATGGACTGAGCCCTTCATTCATGATCTTGATATTCGTTAATACATAATGTTACTTGGCAGTTTTTAGGATTTTTGCGTTTAATGAACAACAGAATCCACTATGTTCAAGTTTTAACGGGGTAATCAAGTTGTCAATAAGCTACCTAAACTTAGCAATACCTAATGCAGGAGAACTAGTAGAAGTTGCCCAAGGAGTATTTTGGCTACGTATGCCTCTACCTTTTGACCTTGACCATATCAATCTTTATCTAATTAAAGACGGTGAGGATGGCTTTGCCCTAGTAGACACAGGAATTGGAACCAAACAAACCGAAACGCTCTGGGAGCAAATCATTAGCGCCTTAGACACACCAATAACAAAAGTAATTGTTACCCATATGCACCCAGATCATATAGGTATGGCTGGATACTTAGTCGAAAAATTTCGAGTACCTTTTTATATGAGCCATGATGAGTATTTTGTTGGTCGTGCAATTTCAGCAGGCCCTCGAGGCGCTTCAGACTGGCAAGACCAAGAGTACTTAGTTAGGTGCGGTATGTCTAAAAAAGAACTTACAGAAGCTCAGAAAAATAGACAAAGGAGCAAAGGGATAGGAAGTCTAGTTAAACCAATTCCACTACAGTTCACTAGGCTAAGTGCAGGCGACACTCTAACAATAGATAATGAAAATTGGCTGGTGATTATAGGTAAAGGACATTCTCCAGAGCATGTAAGCTTGTATAATGCTAACAGCAATATTTTAATTTCTGGTGACCATGTGTTGCCCCATATATCCCCTAATATTGGGGTTTATAATACCGAACCAAACGCTAACCCTTTAAAACAGTATCTCGATACGTTACCGCAATTTACAGAATTACCCAGTGATGCTTTGGTTCTTCCTTCCCATAAGCAACCATTTTATGGATTACACACTAGAGTCAACGAGCTTATTAATCACCACCACGAGCATCTAGACAACCTAAGAGTCTTCTGTCAACAGGGCAAAACCATTGAACAATGTTTGCCGGTATTGTTTAAGCGTAAGCTAAACTCACGTAACATATACTTTGCCATTGCAGAGTCATTTGCACACCTTAACTATTTGTACTTTACAGGTGAATGTAGTCGACACATTAATGCTGAGGGGCAGTTTATTTTCACCCTAAAATAAGTGAGATTTTTTTGTTAGCGTTTGAATACAATCAGTTTAATGGTGTCATTGTAGACACCAAGCACATTCCTCAAGACATTAAGAGCTTTTCACAACAGTTAAATGCACTTTTACAGCACACTAAACAGCAAAATAAAGCCGTTGTTTGGCTTACCTTAGATATAACACTGTCTCATCTAATTGCTGTTGCTACAGAGCAAGGTTTTACATTTCATAACTGTTTACCTGATCAAGTAACCCTAATCTATAAATCTAAGCCAGAAGATTTTGCGCCCTTTGTACCCACTCACTCAATTGGCGCAGGCGGTTTAGTTCAAAACGAGCATGGCGATATTCTCGTTATTAGAGAGCATGGAGCTTCTAACTATAAACTTCCTGGTGGGCATGTAGAATTAGGCGAAAAAATTGAAGATGCCGTTATACGAGAAGTATTCGAAGAAACCGGAATAAAGGCACATTTTGATAGTATTCTAGGTATGGCTAGTACACATCCATATAGATTTGGAAAATCCAATATTTATGTAATTTGCAAACTACTCCCAGAAACCACTAGCATAGATATTCAAGATCCCCTTGAAATAGATGATGCTAAATGGGTATCACCAATTGACTATTTAGTGGATAACAACAATAGTCCATTTAATAAGTATTTGGTTAAGTCTCTACTTAACACCTCAGGGCTTACTAAGTCTTCTTTAGATTTGTCGCAGTTTTCAACCCTTAAGCATGAGGTATTTTTAAGCCAGTCATAAATCTAAACATAAAAAACGGGGCCTTAGGCCCCGTTCTCAACTCGCTATTAAAAGCCTAATTTAAATATATTCTACTTCTGAAATTTCAAACTCAATTGAGCCTTTAGGCGTTTGTATTGTGACCACATCATCAAGAGATTTTCCGATTAACCCTCGAGCAATAGGTGATCCAACTGAAATAAGATTATTCTTAATATCTGCTTCATCTTCACCCACTATACGGTAGGTTATCTCTTCATCAGTATCCATATTTATAATGGTCACTGTGGTACCGAAAATAACTTTACCGTTATTAGTCATCTTAGTGACATCAATAATTTGGACATTAGAAAGCTTACCTTCGATATCCTGTATACGCCCTTCACAAAAGCTTTGTTGCTCTCGGGCCGCATGATACTCGGCATTTTCCTTCAAATCACCGTGCTCACGAGCTTCTGCTATTGCCTTAACAATTTCAGGTCTTTTCACAGACTTTAAATATTTCAACTCTTCACGCAGTAAATCTGCGCCTTTCGCTGTCATTGGATATTGGGTCATATCAACAACTCTCTTATTTTTGTTATTTACTAGATAAAACTATATCTAAACAATATGGGCTAAATGCTTAAATTCAACACTTAAACATCTAGCCATATTATATGTGAGGGTTAATGGATGCGTTTGTGAAGCTCTTGAACCGAGGTCACTCTTGCTTTGTCGTCTGCCTTATTGGCATTTACTGTGGCAAATGCCGCATTCATAGTGGTGGTGTAAGAAACTTTATTCAACAAAGCCTCCTTACGGATATAAACAGAATCATCAATGGCTTGACGGCCTTCTGTTGTATTAACTATATAGCAATACTCACCATTTTTAATAGCATCAACTATGTTTGGACGCCCTTCGCTTAGCTTATTAACCACACTACAAGGGATACCAACATTCGTTAACACCCTAGCTGTACCTTTTGTCGCTTCAAGGGTAAACCCTTTAGCAATCATAATTTGAGCCAACTCGATAACGCGGTTACGGTCGTTCAAACGCACAGATAAAAGGGCTTTACCTCCAGTAGGAATAGGCTGACTGGCGCCTAGATTAGCTTTGGCATATGCCTCTTCAAAGCTTTCTCCAACGCCCATGACTTCACCCGTTGAACGCATTTCTGGTCCAAGTAAAGGATCCACCCCTTGGAACTTAGCAAAAGGCAACACCACTTCTTTAACTGAGTAAAAAGGTGGAATAATTTCTTTGGTAATTCCTTGAGACGCTAACGACTGACCCGCCATAGCTCTGGCACCAATCTTAGCTAAAGGAATACCCGTTGCTTTAGAAACGAAAGGAACAGTACGAGCAGCTCTTGGGTTAACTTCAATCAAATATACTTGACCATCTTTAACCGCAAACTGAGTATTCATTAAGCCAATTACGCCTAATTCTATCGCCATGGCTTTTACTTGCTTGCGCATAACGTCTTGAATTTCAGAGCTTAGTGAATAAGAAGGCAATGAACATGCCGAATCACCAGAGTGAACCCCAGCTTGTTCAATATGCTCCATAATGCCACCAATAATGACATCTTTACCGTCACTAATGGCGTCTACGTCAACTTCAATTGCATCATCTAAGAAACGGTCCAGTAGTACTGGAGAGTCGTTAGATACTTTCACTGCGTTATTCAAGTAGCGTTTAAGGTCGTTAAGTTCGTAGACTATTTCCATAGCACGTCCACCGAGTACATAGGACGGACGAACAACCAATGGGAAACCAATTTTCTCAGCTGCGATTAAAGCCTGTTCCATATTACTTACGGTGGCATTTGCAGGCTGCTTAAGGTTTAGCTTGTTGACCATTTTTTGGAAACGCTCACGGTCTTCTGCTTTATCAATTGCATCCGGAGAAGTACCAATAATAGGGACACCGGCAGCTTCAAGATCCCGCGCTAATTTAAGCGGGGTTTGACCACCATATTGCACGATCACGCCTTTTGGTTTTTCTATTCGAACAATCTCAAGTACATCTTCTAAGGTAACCGATTCAAAATACAAACGGTCAGACGTGTCATAATCCGTAGATACTGTCTCTGGATTACAGTTTACCATAATGGTTTCATAGCCATCTTCGCGCATAGCTAATGCAGCGTGTACACAGCAATAATCAAATTCTATGCCTTGACCAATTCGGTTAGGACCACCACCAATGACCATAATTTTGTCTTTGTCTGATGGGTTAGCTTCACACTCTTCATCATAGGTAGAATACATGTAAGCAGTATCTGACGAAAACTCAGCAGCACAGGTATCAACACGCTTATAAACAGGGTGAATATCAAAACCTCTACGAACATCGCGAACATCAACTTCGTCAACACCGGTCAACTCAGCAATTCTTGAGTCAGCAAAACCTTTACGTTTTAAACTTGTCATTAACTGGCTATCGATACCAGACAAGCCTATCTCTATTAATTTTTGCTCAAGTATAACCAGCTCTTCAATCTGTACTAAGTACCATCTATCTACATTGGTAAGGTTAAAGATTTCATCAACTGACATCCCCATACGCATTGCATCTGCGATGTACCAAATACGTTCAGCACCAGGCTCTCTTAATTCACGTATTATGATATTTCTAGCGTCAGGTGAATTTATATCTATGATTGAGTCTAAACCATTCACCCCTACTTCAAGACCTCTTAAGGCTTTTTGTAGCGATTCTTGTTGATTTCGACCAATAGACATTACCTCACCCACAGACTTCATTTGTGTGGTCAAGCGGTCATTAGCACCGGCAAACTTTTCAAAGTTAAATCGAGGAATTTTGGTCACAACATAATCGATAGTCGGTTCAAATGACGCAGGTGTTAAACCACCCGTAATATCATTTGCTAACTCATCTAAGGTGTAACCCACCGCAAGTTTTGCAGCTACTTTAGCGATTGGGAAGCCCGTCGCCTTTGAAGCAAGAGCAGAAGAGCGAGAAACCCTAGGGTTCATCTCTATAATCACTAAACGACCAGTTTTAGGGTCAACCCCAAACTGAACGTTTGAACCACCAGTTTCAACGCCGATTTCACGTAAGACAGCTATGGCTGCGTTACGCATAATTTGGAACTCTTTATCTGTTAGCGTTTGTGCTGGTGCAACGGTAATAGAGTCACCTGTGTGTACTCCCATTGGATCGAAGTTTTCTATAGTACAAACAATGATACAGTTGTCTGCTTTATCTCTAACAACTTCCATCTCATATTCTTTCCACCCTATTAATGACTCATCAATTAATAGTTCTGAAGTTGGAGACAAATCTAAACCTCGAACACAGATTTCCTCAAACTCTTGCTTGTTATAAGCAATCCCACCACCAGAACCACCCATGGTAAAAGATGGTCTAATAATACAAGGGAAGCCAATTCGAGTACTTACGTCAAATGCTTGTTCTAGGGTGTGTGCAATTTCAGCTCTAGGACACTCAAGGCCAATAGACTTCATTGCTTTATCAAAGCGTTCTCTGTCTTCAGCTTTATCAATGGCGTCTGCTGTTGCACCAATCATTTCAACACCAAACTCTTCCAATACACCGTGCTTGTTCAAATCTAAGGCACAGTTAAGAGCAGTCTGTCCACCCATAGTAGGCAGCACTGCATCAGGGCGTTCTTTTTCAATGATTTTTCTTACAACTTCCCAGTGAATAGGCTCAATGTAAGTCGCATCAGCCATTTCAGGATCAGTCATTATAGTGGCAGGATTAGAGTTAACTAATATAACTCTATATCCTTCTTCACGGAGGGCTTTACAGGCTTGAGCACCTGAATAGTCAAATTCACAAGCTTGACCGATAACAATTGGCCCAGCGCCTATTATTAAGATGCTTTTTAAGTCAGTACGTTTTGGCATATCACTAATTACTCTATAAAATTTGGTGCTGTTAAAATGGCGTGCTATTTAGCTTGCTGCATCAACTCAATAAAATGGTCGAACAATGGCGCGGCATCATGAGGCCCAGGGCTTGCTTCAGGGTGCCCCTGAAAACTAAACGCAGGCTTATCCGTGCGATGTATACCTTGTAAAGATTTATCGAATAAAGACACATGGGTCACTTCTAAATGACTTGGCAAGTCATTCTCATCAACAGCAAAGCCATGGTTTTGACTGGTGATCATCACTCTATTGCCTTTAAGGTCTTTTACTGGGTGGTTAGCACCGTGATGACCAAACTTCATTTTGATGGTTTTAGCCCCACTCGCCAGCGCCAATAATTGATGGCCTAAACAAATTCCAAAAATTGGAATATTGGTTTCTAACAATTTAGAAATAGCGTCAATTGCGTAATCGCAAGGTTCTGGATCACCGGGGCCATTTGATAAAAATACGCCGTCAGGTTTTAAGGCTAGAACTTCTTCAGCCGTTGTTTTTGCAGGAACAACTGTCAATTTACAACCACGGTCAGCTAACATTCTTAAGATATTACGTTTTACACCGTAATCGTATGCCACCACATGAAAATCTGCAGTATTCTGCCCCGTCACATAGCCGTTACCTAATTGCCAACTTCCATCAGTCCAGTCGTAGCTTTCTTCACAGGTAACTTCTTTTGCTAAGTCCATGCCTTTTAAACCAGCAAAAGCTTTGGCTTTAGCGAGCGCTTCTGTTTCGTCTAATGCCAGTTCATCTAAAGTGTGACTTGCGATAATGCAACCATTTTGAGCACCCTTATCACGTAAAATGCGTGTAAGCCTGCGGGTATCGATATCAGCAATGCCTAAAATATTGTTATCTTCTAGATATTCAGAAAGACTTTTTTCACTGCGGAAGTTACTAACGATCAAAGGTAAATCTCGAATAATCAGGCCCTTGGCCCATATTTTATTCGACTCACAATCTTCTTGATTGATACCAGTATTACCAATGTGAGGATAAGTTAAGGTGACAATTTGTTCAGCGTAAGAAGGGTCAGTTAGAATTTCCTGATATCCTGTCATAGAGGTATTAAATACAACCTCCCCCACCGATACACCAGAAGCTCCAATTGCAGTACCTTTAAAGACCGAGCCATCTTCAAGTACTAATAGGGCGGAATTAGCCAAATCAACCTCCAGGTTTATTTTTAACGGATTAACCTAGGGCGCTGCACTTCGACATATTTAGCAGCACCCCAATAAATTTATGCAAACATATGATTCATATGAATATTTAGTCAATTTGCTAACTTAAAAAGGGTGAAAATCAAACGATTCCACTAAATTTTGGCAAATTCGCAATATTATACATGCTGAATCAATTTAGATCTACGACCAATTATTAAAATGTATATAAATAAGGCTTTAATCATAATTTTTATACATAAGCGGTAAAAATCACAATTAAGCACCTTATGGATTGCAACTCAGTTTAGCTTACTTAAATCCTAATACATCTTGCATATCGTACAAACCAGCAGGTTTATCAACTAGCCAAGTGGCAGCTTTAACTGCGCCTTTAGCAAAGGTCAATCTGCTGGAGGCTTTGTGGGTTATCTCTAATCGCTCACCTATATCCGCAAATAAAGCAGTGTGCTCTCCAACTACATCCCCTGCCCTTACGGTAGCAAAACCAATTGTATTGTGGTCTCGCTCTCCAGTATCGCCTTCTCGTCCATACACGGCGCAACTTGATAAGTCACGACCAATTTCATCTGCAATCGCTTCCCCAATTGCTACGGCGGTACCTGAAGGCGCATCTTTTTTAAATCTGTGGTGAGCTTCTAATATTTCAATATCAGCGGTTTCAGCCATTACCGAAGCTGCTTGGCGAACCAAATTTAGCATCAAGTTAACACCCACACTAAAGTTAGCTGCAAACACTACTGGAATAGCCTTAGAAGCCTCTACTAATAATTGTTTTTGCTGTTCAGATAAACCTGTGGTGCCAATCACGACTGGCTTTTTATTAGCGACACAAAACGCTAGGTTGTCAGCAAGCGCTAAAGGCAAAGTAAAATCAATGAATATATCTGTTTGTGATAAAAACCCCGATAGGTCTGAGGTCACTTCAAGCCCAACTTTTCCAATGCCAGCCAACTCTCCCACATCAACACCAACAAAAGAAGACGATGCTCTAACACCTGCAGCTGAAAGTTGCACCCCAGGAGTTTGATTAACCGCATCTATTAACACCCTGCCCATGCGGCCATTCGCCCCAAATATTGCAATATTACTCATAGTTTTCCGATAACTTTAACGTTAAAAATTTATAGGTGAATTGTGCCTTAATTCAAATATTTATGCAGTAAGTGCCGCATTAACTTTTTTTTATAACTAAGAAGATTACTAGGTTAAGCAGTGATTGAATTTCATCGAATCTGTAGTTATCACTACAACACTCAAGCAAAAGTTTTACTGAGTATTCAAACTTTTAAGTACAGGAGGTGTAATAAGTTTATTTAACTGGTAGATCAGGCAATTGAAATATCAAGCAATATTTAGCCCTATGAATATGATTCTCCAAAATATTTATATTCTTTGAAAATATCCTGAAATAAAAATCTGGTTTAGCGGTCCTGCTTATCTCAATAACTATTTTAATAAACGTAAGGATGTTTATGTCTAACACTTCAATTAACGATTTTCAAAACCGCTTACAGTGGTCTCTTTTCTCACTGCGCTTAGGTGTGTTCATTGTTATGCTAATGTGGACGCTAGATAAATTTTATAATCCAGGTCACAGTGCTCGTATATTTGAACACTTCTATGGAATAAGCGGCTCCACAGATACAGTTGCTTATATTTTAGGGGCTCTGCAACTTATCTTGGTATTAGCCTTTGTAGCGGGGATTCAAAAGCGCATTACCTATGGCATCATTTTTATCATGCACGGGTTATCGACTTTATCATCATATAACCAATATATAGACGGCTTTAACAATTTATTGTTTTTTACTGCTTGGCCTATGTGGGCAGCCTGTTTAGCTCTTTATTTACTTAGAGAAGAAGACGTTAAGTTTACTCTATAAAATAAACGTTCAAGCCCACCTTTAAAAGTGGGCTTTGATTCAATTACCGCTATATACTCCTAAAAATACCTAAACTCAGAAGTTAACCCGGAATTTATTATTTTAAATTAGCAGCTTTGTGGACTGAATCCATCTAATAAAGACGTAAGAACTTGGGGTACGCCAATCTCAGACTGAGCTTGAAGGTCTACTTTAAACGCATCATTGTTATCGATTATCTGCACGGGGAAAATATAAGGAAGGGATTGCACCCAACTTTCTATACCTTCAACAAATATAGTTCCAGAGTACCTAAATTTTAAAATTCTAGGATCATCAATAACGATGGGGATACTTGAATACCTATTAATATCTTCAATTACAAAGCCTAAGCTTTCATCTAGATACTTTAAGGTTCCGTTACGCCAAGAAGTTTGCGCTTGAACATCTACAGTTTCCACAGCAGATATTTCATTTTTATCGTACTCAATACTTTGACCTGCCTCTAAAAATGCATCTGTTTTTAACTTTTTGTAAAAAACACTAGATGTCATTCTAGCCACATAGCGATCATTTTCTGGCTCTACTATTACCTTTCCTTCAGTTACGGTAACCACTGAACGAACACTCTGCCTAGAAATATTAAATTCAGTACCCAAGGCAGTAACGGAGCGACTGCCACTATCAACTGTAAAGGGACGACTTGGATCTTTTGCCACATCAAAATATGCCTCACCATATTCGAGTTCTATATGCCGAGCATTTTTATTGTAGCGTACGGTAATTTTTGTATCTGCTCCTAAGGTAACACTAGAATTATCTTCAAGTATTATTGGTAAATTTTCACCTTTACTAGACTGATAAACAAATTCACTTTGAGTATTTAAATTAAAGTAGAAAATAGTAGTTACCAAAATAAAAGCCACAGCAGCTGTAACACTAAAACGTAAGTAAGCCGGCGCAAAATCCAACGCTCTAATATTCATTGCCCGAGCCTTATTCTTTATTTTAGAAAACAAGCTGTTTTGCTTACTATTCCATTTGGCTACGCTCACACTACCATCATAGTCATCGTCCATTAATTCCCTTTCATCAGGCCAATGCATTTCATCTATAGAGGCAGTAATACACATTAGGCTTTCTACTTTTTTAAATGCTTGGGCATGCTCTGGCGCTTTAACAAGCCATTCTTGCCACTGCTGAATTTCTTCAGTTGTAATATCAGGCTCTTGCAATCGATAGTAATAATCGGTTGCGATTTCAAAAAGCGCTTGATTAGTTTTCACTTTCATCACTGTATCCAAATTGTTCGTTCAAGCGGAGTTGACAATGCTCTGTCGCCCGAACTAGATATTTTCTTACCATGCGATCTGAAACTCGCATTAAACTGGCGATTTCTTTACTTGATAAACCATGGAACTGTTTAAGCAAAAATACTTTACGACACTTAGGTGGTAGCTCTTCTATGGCTTTAGAAACCAAAACTAGCTGCTCCTGCCTAAGTGCAATATGCTCTTCTGATGGCGCCATGGTTTGAAAAAACTCAAATTTTTCAGGTTGTTTACTTCTTTGCTTTAACCTCAGTCTGTCAACGGCTAAATTAGAAGCTATTTTAAATAGGTAGGCTTTTAAGTAGCTGATGGCATTAGGCTCATCCAATTTTAAAAGCTTAATGTAAGCCTCTTGTGCCACCTCATGGGCATCAGACTCTGACGGTAAACGAGACCTCAAAAAATTAAGTAAAGATTCATTGTGCTCTTTAAATAGATCTTCCACGACAGTTTTCTGAGCCACACTTATGTCTGTGTTAACGTTTTCTATTGCACGTTTTTCAGCTGGTATCATGGTTCTAATCTTCTAGACAATTATTATTTTTATTCCTATCCACACCCTAAGACGCTGTGACTTAAAAAATCGGAACCTAAGATCACAAAATATCTTAATTTATTTCATAAAAAAAAGCGCCCTGTTAACAGGACGCTTAAATACACTTTAGCATTTGAATTTCTGACTAGAATGCTACTCTTCAATATGCGTTTTGACTAGACTACTCGCCAAAAGCACCAGCTGGGCCTGGGAATACCACAGGACTTTCGTAGCCTTCTTTACTCACACTGGCTACACCAAAGTAATAATTGTCAATCACCACATTTTGTAAGGTGTACTCAGTGACATTTCCAACGTATTGACTGAACTGCCATTGGGGTTGGTCTGTATAGCGCCAATACACTTTGTAACCTTTAATGATGTCTTTTTCATCTGAGCTTGCAGCAGCCCAAGTCAGCTTAGTATCTGGCTCTACAGCACCAAATATTTCTACTTTTGCCGGAGGACTTGGCGCCCAAGCCATGGATGCCAAGGACACTGCATTTAGAGAAGTTAGTTTAGCTGCGTAGTCAAAGTCGACACCAGATATGACGTCGCCATACTCTACGCCATCTTCAATCCGTATATCGTTATGTTGACGATTGTAATGCTCATTAGTCTCCATAATACGTAAGGCTGGGAAACCCTCCATATTAAAGGGTCTGTGATGGCCACCTCGCTTGAATCTATCCAGCCTATACACCAACATAGTGTCTAAATTAGGAATATAGTCATCAGCTATTCTGTCTATATACCTAGCAAGGTTTCGAGACGCTGAGTCAACCTCGCCACCGGTAAACCTGCGTAATCTAGCCTCTTCTTCTGTTTCATTTGCTCGGGTACCTTCTGAGAAAATACGTGCAGTGGTATTGTTTATCACACCATTTATTCCGGCAATATTGCCTATCATGTCATTATTTAGGACTCCTTTGATGCGCCATCCATCTTCCTTGGCTTGCTTAGCCATTATTTTACCGCCCCAAAGGCCTTGCTCTTCTCCTGCTAAGGCAGCATAAATAATTGAACCGTTAAAATTGTATTGACTTAGTACTCTGGCTGTCTCAAGTAAACCAGCTAAACCAGAAGCATTATCATTGGCACCTGGCGAATCAGAGCTGAAGTTCATAGGATCACTAACACGACTATCGATATCGCCAGACATCACCACATACCTTGACGGGTCAATGGCTCCTTTTTGAATGGCTATTACGCTCACTATTTCAGTTGGGTTAGGGATCCTTCTTTGTCCCTCTATCACATCACTTTGAAAATAAACCTCTAAACACCCTCCACATTGCTCAGATATTTTTTCAAATTCTGATTTAATCCAGCGTCTTGCTGCCCCTATCCCTCTGGTATCTGATTCGGTAATAGATAGCGAATGTCTTGTGCCAAAATTAACAAGGGTATTAATGTCTTTTTCTATGTTAGAGGCAGATACCTTAGCTTGGATTTCTTGTAATTTGAGCTGGTCTCCCCCAAAAACTACAGAGGAACTCGTTGTAGCAGTTAAGAACAATGCGCTTGCTAACAATGAAGGGGAATGTGATAGCGATAATTTCCTAAAAAGCGAAGCCGCAATCGAATGAATTGTCATAAATATTCCTGTTGTCGTAATGATTATTTTTCTAATCTATCTTATTTTTATGATGGTAACTTGTATCTAAAAGCTGGCCTTTAGTATGGGCGACTCCGTTCATAATTACCTGCTCAACTTTTAGAGTGTTAGTTATGTCCTCTAGTGGATTAGCGGACAACAACACAATATCAGCTAACTTGCCTTTTTCAATGGTTCCAGCGTTTAATGCCAAGGCTTCTGCTGCGGTTTTTGTGGCACTTTGCAATGCTTCAAATGGTGTCAGCCCTGCTTTTTCAACATAAAACATCATCTCTGCATGTAGATTCATCCCCATAACAAGATCTGTTCCTGCAACAATTCTGGTACCTTGATCATGCAAAGTCTTAATTGTTTTGGCGTAGTGCTCCATAGTATCCAAATAAGGTTTAGGTAATGGAGCTGTCTTTTCAAAAGCCTCTTGAGTCCATCTTGGATAAATACCTAAACGAACATCATCTCGAAGCTCAGGTTTATTAGCCAATAGTAAATTCAACGATCCGAACATAGTGGGCGATACAATCTTATCCATCAGCGCAATAACATCTTGGTAAGCTCGTCCTCCCATTTGTTTAGTGCTATAACCTCTGCGACTGGTGGCGCCTAAATGCTCTACTCTGTCTAGTCCAATCAGAGATGCTGGATACAACTCATGACTAGATACCTGTACTCCCATCTCATTGTGGGCAAACTCTACCATCCGTTTTTGTTGTAAATCAGGTAGGCGCACATAGCTTTTTAATAAGTCATACTTTAATGCTTTGGCGCGCTGTAGTTCTTTTTCAAAATGAGCTTCATTTTGAACCGCAGCGCCATGGCGATAATAGGCCCGCTTCCACTCGAATAAATGACCTGTGGTATAAATTCGTGGTGAAAGTCGCGTACCGGCTTCACTTGCTTCACGGTCTTCAACGCCATGGTAAGGTTGATTACCAGGATCCCTTATAGTTGTGATACCAAACGCAAGCCAGCCTCGAAACAAGCTTTGGCCATAGTTCTTTTTACCATGTACATGACTGTCAATTAAACCTGGGATAGCATAAAGCTCGGAGGCATCTATTACGGGATATTTATCCCCGAAGGAAGATGGGCTGGGTACAATATCTAAGATTAAGTTATCTTTTATAATAATATCCATGTGTGCTTGAAGCGCATCTTTTTTGCCGTCAATCACACCTGCAGTGCGTAGTACCTTTATACCCGTTGGCTTAGATAAGGTATAACTCAAATCAAAATCAATATTAGTTACCACACCGGTTTTAATATCGAGTTTCTTTAACGCTTCGTTTGATTGAAATAACAAGGTGCGGCTATCGCCTGCCCAAGTGGGATTATGAGCCATATCAGTAGCAATACGTTTGACCGGCCCTGTGGGTTTACCATCCTTAGCCACAGGCCATATGTGAATTTCTCCACCATATAAGCCTGCCATTAGCTTTCCATCTGGTGACCACACTGGGCCTCCACCGCCTCTAGTATCAAATGAGATATTTTCTATCGGCGCGACCCAATAGGGATCAGAGCCGTCTAATGGGATCATATAAATTTGATTAGTGCCTTCTCTAAAGCTTGCTGAGTAGGGCTTTTCTCGCGCCACCATAAGCGCTTGGCCATCGCCAGACCAATCAGGTTTACCTAGCTGCTTTAAAGTTTCGGTCACTTGGGTAACTTCGCCAGTCTGTGCGTCAACAATAGCGATACTTGACACTCCCCACGTCCCGTCCATTTTCAAAATGGCAATGCGTTTTCCGTCTGCAGACCAATCTGCTCCCATGGGTTGCTTGTCCATATGGGTCAGTTGCCGAAAGTGTTTTGTTTTAGTGTCGTATATCCATAGTTGTAACTGGTTTCCTCCTTTGTCAGATGAATATACTAGGTATCGACCATCAGGTGACCAAGCAGGATCTGCTTCTACATAATGGTCTTGGGTAATATTTACTGGGGTTTTGCCGATTTCCATGGTGTACAAATCACCTAAGGCAACGAAAGCTAGCTTGTTACCATCGGGAGAAATAGTAGGTCGCATCATTCCCAGTAAAGGGCGCTTTGCATCAGATACAAAATCTCTTTTTGCGCGCTCATAGGTATCTGTATATCGAAACAACTCGGCTGCAAACTCGACACTAGTAACCTGATTGAGTTGTTTTAAATCTCTACGTCGAATTTTTCCGTCTGAAACATAATACAGAGCGCTATCAGCGCCAATACTGGCTTTAAATGGAAACACGTATTCTGATTTACTAAGGGTGGTTTCTGGTAAATCAAAGGACGTATATTTTAATTGGTCATTGCTAACATAAAACAATATGTCATTGTTCCATGCTAAAGGGGTTAAACCAGTTGCACCATTGATCTCGGTCACTTCATTTTTTGTTTCTATTTCAATGGTATTAATGGCATAGTTTTTTTGGTACTGACTCGAGTAAGACACCCGTTTACTATCTTCTAGCCATATGGGCATGCGATTTTCAGCTGGGTCTTGTGTCAACATGGAAATATTCCCTGTGGCCACCTCTAACAACCAAATATCATAACTACTATTATTATTTTTACGATCAGAGCTAAATGCTATGTATTTTCCATCAGGAGACCAACTTGGCTCTCTATCGTCATAGGGGCCGCTGGTCAATTGGGTACGATTATCTCCATTTTTACTAATAGACCATAAATCGTAGCCCCCATCAATGTATGCAAAGTAAGCGATAGTTTCACTGTCAGGAGACCATACTGGTTGCCTAGCGTCCTCAAACGAGCCAGTTATTTGCTTAGCCTCACCGCCCTTACTTGGCATTACCCAAAGGCTGCCTTGTAAATCCAGAACAATCCATTTTCCGTTAGGTGAGACAGATACCGCTAACGCGGTACCTTCATTTACAATTACCGACTCTTTATTGGATAAAGGCTCAGCGTAACAAACACTCACTAGGCTTACACCGACAGATAAAGCCCCTAAGTATAACCCTAGTAAAATTGAGCCCACCCTAGCCTTTTTACTACCGAAAAGTTGATTTAGCATACTAGTTACCCTTACCTGAATACCTTGGGTCGGTTAGCTGTTCAACTGTATAATAATGACCATTTGAGATAACCGAACCTACCTCTAGTGTGTTATTAATATCTTCAAGTGGGTTTGCTTTTAGTAAAACAATATCTGCCAATTTACCAGCTGCTATAACACCAGCATTTAAGTCTAACTCTTCAGCAGGGATTTTCGTGGCAGTTTGTAGAGCCTGAAAAGGCGTTAAGCCTGCTTCATTTACATAAAAACTTAATTCACCATGTAGATTTAACGCAAGTACGAGGTCAGTTCCTGCTGTGATTTTAGTGCCCTGATCAAACAATGATTTTAATGACACAGCCTGCTGTTTTAGACTCTTAAGAAAACGCGCTGGTATAGAGTTACCACTCTTTAAACGTGCGTTTATCCAATCAGGATAAAGGGCTAAACGAGGATCATTAATAATCTCTGGTTTCTTCTTAGCTAACATAGACAACGAACCGAAAATAGTAGGCGTTACCACCTTGTTCATCATAGCTAAGCCATCCTCATAGGCTCGGCCACCTATGTGTTTAGGACTGTACCCACGACGGCTTGTAGCACCTAAGTGCTCTACCCTATCTACTCCAAATTTAGCGGCAGGAAAAATCTCATGGGTAGTTACAGGTACACCCATCTCTGTATGAGCGAATTCAACCACGCGCTTTTGCTGTTCATCTGGTAAACGTACATAACTTTTAAGTAAGTCATATTTAAGTGCTTTGGCACGTTTTAACTCTTTTTCTAAATGAGCGGGACCAGCAATGGCAATTCCCATCTTGTAATATACTCGCTGCCACTCCATTAAATGCCCAGTAGTGAAAATTCGAGGGCCAACTCTCACCCCAGCATCTGCAGCCTCTCTATCTTCAACACCATGGTATGGTTGATTCCCTGGGTCACGTAAAGTGGTAATGCCGTAGGCCAACCACCCTCTATGAGCACCTTGGCCAAAATCTTTTTGAGGGTGCACATGGCTTTCAATTAAACCCGGCATGGCATACATACCAGTAGCATCTATGGTTTTGTATTGGCGGTGTAGCCCCTTTTTATGGGGTGCTACCTCAAGGATCTGATTCCCTTTTATTAAAATATCGACATCTTCAATAAGCTCTGGATTAGCCCCATCAAATAAGTGAGATACATGCAGCACTTTCGTTTCATCAGGAATATCTAACGTGTATGTTAAATCAATGGGTATCTCTGTTATTTCTCCACTGAAAACATTTACGGTTTTTAAGATATCATTTGACTGATATAGCACAGTAGATGAATCACCTGACCAAGTTGGGTTATGAGCTATATCTGTATCCATACTTCGAGGTGGCCCTAACTTTATGCCATCTTTAGAGACAGGCCAAACCTTAAGCTCACCACCATAAATAGCCGCCATTTTGGTTCCGTCTGGAGACCACGCAGGCCCACCGCCACCACGAGTATCAATAGACATGTTCTCGATAGGAATACTCCAATATTCCTCGCCGCCATTCAAAGGAAATATATATATTTGGTTTGTGCCTTCTCTAAAGCTTTTAGAGTAAGCAAGAGACATAGGTACAGCCAACTTAGTACTGTCAGGAGACCAAGAAGGTTTACCGGGCTGTTTTAAACGCCCTGTTGCATAAGTGGTTTTACCGGAAGCCACATCAACCACATCAATACTGGCTTCTCCCCACATGGCATCAACATTTATAAAGGCAATGGACTTACCATCTGGCGACCAAGTAGCACCCAATGGCTGAGTAGCTAAATGGGTAAGCTGGCGCTCTTTTGATGTTTGCATATCCCTTATCCAAAGCTGCATCATATTACCGCCCTTATCAGACGAGTAAACTAGATACCTGCCATCAGGAGACCAAGATGGATCAGCATCCATATAATGATCTTTAGTAAGATTAATCGCTGTTTCCCCTATGGTTTTTAGGTACAAATCTCCTGTCGCGATAAACGCAATTTGCTTGCCGTCTGGTGAAAGTGATGGTCGCATAACACCTAGAACAGGCTTTGGCTCAGAAGAAGTAAAATCTCGAACAGCATGGGGATATTGAGGATTTAAACGGGCAAGCTTGGCATTTAATGGAATGGTCTCTAGGGTTTTAAGGTTGTCCAAAGAGCGGCGGCGGATTTTACCGTCTGAGACATAATAAAAATCATTATTTGGGGTGATATTACTCTTAAACTCAAAGACAACTTCATTTTCAGTAATACTAGTATCATCTAGCTTAAGGACAGTGCCATTTCCGGCGGTTTCCTGTACATACATTAAGTTTTTCTGTGATGTCCAAACAACAGGAGTCAGTGCGCTAGAAGATGATTTTTCTAGCTTAGTTACCCCAGCCAAATCGGTTGTCCAGATCCCATACGCATCTTTATGCTTACTTGCGTAACTAATAGCTTTGCCATCTGCCGACCAGATTGGCATTCTGTTTTCATAAGGGTCATCTGTAATTTGAATAATGTTCTCGGTGGCGATATCTATCACCCAAATATCATAACTTGGATAACTGTTGTTACGGTCTGACGAAAAAGCAATTTTGCTACCATCTGGCGACCAAACAGGCTCCCTGTCATCATATGCACCACGGGTTAATTGCGTTGAATTGGTCCCGTCTTTATCCACTATCCAAAGATCGTAACCTCCGTCAATAAATGCAAAGTAAGCTAGTTTTTCACCGTTTGGAGACCAAACAGGTTGTCGGACATCATGGGTGATATCTGTAATGCGAGTGGCGCTGCCACCACTTGCTGGCAAAGTCCATAAACTACCCTGTAAATCAATTGCTAAAGTTGAACCATCAGGAGATGCAGACACAGACAAGGCAGTTCCTTCATGAACTGTCACAAATTCATAATCAGGAGACGTATCTTGTGAAAAAACAGCAGACGTAAAACAAGTGGCGCAGGCAACTAAGGCACAAATGCCTAGAATATTTTTTTTCAATTTCATATATAAACTCTTTAAAAAGATACTCCCAGAATATTTTGGGAGTATTAACAGCGGTTTAGAATTTCATTTCAAGACTAGCGTACAGATACCGCGAATATGGCAGGTAAAGATTCGCCAAGTATTGTCCTGAAGCATTCAATGGCGGCTCTTTGTCAAACAAGTTACGCACCCCAATTTCTGCTGAAAGACCGTTATAGGATGAAGACTCATCAAAGTTATATTGGAATGACGTATTTATAGTTGTAACAGGCTCAACTTTAAAATCTGCACCACTTGCATAATTACCATCAATAACGCTTCCCGTATATTGAGCTGAGATCCTGTAAGTATAATTGTCCATGTTCCAAATCAGGCGGCTACTGGCTTTCCACTCAGGCTTTTTACCATCTACACCCACCTCATCTGATGTCCCAATCGAAATGTACTGATCCAATAAGCCAGCTTGTTGTGCTTGTTGCGCCGCTTGCATTTCTGCTGATAACTCTTGTTTGAAGCTAATGAGTTTAGACACCGCCATATTAAAAGAGAAATCACCGTATTGAGTGTTACCAATAGACCAATCAAAATTAAAATCTAAGCCTTTTGCCTCAATTGAATTCAAGTTAGCGTAGTCCGTTTGCACATATTGAATTTCACCAATTGGCTCTAAACCTGTGCCAGCAAAAAAGGCTACTTGGTCAGCATTTGGCTCATATCTAAATACCCTTGAATCGGCAGTACCTTGTGTAACTCTTAGATAAGCATCATGAATAATAATATTAGCCGTACCTTCAATTCCAACCTGATCATCAATTTGAATCGTCCAAGCATCCATTGTAAAACGAATATTACCTAAACCATCCGCTAGCTCTGGCGTGTATACAAATCCTACAGATTGGTTAGTAGAGGTTTCTGGTGTTAGGTTTTCGTTGCCTTGAGTATGTCGAGTCACAGCAAAATACTGGGTACACTCTGAATAGTTTGCGATGTTGCCATTTTGAACATCCCCCTCACAAAAAGAGTAATCCAGAAACGTCTGATATCGCGCCATTTCGGTAGCGTTTAATACCTCAAGGTTAGGAGCCTTAAAACCTTCAGACCAAGAGCCTCTTAACATTAGACTGTCCATTACGCCCCATGCAAGAGCAACCTTAGGCGTTGAAATATCACCAACGTCATTATAACTTTCAAAGCGTCCCGCCAATTGCATATCTAATGTTTGCACCAATGGAATATGCATTTCTTCAGAAACCAATGGCAATGCAAATTCTGCGTAAGCTGTTTTTACGTTGCGGCTTCCGTAGGAGTCCGGAGTTGGACTAGAGCCAGCAAGATCACTGTCGTAGGTAGTACCTGTGTACCAATCAACGTAAGGAGATGAGCCGTCAACTAACGGATCTCGATCATCTTTAAGTGACTCATAGCGAACTTCGACACCCGCTGCAAAACCTACACTACCTGCTGGTAATTCAAAAATATCAGACTTATTAATCTTAAAGTCCCAAGAAGCCAATTCAGAGGTACTTTCTCTGACAGACCAAGTAGTAAAGGAGTCTATTGTGCTTTGAGAATTAGTTGGCTCGTCACCATAGGTGATGTGACTGTATGAACCACCATTAAAAGGATTATAAGCATCCGCTGTTGTTAGTGACATAGCTTCAACAATTTTGTTTACACTGTAACTTTCTGAGCGGTCTTTAGCGTAACCTTGCGAGTATAAAAACGCAGACTCCCATTCAAAGTCATTGGCGGTCCAACCTTTAAGCCCCGCCAAAATACGTGTTTGCATATTATCAACGTCAACATCGCGATTACCTGCGTCTGCAAACCTATAGTATCGTAATTCTAAAGGTACACCCTCGTCTGGAACATTATCTAGATTATCAAGCCGGTTAGGGTTTAACGAACCATCAGCTAAATAAGTCGCACCAAATGGGTTGTAATATGCATCAGCTGGTATGTAAACGGGGGTATTGACAGAAAATGCCCCAGGGCCAGTTACGTACTTAGACTTAGCTTTATACAAAGCTAACTCACCTATAAATTCTAAATCAGGGGTGATTTGATATAAAAAATTACTAAATATATTGAAGCGATCAACCTTTGGCGTCAGATAAGTATTATCTTTTGCAGCATCATATTTATACTCAGTCGTGGTCGATCCCTGTGCATAACAAATGCTATCGACTGCCTCAGATGCACAATTTGCAGAGTCAGCTAATTCAGAGTGAAAGTACCCTGCTGCCGATGTAATTTGCTGCCCATTTTGAGTAACAGCAAAAGGTGCCACAAAGCTACCCCAAGGAGAGTAAGAGCTACGACCGTCTAAAGAAGCAGCGCCGTATAAATCCGTACCTGTTAAAAAATTACTGCGATCACTTGTGGCTGTGTACCATTGGTCAGATGTACGTTGTGGCTCCCTGTGAGAGTAATTGTACATAACTGAAATATTACCCTTACCGTCATTGATATCTGAGCCCCAATAACCTGTAAGTTCTGTATCAGAACGTCCCGTGCCTTCTGCTGCACCGAACTTAAACTTGATACCAGCTCCGTTAATGTTATTGCGCGTAACTACATTAACCACCCCAGCAATCGCATCTGAACCATAAATTGCTGCCGCACCATCAAGTAATACCTCGACCCGGTCTAAACCATACATGGGAATTGCATTAGTGTTAAAAGTGGTGGTTGACATACTGTCATCAACAGTAGAGGTGGTAGGATGGATGACGGAACGGCGACCATTAATCAATAACAGAGTATTAGACGCCCCAAGGTTTTTTAAGTTTAAAGAACCGGTGTCACCACGTGCCGCATTACTACTTCCTGGGATCCATGATTCATTCCACGTTATATCCCCCATTTGCGGCATACTTCGAACGAGCTCATTACCATCAACCACACCTGTTGCACTAAGGGCTTCTTGGTCAAAAACAGCAACGGGTAATGCCGCATCGATCCGAGAGTTAGCTATTTTTGAACCTACTACAGATATTTTTTCAACTCGTTGTTCTTGTTTCGCTATATTAGATGAAGCATTGCCTTCATCATCTGAAGCCGAACCAGATATCTCAGCTGGACTATTCTCTGACATCCTTTTTTGGCTTACCTGGTTGGACGCCAGTAACTCCTTTCCCGCAGATTTTTCACTCTGTTTAATAACCACAACCGTATTGTCGTCAACCACTGAGTAGGTTAACCCAGAGTTCATTAGTAACTCATTTAGGGCATCAATCGAAACTCTTTGTCCAGAAACCGCTCGGCTACTCATCCCCTCTACTGATTCTGCATCTACAGAAATTTGTACACCTGACTGTTCTGAATAAATTAATAAGGCAGAGGCTAGTGATTGCTTAGGAATATCAAAGTCTGACAAGCTTTTTACATCTTGGGCAAAACTGCAAACCGATGTCAAAGACATTATCGTGGCAGCTAGCGGCAATAGTTTAAACTTGCGATATTTAAAAGTTTGCATCTGTTTGTTAATCCCCATCTTTAGATTTTTATTATATTTAAATGAATATTAATTCACACTCACCCTGTAAGACGCAGACCAACAAATAATCGGAACTTAATATTGCAGTTTATTTACAGCATTTTGTTTCTACAATTAAAATAAAAATACATTCCTACCATAACATGTTGATTTATAATAATTATAACAACAATTTAATTATAAAAATCTATTTAAAAAAGCCATTCCAGCCTAGTTTTCACATATACTTCCAAGTTAATACAAATAGTCTTTATGTTAAAAACAATAACAAAACACATACATAAATATGCATAAAAATGAATATACATAAGATTTATTAGTGGCTTTTATAGATGGCTTGGCACAGTGAAGATGGTTGTGAGGGTTAAGGTAGCCACCTAGAGCCGAAGCGTGGCCAATACCTAAATAAGAACAAAATTTTTATAAGTTACTCCATATCAAGAGCAATAAATAATGAACTAAGACCTGTAAATATATTCAAAGCTTGGGTTAAAAATCCTTATTTTTTTCAATATTGGGAATGTCTCCCCTGTCAAAATAGGATTTTTTATAACTTTAGTCTTAATTACGAAGAAATAAGAAAAAATAACTTAACCAAAGTGGATGAATACGTTTATCATCCACCGCAAATTTTTACACAAAATAGGATTTTATTATGAAAATTTCTGCATTAATCGTTCTAGTTGGCACACTTTCATTCTCAACCGTGAGTTTAAGTAATGACTTGTTAAGCTCTGCAAAAAGCTTACTAAGCGACGATAAAACCGAAACAAGCACTAGCTCGTTGAGCGTCACAGATATGATTGGCTCAGTTTCTGACTCTTTGGGAATTACGGAGTCACAAGCAACAGGTAGCCTAGGTTCGATTTTTGACTATGCAAAAGAAAATATTTCTGCGGAGCAGTTTTCTTCTATTAGCGACTCTCTTCCAAGCTTAGATACTTTAATGTCAGCAGTGCCTACAATAACAGGTGACAGTAGTGAAAGTAGCAGCAGTGGTCTTGGCGGTATGTTAAGCAAAGCGACTGAATACAGTGACTCTTTAAGTGGCCTTGCAACGTTACAACAACAATTTGAATCTCTTGGCCTTGATGCTGACATGATTTCTAAAGTTATCCAAAGTGCCTATACATATTTAGACACTGAGCAAGGACAACAAGTAAAGGCTCTTTTACAAGAAGGCTTGAGCTCACTTTCATTATAAAAAATACCAGTTTAATTAATTAGTTGGCGCTTATTACCAGCTTTATAAAAGGAAAAAAACTATGGAAAATTTAGACGAAAAACTACAGGTTTTTTACGACAAGGCAATTGCATTAGGTACTGAGTACGGAACGCAATTTATACTTGCACTTGTAGTTTTAGTAGTAGGTCTTTGGATCATTAGCAAGCTGAGTGATGCAGTTAGAAAGTACTCTATAAAGGGACTTCCTGACGAAACACTCGCTAAATTTTTAACCAATATTTTTGAAATTGTATTAAAAGTATTATTGGTTATCAGTGTTGCTTCTATGGTTGGTATAGAGACCACTTCATTCGTAGCAATTTTAGGTGCAGCTGGTTTAGCGGTAGGTTTGGCTTTACAAGGCAGTTTATCTAACTTTGCTGGTGGCGTGATGATCTTAATTTTCCGTCCTTTTAAAGTGGGTGACTATGTAGGCGCTCAAGGGCTTGAAGGTGCAGTAACTGATATAGGTATTTTTGTTACTACCTTTGAGACTTTCGATAAGCGAATTATCATTGTTCCAAATGGCCCGTTAGCGAATGGCAACATCACTAACTACACAAAAAGCAGTATTCGTGCTGTAGAAGTTTCAATTGGTATCTCTTACTCTGATGATATTGCAAAAGGTAAAGCCGCAATGGAAGCCGTATTGAAGGCTGATCCTCGAGTTTTACAAGACCAAGCGAACATTGTTGAAGTGGTTGATTTGGGCTCTAGCTCAGTTGACTTTTTAGTGAGAGCATTCGCACAAACTGATGATTATTGGGCATTAAATTTTGCTTTACGTCCAGCTTTGAAAGCTGCAGTTGAAGCAGAAGGCTTGACCATTCCATTCCCACAAAGGGATGTGCATGTGTTTCAAGAAAACCAATAAACAGTAGAAACTTAGAAAAGGTGTGCTCTATAGCACACCTTTTTTTTGCTTAGCGTTTTTTAAAAAGCAGGTTGCTTTTGAAATAACCAGGTCACAGCTTCAGAAAAATTATTCTTCCAAAGCTGCTCGGCTTTTTCATTATTTGAGATACGTTTAAATTTCATATTGTCTCTAGGATGACCTTGAGATTTAAGTTGCCGATACATTTTATCATTATCAGCAATCATGCCGTCTCCCTCATTGTCACTATATAAAATAAACAAGCGGCTATCTAATTTAGCTTTACTGAATCGGGTAAAAGCAAAAACATCTTGTGAATACCAGTAGGCTGGAGAAAATATCCCCGCTTTACTGAATACTTCTGGGTAGGCATGTAACGCGTAGTGAGACATTAATCCCCCCATATCGCTGCCCATTATGGCTGTGTATAGGCGCTCTGGCTTAGTACGGAAATTATTATCAACATAGACTTTTACAACTTCGACAATAAAATCCATGTACTCTTTACCCTGAGCCACCCCAAAGCGTTTGTTTTCCCATGGAGATAACTCATTCATTCGTTCTTCATCACCATGGTCAATGGCCACTACAATCACTTCAAATTGCTCACTGGCAGCTAGAGCATTTAAAGATTCATCGACTCCCCACTCCCCTTTGTCTGCGGTTAAATCATCAAATAAGTTTTGGCCATCATGCATATACACAACAGGGTAAGACTTTTCTGAAGTATCATAACTTGGAGGTAAATACAGCCTGACGGTTCGTTGCTTATCAAGTCCAGTTATCGCGAACTTAAAAGGCAAAACCTGTACATTTGATGTGGCTGTTGAGTGTTTTTCTGGCTCAGAACAAGCCGTAAGTAAAAAGCTAAATATAAAAATAGAAGATAAAAGACGTACTAACATAGTGATAAACTGCCTACTCCGTTGAATTTCTTTTTGTGCGTAAAGATGGCAGTTATTATCTACTATGTATAGGTATTTGTCGTCCAATACCCTTAGCTAAAGCGTTTCTACAGCTACAATACTTTGACAAGTCATGGAGTAATATTATTTATTAGCTTTTGAATTTTAGAATAATCAGTGGTTTCAACAAATCCTAGACTAAAGGATTGCACTGTATCTAAATACTTGTCCTTGTTGCTACGACCAAACCCTAATACTGTCATGTAAGGCCTACTAACGTAGTTATCTGGATATTCATCATCTTGATGATGATATAGGTATAACATTCTTGGAGATTTTATATCGCCAAAAGCAATCCATTCTGGACTTGGCAAGTCAAAGAGGAACGGCTCGTTTATAGGATGAGCTTGGCTGTCAACCGAGGCATACCAAAAATCGCTTTCGTCCATTTCTCCACCGGGAACACCTTCATACTGCACCCAATATTTATAACCTTCACTCACCTGTTTCATAGTGAAATCTAAACGGTCTGGATAAAAATCCCATTGTCCCTGCCACTTGCCGTTATCAGATGTAAATACTATACGCACATGTTGCAAAGTATTGATTGTAACCTCTGATGTGGATGGCGCGGTTGTGCTATTCATAGCATGAAAATAGCTCGCATCCTGCTTATGAATAGCGTTAGGAAAGCCCCTGTACTCACCTTTATGACCAGAGCCCTTTTGGTCGGTAAACCCAATCCAATCTATGCCGTCTTTGTCAATCATACTTGAAAGGCCACCCCCAGTTTTCTCTAGGTAATATTTGGCATTTCCTGTAGTAACAATGTAGCTAGATAAGCCACCGGCAGATTCATCAAGACCATGGGATAACACCACACTAGTTTGTTGCTCTAAAGAGCTACAAGCTGATATTAACCAAGTTGCAAAAACAGCCAGAAGTAACCTATTGCTATATAACTGCATAATAATCCCCACTAAACCTTGTCTAGTAGCTTAGCCACTTTAGGCTTAGCACTTTTCTTTAATAGCACGCCCACTAACAAAATAGTCATTGAGCAAGCCACGAAGATACCTCTGCCCCAGATGGGATTAGGAATGAAAGCCATCACGCTTATCCCTAGTCCCATAAACACCACCATTGAGCCAAGTTTGTCTCTTTGTTGTCTATCGTAATCATCTTGCTCACTATCAGCTATAACAGGGGTTTCTAGATCTTTAAAAAATGCATCTGTTTGTTGTTTGTATTGGTCTTTTTCTTCTTTGTAAAACAAGCTTGTTAAGCAGAAGAAGCCTGCGGTGATCACTAAATGAGAGCCTATGGTTAATATCAAATTCATATCCGATGCTTCCCTTCGTGTAAATTCATCTAGCCCAACTAGGCTTGCAAATACATCTGCGGTAAATACATCTCTTACTAACCAAGATACCAAAAGGCCAAGTACGACTGTCACCCAAGGAGCCCAACTTGGAGTTTTCTTTATAAATAATCCAAAGATTAACGGCACTAAAATAGGAACTTGGATCATTACCGAAAAAGACATCATTAAATCAAATAGGCTTAATTCTTTTAATGATTTGAAAAAAAAAGCCATTACTATAACCAGTAAACCACTGATAAAGCTCAATAGTTTTCCCATATTTAAGAGATGTTTATCATCAACAGTTTTATTTCTTTTTGCTAAAAAAGGTTGGTAAATACTACGAATAAAAATCCCTGAGTTTTTATTTAACGCAGAGTCCATGGATGACATAGATGCAGCGAATAATGCAGCTAATAACAAGCCAACAGTACCGATTGGCATGGCATTTCTGGCAAACACCAAATACACAGCATCTGCAGCCTTACTTCCTAGCTCAGTGTAAGAAGCAGCGGCGTCTGGATATAAGATTGCAGAGGCCCATGGTGGAACAAACCAAATGATGCTGCCCACACCCATTAATACCATAGCAAGTAAAGATGCCTTTTTAGCATTGTCTGAGTCTTTGGCGTTTAAAAAACGAAATGAGTCATTTAAATTCATTATGGTGATGAGTTGTTTGGCAAGGAAGAATATAAAGGTTCCCACTAACAATAAACCATAATTCATATCTGGTCCCATTACAAAACCCGAAGGAAAGTTTGTTACCAGCTCAACAGGCCCGCCCACCATAATCAAGGCGACAATGGCACAGGCGATAGATACCACAGCTACCACTAAGGTTTGCACAAAGTCCGATGCCACCACTCCCCATGCACCAGAAAGCACAGAAATAAATAGCACAGCCAAACCTGTGGCAATGATTGTGATATTAATATCAGCTTCAAATACTGCACTTGTGAAAACACCAAGTGCATTTAACCAAATACCGGCATTTAAAAAGCTAAATACAATTAACGCACAGGAAAAAAACAATTCATTTTGATGGCCAAAACGCCGTTTAATACCCTCTGTGGGCGTATCCACCCGCATTTGCCGAAAGCGATAGGAAAAATATGCCCATCCACAAAAATAAGCAAAAGTATTTGCAAAAAATACCAAGCTTACGGCAAAACCATCGGTAAAAGCTTTGCCGGCCGCACCTGTAAATGTCCAAGCAGAAAACTGAGACATGAAAGCTGTTGAGCCAACCATCCACCACAGCATTCTCCCTCCGCCACGGAAATAGTCACTAGTGGACTTGGCAGCCATTTTTTTGAAGGTAAAACCTATACCCACTACCAAAAGGAAGTAACCCGCTATTACTGCGTAATCATAGACCATGTTAGCAACCCTTTATTAGATTTTAGTGACGTCTACCCAAGTATCGCAGGTGCGAATGAGATCAATAAGCTGTTGATATTGAGCACCTTCTTTAAAGGTTTGATAGGGGGCAACGGCTTCGCCTTGTATATCTTTAACTAATTCACGGATAAGATATTGCCAATTTCTCTCTGTATCCCCTTTGATATCGGGTACATCTTCTTTAATCTCAGTTGGTAGAGGGGTTTCTTGCCACTTTTTATCTTCACCGTATAAATATAAAGGCCCTGCTCCGTAGTGCCCTTTGATGTAAATAGCCCCTTTTGAGCCGTAAAAAGCTAAATGATCTTCATTAAACCTTGGATGTAAGCCACCATGTTTGAACATCACAGATACTGGCTTGTTAGCAAACTCACTCTCTAACTTTGCCAATACGTTATAAGACCACTCAACATTAGACTCTCCCCACTTTAATGAAGCATCATTTAAGTCTTTTGGTATAAAATCACGACGAGTCTTAAAATTGTGAACCCCTTCAACAATAGGTGCTTTGCCTAGGTCATCGCGCACTTCTCCCATGATCGCTAGGATTTTTTCACCTATTACCGATGTCACAATAGACATCATATGAGTGAAATTATTATTTAAGCGACCACCGCCATCTTCTTTACGGTGAGACCAACCAAAGGGAATATCTCTTTCGAGGTTAAAATGAGAGATACACTCAACTTCTAAAGGTTCACCTATGGCTCCTTCAGCGACTAGCTTTTTAGCATGCATGATTTCAGGCATATAACGGAAGCTAGACGCAAACGCTGTTTTAATGCCTTTCGCTTTCGCTAACTCATACAACTCTTTAGCGCTTTCACCACAAGCGGTTAATGGCTTGTCACTAAATATATGACAACCAAATGCAATTGCTTGCTTGATTGGCTCTACATGGGCTCCACCAGGTGTGGCTATAGACACCACATCCGGTTTGCAATCGTTAAGCGCCTGTTGCCAATTAGTCCCTGCATAAGGGATATTCATATCAGTGGCTACCTGTTTTACTACGCTTTCTGTACGGCCTACTATCCCCACTACTTCAGCACCAACATTTCTAAACGCATCTGCGTGGCCCTGACCGGCAAAACCTGTACCGCATACTAAAACTTTAATTTGTTTCTTCATCTTTTATCCTTTACTTTTTAAAGAATGATTAAATTGTTGTTACTTTACTGATTACCAGTTCCATACCGTACCGTCTTCAAGGCGGCTAACTGGCAAGTAAGAGCGTTTATAGGGATATTGACTGGCAGCTTCCTCATCAAATTCAATGCCTAAGCCTGGCGCTTCACTCATAAAGGCCATTCCATCATTTACCGTAAAATCATGTTTAAAGACTTGCTTTGATTGCTCATTACCAAATCCAACAAACTCTTGAATCCCAAAGTTAGGGGTCCAAATATTCAAATGCATATGGGCCGCAAAACAAACTGGAGACAAATCTGGTGCGCCATGGGGGGCAGTTTTCACGTTGTAAATACTCGCAAAGTCGGCGATACGCCTTAAGGCAGTAATTCCACCGGCATGGGTTGCAGCAGTGCGAATATAATCAATAAGTTGGTTTTGAATTAAGTCTTTGCAATCCCAAATGGTGTTGTAGGTCTCACCAATTGCTAAAGGGATCGCTGTGTGTTGTCTAATGACTTTGTAGTTATCTTGGTTTTCAGCAACTGAGGCATCCTCCAAAAACAGCAAATTGTACTTCTCAAGCATTTTACCTAGTTTTGCTGACTCTATAGGTGTTAGACGACTGTGCACATCATGGACCAGATCCACTGTGTACCCAAATCGCTTTCTGGCTTGTTCAAATAACTCAACGATAATATTGAAGTACTTTTGGGTAGACCACTCTTCTTCCGGCGGTAATGGCCTGTTGCCTTGTAACTCAAAATAGTCCTTTTTATCACCTAAAACACCATAGGTAACTTTTAAACCGGGAATTGCTGATTGTAACCGTATGGTTTTAAAACCTTGGTCAATTAATAGCTGCGCTTTATCCAAGGTATCATCTATGTTTTCACCATTGGCATGGGCATATAAAGAAACACCTCTACGGCTTTTTCCACCTAATAATTGATACACAGGTAAGTTGGCAGCTTTCCCCTTGATATCCCAAAGAGCCATATCTATTGCAGCGATAGCAGCCATAGTAATTGGCCCTTTACGCCAGTAAGCCCCTTTATATAAATACTGCCATATATCTTCGATATCATGGGGGTTACGCCCTATCAGGCAAGGTGCTACATGCTCTTCTAAATAGGCAACAACAGACATTTCTCGACCATTTACGGTAGCATCTCCTAGCCCATAAATCCCTTCCTCGGTTATGACTTTAACCGTGACAAAGTTTCTTCCTGGACAAGAAACAAATACTTTGACGTCTTTAATTTTCAATTGCTGGCCCCTGCTATTCATTTATATAAATGGGTTTACTAAACCGGTTTAGTTGAATAATTTAGCATAATATTGCAATATGTCAATAAGATGTTAATTACCAAACAATGTTCGAAATTCCATGTCAAAAATAAAACTAATCGATGTCGCAAATTTAGCGGGCGTATCTAAAAGTACCGCTTCACAATATTTAAATGGTCGATTCGAATATATGTCACAAAAAACCAAAGACCGAATTAGTGAAGCAATTAAAGAGCTAGATTATGTACCCAACCCTATCGCCAGAAGTTTAAAATCAGATAAAACTAAAACCATAGGGGTGGTTGTACGAGATATCACTGGCTTTGATACTAGCCGAGTTATCAGGGGTATTGATGACTTTTGTAAGTCTGGAGAATATAACGTGTTGATTTATAACACCGATTTTGACCCAGAGGTTGAGGCAAGATCTATTCAAGCACTACATCAACTTCGAGTTGACGGCCTCATCATTGCATCTTCAGGTAACAACACATCATTAATTAGAGATTATCAAAATAAAGGCTTACCTATAGTCCAGTTTCAACTTGAACACGACCATACTGACAAGAGTATTGTCATTTCTGATTATAAAACTGCTGCTTATGAAGCCACTGACTACCTAATCAAATTAGGGCACAACCGGATTTGTTTTGTCACTCAAAATTTTGAAAGTGTTAAGTCTAGAAGTGAACGCTTTCAAGGCTATGTTGCCGCACTAGACAAACATAACATTCCTCTCGATGAGAGCTTA
Source organism: Paraglaciecola sp. 2405UD69-4 (assembly GCF_047525415.1). Lineage (NCBI taxonomy): Bacteria > Pseudomonadati > Pseudomonadota > Gammaproteobacteria > Alteromonadales > Alteromonadaceae > Paraglaciecola > Paraglaciecola sp. 2405UD69-4. The sequence continues at coordinate 460,832 of NZ_JBLIXM010000002.1, forward strand.
ATTGAATATTGGCGGCGTGGCACAGGTTTAGTCAATTCGATTACCAATATCATTAATGTTTCTAAGCCACCTACAGCGTTATTTTCACAGCATTTAGCGATAACAACTGATTTGTTAAGTGAATTGGCGAATGCCAATATTAATATCCCCGATGATATATCCCTAGTGGGCTTTGATGAGTTACCTATGGCTAAATTTTTTAAAGTTCCAGTTACAGTGGTAAAGCAAGACCCTTATAAAATAGGTACAGAAACTGCTAAATTACTATTGGAACATATAAAGGATACTAGCCTTTCCCCAAAGAAAATTTTGGTGCCATGTAAACTTGTAGAGCGACATTCTTGTAGAAATTTAAAAAGGGGTTAGCAAAAAAGTACTGAAAATTTCCTAGACTAACGATCCTTATAAAGGACCATTGCGTTAGTGTTTAGGATGCTTTAACGTAATGGTGATATATGGAATAACATTGTATATTTCGACCGAACAAATGGAGTGTACATCTTGGCAAAGCGCTACCTAATTAGTTTTATATTCATACTAGCCACTGGGGTTTGCTGGGGACAGGACTCAAATCAAGCACTATTAGACAAAGCTTACGAAATCAGAAACCAAGATAGAGAAGAATATAACCGCTTACTTGCTGTACTAGAGTTAAAAGACCTAACAACTTTAGAGCAAGACTTTTTAACTTACCTTCAAGCCCGAAAAGCATTAATTTCTGGTGATGATAAAAAAGCAATTGCGTTAGCCGAGCAGTCTGCACGTAGCAATGATGTGAGAATATCTATTATTTCATCGCAGCTTTTATCGAATATCTACAATTTAAATTTCGAATTAGAACAAGCATTTAACTATATTTTTTATGCCCTAGCTTTATCAAAAGATTACGATGACTTAGAGGTTGTAGCTACAGTATATGCAGGGGCAGCAAACCTTTATGCAGAAATAGAAGACTATAACACTGCCACTGAGTTTGCCGAAAAAACATTAGCGACATCCAACACTCCCACTCAACAGTGCTTTATATATGCAACTGTAGGTTCAGGTAATCGGCAAATTAATGAAGAAGTGCTAGAAAAAGGAATTGAAGCCTGCACCCAAGCGAATCAAAATCTATTTATCTACCTTTTGTATTTGAATCATGCAGAATATTTATTAGAAAACGAAGATCCCCAGCTTGCTTATCAATTCATTAAGGAGCATTTTGAAAAAATTGAATCCAGCGGCTTCGAAAGTTATACCTATGCAGCACGTATGCTAATTGGAAGATCAGCAAGACGAGCTGGTTATCTAGATGAAGCCGAAAAGGAATTAATGCAATGCTTAAAATCTAGCGAAGACGACGACAGTGTCCAAGTTTCGCTACGAGAGCTAGGGCTTATTTATCTCGCTCGAGAAGAATTCGAAAAAGCTGCCAATTACTTCAGCCGTTTAGACAGGGTTTCAACACGGGTAACAGATAACAAATTAAAAAATCAATTAGCCTATCAAGCAGCTAAATTTAAAAGTTTAGATAGACAACACCAAATAGGTAATTTGATTCGTACAAATGAACTCAATGAGCTCAGGGCAAGCCTAGACGATAACAAAATTAAACTTTTAGCTATCTCTATTGTGTTGATCACCCTACTTGCCATCATTTCTACCATTATCATTTATAAGCAATTAGTGCGCTTTAGGCAGGAATCATTTAGGGACGGATTAACAAATATAGGTAACCGCCGTTGGTTTGATCAACACATAAAACAGCTCTCTACTACTCATAAGATTAATCAAATCTATTGCTTAGTGGTGTTTGATTTAGACAACTTTAAAACCATTAACGACAAATATGGGCATGCAGTCGGTGACGTCGTTTTAAAAAGAGTATGCGACGTAGTAAAAAATCAGATCCGCAATAGCGACCCTTTCGCTAGAATTGGCGGCGAAGAATTTGCGCTCATATTAGAAAATGCCACTGAAGACGATGTAATAACTAGGATAGAAAAATGCAGAACGGCCATAGAAAACATCCAATTTAAAGGTGAAATAAGTGAGCTTAAAATATCCGCAAGCTTTGGTATTTGCTTTAATTTTCAAGCAGACAATAATGTTGACATCATGTTTAAACTAGCAGACGAAGCTATGTACCAAAGCAAGCAAAATGGGCGTAATCAAGTAACTATTTACGACCCCACTATTTCTGCCCTCAAACCTTAAACATCAGGTTTGATAAATAGTAGAGATTCACTTTTTACCACCATTAGAATCACCTTAACCCATATAAACCTAACAATAACCATATGAAAGGACACTTAAATGAAAAAAGTATTGATAATTATTGCTCTGATAGCATGTATAGCTGCGGCTGGAGTTTGGTACCTAATAAGCGGCGCTGGAGGCATAATTAAGGCCCAGATAGAAGAACAAGGTAGTAAGTACCTAGATACCAAAGTGACAGTGTTTAATGTCGAGCTTGTACTCTCTGAAGGACGTATGACAATTACTGATTTAGACGTTGAAAACCCGGAAGGCTTTAGTGACGAAGATGCTTTTAGTATAGAGACTATCACACTTGATCTTGGGACAGTTACCAGCGAACCATACACAGTACAGACTGTTACTATCAAGGCTCCAGAAATGCTATACGAAATGGATGCGTCAGGTAAAGGTAACTTAATTTTACTTAAAGATAATATTCAAAAAAGTTTACCCACTTCAAGCAGTGAACCCAGCACCAGTGACTCAGCGTCGCCACTTGTCATCGTTGAAAACGTCACTGTTAGCGACCTTAAGTTAAAACTTAATTTTGAGAAAGTAGATATGGGGGATTTAACCCCTGAACAAAAAACATACGAAATCACCTTACCTACTTTTAACGCCGGTTCTATCGGAAAACCCAATGGAATACCAGCTGATCAAGTTGGCCTAGCAATCGCTGATGCAATGCTTGATAACGTGATCGCAAAAGCTAAAAAAGAAGCAAAAGATGCTTTAAAAGACCAAGCAAAAGACAAGCTTTTGGAAAAAGCCAGTGACAAACTAAAGGGTTTATTTAACTAAAGGCATATTAATTTGCAGCTTAGCCAACCAAAACGACTAAGCTGCATTTATTTTCTAATACGACACAAGTTATACTTTTCAACATAGTTAATTTTTCATTATTCACTGAAAGTCTTTTACCTTACCCTCAAGAAGAACAACTATAATGGGATACCCCTCCAGCATCGAAAAACCTTTGTGGCTTTAAAGCATAGTATTTCGTTTCTATATCGGTGCCTTTCTCTTCATAAGGCTGAGTCAAGACTTGCTGCAACTCGTGAATCAGTGAAAAGTCACCTTGACTAGCTCCTTGATATGCAGGCACAACTAACCATTCACGCCAAGTATATTTAGGGTTTACCTGTTGCATTGCCTGTGACTTTTGTTGGTTATCACTACCCACATTGAGTAAACCACGCCAATTTTGTAGCCAGGTGTTCCATTGCTCAGACAAGGCACTAGTCAAAGGGCCATAAAAACTTGTGGTTAATGTCTCTAGATCCTCTGGAATTTTGGATAATTCGCGGAAGAAAATGGTGTAATCCACAAAAGTCTGCTTCATCAAACTCAAGAGCTCTCTAAACAATTCAGCGTCAAATGAATCTAGACCAAGCTTAGATGCCCACATTTTTTGCATTTTATCTTCCATTATTACATCAAACTCAAGATTGATTTGCTTAAGTATTTCTAGTCCATTAGGCATTGATACCAGCAAGGGCTCTAAGGCTTTACAGAACATGTCAAAGTTAGTTTTAGCTGCCGCCCCTTGATTAAAAAATGAGAAATGTTGGCCACCGCCTGTCCAAGGTTGATAGTAAGGTTCAAAGCACTCTACAAAACCAAAAGGACCATAATCCAATGTATATCCACCACAGGCACAATTGTCACTGTTAAAATTTCCCTGACAATATCCTACACGCATCCAATGACATATTAGGCTAGTTAATCGCTCTCTAAATCCTGTAGCTAGTTGCAAGACTTGTTCTTCGAAGGGCAACGTTTGATTAACCTCTTGTGCATATTCACGCTGTATTAGATGGCTAACAATCATACTTAACTCTTCTAAGGCTTCAGTGTGTGTGTCAAAGCGTACTCGCCGTGCAAACAGTTCTAGTTGCCCAACACGCAAAAATGAAGGTGCCACGCGGGTAGAGATAGCAACAGGATTAGATCCATTGATGTCAGGGTTACTTGCATAGGACCCTTCTGAATACCAAGGCCTGTTCACATGCTCTGATTGTGAAACATACAAACACAATGAGCGTGATGTAGGCACACCTAATCCATGCATATGTTCCTGGGCCAAAAACTCTCTGATACTAGAGCGCAATACCGCTCTACCATCGCCACCACGACAATAAGGTGTTGGTCCCGCTCCTTTTAGTTGCATTTCCCAGCGATTCCCACCAATAACCCCTTCAAGCACCGAGATAGCACGACCATCACCATAACCGTTACCCGTTCTAAATGGACATTGTTGAATACATTCAGTGCCGTAAATTGATAGGGCGTAACCTGTAGCCCACCCCACTCTTCGCATAGGCTCAGGAGCATGTGAAATATCCCCCGAAAACAATTTCACAAAGTCTTGGTTAGTCACCAATGAATTATCCAAACCTAACTCATCAAAAAAAGTTTGGCTGTGAATCACATACTGAGGATCAGCAATTGGGGTGGGTTTAACTGGTACGTAATGACCAGAAAATACTTGTCTTGGCCTATAATCATCACCAGTTTCAGTGGCATCTGGATCACATTTCAGAGTATCCATTAATGAATAATCCGTTAGTTTTGCCAACTCCTCTACACTAGTTATGATGTTAGGTACATTACTATCTTGCTGGGTAGCCATGCTGTTAGATAAGCCTTATTTCTAATTTTATTTTTAAAAAACCTAGGTTTAACCTAGAGTCTGGTGCATACCTAAATTAACTCTGCAACATAGGGTTTGTACTTATTAATTTCATCCAGAGACAGACCTTTAAGTTCATAGGGGAACACCAACCAATTTTCTGTTTCATGTAAGCAAAAGTCTGGTGTTAAATCAGTACGCTGATAACTTGGGCGCCTGAATAAAGCTGCGACTTTTACCTGTTTAGGGAAGTTACGTTTTAGTTGCCGCTTTAGCCTTTGAACTGTAGCTTCGATACTATTACCAGAGCTAAATACATCATCTACTATTAACAATGAATCTTCTTCATTTAAGTTTTCTATTAGATATTGGGTACCGTGAACACGAATGTTACTAGGATCTTCTAACATAGACTCATAACTCGGCAAGCCTCTATAGGATGTACGAATAGAGATATGATCTGTCTCTACCCCGAGCGTTTGCAAACACTCCTGAACATAAATACCTACTGCACTGCCACCACGCCAAAGCCCAACAATAAAAGTCGGACGATATCCCTGTTCAAATATTTGAACACCCAATCGGAACGAGTCCTCAATTAAGGTATTCTCATCAAGAAAAACTTTTTTCATAGTGTTATCAACTTTCTTGTTGCCGCCGTTGATCATATTATACGGCGTATATTGTATTTATTTCGACTCATTATAAGACTGTCATGGAAAAAACTTATTTAACAGGCGAACAATTACTCGCAGACTCATTTAAGCTTGCTAAGCAGGTTTTTGACAGTGGCTACCGACCAAGCTTTATTATCGCAGTTTGGCGAGGTGGTGTGCCAATTGGTATCGCGGTACAAGAATTTTTAAGCTACCACGGTATAGAAACGGACAACATAGCCATACGTACCTCATCTTATGCCCCAGATATTGACAAACAAGCTCGAGAAGTAAAGGTTCATGACCTGAACTACTTAATTAAAAACGTACAAGACACAGATAGACTGCTGATTGTTGATGACGTTTTTGATACGGGGCGTTCAATCGAAGCTATTATCAAAAACCTCGAAGAAAAAACACGTTTAAATATGCCCAAAGACATTCGCGTGGCTGTACCTTTTTACAAGCCTACGCGCCGTGAAGTAGACCGCATCCCGGACTATTACATACATGAAACCACTGCATGGTTAAAGTATCCTCACTCGTTAGAGGGGCTAACAAAAGAAGAAATGGCGCAGCACCGTCCTGCTCTATACGACATAATAAAAGACCACCTACCTAAACCTTGAATGCGTGGCAATGTAGTAGCCACTGCCCCCAAAGCTTACACCCTGTGAAAATCTTGGCACGGGGCGTTAAGTATGGGACAACACTCAGTGTGGTTTCTAAAATTTGTTGGCAAGGCTAGTCGTGACTAACGGGTACTATGTGAGTAGATTTAATCTCTTCCATCACCACATAGGTAAATGTTTGCGTCACACCTTTTATATCTGCAAACTTTCCACCTAAAAATTTTCTATAGGTTTCCATATCCTGAACACGAATTTTCAGTAAGTAGTCAAACCCTCCCGCCACCAATGAGCACTCTATTACCTCTTCTAACTGCCGTACCTGCTGGTTGAATTGATTGAGAGCATGAGTGCTAGAGTTTTCAACTGAAACTTGCATATAGGCTGTTAATTTAGCATTAAGTTTTTTGGCATTTAAATGGGCAACATATTTATCTATATATCCATTTTTTTCTAAGCGTTTGACCCTTTCTAAACAAGGGGTTGGACTTAGATTAACCTTATTCGCCAATTCTACATTTGATATGCGGCAATTATTTTGCAGCATATCAAGTATCTTATGGTCTATACGATCAAGCTCCATTGAATATTTTTTCATATTAACTTTCTTTTAAATTTAACAACATGGCGTTACCGCCAGTGGCAACGATATTGTTAGTTTTAGTTTTTTCGATAGCATAGGGCAATAAAGCAAACTGACTTAGTACATGATTAATAACAGGAACAATCGCTCCAGATCTTGTTGCTAAGACAGGCCACAAGCCCTCCGCTTGATTACATGCGACTAGTGCAATACTGTCGTGTTGTAACCAGTTAACTAAGTCCGCTGGCGAGTTGGCCACATGTAATATTTCAAAGGGCAATATGCTGTGTATTAGGGTGACTAAGTTTGCTACTTGTTCATGGCTTGCCTGATCTCGCCCAATAACAACTGCAGCATTACCAGCAACTAAGCTACTAACTAGTTGCAATACAGTGTGACCGTTTGCCATAGACTCTGCATCCGCTATTACTAGGGCAACCCCTCTGGCATGTAAACTTAATTCGTTTATTTCACCGGTAGGCCCGGGTAATTCAGTCATTTGGCCAAATAAGGTATGTGCTTGACTTAGCCGACTTTGACAAATGGCAATATTAGCCTTTTCTACTCGCCCTTTTTCCCTAAAAATATCTATTATCTTTGTGAGATATTCACATCGTTTTGCAACAGCCATGAGATCCCACTTTTGTTGTAACCCTGTTACAGCACTAAGATAACTTTGGCTTTGTTTTGGTAATGACTGTGAACTCTCAGCAGTTAAAAGTTGGTTTCCACCAATATCAATACTCTGCCATAATGCAGTAAAACGAAGTAAATAATGGGGCCCGCCAGCTTTAAAGCCTGTCCCAGATAAACCATGTCCACCAAATGGATTAACCCCTACTACAGCACCGACTATGTTACGATTTATGTAGGTATTGCCCACCTTAGTTTGCGCAAACACCTCATCAGCAAACTGCTTAATTCGACTGTGTACCCCCAAAGTAAGCCCATAACCTGTGTTATTCACGTCTTCTATAACTTGCTTGATATTCGCGGCTTTGTAGCGAATAACATGTAATATTGGCCCAAAGACTTCACGTTTAAGTTGGCTTATGTGCTGTATCTCAAATACTTGAGGCGCGATAAACGCTCCATTTGTGCAATCTTCACTTAAAGCAGCTTGAGTGATTAACCTTGCTTCTTTTTGCATTTTCTCATTATGATCTTGCAGAGTTTGAAGCGCTTTTGTATCAATTACAGGACCTAAATCACTACTAAGCTTCCAAGGGTAACCTACCTTTAAGGTTGCTATTGCTCCTTCGAGCATACTCAACATATTATCCGCTATATCCTCTTGTAAATATAAAACCCTCAGAGCTGAACACCTTTGCCCTGCGCTTAAAAATGCAGATTGAATGACACTGTCTACCACTTGTTCTGGTAACGCAGTTGAGTCAACTATCATTACATTTTGGCCACCGGTTTCTGCAATAAATGGCGGCATACTGGTGCCTCTTTTTACAAGATCAGCTTGAATGCGTTTTGCTGTTTCTGTTGAACCAGTAAAGGCAACACCGGATACAAGCGGACTGGCTAATAGCTTAGGACCAATATCAGCACCTGTGCCCGTTAACAACTGTAGAACTTCAACGGGTACGCCGGCTTGATGTAACAGCTCTACTGCAAATGTAGCGACTAGTGGGGTTTGTTCAGCCGGCTTTGCAATAACACTATTACCGGTAACCAAAGCTGCAACTACTTGACCGATAAAGATAGCTAAAGGAAAATTCCAAGGGCTAATACATACAAACACACCTTTACCTTCGCCTAAACCTATATGACTGCCATGTGTAGATTTCAGTAATCTTGCCTGCAAAGCGTAGTATCGACAAAAATCTACGGCTTCACGTACCTCAGATATCCCATCACCCAAAGTTCTGCCGGCTTCATAACTAATTAGAGTCGTGAGTGTATGTGTATACTTTTCTAATAAATCTGCTGTTTTATCTAAACAACTAGCCCTATGTTCAAGGCTTAACCCTACCCAGCCCTCTTGGGCTTTTGCGGCACTTTCTAATGCCGTAGCTATGTCTTCTGCGCTAGCATCTGTGCACTGACCTACCTTTAAATTGTAATCTGCAGGTGAAAAGATACTGTAACTAGGCTCTGTCCTTTTAACACCGTTAACAATTGGACCCGCACACCAATTTTGTTGTAATGCAGTGCGTAAGTGCTCTTGTAAATCAGAGAATACCAGTGGGTCATCTAAATCAAGGCCTGTGGAGTTATCCCTATGCTCGCCATGATCAACAAACAAGTCTTTAGACACGGGAATTTGGGTGTTGCGGTTACCCGGCATTTTTTCAATCAACGCTTCTACACCTTGTACCAAGTTTTTAGCTGGGACCTTGCCATCCAAAAACTGGTTCACAAAAGATCCATTTGCACCGTTTTCTAATAAGCGTCTTACCAAATAGGGTAAAAGATCCTTGTGAACGCCAACAGGAGCATACACCCTCAAAGGTAAGTCAATTCCAGTAGACTTAGCCACTTGAGCATATAGCAGCTCTCCCATACCATGAAGCCTTTGAAACTCAAAATCAGTTAGTCCTTTAGTTCCTGCAAGCTGCATTATTAGTGTCATCGTATAGGCATTGTGGGTGGCGAATTGAGGATAAATATATTGCTTATTTGCCAGTAATTTACCTGCACAAACCTGATAACTGAGATCGGTATTCACTTTTCGAGTAAATACAGGAAATTCATCAAACCCCATTTCTTGGGCATGTTTTATTTCAGCATCCCAATAGGCACCTTTAACTAAGCGCACCATTAGCTTTCTTTCTGTTAATTTCGCAAGTTCTACTAACCAATCAACTACATACAGAGCTCTTTTTTGATAGGCTTGTAACACAAACCCTAAACCATCCCATCCTTGCAACTCAGGGGCAAACGCTAAACCTTGAAACACATCTAGTTCTATATCTAATCGGGCAGCTTCTTCTGCATCTATGGTGAAACTAATACCTAACTCTTTGGCGCGGATAGCCAGTTTCAATACACTGGGTAATAACTCTTTTAACACTAATTCTTGATGACTAAATTCGTATCTAGGGTGCAATGCACTTAATTTAACTGAGATACCATCTGCCCCATAAATATCGGCTTCTTTATTTTTGGCGCCAATACGTTCAATAGCGTGTAGATATGACTTATAGTACTTTTCGGCATCTTGGTAGGTTCTAGCCCCCTCGCCTAACATATCAAAGGAAAAACGTGTCCCTTTTGGGTTGCCTTTACGTCCTCTTTTAGCTGCTTCGTCTATATCTCTGCCAAGGACATATTGTTGCCCCATAAATTTCATAGCCTCTAAGGTGGCGCGGCGTACAACAGGCTCACCAACTCTGCCTATAAATTTACGAAACCAACTACTCGACTCACTTGTTTGCTCAGTAGTTTTATTTAGAATTTTACGGGTTAAAGCAAGACCTGTACTGGCAGCGTTGACTAGTAACTCTTTGGAGTTACCAATATGTTTGTCCCATTCTCCCATATGAATTTTTTCAGCAATTAGCTTATCAACCGTATAGCTATCTGGCACCCGCAAAAGTGCCTCAGCCAAACACATAAGCACGACACCTTCTTGGCTTGATAAACTATACTCTTGCAAAAACACATCGAATAAACCTTGATTGTCTGGATCAGCTCGACATTCTTCTACAAACTTCAAAGCAGTTGCTTCAACTTGTGCTTGGGATTTAGGATCAAGGGGATTCTGCAATAGCAAGTTTTCTACGCTTTGTTCTTCCTCTGTCACGACATTTTGACGAACGGTTTGTCTAATACTGGCTAATCTTGTTGTGGTATCTGTTGCGTTTTGCATGGGCGTTACTCTGCAAGGGTTAAATAAATCCATGGTTTGAATGCCGATATTTTAGACACGAATAAATTTATATGACTCCAAAAATAGCATTAAAACAAGTTTTTATTCTATTTTTTTAATAACACTCAAGATAATTCACTACAAAATCACATTTAGATTATTATCTGTATTTTCAACATGCCAAAGTAGTAAGTATGTATTTCAGTTAAAAGTAAGTATTACATAATCAGAGAATTGAGATACTTAACGACTGTAAACAGCCCCAAAAGTTAAACATTGCGACATATGTTAATAACCGAGAGTCTAAAAAACCTAAGGTGGTTATAGCTTTCGTTAAAAGTACAAGTACAGACCCATGGCTACTTGTAAGTCTTTTCGCATTTTTCTACTTGCTCTAAGACTGCTAATTTAAAAACGAGGGAATGATCACATTGAGTAGGTTTAGTTGTTGATTGCATTACACTCTCCCAATTAAATTTGAAATGAGTCAACACAATTAAGGATGGGTCAAGCTCAATAAAAAAGCCGCTAAAAAGCGGCTTTTTTATTAATAAACAATTTACTTAGTGGGTTAAATCATCAAAGAACTTTTTAACACCATCAAAGAAACCACTTTCTTTCGGGCGGTTTTTAGCGACATCTTTGCCTGTGCCCATAGACTCTTCTAATTCGTTGAGTAGCTCTTTTTGACGAGAACTTAAGTTTACCGGGGTTTCGATAACCACTTTACAAATTAGATCACCTACACTGCCACTGCGTACTGATTTAACGCCTTTGCCCCGTAAGCGGAACATTTTACCGGTTTGGGTTTCAGCTGTGACTTTAAGTTTTACTTTGCCTTCCAAGGTAGGAACTTCAATTTCTCCACCAAGGGCTGCCCGTGTAAAGCTTAAAGGGACTTCACAGTATAAATTATTACCTTCGCGGCTAAATATCTTGTGTTCACGAACATGAACTTGCACATATAAGTCACCTGGTGGTGCGCCTGTCTCTCCGGCTTCGCCTTCACCTGTTAAGCGAATTCTGTCACCTGTATCCACTCCAGCGGGCACTTTAACAGATAAGGTCTTAGTTTTTTGAACTCTACCTTCACCATGACATGCATTACAGGGATCTGAAATAATTTGCCCTTTTCCTGAACACGTTGGACAGGTTTGCTGTACGGCAAAAAAGCCTTGGCGCATTTGAACTTGGCCCTGACCATGACAGGTAGGACAAGTAGTAGGTTTAGAGCCTTTTTTAGCGCCTGAACCATCACAAACTTCACAGCCTACTAAAGTAGGAACACGGATTTCAACACTTTTACCTTTCACCGCTTCTTCTAAAGAAAGCTCTAGGTTATAGCGTAGGTCTGACCCTTGACGAGCTCGAGATTGACGTCCACCGCCCCCTCTTCCGCCGCCAAAAATATCACCAAAAACGTCACCAAAAATGTCACCAAAGTCGCCACCTTGAGCACCGCCACCACGATTTGGATCAACACCAGCATGACCATATTGATCGTAGGCTGCACGTTTTTGCGAATCAGTCAGCATTTCGTGTGCTTCTTGCACTTCTTTAAATTTTTCTTCCATTGCTTTATCGCCCTGGGTTCTATCAGGGTGATACTTCATGGCTAGACGTTTGTACGCCTTTTTTATTTCGCGTTCGGTGGCACTTTTGCTCACACCTAACACTTCATAATAATCTCGCTTCGACATCTCGATTCGGTATCCTGCGGTCTATGTAAGTGCACAAATTAGCTAAAACACTAACTTGTATGACTCCAACTTTTGATAATTCTTAAAACAAACAAGGCGCAAGCAATGTTACTTGCTGCGCCGAGTTAATCTGCCGAGTGAACTCGGCAGTCAGTATGTCTAACAACAATTACTTTTTGTCGTCTTCTTTAACTTCTTCAAACTCAGCATCAACTACATCATCATCTTTTGATGCGGCACCGGCATCTGTTGCTTCAGGGCCTGCATCAGCGCCTTCTGCAGCAGCTTTAGCTTGTGCTACTTCCATCAATTTTGCTGAAGCTTGAATTAGCTCTTGAGTTTTAGCATCGATGGCTTCTTTATCACCTTCTTTTACTGCTTCTTCAAGGGCTACAACTGCAGCTTCAATTTGAGTTTTATCTTCTTCACTTAACGCGTCGCCAGCTTCTTCAACTTGCTTACGTGTTCCGTGGATCATGCCGTCAGCTTGGTTACGAGCTTGCACAAGTTCTTCAAATTTCGCATCCGCATCTTTGTTTGCTTCAGCGTCTTGAACCATTTGCTCTACTTCTTCCTCACTTAAGCCTGAAGAAGCTTGGATCGTAATCTTTTGCTCTTTACCTGTATCTTTATCTTTAGCAGATACATGTAAGATACCATCGGCATCGATATCAAAAGTTACTTCGATTTGCGGCGCGCCACGTTGTGCAGGGCGAATACCTTCTAGATTAAATTGACCTAGAGATTTATTGCCTTGGGCTTGCTTACGCTCACCTTGAAGCACATGAATCGTTACCGCTGACTGGTTATCTTCTGCTGTAGAGAAAGTCTGTGACTTTTTAGTAGGCACAGTGGTGTTTTTCTCAATTAGCGCAGTCATCACTCCGCCCATAGTTTCGATGCCTAGCGAAAGAGGCGTTACGTCTAGTAACAATACGTCTTTAACATCACCAGACAATACACCACCTTGAATTGCAGCACCTACGGCAACCGCTTCGTCAGGGTTAACATCTTTACGTGGCTCTTTACCGAAGAATTCAGTCACGTACTTTTGCACTAATGGCATACGAGTTTGACCACCTACTAAGATGATGTCGTTTACATCACCTACAGATAAATCTGCATCGGCTAGTGCTTGTTTAAGAGGCTCTAACGTTGCCTTAACCATAGACTCAACTAGTGACTCAAGTTTTGCACGAGTAAGCTTGATAGTAAGGTGTTTAGGACCTGACGCATCAGCTGTGATGTAAGGCAGATTAACTTCAGTCTGTTGTGAAGAAGACAACTCAATCTTAGCTTTTTCACCGGCTTCTTTTAGACGTTGCATTGCTAATGGATCTTTACGTAAATCCATGCCCGAGTCTTTCTTGAACTCTTCAACTAAGTAATTAATAACTTGGTTATCGAAATCTTCACCACCTAAGTGAGTATCACCATTTGTCGCTAATACTTCAAAGGTATGCTCGCCGTCTGCTTCGTCGATTTCGATGATAGAGATATCAAACGTACCACCACCTAAGTCATATACTGCAACAACACTGTCGCCTTTCTTTTTGTCCATGCCGTATGCAAGTGCAGCGGCAGTTGGCTCGTTAATAATACGCTTAACTTCAAGACCAGCAATACGACCAGCGTCTTTAGTAGCTTGACGTTGCGAGTCATTGAAGTACGCAGGTACAGTAATAACGGCAGCATCAACAGTTTCGCCTAAATAATCTTCGGCAGTTTTTTTCATTTTCTTCAACACTTCAGCAGAAATTTGCGGAGGTGCCATTTTTTCGCCTTTAGCTTCAACCCATGCATCACCGTTATCAGCCTTAACAATTTTAAAAGGCATGATATCAATGTCACGTTGTACTTCTTTGTCTTCAAAGCGACGCCCGATTAGACGCTTAATTGCAAACAAAGTGTTTTGTGGGTTAGTTACAGCCTGACGCTTAGCTGGTTGACCAACTAAAGTTTCGCCGTCTTGGGTGTAAGCAATAATAGAGGGAGTTGTACGATCCCCTTCTGCATTTTCTAATACTTTGGCTTTGTCGCCATCTAGTACTGCTATACATGAATTAGTAGTACCTAAATCTATTCCAATGATTCTACCCATTAGTTTTTCTCCAAAAAATTGTTCTTAAAAGCTTGTACACTTTGTGGGGTTATTATTGTGCTTTTCAACATCTTAAATAAAAAAACCTTCACAAAACTGCAATTATTTTCAGCAACTGGCCTGTGGTGAGATAAAGTTCCCACCTAAAGCACCAATTAAGCTTGAGTATCTACACCACCTTCTGGTGCTCGAGTCACCATAACCATGGCAGGTCTTAACAAGCGGCCGTTAATTTCATAACCTTTTTGCATCACTGCCATAACCGTATTAGGTGGCAACTCTGCATTTTCTTGCATTGACATGGCTTGGTGCTGTTCTGGATTGAAAGGTTGACCTTGAGGATCAATCACCGTCATTCCAAATTTTTCTATTGTGCTAACAAAAGACTTAAGCGTTAATTCAACACCATCAACAACAGGTTTAATTGCTTCATCTTCTGGATTAGCAACCTGTAGAGCACGTTCTAAATTGTCAGCTACTGGCAGTAACTCACCGGCAAATTTTTCTAATGCAAACTTACGAGCCTTATCAATTTCGCCTTGAGCACGCTTACGAGCATTATCTGCTTCGGCCATAGCACGGATAACTGAATCCTTTTGCTCTGCAACCTTAGCTTCTGCTGCTGCAACTGCAGCCTCTAACTCAACAATACGTTGTTGCTCTGGGGTTAATTCAACAACTTCTTCGTCAGACACTTGCTCAGCGGCTTGTTGCTCTGCTTCAACATTCGCTTCTACTTCTTCACCTTGCTGAGGTGTTTGTTCATTTGACATGCTTAGCTCCGTATACTGTTTTCTTTAAGCAAATTGATAACTGCACAATTAATGGGGTTATATTTACAAGCTTCAAGGCAGATAATTGATGTTTTTTTGATTTATATACAAAACAAGCAGTTGTAGAGACTATATGAGCTTAAATAGCCATAAAATAAGCAAAAATGTTTACTCGGAATTATGAGTCAAGATATCTAGTTATTTAAGCTAATTGATGGAATGACTTAAAAAATGAAAATCTGCAAAATGAATTGGATTCTGTAAGCACTAGGCTAGAAATTCTAGAAGCCATTATCACCGATAAAAACTATCAATTTAATGAACAGATATCTGAATTTAAATAAGGTAAATATGACGCAAAAACCTTTTGTAATCACAGTAACCTGCCATTACAAAAGGTGGTTAAGTTAACCGCAGCAAGCGCAATTACGTTTAGTTTTTTCCATTTTACCAATACCTGGATTGAAGGTATTGGTTGGATCTAATTTTCTATAAAATTTTTGTAACTCACTCTCTGCATCGTAAAGGTGGCCAACATTATGCTCTGCTGGATATTTTGCGCCCCGAGAATCAAGTAAAGCTAACATTTGCTTTTTAACTTGTTTAGCATCCGCTCCCTTTTTAAGCACATAGTCTTGATGAAACACATGACAAAAAAAGTGGCCATAATAAAGGCTTTTGTCTATATGCTGCGAAATGTTCTCTGGAAACTCTTCAACCCAATCAAAATCATTACGGCGAAGTGCAATATCCAGCGCTAGAATATCCCCTACCTCCTTAGACTTAATTGTTTGATAACGAATAGCCGCGCCTGCAGCTGCAAAACGATGTAAAAAGGCTCTGCTAGACTCATCATCATCACACTCAAAATAAGCACCTGAGTTAGGATTATTAGTAAAGAATGTTTTCAGATACTCTTGGGCTTCAGCAATACCTGCATCACTCATTTTAAGTATAAGATGGTGTTCATATTGCTGGTTGTACTGCAACATTCTCTTTGGCAAATGACTGGGAAACAAATGACTTATGCCTTGCATAACTCTGTCGGTTAGGTACTTTGGAACAAAAATAACCTTATTAAGCACTGCATCGATACGACCTTTAATCGCAAACATTTTAGGCAAAGAGTCAGTCCCTAGGTGCAAAATACTTAAAAAGGTATCCTTTCCATATTTATTAGCAATATCAAAACAATCTCTATGTAGATACTCCCCCACTTCAGGAAGGTTTTTAAAGTTAGATAGCATGTCTTTGCGAATTGTACTTAAGGTATGCGGATCGTTTGTACCTATATAAAAAGTTTGTTCTTTTTTCGCAACGCTAAAGGTATCTAACCTCACACCAAAGACAGCAACCTTTCCAGCACAGCCACTAGACTCATAAAGTCTTTTAGGATCTGCATTAAAACGGCTAGGCGTATCAGCATCTACATCCCGAATAAGTTCAACATAGTCTGTTGCTGACGCTTTTTTATCAGTTGCTAACTGTTTACTATCAAAATTTCCAGATTCTAGGTTTTCTAATATCTCTTCAGGCTCAGTACCTAACTCAATACCTAAATGATTAACTAGGGTTAATTCACCTTTTTCATTAACCCATGCAAATAATGATAATTCAGTGTACGCAGGGCCACGTTTTACAAGGGCCCCTCCCGAATTATTAGCCACTCCCCCCACTATAGTTGCTCCTAATGAAGAGGAGCCGATTACAGAGTGCGGTGCTCTATTTAATGGTTTAAGTGTTTTCTCTAGGGTATGTAAACTAGTGCCAGGAAAACCTAAAACTTGCTCACCTGCACCTAAAATAAATAACTTGTTCATAGCCAGTGTATTGATCACTATGACTTCACGGTCGTAATCATAACCACTAGGAGTAGAACCTTCGGTTAGGCCTGTTTTGGCCCCTTGTAGAATAATAATACAATCAGCATTAACACACGCTTGTAATGTTCTCCAAAACTCAACTAAGGTTTGTGGAAATGCAACAGCAAGGGCTGAACCTTCCCCAGAGCGCCACCCTTTTCGATAATATTCGGTACTACGTTTTCCAACTGCAATATGTTCCCCAGCTAGTATGGCCTGTAATTCATTAATAAGCGGGTGGTGCGACATAAAATACTCCTAACCTTGCCATTTAATCTACACAAAAAGGTAACTTGAATAACTCTAAACTAGATGTTTTGAACACTCTTACCTTTCGCCATAAAAGACACGTCAACTTATATTTTCGATAACGGACTGCAGCGAATCAAAATCACCACAAGACTAAACCAAGCTATGCTGCCTCATAAAGTCTAGAAGTACACCAAAGTAACTTGCCCAAATTAAGATACAATGAACTTAACAAAACTCTCTGATAATGCATTATTGCTTGTTACATTTGAGATAGCTAAAAACTGTAATTTATAAAATTGTAAAAGACTATAAATGGATATAGGTCAAAGGTTAGTTGGTTTTCGCTTAAATTTTATTTAAAAACCCTTGAAGAGAACCAAAATTCGAATTTATACACATCAAGAAATAAATGAAGCGACACTAGATTTTTTTATGGAATCTAATACAAATGAATATGTCTAGTAAAATCTTGCCGCATTCTACATAATCAGATTAAGACGTCTTGTATGGTTAATTAAATAAGTGAAAATTAATAAGGTTTGTTGCTTACTTTTTATTGTATTTAATCTTTGTTCAGCAAACTCTATTCTGGCAAAAGAGGCATTACAAAAACTTATAGTTGCAGCTGATGAGCGCTACTTTAAAATTTTTGTTCCTGAAGAATACAATCAAGATAAATCATATCCATTAGTACTTAATTTTCATGGTACAAGCAGTGACCCCTTCAGCCAAGAAGCCTTAACAGAGTTCGAGAAATCAGCTCAAAAAGAGCAATTTATAGTGGCCTCCCCTTTAGCTTTATTTACTCGAAAAAAAGGCGGACCAATTACTTGGAATGTAGATTATGAGCTTGGCCCAGATGATGTGTTATTTGCATCTAATTTAATCGAACACATTAGCAACGTATATAATATCGATGCTAGTAGAGTATATGCTGCAGGTTTCTCAGGTGGAGCCAGAATGTCTAGCAGACTAGCCTGTGACATACCTCAAAAAATTGCGGCAATAGCACCTGTCGCTGGGTTAAGGTTTCCTGATAACTGCCAGCCTAATCAAGCTATCCCTGTAATAAGCTTTCATGGTGAAAAAGACACCATAAATCACTATATACTTCAAAAAAACTCTCCTGTTTACTGGAAAATGGGAATACCTGAATCACTAGATAAATGGGTCAAAAATAATCATTGTAAACAATTCGACATAGACATTTATTCAGAAACTGTAGAAAAACACCGATATACTGGCTGTGATGCCGGTGCCGATATACTATTCTACAAATCATCAATAGCTGGTCATACTTGGCCAGGTTCATCACAAGCAGATAAATTCGTAAAATTCGGTTTAGGTATAACTGAAAAGAAATTAAATGCTACTAACTTGATTTGGAAGTTTTTTACTGAGCACCCAAAACCCAAACAGCGCTGATATATAGAATGTAACATTTTTATTGACGCTCTCTATGAGTGTCTAAAGAACTTAATTAAGGACTTAGTTTGAGCGACCCAATTATTTCATTAGTAGCAGTAGGCCTCATCTCCATTGCCTGTCAATTTTTTGCTTACAAAATTAAATTACCCGCCATTTTACCACTATTGATAACCGGTATTTTAGTCGGTCCGGTTTTTGGTTTTTTAGATGCGGACCAATTATTAGGTGACTTACTTTTCCCAATCGTTTCTCTATCGGTGGCAATTATTCTATTTGAAGGCTCTTTAACGCTTAAACTTAACGATTTGAGTGGTCATGGCACTATGGTTCGTAACCTTTGTACCATTGGAGCACTCATTACTTGGGTTGTTGCTGCTCCTGTTGCACATTATGCATTAGACATGTCTTGGGAAATGGCTTTTTTATTTGGTGCGATAGTAACTGTTACTGGGCCCACTGTTATTGTTCCTATGCTGCGTACGGTAAGACCCAGTTCAAAGATATCTAATATTTTACGCTGGGAAGGGATCATAATAGACCCAATTGGGGCTCTGTTAGCAGTATTAGTTTTTGAATACATCATTTCTACCCAAGACGCCTTAGCACACACCTTATTTGCTTTTACTAAAACAATCGCGGTAGGCACAATATTCGGTGTGCTGTCTGGTTATTTTATGGGATTAATTTTACGAAATAATTGGCTACCCCATTATCTTGTAAATACCGCCGTCTTGACCTTAATGCTTGGCGTATTTGAAGCATCGAACCTTATCGCTCATGAATCTGGGCTTTTAACCGTCACCATAATGGGAATGTGGTTAGCCAATATGAAGCGAGTTGAAGTAGAAGGTATTTTAGAGTTTAAAGAAACCCTAAGTGTGCTGTTAATTTCCGGGTTATTTATACTGTTAGCATCGCGGATTGAGCTCAATGCCATACTTAATTTAGGCTGGGGCTCGGTTGTAGTTTTATTGTTTATAATGTTTGTTGCTAGACCAATATCTGTGCTCGTTTCTTCAATTGGTAGTAAGTTTTCTTGGCAAGAATTAGCACTGTTAAGTTGGATTGCCCCGAGGGGAATAGTGGCAGCAGCAGTATCCGCATTGTTTGCATTGAAACTTGAAGCCTTAAATTATGCCCAAGTTGAATTATTGGTTCCTATGGTATTTTTGGTCATCATAATTACAGTAGTTATCCAAAGTTTAACTTCTGTGAGAGTAGCCGCTTATTTAGGACAAAGAGCCTCTGCCCCCCATGGCTTTCTAATATTTGGAGGCGGTGCTTTTTCAAGACTTTTTGCGAAGGAATTAATTAAACAACAAGTGGTTGTTAGTGTTGCTGATACAAACTGGGAGTCCATTAGTAATGCACGCATGGAAGGTATACCTACCTACTTTGGAAACCCAATGTCAGATCATGCATCTAGAAATATGGACCTTTCCATCTTTGGTAAAGTCCTCATTTTATCTCCTTATAAGCAACTCAACCCATTAATCAGCTATCACTTCGAACACCAAATTGGGAAAGGAGCTGTTTTATCATTAAATACTAATGATAAGAATAAATTAGCTAGTCATAAGGTTTCCGAGTCTCACACTAAAGAAGCAGGCTTATTCTCGGAAGACAGTACATACGGAAAACTAACTGGCTATGTTGCTAAAGGAGCGACAATCAAAACCACTCGAATGTCTGACGAATTTACTTTTGAAGATTATGAGAAAGAGTATGGCGACAGGTTACTATTATTGTGTGCAATTGAGCCCAAAGGACGGGTACATATGTATACATCATTACAAAAAGTTAAAGTGAGGTCAGACTGGCGAGTAGTAAGCTTAATAAAGTCCAATTAAAAACAATTAATTCCTAAAACTATCAAGCTCCAATTCATTAACTGCAATCAATTGGGTAGTTAATTCAGGTATTAGGTTTTTATGCTTTTTGTGAATGTAAGGATAAAACTCATGGTTTTCAATGGCAGGTTCCAGCCTTATCATTTTATAACCATCATTTTGGTTACTTAACGCTTTGAAGAGGGTTGTCGAGCCAACAAGTAAGTCGATCCTTTCTGCCATTATCATTGCTACAGATTGATCTAAATTATCAATTGGATAAATATTAAAATTATATTTTTTTGACGCCGACTCAATGAACTTAATTCCTTTTCTATATCCCAATAGATATTCTTGAGGAATACTCGCCCAACCATCGACAATAAATTCTTTTCCTGGCTTTACGTAAAAATAAACAGAGTGTTCAAAACATGGTACCTCTAACTGCAATAAATTTGCATACTCACTAGTAAGGCCTCTCATTCTTGCAACATCACCACTGGTTACTCCTTCATTTGACATCACCAATGAACGAGCGGCAGGCATTAACTTAACTCTCAGTCTGTAGCCTATATTATCAAGAGCAAGAGACAGCTTCTGTTCACAAACTATTCGTGCATGATTGTTTTCAATTGCAGCAGAAAAAGTAATAAGTTCTGTGGCGGTGACGGGGTATATGACACTCCCCATCAAAAACAAAATAATGATTTTCATTTTATTAGTCAGCATACTCTACGACTTCCCTGTTATTAAGCAAAATAATGTTGTGTTTAGCTTTAGCCGTATTCTAGTTATATTATAGTCGCTATAAAATCTACCAATTTAAATCATCAGGAATTTCATAATCAGCATACCAGTCATCTTGTTCACTATCTTTCTGGTCTTGCTCGCTTATAGTGTCCGCACGATACACAACTACTTTCTCGTCTCGTTCCGCTATTTTGTTAGCGACCGGCATAGGGACCAATTCATAACCATCATTAAGTTTAACAATGGCTAACTTACCTTGAGTAATTTGTTTATGAGTATCTGGACTAACGTACATACGCTTTATTAGAGTACCGTCAGTAAAATTACACACCAATTCTTCACTACTTTTCCCTGCAAATTTTGGCTGCTTGTTTACTTCAATTAATTGCTTAATTTGCGCTAAGATTGCTTTTTTATCAGCCTCTTGCTTTGCCTTTTGATTAAGCTCACGATCTTTAGCTTTCTTAGCTTCTATTACTTTTGCCGCAGATAACTTAGCTTCATTAGTTTCAACAATTTGCTTGTTGTTTTTTTGTGCTTTAGCTTGCTTATGTTTTTGCTGACGGACTTGTTTTGCTTTTTTCTTATCAGCTAAACCAGCCTTTAATAATTGTTCTTGAAGAGATAGCGCCATTGTAAAATACCATGTTAATTAACATTACGGCAGCTATAAGCTGCCGTAATCTAGTTTGTGTTTTAGCCCAGATTATTCCTACTATTTTTTGGGCTTTTTACGTTTATCTTCTGCTTTCCATTTCCCGTCTGTAAACCAAGCAGACCAACCCGTAGCCTTACCTTCTTCATTTTCAGACATCACATATTGCTGCTTAGTCTTTCGGCTATAGCGGACAATTGTTGGGTTACCATCAGGATCTTTATCTGGTGCATCTGCCAAATAATAAAACTTAGGTGAGATACGATCTCTAAATCTAGCCAACTCAGCTACTTGTGGTGCTCGAGTTTCCCTTGACTTAGGAAAGTTATGAGCAGCTAAAAATATTCCTGAGGCACCATCACGTAAAACAAAATGCGCATCGGATTTAACACAAGGCAATTCTGGTAAATCTGTTGGATCTTCTTTAGGTGGAGCAGCTTCACCATTTCTAAGTAACTTACGAGTATTTTTACATTCCTCGTTAGTACATCCAAAGTACTTACCAAAACGGCCGCTTTTTAATTCCATGTCTGATTGGCACTTATCACACTCTAAAATTGGGCCTTCATACCCTTTAATTTTAAAGGTTCCCGACTCTACATATACCCCTTCGCAAGTAGGCGTGTTACCACAGACATGAAGCTTTCTGGTTTCATCCACCAAATAGCTATCCATAGCAGTACCGCATAAATGACAGCGGCGCTTTGAACGCAACGCTTCTGTTTCTAATTCTTCTTCATCATCCACCTTAACCACTTCGTCACCAGAGGTAAGGTTCATGGTACCAGTACAGCGTTCTTTAGGTGGTAAACTGTACCCAGAGCATCCTAAAAACACCCCTGTGCTTGCGGTACGAACATTCATTGGACGACCACATTTATTACACTCAATATCAGTAGGAACAGCTTGGTTTAATCTCATTCCTCCTTCTTCTGGAGGTTTTTCAGCTATGTGTAGCTTTTGTTCAAAGTCTTGATAAAAGTCATTTAACACGCCTTTCCACGGTGCATTTCCATCAGCGATTTCATCTAGTTGCTGTTCCATATTGGCGGTAAAATCATAACTGATTAAATCATCAAAGTTTTCCAACAACCTATCGTTAACAATCTCACCCATTTTTTCAGCATAAAAGCGTTTATTTTCTATTCTTGCGTACCCTCTATCTTGAATAGTAGAGATAATACTAGCGTAAGTAGACGGGCGGCCAATGCCTCTTTTTTCTAACTCTTTAACCAAAGAAGCTTCATTAAATCGCGCGACAGGTTTAGTAAAATGCTGTTTTGGATCGAGTTTATTAAGGGTTAACGTTTCGCCTTCTTTTACGTCAGGTAGAAGTAAATCTTCTTCCCCTTTTTTACGCTGTGGATTTTGAACTTTTGTCCAACCATCAAACTTTAATACTCGACCTTTAGCTGTTAATTCAAACTCTCCAGCTTTGACTCGTATCGTACTTGCATCATATTTTGCAGGTGTCATTTGACATGCTACAAACTGACGCCAAATTAATTCATAAAGGCGCTGTGCGTCTCGCTCAATATCACCTAATGACTCAGATTTCACCAAGACATTAGAAGGACGAATGGCTTCATGGGCCTCTTGGGCACCTTCTTTACTGCCATATTTAAGTGGGTTCTCTGGCAAATATTTGTTACCAAAGTTTTCAGTAATATACTCACGACAACTATCGACAGCATCTTTACTTAAATTAGTTGAGTCAGTACGCATGTAGGTGATATGCCCAGCTTCGTATAGTCGCTGCGCCATCATCATGGTTTTCTTCACTCCAAAGCCTAACCTAGTGCTTGCGGCTTGCTGCAAAGTAGAGGTTATAAAAGGCGCTGAAGGTCTGCTTTGAGTTGGCCTAGACTCACGGCTAACCACTTGATAGTCTGCCGTCTCTAAGAACTTAACTGCAGTATCTGTTTGCGCTTTATTGACAGGCTTAAATGCCGCGCCATTTTCTTTCACTACCTGCATTTTTAGTTTGGCTTTTTGAGCCGTATCTAAATCAGCATGGACATCCCAGAACTCCTCTGGAACAAAGGCTTTTATTTCTCTTTCCCTTTCAACTACAAGTCTTACTGCTACAGACTGAACACGACCAGCTGATAGCCCTCTCGCGACCTTTTTCCATAACAAAGGCGAAACCATAAAACCTACAACACGGTCTAAAAATCGACGAGCTTGTTGCGCATTAACTCGCTCTATATTTAGCTCGCCTGGAGCCGCAAATGCCTCTTGAATCGCATTTTGAGTAATTTCATTAAAGACGACACGCTGAAACTCCTTACCAGGCTCATCAATTAATTCCCTAAGGTGCCAAGCGATAGCTTCCCCTTCCCTATCCAAATCCGTTGCGAGGTATACAGTGTCTGCATTTTTAGCTAATTTTTTTAACTCATTAACGACTTTTTCTTTTCCTTCAAGAACATCGTAATGAGCTTTCCAATCATTTTTGGGATCTATTCCCATACGATCAACAAGCTTTTTGTATTCGTAATCTCTTAAATAGTTTTCACGTTTCTTTTCTGAAAGAAGCTTTAGTTCTTTGGCAGTTTTTTTGGGCGAGACTTTCCCGACTGCCTTATGAGGAAGGTCCCTTACGTGACCGACACTAGATTTAACAATAAAATTTTTGCCGAGATATTTATTAATTGTTTTTGCCTTTGCCGGTGATTCGACAATGACCAGTGATTTTGCCATAAATTGTTATTAACCTTTGAATTTTATAGGTTTTTACTAATAAGAGGAGCTTAAACAAGTCCCTGTCTCTTTTATTTGCTTTTTTACATATATCGACAAAATGAATAGAAAACAAGTTCTTCTTCATACTTATTTATTAATGGGTTTTGTAAACGCCAGAATACTGTTCAGTTTTTAGCCGCACGGATTGGCAGCGTAAACAAAAGCAGTATAATGCCCCGCTAAAAGCATTAAGTTAACTAAAACCTTAATATAATTCCTCAGGTAACCAAGCTGACAAGAGATACATATGAAACAATTTGAAGCAAATTTTGATGGTCTAGTTGGCCCAACTCACAATTATGCAGGCTTATCGATTGGAAACGTCGCTTCCATAAGTAATGCAAGTTCTGCTAGCAGCCCTAAACAGGCCGCTAAGCAAGGATTAAAAAAAATGAAGGCCCTAGCTGACCTTGGCATGGTTCAAGGTGTCCTAGCACCACAGGAGCGTCCTGATGTGCATTCACTAAGACGTTTGGGCTTCACTGGCAGTGATGCAAACGTTTTAGCTACTTCAGCAAAGCAGGCGCCGGCTATTTTTCAAGCATGTTGTTCAGCTTCAAGTATGTGGACAGCAAATGCCGCTACAGTGTCTCCTAGCGCGGATACTAACGATAAAAAAATCCATTTTACACCTGCAAATTTAACCAATAAATACCATAGATCCCTTGAACCTCAAGTCACTGGTAATATCTTAAAAGCTACATTTAACGATAGCCGTTACTTTGCGCATCATACACACTTACCCGATAACGAGCACTTTGGAGATGAAGGCGCAGCCAATCACACTCGACTGTGCTCTGACTATGGTGATTCGGGTATAGAATTGTTTGTATACGGCCGCCATGCATTTGATCGCACTAAACCAGCACCTAAAAAGTACCCTGCAAGACAAACACTAGAAGCGAGCCAAGCAGTAGCAAGGTTACATGGTTTATCAGAGGGAAAAGTTGTTTACATTCAACAAGACCCTGATGTTATAGACCAAGGTGTTTTTCATAATGATGTTATCGCAGTAGGCAATCAAAATGTGTTGTTTTATCATGAACAAGCTTTCCTAGACTCAGCAGCAGCCATGCAAGAAGTTAAAGAAAAGTTTGGCGAAAGTGTCTTGCATTTAATTTGCGTAAAATCAGACGAGGTGAGTGTTGAAGACGCCATAAAAAGCTACTTATTTAACACCCAAATCATTACGTTAGGCAATGGAGAAATGGCTATCATTGCGCCAAGCAACTGTGCAGAAAATACCAATGTAGCCAATTACCTTGCAAATATTGCCGACCAAAATACTCCCATCAAGCATGTTAGGTACTTTGACGTAAAAGAAAGTATGCGTAATGGTGGCGGCCCAGCTTGTCTGAGGTTACGAGTAGCAATGACTTCACAGGAGCATGAGGCCTTAAATCAACACACCTTAATGAATGATGCTCAATTTGAGCGTTTAAACACTTGGGTTGATAACCATTACCGAGATAGATTAGACGTTAAAGACTTAGCAGACCCACAGCTTTTAATTGAGTCAAGAACCGCTTTGGATGAACTTACCCAATTATTAAAGTTAGGATCGGTTTACCCTTTCCAACAAGTTTAGAGATAAGCGCCAAACACAAAAAAGCTCGGTTTATCCGAGCTTTTTTATATTGTGAAGTGACTAATTAGTAATAGGGCTAGATTTAATTAACATCATTACAATTAACACCCGTACCATAAGGGCTACTAGGAGGTGGTGACGCTTCATCAGTCAAATCCGAAGCAGCTACGCTTAAGCTGAAGTTTTGCGTTTCTGACGCTTCACTACCTGCTGACTCACCATTTACGGCAATAGTAATATCTGCCCACTCACCGAACTGTTTAGCATAACTAACATCAATCAATGCTTGGCCATTTTCATCAGTTAGGCCACTCGCAGGAATCGATGCTACGTTACCAGGAGTGAGCTGACCGTCGCCATTGGTATCTTCACCTTCGTCTAAAATACCATTTCCATTGATGTCTTCATTGGCGCAAGTAGCAGTTGTAACTGAATACCATAGGCTTTGATCGTCATCAAACAACCAATAACCTTTGCGGTATACACCGCCTGACGCAAAGGTTTGAGGGGTTGCAGAAAAAGACAAATCTACGTTTTCAACTGGGTTAGAGTTGGGATCAGTAACAAAGATTGAAAACTCTTTCGAATACGAAGAATCAGTAGGAATATCAATTAAACGCCCAGTACCAATTGAGATATCAAAAGCACGATTACCGACAGTTAAACTTACAAACTCAGAGACTTCTGGTGATGAACCATCTACAGTGGCATAAACCTTAACTGCCTCAAAAGTACTTACCGCATTCGATGTATAAACAGTGGTAGCGATACCACTATTATCAGTTGTTGCCTGATTCACGGAGATATTTCCGCCACTTACATCATCAACTAAAAAGTTAATCACTTGACCTTTTACTAGGTTACCCTCTTCGTCTCTTACTACTGCAGTGATAGTGCTGGTTTGTCCATCAGGACCAACTGAATCTGGGCTTGCATCAACTATGATACTACTTGCTTCAGCTGCAATGAATTCAACTTCCGTTGAAGCGCTCACTTGATTACCGTCACTATCGACTCCAGTTGCAGATAGTGAAGAAAACCCCGCATTGTCAGAGCCAAGGGTAACAGTTACTTGCCCTGATTCATCAGTTACCGAATCGGAAGCTAATATAGTGCCCCTTGACGTAGTAAAAGATATGGTTCCGCCTTCATAAGGCACACTATCTTTTAACCAAGTCAGAGTAAGCGTGACTTGCTCATTTAAGGTTACTTCCCGTGCAGGAAGAGCGGTAAAAGAAAAGTCATCTTCTTGAATAATAATGTCAAAACTACCAGAAGCATTTAAAGCTGTAGCTGAGATGGTGTCTGTACCTGAAACATTCCCAGAATATTGCACTGAAGCTTGCCCACTGCTATTTGTAGTAACAGATGTGCTTCCGAGCGTCCCATTTAGTGCACTGATTGCGACCTGCTCATTTTCAATTCCAGTACCATCAGAGTCAACCACACTTATAGTAACAGTAACTGGAGCATCTATAATTGCTGATGATGCGGCATCAACATTTACCTCGGTGCCCACCACATCAATTTCAATAGACTCTGAAAAAATAGAAGATTGGGCTGATACTAAAATTGTGCGATTTTCTTGATTATTTTGAGTCGTAAGGGTTGCTCTAGCCGTACCATCTGCTTCAGTGGTGCCTTGAGTGATTTGTAAACTCGCCCCAGAGTCAGCTGAAAAAGTAACGTCAATCCCTTCAAGTAACACGTTATTTGCATCTTTAACTAGTGCAATTAACTCAATTTCATCAGAACCACTTGACGCTAGTTGGATAGCACTTGCGTACAAGTCTAGTGATGCCGGTTGTTCACTTATTTGTGTTGTACCAGTTGAATTAAAAGTTGTAGTAGCAGTTTCACCAGAATCAAGAAGCGCTGTAATTTGTCCTGCACCTGAGCTTTCACCGACTAAAATTTCAATTGTGGCTATACCGCTACTGTTAGTAGAAGCAGTACCTGCATCATTTCCAAACTCAGCTAACCCCTCAGGCTGAAAAGAATATGTAATTAAGCTATCAGAAACAGGATCACCGTTCGAATCAGTAACTATGGCAGTCAATGTTAAAGGTGTCCCTTCAGCCAACTCTGATGAAGAAGCGCCATCAGCATCAGTTAACGCTAACTGAATACTCGTTGTCACTATAACATCTGTATCCGTATCGGTATCAGTGGTGCTGTCATCGTCTCTAGAGAGACTCCCACCACCCCCACATGAAAATAGGCTCACTAATGCCAAGATACTAAAAAGAGTTTTAAAACGTAAAATCATATACCTTTCCTATCCAATTATAAGGTTTGAGTTTGTTACAGATGTACTTTAACTATTCAGCTTAGCGAACAAACTTGGTAATCTATTGTTGATTACTTTACTAAAGCTAATTAAATGGCTCGTTTTTCAATGTTTACCGTAAACATTTAATCACAGCGTCAACTAACAAAAACAAAAGCTTAGGATTTTCATGACCAAATCTAATCATGTATCACCACAAAAACCTGTTAATCCCAAAATGGGACTCACCGCTCGTATCTTTATCGGCATGATCGCCGGAATAATTATCGGAGCATTACTAAATCGGTTATTTGATGATAGCGGAGATTTTTCATTTAGTGTATTGGGTGTGCACGTTTCTACGTATGCACTTTTAGTGGACGGTATATTTAATGTCATAGGTTCAATATTTATTGCCAGTCTAAAGATGCTTGTTGTGCCTTTAGTGTTTGTATCCTTGGTATGCGGTACTTCTAGTCTTTCAGACCCATCAAAATTAGGGCGTTTGGGCGGAAAGTCAATCATGCTATACATAGGTACTACTGCTGTAGCCATTAGCTTAGCCGTAGGGTTTGCATTGTTAATCTCTCCAGGTGAAGGCCTTAATTTACAAACTAATGCTACCTACGTTGCTAAAGAAGCGCCTTCTTTAGGACAAGTCATTATCAACATGATGCCTACCAATCCCATCAATGCAATGGCTCAAGGTAACATGTTACAAATTATTGTATTTGCTGTTTTATTCGGTATAGCAATGACAATGACTGGCGAGACAGGTAAACGCCTAACATCTGTATTTGATGATTTGAGTGTGGTGATAATGAAACTAGTCACCATATTAATGAACTTAGCGCCATATGGTGTGTTTGTATTGATGGCTAAACTATTTGCAACCATAGGATTTGATACCATAGCAAGTTTGTTAAAATACTTCTTATTGGTATTGTTTGTACTAATGGTTCATGCCTTCGTCTCCTACCCTATAATTTTGAAAGTATTCAGTGGACTTAACCCAGTTATTTTAATTCGCAAAATGCGCGACGCTGCTATTTTTGCATTCAGTACATCTAGTAGTAGCGCAACCTTACCTATCACTATGGAAACAGCCACTAAAAAACTAGGCGTGAAATCATCGGTTGCCTCTTTTACTGTGCCGCTAGGTTCAACTATTAACATGGATGGCACCGCAATTATGCAAGGCGTGGCAACTGTATTTATTGCCCAAGTTTACGCAGTTGACTTAACACTTAGTGATTACATGATGGTAATTTTAACCGCGACATTAGCTTCAGTTGGCACAGCTGGTGTACCTGGTGTTGGCTTAATAATGCTAGCAATGGTGTTACAACAAGTTAACTTACCAGTAGAAGGTATCGCTCTTATAATTGGCGTTGACCGCTTACTAGACATGACCAGAACTTCAGTAAATGTCACTGGAGATTGTATGGTCGCGTGTATAGTTGCTAAGAGTGAAAATGAAATGGACTTGGATACTTATAATGATCCTGATGCTGGAGTTAAAGATGAAGAAGTACACTTTGAAAAATCAAAAGAAGCAAGCTAGCTGATATATCACTAAAAAACTCAAAAAAGGCTTCTAGTAGAAGCCTTTTTAATGCCCTAAAACTTTAGCTGGATCTATTCTAGAAGCTTTTACAGCTGGGTATACAGTTGCCAAGATACTCATACCAATCGCAATAGCAGCAGTCAGATAAACATCAGTCCATTGAAGTTTGGAAGGTAAAAAATCAATAAAGTAAACATCTCCTGATAGAAACTGCACCCCAAGTAGGCTCTCTATAAACAAAGAGATTTCAGCTAAGTACATAGAACAAAGTGTCCCAAGTACCACCCCGCACAGAGTTCCGATAAGACCGTTAAAGGTGCCTTGCATCATGAAAACTAAGATAATTAAACTATTATCAGCTCCAATACTTTTAAGCATAGCAATTTCACTTTGTTTTTCATTAACAGCCATCACCAAACTAGAAACAATATTAAAAGACGCTACCGCAATGACTAAGGATAATGCTATGTAGACTACTGCTCGAACTAATTGAATGTCTTGATACAAATTCCCATCTGTAATGGTCCAATTAGACATATAGACCTCTGATTTTAATTGAAATCCGAGTTTTTGGGTGAGTGCAGCAGCATTAAAAGGATCATCAAAGCGCACACGTATACCTTGTGCACCTTTACTAATATGCTGTGCTTCAGCAGCCAAAGCCATATGCATAAAACCAGTATGATTGTTTAACTCCCCGCCTAAATCTAAACTCCCAATCACGCTTAATGTTAATGACTTAGGTGCACTTAAACTTAAATCATCAGTAAGTTGAGGTAATAATATTTGAACTTTATCCCCTACTTTGAGGTTTAACTTTTCTAATAACCCTTTTCCTAATAAGGTGCCATAAGGGTCATTCTTAAATTCCCCCCATTGTTTAGCTGTCACCAATTTAGGTAAAAAACTATCTTCTGTGTAGATTGGGTCTAAACCAGTCATATCTACAGCTTTCATAGTATTGCCTTTTTGCAACATGCCCGTTGCTTTCACGTAAGGCTCAACAAAAGTGACGTTAGCATCGCCTTGTAGCAATTCTACTTCTTGTTGCCACTCTTCAATACCTTGGCGATAAACTGACTTGAATTCGGCGTGGGGAATGATTGATAAGAGCCGCTCTTTTAGTTCCTTTTCGAAGCCATTCATTACAGACAACAACAAGATTAGTACAAAGCAACCTAGCCCAATACCAAATGTTGATGAGGTTGATATAAAAGAAATAAAACCATTTTGACGCTTATTCGAACGAAAACGCCAAGCCAACAAACAAATTAAGCGCATCAGGCTTTACTCGTGTTACTGGCTGTTAAACAGCCCTCGACTAAGTTTAGCGATCTGTCTAAGCGGTTTGCGAGTTTTATATCATGGGTTACAACGACAAAACTTGTTTGCATCTGAGCCCTTAAATCACTTAACAACTGGTAAATACTTTCGCCAGTTTTTTGATCTAAATTTCCAGTAGGCTCATCAGCCAATATTAATTTAGGCTCAGTCACTAAGGCTCTCGCTATTGCGACTCTCTGCCTCTCTCCCCCAGATAGCTCTGCCGGTTTATGACCTTTCCTATTAGCCAACCCCACTTTATCCAACATAGTCAAAGCCCGCTGGTTTGCAGTTTTAATAGGTACCTTTCCAATCATTAGTGGCATTGCTACGTTTTCTAGGGCACTAAACTCCGGTAGAAGATGATGAAACTGATATACGAAACCTAGAGACTGATTGCGAAACAGAGCTTGCTGACGAGAGGTAAACTCATAAATGTTGTTACCCTCAAAAAAAACACTTCCTTCACTTGGCTTATCTAGTGCGCCAAGTAAATGTAACAAAGTACTTTTACCGGAACCTGAACTCCCTACAATTGCTACTTGCTCAGCTTTGTTAATTGAAAAATTAAGATTGTTTAATACTGTCACCTTATTGTCAGCATCCTTGTACTCTTTACTTAACCCTACACAAGATAGCAACTCACCCATAACTTACATCTAATCCTAATCTATGTTTTTATTATTGAACTTTTTTAGTCGTTTTCTTTCTCGTCTTTTAGACAGAATTTTTGCTAATTTTCGCATACTAACGACTTGGTCTTTCTCGTCAATAATGTCAATACCAAACAAACTCTCTACTAAATCCTCTACTGTTAAAATTCCTTCTAACCCACCATATTCATCCACCAATAGCAGCATATTACTGCGCTTTGAATGTAACAACTCAAACCCTTTCGCCAATGGCATACTACTTAAAATAGTAACCATCTCATGTGTATAGGTTTTGACTAATTTGTCACCATATCCTTTTGAAAATGCCAATAGCAAATCAGACTTAAGTACGTAACCACTAATGCTTTCAGGCTCATTGTTCTCAAAAATAGGGATACGAGAAAAGGTTACATCACCATGCTTTTCAATAAACTCAGCAACTGTCATAGTCTCAGGTATCGAAAACACCACAGTTCTATGAGTCATAGCTTCACGCACTTTTATATGTTTAAGGTTTAAGAGGTTTTGCATAACTGTGGCTTCAGTAGCCGCTATCTGCCCCTCTTCTTGAGAAAGTGCAGCCATAGCCGATAATTCATCTCGGCTTAAGCCCTTTAAGGGGGACTCATCATGCATTCTAGAAGTTAACAGATTTGCTAACCTTACCAGCGGCCATAATATTAAAATCAAGTACTTCAAAAAATAAGCAGTTATTGGCGCAAGTTGTCTCCAATAAGTTGCTCCCAAGGTTTTAGGGATGATCTCTGAAAAAACTAAAATAAGTAGGGTCAACACTGCAGAAGCCACACCTAAATAAGCATCACCAAACACGACCGCAGCCTGGGCTCCCGCTCCTGCAGCTCCCATGGTATGTGCAATTGTATTTAAACTCAAAATTGCAGCTAGAGGTTGGTTGATATCTGAAACCTGAGTCCGCAGTAAACTCCCAACTGTTCCATTTTCTTTTTCTAACACAGATATATACGCAGAAGACACACTTAGAATAACGGCCTCAGCAACCGAACAAATAAAAGAAAATCCTAGTGCGATAAATATATAAAGTAACAACAAAAACATCGTGATGAGTTCTCAGAGACAGACTGCAAAGGCAGCAAATTTAGGAGATAGAGCTTACCAAAACATTGATATTCAAGCTAGATTTCAATACATAAGACTTGTATCAATTTATGCTCTAAGAAGTAAATTAAATATGAGAAAACTTTGATAGGTTTGACTGCAAGTTTAATGGCGGAGTGGACGAGACTCGAACTCGCGACCCCCGGCGTGACAGGCCGGTATTCTAACCAACTGAACTACCACTCCGCATATAAACTGCTTTTTTGTTTTGATGTTGGCGGAGTGGACGAGACTCGAACTCGCGACCCCCGGCGTGACAGGCCGGTATTCTAACCAACTGAACTACCACTCCAGCCGTAATCAAAACATTATTGTCTAATATTGTTTACAACAATAAAAAACAAAAATTAAGATAAATTGAAGTTGGCGGAGTGGACGAGACTCGAACTCGCGACCCCCGGCGTGACAGGCCGGTATTCTAACCAACTGAACTACCACTCCACAATTTTCAATATTATCAAACGGTTAGATAAGAAATAAAGGATATCCCTCCTCAACCGCGGCGCAGATAATACGGGTTCACATCATACTAGTCAATAGCTTTTTTAAAGGAAATTCTCATTAAATACCCGTTTGCTGCAGGATTGAGCAATTTGGCTAATTCTGCAGCGGGAATACCATCTAAAAGGACTAAATACTTAAATCTTTAAAGCCTTCGTTTTCTTGTTTCTGTTTTTCTTTTGGCTTTTCCGTAACCACTTCTTTAACTTTAGGCTTTCGTTTAAAAATTCTTGCAAATATTCCAGGAGGCTTTTCTATTACCTCTTCTTTATTATCGCTCTTACCTTTCTCATCTTCATTCGTGTCTGGTTTCGACTTTTTGAACTTTCCTAAGAAAGCTTTAAATGAGAAGTTAGGCCTTTTACCTAAAATAAACCAATAAATTAATCCACCGCCAATTATTATTACAATAGCGTTTATACCAAAAATTAACGCATACAAAGTAGATTTGGACATTTTCTGTTCTTCTGCTCTGGGCTCTAACTCTACATCCCCAGGTTCCACCCCGAGGGTTTTATCAGTATCTATTGGTGCAGCCACTACTTCTGGCTCAGGCTCCTCAGATAAAAAAGTATACTCAGGCACATCTAAAATAAACTCTCTACCATCAAGGGTATTACCGAAGGCCGTGAGCTTTACCCTATATACTCCATAATCATAATTAACAATTAAATACTCTCTGATTTCAGTAGACACATCAGTAATAGAAAAATTTTGAATATCACCATTCGGAAATCGCACTTTTCCATCAATAAGTAAAGAAGACATATCAACATGCTCGCGCACTGCATCAACCTTTAACTTATGATATCCATCGCCACCACCGTCTATTTCGACATCGACTTTTATTGGGTTAGCGAATAACTTTATGGGTGGGTCAATTTGCTCTCTGGAGTACATGGGAGTGGATACCTTAAACACGGGCACCCAATCACCATCTGCAATGGCTAAGTTAAACTGGCCGGTAAACACCCCATCTAAGGGTACCTCGTCCATTCCCCTGCCATCATCTTCGAAGGTAGCGACAGTTTCAATTTTTGAGCCAAAATTATTGGCGTCAGGAGCGTTAGTACTTGATAGCGTAATAGTTAACTCAACTACATCTCGAAATGCAGCATAGTCAATTGGTACACCATCATTAGTTAAATAGGCGGTTTGCTTAAGGATTTCTCCTGAAAATAAAATATCTGGTAGAGGATCGGCATGTAAGGCTAAGTCGCTAATAACCATAACACGACTACCTTCTTGTATCTGACCTACTGCTTGCCAAGGCCCAGGAGTAGGATTCTTCAAACTAATCATATCGTAAGTCGAAGTATCAAACCAAAATATGTCTTGGTCATTAGCATTAGATTGAAAAATCTTTGAGCCATCAGGACGGACAAGCACAATAGGCGCTGAGCCATATTCTCTAAAGAAGATCATGGTGACTTCTTTTACTTCATAATCAATACGAAATCGATTTTGCAGTAACTCAATATTATTGTGAAATTCATCCCCTAAAGGAACAAGAGGCGGACTTTTTTCCTCAGTTTGGTTTGAGTCTTTTAACTCAAGATCGGTAGCCTGTGGATCATTAGCTGCAAAACTAGATAAAGTTACTAAGGTAAGTAAACATTGTAGGTAAGCGGTTAACGCCCTTTTTGACATCAGTTTTCAACTCATAAGAAAATGGCTATTATTGGCGCCATAAACTGACACCCCCTTCTTTCACAACAAGATCTAATCTAGTTTCATGTTGTTCTAGTTCATCGGCCGTAGCCTTGATAATCTTTAACGGTTTTCTATCTACAGGTAAACGCCTTATTACTTCTACTTGTACCCCAGAGTCACTATTAGACTTTCCACTTAAATTAAGATCAGTTTGGCCCCCTGTCATCATTAGATAAACATCAGCTAAAATTTCTGAATCCAGTAAAGCCCCATGTTTCTCCCTGTGGGAGTTATCTATGCCGTAACGTTTACATAAGGCATCAAGATTATTTTTTTGCCCTGGATGGATTTTTCTAGCTAAATCTAAGGTATCTAAAACCGTGCAAATTTGAGAAGTATTTTTTATTGAACTGCCTAGCAACTTACCAAATTCGTGGTCCATAAAGCCAATATCAAAGGGTGCGTTATGAATGACTAATTCTGCACCTTCTATGAAGTCGATGAAGTCTTTTGCAATATGACTAAATAAAGGTTTATCTGCTAAATACTCATTGGTAATACCGTGAACTTCGATAGCTTCCTGTTCAACCACACGCTCCGGATTAATGTAAACATGAAAGGTTCTTCCCGTTAGCTTACGATTTATCATTTCTACGCATCCAATTTCTATGATGCGATGTCCTTGCTTAGGATCTATACCTGTGGTTTCTGTATCTAATACTATTTGACGCATTTAACACTCTTATGCTGGAGTAGGTTGTTTTAGTTTTTGCTATTATACTGGGCAAAATTATTAAATTCTTAGAATTTATACTATTTCTATTCACTTAAACCAATAGGTACTCATGAAACAAGTAGATATTTATACTGACGGTTCCTGCCTAGGTAATCCTGGACCTGGAGGCTATGGCGCTGTGTTAATTTTTGACAAACACCGAAAAGAACTGAGCCAAGGTTTCACACATACCACAAACAATAGAATGGAACTATTAGCGACGATAGAAGCTCTCGCGAAACTTAGTGAGCCGTGTTCAGTCAAGCTCACCACAGACAGTCAATACGTAAAAAATGGTATTAACCAATGGATTAAAAATTGGCGCAAAAATGGCTGGCGAACTGCAGCCAAAAAACCTGTTAAAAACGTGGACTTATGGAAACGCCTAGATGAGCAAGTAAACCGCCATTCGGTATCTTGGTTTTGGGTAAAAGGACATTCAGGACATCCAGAAAATGAAGCCTGCGATCAACTTGCTAGAAATGCAGCTGAAGGGAAAAAGCTAATAGAGGACACAGGCTTTACTGAATAATAATCCCTAAAATGTAGCGATAAATACTCTTGTTTATTTATCGCTCCACACAGCATATTCATTATCATTTTTATCGCAAAAATGAAAACGACGACCTCCCGGAAATTCAAATGTGGGAGTTTTTATTTTTCCACCTGCTGCAATAATCGCTTCTTCCGTTTTGACTAAGTTATCGCTATATAAGACAACTAACACACTACCATTTTCTGTTGATACGCTTTTCTCAGAGACATACAAGCCACCATCGATACCGGCACCACTTATAGCCGCATAATCATCACCATAATCAACAAACTCCCAACCAAATACTTTTCTAAAAAATGCTTTACTAGAGGCTAATGCCTTAACCGGAATTTCTATGTAATTAATTTTATGATGTTGACTCACAGTAACCACCTCAAAAATATAAACTGTTAAATTTAGTATAGGCTAGGTCTGTAAGATAATTTAATATTTATGGACTAGCAACAAACATTAAATGTCCTAAAAACAAATAAGTTTTTAGCTAGTTAAACCTACTAATTAATGTCCTGCTGTTGTTTTCCGTACTTCCATTCGCTGGGCCGAATAAACCTAGCTGTATCTTCAATTTTATATACATTAATTACATCCAAAAGGGACATAGTCACTTCAGATAACTTACTCGCTGACTGCCCTATGTCTTTTGCACCTTGTAAGTTTTCATTAGACATAACTTCAATATTACTAACATTGCGACTAACTTCTTGCACCACTGAAACCTGTTCACTGGTATTTGCACTTATCATAGTACTCATAGATTCTACAGTTTGCATGCTCTCCAAAATATGACTAAACGACTGATCGATAGCTTTGGACAGGTTAACCGCTTCATTAGACTTTTCTCTACCTTCTCTGATCCCTTGCATCGCCTCATTTGAATCATTTTGCAAAGAGGAAATTATGGTAGATATCTCCTCAGTAGAACTATGCACTCGTTGAGCTAACGCTCTAACTTCGTCTGCAACAACAGCAAAGCCTCGGCCATGCTCGCCAGCTCTTGCCGCTTCGATGGCAGCATTTAGCGCAAGTAAATTTGTTTGCTGCGCCACAGATTGAATAACCTCTAAAACGGTGGAGATATTCACAACGCCTTCATTTACTGCACTTATAATTTCATTTAAATTTTCTACCTCGCTAGCCACACCCTGAATACTTTGTAACGCTTCAGATACTGCCACTCGCCCTGAATCACAATCTTTTACTACTGTTGAAACTGACTCATTTGACTCATCAATTTGTTTACCTACTCCTTCCATATTGACAGATATTTCTTCCACTGCAGCAGAGGCACTAGAGGTGGCTAGTTGCTGCTTTTCAATATTAATATCAGTATCAACAACAGAAACAACTGTGTCATGGGTTGAAGAGACTGCTTCATAAGCAGTATCGGCAATTTTGACGAAATCAGTTCGAATCTGCTCTAACAACTCATTAAAACGACGAGCAGATTGTCCTAAGTGGTCTTCAGATAATATGGGAATGCGTTTTGTTAAATCATGATCTATTTGTACCTGATGCAAAGCATCTTTAATTGCAATAGCTTGCCTGCCCATAGTCCTGACAGTGACAAATACTAAATAAGTAAGAAACAACACGGCTAACAGCAGCAAAATTTTTAAAATAATTGAAAAGATTGAATCTGAATAGATGCGTGCTACTTCCTCATGTAAGGCGGCAATACTTGCAGCTTCCAACTTTTTTAACTCTCCAATGCGTGCTGTAGCAGCTTGAAACCATGCCTCAGGTGCCACATTAAAAGCCCCTTTTATTGCCTCAGAGATAACTTTCTCTCGCAACTGAATAATATCACTATTGGCTTTACTATCTTCAAATTGGGAGTATCTCAATAACCAGCTTGCTTCATCTGGCATAGATTTTCTGTATGAATCTTGGTAGGCATTTTGCTGAGCAATTAAAGAATAGGCTCTTTGTTTATTACTTTCTGAAAATGATTGGTTTGCTAATATATTAGTTAATACAGCTCTTTCAATACCCGACCTTTCTTTGACCTGCATAAGGTTATACGAAGAGATAAGACCTTGTACTAAAATGCTTTCATCAACAAACTCAATTAATGATAAAGGTTGATTAATAAGGTCACCATTGAGTTCAGTATAAAACCCTAAGGCTTGTGGCAAACTAATATCTAAACTATCAATGCGTTGACGCATCTGGCTAACTTTTTGTAATCGAACAATTACCGATTTAATATTATTATTTAACGTCTCACCTAAACTATCGTTATTCTCAGCCGTAAATACCTGATAATCATTAAACCTTTGATCAACTAAAGCTCGTTGCGACACTAATTCGACCTTAAATTTAGCACCTTTTGAGCCTATGTAGCCGGCAGACATTCCTCGTTCTTTTTGTAATTCGTGTACTAAAGATGCTGCATTATCAGCCAAGGTTAATAATTGAGCGCCATTAGCGGCATTGTTTACCCTGTGAGCATCGGTAAGCAGTTTGGTTAAAACAAGCACAGTTAACAACAAAGATGGAATGAGAATTAAAACTGAAACATATCGAGATATGAACTGCATAAATTAGCCTTTCTTTTAGTGATAGTAACAAGGTTTACAACAACTTATAGGACTTTACTTAACTTTTCTAACTTAAGGTAAAATTTTTATAAAATAAAAGCATTTAATTAATGAAACTAAATAAAAAGCAAAAAAAAGACCGATATAAACATATCGATCTTTTTACATAAAACCTTAACCCTTATATTTATTTTTAAATAAATATTATGGGCGGCTTAAAACTTAACAGTTACCCAAGCCCATAACTTATCTGCATCAACTTTGGTATCTCCAGCAGAATAAGCAGCGTATTTAATAGCCGCAGTATAGTGCTTTCCAAAGTTTTTCACATAAGATACGTTTAATTCAGTACCTAAATCATCTATACCTGAATCTGCCGAGTCATCTGCATCAAAAACGTGATAGGTAGCCGTCCAACCGCCACCAAAAGCTTTCCCTTTTAAGGTAAAGCTTGTATCCACTAAACCTTGGGTAGGGGTTGCTAAAAATTGATCTGACCAACCATTAAATTTATGTAGCGTTGCTAAAGGAGTCGAAAAGCCATAAGCCCCATCATCAGATCCTAACACTTCATAACCAAGTTTAGCTGTGATCCCACTTATTACAGCACCAGCCTCAAGATTTAAATATGAAGCATCATATTCAGTAGTAGCAGACTCACTAGTTTGAGTCGCGTATTCTGCACGATAAATAATCTTAGTATCACCAGCTTTAGTTGCACCAGCAAAACTAACACCGTAAGTGTCTAACCCATTATCTGTGTCATTATCGACTTCTAATAGGTAACTGTAACCTGTTAATGTACCAACCGAAGTTTTATAGGAAGCGTTAATGAAATGGTCTTTTGCATCTAAATCAGCATCTTCACCAAAAATACGATTACGTTGCGTAACATAGGCATATTGTAAGGTTAAGTCTTTACTAGGTGTAACCTTTACAGATGCCGCATCAAAGGTTTGTCTATCTTGACGCCAGCCAACATGACCAACAAAACGATGCCCATCCAAAGCTATCACTTGCCGCCCTATTTTTGCAGTTACTGTGTCGTTTTTATATTGAATGTAACCTTGATCCAATTCAGTGTGCTCTGGATCTGCAATAACAGAATACACACCAGGATTATAGCCACTTGGCCCAACAGTGTAATCGCCCTGCCCTAACACTATACGTGTATCTTCTACTTCAACTTTTGCTGAAAAACCGTTTAAATCACCGGTAGTGTATGACAATAGAGTACGTAAAGTTAATGCACTTGCATCTTTTACATCATTATCTTGGTCAACACTTTCATATCTCAGGTTTAAATTTGCGTTTGCCTTACCAGACGTTAGCGCTTCAGCGAAACTGTCTGCATGTGCTGCAAAGCTAGATGAACCAACAAGTACCAACCCTAAAGCTGCACTAATTGCATTTTTTTGAAGATTTAAATTTAAGTTTTTCATGTGTTTCTCTCTAATTTTAGTCGTAGTTAAAGAGCTCACCGAATTTCTTCGGCGACTCATATCGCTATTTTTATAATTAAATAAATGTGTTTGGACGCCATATTAAGGAATATGACTATATTGCCTAAGCTACGCTAGAGCCTTGTTTTTTAGCATTATTTTGCTTCGCCAATTTCTTACGATGCTCATCGACCGACTCAACCTTACGCTGCTTTTCATACAAGAATTTCAGCACTTCATGTCGATAATGGTTGTATTCTGGGTTGTCAGCTAACTCAATACGATTTCTTGGTCTAGCCAGCTCAATAGGAAGTATTTCACCTATTGTTGCTGCCGGCCCATTGGTCATCATGACTATTCTGTCCGATAACAACACGGCTTCATCAACATCATGGGTAATCATGATGACTGTATTACCTAACTCAGCATGAATTTCCATAACCGAGTCTTGTAAATGAGCTCGTGTCAACGCATCTAATGCACCAAAAGGTTCATCCATTAACAAGACTTTTGGCTCCATGGCTAAAGCACGAGCAATCCCAACTCTTTGCTTCATACCACCAGAAATTTCAGCTGGTAACTTATCAGCAGCATGACTCATATGAACCAGCTCTAAATTGTGTTCAACCCATTCCTTCATTTCTCTCTTCGAACGCCCATTGGGAGTTTGCTTTACGGCCAGCTCAACATTTTTATATGCACTTAACCAAGGTAATAATGAATGATTTTGGAACACTACAGCCCTTTCTGGACCCGGCTCATTCACTTCTTGGTTATCTAATATCACGCCTCCACAAGTAGCCTGATACAAGCCTGCGACTATGTTCAATACTGTTGACTTACCACAGCCCGAGTGCCCAATAAGTGAAATAAACTCACCTTTATCTATCCTTAAATTGACGTTTTGTAGCGCCGTAAAAGGGCCTTTAGGAGTTGGGAAATCTATACCTACTTGGGTAAGTTCTAAATGATGTTTATTGTTCATTATCTTTCCTTTAATCGTCTGTAAGTGGCTTAGATTTAACGCAAAACTGCGTTCTTATCCCAACTAACTTGCTTTTGTAGTATCAGCATTAGTCTGTCTAAAATGAACCCAATCACACCTATGGTTAACACTGCTACCATAATTCGAGCCAGTGATTCTGAACTGCCATTTTGAAACTCATCCCAAACAAACTTACCTAGGCCTGGGTTTTGCGCCAGCATTTCTGCTGCTATCAGCACCATCCAGCCTATGCCCAAAGACAATCGTAAACCTGTAAAAATCGCAGGTATCGAGGAAGGAAGTACAATTTTTGTTACATGGGAAAAAGCATTTAAACGTAACACTTTACTCACGTTAATTAGGTCGGTTTCTATACTAGATACACCAACAGCTGTATTAATTAAGGTTGGCCATAAACAACATAATGAAACTGTCACCGCTGAGGTAATAAAGGATTTAGAAAACATCGGATCAGAGGTCACGTATACTGCACTCACAACCATAGTTACTAAAGGTAACCATGCCAGAGGAGACACTGGTTTAAACAACTGTATTAGCGGGTTAATTGCCGTATAAGCATTTTTACTCAAACCACAAACTATACCAATTGGAATAGCAATCACTGAAGCAACTAAGAAACCAACTAAGACTGTGTATAAACTAGTCCAAATCTGCTGAAAGAACGTAGGTGCACCAGTAAATGTTCTAATCTTAGGCTGATAGCTTGGATCTTGAGCCATCCTCGCAGCGTTACGCTCTTCTTGACGGGTGTAAAATTGCTCCGCCTTGTCCATTTGAGCATTATGCTCGGACACTAAAGTAGTCGCTTGTTGCCATACGGCAGCTGGTCCAGGGAACTGGCCCAATGAAGTATCAATATTTTTTGCCATGACACTCCACAACCCTAGAAAGATAACTATACCTATCAAAGGTAACGCCGTAGCCCTCAAAATATCATTAAGAGAAGGTATGCGAATTTGTTTTACTTGACTAAAAATCATGGGAACCGCTTGTTGTTTAAACATGTGAACACTCCTCGCAGATGGAGACCAGCTCCATCTGCAATTAAAAGTACTTAGAGCTTACTGTCGTTTTTAAGACCGATAGTAAATTTATCTAAATATGCGTTGGGTTGCGTACCGTCATAAACGATATTGTCTATGAAGTGCTTCTGCGCAGGTTTGAAACCAGTTTCTGTAGCAAACTCAGGGAATTCAGAAGCTTTAGCTTTACCTTCTGCAATCAAAGACTTGGCAGCTTGAGCATAGATATCAGGACGATAGACTTTCTTCGCTATCTCTTTGTACCAATCATCAGATTTTGGCTCCGCAATTTGTCCCCATCTACGCATCTGGGTTAAATACCAAATTGCATCACTATAAAATGGATAGGTTGCGTTATAGCGGAA
The DNA here is from genome assembly GCF_047525415.1 of Paraglaciecola sp. 2405UD69-4. Taxonomy (NCBI): domain Bacteria; kingdom Pseudomonadati; phylum Pseudomonadota; class Gammaproteobacteria; order Alteromonadales; family Alteromonadaceae; genus Paraglaciecola; species Paraglaciecola sp. 2405UD69-4. Next base: position 503,888 of record NZ_JBLIXM010000002.1, read on the forward strand.
GAATACATTAAAGTCAGGAACAGAACGCTTGTCACCTTTTTCATATTCAAAAGTACCTGTCATGCTGTTTGCAATCACATCGTAATCTGCACCAACATACTGGCTCTTAGACAATATTTTTACAGCTTCTGGGCGGTTAGCATTGTTGTTTTCATCTAACCACATAGCAGCTCTGATCATAGCCTTAACGACACGAATGTGAGTGTTTGGATATTTTTCTGCCCAAGCTTTACTTACACCAAATACTTTTTCTGGGTTGTCTTTCCAAATTTCGTAATCGGTTACTACAGGTACACCAATACCTTTAAATACAGCTTGTTGGTTCCACGGTTCACCTACGCAATATCCGTAAATGGTTCCTGCTTCCATAGTAGCTGGCATTTGTGGTGGTGGTGTAACAGACAACAAAGCGTCAGCATTTAGCAATCCAGTCGTGTCAGTACTGATCCCTTTTACGGCACCTTCCTGTGGAGCATAATATCCAGGATGGATGCCGCCAGCGGCTAACCAGTAACGCAACTCATAGTTATGGGTAGATACAGGGAACACCATTCCCATCTTGAATGGTTTACCTTTACTCTTAAAATCGTCTACAACAGGTTTTAAAGAATCAGCTTTAATTGGATGAACTGGCTGACCATCTTCATGGGGAACATGCTTTTTCATTTCTTTCCAAATATCATTGGAAACAGTGATTGCATTACCGTTTAAGTCCATACTAAATGCAGTAATTATGTCTGCTTTAGTACCGTAACCTATAGTCGCCCCTAAAGGTTGACCAGCAAGCATATGTGCACCGTCTAATTGACCATCGATGACCCGGTCTAGTAGAACTTTCCAGTTGGCCTGTGCTTCGATAGTGACGTATAAACCTTCGTCTTCGAAATAGCCTTTTTCATACGCAACCGCTAGCGGCGCCATATCAGTTAACTTAATGAAACCAAACTTCAACTCTTCTTTCTCAGGCCAGCCTAGTTTTTCTGCATGTGCATTTGCAATTAAAGACCCTGTTAAGACAGCAGAAACTGCACTCACACTAAGTACTTTAACCGCGGTTTTTAACGAACTTAACAATTTAAGGTTTGTCATTATTGACTCCGGATTTTTTCCAAAAAAAAACCCGCAAAGACTCCAGGACACGGAAAGTCTTTGCGGGCTACATTGCCATGTAAACGTGTTTGCATCATCGCAAACAGATTACAGATAAATTTTGTTAGAGCGCTTAACGCTTCTAGTTATAAAACGGTCAACATTTTAAATATTATAATACCGCTTGTTCGAAAACCTTTTTGCATCTTTGATGCCAACTTGTTAAACCTATAAATATCAATAACTTAAGAAAATATCATTTTTAACCTAATTTTCTTTATTTACCAAAAAAGTGCAGTAGCGCACTAGTGAAGTGCTCTACTTGAGGTATAAAGGATTAAAACACTAGCAATATAATGATGGCAATAAACTGTGCGATACAAAGGATTTTATAAAACAACAGTGGATCTCGTTCAAGTAAAGGCTGCTCTCTAGCAGCCCGCAGCATGCCAGGGTTAGGCTGAGATAAGTCTGTCAGAAACTCCGAATAAGCTTGATATCTCATTTGCGGATTGGGCTGTAACCCCTTACGTAACGTTAAGTCTAACCAAATGGGTAAGTCTGTACGAAATTTACTAAGTGACTGATAATGCCACTCGCCATAAGACGCTGGAATATAATCTTGGTATTTAAAGGCTTTAAAAGGCAATTGACCGGCTAACATTTCATAAACCACGGTAACAACAGAAAACATATCACTTAGGTGAGAACTGTCATGCTTGAGTAAATATTCAGGTGCAATATAGTGAACCGCGCCAACCACTACTTTTTCTTCTGGTAATGAGTTAGTTTCTGCTAGTGCCTTTACCAATACTGTACCAAAATCAATTAATTTCACTTCACCTTGATGCGTTATCATCACGTTCTCTGGCTTTACATCTCTGTGCACCATATCTTTACGTTGCAACACCCGTAATGCTGTAATTAATTGACTAGCGATTTTACGCACCTGCTCTAGCGTTGGCTCAGGATTGTCTAACATCCATTGCCGCAGTGTCTGGCCTTCAATATATTCACAAATATGATACATAAACTTGGCATTTTCACGACGCCTATAAATTCCCATAATATTAGGGTGTTTTAGGTGCTGCCCGACCCATTCTTCTCTTAGGAAACCACTCAAAAAAACAGGATCATCTACAAAATTTTGCGAGGGAATTTTCAAACCATAAATCTTTCCATCTTCTTCATTTAACACCTTGTATAAACTGCTGCGAGTTCCATTAAATAATGTTTGAAGTACTCTGTAACCTTCTAACTTCATACCAACATCTAATGCTGGAGGCATAGCTAAACGGGTAATTTGTTTAGTGTGTTCATCAAGATCAGCCAAAGGTAGAGCTGTAACCTTCACTAATAAACAGGTTAAATTATCATTACTCCCTAGTTTTAATGCCTCATTAACTATTAGGGCAGCAAGCTCTTCTAAAGAGCCTTGCGCCTCTAACAAACCTTTGAGGGTTTTACTGGGAATAAACTCGTGCACCCCATCAGAGGTAAACACAAAGATATCATTTTGCTGTAACTCAATACTTGTAAAATCAACATCTAATCGAGCGTCAATACCTATGGCTCGGGTCAATACATTTTGTCCACCTTGCCGAGAAAAATGATCCTTAGTTAGTTGTTCAAGCTCTCCATTTTGAAAACGTGTAATTCGGCTGTCTCCAGCATGCACAACGAACCCAGAAGTCGATTTAAATACCATACCTGTAAAAGTCGTAATCATCTGACTATGACCGCCATGCTCATAATCATGCTGACCATGGCACCAGCGATTTAATCCATGTAGCACCTTTGCTGCTGCACGTTTTACTGTCCACGTAACTGGCGTTTGATAGTAATCCTGAATAAAGTTTGTGACACAGGTAATGGCTGCTTCTCGGCCTCTTGTGCATACACTAACACCGTCAGCTATTGCTGCTACTCCACCTTTAGAGTCGATGTCATGATCTTTAGGTAGGTAAGCGGCAAAAGCGTCTTGGTTTTCGTCCTTCACTCCCTGACTTGAAAACCCACCAAACTCTAAATGTAATTTATCCATGGCCAACCTATAAGGTGAATCAAATGTAGAAAACAAAAAAGGATAACCATTAACTGTTATCCTTTTTAAAAATTTAACTTAATAACTTGAGTAATTATGTAACGTCAATTAACTCGACACTACCATCTTCACGTACTTCAGTCATGGCTCCTTTAGGCTCTTGCATAAACAATAGCGTAATAAATCCTACTACTGCCGTACCCGCGATAACCATAAAGAATGTAGAGGTATCTACCAAAGAGTAAACAGTTAGATAGACAACTGCACCGACATTACCATACGCACCTGTCATACCAGCAATTTGCCCTGTTAATCTGCGCTTAATTAAAGGTACAGCTGCAAACACAGCACCCTCCCCTGACTGCACAAAAAAAGAACACGCCATAACAGCAACAACTGCAAGCCAAATTGGCCAAGTGGCATCTATTAGGCTTAAGCTTGCATATCCTAATGCTAAGCCAGCAGTTAAAATAAGTAGGGTTTTCTTACGACCAAACTTATCAGATAACCACCCACCACCTGGGCGAGACATTAAATTCATAAATGCATACATGCCTGCCAATAGTCCTGCGGTGGCCATACTCAACTCAAAAGTCTCAGCAAAAAAAGCAGGTAACATAGACACAACGGCTAGCTCAGAACCGAATGTCGCAAAGTACAATATGTTTAACACAGCAACTTGTTTAAATTGATATTGATGAACCTCAGGCACTGGATTTACAAAAATATCTTTATTCACTTTGTAGGTAACATAGGAGTCGTACAGGTATAAAGACGCAAGGGCAATATATAAAACCAAAGCCACATTTTCTGACAATAAAGACACACCTTGTGGAGATAATTTCCAATTTAATAAGGCCAAAGCCAAATACATAGGTGTCTTCATGAGTAATAAAAGATAAAAGTCTTTAACACTTGTGACTTCCATGCCACCTAGGTTTTTAGGTCTAAAATAAGTAGAACCTTTTGGGGTATCAGTTGTATTCTTAAAATAAACAAAACTAAACACTAAGCTCATTAATCCAGTAAGGGCAACCGCATAACGCCAGCCATCTTCGCCACCAAAAAGCACAGCAAGTGTAGGTAAGGTAAACGCAGCTGCAGCAGAACCAAAGTTCCCCCAACCACCGTAAACACCTTCAGCTGTACCCAGTTCTTTAGGCGGGAACCACTCACTTACCATTCTGATACCAACAACAAAACCAGCCCCAATACAACCTAGGGCGAATCGAGCAATAAGAAGCTGTGTAAAGCTGTCCGCTAATGCGAAAGCAAAACAAGGAATAGAGCAAATAGCCAAAAGGCTAGAGTAAATTATACGAGGGCCAAATTTATCAGTTAATGCTCCAATAATAACGCGAGCAGGAATAGTTAATGCTACGTTGATGATCAACAAGGTTTTCCACTCACTAAGTGTTAACCCCACGCCGTCTACTATGGCGCCTTTTAAAGGTGCCATATTAAACCAAACCATAAAGGTTATAAAAAATGCCATCCATGAAAGGTGGAGGGTTTTCATTTTGCCTGTAAATGACAAAAGATTAAATTTTTCAGCGCTCATTGCTTTCTCTCGCTAATTGAAATTAGAAACAAAAAAGCCCATAAAAACAACATGTAAACATGTTATTTATATGGGCTACGTTGCCTAATCGTAGAAGCTTACTTCTACAAAATGGATTAATAATTAAAGACTGACAACATTCAATTGTTCAGTTTGAAAATACAAAGGCAATATTTGTACCAAATAACAATTACCATATATTTCATGAGGTTATAAAAAACCAACCTTAATATCACAAAAAGAATATAACCAGAACTGTGCGAACGCACCAAAAATGCACAATAGCACCTTGGTTATAACCCTTGACCTTCAATATCTTTGAGATGCTCTCGCATTTGCTGATACAAATCAGGCCTAAATACATGTTTAACAAAATCATTAGGAACCTTAACTGAAGCTAATTGACCAGCCTTTTCCATTTGGCTTATCAGCCATTCCCCTCTTATATATTCAGGTACATTTATCGAGCCATTATTGGACTTTGAAAACTGATTGTAAGACGGTATTGCTCTTGGGGGTAAATCAATATGAGTTAAGCAACTGCCTATTAAAGACGGCGCAATTACTTCTGTTGGCGCATCTAGATACTGCTCTGAGCTTAATAATCTTGCAGCCTCAAACCTGTTAGGTATGGTTTCTAACCAATTACAGGCTTGTTTCAATGCTGCTGTGAGTGCAAGAACTGTATTAGGATTTTTCAGCTGCCAACTTTCTAATAGCCCTAATACCTTTTCTGGTGAATCCTGCCAAATATCAAAAGAGGTTAAAGCTGTTAAACCTATGCCTGCTCGCACAGCTTTTGCATTCCATGGGCCACCGACACAACACCCATCTATTTCTCCACTTTCTAAATAACCAACCATATTTATGGGCGGCACTATTGTGATATCGACATCTTGCTCTGTGATATTCGCTGACGCTAGCCAATCTTTTAGTTGATAATAATGACAGCTATACGGAAAAACCGTACCAAATTTAAGTCTTGGCCTATTCTGTTCTTTCCTGACGCGTATGACCTTTTGAAGTAAATAAGCAGCTAGGGGTAAAGTTACATCAGCCAACCCATTTTCTTTAAGCACTTCTTGATGCAGTTTTTCAGATAAGGTTATAGCATTACCATTTAAGCTAAGCACTAATGGAGTTATGACTCTTGTGGGAGCACAACGCAAGCCTAACGAACTGGCAAGTGGCATAGGAGCCAACATTTGCGCCGCATCTAATAGACCTGCATGCAGTTTATCCCTGAGAGTTGACCAAGAGTTTTGTTTTTGTAATCTAACATCTAATCCCCACTGTTCAAAGAACCCCATATATTTAGCTACAATGAGAGGAGCAGAGTCAGTAAGGGGAATAAATCCAACCGTTAGTTTAGTTTGTTCGGGTGTAATCATTATAAAGTGATAGCCTTAAAAATTATTAAGCAATGAGATGAGAGTTTTGGCAACAACATCTAACGTTTGCCCTGAGTTCATTGCGGTCTTGCGCATGGCTTTAAATGCTTCATCTTCAGATAAGTTCTTTTTCTTCATTAACAAACGCTTAGCCTGATCAACTGTATTTCGAGAAGCAAGCTGTTGTTTAGTGTCTGTTAGTTCTGTTTTAATTTTTTGATACGCTTTGAATCGTGCGACTGCTGCATCTAGAATAGGCTTCACCCGTTCAGGGTTTAAATCTCCTACCACATACGCACTCACCCCAGATTCAATAGATTGATTAATTGTGTTGGTATCTTCTTCCGCTGAAAACATGACAACTGGTTTAGGGTTATAGTGTGAAATAGCACTGACGCTATCGAGTATATCTCGACTGGGGGATTCAATATCGATAACGATAATATCTGGTTGAATCTCATCTACCTTTTTTAACAAGGCTATATCTGGACTCGCCAAATGGGTAATTTTGTATCTAGAGTTGTTTAAAACACAGGTAAGAGAGTCTGCTCGCTGTTGATCATCATCTATCAGCAAGATTCGTAACTCAGGTGTAACCACCTCTTTATCGGAAGATAAAACACTTTGTTGCAAGTTAAGACCCCAATAAGAACGGGAAATATATTATGCGTAGTGTTTTGCAATTCGTACGCCAATATAAAAACTTAGCAACCCCTTTGTTTTATAGGGATAATAATAAATACACGCAATGGAAAATAAACTAAAAAAGTGCAAACGCACCAAAACAAAGCGACTTGAATCATTTTTTTAACAATTAAGTAAATTTTAAGGGACTAAAACATCTAAGATAGACGCAATCAGCATCCAGTATTAAAGAATACATAGACGCTGAACATGGAATAAAGTCGTGTTTTAATTCTGCTTGAAGTCCATATACAGCATATTTATCAATAACTTAGGGTATTATTGAGTATAAGTAGCATTGCCTACCAAGGAAGGATTTCACCATTTGAATGCCAGAAAGTGCCTGTATTAGTAAGGTTTAGTTCATTCATGCGATTGACCAAGCGCTTAGCGGCCTCGGCTGCAGAAATATCACCATTATGATTAACCATATCAGTTTGTACGTAACCAGGATGTAAAATCGCCACCGCCGTACCTAAGGGCTTCAAGTCGTGAGCTAAAGACACACCTGCAATATTAAGTGCAGCTTTTGACATACGGTATCCATACCTACCACCAGATGAGTTGTCTGCCATAGAGCCCATACGACTGGTAATTAACCCCACCTTTGCACCTGGATTAAACTGCTCTTTTAATGTTTGGGTAACCAATAAGGGGGCTAAACTATTCACTTTAAACTGATATTCAATAGAACTTGCCGACATACTCTGCAAGCTTTCATCAGCTAATACTCCGGCATTATTAATCAAAATATCAATACCAACACCTTTAAGTTTTTTTAGAGAGTTTTGTATGGCATCAGCGCTACTAAGATCCATATTTTCAATAACAATTGCACCAGTTTGCTTTAAAGCATCGCTGTTTTTTCTACAAAGTCCATAAACCTGAAAACCATTGGCAATGTATTGCTTTACTAGCTCTAACCCAATACCTCTATTGGCTCCAGTTATTACAGCGCTTGGCATAATTTAAACCTTATCAATAGTTTGTAACAGACGTTTTAAGTCTTCTGGCGTATCTATACCCGTGGGAGGGGTAACTCTTGCTTCTTCTACATGTATTTTTTTACCATGCCATAACACCCTAAGCTGCTCTAGGGATTCAATTTGCTCTAAACCGGAAGGAGACATATTTACATATTGATTAATAAAGCCTGCACGATACGCATAAATACCTATGTGCCTAAAGTAAAAATCACCTATCTCATCAATAGAATCGGAGTCTAAAAATCTAGCCCTATCATAAGGGATAGTCGAACGTGAAAAATAGAGGGCATAACCTAACTTATCCGTCAGCACTTTTACGGTATTAGGATTAAAAGCATCTTCTATATCTGTAATTTTGACGGCTAACGTTGCCATTTCTGCCAGTTGATGCTGGTGTAAATTTTCTGCAACTTGCTGGATGTTTTCAGCAGGAATAAAGGGCTCATCGCCCTGCACGTTAACAATTATTTCATGGGACAACATTTTTTGCCTCTCAACCACCTCGGCTAACCTTTCAGTGCCAGACTCGTGGTGATCTCCAGTCATGCAGTATTGGCCACCAAAAGATTCAACGGCATTCGCTATCCTTACGTCATCCGTAGCAACAACTATATTCGCTGCCCCCGATTCGATTGCACGGTCGTAAACATGTTGAACCATAGGCTTACCTTTTATATTTATCAAAGGTTTACCGGGAAACCTGCTAGACGCATATCTAGCAGGAATGATGACGCTAAATTCCATAGATTTGACTCACTACCTAAGTGTTGAACAACAATGATAACTAAGAGTTATTTTAAGAGAGTTTCCAATTCATCACTAGACACCTCTTTAGCTTCTGACTCAAGCAATACAGGTATATGTTCACGAATTGGGAAAACCAATCTATCAAACTTACAAATCAATTGGTTGTTTTTTGCTTGATATATCAACTTACCTTTACATGCTGGGCAGGCTAATATCTCTAACAGTCTTTTATCAAAAGCCATAGGGGTTCCTTTACTTTGAGTATCTCTTCTTATCATTTAAAATTTGTTTTACTTGCTGTAATAACTTCATATCAAATTGCTGAGGCAAGTGGGCATTAACGGGAAGATACCAACAATCTTTATGGGCGAAGGAGCGACATTTAACCGCATCTTTTTCGGTCATTAGTACAGTACCTTCAGGTATATCTTTCACTGTAAAACTATGGTGATCAACAAAACTCTTTGTAGATTTAAGCTTTACACCCTTTTTAGTTAACAATGTAAAAAATCGCTCAGGGTTACCGATGCCAGCAATAGCCGTCACTTCTTGTTTAAGGTCGTGTATCGATAAACTTTTATTAGGATGGCTAACATTTACTAAACGCCCAGACTCTAAAGCCATTAAGTATTCGCCATTGCTGGCTACACCGCCATTTTTTATTACAAAGTCTGCTGTAGACAAGCGCCACTTTCCTTCTCGAAGCGGACCAGAAGGCAATAAATAACCGTTACCACAAAGCCGCTGCCCATCCATGACAATAATTTCAATATCTCTTTGTAGAGCGTAATGTTGCAGACCATCATCACAAATAATAACGTCACATTTATGGTCAGTGACAAGCTTATTAGCCCCTCTTGCACGAATGGGATCAATAACAAGAGGACAATTTATATGTTGTCGCATCAAAACAGGCTCATCTCCAACCTGCTGTGCAGTACATGCTGCTGATACAGTATGTGGATAAGACACATCCCCTTGTGCTCCATAGCCTCGACTAAGTACTCCAGGGTGATAACCTTCTTGACGTAACCGTTTTGCCAAATAAACAACGACCGGTGTTTTGCCGTTACCGCCGACACTGATATTGCCGACCACAATGACAGGCGCAGTTACAGCCGAAGACTTTTTTATTCCTTTTTTAAAGGCTAACCTTCTTGTGGCAGATAAAACCCAAAACACCAATGAAAGTGGCGCTAGTAAAACTAATACAGGCCAATGATACCAAGTTGGTGAGTACCAAAGTTTGTCGATGAAACTCACTGTTTCTTTGACTCCTCACTAAATTGCATTTGATACAATTGAGAGTAATGGCCATTTTCAGCGATTAGACTTTGGTGATCTCCTTTTTCGATTATGTTACCGTCTTCAATCACTAAAATAGTATCAGCGTTTTCTATTGTTGATAGTCGATGTGCAACTACTATACTGGTGCGGTTTTTCTGGAGCTTTTCTAAGGCATCTTGTATCAAACGCTCTGACTCAGTGTCTAAAGCAGAGGTTGCCTCATCTAATATCAAAATAGGGGCATCAAGCAACAAGGCTCTAGCGATGGCAATTCTTTGGCGCTGACCACCGGATAACATAAACCCATTCTCACCTACCATAGTATCTAAGCCATTAGGCAACTGCTCAACAAACTCTAATATATGTGCAGTTTTAGCTGCTGCTAATATTTGCTCTCGGCTTACAGCGCCCTCAGAGCCATAGGCAATATTGTTAGCTATGGTATCGTTAAACAAAACTACATGTTGTGATACCAAGGCAAACTGTTTTCGCAAGCTTTTCAGTGGCAACTCAGGCAATGGAATATCATCAATTGAAATATCCCCAGATTGATTATTGTAAAATCGTGTCAACAAGCTTGAAATTGTAGACTTACCACTACCAGAGCGGCCAACTAAAGCGCAGGTTTCACCGGCATTTACTGTAAATGATATGTCTTTGAGAGCTGGCTTTTCTTTTCCAGGGTAGCTAAAAGTGACATTTTTAAATTCTATTTTTCCTACCACTCGTTGGACTTCTTTAGTGCCTGTGTCTTGCTCTGGTTGCTGGTCAAGTACCTCAAAGATACTCACGCAGGCTGTCATACCTTTTTGAAATTCACTGTTAACGGTCGTCAGTTGTTTTAAAGGCTTTAACAGCATAGTCATAAACACAACGACACTAACAAATACACCAGGAGTTAATGACTCTACTAAATTAGGGAAGCTTGCCACATACAAAACCACAGCAAGGGCAATAGAAGCTATCACCTGAATGGAAGATACGCTTAAAATTCTAGCTACGACTAGCTTCATATTCTGCTGACGATTATAGTTATTTTTTGTGGCAAAACGCTTAGCTTCTAAGTCTTGACCACCAAACATTAATACCACCTTGTGGCCTTTAATAACTTGTTCAACAGAAGACGTTAAATCCCCCATTACTTCTTGAATTTTCTTACTTACCTTTCTAAAGCGTTTACTCACAACAGACACAATGACGGCAACCAATGGCCCAATTAGAATAAAAATCAAAGATAGTTGCCAAGAATAATAAAACATGGCAATTAACAGGCCCACAACAAAAGCTCCGTCTCTAACAAGCGTTAAAAGAGCTTTAGCTGCCGCGACTTTTACTTGCTCTGTATCATAAGTAACTTTAGATATAAGCTGTCCGCTAGGGTTATTATCGTGGAATGCAACGGGCAAATGTGTATAACGACTAAATAGCTCTTGTCGCATTTGCATCACTACATGATTACCTATCCAGGCCACTGTGTAGGTACCGAGAAAATTACACAATCCCCGCAACACAAAAATAGGAACAATGAAAAATGCAGCTAAGCGCAAATATCCGTAATCACCATTGCCTAGGCTATCATCAACAATGGGTTTTAATTGTGCTACAACCATCACATCTATAACGGAATATCCAATCATTCCCACAACAGCTAGAAAGAATGCAAACTTAAAATTTTTAAGGTAGCCACTAAAGCGCTTAAATACACCAGAGGATAAATCTAGGTTGGAAGGTTCGTTTTTACTCATGAAAATGTAATTATCTAAACTCTATTATTTTAAAACACTCGCTAGTGTAACTGGTGGTGGGGTAAACCCCAAATAAGAATGAAAAATTATCTCAATTTTATCCTGTTGCACTTAAGTTTTGACAGTTCAATAAATTAACTTTAATGGCGTAACAATTAAAAGGCTCTAAATTTGAGATTACAGAAGTAACCTCGTAAATAAACAGAAATGGAAGCGGTATTAGCCAAAACACAGCTTAAAAGTTGGCATACCAATAGGGATAAATATCTTTTCGGTAAGTTCTTACTTGAATAGTTTCAGTTAGTGTAAATGACACTTGCCCCGTTTCAGATGTGGAGTAAATTTGCTGTTGTGGGATATTGTTTTCTTCAAATACTTGTTGATACCTTGCCACTACTTCTGGCCTTGGAAACCTCCAGCGGTTCATAAAGCCTTGGCTAAATACTACATAGCCGGGACTGACATGCTGAATGAAGTTAAGTGAAGAAGAGGTATTACTGCCATGATGTGGCGCTAGAAGAACATCAGCTTTTAAATCAGAACCATATTTTTCTATCAACACTTTCTCTATACCTTTATCTATATCACCGGGTAGCAAAACTGATTTGCTGCCACCAGATATTTTAAGGACACATGAGCTGTTATTATCACTATGTTTTTGGGGATCATCAGGCCAAAAAGCTTCAATATGTAAATCCTGCCAAATTGATTGGTAGCCTTCACGACATAGGTCGGCAGTGGTTATAACATGCAGTATACGCGTACCTTTTTCTAAGTAGGGTAAGCTCCCTGCGTGGTCATTATCACCATGGCTTATCACAAGCATATCAAGAACGCGGATCCCCTTAGCTCTCAATATGGGCAATAACACGCTGTCAGCCATATTAAAACCACTGGGGTAACTCGCACCTACATCATAAATCAGAGCTTGGTTATTTTTAGTGACTAATACAGAGGTGCCCTGCCCTACATCCAAAACATCAACTTGCCAATGACTATCTTGTCTGCTCAAAAGATAACTAAAAAAGGGAATGACCAGTACCACCAAGCATTTTTTACTTAAAACAAATGCAGGCAAAAGAAGCAATACAAATCCAACTAGCACTTGCAGCCACACTGTTAATGGCATAGCAGGTAACTCAATTGCTGCCCATGGAAAATCTAAGGTTGCATTTAAACCCTCCATGCTTTTTTCAATCAGATAATCAACCCAAGCAAACATCAGCTTAGCTAATTCCGGGTATAGCCAAATCAAGAGCGTTGCCATTAAGCATAAGGGTAAAATGCATAGCGTTACAAAGGGTACAGCAATTAAATTAACCAAAGGCGATACTATGGATACGTAAGAAAATTGCCACGCAACAATTGGTAACATTAAAAATGTTAAACAAAGTTGAACCCGCAACATACTTAAAAAAACAGTAGAAACTGAAAACTCAGCTTTTGTCACCGGCCAGCGCCAAAATACAAAACAAATAATGGAAACAGCTGAAAAACTTAGCCAAAAGCTCAACCCAAATATACTCAGCGGGAATAAAACCAGAAAGCTCGTAAAACCTATAAGAATCTGTCTTGTTGCTTTGACATTATGACTAGATAAAAACAACAAGCTTGCAATAACCAGCATCAACCAAGCTCGCAATGTTGGAAGGCTAAACCCAGCTATTGATGAATAAATGAATGTAGTAAAAAGCGTTAACACCATCGCCATAAGATGGAGGTTAATCAAGTGCAGTCTATTAAACCGGCTCACAAGCCCCGCAATAAGCCAAGAAAAAAGAAAGTAACTAACACTTGCCACCATAGCTAAGTGTAAGCCTGATATAGCTATAAGATGAGCAATACCTGATTGTTGCACTAATAACCAATCATCTTGCTCTAATAGCCCCCTATACCCTAGTGATAACGCGGCAATCCAAGAAACTTGCTCTAACTCCAAAGCAAGTAGTGAATTTAACAACGCCTGGCGAACTGTAATTTCATCTTCTACTAATTGGTTGATTTCATTATTTTTGACATAACCTGTAGCAACAATATTCTTACTAAATAACCATTGCTGATAATTAAACCCTCCCTCATTTGCTAAGCCGTGGGGTGGTTTTAACTTAACTTCCAGCCTCAGTATTTGTCCCTGTTGAACTAACCATGGAGGATTACGCCAGCTCACTCTAATATTTCGAGAAAAAGTTAATTTTTCTGCGTTTATGTGGGACAATTTAAGATTAAAACGAACATCATTATGCTGATGAACAAGGGTGGTTACCTTACCTAAAATTACAATTGGTAAAGAAGTCTGCTCTGTTGGTAGTTGCAAAGAGTATTGCCAATGACCTACACTCGCCATCCAGATAATGCCAATTAAAAAGCAAGCAAAATGAGCATATCGCTTTGCAAAAGCTAAAATGACGATAATAAGAAAAATAATGCTAAAAATGGAAGGTAAATGAGTCCAAATTAGACTTGTTATTGCTGCTGCAATAAAACTGAAAAGTTTACTGTCCATAGTAGTTGCATCATGCCTTCCATTGCTTGACTAAAATAAGTATAGAGAATAATTCTGAAAAAGTTTATTAAGCGTTTTTTGCCTAGTCCGCAGAAAATCAAAGAGCAAAAAGTACTGTCGGTATTTGGGACACTTTTACACGACCCAAATTTGTGGCACTTAAATAGACGCTCAGCTGCAGGAGCGGTTGCAGTAGGTTTATTTTTTGCTTTTATTCCATTGCCATTTCAAATGTGGTTGTCTGCTGGCATGGCCATTCCATTGCGGGTAAATTTACCATTATCTGTTGCGACAGTATGGATCACAAACCCCTTTACTATGCCTCCTATTTTTTATGGAGCCTACCTTATTGGCACTGCGGTTTTAGGCACGAAAACCCAAGAGTTTGCATTTGAATTAAGCTGGCACTGGGTTGTACAAAGTATGGAAACAATAGGACCAGCCTTTTTAGTAGGCTGCTTGATATGTTCAATCGTATCTAGCACATTAGGATTTATTAGTTTCAATTATTTATGGCGCTTGTCTGTGATTAAAGCCTGGCAACAACGCTTGAAAAAACGTCGGTCTAAAATAGTAAAATAGCCATTTAGACTACCAAGCACTCACCACGTTAAATAGGGCCCCCTTTTAGTAACACAATACTAATCTTCCTTTGCGGGGGAATTGTTTTCAATCGGAAGGCTAACGATAAACTCAGTTCCAACTCCCTCCTCACTGGTAACTGTAATGTCTCCACCATGGTTTTTAACGATATTATAAGATAGGGATAGCCCTAAACCCGTGCCACTACCAACGGCTTTTGTTGTAAAAAATGGGTCGAATATTTTAGACAGGTGTGACGCTTTAATTCCTGAACCTGTATCTCGGATACTAACCTTTTGAAACTCACCCTCACTATATACTTTAATAAAAATAGAACCACTGTCACCAACAGCATGACCAGCATTAACTAACAAATTCATAAACACCTGATTTAACTGCATTCCCATACAATAAAGAGGAGGAATATCAGCCTCATAATCCTTATGTAACACTACTTTATGCTGAAACTGGCTATTGACAATTTTCAAGGTGCTTTCAATGCCATCAACAAGACTTGAATTGCCCCATTCGGTAGCATCTGAATGTGAAAACTCTTTGAGGCTTTCTACAATCGCCTTTACTCTTTTAGCGCCATCAAGTGACTCATCTACTAAATCAACAATATCTTCTCTAATATAATCAAACTCTTGACGTTCATAAAAATCAGACTTCAACTTAACATGAATATCTTGACCGGTTTTATCAATCAACTTGCTGGAGAACTCAGTTATTTTAATCAAGGAATCAATATATTTCTGTAGTGTCTGAATATTGGAATATACAAAGCCTATTGGGCTATTTATCTCGTGAGCGACTCCCGCAGCTAATTGCCCAATTGATGCCATTTTTTCTGAATGCACCAACTGACTTTTAGCATCTTCTAGCTTCTCGATGAGCTCAGCTTGGGCTTTGTGTTCCTGTTCTAATTCTTCAGCTGCGTGGGATAAGTCATTATAATAGCTCGCTTGTGCCGTTACATCTTGAATAGTAATACAGGCGTACTGTACTTCTTGGTTACTATCTTTTAGGGGTAAGATTTCCATATTTTGAAACATCAGTGTTTCTTCACCGGTAACTGGCCGAGAGCTTAAAAAGTTAAAGATATGGGGCCGTTGCTCCCAATAAGAAAAGCTCTCATTTTTTAAAATAAACACACTGTTTATTTTTTTCTTTAAAAATTTAGCCTGCTCTGGAAACAGGTCCAAAATAGACTTACCTAATACCTCCTCTTCATTACACTCTAAACGGTTAGCAAAAAAATCATTCCAAAACACAATACGGTATTCAACGTCGACCATACAAGCTCCCATTGGCAGCTTGCGAAGTAAGCTCTCTAGTAATTCAGGTTTATGCATTCAGCCTTACCCCAGTAATGCATCTAAACTGTTTTTTAAGGCAACAATTGAATTTTCCTCTAAGCAAATCACAACTCTGGCATTAAAGCTTGAGCTTTCTATACTAAAACATACCTCTACCAATAACACTGTGCCCCACTTATAGTTGGCTTTCTCTTTTGCTATTTCGTTGAACAAAGTAGGCATATTTAAGTTTGACTTTAATTCCAGCTGGGTCGACAAGCCGCTCAAGCACGCACCCGCTAAAATATTGGTTAACTCTAGGATTAACTCTTGTGTTTGTGCCTCACACAAAGGCTTCTCATAATCCATTAAGTCACCCATTACGTCACAGCCTTCTTTACTAATTAAAGACAAGACCTCGCCTTTAATCTGCCCTAAAAATGACTGTCTTGCATACCAAGTATCTTTACTGTGGTCTAATAACTCAGCCAAACCTTCAGGGCTCGCTTCATTAATAGTAGGAATGGATAGGGTTATTTGAACATCGATAAGCTGGGCCAATGACTTTGCCGCCTGACCCATTGAGATATTCATCATTTCCTGTAGCGCGTCTCTTTGATCTTCTGTTAATAAATCACTCATATTAAACCTACTTCATGCAATGTTTGCTTTAATTCCTCGCCTTTTAAAGGTTTTTGAAGAAAGCGAAAAGCCCCAAGAGAATTTACGAGCTCTACTGATTTAGGTTGAATGTCTGCGCTGATCACGATCACAACAGTCTTTTTGTTATGCTCTTTGACATACCGAAGCACGTCAAAGCCATCTAAGATAGGCATAGTAAGGTCGAGAAATAAAATTTCAGCCAATCCTGCTTCAATGGCATCTACGGCCTCTTGTCCATTCTTAGCTTCAGATATACTAACGTCCCACTCTTCTGGAATTGCACGGCGCACGTTCTTTCGTGATAAAGCAGAGTCGTCTGCGATTGTTACAGGTATTGGCATACTGTTTTCCTGATAATAATTAAGAACTTAAAAATTGCTTCTTACTAAAAGTAGAACAAACTAACCAAAACTAAAAAAATTTAGTTATGTTTAAACATACTATGGAATATATTACTAAACTTATGGGTAAATAAAACCAACCAAAAATGTAAAGAAAATTAGCTTTAGTCATCTTAATATTTTGATGGGGTCAACAATGAGGATACACAGTACACATTTACCTTGCGGGTAAATTAAACTTTGATAAATCGAAAAGATAGCTTGAAAAATAGAGACAGCACCCAAGCGACAGATAGTTAACAACTTGGGTATATTTACGTCATCATAACAATAGTAGAGTAGCTAGATTTGGCCAGTAACTTTTAGTGCTACTCCAAAATTTCACAGGGGCTTACGCCCCATTAAAATCTAATAAAATTTTACTAACTTCATCTATGCGGCGAGTAAAACTTGCTTTGCTAGCACGTTCCAAAATAGTGTGATCGCCATCCCCAAAAGGACCAAAACCGTCTAACGTAGCGACACCAGCAGAAGATACAATATTTGCATCACTTACCCCGCCTCGCTTCTCTGTCTTTAGGGGGTATCCCAAAATACCAGCTATTTGAGCCAACAAAGTCATTTGATTAGAAGAGCTTTGCATCACATCTCTTTGTATACCACCGGACAAAGTAGCAGTTACTCCTTCTACCGCAGGGCTTGCACAAATTGCTTCTAGGCTTGCCAACAACCGCTCTTTTTCAGCCGACTGTGTGTAACGAGTCTCGACAATTATTTCTGCTTTTGGTGAAATAGTATTAGCACCTATTCCACCACTTATTTTTCCTGCATTAACTGTGGTCCCTTTCGCAAGATCTGTTAATTCTGTTAATGCAATAATCATATGCGCAGCGGCTAAATTAGCATTGCAACCATCCACATAATGGTTTCCCGCATGAGCAGCTTTACCCTCTAAATTAATAAAAAAGGTTCCTACTCCCTTCCTAGCGATAACCACCTCATGATCAACTCCTGCGGCCTCAAATACTAAACAAACATCATAATCTTTTGCCAGCTCAGCACTTAGGTGCTTACTATCGTCACTACCGCTTTCTTCATCACTTACCAATAGCATATCAATATTGGCTATTTTGCCATCTTGCTCTTTCACATGTCGCAGCGCTTCTAAAGCCACCACATTCCCCCCTTTCATATCACAAACACCTGGGCCATAAACCCAATCTTTGTCTTCTGAAAAGTCGGTAAACGTATCTGGTGGAAATACAGTATCTAGATGCCCAAGTAACAACACACGCTTTTTGCCCTCGACTACAGGTGACCTAAATAGTAGATGGTCTCCGATTTCTTCTCTTGCAAAGATCTCCGTTTCAAACCCTATTGCCTCCATCCATAGTGCAAATATTTTTCCGTTTTCATCAACCCCGGGTTTATTTTTAGTATAAGAATTTAGGTTAATAATTTGTGCAAGTTCAGTAAAGTTCACAGTCACTCCAACCATTTATTATGCGTGCAAGTTCTAGATTCGTTGCAATAGAGATACCAAGATGATTTAGCCGGTAAATCGTTACATTTATAATATCTAGGACTCAGTTATTCGAAATACAAACTACAAGCGCACCAACAAAGTACAAAATTGGATAGTTTAAATGCAGTTATGGTGCGTTTCTAATTTCAATTAAGTATAATTTCACTTAAGTTATTGAGTTACAATCAATTTGAATTGGTATCCATCACAGTGCTTTCACTTTGTTATGTTTACTAATATACAACTAAAGTCGTAACTATTCTTTGTTATTGGCGTTAAAATTGCTGGTCATCTAGTTTAAGTCCCTAAAGTAAATGATGTAATCATATTTAATTAGCACAGGGGTTGAGCCCTATTAAGTTTAACGGAGAGTTTTTTTATGCATTCAAGTACAACTTCTGGGTTAGAGCCGACAATTGGTATGTGGATGTACCAAAACAGTGGCGGTAATGAGATCCAAAGGCAAATTATTGACATCTTAAGTCAAAAAAATATAAAGACCATCCCTAGCTTAGACATGGCTAATGCAACAGCCCACGGTGGTGAAATTGTTTGTAATGGTATTTGTATGGAAGAGCTTTCAGCATTCTTCTCATACAATGCAGGGGGGCAAACAGCCTATCAAGTTTACTTATATAATGCGTTAAGTCGTTCAATTCCTACTATTAATAATTATCAAGCGTTCGCTTTAACAGAAGACAAGTTTTTAACCGCTCATATGTTAAACAGAGCAGGCATTCGTACCGCTGACTATCGTTTGATTAATCATATTGACATTCAGTTACTGAAAAATACCGTCCGTGAATGGCAAGGCCAAGTAGTATACAAGCCTACAGATGGTTGGGGCGGTAATGGTATAGTCAAGATTGAAAATGAACGTTCTTTAGATATTCTCATACCTTTTTTAAATAGAATGGACATGAAACATTTCTATTTAGAAAAATTTATCAATTATGACAAAACTGATTACCGAATAGACATAGTAGATGGTGAGTTTGTTGGTTGCTACGGACGTAGTGCACCAGAAGATGATTGGAAAACAAATATTACCAGTGGTGGCTCTGTCATATTACGTCAACCTGATGATGCTATCATTGAGTTAGCAATTAAAGCAGCAAAAGTGACAGGTTTAGAAATAGCAGGTGTAGACTTGTTATATGATTTAGATACCGAAGAATATGTAGTGCTAGAAGTAAACGGCATACCTGCATTTGCGACCCCTGAACAGGAAAAATTAGGATTAGATTTCAACTCCCTTAAAATTGAAAAAATCGTTAATTTAATCGAAAGAATAGTAGAAGAGAAACAGTAATGAAAAAAAATGCCAAGTCCCCATTACCTAAAATTGGTCTACTGTATTTAGATCATGTTTTAAGATTTTTCGACAAATCAAACTTTAAAGGATGGCCTGATAAAATTGAGGTTGTTACTTACCACTGGCGTAATGACAAACAGCGTTTCATTAACGAAGTAAAGCGCAAAAAAATAGAAATACTCATAGGTAACATTCCAGCAACCGCTTACGAAACCTTTAGAGAGATAAGTAATGCATTACCTGAAGTACAATTTATACCCTCTTTAGACACTCAGTTTTCTAACAAATCAAAGGAAAATGTCACACTGTTTTGTGAAAAATATGACATTCCTATCCCCAAAACACGGATTTACTATGAAAAGCAAGAAGCAGATGCATTCTTGCAGAAAACTCAGTATCCAAAGATTATTAAAAAATCATACGGGCCTTCTAACTATGGGGGCTATTTTGTACATAAAGTAGATAGCTATGAGGAAGCAAACACCTTACTCAAAGAGAAGAAATACTACCCTGTATATTTACAAGATTTCGTCCCTATGGCTGCTGATATTCGCGTTATGCTTATTGGGCATAAGCCTGTTTGTGCATTTTGGCGACGCCCTCCTGAAGGTGAGTGGCTAACAAATACCAGCCAAGGTGGATCAATGGATTACCAAGATGTGCCTCAAGAAGTCTTAGACTTATCTGTAAAAGTGTCTAAAGCTGCAAAAGCAGAGTATTGGGCATGTGACATAGCCGTTGGTGTTGATGGTAAATATAGGATCTTAGAATGTGCAACTGCCTTTGCTGCCTTTCCATATATACGAGATTGGATTGGCCAGTATCTAATGTGGAAGTTTTCTAAAGGTCAATTCAAACTCCCTTATATTCCTTTATATAACTGGGAAGAGCTTAGTAAAATCAGCTCTAACGTGTTACGTACCATGCGCCATATTACTTTTGGTAAACAAGTCATGCCAAGCTGTGATGGCGGTGAATTGTTTACTGAAATCAGTGACGATAACTACCCTATTTTACCTACTACCGCTGAAACATCAGAAGAGTGGCCAAGTGATATTTGGAATCGCCAAGATAATTATTTGAAAAATAAGAAAGCCGATTTACCAAAAGTAAGTCATGATGAACCTAAAGCATCGCAAGTTTTATCTGAAGATTCGGATATAAAAGTTGCCGATGAATTCGAAGAGTCACCAGAAATAGTTGAAAATGAACAAAATGTAGAAACAGTTGAGCTTACAGCCGAGGCTTTCAGTGAATTTTTTGGTAGTATTAAGGGCTTTGGTAAGCAGCAAGTTTCACTAATTTTTGAAACCTTAGACTTACCGACGATCCGTGAAACACTACAGAACGACGGTAGTGAATTTTACAAAGTAAAAAATATTGGTGAGAAGAAAGTAATAAGCATATTGGAAACATGGCAAGAATACATTCACTCATCGCCTCAATAATGATGGAACTAATAGCGGCGCATTCGTTTTGCGCCATTGAGGCTAATGGGGTATCACACCAAACATTACTCAATTATAGTTAAGAGAAAAGATGAAAAAACAGTATTTTTCGTACAAAGAAACCATGGAATTTTTGGACGATGCCGCCCGGGATTACCCAGACTTAATAAAAGTTCAAAGCATCGGTGAAACATGGGAAGGTCGCCCAATTATGTTGGCGACGATCAGTCTTGATGTACACAATGCCGATAAAAAACCAGCACTTTTATATACGGGTACCATTCATGCCCGTGAGTGGATAGGTATTGAATTAGCAAATAGCTTTATAAAATATATAATTGATAACTATCAATTTAATCCTAAATTACAAGATGCATTAACCCGAAATACGCTTTATATCGTCCCCTGTCTAAACCCAGACGGCTTTGAATACTCTCGTACCCACTTCTCATTTTGGCGTAAGAATCGTCGAGATAATGGCGATGGTACCTATGGAGTTGATCTTAACCGTAACTTTGGCGTTAGGTTTAAAGCTCGTACCGACACTTCATCAAATATTTATGGAGGTCCTAGCGCGTTTTCGGAACCTGAAACCTGTGCGATCAGAGACTTTGTTGAAGACCACAAAAACATTACCGTCTCTTTAGATTACCATTCTCAAGGAAATGTATTCTTCCCTGCTCATAAATTTGATCATGAAGCAGAGATAGACACAACAGACTTAAATACCTTATGTGCCAATATGGCATTTGAAATTGAAAAAGTAACCGGCAGAAAGTACGGGATACATAGAGGTAAGCCCCCTACTAACTTAATAAATGGTAGTGGTAGAGAGTACTATTACAGCAAAGGTATCTTAGCAACCGTTGTGGAAGTAGGAACTAAAAACATTCCTGATTACATGGAGAATATGTCTCAGAGTGTTAACGAGAATATTCCAGCTTTAGTCCATGCGTTACACTCAGCGGTTAACTATTCTGATTTAGCACCAGCAAGACCTGACAACGTCAATATGTCCCAGGTCACAGAAAATAGTATTACTTTAGAGTGGGAATACCCTGAGGGCGAAAATGTATATTTCGAAGTATATCGAAATACTCACCACAAAAGCCCATGTACCGATGACAACTTAGTAGGTATCACTAAATCTCTAAGCTTTAGTGATATCCAACTTAAAAGTGGACAACTGTATTTTTATAAAATTCGTTGTGTCTCTTTAGATACAAAAATTAAGGGCCCATATGCGCCTGAATTAAAAATAAAAACCCTACTTGCTCACGAACAATTCAGTAAAACACTGTTTCCACCGGCCACACAAATTGGTTATGTGGGGCAATACACTCAAGAAAAGAACCACGAACATTTTGGCTTAAATTCTCTTTTTATTGGGGTAAACAAGTTTCGTGGAGCATGCTATGGCGTAATTGAGTTCTCATTAGACCGATTACCCGACGATGCAGAAATCCAAGAAGCATGCTTCTCTCTTTATCCGATGAACCGTGTGAGTGCTAAATTAGAGTCTTATGGTGAATGGGGCATTTCATTTTTAGATGCCTCAAGCGTACCAAATATACGAGATTACAATGATATAGCCAACGCAACCGTGATTCATGCTGGGCAAACTATTGAATCTGATAGGGTCACACAAGGGGTATGGAGTGATTGGCAATTAAATGGTAAAGAGCGCGCAATCCTACAAGAGCAGCTAAAAACAGGAAAAGTTCTACTGCGTATAGATGGCCCAACCACACTGCCTAACGGTGCCGACTCACAAATGATGCAGTTTGATATCGGCTACGGCAGATTTGGCTCTGGTATTCATTATCGTCCTAACCTAGAAATTATTTACACCCGTCAAGCTAACAAAGTGGAGATATCACCTACTAGTGTAAACACAATAATGGCAGCAGGAAATGTGACGGGTAAGTTGCAAAGCGGCTATGACAAAGAAGGCAATAAAATTTATGGGCAACTGGCTTTTGCATTGCACTCTATGCCAGATCCTAAGCGTACCGTCATTACTAATGCCTATTTGCAATTGTCTAATCACAACTCTCTTAGCGCCAAAAAGGATATTCGCTTTACTGTGGAGCTAGCCGATTTTGAAGAGCTTAGCTTTGAAAGTATGAAGCAACGTGAGAGCATTCAATATATTGGTTACGAAGTGAGTAACGCCGAACTGCGCAACAAGAAAACCCATTATTTTGATTTTGACAGCTACAGCCGCGGTGAATTAGAGAGCCTTTATGAGAATAATGCCCAAGCATTTTTCTTAATTAGAGCTACCTCTGGCTTTAGAGATGGACAGGATGAATTAGTAGATTGGGTAAATAGCCCGACAGAAAACTTACAACCTAAATTAGTGGTTGAATATATTGAGCGTAAGAAAACGCCATTAGAGTCACCTACTAACATTCGAACTAAAATTGAAAATAATAAAGTGAAAATCCTCTGGGAAAACCCTAAAGATCCAGACTTTGTTGGTTCATTTGTAGTTCGAAATTGTTTTCACCCTCCCCGCTCTCCATTTGATGGAGTGAAGCTTTACGGTGGTCCGGATGAATACACCTATGATAGTTTCGGTAACCCTAACAAACCTAAATACTATGCAGTATTTAGTTACGACAATGTTCCAAACTTTTCTGTACCTGGGTGCGTTCACTTTAGTGTTGAACAAACAATCCCTGTTATAGAGTTAGATCCTGAAGATATCGAAACCCAACAAGGTGACGATTTGAAGAGCTACATTGATAGCCAGTAGTCTTGAAGAATGTAAACAACTGCTTGATAACATCTAATTAGATAACCCAAGCCCCTCCTCTTTTAACGATAATTCTATTCGTTAAAAGAGGAGGAATTAAGCTAAAAATCCCCGACTTTTTGTTTCAATCTAGCCAAACCTTGCAGCAAACTTGTCTGTCTATCAGCTAAATTTATCCCTTTAATATTGCCGTCATCTATCACTAACTTGCCGTTAATAAAGCAGGTCTTCACTGAAACTGGCTCTCCAGCAATAATGGGAGCAACAGATTTACTATGCATGCCCCAATACCGAAAATGGCTAATGTCAAATAATACTAAGTCAGCGGCTTTCCCCACGCTTAATGCTCCAATGGCATCTAACCCCAAGAGTTTAGCTGCATTTTGGGTTCCCCACTGTGCAACTTGAGTTGCCCTCGTTGCATTTGCACCATGGCCACTGCGATGTAACAGCCAAGCTAAATTTAACTCTTGGATCATTGAAGCGCTTTCTGAAGAGGCTGAGCCATCAACGCCCAATGTGATATTCATACCGGCTTCTCTCATAGCCACCACAGGCGCGATACCACTGCCTAAGCGACAGTTAGAGGTAGGGCAATGACTAATACTTGTGCCACTTTTAGCCAATAAATTTATATCTTGAGATGATGCTTTCACTAAATGAGCAAACCATACATCTTCACCTAGCCAATCGCACCCCTGCGCATAAGCCACAGCAGATTTCCCATACAGGTTACGGCACTGTTGCTCATCAAAATCTACTTCTAATAAATGAGAATGCATTTTCAAATCATAGTTACGAGCATAAGCTGCTAAGGTTTTTAAATCTTCCGCCTTAGTACTGTGGATTAAACTTGTAGGTGCCACCACCAAACGGCGCATCCCATTGGGTCCAGCCTGATGATAGCGGCTTCTAGTATCGTCTAAGCGGTTTAACATTTGGGAAATTGTTTCGGGGGTAATTGCAGCCTTCTGCAAACCTTTATGACTGCCTGTAGCGGTAGCCCCGCCTCGACACAATACTAAGCGCATTCCTATATCACTTGCCGCCTGCCATAGAGCATCTTCAATTTCTGGTGTTACAGAAGCGTGATACAAATAATGGTGATCACAGCATGTTGTAGCGCCAGAGCGCAGCAACTCGGCTAATCCCAAAATAGCTGCATCGTACATAAGCTGAGGATCTATATGGGGCCAAAAACGAAACGGCACCTCTGCTAACCAATGACCTAAATCAGAATTTAATCCCGCTGGAATGCCTTTCAAAACACTTTGAGCTAGATGATGGTGGGTGTTCACAAGACCAGGATACACCACACAATCACTAGCATTAACTAGAACTTCATTGGGGTGTAAAGGTAAACCCAGGCCCATTTCAACAATGATGCCTTTACTAATTCGGATATCTTTAGCGGCATTTTCCATGCTATGACTAACAGCTTCTACTGTATCTAACAATTGAGGCTCAATCGTTGCGACAGCATTTTTAATCAGGTAATTCAATCAATACTCCTTTAATTAATTTCATAGCTATACCTTGTTGGTTAGCAGTAATGCTGAATATGCATCCAAACTATATAGAATAAAAACCGCTACTCATAGCCCATTTCTTATCCATAAAACCTGAGCGCTTTTTGGGCAAAATACGTCAATCGCACAATTTTGATGCAGCATTGACTAACAGTAATTCAGCATCAGGCCATACAGTAAGCCCTATTGAGTAATATCAGGATGTGGCACATTAACTGCTAATTACCGCTTAAATATGATGTAAACATTTTCAGTAATTACATCCATAAATAAAAATTATGAGTAGAAGCGGTCAGGTTAAAACAGCCGATTATTGTTGGGTGTTTTTTCTAGGGCATTGCTCGCAACAGGTAATTAGCTTGGGCTAGTTAGTTGGGGTGTGAGCGTGTTAAATAATATTGCAACGAATAGCTCGCGTCGTTTACATCCCCACTATTAAACAAACTTTTTATCAAATGCGTTTTTTCGTCGACTCCTAACTTTTTAGTTTGTATTGAGGCTCACAATGAAGACAAACCTTATTCCTCGTTTTACCTTTGCTCTAATTCTTTTTTGTGTTTCTGCCAGAGGCGCTCAAATGGATGAAGTGACATTTCAGTTAGATTGGTTACCAGGTGGCGACAAAGCACCCTTGTATGTAGCTATCGGTAAGGGGTTCTTCAAAGAGCAAAATATCAAAGTAAAGATATCCCATGGTAAAGGCTCTTCTGATTCACTCACTAAATTAGGCGTAGGTATAGCGGATGTTGGCTATGCTGACTTGTCATCGTTACTTGCCGCTAAAGCAAGAGAGCCCCTTCCTGTATCCGCAATAATGAGCGTGTTTAGTAAAGCTCCCCATGGTTTTTTCTCACTCAAAGGCTCAGGTATAGATTCTGTAGCTGATGTAAAAGGAAAGCGAGTCGCTACCTCAGCATTTAGCTCCTCAATTGTTTTTTTACCTTTGCTTTTAGACATTAATAACATTCCAGAAGACAGCATCCGAGTGATAAAAGTCGATGCTGGAGCCCTAGGCCCCATGCTAGCTATGGGACAAACAGACGTCATCATTTCTTGGTTAACCGATACTGTAAAATACCAATCACAAGTGGCTACAGTGGGAAAAGAGCTCAATGTCATGCCTTGGTATGATGCGGGATTAGAGTTTTATTCTACTGTCATTGTAGGTACTGATAAATTTCTTGCCGCCCGACCTGATGTGGCAAAACGTTTTATTATAGCATTTCAAAAAGCTATAGAATTTACTTGGGCAAACCCAGAAGAATCAGCGGCACTCGTTAATAAACTAGTACCCGAAGTAGACACTCAAATAGCATTAGACACGATTAACAACATCCGCAGTTTAGTATACAACGACGCGAGCAAAGCCCATGGTTTAGGTATCATTAACCCGAAGCGCCTTGCAACATCTTGGTCATGGGTAGCTAAATCCCAAGGCTTTGAACTCGATGCTTTAGATCCAGAAACGGCAATAAACCGTGACATTATGAAAGCCATTGAGATATCCAGTGCCATTGCAGATACACACTCTGAAAGTCTTGAGGCCAAATAACTGTGCTGCCTCACGTTACCTTTAATGACGTTGGTCATACCTACAAGGCCAAAACAGGCCAAAACGTTTGTGCCTTAGAAAACATCAACTTTTCAATAACCCAAGGAGAGTTTGTCGCAGTCTTGGGGCCTTCAGGGTGTGGCAAGTCCACATTACTTAGACTACTAGCTGGTTTATTTACGGCAACCGAAGGCCAAGTTTCAATTTTTGATTTTCCTGTAGTAGGACCTCAGTCAAATACCGGCATAGTATTCCAAAAACCAACCTTACTTCCATGGAAAAATGTTATACAAAACGTACTCTTTCCTATTCAACATAAAGAAGGACGTATCTCTTCTAAAGCTAAGGAAGCAGCCCTAGCCATGCTAGATATGGTGGGGTTAAAAGATTTTGCTAAGCACATGCCAGAACAATTATCGGGCGGCATGCAACAAAGAGTGGGTATAGCTAGGGCGCTATTGATGGATCCTGAAATATTAATTATGGATGAGCCGTTTTCAGCATTAGATGCTCTTACTCGCGAACAAATGGGGTTCGAGCTATTAGATATTTGGCGACAAAAGCCTAAAACAGTACTGTTTATTACCCACTCAATATCAGAAGCCGTATTACTAGCTGATAAGGTTCTGGTATTAAGTCCAAGACCTGCCAAGATTCTGGCTGAAATAAAGATAGACTTACCACGACCTAGGTCTTTAATGACAATGGACACACCAGAGTTTAGTGCTTACACCCACAGTATTCGAAAACTCATTTATGCTCCTACAAAGAGTAACGACATAACAGGGCTTGGAGCGGCTAATGGATAAGTTCAAATTTAACCAGTTATTTTCTAAGATGCTCCCCACTCTAGCAATGTTAGCCATACTTCCCATTTGGGAAATATCGGTAAATGTTTTTGATATACCAAGCTTTCTTTTACCTGCGCCATCAGCGATTTATCAAGCTTTTGTCGAAGTTGAAACAAGTCGTTGGAGCTTACATATTTGGGCAACTTTACGGGTCGCCTTGTTGGGATTTTGCATATCTTTACTTATCAGCCTACCTTTGGCTATTTTGATGGTAAAATCAAGGTTTCTTGCCAAAACCTTATATCCAGTTCTCGTAATCATTCAATCTACCCCAGTGGTAGCCATTGCCCCATTAATGGTTGTGATATTAGGCGCCGGCGAAGCCCCAAGGCTCACCATTACTTGTTTGATCACATTTTTTCCACTAGTGGTATCAGCGACAACGGGTATGATGTCCACTCCTGAAGAATTATTAGAATTATCCAGATCTTTAAAGGCCTCAGCTGCTAAGGAAGTCTGGCACATTCGTTTACCTTACGCAGTGCCACATATTTTCAGTGGTATGAAAGTGGCGATAACGTTAGCCATTATTGGTGCAGTGGTCGCAGAGTTTGTTGCTGCTGAACAAGGGCTAGGATATTTTGTACAGTTTTCTACTTCGTACTTTAAAATTCCCCAAGCATTCGCTGCGTTAGTTATTCTGTCAACCTTAAGCTTATTATTGTTCAAAACTGTACAGCTAACTCAATATGTATTTTTTCGATGGAGTTTACCGAAGGATAAATTTTGATAGCCTAAACCCGTTATTTAATTAACGGTGTTAACAAAGTCACTAGCTATTAAATATGGCTTAATGAGTATAAGCGCTGCTTAGTGTCAGCATTGCTCTTGTTATTAAACTTAAAGAGAGTAAAAAATGAAAACACCCACCACAAAACAGCAAAACTATGAACTTCAAGAATTAGCAAGAGAAGCTAGTTTCAGTAAAGTATCTACAGACATGCAACAGGTGAGTATTCCTAAAATTGATTTAAGTGACTTTGAAGTACGCTTTGAATCGATTGCCACCCAATTATGGGACGCTGCCACGCAAGTTGGCTTTTTTCAATTAGTGAATCACGGCCTGCCAATAGAAAGTATTAACCAAGCATTTTCAGAAGCTCAGCAATTTTTCAACCTCGAAAAATCAATAAAATCCCAGTACCCACTCAAAAAAGGCTTAAATGCGGGTTGGGAATATATGGAACAAGTTCGCCCCTCCACTGGTGTTGCTGACCAAAAGGAGTCGTTTCAAGTAACCTTGCCCCATATGCAAGGCCTATGGCCAGCAACGAAAGAACTGCCAAACTTTCAAGAAAGTATTCTAAAAATGGAGCAACAAGCCTGGCAGTTAGGTATGCAGGTATTACAATGCTTTGCATACAAACTTGGATTTAAACGGGACTTTTTTACAAGCGCTCACGATAGATCTCAAAAGGACTATCAAAGTACGCTCCGCTTATTACATTACCTCCCCTTACCAGAAAACACTCAATTACCAGAAAACACCTGGCGTGCTGGAGCCCATACTGACTACGACTGCCTAACTATGGTTTTTCAGAAAAAAGGCCAAGCCGGATTACAGGTATGCGCGGGTAAAGATGCATCAGTTCATCAATCTTGGTGTGAAGTAGAGGCTTTAGACGAAGTAATTACTTGTAATATTGGGGATATGTTAATGCGTTGGAGTGATGACCAGCTAAAATCCACACTACACAGGGTCAGAATGCCCCACCAAGGAGAGTTTCAAAAGCCTCGCTACAGTATGGCTTTTTTCTGCCAAGCGAATAAAAATATAACCATTCAAGGGCCGAATAAAACCTATGAACCAATTAGCGCAGAAGATTACTTAAAAATGCGTATAGCAGCCAACTTCAGTGGCAAAGGTTAGGACGACACTTTAAAAAACTTAGGTAAACCTTTGTTTATTATTTATTTTTCTAAAAAACCACTCTATTACCTACAAACAGTTTACCGTTGTAACGGCTTGCGTTTCGGCGGTTACTCTGTTCACTAATAACTGAGTTGAATACATCCATCGCCCTAATAAACTCTGGGTTATTTGAAATAAACTCCATTTCATCATCAACATCACCAATATGATACATCATGGCTTTTTTGGCGCGGGAGGGATCTCGGCTTATGATGGCATCCACAATATCTGAGTGCTCACTAATCACTGAGGTATTTCGATCAATTCCAATCATAGCCTTGAGGTTTCTAACTCTGTCTATTTCAGCCCTCGAACTATCTAGCAATAACCAAGCTCCAAGAATGCCAGCATATTCAAACAAAGTACGGTGAAACAATTCATTTATCTCATAGGATGGCGAGTTGTGGTAAGTACTATTTGGATTAGTGTCATCATCATCAATCTGTTTATGCTCAGTAATGATGGCCTTCAACTGTACCTGTTCAGACATGCTAATCCCTTTATCGGCTAGGCGTTTAACACATCCACCTTCAAGGTTAGTTCGAATAAAGCATGCCTCTAAATATCTTTCTAAGCTAATCGCTGTAACGTAACTGCCACTTTTAGGGATAATCTGTACTAAGCCGTCATTCGCTAAGCGAATGAGCGCTTCTCTTACTGGTGTTTTACTAATTTCAAAAATAGAAGCAATTTCTTTTTCTACTAACGGCATATCAGGAGGCAAAGACAAATTAATAATATTGTCGCGCAATACCCAGTAAATTTGATCGACTAAACTGCCCTCCTTAGAAATACCAGACGCTATTATTTTGTCGATACTTTTAATTTCAAAGTTAATAGTGTTCATTAAATACGTTAATAGCCTCTTATTCTAAAATCACCACACCTTATATCCATATATAAGATGCTTGCAAGCAAAAGCAATGAATTTCAATCTATTGCTTACACCTCAGCCAGGTATCCCGCCCCCTGACGCAAAAGTATCACCCAAATACAAAGCCACGTAAATGCTACTTATGTGTTAGTGAAACCCACACTTTAGTAACTTTATGTTGGTAAATAAAAATTATTGTTAAAAAGTTGTTGCGATTTTAGAACAAATAAACTTAAAATGCATCTGATATATAAAAACGACAACTAATATATTAGATCTGCAGTGGCCCTACCCACGCGGAAAATTGATATATCTCCTGTATATTTTAAAAAGCAGTACAGGAAATATATAAACAAAGGAGAGAACAATGAAACTAAACAAAATTACCACTATGTTTAACCAAGATAGATACGCCAATCGCAATGCAAAATTGTTTGGTGCAACATTAGCTGCTTTACTAGCAAGCCCCGCCCTAGCTCAAGAAGCCAACGAAACAGCGGCTGAAGTTGAAGTAATCCAAGTACAAGGTATAGCAGGAAGCCTAGCTGAGTCAGCCCGTCAAAAACGCTTTGACTCTCGCATCGTGGACGCAATTGTTGCTGAAGACATAGGTAAACTTCCCGATAACAACATCGCTGAGGCCCTACAACGGATTACCGGTGTGTCAATTAGTACCGACTTTGGTGTGGGTGAATCAGTTACTATCCGTGGTATTTCTCAAAACCGCGTTGAGTTAAATGGCCGTTCTACTTCAGGTGATGGTCGTGGTGGTATTAGTTTAGATGATTTCCCTTCGAGCTTTTTGAAAACTGTCGAAGTAATCAAATCTCCTACTCCTGAAATGATTGAAGGCGCCCTAGGTGGGACCATCAACATGACAACGGTTCGCCCTCTTGAATTAGATGAGCCACTAGTCGCATTTACACTAGATGGTGAATACGCTGATAAAACTGAAAACTGGGCACCTAAGTTTAATGTATCAGCCGGCACAAATTGGGACTTAGGTGACGCTGGTACATTTGGTGCCTCCGTTGTTTTAGCCTACCAAGACCGTACATTACGCCGAGATGAGTTTATTAACCTTGTTACTCCTACAGAGCTAGACTTAGACGGTGACGGAACAAGCGATCAAGCCAATACCCCAAGTGGAAACTACTTAGTAAGAAGTCAAAATACAGTTGAACAAAAAACAGAACAACGTGAACGTACTGCATATGGTATTTCACTTCAATGGGCTCCAGAAAGTGCAGATGGCTTTATTTATTTAGATATTAACGCCACAGAATTAGACGGTGGCCAAGAAGCCTATTCGGTACTAAATGACAGTAAAGATTATAGCGACCTGATACTAGATGAAGCCTACGGAGATGCGCAAGGGCAGCTTCATAACTTTGGTTCTGGTAGTGTTTTTGTACAGCCAAAAACCTGGGCGGATTTTACTACTAATGAATCTATTTCAAATGCATTAGGCGGTGAATGGCAGTTAACTGACCAACTAAAAGTGTCAGGGGAAATTGCTTATACTAAATCAGAGTCTAGACGTACTAATTCTGAATTTAACTTACGCCCAATCTCACGTGACCAATATGAAGAAGATGGCACGATAACCGAGCATTTATTCACAATCACCATGACCCAAAATGGTGACACTGTGCCTGGCCTTGCGTTTTCTGACGAAGACGCGTTATTGAACCCTGATAACTTAGCGATTAGACAGTTTACACACCAAAGGTATAACACAGATAATGAAGAGACAGCGATTCGCCTTGATTTTCAATACGACGAACCCTTTGAAAGTTTAGACTTTATTTCATCAATTAAAGCCGGTATTCGCACCACTGATCGCGATTATGAACTTGATAGATATGACCTAAGAACTAACGGCGCTGAGCTTAAAAATCTACAAACTAGTGTCACTTTTGATGGTGTAGTTACGCCAATCTGGGTTGATGACTTCAATGCAGCATATGGTGGTTTTAAAGAAGTAAATCACTCAAACTCATTTAGCCAAAGTGGTATCACAGGCAACAATGCGCTGACTCATTACTATGTATATGACGGTGCGCAACTGGCTTACAATATCAATGGCACATACGACAGAGTTCAGCAAATGCTTGCTGGAAGTAGCCATGAGTTAACCGGCACCCTAGAAGACAACATGGTCCGCAATACGGGATCTTATGCTGCAATTCAAGAAAAAACCCAAGCCCTATATACACAGTTTCATCTAGACTTTGACCAACTAACGGCCATAGTAGGTGCCCGTTATGTAGCAACAGATTTAACCTCTAGCACATTTGACGAGACAGGCAAAAACGATTACTCAGACTTTTTACCTAGCTTAAATGCTACCTATAACTTAACAGACGAAACGCTTATACGTTTTGCTGCAGCAAAAGTCATGCGCAGAGCAGAA
This sequence comes from Paraglaciecola sp. 2405UD69-4, assembly GCF_047525415.1. Taxonomy (NCBI): domain Bacteria; kingdom Pseudomonadati; phylum Pseudomonadota; class Gammaproteobacteria; order Alteromonadales; family Alteromonadaceae; genus Paraglaciecola; species Paraglaciecola sp. 2405UD69-4. The sequence goes on from NZ_JBLIXM010000002.1 coordinate 536,992, forward strand.
TTTGGTGAATTAAGCCCAGCAATAAGTGTAGATAACTCCCTTGTTACTGGTACCCAAGGCTCTTATCAATTAGACCCATACCGTGTTACTCAATATGATTTATCTGCCGAGCATTACTTTGGAGATGGTGGCTTAGTGTCAGCGGCCATTTTTTATAAAGATGTGAAGTCATTTACAGTAAGCAGCAGCTCATGTGTTGCTGATAGCGACACCATAGAAGGACAAAACGTAACTGAATACGTTAACGTATGTTTACTAGATACCGCTGGTGTTAGCCAATCTAACGTAAATTATGCCACTGGTACTCAAGATCTAGCTTATGTAGAAGCACAAAGAGATGCAGGCCTAACCGGTATTGTAATTGATACAGATGTAAACGGCGGGAGTGGTGAAATTGTCGGTCTAGAACTAGCTTATCAACAACAACTTAGTTTCTTGCCTGGTGCATGGTCTGGTTTAGGCTTTAGCACAAACTACACTTACGCAGAAAGTGAACAACCTGATGGTAACCCCTTACTAGATATATCTAACCATACCTTCAATGGACAGGTTTATTGGGAGCATGAAGGGTTCCAAGTACGTTTAGCTTACAACTGGCGTGATAAATACTTAGACACTCAAGATGAAAAACGTGTTCGCCCAGTTGGTGCCCTTGCTACTGGTATTTATAACCGTACAGACCCAACAGCTGATTACTTTGACCCAACCTTGGGTAATAACTATCGCGATTCCCGTGGTCAGTTTGATTTTTCAGCTAGTTACGATGTAAACGACAATGTAACCCTAGTAGCTAATGCTGTTAATTTAACTGGCGAGCCAATTCGCCAAGTAACAGAGCTTGATAGCAACTGGAAATATAGTGAAGCAGACCGTCGCTTTACTATTGGAGTACGCGCTAAGTTTTAACGTGTGTGTGTGGGCGAAGTCTTTTACCCCAACGGGTAACTGGCTTCGTTTTTTTACCACAACTCCATCCAAAACCAATCGCCACATGAGGGGCGATTTTAACGTTATTTACTATTAGATAATAAAACCAGTTAAATGTGGGAACCTCCAAACCGTAAATAGGTGGTTATGGAGTGTGACAAAAACTTGAATCCCTACGTGACATTATGAAGCAACCCTAATCAGTCACATTTTTAATTATTAATACTATTGGGATGACATATGACTATAAAAAAACTAGCAATTACAGCAGCAGTACTAACTGCGACATTAAGCAGTTGTGGGAATACAGTAGAGCCAGATGCTTTACAAAGTGAAAAATTCACTCCAGCGGCTATGCCACCGGCAAGTGTATTTGACTTAAGCCACTGGTATCTCACTGTACCTATGGACGAGAACAATGATGCAGTGTCAGATATATACGATGTGGCTGAGTTGAAAACCTATCAACATCCAGACTTCTTTTACCTAGATGATGAAAATCAGATGGTTTTTGCAAGTCCCAATAAGGCCGCAACGGAACGCACATCCACCAATACTCGTAGTGAATTACGCTACATGATTCGTGGTGAAGACCTTACAATAAGCGAGTCAGATAAAAAGAATAACTTTGCTTTAGCAGCACATGAAAATGCCAATGAGTTTGCTTACATTGGCAGTAAGTTAGAAGCCACCCTACAAGTAGACCATGTAGCCACACGAGCCAAATACCCAAACAAACCACCTGCATACTCAGTGGTTATTGGCCAAGTACACGCACTACAAGTCGAAGACGATAAGCAAGTACCTGGTTTTGGTTGGGGTAACGAACCCTTAAAAATATCCTACAAAAAGTGGCCAAATCATAATAAAGGTTCAGTTTATTGGACCTATGAGAGAAACCTAGCAACCGATGACCCACAAAGAATCGATATTGCCTACCCTGTTTGGGGCAGCAATTGGGACGATCCAACTGACCCAGGAGAGCATGGTATAGCCTTAGGCGAAAAGTTTAGTTACACGGTTAATATTTATAACAACACTATGCACTTAGTATTTTCTAGCGAAAACCATGAAACTGTTCACCATAAAATTAACCTAGCGAACAATTTTGATGCCAATAGTGAGCTTGACTCTGCCGATTACCCCAAAGGGTATGCTAACGAAATATTGTATTTTAAAGCTGGTGCTTATAATCAATGCAGCACTAAAGATGTTGAGCTCAGTTTTCGTTATCCCGCTTGTCCAGGAACAGGCAATTGGGAAAAAGATTTAGCTAATGGAGACTATACCAAAGTCACATTTAGCAAATTAGTGGTAAGCCCTTCAGTACCTATGTAAATTAACTAAAGGGCGATATTGAATCAGCAATATTTTGTATTGGGTATCGTCAACTGCATATTAGGTGTGAGATCGTATATGGAGTTAAAAAGTCATAACTTTTTAGCCAATCAATTTATTAACTAGGAGTATAACAACATGCCAAAAGTGTCCAAACTACACTTTTATTCATTAGCATTGTGCATAGCACTATCGTCTTGTTCCCCAGCGGATACAGAAGATAAGGCGCAAACCAGCACTGACACAGCGTCTAAACACGTTAAGCTGGTTGAAAATATTGACCAATTTAATGAAGCAGTAAAATCATTAGAGCCGGGTGACGACCTTGTGCTTGCAGATGGAACCTGGACAGACGTAGAGTTTGTATTAAAGGCGAATGGAACAGCTGATGAACCAATAGAGCTAAAAGCACAAACACCTGGAAAAGTTGTCATTACCGGGCAATCTAACCTAGCTTTTTCTGGCGAGTACATTGTTATATCGGGCTTGGTGTTTAAAAATGGTTCAACCCCAACAGGTGAAGTTATTTCTTTTAGAACCTCTAATGACGACCTAGCTAACCATTCTCGTGTCACCAATGTTGTAATTGATAACTTCAGTACAGCCGACAGGCCAATGTCTGATTTGTGGGTGGCTATGTATGGTAAAAACAACCGCCTGGATCATAACTCTCTAGTTAACAAACGTAACCGTGGTGTAACCGTTGCCGTTCGCATGAATACTGAAGGTAGCCGTAAAAATAATCATTTAATCGAATACAACTACTTTGGCCCAAGGCAAGTACTTGGAGCCAATGGTGGCGAAACTTTAAGGATAGGCACCAGCCACTATTCTCGCGAATACTCTAATACCACGGCACAATTTAATTTCTTTGATCGCACCAATGGCGAGCACGAAATCATCTCTAACAAATCTAGTGGTAACGCTTTAATTAACAACGTTTTCTTTGAAACTCAAGGTACCTTGACTATGCGTCATGGCCACTTTACTAAAGTAGAAGGTAACTACTTTTTAGGAAACCGTAAACCTAACACTGGCGGCATTCGCATCATTAACGAAAGTCAATCTGTTAGTAACAACTACATGTATGGGTTAACAGGTAAACGTTTACGTGGTGCCCTAGTAATAATGAATGGCGTACCTAACTCTCCACCTAATAGATACGACCCTGTCATCGACTCGGCTATGAACAATAATATTGTTATCGATAGTGATCATATCGAATTAGGCGCAGGCTCTGATGAAGAACGTTCAGCCCCGCCCACTACATCTGAATTTAAAGGGAACATAATCTTAGGTAAAACAAATTTAAGCCCCTTTACTTTATATGATGACATGTCGGGTATTAACTTCGAAGGTAACTACCTTAATGAAGAAGCCAGTACACCAATTCAATCAGGCTTTGCAAGTACCCCATACTCGGTTACTACCAACAAATATGGTCTGAAAAGCCCAGATGAAGATCTACTTGAAGAAATAGGCTTTGGAGAAGTAAAACTACCAGTTACCAAAGAGGAAGTTGGCGCAAGTTACTATCCTAAAACAGAAACTACCATTGCTTTCCAAAGTGGAAAAACCATCAACGTACCTTCTGGCACAGATACTATTCTTACCGCACTACAAGAGAGCCAAGCTGGCGATATTTTAATGCTAGAAAATGGTGGAGATTACCTGTTAACCAAGTTTGCTGAAATTCATCACCCTTTGACAATTATGGCTGCAAAGGGTGATAAGCCAATTATTCGTTCGCAAAAACCAAATTTCATTAACATTGAAAATGGTGGCGCATTAGAAGTTGAAAACCTCTGGTTTGATGGTGCTGAGTCTCCCGATTACAAAGGGAACAACATTATTAGTACCAGCAGCAATTCTATGAACATTAACTATTTACTTTACGTGCGAAATGTAAAAGTGACTGATCTTGATGTAAATGGATATTTTTACTTTTTCAAAGCTAACGCAGGTACTTTTGCTGACACCATCGAAATTTTAGATTCTGAGTTCACAAACATTACCGGCGCAATATTACAGCTAAACCGAGAAGTAGATGACTTAGGCGTATACAGTGTCGAAAACCTAGTAATTTCGGGTAACACCTTTACCGATATCAAAGAAGAAGTGGCGACAGTATATCGTGGTGGTACCGATGAAAGCACCTTTGGTCCAATTGTTACAGTATCAAATAACACGTTAACTAACGTTGGTAAGGGCCCTACTCATAGATCCGGAGCCTCTATGTACTTCCATGGGGTCCAGAAGTTGAACATTTCCAATACCACTTGGGATAAAAGTGCGCCACTGGAGTTATTCCTTACCAATGGCGATCCCGTAACTGTTATTAAAGATGTGGTGATGAAAGATACAGGCCACATTAATGCTAACAACAATGGATATAAAATCGACAATGTTGTTTACAAATAAGGTTTAGCAAGTAGGTTTCTTGAATATAAAAATGCCTTTGTAGCCCCAGGGTAGCAAAGGCATTTCTTAAGCCAAGAAGCTCCCCCTTCCCTTCAACCGAATAGAGTCAAAGAAAACATGAACAATAAATTACAAGGCAAAAATATTCTTATTACAGCGGGTGCTCAAGGAATTGGAGAAGCAACCACTAAACTATTAATTGATAACGGTGCCAATATCGCAGTTCACTATTTTTCGAGTGCTGACACAGCCAACTCATTGGTTGAGTATGCCACTAATAAGGGCCAAAAAGCCATAGCAATAAGTGGAGATTTAACCACAGAAGCAGAAGCAAACTCTGTTGTTGCGGCAGCGGTATCTGCCCTTGGTGGCTTAGATATATTAATTAATAATGCAGGTTCACTCGTAGGACGGCGCTCTTTACATGATATGGATGCTGATTTTTGGCATAAGGTTATGGATATCAACCTTACATCCATGATGTTTGTTACCCGTGCCGCCTCACCTTATTTAGCTAAGAACGAAAACAGCAGCATAGTAAACCTTGCATCACTTGCAGGTCGCAAAGGTGGACATGCAGGATCTCTTGTTTACTCAACAAGTAAAGGCGCAATTTTGACCTTTACTCGCGCCTTAGCTTCAGAGCTAGGTGGACAAGGAACGCGTGTCAACGCCGTAGCTCCAGGCCTAATACTTGGTACTTCATTCCATAATACCCATACCACCAAAGAGTCAGCTGACGAAACAATTTCAGGCATTCCTATTAACCGTGCCGGTAATGTGGACGATGTCGCCCGCGCCGTCACTTATCTAGCCTCGGAGTATGATGGTTTTATTACTGGCGCGACCTTAGATATCAATGGTGGCGTATATAACATGTAATGGTTTTGAACATGATTAGTGGAAGCTTGCTCTTTGCTAGCCCCTCATCAGCAGTTTGCTTTAAGGAATAAAAGATGCTTAAAACGGCAGTAATACACCCCACCATAATGGAAGCCCTTGCACGCTCAGGGCACTTTTCCCAGGTAGTAATAGCTGATGGAAATTTACCAGTTGGCGCTATGAATGGCCCTAACTCAACCACAGTGCACTTGAACTTTCGACCTGGCTTATTAGATGCCCTAACTGTACTTGAGGGAATATTAGCCGTATGCCCAATTCAAGGTGCAATCGTTATGGAAAAACCACCAGAAGCAAATGCCGAAATCCATAATGCATACAAAGACTTGCTTGGAGATGTCAGCTGGGAGGAAATGGAGCGCTGGGCTTTTTATGACAAAATTCGCGACCCTGCCACAGTGTTAATTATTCAAACTGGAGAACAAAGACGATTCGCCAACCTAATTCTTACAGTGGGCGTAGTGAAAATGGCAGAAGAAAGTAACTTTTAGCGGTTACATAAATCCTTGAGACTAAAAATAGCAGGCTGGCAAATGTCCCAAACCTGCAAATGATAAAAAGTGTGTGGAGAGTAAATGTGTCAACATTAATAAGAGCAATATTGAGTTTTGGACCCGCGTTTTTGGCTATTGGTTATACCATAGGCACCGGCAGCGTTACGGCAATGATAGTTGCAGGTAGCACTTTTGGAATGCAATTGTTATGGGTATTACTATTAAGCTGTCTATTTTCTGGGGTGTTAATCTATGCCTACGGCAACTTTGCATTAATCACGGGCGAAACCGCCTTATACAGTTTTAAAAAGCATCTCAAATTTGGTAAACCCATGGCGATTCTAATTATAGTCGGGGTGAGTTTTGGGCAATGGAACTCTTTAGTAGGAATACTCGGTATCTCAGCCAATATCATTTTTGAAATGCTAGCCTTGTATTTTCCATCGATAGTAGAACATAAGTACGAGGTAGTCATTGCAATTGCGGTAATAGTAATAGGCACTATGTACGCAATTTTATTAATTGGTAGATTCTCATTATTTGAAAAAATCCTCGTGATATTCGTATCTTGTATGGGGCTGTCTTTCATCCTGTCTTTATTTGTTGTGAGCCCGTTACCTTCAGAGGTGATTCAAGGTATGGTCCCTGTTATCCCAAATGTGGATGGCGGCAAAATGATGGTAGCTGCATTTGTGGGAACCACCATGGCTGCTGCGACATTTTTATCGCGCCCATTGTTTATCCAAGGCAAAGGTTGGGGTATAGAAGATAGAGCTCAGCAAAAGAAAGACGCCATTGTTGCTGCCATTTTAGTATTTATCATTAGTGGCTCCGTTATGGCAGTTGCCGCTGGTGCCCTTTACCATGATGGCAATAAAGTTACCGATGTATTAGATATGGTAAATGCCCTTGAGCCCATCGCAGGTAAAGCAGCCTTAACTGTATTCTTTTTTGGAACATTAGCGGCGGGCTTATCATCTGTTTTTCCATGTATGTTAATTGCTCCATTACTCATTGAAGACTACCGCTCAGGTAGACTTGATACCCAATCAACCCAATTTAGAGTCATTACCGGAATTGCAGCTATTTTTGCTCTTACCATTCCGGTACTTGGCTTCAACCCAGTCAAAGGCCAAATACTCACTCAAGTCTTTAATGTATTTGTTTTACCTTTAGTGATTTTAGGCATTATTTTACTGATTAACAGAAAAGACCTAATGGCCAAACATACCGCAGGGTACTTCCTTAACTTTGTTCTTGGCCTAGCCTTACTGTTTTCAATAATAATTTCTTATAACGGCGTTTTGGCCTTAATAGGTTAATTAGGAGTAGAGCCGTGATTTTGATCGTTTTTGGTGTATCTGGTACGGGGAAGTCAACCATTGGGTATCAGTTAGCTCAGCAACTCCACCTACCCTTTTATGATGGTGATGACTTTCACCCTCAAAGTAATATACAAAAAATGAAAAATGGAAACCCCTTAAACGATCAAGATAGGCAGCCTTGGCTAGCGTCACTCGCACAACATATTTCTGACTGGGAAAATGAAAAAGGTGCGGTGTTAGCCTGTTCAGCCCTTAAAGAAGGATATCGCCAAACTCTCGCTTCTTTGTGTAAAACTAACATACAGTGGGTTTTACTTAATGGTTCTAGAGAGCTATTACTAGAAAGGTTAAATTCACGGAATGACCACTTCTTTGATCCTCAATTATTAGACTCACAACTCGATACACTTGAGCTCCCAGACTATGGCTGGACAATTGATATTCAAAAGTCACCAAGTGAAATAATAAACAAGCTATTAAAGCTACTTAGTAAAGATTAAACTCTTAAACCATCACCTTATAATTCATAAATAAAACCAATATCCAAAAACATGATTTACTGTTTATATGACCCTACAGCTTTCAAAACAATAGAGTAGAAATAATGAACCTAAAGAAAAATATAACAAGCTTATCGGCAGTGGCCTTAAGCACTATGGTATTAGCTTCTTGCAACTCCACTGACGACCAAGCCAGTCAAGCAAGCGTACCCGCAGATAAGTTTGATCTAAGCCACTGGAAAATAACTATTCCAACAGATATAAACAACGATGGAAAAGTCGACTCTATTAGCACCACAGCTATTCAAGCCTATCAACACCCCGACTACTTTTACCTCAATGAAGACAATAACTTAGTATTTGCCACACCAAATAAAGCCTTTACTACACCTAACTCCTCAAATACTCGTAGTGAGCTACATCAAGTAGTTTCAGGCCTTCAGGATAAGGGGGATAAATACGATAATAACTTTACGATTTTGGCTAATAAAGACGCAGAAAAATATGGCCAGATTGGTGGCAACTTACAAGCAACCTTGCAAGTAAACCATGTTGCTAAACGCGCTAAATACCCGAATAAAGCCCCAGCATTTTCAGTAGTAGTTGGTCAAATCCATGCCACCAAAGATCCAGAGTTTGTTGCCCAAGGAGAAGGCTATGGTTATGGGAATGAGCCTTTAAAGATCTATTTTAAAAAATGGCCAAATCACGATTATGGATCAGTATTTTGGAATTACGAACGTAACTTAGAAAAAGAAAATCCAGACAGAAAAGATATTAGCTACCCAGTATGGGGCAACTCTTGGTTAGACAGCAGCGAGCCCGGAGATAAAGGTATTGCTTTAAATGAAACCTTTAGCTACGAAGTCAATGTATATGAAAACATCATGTATTTGACATTTATCAGTGAACGCCTAGGAACAGTGAATTATCAAATTAACCTTGCTGATAATATTGATGCCTATGGCAAAGTAGATGAGCTAGATCACCCTAATGGATACACAGGAGACGGAAACTTCTTTAAAGCAGGTGCTTATGATCAATGTAGCATCAAAGATGACCCAGGATTTTGGTACCCAGCATGCTTAGGTACAGGCGATTGGGAAACCGATAAAGCAAATGGTGACTATGCACAAGTAACCTTTATGAAATTAGTGACTGGCCCTGCTAAAAAGCCTCAAAACTAATTTAAATCAAGCAAATGAAAAAGGGAAATGGTTTGAACCATTTCCCTTTTTTGATGAAAACTCTAATTTTTTACAAAGAGCTAGCGACTATTAAAGCCGCAAACTGTTTACTTAGGTATTGCCTGGATAACACTCCAAAATAGACATACCAGACTCAGATTCGTATTCAAAATCTGTAATACCTGCAGGGCAAAAGAATCGCTCCCAACGCTCTAACTTGATGACTTCGTCATTAATTTTAATAGCCCCAGATCCATTAGTGACTATGCCATAAAAGAAAGCTTCTTCTTTACGTTCAAACTTGCCGTTAATTGAAGCCCTTCTTACGGTAAAACAAGGAGTTTTGTCTGCGCCAATTAATAATTCTAAACGGTTGCCTTTAAGGTCATTCATTAGCACTGTTGGCTCACACCTAAATTCCGCATCTGTCTCTTCTGGTTTTACAGGTTCAAAGTTAAAAACATCTAGCGCGGTTTCAATCCCTTTGCCCATAAATCTCGCTTGCTCAGGGATAACATAGCCGCAACGCTCAAACTCAAACCTTACTGCTAAGTCTGATGGCTCCATAATTTCTAACATCAGAATCCCCTCTCCTAACGCATGAGGTCGGCCCCCTGGCAATAAAAATACATCTCCAGGTTTTACAGGGATACGATCAAAACAACTTTCTATTGAGGCGATATCTTGTGTTTCTATCCACTGTTTTAATTGCTCCCGGCTAGGTGGACGCTGAAAACCTGCATATATGTAGGGCTCGCTAACATCTTCTCGGGTTTCTAGAATCACGTAAGCCTCAGTTTTTCCTCTAGGCATACCAAGACGTTGCTGTGAAAACTCACGTGTAGGATGGGCTTGAAAATGTAATCGAGTCGAGCTATCTAAATATTTAACCAATGGAATATCATCCATTGAGCGCGAACTGGCGCCGTCTTTACCTAAAAAATACTCAGGATCACTTTTTAATAAATCACGAAAGGCAATGGGTTTCCCATCTGAATCTTTAACCATAGCTAAACCTTCAGATATATGCTCTCTACCCACGTTACGGGCCTCAACGGTTGAGCCAATCCAATCTTCAGGAAAACTAGAGTCTTCAGGTTTATCCTTACCTTCAATAACATCTAATAACTTACCACCTTGATAAGTACGCCATACTCGATTGGCACTAAATTTAATAATTTGACTCATGGAAAAGCTCCGTTATACATCACAGTTTTATTCAACGAAATAAAAGATAAATTGGGATAAACGAGCTCCCAATGAATAATGGGAGCACTATAAGATATTGAAGGTTACAGTATCACAATCCCTCTAAAATAGAGACAATACCAGTTAAACTCATATAACTCATCACTAGGGCAAACAAGAAAATTAACCCCAGGAATACGTTAGTAACTGCAGAGAATTTGTTGTTCCCCATCAAGTCTTTTTTATTACCTACAAAATAGATACAGGCAACTGTTGCAGGTAAAACCAACGCACCAAATGCTTGAGAGCTCACCATTACAGCAATTGGCTTGGCGTTAAAAATAGGCACAATTAAACCTAAGCATGAAATAACCAAGGTCATTAAACGATAACTTGTACGTTTCAGGTTAGGTTTACGCTCATGAAAATCATCTAACAGCCAAGGTAATAACGCCACATTTGGAAACTGTGACGAAACACCAGCAGCGATTAAGCCAATTGTAAAAATAGCAACCGCTGAAGCACCAGCTAAAGGCTCCAATAAATTAATCATTTGGGTTACATTCTGTAAGCTAATACCTTTTACATATAAAGAGCCTGCTGCCGCTGCCATAATTGAAGTGCTCACAATAAACATTAAAAAAGCTGAGAATAATGCGTCTCTGTTCTGAGCTTTTAAATCAGCTAACGTCCAACCAGCCTCTTTGACCAATATAGTTCTTAATATAAACAGCCCAGAGAAAACTGTAGTGCCAACCATAGAGGCAATAACCAAGAATGAGCTTTTATTTGCACTCGCTTCAGGGACATTAGGTACCATACCTTTGAGAATCTCCATTGCTGGAGGCATCAAAATAAAGAAATTAATCAAAAAACATAACGCCATTATTGCCACAAAAAGTGCTAATACCTTTTCGAACACTTCTGTCTTACCAATTAAGAAAATAACGTAAACAAAGCCAATAAAGAACAATGCAAAATATACTGGACTAACCCCACCTTCTACTATGCCTTTTGACCATTCGTAGCACACATCAGCTAATATCCCCATCACACCAATGACGCTACCGCATATTTGAGTAGTTAAAGCTACGATAAAAAACAAACTAACCACTGGGTGAATATGTTTTTTAAATGACTGCAATGCAGTCAAGCCAGTGACTAACGTAAATTTACCGAACAAAGAAATTAAAAAGTAAGTGATTGCACAGGATAAAAAGATGGTCCATAACAATGACATACCATAATCAGCTCCAGCCTTAGCCATTGATGTGACGCTTCCCGTGCCAACAGTGAAACCAAACAAAAATATGCCTGGTAAAAGTGATTTAAAGAAGGTTTTAAAATTATTCATTATTATAGATACCAACACTGTAGGTGATTGACGCACTTCACTCTATGTCGCGAACCACAAGGAGTAAAACGGTTTAGTAGATTGTTAATGAATTGTATAGACCGTTAACTACCTATGTCAATAAGCACTTAATACACTACAAACTGAATAATAGAATTAAAAAAATAAAGTAAGCTTTTAGTGAATTAAGATTTAGAAAAACATTACTGCATTTTAACAAACCAATATTTCAGACGGGATGCAAACAACCCAAACCAGGTCGCAATTCAACCGATCAGCTCAAAATAAAACCAGAAAAACATCCAAAAAAGCACACTTGTAAAAAAAATGTTTAAAAACAACTAATACATTAGTCCAATATAATCGTTATAAGAAAACACAGAAAATTAACCATTTATTTACATAAAACAATACTTTAAACGTTATAAAGAACCACAAAAACAATCATAAAACATTGTTTTAAAAGACATTTAATAAAATCAACCGATTCAATGCATCCTGATTGGTATGTCCAAAAATAACAGATTGGTAATACATAAGTTGTTAAAATTTCGTATTTTGGCTCGGATTAGAGGTTGACCAATATTTATTTTCATGGATAATTTGTAACAGCTTTGTAATACAGCTGTGACCAATATGTTCAACACCTGTGAATGCTGTAGCTACAAAGTACAGAAAATTAAAAACCAACTATGCGGCGTAAGGTTACCTACATTTTATTCCTACAACGCACCAGGAGACACACATGACACACAAACTATCAAAAATCACCTTGGCGATGTTATCAGCTACTGCGCTGGCCATGCCATCATTGGTTTATGCTCAAGAAGCTACAGCTGAGGTAGAATCTGCGGAAGATGTTGAAGTTATTCAGGTTTCAGGGATTCGTGCATCTCTTACCAGTGCCCTTCTAGAAAAAAGAGAAACTAACAACCTTATCGAAGTTATCGAAGCCGTAGACATTGGTAAGTTGCCAGATCAAAACTTAGCTGAAGTACTTGAAAACGTAACAGGTATTCAAATTACTAGAACAGCGGGTATCGGTACTGGTGTGCAAATTCGTGGTAGTAATGCGAACCGTGTTGAAATAAATGGTGCGTCTACAGTTGGGTCTGGAGCAGGCCGTAGTGGTATGAACTTTGAAGATTTATCAGCAGCCATTATCGCTGGTGTTGAAATAACTAAATCTCCTCAAGCTAAAACTACAGAAGGTTCTATTGGTGGTACTATCAACCTTCGTACGATTCGCCCACTAGAATTAACTGAAACTTTAGGTTCACTTAGAATCCAAGGTGAAGACAGCAGTTTAACTACTGATGGTATCCAACCAAGAATTTCCGGCGCGTACGGAGACAACTGGGAACTAGACTCAGGTAAATTTGGTGTAGTTATTAGTGGTAGTTATACAAGACAAGAAGCAACCTCTTTCCGCCCTCGTTTAGACCGTGACGGTAGCTTAGTAGAAAATGTTAATGCTGATGTAGTAAGAAGCGGAGAGTTGGAAAATCAAGTAACTAACCGCCCTGTTGCTCAAGATTTTGACTTCTTAGGTATTCAATTCTTAAACCAAGAATTAGAAAACTTCGAATACGAAACAACTAACCTTGCTGCTACATTTGAGTACGCACCAAACGACAATATGAAGTTCTTTTTCGATGCCATAATTACAGAACAAGAACGCCGTCAAGAAAGTACTCGTGTTCAAGCATCTGGTGTAAGTAGTGTTCTTAATTATACGTTACCTGACGAATTCGAAACTGTTAACTTTGGTTCTCTAGACGGTGTTCAGTTAGGTAGCATTCAAGCTGCAGTTGTTGGTTCAATTGAGCCAAATTTAGCGGTTGATGATGATGATCCTAACCTACGTTTTAATAGTGATACCGGTGCTCGTGTAACTGACACACAAATCTTTAGACTTGGCGGTGAATGGCAAGGTGACAACTTATTCGTTAGTGCAGAACTTTCAAGCGCTAGCTCGGATACAGTGACGCCTTCACTAAATACACAATTAAACTTTATTAACCCTAATCCATTGACACCTCTTGATGGCTCAAGCAATGACAACAGTGTACCTTTTGCTTATGACTTAACAGGTGGGGCGTTAACTTTTGGTGTTGATTTTGATTCAATTTATGCTCCTACAGTTGCCGAGCTTTTAGATCCTAACAATGTTGTTCTAGACCAAGTAGACATCAGCAGAAGTACTACAGATAACTCTGAGGACGCATTTAGAGTAGATTCAACTTATTTCTTAGATACTGAAATAATAACGTCAATTGATTTTGGTTATCGTTATAATAAAACCCAACATGATTCAGTAACTATATCTGACCGTATTGGTGGTTTCAGCCGCATGATTGATAGTGCAAATGGTTCACTATTCTCAGACCTTCTTGTAGCCGGACCAAGTAACTTTGGTGAAGCAGATGGTAGAGAGTTAGCGTTCCGTAACTTCTTAATTGTTGATCCTGAAAAAGCATTTAATGACCCTGACGGGGTAATCGCGACCTTAGAAGCAGCTCAATTACAGCATAGAGCTGAGCAAGAAGCGCTAGGTGTTACTTTTGACTACGCTGTTGATGTGGCAAACCTAACTCCATCGGATACTGCAATATTTTCAATTGAAGAGAAAACTCACGCAATTTATGCGCAAGCAAATTTTGAATATGAAATGATTCGCGGTAACTTTGGTGTTCGTCACATTGAAACAGACATTGAATCTCGTGCAAATAGTGTTGTAAATGGTGTTACTATCCCTACCACAAACAAAGGTGATTATAGCTATACTCTACCTCGTTTGAATCTAGTTGCTGATGTTCATGATGATGTAGTGTTACGTTTAGGTTGGGGACAAGATATCTTACGTCCAAACTTTGGTGACTTGAATACTTCGGTAACATTTGGGACCAATGAAAACTCAGCGGTTGAAATCGGTAACCCTGACCTAGAGCCAGAAGAAGTAACCTCTTTCGACCTTTCAGCAGAATGGTACTTTGCAGAAGCTGCCGTTGTTAGCATTGGCTACTTCAAGAAAGACCGTACTAACTTATTTGTTACAAGCTTAGATACTGCTGTTCTTGATGCGAATGGTTTAAGAGAGCCAGGCCCTACTTGTTCTGCTGGTATCTATAACCCATCAGTACAACCTAACGTGTTAGGTGACCCAGATACACTAGGTTTGTGTGTTGATCGTCAATCTAGTTTCAATGACTCTTCTACAGTGACGCAAACTGGTATCGAGATGGCCGTTCAATATGACTTGTCTTCATTTGAAGATCAGTTAGGTTGGGCATCAGGCTTCGGTGTTATTGCTAACTATACCGTTCAGGAATTTGATGGTGGCTCAGCAGTGTATACCTCTGCTACTCGTGGTACAGATGTATTTAACGCTATTAACGGCATCTACGATGACGCTGACTTTGTGACAGTAACATCTAAGCAAGGTTTATTAGACTTCTCTGAAAATGCATATAACTTCACAGTTTTCTATGAAAAATATGGTCTTTCAGCTCGAGTTCGTTACACATGGCGTGATGCTTTCCGTACAGAAGATACTGCAGCTGGTGCATCTCTTAACTCTACTTTAGGTTTCCCTGTTGTAACACATGACAGAGGCCAGCTTAATGCAAGCGTAAGTTATGATGTTAACGACCAGTTAAACCTAGGTATTGAAGCAGTTAACTTAACTGAATCTGATATCACACAATCTTGTGTAAACGAAGGCGCACTACTTTGTGCTCAAGGTATCACAGACCGTCGTATTACATTTGGAGCTAGCTACCGTTTCTAAGGTACCGCTTCATAAGATTCACTTCATGTGAATATAGATATAAAACTAACCCCAGCTTATGCTGGGGTTAGCTTTTTTAGAGAACCAAATACGTTAGATAACCCATTAATTAAGTTAAAGTTTTCATCAAAGATCTCACTTTAAATGGTAAGATTACAAATGTCCTATCTAATAGGTAAATCAACAATAACAATCATTACGCAGAACTACGTACCTGCAAAAAATGAGAAGATACCTTACAAATAAAAAATCGGAGCCTCTGTCAATGATCAAAACTAAAATTGCAGCCCTATTAGTAATAGGGGCAGCACTAAATATACCGCTAACAGTCCAGTCTCAAGAACACCCTAATCTAATAATGACAAAAGCTGGGATGGAAAAAGTTAGAAAGAATTTAGGGAGCGTTCCTCTCTTCGACGCCACCTTAGAAAGTGTAAAAGAAGAAGTAGATGCAGAGATAGCGTGGGGTATTGACACACCCATTCCAAAAGACTTTTCGGGTGGTTACACCCACCAAAGACACAAACTAAACTTTAAAATAGCTCAGAAAGCCGGAGCGCTGTATCAAATTCTTGAAGATGACAAATACGCCAAATATATTCGCGATATGTTATTTCAGTACGAAGCTATGTACAAAGATTTACCCCCTCACCCACAAGAACGCTCTTACGCAAGAGGCAAGTTATTTTGGCAGTGCTTGAACGACAGTAATTGGCTGGTTTACATGGCTCAAGCTTACGATGCTATTTACGATACCCTTTCAGAGCAAGAACGAGATAAGCTAGAAAACAACCTATTTAGGCCTTTTGCGGACTATATTTCTTTAGAAAACCCTAAATTTTATAACCGAGTACACAACCATAGTACTTGGGGTAATGCCGCTGTTGGCATGATAGCTTTGGTGATGGATGATGAAGAGTTACTAGACAGAGCATTATACGGAATCGAAGATGATGGACTGCCAGTAGGCGGCGTGGATAACGACGGCGGCACCATAAAAGTTGAAGGTCAAAAGAAAGGTTTTCTTGCTAACCTAGAAGACCCCTTCTCGCCTGATGGCTATTACACTGAAGGTCCTTACTATCAGCGTTATGCCATGTATCCGTTCTTAATTTTTGGTTTAGCCATGGAAAATGTCAAACCAGAAATGAATGTGTTCTCCCATAAGGACAATGTTTTGTTAAAGGGTGTGAACGCCTTACTGAGTTTGACTGATGCAGACGGAGAGTTTTTCCCTCTAAACGATGGTCAAAAAGGGATGTCTTATTACACACCTGAATTGGTTACTGCAGTTGATATTGCCTATCAATATGGGAGCCAAAACCCACAATTACTCAGTATTGTTGAAAAACAAAACGAAGTTTTGTTAGACCAATCAGGGCTTGCAGTGGCTATGGGGATCCGCGACGGTAAAGCTCAGCCCTTTGTTAAAAACTCTTTAAATCTAAGAGATGGTCAAAACGGTAAACAAGGTGGTATTGGCGTACTTAGGTACGGCAATGAAGACTTAACTTTAGTATTTAAGTATGCGGCACAGGGCTTAAGTCATGGTCATTACGATAAACTTTCTTTTTCATTATATGAGAAAGGTGATGAAGTTATTCAAGATTATGGATTAGCTCGATTCGTTAACATTGGCCAAAAAGGCGGTGGTAACTATCTTAAAGAAAACAAAACCTGGGCAAAAACAACAATTGCTCATAACACCCTGTCTCAAAATGAAGAGATGCATTTTGGCGGTAAGTACCAAGTCGCTAGCCAGCACCATTCTGAGTTATATTTTTATGATGATTCAAACAAAGATGTACAAGTAGTCAGCGCCACTGAAGAAAATGCCTACCCAGGTACTAACATGCACCGAACCATGGCACTCATTAAAACAGATGGGTTTGAAAAGCCGTTTCTACTAGACATTATGAAAGTTCAAGCGGACAAGAAAAACAAATATGACTTCCCTTTCTACTTCATGGGTCAAGTATTGAGTGATAACTTTGACTATGAATCACCAGAAACCTTAAAACCGTTAGGCAAGAAAAATGGCTACCAACATTTGTATCTTGAAGGCAAAGGCAAGCCATCAAGTGATAGCACGCAATTTTCATGGTTAGGTGAAGGCAAATACTACACGCTTACAACAGCCACAAATAAAAATGATGAGTTATTGTTCACCAGAATGGGGGCTAACGATCCTAACTTTAATTTGAGAAGAGAAGCGGCTTTGATGATCCGCAGAGACAATACAGCAGACACCAGCTTTGTATCTGTAATTGAGCCCCATGGTAGTTACAGCCCTGTATCAGAGTTTTCTGTTAATTCAAATAGCAGCATAGCTGAACTTAACCTTGTACTTGAAAGCTCAAAATACACAGCAGTCTCTATTGAAGATGTTAAAGGACATACAAATATCTTCATATTAGCAAACAAAAATGCGTCTATGTCTAAACAACATAAATTGAAAATTGATGGCAAAACCTATCGTTGGAAAGGGCCTTATTACTTCGGAGATAAGTAGTTTTTACACTTAGACTCTCCCTTTAAAACTCTAAGTATCAAGGGCCTTGATACTTAGAGTTTTTTTATTCTCCTTCCATTAAACAACAAATTTTCCCAACGTCTTAGCGGCAACTGGTCAACCACACAAACATAAAGTCCATAAGTAACAACAACTTAATATTTTTCTCTTATTCACAATAATGTCACTTTTCTGTCATGGAAACGTCTTACAAAACTTTTAGTTTTGCCTCCTTCAAGAAATACCATCACTTGGCACACACAGAGAAAACTAAAATATGAAAAATACTCAACCCCTTATTCTTAAGTTAAGTAAGTTATCTTTATTGATTAGCTCTGCACTTTGCGCTAGCAGCTATGCTCAAGAAGCAACTGAGCAACAGATAGAACAAATCACAGTAACAACTCAAAAGCGTGTGCAATCAATCCAAGACGTACCAGCAAGTATTAGTGCATATAACGGTGACTTTTTGGACGCAATAGGCATCAATGAGTTAGATACACTTTCAGAAATCACACCAGGACTTGTGATCCAAGAACAAAGCCCTAATAACCCCGGTTTTGTAATACGAGGCATCACCTCTGACAGTGGTTCATCGCAAGCTTCACCTCGCGTTTCAATCTATTATAATGGAGCAGACATATCTCGCTCGCGAGGCTCATACTTTGAAATGTTCGACATCCAAAGAGTGGAGGTTGTAAAAGGCCCTCAAGCAACATTGTTTGGTACCGCCGCTTCAGTGGGTGCCTTAAGTGTGATAACCAATAAACCAGAAGAAGACTTTTCAGCCTCAGTGACACTGGGCGCAGGAAACTATGGCTCTCAACAATTAAAAGGGTACGTAACTGGAGGCAATGAAAAGCTCCAAGGAAGATTTGCACTAAGCTACCGTAAACGTGATGGCTATATTAAAAACATTGCTGGTGATGAAAACTCTCAGTCACCAAACGGCACGCAGCAAGACGATATGCACGCCATTGAGCGTAAAGCATACCGTGCTTCATTACGGTTCTTGCCAACAGATACAATTACCGCAGACTTAACCTATACACACGAAGAAAACCAAGATTCGGGTACTTCATTTAAAAACGGTATTTATGCACCAACCGGTGGCGACACCAGCCCATTTAGCTTTGTTGAAATGTCAGGTAGCCCATACTCTTTAGAAGTGTTTGGTGCTGAAAAACTAGGCGTAGATAGAGAAACCGACGACCTAAACTTAACCCTTGAGTGGTTGATATCTGACACCTTAACGCTGACTTCAATATCAGCAACCCGAAGCTTTGATTCATTAGAAGTATTTGACGCAGACGGGACTCAAGCATGGTTTTTAGAGTTTGCAGAAGACGCAAAAGGCGATCAGTTTAGTCAAGAGATAAGGCTTTTACACACAGGTGAAAAGCTTACGACTATCGCGGGCCTAAGTTACTTTACTGAAGATGGCAGCCAAGCTGTTCCATTTAGCACAGAAGAGTCTATATACTTAAACTGCTTAGGAGCATTAGGTACAGGTATACCTTGTATCAATGACGATGGCTCAGTGAACCAATTAACTCCTGTCCTTACCGAAGGGGCGTTAACTGAAATACCCTACTCAGCTGTTTTCAGCAACTTTGGCGAAACCGATTCATTATCTGTATTTGCTGACTTCACTTATGCCGCTAGCCAAGATTTAGAACTGACTGCAGGTATTCGCTACATCAGCGAAGATAAAACCAGTGGTTATAGCTCAGTTGCGCCAGACTCACTTATCCTAACGAACATTGGTGCACCTGCGCCGCTGTTACCAGTTGTCAATACAGACGGAGTAATTTTAGAAGCCAGTGATGAATTTGACGACTGGTTACCGCGCTTTAATGTGCTTTATAAATTAAGCGACGAAACCAATATCTACGCAACTATCTCTAAAGGCCGTCGTTCAGAAGTACTAGATGTAAGCTCTACAACTGATGAAGATGGCAATGTTGTAGCAGATGTTACCTTAGTACCTGCAGAGATCATCTGGAATGCCGAAACTGGCATCAAAGGACAAGCCCTAAATCGCTCTGTGACCTACTCTGCATCTATTTTCTACCAAGATTACTCAGACTTTCAAGTTACACAGCAAGATGACGCTGGCAACTTTTTCACTGCCAATGCGGGCTCAGCTACAAACCTTGGGTTTGAATCTGAAATTAGGGCGTTACTTGGAGATAACTTCGACGTATTTGCAAACCTAGCTTACATTGACGCCACAATAGATGATGACAGCGACAATGGTGAATTGGCCGGAAACCGCTTCCGTTTACAGCCAGAATGGACAGCAAGTACCGGTGTTTCTTATACCCAAGAATTATCAGACAACTACAGTTTAACGGGCTCTTTAGTATACAGCTATCGCTCAGATATATTCTTTGAGCCTGATAATGCCCCGATTTCTGGACTAGATATTAGCGAAGACGCCATTAGCCTAGTAAACGCTCGAATTGGCATTACAGACGAAGTTAACAATTGGTCACTAAGTTTGTTTGCTAGCAACTTGTTTGACAAAGAATACCTAGTTGACGCAGGCAATACAGGGGGCAGTTTTGGTAACCCTACCTTTGTTGCTGGCCCACCTAGATTCGTTGGCGTAAACTTTTCAATGTCTTTTGGAAATTAAGTCACATTATAATAAAAAGGCTAGCATCGATTGACCTGATGCTAGCCCATTAACACACTTCCTAAAGACTAATAATCTTTCCTAAAAGGTATCCGATAAAACAAACTATAGAATACCGGAACAGCAACCAAAGTTAATAAAGTTGCGAAGGCTAAACCTCCCATAATAGTGACAGACATATCAGCAAAGAAAGGGTCAAACAATAACGGCATTACCCCTAAGATAGTGGTGATAGCAGCCAAGGCGACAGGCCGTAAACGACTCACACTTGCCTCAATCAAACCATGTAAAGGCTCTTTCCCTTCACCAATTTGCAAGTCGATTTCTTCTAGCAGCACTATGGCATTTTTAATCAACATACCAAACAAACTCAAGAAACCTAGCAAAGACATGAATCCAAATGGCATATCAGCTGTTAATAAACCAGCAACCACACCCACTATCGCCATAGGGACGATTAACCAAATGATTAGCGGTTGGCGCACTCGCCCAAACAACACCACACTAATTAAAAACATCACTAAAAATCCTAGAGGCAACCCTGCTCCTAAGGCTTTTTGGGCATCATTAGCTGTTTCATACTCACCGCCATACTCCAGAGAGTAACCAATAGGTAAATCAATATCTTCTAATTGCTGCTGTACTCTGGCGAATGCCGCGCCAGCGGTGTCATTTTCGCCTGGCTCTGCTGAAACAGTAATCGTTCTTACACGATCTCGCCTTTGAATAAGCAACTCTTCACTTTCGTATGTAATACCACTGGATACTTGTTGAAATGGAATATATCGCCTTTGGCTGCTACTCCACACCAAACTATTTTGTATATCAGACAAATCTGGATCAGTTTGTAGTCGTGTTTTTGCGATAATCGGATACAGATAATCACCAAATTGCAATCTTCCAATTTGCAAACCACTACTTGCAAACTGAATAGCTTCCGAGAAATCCAATCTAGATACGCCAGCTAAACCAGCAGTAATTTCGTCGTATTGTGGCGTTAAAATAAAGCCTTTTTCACGCCAATCATCTCTTACACTAGTGATTGAAGGATCATTAATATAGACATTTTTGGCTTGCGCCGCCAAATCTCTAAGCACAGCAGGGTCTGGACCTGAGAACCTAACTTGTAATTTAGCTGCAGCAGAGGGGCCAAACTGTATTACTTTCACGTAAAAACGCCCTTCGGGATCTACCTCTTGTAACTTTTCAACTAGCGCAGCTGATGTCGCGGGAATATCCGCTGCGTCTTCCACTCTTACTAAAAATAAACCGTAACTTTCGTTAGGCAATTCTGGACCATACAGCAAGGTAAAACGCTCAGCACCGCGGCCTACAAAAGTAGCCACAGACTTAACATTTTGTTCGCCCAAGATAAGCTTTTCACCCGCTATCATATTGACTTCCGTTTCACGAATATCTCTGTCCTGTGGACTCCAGTAATTTACGAAGAACACCGGAGCATTAGAAGGCGGGAAAAAGCCCTGCTTAATCATTCCGAAGCTGGCGTAAGCAGTAATAGTAATAACGATTAATACCACTAAACTTACCCACCTAAAACGCAGGGCTTGTTTTAAGAATGCTAAATAGCCTCTAGACATTGCAGACAATTTTGGCTCAGTAGTTACTTCTTCACCAACTTTATAAAAGTATTTCCCCAGTAAAGGTGTAAGCGTCACCGCAAATACCCAACTTAATAGCAAAGAAATTAACACCACAGCGTAAAGAGAAAACAAAAACTCACCTGTGGCATCATCAGACAAACCAATACCAGAGAAAGCCATAATACCGATAATAGTTGCGCCTAATAGTGGCCACTGGGTTCGCTTAACAATGAAGCTGGCTGCCTCCATAGCAGACTTACCTTTGGCCATTCTCATCATCATGCCCTCGGCAACCACTATGGCATTATCAACTAACATTCCCATCGCAATGACCATGGCACCTAATGAAATACGCTGTAGACGTAATTCACTTAACCACATGAGTAATACAGTTCCAAGTACGGTGATCAGCAAAGTCACGCCTACCACCACACCAGAGCGCCATCCCATAAATACACATAAGGCAAGGGTTACAACAAGTACAGATACTTCTAGGTTTACAATAAAACCATCTACCGCTTCTTCTACTATCCCTGCTTGGTCATACAAAGGCTCAACCACAATTCCAGCAGGGAGGGACTTCATCACCTCTTCGACTTTCTGATTTACCTTTTTGCCCACATCTACGATATTCACGTCAAATTTAGCAGATACGGCGAAAGTAATACCGTCCTTCCCGTTATAACGCATAACACTTTGAGGAATTTCAACAGGTTGAATACTAATATCAGCGATATCTTTTAATTTAATAGAGGCGTTATTCCCCGGTAAAACGATAGATAAATCGCCTATTTCTTGAATTCTATTGGATGAGTCAGCTAAAGATATCCTAACTTGTTTGCCTTCTATGAGTAACCTACCTCCAGTAAAGGGTTGTAAGTTATTATTTAGAAGTTGGGTAATATCAGGGAAAGACAAACCTAAACCAGCAATTTGGTATTGGTCGAATGTAGCGACAATTTCCTCTTCCAATATGCCATTCACATCTACTTTTGCCACTCCGTCTATGGTCAATAGCTCGCGGCGTATAATTCTTGCAAACTCTCTGATTTGGTAAGGGGTAAACTCTGGGGCTGTAAGCGCATAATACAGGCCATAAACATCACCAAAATCATCGATAACTAAAGGCGTGCTGGTACCGAGGGGTAAAGAAGAGCTTAAATCACGTAAACGTTTTCTTAGTTCATCCCATATTTGTGGCAACTCTGCAGTATCGTAATTAGATAACACCTCCACTCTAATTTGTGACACACCAGGTTTACTGGTTGATTTAAGGCGTTTTAATTGAGGCATTTTTTGCAAAGCTATCTCAATTTGCTCTGTTAGTTCCTTTTCAACTTTTTCAGCATTCGCCCCTGGATAATAGGTCATTATCATTGACTCTTTAATGGTAAAAGCAGGGTCTTCTAACCTGCCAATACTACCTAAAGCTATCAAGCCACCTATAATACAGACTATGGCTAGCAACCAAATATTAACCGGCTTTGTGAGTGAATAACGAGCGATATCCATTACGGTTCAGCCTTATATTCACGAACAAGTAAGCCTTCTCGCATCAAGCTAATACCGGCAGATACAATTTTATCCCCTGCCTGTAAGCCACTATTTACTAAGGCCAATTTTCCAACCAAACCGTTAACAGTAACAGCTTTTTTAACTACCTTGTTACTGTTATCATCATATAACCACACAGCAAAACCTGACTTTTCATCGCCAAATACTGCAGAAACAGGAACCGCTATGACTTTTCCTCGGGTTCCGCGCTCTTCTATTTTCACCATAGCTCTGGAGCCAGGATTAAAGATAGTTTCTTGCGCATTATCAATCCCAAATGTCACTTTATAGGTTTGTGTCACAGGATCGGGCGTAGCTTGATGCTCAACGTAATGAATAGGGTAAACTTGGTCTTCTATGCCCACAATACGAGCGGTTGCAACCACATCTCTATTACCTTTATTTAATGTCATAACGCGCTCTGGCACATCAAAAGAGAAATACAAACTCGAGCGGTCTTGAATTGTCGCTATAGAGACACCCACCTGAACATAACTGTCATTTTCAACATATCTATCAGATACAAAACCGTCGAAGGGAGCAGTTACCTTGGTATAACTTAAGTCCTGCTTGGCATTATTAAGATCTAA
Source organism: Paraglaciecola sp. 2405UD69-4 (assembly GCF_047525415.1). Taxonomy (NCBI): domain Bacteria; kingdom Pseudomonadati; phylum Pseudomonadota; class Gammaproteobacteria; order Alteromonadales; family Alteromonadaceae; genus Paraglaciecola; species Paraglaciecola sp. 2405UD69-4. The sequence continues at coordinate 561,314 of NZ_JBLIXM010000002.1, forward strand.
TAAAGTCGTTTCGAACTGTGTTTTGGCATTATCGTAAGCACTTGGAGATACCCCGCCAGTTTTATATAAAGCTTCGATACGTTTTAAATCGTTTGCTGCAAGTTCATGCCTAGCTTCTCTGTCTTTGACTTTACGCTCGTAAGGCACTGGGTCAATTTGAGCTAAAACCTGCCCTTTTTTAACTTTTCGTCCTTTCACTAAATCTGTGGCAATCAAACGTCCTGCCACTTCAAACCTAAGCTCCACACTTTTAACTACAGACACAACAGCAGGAAACTCATAGATATCATTACTTGGTTTTTCAACCACAGTAAAAGTCTGCACCACAACTGGCTCTTCTTTTACCTCAACCACCTCTGATTCACTACAACTCTGACACAAGATTATCAGACCTATAAAAATCCACTGCTTCATCCTACTCTCCAAAAAATTACGCCAATTGCACATCAACTAACTGGGCGAGATATTAACACATTAACACTAAGTGTAAACTTGATTGAAAGAAGATCTTATTCTGGTAAACTAGCTAGGTTGAATTAAGGCAGAGATAAATGCTAAAGAGTACCCAAAAAATATTTGATACCGCCAAAGAATGCTTCTTTTTACACGGTTACAGTGCCGCGAGTATTGCAATGATCAGCCGATACTCCGGCGTATCTAGGGTGACTATTCATAAACAGTTTTCATCAAAAGAAGAGCTATTTAGAGCCACAATAGAAAATTATCTATTAGAGAAAGACGCTGAAATTAAAAAATATACCAATGAAGTAGGTTTATTTTGGGTAGACACTTACGAATTCTTAGCAAGACGCTGCACTGAAGTATTCGACAGCATACCCAATGCCATGATCAAGTCAGACTTGGTCTTCGCTGGCCAATCTTACTGTCAAGACTTGCTAGAACAAAGCCGCGTTAAAACAAGGCGTGCCATTCAAACACGCATACAGCAAGCGGTTGAAGATGGACAACTTAGCCTCAACAAAATAGGTTTAAATGCCGAAGCTCTAGCGACTAACATAGAGCTATTAGCAGAAGGCATAATGTTATCAAGCTCAGCAGACGATCCTAATCAAGTTGTAAAAATGACGCTGGATGTCTATGAAGTTGCCTGCACTCTTTAACCATTACCAATATAATCGAGCAATTAAATTACCAATAACAATTGTTTTTTATAAATTCACTAGGTCTCACTGCTTTTAAGGGGGAATTTCGTATAAAATCCCCTTGGTAAGTTTTAATAATAATTAACATTCAAAAAGAAACGGTATTTCCACACCGTCCTATTCCTTTCAAATTTGGCTACACAATAATGACTAACAAAACCATAGTTACCCACAGTGGTAATTTTCATGCAGATGACGTATTTAGCGTTGCGGCAATTAAAAATATTTACCCAAACTGCACCCTAGTGCGCACGCGAGACAAAGACATCATAGCCAAAGCTGACATAGTGATAGATGTAGGGGGAGAGTATGATCCTCAAACTGGTCGTTTTGATCACCACCAAAGAGGGGGAGCTGGAGCTCGTGAAAATGGTATCCCCTACTCTTCTTTTGGCTTAATTTGGCAGAAATACGGTGTTGAGCTTTGTGGCAATGATAAAGAAGTAGCAGATGCGATAGATGCAGGTTTAGTATCTACTATTGATGCCATCGACTGTGGCTACGCAGAGGGAGTATCTGAAGGTATTAGCCTCAGCCAAACTATTTCAATGTTTAACCCTACTTGGCAAGAAGACACTCCATACGACGACTGCTTTAACGAAGCCGTAGCCTTTGCCTCTCGAATATTAACGCGATTTATTGCAGCAGCCAGTGGTGGTATAAACGCCAAGTCAATCGTAGCAGAAGCCATACAAAAAGCGGCGGATCCAAGGGTTATTGTTTTAGAGAAGTACACCCCTTGGAAAAAAACAGTTCATGCATTATCAGAACAAGCTCTATTCGTTATCTATCCTTCGGATACAGGTCAATGGCGCATTCAAACCGTTCCAGTTGAGCCCGGCTCCTTTGAAAATAGAAAGTCACTACCGAAAACATGGGCAGGCCTGTCAGATGAAGCGTTACAGCAAGTGACTGGTATCTCAGATGCTATGTTTTGTCACAATGGTTTGTTCATCGCAGGTGCTAACTCCTTTGAAAGCACCATGAGGATGGCTTCCATAGCGCTACAATAAACACTCAATATTAATAAAAAAGGGAGTGCAATACTCCCTTTTTAGCTTTTACGCTTAAGTTATCTTAAAAAATCACACTGAGTAATTAACTGTATGGGTATTAGTTACCTGATACTCGGTCGATAAAATATTATCAATAAAAGTCCAGTTCGCGTTGATCCCACTTTCAGAAATCTCTAGCGCCAAGTAACCCCTTTGACGTAAATCACAATACTGTAAGTCGTCAATTAACAAAGTTAATGCCTGCGCCGTTTGCATGGCTCCCTGCTCATCTAGTTTAAGATATGTCTCTACCCCCGGAGAGGTAACCGCTGGGGTAGCAAATTCAACACCTACAATACCACCTGCCTTATCTGTTAACTGACTTGTCCATGCATTATGTGTATCACCCGCTACGACCACTAGCTTTTTACCTAGTTTTGCTGCCTCTGCGTACAGTTTTTCTCTTTCAGCAGGATAACCATCCCAAGCGTCTAGATTGTAAGGTAATACTGTATTAATTAAGCTCTGCTCTTGTGGCGTTAATGCCTCACCTGCTAGCAAGCGCGACTTAATAATAGTTAGTTTTTTGGTGAGCGCCGCCGAGTCTTGTTTGCCCAAGTTACCTAGCATTACCGCAGGAATATGCATTTTACCCATTAAAACTTGTTGCCCTAAAAGCTGCCATTTTGCTTGTGAATCCTTTAAAGAATTCGCCAACCAACTAAACTGCTCTTTACCTAACAAACTTCTATTATCATCATACAAATCAGCAATAAAACGACTAGTATCCATTTGTTTGGTTTGCTTATCCATGTAGTCAGCATAATTAAGCTGCTGGTCACGGCCAATAACCCGGGTATCTAGCATGTGCAGCGATAACAATTTACCAAAATCAAAGGTACGATAAATATGTGGCTGTAACTCACCTTTTGGCGGCCTAATAGGTAACCACTCATAATAGGCTTGGATTGCGGCTGCTCTGCGTTCAAAAAAGTCACCTTCACCCAGGTTGTGGTTTTCACCACCAGCAGACCAGGTATCGTTCATTACTTCATGGTCATCCCAAACTGCTATAAAGGGCGCTGCTGCGTGCAATGCTGCCAACCCTTCATCAGTACGGTAAATAGCATAACGATTTCTATAGTCTTTTAGGGTCAATAATTCCCCTAAGTTATCATCTGCAAATTCTCGACCTATTTCAGCGGCACGCTCTGTGGCATACCCTTTAGCATCGTATTCATAAATGTAATCACCTAAATGCAGTACGGCATCTAAGTCAGGTGTTTTAGCTGCTTCTTGGTAGGCGTTAAAATAACCTGCGGGATAGTTCGAGCAAGACACCACAACAAACTTAATCTGCTGTGGATCATTCACTGGCAGTGTCTTAGTACGACCAACTGTACTTGTTTGGGTACGTCCTTTGAAACGATAAAAGTATTCGGTGGCTGGACTAAGCTCTTGAACGTCAACTTTTACAGTGTAATCACGAGACTCTGAAGCAAGCACAACGCCAGACCGGATAATATTCGTAAAGCTTTTATCAGTTGATAACTCCCAAGCAAGGCTAGCGTTAGAGCGATTATCCTTAGGTAATGCCCTAGTCCAAAGTATCACAGCATCTTTTAATGGATCGCCACTGGCAACACCATGGCTAAAATCAATATCACTTAAGGTATCAGTGCTAGAACTAGAGATTGCACACCCTGTCATGCTAGTAGATAACGCAATACCACCTATGGTTGTGGCTGATAAGGATAAAAAGTGACGACGAGATAGAGATTGCGACATGTAAACCTGTCCAAATAGAAAATATTTGCAGGTATCATAAAGACGCTATATGACATATTTATAACGAAAACATTTAAATTTAAAAGCTGGCCTAATTGTAGATAAATCAGTTATTGAGGGTATTTTGTCGCCATTTCATCAAAAGATAGTTCAATAATATCCCTCAATACGCCTTGGTCTACATCAGACAATTTATTGATATATAGGCAAGATTTTCCGGTTTTGAATTTTCCTAAGCCTAATAATTTAGCTTCTAGGGAGCTAAATCCAACCATAATATATAATGCTAAGTTTTGTTTACGAGGTGAAAAGCCAGCACGTAACGATTGATGCTTTTTGCCATCAGCTGTTTGATAAGTATACGCACCAAACCCTATTATGCTTTCCCCCCACATGACTGCTTTTTGCTGTGTCACCTCAGTAAATATATCAAGTAACACTAAAGCATCTGCAGACCTTTGCTTATGTTCTATAGAGTCAATAAAGGTTAGTACGCTTGCGTCTGTAGCTCGGGTTTTATTTTCAGCCATAACAAGGTCTTTGATTATCTATGACTCTAGCAATTTTCTGTTTAGGTGTTTTCATCAGAGTCTGAATTAGGGAAAAAGGCACAGCAGGGAGCGCAAATTGTTGTTCTATATCTGCCAGCATGACTAACCAAAACTTAGCCGTCATTTCAGCATCGTATAAAGCCCTATGAAACTCACCTTGGGATTCAATCCCCCTATAATGAATTAAAGAGGACAATTTGTGATTAGGTGCGTCTTGATATATACGCCGTGCCATCAACATAGAGCAAGCAAATTCTCCAGAATAAGGCTGAGAAATGGCAGCTAACTCTGCATCTAAAAAACGCTTATCAAATGAGGCATTATGGGCAACTAGGTTATAGTCGCCGATGAATTCAGAAAACTGCTGCATCACCTCGGCACAAGGTGGCGCATCTTTAAGCATGTGGTTATAGATACCTGTGTAATTCTCTATAAATCCAGTAATAGGCTTTCCCGGATTCATCAACCCCTGAAATCTATCAACCACTACTCCTTGATTAATCTTTACTGCTCCAATCTCTATTGCCCTATCACCATAGTCAGGCGACAAGCCAGTCGTCTCAAAATCAAGAACAACTACAGTGTTAGCATCACTCATATTCTGGGCCTTCAATGCCAAAACTTAGGCTTACTTAATTAATGATTCACTCCACAGAGTAACCTGGTTACGCCCAGAGGCTTTAGACTTATACAAGGCATCATCTGCTTGAGCAATAAGCTCTGTAGGAGAGCGAGCGTTAAATTTGATAGATGAAACACCTAAACTACTTGTGACTTTAACATCTTCAAACTTAGTGTTTTCGATATTAACACGTATGGTTTCTCCAATACGCATAGCTTGCTTTTGCGACGCATTCGGTAAAACCACACAAAACTCTTCACCACCATAGCGGGCTACTATATCGTTTTGGCGTACTGTGTTTTGAATGGCATTTGCCACACCTCGCAACACAACATCACCTGTGCTATGGCCGTAGGTATCATTTACCTTTTTAAAGTGATCTATATCTACCATGACCACACAATATTCATTCATAGGCTCAGGGCCAGCAAAATCTCGATTAATAAGCTCAAACAATATACGACGATTATAACAATTAGTAAGGGGATCTCTGGCAGCCAAATAGTCTAGCTCCCTGTTTAGTTTTTTAGAGTCAGTAAATCTTCGATAAACCAATAACACTAAACCTAAACAAACCACCAACAACAATAACAAAGCAACTGTCGCATATCTGTTTTTGGTAAGCTCTAAGTCCGAAATAACTTTCGCTTGACCAACAATTTCTATTTCGTTGTTTTTTCTCTCCAACTCCAGTTTATCAAGCTTGGCTTTTTCCCTTAAGGCCTTCAATTCCACTTCCATTTTATGTGAATACAAGCTCGCCTTAACGATTGCGACATGGTTATCTTCATCTTCTTTATTGATTTCCATAATCAAGTCATTTTCTAGCTGCGAATATTCAAGGGCATGAGCGATATTCCCTCTAGCCTTTTCAGCATCTACCAGCACACGATATGCATACAAAATTTGGTATTTTTCATTGATTTGGGTGGCTAGTTCAACGGAGCGCTTAAGTAACTTAATAGCCTCTTCTACATCTGTGTCAATCAAAAGTGCAGCGATTGGCGTTTGTGCTTTTATTTGATAGATCTTGCTTCCGATTTCTTTGGCTAAAGCTAAAGAGCTAGAGTAATAGCTTAAAGCGTTTGCCTCATCCCCTTCGTCACGATAGGTATTACCAATAATTCTTAGCGTAAGGGCTTGGTTACTTTTGGCATTGGTAGACCTGTATATTTGCAGTGCTTTTAATGCTCTGCTTCTTGCAAGTTCAAATTTTTCACTATCTAAATCTATTACCGCCAACTCTCTGTACGCAGACGCTAAGGTATTTAAGTCAACCTCACCTTCAGGAAAATCAACGGTGACTTCATAAAAAGATCTAGCTTGCTCAAATTGCTTCAATTTAGTGTAAATTAAGCCTACCTGATTAGACGTTTTAGCCATTCCCACAATATCATTTACTTGGGTGTAATATTGGTTGGCCTGTAGAAAATGCTTTAAAGATGCCTCATAGCGACTAATATTCCGATAAATGATACCGGCGCCAATTAAAGCTTTTGCTCGCCCCTCTGGATCATCTAATAACTGATGTAACTCTAAACCTCTTAATGAATACTCTAAGGCAACCATAAAGTTACCAAGGTGGCGCTCAGCTTCAGCTAGAGTATTTAAGGTCCGAGCCATTAACCTTTCATCCCCAAGTTCAGTGAATATCGTCAGTGTTTTTCTATAATAATCGGCTGTTTTCTCTTTGTCTTTTAAGCGCTTATAAGATTGTGCTAGCTGTTTATAAGTAGTACCAAGGCGTTTTTTTACTTTATCATCTTCACGAGTTAAGTAGGTTACCGCCTCTGTATAAGCTGTAATTGCCTCCTTGTAGCCCTTTAATCTATAGTAACTATCTCCCCTCACTATTAACGAACGAGCAATAAACAACTCATTGTTATAGTCTTTTACTAAAGGAAGAAGATTGTCGGTGAGCGCTAAAGCATCTTTATAGCGTTTAGCTTTAACTAGCATTTCTCCGTATCCAAGTAGCGACTCTAGTTTTTCTTGTGGATCGTCAACACTGCTATACATATCCGATGCTTCTAAAAAGTATTCAGACGCCAATGCATAATCTTTAGCGTCTTCCGCAAGTTCAGCCAAGAAAAAATAAACCTGCGCCGCTAACATGTCGTTCTTTGATTTTTTGGCCAGACCAACGGCTTTATTTGCCAGCTGCTCACTTAGTTTAGGTTCGCGCTTTTCAAGGGCCTCGGCTTTTTTAAAGAGGTCAGCGGCAGACAGATTGGAATATTCAGCAGGTAAATCATTAGCTTGAACTTGAACAGCAGACATAAAAGTCACTGCAACTACAAAAATCAAGGAATGTAAGACTTGGCTAAAAAAGGAGGAGAATTGACTTAGAGTAAACTTGATATGTTTAGTGGTAATTAACTGTGTCCATTGGTTAATAAAGCAATAACGCATATTTTTGTTGTCCAAAATCTAAAGGTGTAACGGCACAAACCGCGAAAGTTCTACATAATCTAGTAGTACCATTGTAGATCTAAAACCAACAAACCAAGTAAATTTAAGGTTAATAAATAGCAACAAAGTTATTTACACTGATACCTAACCCTTAGACTTTCCTCGCAGTGCCGATAAAACACAAGCCACAATAACAAAGCCAGTAGACATCAATAAAGCTTTATCAAAGGTATAAATTAGCGCAGGGTTTTGCTCTGCACTGAACTGTGCGTCTCCAATATAAATATGCACCATTAAATTAACTATACTCATACCTAAAAGATTACCTATAGTCCGAGACAAGTTTAACGAAGCAGATGCCACCCCCACCTCATCTTTACGCACCGCTCCCATAATGGCATTGTTATTAGGTGTAGAAAACAGGCCAAACCCGACACCAATTAATAATAAAGATGTAGCAATGTAAGCCATACTGGTATTGGTATCCATCATGCTAAGTATCACTAAACCTACTCCAACAATGACACACCCTAATGTGGCTACCAACCGAGGTTGGAACCTATCAGCAAGCTTGCCAGATACAGGAGCTAAAATAGCCATAGACAGGGCCTGCAACAAAATAACTTGCCCAGCATGAGCAGGGCTAAAGCCTTTCACATACTGTAAATACAAACTCATTAAAAATACTAAAGGAAAATTACTGGCATACATCAATAAAGATGTAGACAAAGACATAGAGAAAACACGACTATCTCGGAACATCTGTACTCTAATTAACGGCTTACTACTACGACTTTGATGTAACACAAATAAACTTAAACACACAACTGACACCACAAGCATAACTACACCTAAAACTTGCGGTAAAATACTCAGGCCATAAACTAAAGAGCTGGCAAACAGCGCAAAAATACCTGTTCCCCACCAATCAAACTTAGTTTTACCTTCATTTTTCCATTCGCCACTCAGACGCATTTTAATCAACACCAATAGAGCAATGACGATAGGAACTTGAAACAAAAATACCGAACGCCATCCCCATAACTCCGTTAACCAACCTCCAACTGCTGGCGCTATCGTCAACCCAATATAGATACATGCCGAAGCCATACCCAGGGCTGCGCCCCGCTTATGAGATGGAGTAACAGACGTAATGATGGCTATACCCGTGGCAAAAATCATAGACGAGGCGATACCCTGAACAAAGCGCCAAAATAAAACCCACTCAATAGAGCCACCTAAACCACACATAAAAGATGAAAAGGCATTTAGCGCTAAACCGTAAGTATAAACACGCTTACGGCCGTAGTTATCAGCCAACTTTCCAGCTGGCAACATAAACACCACACTACTCAAAATAAACAAGGTAGGTAGCCAAGAGACCATTTTTGCATTGGCTTGTAAATCTGCAGCCATATCTGGGATTGCTATATTTACAGACGCCATACCTAAGGGCCCAATAATTGAACCTAAGCACACTATAATCAGAGCAAATTTAGCTAAAACAGATTTTTCGACAGCAGACTCAGACAAAACGCACAACACTTAAAATTAGATGAAGATAAAATAGATCATATCGAAGCGACACAGTTTGTATATAAGAATCAGAGTTTTATTTGCAACGCAAAACAAAATAAAAATGAATTTACATCAGTAGCTTAGTAAAGGTCGTGGCTAGGCGCCTCATTAAAATACAACGCCCCCTAGCCGTGCTGAAAAACTAGTCAGTTTTCTGCTCGTCAGCATCTTGCTGCTTTTTAGCCTCATCTCTAATGCTTTCTATGGTCTTTTCAGCATGATTAAATGCGTCCATAGCTTGATCCTTGGTATCAAATTCAAAGATACTCCTAATTGGACAAGCCTCATCGGAGGTTATGATTTTATCATTTCTGCCACCGCATACTTCAAAAAAGTCTCCCTTAAAACCAGCCCTAAAACTTGTCAATAAAGAGTTACAATTCATAAAGGTGGTAGCCAAATAATAACGCTTTTTGCCAGAGCTACTTATACTAATTACATCATCATCTAATGTGCCATAGCCACTAATATTGCGCTGACGAACACAGGCTCTACCATCTTGCTCTGTTTCAGTACGTAGCACTTCATCATAACTGGGCAAATCAACATTTAAACTTGAGCATGACACTAGGCTCACCGCACCTAATAACACTAAACTACAATTGAATATTTTCATTATCAAACCAACCGTAAAACGACATTAAGCCATAGAAAATCAGGTTACACTCAGAATAAACAGACCAGCGCCTGCTTTTCTTAAAGTTATGGTAAAACAAAATCCAAAAAGTTCAGATTATTAAACACGGGCCTCAAGGCCCTAATGTTAAAGCTCCTGCTCAGCCCTTTTCACATAATTAAACAGTACATCTTTCAAATGTACTCTCCGGTTTTTTAACGAGTCTAAATAATCGTCTGCCACAGCCTCATGGTTTTTCTCTATATGATGTACCTCACTCTCTATTTCATGGTACTCATCAAATAACTTAGCAAAATGCCCATCATTCATTTTTAAATGACGAATAGTATGATGATGATCTGGAAAGTCCTTAAGTAACGTATGTTTTTGTAATTCCATAATTGATAAATCCCCTCTCAACAGTATTAATTTCAGTAGTAAGTCTAGGAGCTTATTTTGAATAACTATTGATCTACATCAGGTTAATTGCACTCCATTTAATCTCTGTATTCCAACCCCTAGAGCAAACCTAAAACCCATAATTCTTTCCCTAAAAAGTTTTTATTTTTCATTGGGTTAATTTCCTGACCAACTAGACCACCCTTGGCATAAAAGCTGCTGAATGGGGCATTTAACCTTAAGTTCCTGTTTATCCTTTGTAATGACTTGAGATTGCTTAATGAGAGTGCAAATGACCTTGCGTACGCCCCACAATAGATTTTTATTCCACCTACAAACAGGCTTTATAGGGGTGCTCTGGTTTATGGTGTTTTCCCAAAGTGCAGCTGCCAACTCACCACCTTTTCCAGCCAAATTTACACAAGAGCAAGCAGCCGAGTTAATAAATGACCGCTGTGAAAATTGCCACAACGATTATATTTTTGATGGTAATTGGTCCGTAGAAGACGTTGACGTTAGTGATATAGCGTTGGGCAAAAATCAAAGGCTTTGGGAAGCCATGCTTAAATCTGTGTCTATGGGAGACATGCCTCCAGCAGATAAAAAGCAGCTTACCCCAGCACAAAAAGCATCCTTTTTACATTGGCTAGAGTCATCACTCAATAGCTATAGCAAACACCATCCAAATCCCGGCCGAGCCACTATTCGCCGTTTAAATCGTAGCGAATATGCCAACTCAGTAAGAGATTTATTAGCACTAGACATAGATATCACGCAATCTTTGCCGGGAGACGATTCTGGCTATGGCTTTGATAACAATGCCGATGTCCTTGGAGTCTCTACCACACTACTCGAAAGGTACTTGTCGGTAGCGGGTAAACTGAGTAAGTTGGCAACAGGTGTAGCTGGCGCTGTTGCCACTAAAACGAACTACCTCATTCCTAAAGATGGGCCAGTTAAAAATAGTGGAGTCCAGTCTTTTGACCTTAGAGCCAATGACCAACTCCCCTTAGACTCCCGTGGTGGAGGTAGCTTTGACTTTTATGCACCCAAAGCGGGGACCTATGAAATTGCAGGTTTTCTAAATGCTAATACCGCTAACGAAGTAGACAGACTAGAGAATCTCCGCCACAGCCATAAAATCATATTAACAGCAGGTAAACACAATATCGGCTTGAGTTTTCGTAAACAACTCGCCTTATCTGAAGAGGTACCTAAAGTCCGCAAAGGTACCAGTTATGTTGTACTGCCAACCAAAGAACCAAGCTTACTAGAGTTAGATTTTATAATTGATGGAGCCCGCGTACAAACCATTCAAGTGCCTTCTTATTATATGTCGGCACGATTTTCTCAAGCGGCATTTTTACGAGATGTCCTTGAAGTTGAAGTGATTGGTCCATTACAAACTAATGAAGACAACAGCAACACTCCTAAGGCAAATGATATAACTGCAAGCACCCGTAAGATTTTTGTTTGCTATCCCGTTGTTACAGCAGATTCAAGGCCTTCAGCCCCCCTAAATGCCGAAGAGTTAGCATGCGCTAAAACCATTATGACAAACCTTGCGACTCAAGCCTATCGAAGGCCTGTCAGTGCAGTGGACACTCAGCCGTTACTTGAGGTATTTCAGCGAGCAAGAGCAGATTTAGACTTTAAAGGCAGCATAGCCACCAGCATACAAGCACTGCTGGTATCCCCAAGCTTTTTATATATACAAGAGCCAAGACCTGTGAATATTGAGCCAGGTCAAGTATATAAACTTAATGACTTTGAATTTGCTGCAAGGTTAGCACTATTTTTATGGAGTAGCTTACCAGACAAAGAACTAAGCGATTTAGCGGCAAAAGGTGCATTAAGAGAGCCACAAATATTAAGCTCGCAAATTAAGCGCATGCTCAACTCGCCAAAAGCTCAAGCACTTACCGATAACTTTGCGGGCCAGTGGCTTTATTTACGTAACCTCCCCCATCACTTCCCTGATGTATTTGAGTTTCCGCAATTTAATGTGCCACTTAAACAAGCCATTGGCCGAGAAACTGAATTGTTTTTTACCCGTATTTTAAAAGACAACGCATCTATCTTTGACTTTCTCAACGCTAATTACAGTTACCTTAACGAGCAACTCGCAACCCACTATGGCATTAGTGGTGTCAAAGGCAGCGCCTTTAGAAAAGTATCATTAGATCAACAAACAAACCGTGGTGGCCTCTTAGGCCAAGCGAGTATTTTAACCCTAACATCCAACCCAAATCATACTTCGCCCGTTAAGCGTGGCAAATGGATTTTAGATAATTTACTAGCAGCTAGTCCGCCACCTCCCCCACCCGATGTGCCCGCATTAGTCGCCGAACACAATGGCATTGCCCTGTCAGCGAGAGAACAATTAGCTAAACACAGAGCCGATCCAGTGTGTGCCGCATGTCATGTGCGCATGGACCCTCTTGGGTTAGCGTTAGAAAAATACGATGCAGTAGGCGCTTTCAGACATACCTATGCTAATCAAGAAATTGATGTCACCGCACAAATGCCAGATGGCAGTAAGTTTGAAGGGTTAAATGGCTTACATTCCATTTTATGGGACCGCAGAGAGCGCTTTGCTCAAGCCTTTACAGACAGATTGCTAACCTATGCCCTAGGTCGAGGATTAGAGCCATACGACCAACCAATAGTTAGAAAAATAACCCAACAAGCAAGAACCCAAGACTACCGTATTCACAGCATTATTGAAGCTGTGGTTAGCAGTACCCCTTTTAATTATAAAAAAGCACCAGAGGCTAATAATGAAAATCAGCAAATCGTTAAAGCACACTAATACCATCAATAATGGTAATAGCCCCTATCGACGTGTTTTTTTAAAAGGAATAGGTGCCGCTATCGCCCTACCAGTAATGGAGTCTCTGTTACCCTCAGCTATGGCAAAATCTATCGAACAGCGCCCCAAGCGAATGACAGTGTTTTATTCACCAAACGGTATGCGAATGACACATTACACGCCAACAAGTATAGGGAAAAACTACAAGGCTACTCCCATTTTAATGCCACTTGAAAAGGTACGTGATAAATACACTGTTATCTCTGGGTTAGGCCATTATCAAGCCAGTGCCTTTGGCGCACCGCCAGCTGGCCATGGTAGAAGTTGCCCTGCATTTTTAACAGGGGCACATGCCAAAGCAACTGAAGGTGCTGACATATACTGCGGAGTTTCCGTAGATCAAATAGCGGCAAAATATTTTGCAAAAGACACACAACTAGCCTCATTAGAATTAGGTATAGAGCCACCAAGCTTACTAGGCAGTTGCGATATAAATTACAGTTGCACCTATACCAATACTATATCTTGGAAAAACCCAACCCAAGCATTACCCGCTATGGTTGCTCCAAGCGATGTATTCGAACACCTATTCGGTGATGGCAATCAAATTGACGAGCCAACCCGCCAAATGAGATTGGCACATAAAACTAGTATTTTGGACTTTATCAATCATGAAGCCAAAAGAGTGAACCAAAGGCTCGGAGTAAATGATCGCCATAAGATGGAGCAGTATTTAGAGTCTATTCGCGATGTTGAACGGCGCATTACTAAAGCCAGAGAAACCACCATCGAAATGAACTTAGAGGGGTTTAGTGTCCCAGCGAATATCCCCACAGATTACGAAGAGCATGTAAAAATCATGCTAGATCTACAAATGCTAGCACTGCAAACCGATATGACCCGCGTCAGTACTTTTATGCTTGGCCGCGAGTTAAGTAATCATGCTTACAACAACCTTGGAGTTCGTGATGGTCACCACGCGTTGAGCCATCACGCTAATGATCCACAAAAAATCGACAAGCTTATTAAAGTAAATACCTACCATATGCAGTTATTTGCCGACTACCTTGAAAAAATGGCCAGTGTTCCCGACGGCGAATCAAACCTACTAGACAACACCTTTGTAGTTCGTGGCGCCTGCATAGGTGAGTCTAATGACCATGACCATATGGACTTACCCATTATCCTTGCAGGCGGTGGCTTAGAGGGCAACCGGCATTTAGCTGCCCAAAAACATACGCCCATGTGTAACCTTTTATTATCTGTGTTGCAGCAAATGGGGATACCCACAGAAAGCTTCGGCGACAGCACTGAGCCACTTACCGGCTTAATTAGCTAAGGTTTATTGTATGACATTCCCTAACTTAACCATAAGTACAAGCATTAACAGCGAATTGTTAGCAACCAGCATAAAGTTGGGCATAGCGGCTTTACTTCTCACCTGCCTAGTTAGCTGCAAAGATAACGCTAAACCTAGCTTATCTAACGCAAACCAAAATCAGCAAGTACAGCAGCAACTATTACTAAACAGCAAACAGGCGATTTTAGACTTAGACCATACTCTGCTATCCAGTTTAATGACAAAAATCGATGTTAATCAGCCTCTACCAGACGGCTCAAGTCTGCTAGACTGGGCCGTTGAAACCCAAAGTCCTAAACTGGTGAACTTACTGCTTGAAAACGGCGCAACAGTAGATATCACCAATGGCAATCGCTTCAAGCCTATCATACAAGCTTGCAGATACGGTAATAGCGAGATCATCAATGCCCTTCTAGATAAAGGCGCAAACCCTAAAGCAACAATAGAAGATGGCACTAGTGCCTTTCAACTTTGTGCAGGCTCAGCTACAAGTATTGATTTAGCCAGAATAGCCAACTTGGGAGTAGACATAGACGCCCAAAACGCCCAAGGGCAAACACCAATAATGTGGGCCGCTAACAATGGCAAGGTCGAAAACCTAACCTACTTAGTGAATCAAGGCGTAAACATCAATCATCAAACCAAACTAGGGTACAGCCCACTATTTTTTGCCATTAAAAGTCAGAACCTAAACACTATTCAAGCAGCGATAAAGCATGGTGCCGACCTATTTGCCACAGCCAAAGACGGCACAACTGCGGCACAACTTGCGGTATATGTTGCAAACTTCGAATTCTTACATTGGTATATCAGCAACCTAGACTCTCTTATGGACCAAGAGCAGGCCCAAGCAGTATTAAGCGCTTTTGACCGCGACGGTTACCAACTGTTACATGCTGCAGTTAAAGCTAACCAGCCCGAATTAGTGACAAAATTAATAGCCCTAGGGGCGAACCCTAACACCATTAGCGAACCGTCTAAGCTGAAATGGCGCTATGAAGCCAACTTTAAAACAGAATCCTATATTCCACCCCAGCTTACGCCACTAGAGATAGCCAAACAGCAGAAGTTAGTAAAAATCATAGAAATTTTAGAAGGGTAAACAAAAAACATAGCCAACGAAGATTATAAAGCTAACAGCCCCTACTGGGCAGTTTGCTCATTAATAAACTCCACTCCCTGCAACATAGCGAGTACCAGCTCTTTGGCTTCGAATTTTGTTAATGCGGTATTTGCGCCCACTTGATGGGCCTGACTCACACTGATAGAACTAGACAAAGAAGTGTGCAGAATAATATAAGTTGCCGCCAAGGCTGGGGAATTTCGAACTTCAAAAGTAAGCTCATAACCATCTAATCCCGGCATTTCAATATCAGACACCAACAAGTTAACTGGGTGGCCACTTCGCGCTTGCTGACGCATATACTCTAAGGCTTTATGGCCATCATCAGTAACATGAAAGGGAACATGTAACAGCTCTAACACATCGGTAAGCTGTCGCCTTGCGGTCAACGAATCATCAACAACCAAGATATTCATGGGCTTGAGCTTTTCTCGTTGTAAATCTGTCACCACAGCAAGGGCCGCTTGAGGGTCTGGCGGGAACACCTTATTGAGTATTAACTCAACATCTATCAATTGAATAAACTCATTAGCCACTTCAACTGTGCCGGTTATAAACACCCCAGCACCTAACCTTTTATCCGGTTGTTTAATCTCCCGCCAGTTAGTCTCAACTATTTTATCAATCTTACTAACTACAAAACCCACCACTTTTCGTTGGCAATCAGTGACAACTATATAAGAATCACTCAGCTCGCTTTCTGGGATAGGACCAAACCCAATCACCTCAGCCATATCAATCACAGCAATTGTTTTATCCCGTACGTTCAAAATACCTTTCACGCCCGCCACAGACTGCACCATAGAAGTCACAGGTTTATAAGGCACCAGCTCTAGAATTTTTAATGTACCCAAAGCTAGTTGACGCCCATTCTTAAGGCGAAACAATAAAAGCCCCTGTGAATAGTTAGCTTTAGAAGCCACAACTCTCTCCGAAAAATAAAATCAATACAGTAAAAATCGACCAAAACACAATAAACCTAAGTGTATCCTCAGATTTTTAGTTTGCACATAACAAAAACAGCAAACATTGATGGCAATCAGGCCACAGATTTTTTGGCTTTAACACTCTTTGGTAAATATAGAGCCTAATTAAAAAACATCACCATTCTGCCAACTGTTGCATGTCTTTTAATCTACCTCTTTGTAACACCAGAGCCTCAAATAGATCATCGATTGACTGGTTGTTTGAATTTAGCCCAGGCAAGGCTATGTTAGCTTCTGCAAAAAAGCGTTTGCTTTGCTTGTCTTGTTGCCATGACCCTGTTGAAGGTTCTGAGACCGCAGAATTAGACTGATTAAGGCCAAGGTTATAACTTGCTGGTTGCTCCCTTATCTCTAATGTTTGCTTTGGTTGCAACCAAGCTTGTTGCCACCAGCTTTGAATTCGTTCTTTGGCTTCTTTTAATTTTTGCTCAGTTGGTAGGCGATCGCTTTTTTGATTATTGATTTTGCTATCGGTTGGCAATAGGTTCCAAAGATCGTTATTTGGCCAGCGGGCAAATGGCATACTGTGATCAATGTCATAGTTTCTTTTAAGTGATTTAGCAGACCAAACGCACTGAGCGAGCTCAGGACATTGCTGCTTAACTTTCTCAAACCTAGTTCTTACTTCACTAGTGCTGCGTTTGGGCTCTAACCAATTTAATGCTTGATGCAAATAATATTGATTTTCTGGTGCGGCATATTGCTGGTTGCCGGTATAACTTGCCATGGTTTTCACCCATTCACTTACCAGTACTGGCTCTATCCAACAAGCGTAACGATTAAAGGCTAACCAAGTAGACTCTGGCAATGAAAACTCGCCCCATTGTTCTAAAGTTTGCAGGTCTAGAAACAAGCTGTCTTTAGCTCTGACTGTTTTATTGTCTACTTCAAATATAGTCTGGTCACTATTGGGCAAGGTTATATAGCGACAAGGCATTGTTTTAATATTGGTAACAGCCGCCGAGAGTGTTTTATGCAGTGCTATGGCATCATCACCTAAAAACATATTACCTATACGGTAATCTGCCGCGGTGCGGTGGGTTAATTTATGCCAACCTTCTGCTTTCATAAACCCCATGTTTGGGCTTTTGTTTGGTGTTTGATATAACTGGTGGGTATCAATAAGCCCTTTATATTGATGACACCAATACAAAGCCACTAACCCCACGGGTAATATTACCCTGTCACCGCTTGGACTAGATTCGCGCCGCAACACTGCGCCGGGGTGTCCATCGGCAATCCGCAATAACACTCTTAGTAGTGCCAACTTATGGGTGGCAGCCTTACCATCATTAATGGCAACGTGACGAATAAAAGGAAACGCACCAGTCCCGTCATCAGGTAATTGCAATACTAAGGTTTGCCAATAAACAGCATCACGACCCAGTTTATCTTTATCTGTCGTGCCCACTAAACTTGAAAACAGCCCAAGGTTTTGAGCTAGGTGCTCTACCTCTTCTACGCTCACAGCAAACATACTGCGTTCTTGCTGCTCCTTTGGTGTCATACCAAACTTAAGAGAGATGACAATTTTACCGCCTGGCTTAAGTAGGTTAGTTAGCTTACGTAGGGCGCGGCTGCGCTGTGAAGGTGGCACATGCATCCAAACGGCACTTAGTAAGATCAAGTCAAAACTAAGCTCTAACTTGGTTGTTTTGTCTAGGGAAGGTAAAGAATCTTGAAGCCAATGGACATTTTGACCCTTTGTGGTTTGCTGCCCAACTTGCAACAAAGCATGTGATGGTTCCACTCCATATACTTGGGCGATGCTACCTTGAGGTTGATTTTCAGCCACAAGCTCTGCTATTCGCTTTACATCACGGCCAGCGCCGGCACCCACATCTAAAATCGCCAAATTTGGCTTGT
The DNA here is from genome assembly GCF_047525415.1 of Paraglaciecola sp. 2405UD69-4. Lineage (NCBI taxonomy): Bacteria > Pseudomonadati > Pseudomonadota > Gammaproteobacteria > Alteromonadales > Alteromonadaceae > Paraglaciecola > Paraglaciecola sp. 2405UD69-4. The sequence continues at coordinate 579,585 of NZ_JBLIXM010000002.1, forward strand.
CTAAAATAGCCGGTAGCTGATGTATCCAGCTATTATGGACCTCTTCAAACGTAAGCGATAAGTACTGCTCAGACACATCTTTAGCTCGCTTATTGTAATACTCAGACGACATTATATTCCCTTAGTCATACCGCTATTAGAACTACCAGACACGAATATGTTTTATAACTCCTCCTGATAGTAAAAGAATAAAGGTTCTGGGGTAAAGGTAATTATGCCTTTACAGACTCATTAGCTAATTTAAAAGAGTTTTAATTGCGGTGTGTCTTGAATGCTAGTTTTAGCTTTTGGTTTGCTTTGACCTTTGGATGTGTTGCGTTTTCGCGAGCCGTGCTTTTTAAATACCTGCTTAGCATTTTGCCTGCCACTTACTGACTTTGAGATACCGTACAGAGCGTCTTTCATTATTTTTGATTCTTGTTTAAAGTCGATTATTGGGTTTGTATATTCTGGGGCTAGGTTTTCGTGATTAAGAGCCATGATTTGTTCAGCTTTCAAAGAACGCAGCTCGGGTATCATACTACGCACAAAGTGGCACTTTGGGTCGTGATCATGCAGCTGTTTTTGCGGCGAGTAAATTCTAATAGCGTTGATCCCTGTGATACCTGCTTGCATTTGAATTTGCGATACATGGATACCAGGTACGTAATCAACCATTAATTTGGATAATTCATACATAACCGTTTGCCATGGCAACCTTAACGCATTGCAGGCAAAGCTGGTGATCATAGCGCGGGATCTAAAATTCAACCATCCGTGTTTTTGATAATAACGCATAGCCGCATCTATAGCCGGAAATCCAGTCTCACCATACAACCATGCCTGTAGGCGTTTATTGTGCTCTACTTCGTCCAACTCATGGGTGATATATGGCACACCTTCTCTAAATGCTTTGTTTACGGCTTGAAATTCCATCTCTACTTCGCTTTCAAGCTTTTGTACAAAGTGAGCATGCCAAAAAAGCCGTGAGATGAAGTTTCGTAAACTAGATATCCATTGCTGATGATTTTCCTCTGGCGTTGCTCGCTGCGCTTCAACTAAATGCTGTAACCTATTATCGCATTCTTGAAGTACTGTTCTTAACGATAACGCCCCCCAAGCCAACTGAGTAGAAAGTCTAGAGCAGGCACTGGGAGCTTTGTTCATGCTACTTATTCCCCCTCGGTACTTTTTACCGCGTACCCATAAAAAGTCTTTTAATATTGACCTAGCATACCTCTCACTTACGCTTGAGTATTCCGATGGGGCTTGGTGTAGCTTAAGGGGGGGATGATTCTGCTGAAGATGATGGTTAAACACTTGCTTAAGTTCATCAGGAAAACTAACAAGTAACTTATCTTTAGGAACGCCAAGCACAGATTTAGATATGTAGCCCTTAAAATGCTTATCCCAATAGTCTCTGTCTATGGGACCACGAACCACACCATTATTGGTGAATTCATACCATTTTATGTTGTTATTACCACACCAAAGGCTAAAGGTTTTATCACGCTCAAAAGTATGATTTAAGCCCGTTTCTTCATGGGAATACACCTCACTCACCACATATCCAAGTTCGCTAATTAGAGCACTAATTTGCTGTACAGCCTCTATAGGCGACAACTTAAACACCAACAAGCCACTGCCAAAGTGATTCAAGTTTTGACTTAAAGCACTAGCCCCTGTTTGTAGCGCGTGAGTGTGAAAATCGCCCCAATCTGGACCATTAAGGAGTAAAGGCTCTTGTAAAAATACCGGAAGAACAATTTTGTTACGGGCCAAGGCTTGAGTTAACGCTTGGTTATCAAAAAGTCTCACATCTCTTTTAACCCACCAAATGGCCACATTTTTTGGTGTATGGGCGCGTATGCTCATAGAAATAATTGGATGTCCGGTATCAAAGCGTTAATGAAACAGCAAAAGAAAGTTAATGGGTGATATACGCTTAACAGCAAATTTTGGATTACTTAAAAGCAATCAATCAAAGCTTTAAACACTGCTATTGATCAGAGTTTTATATTGATGGGATTTAGCTTATCGGGCCTAAAGGCTAGGCCCGTTTAAGAAGGTTAACTGCCTAATATTTTAAGGGGTAAAGACAAGGCATCGTTACCCGTTTGGCCTACTAACCAAATAATTGCGCTTAAACCGCCTATAGTTACCACATACCATACAACAGAAACTAACTGCGCATAGCGGTTAAGGGGTAAAAGTTCACTTAAATGCCTACGTTTATATTCGAAGAATATTTCGAGGCTACCAATGGCAAGTAAAAAGCCTAATAAAGCTAAACCAAAGTAATAACTAATAAACACACCTAAAACGGCGCCTAAAATACAAGCAATAATGCCCACCCAAGAGTTAACCGAAAACGCGATACTTTTTAGTACATGGCCGCCGTCTAAGGGTAATACTGGCAGCATATTAAATAAATTTAGCAAAGCATTAAACACCGCCAAACCAGCGAGTATTTCTATATCTGTCACCCAATAGGCTAAAAGGCAAACCACAGACAAAATCAAGCCGAAAAATGGCCCCATTATTGAAATCACTATGTCTTGCCAACGGGTATTAATTTTATCGTCACTAAGGGCAAGGCCGCCCACAAAAGGCACTAAGTAAATGCCTTTGGTTTTTAAACCAAAGTACTTCATAGCCTTAATATGACCGTATTCATGAAACACCAAACAAAGGATAAGGGCAATGGCAAACTCAATAGAAAAAAGCCAACTATAAGCCGCTAAGCTACCAGCGGCGAATAGCACCTTAATTACCTTGGCACTTTTTAGCAGCTTTAACCCCAAGCTCGCCATACCAATAAAACTAAACTTCATTGGCTGTTTTTTACCTTGGGTAACCTGCCTTTGCTCTATATCTTTTTCGGTAAGGGTACCTTCTTCTATTTGCTGGTCATTTACCACCAAGGTAAATTGCAACTTAAAAGGCTGCCAGTTAAGTCCACCACTCAAGTCAACTTGGATATCACCCTGCTCACTTTGTAATGTAAATTGATGGGAAAAAGGAGTTCCCTCTAGGGCGTCATCGTTATTTGCAGCGGCACTCGCATCAATTTGCGACACGCATTGTTCACCCCAAAAAAGTTGCTGCCAACCCGCCATAGAACCCTCTAACTTAAGGGGTTTACCTAAACACTCTACTTCTAATAAATGCACTATATAATCTCAATAAAACTTGCTAAGGCAATATTACTCTATTTTTGAAAGGCCAAGCTTAAAGTAATCTTATAAGAAGTGCGTCTATCTCAGACTTAAGCTCCTTATCTTGAATCTTACTCGCACTCACTTTTGCTGCTTTAAGGCTTTGAATTGCTGCTTCTTTATCACCTAGCTGTAGTTGTAAGCTCCCCATAGAAAACCCAATAGATGACATATGATCTTTAGAGTTAATGGCTTGTGCCTTTTCCAAAGCTTTTTGATAGCCCACCACTGCCTCGGCCAAGTCTTCAGTAAAGTCAGCTAGTGTCTCCCACTGCTCTGGATGATCTTTAGGGGTATTCTCGTTTGCAACACAAATCGCTTTTAGTTCAGCAAAATATCTATCAAACTCTTTCTGATTATCTCTATCAGCCGCAGCCATAAGCTTTTCAGACAGACCATAAACGGCCTTGTATATTTTGGTATTAATTTTCACGTAATTTACCTAAGAAAATGAATCTACTAATGATTGGGGCAATCATACGGTAATCGGATGAGGTGTACTAACATGCAACTAAGTTTTAGGCTCAAAAGGCAAAATTTTACTAAGCAATGACTTTTATCAACACCTTAAGATTAGGTATCCAACAATAACTAAACACTAATAAAGAAAAGCCCCACCTTTAAAACTGAGTATCTTAAGCATCATAAGTAATTAGTGTATTATCCTCTCATGAGTCATATCTAACTATATTATTTTAATAGCCAACCAAAAGTGTTGATATTGATGTTCGTGAGCTTAGTTAGTCAGCATATTTTTTATAGGAATTTTCATGAAGTTTATCTTAATTATTGTCGTTATTGCTTTAGCAGTCCTTTATTTCAATAGAAGTGCCGCTAATAAAAAGTTGGCTATTGAGAACAAAGCTGCGGCTAAGGAGTTTTTAGCCATAAACAAAACCGTTGTTGGGGTGCAAGAAACCCCTTCTGGCTTGCAATATGAGGTGCTAAATAAAGGTGATGGTAATACGTACCCCACTAGCAGCTCTAAGGTTAAAGTGCATTACCACGGCACTTTGTTAGACGGAACTGTATTCGATAGCTCAGTAGAGCGTAATTCACCTATTAGCTTCGCGTTAAATCAAGTGATTGCTGGTTGGACAGAAGGCGTTCAATTAATGGTAGTAGGTGATAAATTTAAGTTTTTTATCCCTGCCAACTTAGGCTATGGCGATAGAGCTACAGGTAAAATTACAGCAGGCTCTTTATTAATTTTTGAAGTAGAGCTGTTAGACATTCAGTAAAACGTTATCTTTTAATCAAATCATTTAATAACAAACAAAGGCGAACTTAAGTGTTAACTAAGTTTGCCTTTTTTTATAGCACACTAGTGCTAGATCCCTTTTAAACCTTGGTATTAACAGGCCTTTAAAAATCGAGGATCAACCATATACAAGTAATAGTGCTCTTAATTTGCACCTTTACCGTATACATTATATTAAACCCTTAAATGACTCAGGATCCGACTTTGATGAAACACACATTTTTATTGTTAATGGTATCTGTAATTTGTTTGGGCTGTAGTACTACTAGGCAGATTGATTACGATAAGACTGTTAGTTTCTCAAACATAAATAGTTTTTCTTTAGACCAGCCAATAGAATCACCAGACCAACTCCGTTCTACTTTAATTAGCAACAGCATAGAGCAAAACCTCATATCTAAAGGACTTAACAAGACTGAAACAGCCCAAGGCGATATAGATGTAAGTTATTTTGCTGTTACCTCTACCGAGCCAAACAGAAGTAGCTTCTCTATTGGACTTGGTACCGGTATTGGAGGCCGCTCTGGCGGAATATCCCTTGGTAGCATTTTAAGCCTCCCATTGGGTAAACAAGAGATAATTTATCAAAGCCTGAGAATTGATATACAGCAAGGTGACAAGATTATTTGGAGTGGTATAGACGAGATTGAAATAGACTCGGGTAATAGCGTAGAACTGCAAACAAAGATTGGGGAGTTAGTAGAGAGCATTTTAAGATCATTTCCCCCTACTCCTAAGTCGTAACGGCACATCAAGTAAATTTAGCAGCATAAATGCCGACCTATGCGATAATAGTAACGCCCTTGTAGGTTGGGCTTTAGCCCATCAAAAATAACCAAGTAATTGTCTGGAGTAATCATTTACATCGCTTGCGATGATCCGAAAGGGAAATATTATATTGGAGTGTATTTTATCCCTGGACCACATGCATAGCATCGGTTTGAGTGCGGCAATACATAAAGGTTAATAGTTTTGACTAACTTAATATACTTGAGGGATTGTAACGTAAAATGGTGCCCGGGGCCGGACTTGAACCGGCACGATCTTACGATCGAGGGATTTTAAATCCCTTGTGTCTACCAATTTCACCACCCGGGCATCGGGGGTACTTACTTGATTAAGTAAGCTGGTTTTGCTTACAACTAAAACATACGTCCAAAAGACTAGATTAGTTGTATTAAACAATAAATTATTAAGAAGTACAAAATGGTGCCCGGGGCCGGACTTGAACCGGCACGTCCTTACGAACGAGGGATTTTAAATCCCTTGTGTCTACCAATTTCACCACCCGGGCATCGGGGGTACTTACTTGATTAAGTAAGCTGGTATTGCTTAAGCGTTTATGGAGGCGGAACCCGGAGTCGAACCGAGATCCACGGATTTGCAATCCGCTGCATAGCCATTCTGCCATTCCGCCGAATCTTACCTTAAAATAAACATGTTACTTTAAGTAAAACCTTCAAAATTAAAGAAATTGGAGCGGGAAACGAGATTCGAACTCGCGACCCCAACCTTGGCAAGGTTGTGCTCTACCACTGAGCTATTCCCGCATAATTTACTTTATATTCTGTTTAGTTTTTTGATTGCCTAACTGGTAAATCGTTTGGCTCCCTAAAACTGAGGCTGCATTCTACATTCAAAGTAGAAGGAGTCAATAACAAAAATTAACTTTTTGAACTGACTGCTTATTTTTTGGCTTGTGCGTGTTAATTTTGCGCAAAAAGCTGTGAATAAGCGCTATTTCTATGATTGTTTTTGATCGTCCCATGCAGCTTTGGTGTACACAATCATTGACCAAAAAGATAACACTGCTGAAAAATATAACAAAATATAGCCAAGTGAAACCCAATAGATTTGAATTCCCATAAAATATTCCATTTCAGATAGTAAACCAATTAAGGCTAACATTTGTGCCATGGTCTTGGCTTTACCTGCAAATGATACTTTTACTAAGTCTTGCTTGCCTTGTTGCCCCATCCATTCTCGTAGTGCAGAAATATAGATTTCTCTAGACATTAGTAAGACTGCAGGAATGGTGATCAGTAGATTGTTGTAGCTGTGGGTTATGAGTAGCAAGGCTGCGGCAACAATAAGTTTGTCTGCTACTGGATCTAAAAATGCCCCAAAGGCGGTGGTTTGATTGAGTTTTCGTGCTAGGTAGCCATCAAACCAATCTGTGATGGCTGCAAACCAAAAGATAAATGCGCCAGCCTGATGTGCCCATTTCCAATCGAGAAAGTACACGATAACAAAAACAGGTATAAGCAGCACTCTGACAATTGTGATGATATTAGGAATAGTCCACATGAAACGTCTCTGTATTTCCTATGTTTATAATTATTAGATTAAAGAAAGGGCTATTAACCCATATGCGGGCGATATTTCAAAGCTCAATTATGAATATGATCATAAATAATATCTGCAAGCTCAACGCTTATACCCGGTACTTTGGATATTTCGTCTTTACTGGCTTGTAATACTCCGTGTAATCCTCCCATATATTTTAATAGACTTTGGCGACGTTTGGCTCCTACTCCAGGAATAGATTGTAACTTAGAGGTGGTTTTATCTTTTTGACGTCTGGCACGATGCCCAGTTATAGCAAAACGGTGAGACTCATCTCGAATATGCTGAATAAGGTGCAGGGCTATGCTGTCCCCTGGCATGGGAATGGTGGCGTGGCTACCAGCTAGTATTAGGGTTTCTAAACCTGCTTTACGGCTACTACCTTTTGCCACACCTATCAATAAAGGCTTTTTATCCTGCTTCCAATCTTCAAAATATTGTTCTGCTTGGGCAAGTTGGCCTTTACCACCATCAATAAACAAAATATCTGGTATTTTACTGGGGTCTTTAACATCACGATAGCGCCGCGCCAAGGCTTGTGCCATAGCGGCATAATCATCACCTGGGGTAATGCCTTCGATATTAAATTTTCGATAATCGGTTTTATAGGGGCCTTCTCTATTAAACACCACACAAGATGCAACAGTTTGTTGTCCAGATGTATGGCTAATATCAAAGCATTCCATTCTTTGTATAGGCTGTTCAAACTCTAGAATTTTCTCTAATTCTAAGTAACGGGCAAAAACTGATTTTTGGTGGCTTTGTTTCGATACCAGTGCGTTTTCTGCATTGGTATTGGCTAAGTCTAGATACCGGCGCTTTTCGTCTCGCACACCTTTAAAGAACTGTATTTTTCGGCCAGCTTTGGCACCCAGTACACTTTCAATTGAGGCTTGCTCTAAAATATCGATAGGAATAACAATTTGCTGCGGGATGACTTTATTACCCGCTAAATAAAACTGTAGTAGAAAAGATTGGAACACTTCTTCAGCGCTAGACTCTGCAGGAACTTTTGGATAAAAGCTTTTACTGCCTAACAACTTGTTATCTCGAATAAACATACCTTGAATACTGGCGATACCATTACGGTAAGCAAACCCAAAAACATCCATTTCTTGTTGGTCGCCACTGACACCTTGCTGCTCTTGAACCTTAGTCAAAGCGCCTATTTGATCACGGTAACGGGCCGCCACTTCAAACCTAAGTTCGCTACTGGCCTTTTCCATTTGCTGCACAAGTGATTCAATAACTTGTTTATTTTTACCCTTTAAAAACAAGCGGGCTAGTTGTACCTGCTGCGAATATTCTTCGTCAGATACGAGTCCTTCAACACATGGGCCGGCACAGCGCTGTAATTGATACTGTAAACACGGTCGAGTTCTAGCTCGGTAATAACTGTCTTCACATTGGCGAATTGGAAACAAACGCTGCATGGTACGCAAGCTTTCGCGCACCGCCCATGCACTTGGATAGGGTCCAAAGTACTCACCCTTTAGTTTTTTAGGGCCTCTATGATTACTTAACCTAGGATGGGTATGGTCTGATAAAAAGATAAATGGATAGGACTTGTCATCTCTAAGCAGTACGTTATATCTAGGCTTGTACTTTTTGATGTAGTTGTTTTCAAGAATGAATGCTTCTGTTTCACTGTGAACCACAGTGACGTCCATATCACAGATTTGTTTGACCAGAGAACGGGTTTTGATGCTATCTACATTTTTACGGAAGTAACTAGATACCCGCTTTTTTAAATTTTTGGCCTTACCTACATATATCACTTCTTTTTTCTGATTATACATGCGGTACACGCCCGGCTGATTTGTCAGAATTTTAAGAAAGCCTTGATAGTCGAAGGTTTGGTTTTCACTCATTAGGGCTAGTTAATTACAGGTGCTCTGCCGCTATTAACTTATGTCGCAGCGCTAAATGTGTCAGCTCTACATCCGTCCCTACACTTAGCTTTTCAAACATACGATAGCGATAGGTATTTACGGTTTTTGCACTGATATTCAAAGAAACCGCAATATCAGGCACTTTAGAGCCTTTTGTCAGCATCATGGCTATTTCTAGCTCTCTTTCTGATAATTGCTCAAAGGGATTACCATCATTGAAATTTAATTGACCAAGGGCAATTTGCTGCGCAATATCTGGGGAGACATACTTCTGCCCTGAAGCGACTTTATAAATAGCGTTGATCATTTCTTTAGGCTCGGAGTCTTTGGTTAAATAACCAAAAGCGCCCATTTGCATGACTTTACCGGGGATAGGATTTTCTTTATGGACCGACAAAACGATAACGCGAGTATTTTCTGAAAAGCGTAATATTTGCTTAGTGGCTTCTATGCCACCAATACCAGGCATATTCATATCCATTAAAACTAAATCAGGTGCGCTGTTACGACAAAACTTAACGGCTGCTTCACCAGTTGTTGCTTCACCTACTACTTCAAAATCGTTTACGTCTTCTAATATACGTCTAATGCCGGTGCGCACTAATTCGTGGTCATCGACTAATAACAGTTTAATCAAGGAAGAACTCCGTACTTCTTATTTTTATATGTTCAACTCGCTGTTACTTATTATCTGTAAAAGTGAGTACTTAAGCGGTTCCAACCAGCAATTGTGTCATTCAGTCCTTGGCCAATATTATACGCATAACATGCGTCAACTCTACACTTAATCACCCACCTATCTGTCAAACCTTCAATCTTAGCAGGTTTAGTAGGTTTTCCACCGCATCTGCACTTAGTTGGTATATGCGCTAGATGATGGGTTGAACTTGTGTCAGGTTGTTTAGTTTTAGAAGAAAACATGGTTATTACAAGCCATATTAATCGAGTGTTGTAAGGGTAAATCATTCGGCCGTAAAACCCAAAACATAAATGCCCTTTAACTTGATCTAGATTGTTTTAATTTAGAACAATCAATACTTAATAATCATAAGAGGATTTATTTTATTCATATTTATTGTATCTAAGAACCCTACCTTCCCTATTTTCAAACTGACTAAGAAGCTTTAAGCTAGCTGCTTTATCGTTTCAATGTCATTTTTTGAGACACAAACCACGTAAATAATTAGGAGAGTCTCAATGACCCAACCCGAATTCGACCCCAGAGATTTCCGAAACGCCTTGGGTAAGTTTCCTACAGGAGTCACGGTTATCACCACCAAAAATGAATTGGGTGAATTAATTGGCATTACTGCAAGTAGCTTTAACACTGTGTCTTTGAATCCACCTCTGATTTTGTGGAGCTTAGACAAAGGGGCACGCTCATTAAGTTCTTTTGGAGAAGGTCACCATTTTGCCGTTCATGTGTTAAGTGAACACCAGCAAGACTTATCAAATACTTTTGCCCAAAAAAGCGAAGACAAATTCAAAGGCTTAGATATCACCTCAGGTATTGGCGATGTGCCTTTATTGCCTGAGTTTAGTGCGCGTTTTCAATGTGTGTGTCAACACGAGTATGATGGTGGCGATCATGTAATATTGGTGGGTAAAGTACTAGATTACGAAACAGCGGACTGTAATAAACCTCTGGTATTTCATTCGGGCTCTTACGCCAAAGTAGTACACGACTAGCTCCAACCTGCTATCGGTAAAATCCATGTTTTACCGATAACAAAGCTTAGTTTCTCACGATCACAAAAAACCTCTAGCCCCTATTTGCATCTAGCAAATACCCTGCATTACATTTAGCTAGCTGTTGTGCCTAGCTTAATTTAGCTCTACCCAATTAGCTAAAAATTACCTTGTAAAGTTACCTGATTTTTAAGCCAACTTGATTTACATAATAGCAACAAAAATTACTTTTAAGGGCAATTGCACTAGCTATAAAAGTGCATTTATATATTTACTATTTCTTGGTATTTAACGCTCATAACAACCTCCCTGCTTCGTTCTACCGGCAGTACTATTAACAAATATGCCAATAAAATATTTGTGTGGTTTTCTAAAGGCATTTCAAAGCAAGCTCTCCACCCTATAAAACTCGCCATTTTCATTAACAAAATACCCAAACTTAAGTCATTGTTTTTATTCAAATTTAAAAACAAAAACCAAATATGTAAAATTTATGTAACTAAAAATGTTGATCTTAACAAAACATTCTGAGAATATGCCCAACAGCTGAGCATATGCACTAAAGAGTATTTTGGTTATAGGGAGAATTAATTGCTCACAAATGAATTGGTAATACGGAACGTAAAATTAATAAGATTTTTACCAATTTTTATTGTTTATAACGAATGAGACGCAGGACACAAACATGTTAAATAAAATGAAAAAACAGTTAGGTTTACCAGCAGCAGTTTTAGCGGTAAGCGCAGTAACACAAATACATAGTTCGGAAGCTTATGCGAAAGAGTTCTTGGACGGTCTAGCAGATATTAACTTTTTAGCGATGCAAAACTACCAAGCCATTCAAGCCAAAGAAGGCGCTTTTAGACCAGTAGATGAAGAGCAATCAGACGGTTTTGGTCGCCTTAGAGTCAACCTACAATTTAAATTTTATATAACCGATTACATTACTGCCGACGTTGATATCGCCGAAGAGCCAAATGATTTTGGTAACAATGGCGATAGAGATTTTTCTTTCCACCAAGACTTTGCTGGTATTGAGTTTGAGTTACTTGGGCTTTCTGGTAATGCCAGCGACGATTCTAACTTAACGCTACGCTTGGGTAATATAGGTGCTTCTCCTTTCCAATTTAAAGGCTTTCAAGACGGAGCAGACAACCAAGGCAATGCGCTTATAGGTAACGGTATTACCGACTACGCCACTGCCGAAAACGGTGCGCAACTTAGTTATAAAAAGACTTTTGAAGATGGCCCAATCCGCAGCTATACAGTTGCAGGTCATATGACTACGTCAAGCTTTGGTGAAGCATTCCAAGAAGACCGCGGGTACAACTACCGCTTACAAGGCGCGTTAGAATTTACAAATGGCTTTAAAGCTGGTTTAAGCTTTTTCCAAGCTAACCAAGGTGATCAATTAGATTTTCAAAATGGAATCGCAAGTCTTGATGGTGTAACGACTACAAACTATCGCTTTGGTGACGGTGAAAACTATAACTTCTCTGCTTCTGCTTCAAGTGAGCGTGATACCCACGTAGGTGCATTGCCTGGCCTTAACCAGTCTATTATCGAACTAGATTTAGCATATCAACCTAACCCGAACACTAGCGTTATCTTAATGCTTGGTAAGTCTTCTGATGATTACACCTTTGCAGATACTGCGGGTAATGCATTAGCTGGTATCACTTACTTTGGAACAGACGGCGTAGCTGATGCAGACGGTACAACCTTTGATTCCGTTAATGTTATCAATGGTGACTCTTCTGTTGAATACTATGTAGTTGAAGCACAGCACTACATTATTCCTGAAAAATTCTATTTAGCAGCTCGTTATTCTGACGCTAAAAACACCTCTGATCTTATTGAACAAACAGATAACAAGGTAGAGCGCCTACAAGTTGCTGCGGGTTACTGGTTTAACGATAAAACCTTATTGAAAGTTGAATACGTAGACCAAGACGAAGGCATTAACTCTGGTGGCCAAATTGGCGCTGGTTTTGATGGTATTACGTCAGAAATCTCAGTTAAGTTTTAAGGTTTAGTTACCTAACGCGAACGATACAAACAACACTGTCTCATTTAGAGCAACTAAATGAGACCTTAATTTTGATTATAAGGGGAATACCCGATGTTAAATAAATTAACTATGCTAGCTTGCGGCGCTTTGACTATGAGTGCAGCGGTAACCGCAGAAACGATCACAATCGCCACAGTGAATAACGGTGACATGATCACCATGAAAGAGCTAAGTGCTGATTTTGAAGCTAAAAATCCAGATATAAATTTAAAGTGGGTAACACTAGAAGAGAACATTCTACGCCAACGTGTCACCACAGACGTTGCCACTAAAGGTGGGCAATATGATGTTATGACAATAGGTACATATGAAGTTCCTATTTGGGGTAAACAAGGTTGGTTAAAACCACTAGACAAACTAGATGCCGACTATGATCAAGATGATTTGCTACCAGCAATCAGAAGCGGCCTGTCAATAGACGATAAGCTAGTAGCTGCCCCATTTTATGGTGAAAGCTCAATGGTTATGTACCGCACAGATCTTATGGAAAAAGCTGGACTAGAGATGCCTAAGGCCCCTACTTGGACCTTTATTCGTAAAGCGGCTAAAGCAATGACAGACAAAGACGCCGGGGTTTACGGTATCTGTTTACGAGGTAAAGCTGGTTGGGGTGAAAACATTGCTTTAATCACCTCTATGTCTAACTCATTTGGAGCTCGCTGGTTTGATGAAAACTGGAAGCCTCAGTTTAACACTCAGCCTTGGCAAGATACCCTGCAGTTCTATGTTGATGTAATGGAAGAGTCAGGCCCTCCTGGAGCTTCTGCTAACGGCTTTAACGAAAACCTAGCCTTATTCCAAACAGGCAAATGCGGCATGTGGATTGATGCGACAGTGGCAGGTGCATTCGTTACCAACAAAACAGACTCGGAAGTAGCAGACAAGGTAGGCTTTGCACTAGCGCCAGATAACGGCTTAGGCAAACGTGGTAACTGGTTATGGGCATGGAACTTAGCTATCCCTGCAAGTAGCAAAAAATCAGATGCTGCTATGAAATTTGTTAGCTGGGCTACCTCTAAAGAGTACACAGCCTTAGTCGCCTCTAAAAAAGGCTGGGCAAAAGTGCCTCCAGGTACACGGATATCTTTATACGAAAATCCAGAGTACTTAAAAGCAGCGCCTTTTGCGCAAATCACACTAGATTCTATTCAATCAGCCGACCCAGTTAACCCTACTGTTGAGCCAGTGCCTTATGTAGGCGTGCAATTTGTGGCTATTCCTGAATTTCAAGGAATTGGAACCGCAGTAGGTCAACAATTTAGCGCCGCACTTACCGGCAGAATGACAGTGAAACAAGCTTTAGCTAGTTCACAACGTTTGACAGAACGCGCCATGCGTAAAGCCCGCTACCCTAAATAGCAAACGGCTTATAGTCGGGTAAGTTATCCAAGCAATATCTATGGGTAACTTACCCTATATTAATAATATTAAAAGGTCTTAATTATGGCGACTACACAATCCCGCACATTGGCAAAGTTTATGTTGATGCCCTCAGTATTGTTACTACTGGGGTGGATGATCGTGCCGCTGTGTATGACATTGTACTTTTCTTTTTTGGATTACAATCTACTCATACCTGGCGAACATGAGTTCATTGGCTTTCTAAACTACGAATTTTTTCTTACCGACCCAGCCTTTACTGAGTCTTTCTTCAACACACTTTTACTTGTAGGTGGTGTGTTAACTATTACCATTTGTGGTGGCATAGGTTTAGCCATTTTGCTTGACCAAGCTATTTGGGGCCGAAATTACGTGCGTATTATGGTTTTGGCACCGTTTTTTGTGATGCCAACTGTATCAGCCCTAGTTTGGAAAAATATGTTGATGAACCCAGTTAACGGTTTGTTTGCGCACTTTTCATCTTGGTTAGGAATGAACCCTATTGATTTTTTCGCTCAAGTGCCTTTGTTGTCGATTATCATTCTTGTCTCTTGGCAGTGGTTACCCTTCGCAGCTTTGATTTTGCTAACGGCTATTCAGTCTCTTGATCGTGAGCAATTAGAAGCGGCAGATTTAGACGGCGCAGGCCCATTTAGTAAGTTTTTCTACATAGTGTTACCGCACTTATCTCGTGCCGTTACCGCTGTGATCCTTATCGAAACCATATTTTTATTGTCTATCTTCGCTGAAATTCTTGTGACAACAAGCGGCGGGCCAGGATATGCGTCAACCAATATTACTTATTTAATTTATACCCAATCGTTACTGCAATTTGATGTAGGCGGTGGGTCTGCTGGAGGCATAGTAGCGGTGATCATAGCTAACATTGTTGCCATTTTCTTAATGCGCCTTATTGGCAAAAACTTGGAGGGCTAAATCATGGCAATTATCAGTAGTCATAAATCAAAATTAATTTATACGGTTTTAGCTTGGACCATAAGTGGTTTGATATTTTTCCCTATCCTGTGGACCTTGCTTACTAGTTTTAAAACAGAAGCAGAGGCGATATCAGCGACCCCAAGTTTGTTTATGTTTGATTGGACCTTAGAAAACTACAGAGACGTATTAGAGCGCTCTCCGTATTTCACTCACTTTTGGAATTCAGTGGTGATTTCTTTAGGGTCAAGTTTGTTAGGTTTGCTTATAGCCATCCCTGCAGCTTGGTCAATGGCCTTTGTACAAACTAAGCGTACCAAAAACCTTTTGATGTGGATGTTATCTACCAAAATGTTACCTCCTGTTGGTGTGTTGATCCCTATTTACTTGTTGTTCCGTGACTTTGGGTTGCTAGATACCAAGTTAGGCTTAGTGGTTGTGATGACCTTAATCAACTTACCTATCATGGTGTGGATGCTTTACACCTACTTTCGAGAAATCCCCAGCGAAATTCTTGAAGCGTCACGTATGGACGGCGCCACCATAGTAGAAGAAGTATTTCATGTGCTTTTACCTATTGCCTTACCAGGTATTGCGTCAACCTTATTACTGAACGTGATATTGGCATGGAACGAAGCATTTTGGACCTTAATTTTAACGGCAGCCAACGCAGCGCCACTCACGGCATTTATTGCCAGTTACTCAAGCCCAGAGGGGCTATTTTACGCCAAGCTATCTGCAGCATCAGCTATGGCAATAGTTCCCATTTTAATTTTGGGTTGGTTTAGTCAAAAACAATTAGTGCGTGGATTAAGCTTCGGCGCAGTTAAGTAGGAGAATTGAAAATGGGTAGTATTACATTAAAACAAGTAACAAAAAGCTTTGGTGATGTGAACGTTATCAAGCCATTAGACTTAGAAATTAAAGACGGTGAGTTTATCGTTTTTGTAGGCCCATCAGGTTGTGGTAAATCGACTTTACTACGCATGATTGCCGGATTAGAAGATACCACCAGTGGTACCATTGAAATTGACGGACAAGATGCCACTAGTACCCCACCTGCCAAACGAGGTTTGGCTATGGTATTTCAGTCTTATGCTCTGTACCCACATATGACGGTACGTAATAATATTGCGTTCCCTCTTAAGCGTGCAAAAGTATCTCCGGAGATCATTGAGCAAAAAATTGCATCTGCGGCCAAAATACTCAACCTCGATGATTATTTAGATCGTAAGCCTGGCCAGTTATCTGGAGGTCAAAGACAACGTGTTGCTATTGGTCGTGCCATTGTACGTCAACCCTCAGCATTCTTATTTGATGAGCCTTTGTCGAATCTGGATGCTTCTCTTAGGGTTAACATGCGCCTTGAGATATCAGAGTTACATAAAAGTTTAGCCACCACCATGATTTATGTTACCCATGATCAGGTAGAAGCTATGACTATGGCAGACCGCATTGCTGTTTTTAATGGCGGCATCATTGAACAAGTTGGCACCCCATTAGAGCTATATCAAAACCCAGTGAACCGTTTTGTTGCTGGCTTTATTGGTTCACCTAAGATGAATTTTATTGACGTAAATAACGCTGAGGATGGGGCAACTTCAATTGGTGTGCGCCCAGAGCATATTCAGATATCTACAGACGAAGGTATGTGGGCGGGTAATGTAGGTGTGGTTGAGCATTTAGGTTCTGAAACATTCTTGCATGTTCATGTAGAAAAAGTTGGCACCTTAACCGTTAAAAGTGACGGCGACTGCCCCTTTACCTACGGTGATAAGGTGTTCTTGAGTGCGGCTCAAAATAAGATCTTACGCTTTGATAAAGCTGGTAACACCTTGCCTCGCCTAACAGACCAAGCAAGTTAAAGTTAACTGTACCTAAAATCAGCTTAGTGCCACTTTTATAGTGGCCAACAGCGCTAAAACGAGTAACACCTAATGCCAGTTAAATTAAATAGCCAAACCTTAACTACCTTGCCTTGCGAGGTACGTAAGCCCAAGTACACCAAAGACCAGTTGTCTGGCGGTATTGTCCATATTGGTGTGGGTAACTTTCACCGTGCCCATCAAGCTATGTACTTGCATAAGCTATTTAATACTGGAGAAGCCTTAAATTGGGCCATAAAAGGAGCTGGCACCAAGTCTTACGATATGGCCATGCGTAATAAGTTGCTCTCGCAAGATTGGCTTACCACAGTAGTTGAACTGGATGCTCAAGGCCTCACTGCAGAGGTATGTGGTTCTATGATTGATTTCATCGATAATAATGAAAACAGTTTAATTGGTGCCCTTAGCCAAGCAGATATAAAAATTGTGTCTCTTACCATCACAGAAGGGGGCTATTTTATTGATGAAAAATCAGGTGGATTCAATTTACACCACCCTGAAATACAAAAGGATATAAATAGCTTCAATAATCCATCGACAGTGTTTGGTATCTTGATTGCAGCTCTTAAGTTTAGAAGGGAACAAGGTATTAAAGCCTTTACCATTATGTCTTGTGACAATATTCCGCACAATGGCAATGTGACTAAACGGGCGGTGTTAGACATGGCAATGGCCATAGATAAAGAATTAGCACAGTGGATTGAGTCAGAGGTGACTTTTCCCAATTCTATGGTGGATTGTATTACTCCTGCAACCTCAGACAAAGAGCGAGAAAGGCTTAGCAGTTTATTTAACATTGAGGATCAAGCACCAGTGTTTTGCGAACCTTTCAGACAATGGGTACTTGAGGATAAGTTTACAAATGGTCGCCCTCCCCTAGAAAAAGTAGGCGTTGAATTTGTAGCTGATGTTGCCCCATTTGAACTTATGAAATTACGCATTTTAAATGGTGGACACGCTGCGATAGCTTACCCTGCAGCGCTACTAGGAATAGAATTGGTACATGACGTTATGGGCAATTCTGTTATCAGCGAATATCTCAAAAAGCTAGTGACAGAAGATATAATTCCTACCCTCGCACCGGTACCGGGGATAGACTTTACTGAGTATTTTAACTTGATTGAGTCTCGCTTTAGTAACCCAGAAGTACGGGATACTGTACAAAGGCTTTGTCAAGATGCCTCCAACCGTTTGCCTAAATTCATACTACCCATAATCTCTGCCAACCTTGAGCTAAACCGAGACGTCAAAGGTTTAGCTTTAGTGGTGGCCTTATGGTGCCGACTATGTGCAGCGGCTGGCGCAGCAGAGAGTAGTATTACTTTAGAGGATCAACAAGCAACGCGCTTAATAAAGCAAGCTTTACTAGCAAAAGAAAACCCAAAGGCATTTTTGCAAATGCCCGACATATTTGGAACACTGTGTGATAATGAGCGTTTTGCTGGCCACTTTGAAACTTGGTTAACAAGTCTTTGGGACCATGGAACAGCAAACACCCTAAAGCAATATTTGGACTAGCATACCAGCTATGTCTAACTAAAACGGTGGTAAGAATATGACTAATTTGAATGGGACGACTAGATATAAAAATATAGAGTTAGTTATTTTTGATTGTGACGGTGTATTAATAGACAGCGAGGTACTTAGTAAAAGGGTACTATTAAAAATGTTGGGAGAGCTAGGCGCCGACGTCTCTGGTGAATATTTTGACTTACACTTTTTAGGGCATAGTTTTGCCCATGTCACAGCTAAAGTACTCGCAGATTTCTCAGTTTCATTACCTGAAGAGTTTAAAGATGATTACCATCAAGCTTTAATGGAAACATTTACGGCAGAATTAACCACCACCCCTGAATTACAAGCATTATTGTCGCAACTATCTTTACCAAGTTGTGTTGCCACCAGTAGTAGCCCAGAAAGAGTCAAACATGCACTTAAAGTAACAGGGCTAACTGAGTCTTTTACTGACTGTGTATTTACTTGCTCTGAAGTAAAAAGAGGGAAACCGGCTCCAGATATATTTTTACATGCAGCACAAAAAATGGGAGTAAAACCTCAACATTGCTTAGTGATTGAAGATTCTGCAGCTGGGATAAAAGCCGCTCAAGCAGCCCAAATGCAAGTTATTAAATATCTTGGTGGAAGTCATTTTAATAACCAAGAGACAGTGAATAGCAACATCACGGACGATGTAGTTACAATTCAACAATGGAAACAATTATATAAGTTAGCGCCTTCGCTAACTTTAGGAAAATAAGAGGTAAACGTGGCCAAGCTATCTAATACAGAAACAAGAAAGTTAGACGATGCAGCTAGGGCTGGCTGGCTATACTACGTAGCAGGAAAGACCCAAGACGAAATAGCCAAAAAGCTTAATATTTCAAGACAATCGGCACAACGTATGGTTGCCCTATCTGTAAGTGAAGGGCTAATTAAAGTGAGGCTCGATCACCCTGTCGCCAAATGTATGGATTTAGCAGTCAAAATTAAAAGCCGTTTTGGTTTGCAATCATGTGAAGTTGTCCCAAGTGATGCTGAAGACCCCTCCTCTACCTTAGGGTTAGCACAAGCAGGGGCTAGCGAAATAGAAAGGCATTTAAAATCTGCTGAACCTAAGGTTTTAGCTATGGGCACTGGGCGAGTATTACGAGCCTGTGTAGATGAGTTATCTTCACTAGATTGTGAACAACATAAAATTGTTGCCTTACTAGGTAATATGGCATCAGATGGGTCGGCCTCACCCTATGATGTTGTAGTACGTATGGCAGAACATGTAAGTGCAAAGCATTACCCTATGCCACTACCAGTTTTACCTAGAAGCCAAGCTGAAAAAGAGCAATTACATGCTCAATATTATGTGGCTAATAACTTAAAATTAGCGGCAAATGCTGATGTAACCTTTGTAGGCGTTGGTGATTTAGGGCCCCACTCACCACTACACCTAGATGGCTTTATCACCAGCGAAGAGTTAGATGAACTTGATGCTAAAGGTGCAGTTGGTGAAATGATCAGTTGGGTTTTTGACCGAAATGGTAACTTGATTGACTGCGCCGTAAATCAAAGGGTTGCCAGTACCCCTTTAAAAGTTGGGGTTGATAAACCTGTGTATGCTATTGCCGCTGGTGAAGAAAAAGTTTTCGCTATTTTAGGCGCACTGAGATCAAAAATGATTAATGGTCTGATTACAAATGAATATACGGCAGAGCGCCTATTGAGTATTGATTAACCCACTCGTTTCACTTAGTGGGTAACCAAAAAACTAAAAAGGGACATGAATGTCCCTTTTTAATGTTTACTGCTTAATTTTAAAACTCATAGCTTCTACTTCTTCTAAAGTAGGTAATGCTGACATAGCACCAATACTAGAACAGACCAAGCCACTTACTTTACCTGCAAAAGCCACAAAATCCTCGATATCATTTTCATAAAAGTTATCACCGGCAGCTGTTTGCGACATTTTAAACAACATAGCACCGATAAATGAATCACCTGCACCTGTTGTATCAACGGCGTTTATTTCATAAGCAGGCACTATCTTTTGTTCACCATTTAATGACACTAAGCAACCGTCTGGTCCTAACGTTACCAATACTAATTTCACGCCTAAATCGTGGAAAAATTGACAACCTGTTTTCATATCTTCTTCGCCAGAAAGCAAAGTTAACTCTTCGTCACTTACTTTAACCATGTCTGCCATTTTAAAGTAGGCGTTACAAGCATCTTTAAACTCTTGATCTCTACCTCGCCATAAATCAATTCTATAATTTGGATCGAAGCAAATAATATTGCCTTTACGTTTAGCTTCTTTAGCTAGTGCCAAATAACTTTCACTCAAACTGCCACCTAATAACGCAGTCGCTGAACCTAAATGCAGAATTGAATTGTTTGTCAAAGTATCAATATCACTAGCGCTAAGTGCTAATTGCTCATCGGCTCCGCGATTAAAAGCAAATTCACGCTCGCCATTATCAGCCAAGGAAACAAAGGCAAAGGTAGTAGACATAGGTAAGGTATTTACGTGATCGGTATTCACTTGATAGTTTTGGACTTCTTGAATAAGAAACTCGCCATATGGGTCGTGACCAACGGATGCCACAAGCAATGCTTCACCACCTAATTTACCGATACAAGCAGCTACATTAGCGGGTGCGCCACCAGATTTTTTTACGTAATTTACACCGTTTACTAACCCCATATTGGTATCAGTACAAACAAAGTCAATTAACATCTCGCCAACACAAATAACGTTCATTTAGTTCTTCCACATTTATAATTTACGGCCCGCACTCATATAGCTGAAGCAGTGCTTAAAAAGACCTCTATTTGAATCTGTTTATTATAATAAAAACGAGGGCATTGAAGTAGGAATAAATCGACTATTTATGCTTAAAAATCAATATTTTCGACTTCTCAATTTACTAACAAGAATTTATTGAATATCAAAATTGAATTATTACAAATTAAGCTATAAAAACATGATGGGAAATAAGGTATTTGCCCAAGCACATAGGTGCGCTAAAACGCTCAGCAGCAAAATTTGTTGCAACAACTTAGAACAGCTTTAGCTGACCTACAAAGTAGGTGAGCCACATGGATGTGGCGAATAAAAACTTTCCAGAGGTTTTTGTATTCGGGCTATCCCTGCCCTCACCCGGTTCGCGGGCCATGCAAAGCATGTTCACCAAAAGGCGCAGGAGCAACTAAGAACAGCTTTAGCTGACCTACAAGGTAGGTGAGCCACATGGATGTGGCGAATAAAAACTTTCCAGAAGTTTTTGTATTCGGGCTATCCCTGCCCTCACCCGCTTCGCGGGCCATGCAAAGCATGTTCAAAAACTTTCCAGAAGTTTTTGTCGGACCATGTGGGTCTCTCTTTTGCTATTTATAACTCAATAAATTTTAGGCAATAAAAAACCCGCAGCAAGTGCGGGTTTCTCAAATATGGCGGATAGCGAGGGATTCGAACCCCCGGTACGTTTGACCGTACGTCTGATTTCAAGTCAGGTGCATTAAACCGAGCTCTGCCAGCTATCCGTATTGTTCTCATTCGTTGTAGTCGTGATAACAAGTTATTGCGACGTCCCCGAATTGAGGATGCGAATATTAGTGACGTTTTTAAGGCTTGTAAAGTATTAATTTCATAAAATGTTTCGTTTGATTATTGTTTGAACGGATTGAGCGTATTTACACCATTTTACAATATACTGGTAACAATATTCGCTATTAGCACTTGAAAAAGTCACCTAAACACCATACAAATACAGTTCTAATAGTTTTTTAATTTATTTCCTGGAGAATACGATGGAACACAGATCTTCCTATAGCAATACAGGTCAAGCTTCTGTATTGCAAACTAACAAAGTACTACGCAACACTTACATGTTGTTAGCCATGACACTCACCTTTAGTGCAGTGTGTGCTGGCATAACTGCTGCAATGAACATTTCTCCAGGTATTGCCATGGGAATGAACCTAGCCGCTCTAGTTATGATATTTTTCTTAAACAAAGCATCTCAAAGTTCTGCTGGCATTTGGTTTGTTTTTGCTTTTACTGGGCTACTTGGTGGTTCACTTGGTTACACACTAAATTATTACGCAGGGTTTCAAGGCGGCAGTGAGTTAATCATGCAAGCATTTGGTGCCACAGCACTAGTGTTTTTTGGTTTATCTGGCTACGTACTTACGACTAAGAAAGACTTCTCATTTATGGGTGGCTTTTTATTAGTTGGTTTAATCGTTGCTGTAGTGGCGTCTTTAGCTAACATTTTCTTAGGCATTCCAGCTTTAAGTTTAGCAGTAAGCGCAGCCATAGTATTTATCATGTCAGGTTTCATTTTATTTGATACTAGCCGTATTATTAATGGCGGTGAAACCAACTATATTCGTGCTACGGTTTCTATGTACTTGAATATATACAACTTATTTACATCTATCCTTCACCTTCTTGGTGCTTTTGGTGGTGATGATTAATTCTTAAAGAATTAAGATTTTTTAAAACGCCTCAGCTTGCTGGGGCGTTTTTTTATGGTACATTGCTTCTCTATGTCGTCTTTTACTTTATTAGTTACATCAGCTCCATTTTCAGAACAAAACGCTTATAGTGCTTATCGTTTTGCCCTTGCGGCTGTCGAAACAAAACACACTGTTGAAGGTGTGTTTTTTTACCAAGACGGCACGTTAAACGGATCCAGCTTACAATTAATTCCTTCAAATGAGTTTGATTTGTATAAGGCATGGAAAGGCCTAGCAGATACTTATAATGTCCCTTTAATGGTATGTGTGAGCGCAGCCAGTAAAAGAGGAATAACCAGCCCCGAAGACGCAGCAGAGAATGATACTGAGCACTATAGTTTAACCCCACCTTTCGAGTCTGTAGGCCTAGGAGAGCTAGCTGTACTCTTAAAAAATAGTGATAGGTTGATACAGTTTTGAACAAGCCAGCGACAGGTATCGCCATAATAAATCGGTCCGCCCCGCACGGCACCTCAAATGGCCAAGAAAGCTTAGACATGGCCTTGGCAATGAGTAATTTTGGGCAAGATGTCAGCCTGTTTTTTATAGATGACGGCGTGTTTCAACTTTTGTCAAAGCAAGCTCCGGCTAGCATTGATGCTAAGGAGTACCACAAGACATTCCCAGCATTAGAGTTTTACGATATTGAGAACATCTATGCGTGCAAACATAGTCTTCAGAGTCGTGGCCTTCAAGTGTCAGAACTATGCATAGATATAAAATTAATTGAGCCAGAAGAGTTATCTAACCTACTAACCTGCCAACAACATGTAATGAGCTTTTAATGATCTTACATAAGCTAACATCTAGCCCATTTAAAGACTTAACAATACAACACTGTTTACAACACGTAGCAGATAACGATGGCATTTTACTCACCCAAGATGCCGTATATGCAGCAATGCACCAAGACTTAGGCAAAAAGCTGCATGAATTTAGCGGCCAAGTATTTATTCTAAAAGAAGACGCTGAAGCCCGGGGAGTTCAAGTAAGCGAGCAACTTGAAACTATTAACTATAAAGGCTTCGTTGAGCTTAGCCTCAAATTTAACAAAGTAGTCAGCTGGTAACCCTATGGAATATTTTTTCGAATTTGCAGGTAACAAAATAGAAACAGATAAAGCTGGTTATTTATTGAATGTTGATGACTGGCAAGTAGAGTTAGGGCCTATTTTAGCGGCAACAGAAAACATCGATCTAACAGAAAATCATTGGGAAGTAGTCAATTTTGTTAGAGAGTTCTACTTAAAGTTTAATACTAGCCCAGCAATGCGAGCCTTAGTAAAAGCCATGAAAAATGAATTTGGTGAAGAAAAAGGCAACAGCCGCTACTTGTTTAAGTTATTCCCCAAAGGGCCAGCTAAGCAAGCAACCAAAATCGCAGGATTACCTAAACCGGCTAAATGCTTATAAAAATATATTTGAACAATAAATAAGGACCCACTACTTGTTTGGCTTGCCAGCGAGTGGTTTTTCAAGGAATTCGAAATAGTTATGAGAAAACATGTTTTATTTACCTTGCTTTTAGCCTTAAGCTTGTTTAGCTATTTAAGTACTGCTCATAGTAGCGAACTAAGTGTTGACGACTTTTTGGCCCCTCCTTCTATGCTAAACGCCAGTCTTTCTCCAAATGGCAAGTTTGTGGCAAGCACATGGAATAAAGGAGACTCACGTTTAATAGTCGTTTATGACATAGATAATCAAAAAGTTGTAGGCTCTTTTGGTGATAATATCATTAGAGCTTATAAGGTAACCTGGGCCAACAATGAGAGAATACTCGTTAATTATTTAGTGCCCCATGGAGCAGACAAACTCAGGAAAAAGGCTCAAACCGAAGAAGACTTTGATATAGACAAGTATTTTAAATACTCAAGATTAGTGTCCACAAAAATTGATGGAACTGACAGTGTGGGCTTGTTTAATGATCAAAGTGCAGCTAAGAAAAATACAAACTTAGTATCAATTACAGACTATTTGGTTAACGATGATGAACATGTATTAATGTCAACGGATATCAATACAAGACTCACTCTATTCAAGCTCAATGTAAATACAGGAAAGTCTACCAAAATAGTGAAAGGTGGGCGTTTCACTGTGGCGTTTCTAAATGACTCAGAAGCAAATATTATCTATCGATACGACTATAGAAGAGTAGCTAAAACCATAGAAATACTAGCTTACAACGCCACAGAAGATGACTGGAAGTTAATCGACACTATTTATTATGATGAAGATGAACAAAATAAAAATAGAGTGGAGCTTAAAGATCTAGCAGGAGTAAAAGATAAACAGCTCATTTATAGAAAGCTAAATGAAGAAACGGGCTACCACGAACTTATTTCGGTAGGTAAAAATGAGCAAAAAACCTTAGTCAGTATTCCAAATACCGATATAGTTGGCGTTATCACGGAAGGCGTTAATTATAATGTCATTGGCTATAAAACTGTTAAAGATGTGTATCGCTCACATTATTTCGATCAAGATTATCAAGCAGCCTACAACCAACTAAATAGTGTTTATCCATTAGAAAATTTTGAGTTTACCTATCTGTCAAAAGATAGAACCAGAGCCTTACTCGCTACATGGGGGGCATCTAATCCAATTACCTATTACGTACACGACTTAGAACACGAAAAAACCACTCATTTTAGTTACCCATTCAAAACGCTACCTAAAAACAAGTTAGCAAGCGGCCAAACAATACACTACCCTGCTCGAGATGGAGCGAGCATAACAGCCTACCTGTATCTGCCAGCTGATTTTGACGGTAGTAAACCCTACCCAGCAGTAATCATGCCTCATGGAGGCCCACAGTATAGAGACACCCTAAATTATGATGATTTTACGCAATTTATTGCCACTAGAGGTTACGTTGTAGTTAAACCAAACTTCAGAGGCTCATCTGGTTATGGTTTAGAATTTCAAAAGGCTGGATACAAACAATGGGGCAGACTCATGCAGGACGATGTTGAGGATGCCCTACACTATTTAGTTAAAAGAAACATTATTGATAAAGATGAAGTTTGCATTGTTGGAGCATCCTATGGTGGCTACTCAGCCCTTATAGCCACAGCAAAAACACCAGATCTTTTTAAATGTGCAATTAGTATAAACGGGATTTCTGATATCACTGATCTTGTAGAACATGAGCTTGATAGCAATAATTCTGATAGCCTAAAAACATTTGTTAAAACATCAATTGGCGATCCTAAAAAAGACAAAGCTTTGTTAAAAGAAAACTCTCCAGCGTTATTAATAGACAAGGTCAAAACACCAACTTTATTGATATACGGAGATAAAGATAAAATCGTCCCTTCTTCTCAAACTAAGCAAATGTACAAAGCACTTATCAAGCAGAAAAAGCCAGTGCAAATGATTAGATTAAAAGATACGGGCCATAACCCATTCAAATATAAAGAAAGTAAACGCAAAACATTTGAAGAGATGGAAAAGTTTTTGTCTAAGCACCTAGAGTAAATGCATTTAACTATTAGATCCGATGCTCCGATGACTGTCTCTTTTGTTTATCACTTTTGATTGATCACATTGAACTAGATTTTTCTGGTCTAATTAAACAGAAGTTATACCTCTAAGTTTTAACCGAAGCAATCTGGAGCGAGCTTAAATTCGGATATACGTGCTGAGTAATTAGAGCTTCGTAAGGAAAAGAATGGGCTAAGGATGGAAAAAAGATGCTAAAAAAGCCAGCGCACTCCAGCTAAGAGAAACCAAGTAACGTTTCAAAGGGTTTCAATAAATAACTATTTAAAATAGGCGGATTACAATAATAATCAAGCATAAACAGAGTGATTTTTTTGCTGAATATTTGTTAAACCTGAACGTTTATTCCGCAGCTCCAAATCTGCTTTAAGCTGAGAATATGACTTACTTGAGGGCTCGCGAAGGCTTAATGAATCTAACTATTTTTACGGATTTATATTCCCGGCGTCTGAGAATGACGAATTAAATATACCTCTTCTAATTACACTAAAAAATAATCCCTTGCTTATTGCAAGGGATTATTTTGATTTACTCTATTAATTATGTAGTCACTTTACTAAAAAGTATAACTACCACTTACATAGAACGTACGGCCGTAAGCACTAGAATAACGTGGATCATATCCAATCTGGTGTCCAGCAGCTGTATTCAAGGTTAGAGGTGGATCAACGTCTAACAAGTTCTTAATACCAAAGGACACATTCACCTTATCACTGAAGTGATATGCAGCTAAGGTGTCTACTAATATGTAAGGGTCAATTGTCAACTGAACATCATTACAAATTGATTGATCTGATGCTAAACATTCGTTGCTTTCCACATCATCATATCCACTGCGGAAACGAACGTTTGCTGTTAAATCAAAATCACCAATCGAGTAAGTATTCCGGAAATTCCAGATATATCTGAACGTAACAGCTTGATCGTCACCAACCTTACCAAGGCTATCATCCCAGATACCCACTTCACCTACTCGAAGAGACTCACTTACTAATACTAATGTACCTTCAAAGGAGGTGTTCAAAGTCCCAGAACCAATTTCATTGGATGCCTTAACTGACCAATCTATTCCAGAATTACGAGATTCACCAATATTCACTGGCGCTTGAATAATAGCTAAAACATCTTCACCGGTACCCAAATCAACTTTAGAGGTAAATAAATCAGCATAGGTAATAGGATCATTAAAAATCTGATCTTGTGTTACAGTTGCAACTTGGTCTTCCAATGTAATTGACCAATAGTCCATTCCCACGCTCCAGTTACCTGGCTCATAAACAAAACCAAACGAAAGCTGCGTTGACTTTTCTGGTTTTAGGCCTGCATAACCTTCCTGATACACGTCATATTGTAGGATATCTGTGTAACATAAATCAGCTAATGGATGAGTACTATTAGCGTCAAACGGACATGCATATGCAACAGAAGTAACACCACTTTCTAAGCGAGGATCTGCAATTTCTCGCATCGTGGGAGCTTTAAAACCAGTACCGTATGATCCACGTAGCAACCATTCATCACTAGGTCTATATGCAAAACTCAACTTATAGGTAATGTCAGATTCATCATCATTGACACTAACACCTGACTGATAGACCGGATAGCCATCAGCATCAAAAACCTGCTCATCCGTTGTATCATCAAATACTAGTGTTCTATCATTCGTTACCCCACCTATAGTGTCATAACGTAAAGCAGTAGTAAGTTCAAAATTTTCAAACAGAGGGAATACAAATTCACCAAAGATACCGTATGTAGAACGAGACAGATCGAACTGGTTTCCGGGTGCAGAAAACAATATTACAGCATCTTTGTTTGCCTGTGATAGTTCGTTAGAATAAGTTACGTCTCTATAATCAAAACCAAATGCCGCAAAGGCGTCACCATCAGCAAGTTCAAATAATGGCATTGACGCCTTACCTTCAATTGCAAACGTTGACGTATCAAATGTATTCCACAAGCCTGAAAACATAGCGTCTTGAACCAGTGCAACTTGTTCGTCACTTAGTTCATCTGGACTAGCAAATACATTAACGTCACCGCTTGTAACCAGCTCCAAGAATTCGTCTTGGAGAGGATAACCAGTAACACGTGTAATTTCACGGCTTGAAGTTCCATTGGTTACAGCAAAATCGTAACTAATATCACCGATCAATCCTTCAATCCCAGCTACCACATGAAATGTGTCGGTAGAAAACTCTTGAGTACGGTTACCACCAGGTAAAGTACGCCAGCGAGCCGTAACAGTATCGACTGCCGCGGCTTGCTCATCAGTTAAATAGGGAATAACGTTATTTTGAACTACATCTGAATCTGTTGGCAATATAAATGAGCCAGTAGGATAAGGTGCAATTCTAGATATCATTGCGAACTGTGAATAGGAAGCAGATATATAAGCTTGTGTGTCATCATTGATTTCTAACAAAGCCTGAGTAAAAAAGTTATCGCGAGTATATTCAGGTTCAATTTCTAAAGTTGAAGTGTAATCGAATACACAGGTAGTTCCAGACGCATAACTTGTGTCATGACAAGAACCTGTACTTTCTTGATATGGGTTGAAACTAACGTTACTCAGCCCTGATTCATCTGTAAAGCTGACATAAGCATTTGCAGGGATTGCATTTGCTGAACCAGCAACCGAAAGATAGGTTTGACCATTGTAATCGAACTCTAAAAATCCAGTACTAGCGAAATCACGCTGAGATGATTTTAATTGTTGTTGGCTATCGTGGCTATATGCCAACAAAATGTTAAACCCATCATCATCTAAACTACCAAACCCAGTAGAGACACTAAAATTCGAGCTTGCCCCCCCCTTTTCCTGAGGTCGATCAAAGCGTCCTGTAATAGTAGTTTCGTTCAAATCTTTCTTAAGGATAAAGTTAATTACACCTGCGATTGCATCTGAGCCATATAGAGCTGATGCACCATCGGTCAATACTTCAACGCGTTCGATTGCTGAAAGAGGAATAGCGTTAAGGTCAACTGTAGCACCAGAATCAGAAGAAGGCATACGACGACCATTTAAAAGAACTAAGGTATAAGAGCCGCCTAAGTCCCGCAATGACGCAGTTTGAACACCACCAGCACCACCACCTACTGACTGTCCAGCAGTTTGATAGCCTTGCATTGATGGTATAGTTGCCATTAGATCTGGAACACTTGTTACACCTGAGCGAACAATTTGTTCTTTCGATACAACAGTAACAGGTAACGCCCCTTCTAGAGCTGTTCTTGTAATCGCTGACCCCGTAATTGAGATTGTTTCCATTTCATCTACAGCAGCACTCGACTCATCCTGAGCAAAAGAACTTGATGAGAAAGCAGTAGATGTAACACCTACAGCTATCGCCAAACGAATCGATTTCGTCAATTTTGAATTTGTAAACATGCATGTCTCCTTGTACCGCGATATGACTAAGTGTATATACTTGTCTAGATTTATTATTGTATTAGTAATTTGAAATATTGAACTAGTCCAATAAAGACATCATTTGAAATATTGAACTAGTCCAATAAAGACACCGTTTTGTAAGTTTTCCCCCCAGTTCCTTAATAAATAATTTTTCATTTTGTTTGTTATTTGCATTTTAAGGTTGGAAACAGCTATTTTAAGCACAGTGGTAATGTGTCTATTTTGTGCATAAGTGGGTTGGATTGCTAAAAAAATTAGCAAAGTTAAAGTGCCGGCGTGTTCGCATAAAAGAAGCTAAAAACTCATTTACTTTAGGACATAAATTAACAATTTTTAGTCAGCTAAACTTGCAAACTAGCCGCTGAGGGCAATTCAAATTCTGATACTAAATCCAGTAGTTGAAGTTAATATTACCTGCAAAATATAAAAATTGGTGGCAAGGACGCCATTGTTGCAAATTCCAAACAAACACAAGTATCAACATCAACACTAATTGTTTTATGGATTGGAAATTTAATCGCAGCGCTGCCTCTTTCTGGTTACTCTTTCTTGGCTGTTGAAGAAAGAGTCACTAGCTCTCACGGACGTGAGTTAAAAACTGCATGCGACCGCCAAGGATGGCGGAAGGTAGGCTAACGCAGGACGCAGTTACCGAGATGCAGGTGAGCAAAGCAAATGCTTGATGAACGAAGTGAATTATCTCAGTGTACCAAGTCCATAAATGTAAACGCAGCGAATAAGTAAACAATGTGAATAAAAACAAAAGGCGAGCCTAAGCTCGCCTTTACCATTAGGTTAAACCTAAAATACTTATTACCCTATTTTTTGCAAACCGCCCATATAAGGTTGCAATACTTTAGGCACAGTCACCGAGCCATCAGCTTCTTGATAGTTCTCTAAAATAGCCACTAAAGTACGACCTACTGCTAAGCCAGAACCATTTAATGTATGTAATAACTCAGGTTTGTTGCCTTGTGCACCACGGAATCTTGCTTGCATTCTTCGAGCTTGGAAATCAAGCATGTTAGAACATGAAGATATTTCACGGTAGGTGTCTTGCGCGGGTAACCATACTTCTAAATCGTAGGTTTTACATGCACCGAATCCCATATCTCCGGTACATAACAGCACTTTACGATAAGGCAATTCAAGTAATTGCAGTACTTTCTCAGCTTGGCCTGTTAGCTCTTCTAAGGCATCAAATGAAGTCGAAGGCTCTACCAATTGTACTAGCTCAACTTTTTCAAATTGATGCAAACGAATTAAACCACGGGTGTCTCGACCGTAAGATCCAGCCTCACTTCGAAAACAAGGCGTGAACGCTGTCATTTTTATAGGTAATTCTTTTGCCGTGTATATTTCATCACGAGCGATATTTGCCAGCGGTACTTCAGAGGTAGGTATCAGAGATAAGCCCTGCCCTTCTTCTGTAGCTGGCTTGGTGTGAAATGCATCGCCCATAAATTTAGGGAACTGGCCTGTGCCTGTCATACTTTCTGCATTAACCAAAAGAGGGACATTGGTTTCTTCGTAGCCATGTTCTTGGGTGTGAAGGTCTAGCATAAACTGCGCTATGGCTCGGTTTAGGCGAGCTACTTGGCCGCGCATTACCACAAAACGTGATCCTGCGAGTTTAGAGCCAGCGTCAAAATCAACGCCCTTACTTAACCCAGCACCTACATCAACATGATCTTTAATTTCAAAGTCGAATTCACGGGGCGTACCCCACTTGCTGATTTCAACGTTATCGTCTTCGTCTTTACCTTCTGGTACAGAATCATCTGGCATATTTGGAATACCAGCCGCTAAGGTTTGAATTTCTTCTAGTAGCTCAGCTAGCTCTACTTTTGCAGAGTCTAGCTCGGCACCCAATTTACCTACTTCAGCTAATAACGGCTGAATGTCTTCACCAGATGCTTTGGCTTTACCAATTGATTTTGAACGTACATTACGCTCATTTTGCAACTCTTGGGTTTTAATCTGTAACGACTTACGTTTCTCTTCTAAAGCTGTAAAGGTAGCAGTATCTAATGTGTACCCTCTTCTTTGTAATTTTGCTGCTGCAACTTGAATATCACCACGTAAATATTTGGGATCTAACATCTTGTTTTATTTAACCTTTAACTATTTGAGTACCTACCCATGCTGCAAATAAACAGCACAGAATATTTAATATTATGTTGAGTACAGCTTTCAACCATAAGCCCTGTTGAAAAAGTACCAGTGTATCTACGGAAAAAGTTGAAAACGTGGTTAACGCTCCCAAAAAACCTATTCCTATTGTTGTTCGTAACAGCGTGGTTTCTAAGTGACCATGTTCAAATAATGAATATAAAAAACCGAGTAGAAAAGAGCCTACAACATTGACCAGAAGTGTACCAAAAGGAAAGCCTTTACCAAACCATTGAAGCATAAGTTGCGATAGAAAATAACGTAAACACGCACCTGTGGCGCCACCTAGGGCAATAAAAATGTAAATGGTGGTAGATTGCATATTATTTGTACCTATGTTGAGAGCTTGATGTGTCTAATTGTTTTAAGAATGCTAGCTTTTCTTGTAGTTTTTTCTCTAAGCCACGATTCGTTGGCTGATAGTATTGGGTATGTTGTTTTTCTTTAGGGAAGTAATTCTCTCCTGCAGCATAACCATTGGGCTCATCATGGGCATACCGGTACTCTTGACCATACCCTAAATCTTTCATCAGTGATGTTGGTGCATTTCTAAGGTGCTCTGGCACTGGATAATCAGGTGCATCTTTGGCATCTCGAACTGCAGCTTTAAAAGCCACGTAAACTGCGTTGCTTTTTGCAGCACTGGCACAATAAATAGTGGCTTGTGCTATTGCCCTTTCGCCTTCGGCTGGCCCCACTCGATGAAAAATATCCCAAGCATTTAAGCATATTTGCATGGCTCTTGGGTCTGCATTGCCTATATCTTCTGTGGCTATAGCTAATAGTCGCCTTGCAACATACAAAGGGTCACATCCTGCTGTCAACATTCGAGCATACCAGTACAAAGCCGCATCTGGCGCGGAGCCACGTACTGATTTATGAAAAGCGGAGATTAAGTCGTAAAACTGGTCACCATTTTTATCGTACTGAGCAACACGCTCTCCCACTGCTAGCTTTACCATATCAGCTGTTAGCGTATGGCTACCAATGGTTAAAAAGTCTGCGGTTAGCTCAAGGTAGTTAAGTAATCGCCGCGCGTCTCCGCCAGATAAATCTATGAGTAAAGACTGGGCCTTGTCTTCTATCTCAATCCCGCGTTTACCTAAACCTCTTTGGGTATCATGTAGTGCGCGGTTCATCACTTCTTTTAAATCTTGCTCATTTAAGCTTTTTAACACATATACCCTAGCCCGAGATAACAAAGCATTATTTAATTCAAAGGATGGGTTTTCAGTGGTGGCGCCTACAAAGGTAACGGTACCGTCTTCAATAAAAGGTAAAAACGCATCTTGTTGGCTCTTATTAAAACGATGTACTTCATCAACAAACAAAATAGTGCGCTGTTGATGTTGTGAGGCGTTTAACTTGGCATTTTCGATAGCTTGACGAATGTCTTTTACGCCACTGCTTACAGCCGATAAACGTTCGATATGGGCATTGCAATGGGATGCCACTAATTCAGCCAATGTGGTTTTACCTGTGCCTGGTGGCCCCCATAAAATCATGGAGTGACACTGGCCTCTTAGTAATGCCGCCCGTAATGGTTTATCCGGGCCAATAATATGTTGCTGACCAAAGTATTCATCAATTGAATTTGGCCGCATACGAGCGGCTAAGGGAGCGAAGTCCTCAGTGCCTGTTTGGCTATCAGAAAAATCAAATTCACCTGTCATGGATTTCTTTGATCATCCAATTCGTACCCTGCTGGCATGCTGAATGAAAAAGTAGACTCTTGGATTGTCTTGTTTTGTTGAATATCGGTAAAAACTAAACGACTGGTTTGTTGTTGGGTATCTCGCGTTTCAATACTGACTAAGGTTTCTCCCTCAAAAAATAACCTTAATACCTCTATGCTGCTCTTATCTGCAATGGGTTCAATAGTAAATTGCTGCCCAGATAGGGCTACCTGAAAATCTTGCCACTTATTGCTATAAGGGTCAGTTAATAAAATAAGGGGGTTATTTTCAATGGCTGAGTTTTGGTCATAAGCAACGACTTGTTCCATAAATGGGTCAATATTCCATAGGTCTTTTCCATCGGCTAACAACACACTTTCATTAGGCTCTAAAAGCTCCCAATAAAGCTTGTTAGGCTGGCTCATGGCTATTTTACCTTTGGCCTGTTGCAGAATTGTCCCCTCTGAATCTGTTACCTTTTGGCTAAAGTTCGCCTGATAGGTCCGCAAATTATATAGTTTATCTTTTAATTGTTGTTTAACGTCTGCACTGGCATTTTGTGCTAATCCATGGCCCATTAGCACCACACTTGCCACACATAACCAGGTTAAATAAATCAGTTTTTTCATCTTGGTATTTTCTCGCTATCTAATGAGTAGGTCTTAATCTCTTGGCGCAGGAGCAGCTAATACTTCCCTATTGCCATTATGACCTGGAGCAGATACGACGCCGCTTTGTTCCATTTGTTCAACTAAACGGGCCGCGCGATTGTAACCAATTCTAAATTTACGTTGTACGCTTGATACAGAAGCCCTGCGTGTTTCTGTTATAAACGCTACAGCTTCATCATAAAATGCATCAAACTCTTGATCTTCGCCTTCAGGTTGTTCTCCAGGCAGAAGTATTTCCGCACTCGCATCGCCATTAAGAATTTCATCAATGTATTGAGGCGCGCCACGTTTTTTCCAATCAGCCACTACAGCATGTACTTCATGGTCATCAACAAATGCACCATGGACTCGGGTAGGAACCCCTGTTCCTGGAGGCAAATACAACATATCACCCGCACCTAATAAGGCTTCGGCACCTTGTTGATCTAATATTGTTCTGGAGTCAATTTTTGAAGATACCTGAAACGCTATACGAGTAGGTATGTTGGCTTTAATCAAACCTGTAATCACGTCTACCGAAGGCCTTTGTGTGGCTAGTATCAAGTGTATGCCCGCGGCCCTTGCCTTTTGTGCTATTCGTGCAATTAGCTCTTCCACTTTTTTACCGACTATCATCATCATATCGGCAAATTCATCAACTACCACCACAATGGCAGGAAGCTTCTCTAAAAACGGGGCTTCAGTCTCCATACTTTCTTCGGCTTTCCATAAGGGATCTCGAATTGGCTCACCGTCTTCAATTGCTTTTAATATCTTGGCATTACAGCCTTTTAGGTTTCTCACTCCCAAAGCAGACATTAACTTATAACGACGCTCCATTTCACCAACACACCAACGCAGCGCATTAGCTGCTTCTTTCATGTCTGTGACAACTTCAGCTAATAAATGGGGGATCCCTTCATAAACAGATAGTTCTAGCATTTTCGGGTCAATCATGATCAAGCGAACATCTTCTGGGGTAGATTTGTAAAGTAAACTTAATATCATTACGTTTACGCCCACAGATTTACCAGAACCCGTAGTACCTGCCACTAATAAATGAGGCATCTTAGCTAAATCAACAAAAACAGGTTTACCTGATATATCTGCCCCTAGCACCATAGTTAATGATGACTCAGACGATTGGAAAACATCATCGGTAATCACTTCGCTTAAGCGCACCATGTCTCGTTTTTTATTAGGTAACTCAAGCCCGATTACAGATTTACCAGGTATAACTTCTACTACTCGCACCGAAATAGCCGACATCGAACGGGCTAAATCTTTAGATAAGGTAGTGATCTTACTTACTTTCACCCCAGGCGCTAACTCCATTTCAAACCGAGTAATCACTGGACCTGGGTAAACCCCTACCACTTGAGCTTCAATATTAAAATCAGCTAGTTTACTTTCGAGCAAGCGAGAAACCATTTCAAGCTCTTCAGGTGTAATGGGATTTTTTATTTTATCTGCACGCTCTAGCAAGTCAAAAGAAGGCATTGGGCCTTGGGCCTCGCCGTTTTCATCTGGCTCAGGTACATGAACAGGGGTAGCTGTCACAATGCCACCAGAGCCTGCTGCTGGTTCAAACTTAGGCTCGGTTCTAGACTTAGTAATTTTTTTCTTTAACTCACTCAGAGAAACCGGTGACTTAGTTTTTTGTTCTGGCTCTTCCAAAATGCTCTGCGGCACTTCTGGCTCATCGGTTAGCTCATCAGGTGCTGTAGCAAAGGGGTTTTCATGGGGAGTCTCTTCACCCCAAAACTGATTCTCGGTTTTTTCAAGGGCTGGATGTGTTTTTTCTGGACGCTTAAAGGTCAAAAGAGGGATAGATGTATGCTTAAGCTTAGCTGGCGCTTTGTAAATAAAACGGCTTATGAAAAGTGTAACTTCACCTATCTTGTCTACGATTGATAACCAAGATATTCCACTAACTAAAGTAAAGCCTGTACAAAAAAAGCATAGAAGCAATAAGGTGGTACCTACTAAACTAAAATAAGGTATTAAAGACGAGCTTAGAATATCTCCCACTAACCCACCAGAAGTATAGGTATGGATATCGGCAGCATTCATACTTAATAGTCCCGTTACCCCTAAAACTAAGAGGATCACACCGATTAATCGCAACCCTATTGTAAGGTAGTCAATTTCAAACAGAGTTTTAGTTTGTTGAAACAGAAACCACCCTAAAAAAGCACAACAAAAAGGAAGACAATATGCAAAGGTACCAAGACTAAAAAACAAAATGTCGGCAAACCATGCCCCAATTGGTCCAACCCAATTGTTAACATCATTTTGCAACCCTGCTTGGCTCCAGCTAGGATCAGCAGGATGAAACGAAGCCATGGCTAATAAAAGGAAGAATGCAAAGACACAACTTACAATCATCCCAACTTCCATAACTCTTTGAATACCTGTCAGTCTTGCCATTGGTTTTATATCGTTACTTTTATCATGAAATTAATGCTGTATAAGATACCAGTGTCGCTTTAAAAATCCTAGGGTGGTAGGACTCTTCGCTTAGTAATTAAGCGATTGTATTAGCGCAAACTAATTTTTACTTGGGTAGACTCTTTAACCTCTTCCATCACCACATATGTCCGAGACTCACTTACCCCGGGCAAACGTAATAATGTATCCCCAAGTAATTTACGATAGCTAGACATATCTGCCACTCGGGCTTTTAATAAATAATCAAAGTTTCCCGATACCAAGTGACATTCTTGAATATCATCATGATCTTTAACCGCAGTAGAAAATTCTTCAAAAATATCTACAGATGTTTTCACTAAGGTAATTTCCACAAAAACCAACATGGCAGCACCTAGCTTAACTGGATCAACTCTAGCATGATACCCAGTAATATAGCCTTCACCCTCAAGTCTTTTTACCCTTTCTAAACAAGGACTTGCACTCAAACCCACCTTGGTTGCCAATTCAGAATTAGTGATTCTGCCATTTTTTTGTAACTCAATTAGGATATTTCTATCTATCCTATCTAGATGCTTGGGCGTTTTGATCAACATATTTAATACGGCAAAAATTTAATTTAGCAGAATTTTATACTTTAAGCGTTTTTAATTCAAAACTTCTTGCTGAACAAGTTCCTCTATACTTGGCGCAGCAAAAAACAACTAAAAACCTTTAACCAAATGGGAGTAATAAAATGCTGATTGGTGTACCAAAAGAAATAAAAAATCACGAATATCGTGTAGGACTCACTCCTGCTGCTGTTAAAGAGTTCGTTAATAACAACCATCAAGTATGGGTCGAAAAAGATGCAGGCACAGGTATTGGTTTTACAGATGACCAATATGTTGCCGCTGGTGCTGAAATTATCGCAACGGCTGAAGAAATATTTGCTAAAGCTGAAATGATTGTAAAGGTTAAAGAGCCTCAGCCTAATGAATGTAAAATGTTGCGTCCAGGCCAAATTCTATATACATATTTACACCTAGCACCGGATCCTACTCAAACCAAATTGTTAGTAGAGTCAGGCGCAACTTGTATTGCATATGAAACAGTTACAGATGCCAAAGGAGCCCTACCACTACTTGCACCTATGAGTGAAGTTGCCGGTAGAATGGCTGTACAAGCTGGCGCACATTACCTAGAAAAAGCCCAAGGCGGCAGTGGCACCCTATTAGGTGGCGTTCCTGGTGTAGCCCCTGGTAAAGTTTTAGTTATAGGCGGTGGTGTTGTTGGTCTTAACGCTGCAAAAATGGCAATGGGTCTAGGCGCAAACGTCACAATTCTAGACAGATCCTTAAACCGCTTGCGTGAATTAGATGATATTTTTGAAGGTCGCTTGGCGACTGTATACTCAACCGCTGAAGCAATTGAGTACTACTCATCAAGAGCAGATCTTGTTGTTGGTGCTGTATTAGTACCTGGCGCTGCAGCGCCTAAATTACTAAACCGTGAACATATCAAGAATATGAAAACAGGCTCTGTGGTTGTGGATGTAGCCATTGACCAAGGTGGCTGCTTTGAAACCTCTAAAGCAACGACTCATCAAGACCCAGTTTATGTCATCGATGATGTAGTACATTATTGTGTAGCAAACATGCCAGGTGGTGTGGCTCGTACTTCTACTATGGCATTAAACAACGCCACTTTACATTATGGTTTGGCCCTAGCAAATAAGGGTGCAAAACAAGCCATGTTAGATGATGCACACTTATTGAATGGACTAAATGTTCACCAAGGTAAAGTGACATATAAAGCTGTAGTAGACGCTTTAGGTGAAGAGCTCAACCTTGAATACGTAGAGCCTAAAACTGCGTTAGAAACACTTTAAGTGATTTAGTAAATTGATTGGTTTATATCAATCAATGCTTGTAATGGGTCGGCTGCTTGGGTAATTGGCCGGCCTATTACGAGATAATCAGATCCTGCATCAATAGCATTTTTCGGTGTCATAATTCTTATTTGATCACCTTTATCAGCACCAACTGGCCTGATACCTGGAGTAACTAAGGTAAAATCTTGCGCCACTTCAGCTTTCAGCAAACTAGACTCCTGAGCTGAACATACCACACCATCTAAACCACACTTGTGGGTAAGCTTAGCTAGGTTTAATACTTGCTGCTGCGGCGTTAATGTAATTCCAATTGCATTAAGTTGTGCTTGGTCCATGCTAGTCAAGACAGTAACAGCTATAAGCAAAGGTTTTTGTGCACCATACTGCTCTAAACCCGCTCTTACTTGCTCCATCATTTTAGGGCCACCTGACGCATGAACATTAACCATCCATACACCTAAATCCGCCGCGGCCTGACAAGCCTTAGTCACAGTATTTGGAATATCATGAAATTTCAAATCGAGAAAAACATCAAAGTTTTTACTTACTAAGCTTTTAACAAATTGCTGACCAAAGTGAGTAAACATCTCTTTTCCCACTTTAAGCCGACATAATTCTGGATTTAGTTTGTCTACGAATGCTTCCGCTGCTTTAAGCTCTGCAAAATCTAGTGCAATGACAACTTTTGGATCGTTCACGCTATTCCCCATCTAAGCCTTTAATTGGTCTAACAACACCCCATTTTTTACATGAGGGACACAACCAGTGTAACTGACTGCCAGAAAAGCCACAGCTATGGCACCTATACTTAGGCCTTTGCTTTATTTGCTCTTCTACTAAATCTTTTAACAAACTCAAGCTATTGGTTGATTGGTCTTGTTGTTGTAAGTCTATATATAACCCCATTAAGGTCTTAAAGCCTTTCATTGTAGGGTGTTTTCGTAATTGCTCTAATAATACTTGGGCGGCTTTTTCGGCTTCACCATCTTTTGCCATTAGCTTCACTTTTGCCAAATAAGCCGTGGCGCATTGTTCCCAATATTCATCTAAGACTTGAATGAGTTTTTGTTCGTTATTGAGTTTTCCAGCACACTCTTCAATTAAAGGTACGGCTTCACTCAACCAATTAATATCTCGAACCGGTACTTCTGCTAGATACTCAAGCGCTCTCTCATATTGATGCTCTTGCATCGCTATTTCACCTAACATTAACCAAGGTCGAACTGCATTCTCATCAGCTGAACTAGCTTTATGAAGGTTATCTAGGGCCGCTTCTAACTGCGTGTTTTTCCAATCAATACTGGCTTGCTCACAATAAAAGTGCGCCACTCTGGTATAAAGCTCACTGCTATCACCGCCAGCTCCTATCATTCTTTCAGCTAGCTCAATGGCTCTTTGCCACTCTTTTGTAGTTTGATAAATATTAAATAATTGAGTTTGCGCGTTTAAAAAGTGACGCTCGCTATTGAGTAATTGTAAAAAGGCATTTTCGGCACGCTCTAAGAACCCGGCCAAAATGTAATCTCGCCCCAGTTCATACAAAGCGGACTCTCGTTGGGAGGGAGATATTTCTTCTTTGCTCACTAAATTCTGATGAACACGTATCGCCCTATCAAGCTCGCCTCTGTGTCTGAAGAATTTTCCCATAGCAATATGAGTTTCCACAGTATCACTGTCTAGGTCGATCATTTTAATTAAGGTATCTACGGCCTTGTCGGGCTCGTCAGATAAAAGAAAGTTTAGGCCTTTGTAATAATGTTTGGCGAGAATACTGGATTGTCGGCGTTGAGACTGCCGAGCACTGTTACGTCCCATCATCCATCCATAACCAGCAGCTACAGGTAATAGAAGGAATAGAAGCTCTAACATTACTTGACGGTTGCCTGTTGTATGAGCTTTTTATTTTTTCGTGTAAGGGCGGCTATTTTCCACTTCATCCTGAAATAAAAATAAATAAAAATGATAAAGCATGCCAAAAAACCCAAAACAAATGCAGAAACTAATACCGACGACATTTTCACTTCGGTTTCTGCGAATAAGTAGTTTACTAGCACAAGGTGGTCGTTTTGAGTGCCTACAAACCCAGCGATAACAAGCATCATCAAGATAAAAATGAGTAACACTAAACCTTTTAATCTCATTTGATGCCTCCAGGGTAGTAGTTAGAAGAAGTTTAATTTGATTTATACAACATGAGTCTGAGCGCTGTAAACAAATAGGTTTGACTAGATATCAAAATGTATAAGTAACTCTAACAAAAACGGCACCCTAATTGGAGTGCCGTTTTTAAAAAAATACTAAAAATATCAATTAGCTAAGCTTTCATTAACCCTTTCACGTAATTCCTTACCAGGTTTGAAATGAGGAACATATTTGCCCTCCAGCTGTACTGTTTCACCTGTTTTTGGGTTACGACCAACACGTGGAGCGCGATAATGTAATGAGAAACTTCCGAAACCTCTGATTTCGATACGCTCGCCTTTTTGTAAGGTTTGCGCCATTTGCTCAAGCATTTCCTTTATCGACGTCTCAACATCTTTGGCTGGGACATGGCTCACTTTATCGGCTAGTCTTTCGATAAGTTCTGATTTTGTCATTGTTAAACTTTCCCTCAATCAAAAAAACTTTCAGTACCGATAATAAGCGCGTAAGTATTTTTGTCAAAGCAATAATGCTTAAAATACGTTACGCGCTCGCCTTTTTAGTCGTTTTTAGCCGCTTTGAACGCGTCAGCGAATGCATTAGAGAAACCAACTTCTTCTTGTTGATTTACTTTATCTAGCGCTTCTTTCTCGTCAGCTTGGTCTTTTGCTTTAACAGACAAGTTAACGATACGGTTCTTACGATCAACACCCATGAACTTAGCTTCGATTTCAGAATCAACGCTAACTACTTCAGATGCATCTTCAACACGGTCACGAGACAAGTCGCCGGCACGTACATAACCTTCAACTTCTTCAGCCAACTTAACTGTTACACCTTTAGCGTCAACTGCTGTAACGGTACCAGTAACGATTGTACCTTTCTTGGTGTCAGTGATGTATTGGTTGAACGGGTCTTCTTCAATTTGCTTAACGCCAAGAGAAATACGCTCACGCTCTGGGTCAACTTGTAAAACAACAGCAGAGATTTCGTCGCCTTTCTTAAAGTCACGAACGGCTTCTTCGCCAGTTTTGTTCCAAGAGATATCAGACAAGTGAACTAGTCCATCTATGCCGCCATCAAGACCGATGAAGATACCGAAGTCAGTGATAGATTTGATCTTACCAGAAACTTTGTCACCTTTACTTTGTGCCTTAGCAAACTCTTCCCAAGGGTTAGGGATACATTGCTTAAGACCAAGAGAGATACGACGACGTTCTTCGTCAATTTCAAGAACCATAACTTCAACAACATCACCTAAGTTAACAACTTTAGATGGGTGAATGTTTTTGTTAGTCCAATCCATTTCTGAAACGTGAACTAGACCTTCAACACCGTCTTCGATTTCAACGAAACAACCGTAGTCAGTAAGGTTAGTTACAGCACCGCTTAATTTAGCGCCTTCAGGGTAACGGTTAGCAATTTCTTGCCATGGATCGTTGCCCATTTGCTTCATACCTAGAGATACACGTGACTTCTCTTTGTCAAACTTAAGAACTTTAACATTGATTTCGTCACCAACATTAACGATTTCACTTGGGTGCTTAACACGCTTCCAAGCCATATCTGTGATGTGTAGAAGACCATCTACGCCACCTAAGTCTACGAAAGCACCGTAGTCAGTAAGGTTCTTAACGATACCTTTAACTTCATGACCTTCTTCAAGGTTAGCAAGAAGTGTATCACGCTCAGCACTGCTTTCTGCTTCGATAACAGCACGACGAGAAACAACAACGTTGTTGCGTTTAGCATCTAGCT
The DNA here is from genome assembly GCF_047525415.1 of Paraglaciecola sp. 2405UD69-4. Taxonomy (NCBI): domain Bacteria; kingdom Pseudomonadati; phylum Pseudomonadota; class Gammaproteobacteria; order Alteromonadales; family Alteromonadaceae; genus Paraglaciecola; species Paraglaciecola sp. 2405UD69-4. The sequence continues at coordinate 621,871 of NZ_JBLIXM010000002.1, forward strand.
TGATAACTTTAAATTCTAATTCTTTACCTTCAAGGTGCGCAGTGTCTCTAACTGGACGTACGTCAACCAATGAACCAGGTAAGAAAGCACGAACAGTGTTAACTTCAACTGTAAAGCCACCTTTAACTTTACCGTTAATTACACCAATGATCGTTTCTTTTTCAGTGTACGCTTTTTCTAATTCTACCCAAGCTTCGTGACGTTTCGCTTTTTCGCGAGACAGGATAGTTTCACCGAAGCCATCTTCAACTGCATCCAAAGCAACATCGATAGAATCACCAACAGCAACATCAAGTCCACCATCTGCATTTCTAAACTGTTCAACTGGGATTGCACTTTCAGATTTAAGTCCAGCATCTACAAGTACGATATCTTTATCGATTGATACGATAGTACCTTTAACAATAGAGCCAGGGCGGGTTTCAAGTTCTTTTAAACTTTCTTCAAATAGATCAGCAAAATTTTCCATATAGGTTTAATTCGTTTCTTTTTTAGACATCCACGATCAATCCAGTGGGCGTGGGGTTGTTATTCATAACCAAATCGCTCCTTAACTTGGCTGGCTTGTACTTTATTTACTAGTAGATAGCTTTTCGTTTGTTAACTTCTGCTTAGCAAATAATTCAATTTTTTCAATCACTTGCTCTACACTCAACTCAGTTGAATCTAAAACAAGTGCGTCTTCGGCTGGAACTAGCGGTGCAACACTGCGATTAATATCGCGGTCATCACGAGCCCTTATGTCAGCCAAAAGGCGCGGTATGCTAACATCATGGCCCTTTGCTTTCAACTGCTTATAGCGTCTATCTGCCCGCTCTTCAGCGCTGGCCGTTAAAAATACTTTCACTTCAGCCTCTGGAAACACTACTGTTCCCATGTCTCTGCCATCAGCAACTAAGCCGGGAGATTGTTTGAAAGCACGCTGTCTGCGTAATAAGGCTTCTCGAATAGAGGGTAAAGATGCCACTTGAGATGCGACAGCTCCCACTTCTTCTGTGCGAATAGAGTCGCTTACATCTTCACCCTCTAGCATGACTTTTACGCCATTATCTGTGGTTTTAAAATGGACATCTAAGCTAGCTGCTAGGGGTAATAACCCAGCTTCATCTTGACTTGGGATCTGGTGATGAATCGAAGCAACGGCTAATACACGATAAATTGCGCCACTATCAAGAAAATGCCATCCCAGCTTTTTTGCTAGCAAAGTACTTGCTGTTCCTTTACCTGCTCCACTTGGCCCATCAATTGTGATGATCGGTTCTACGTACATGTGCTCTCCTGAGCCTATAAAATCGGGCGTAATTATACGGATAGCTAACAGATAAGCAATGACACTAAAGTGACAAATATTTTAAAGGGAATGATGAAACACTGAAGAGGTTGAGGGGCACGCCCCTCAACAGGTTTACCTTATTGGCAGATTGTCGCAAAGCGCTCAAAATAATCAGGAAAGGTTTTCGCTGTACATTTTGGATCATTAATAGTTACTGGTGTATCGCTCAAAGCAACGAGTGAGAAACACATAGCAACTCGGTGATCATTGTAGGTATCTATCTGGGCATGTATCAAGCTCTCTGGCGGTGTAATAGTTATATAATCATCACCCTCGATAACAGTGGCTCCCACCTTACGAAGCTCAGTACTCATAGCTGCTAGACGGTCAGTTTCTTTCACGCGCCAGTTATAAATATTTCGGATACTAGTATCACCTTTCGCAAACAAAGCAGCCGTTGCTATGGTCATGGCAGCATCAGGAATGTGATTCATATCCATATCTATACCTTGCAAGGGAGCACCTGTCACTTCGATATATTCGTCTTGCCAGTCAACCTTAGCCCCCATTTTTTCAAGCACTTCAGCAAACTTAATATCACCTTGAATGCTGTTTTTACCAATACCGGTCACGCGGACTGTGCCGCCTTTGATTGCCCCCGCAGCTAAAAAATATGATGCAGAAGAGGCATCACCTTCCACCATAAACTTGCCTGGAGACTGATACTGTTGTGAGCCTTTTACTACAAACTCTTGATAGTCTAAGTTTTCAACTTCAATACCAAACTTGGCCATAGTGTCTAAGGTAATATCGATATAAGGCTTAGATACCAGCTCACCGCTAATACTTATACGTGTATCATTATCAAATAAAGGGGCACTCATCAGTAAAGCTGTTAAGAATTGACTAGAAACACTGCCGTCTACAGTAATGTTACCGCCATTTAATGATGAGCCTTTTATCAATAAAGGAGGATAATCAGTGTTTTTCAGATAACTGATATCTGCACCCGCTTGACGTAATGAGTCAACTAACGCACCTATAGGCCTTTCTTCCATTCTAGGCTCACCAGTAAGCTCAAACTCACCTTTACTGGCAGCTAATGCAGCGCATAAGGGGCGCATAGCTGTACCCGCGTTACCTAAAAATAAACTAACGGGAGCATCTACAGTAAATGCACCTTGATTACCCGTAACCCAACACTCTGTTTTACAGTCAGATAAACGATAACTCACCCCTAACTTAGTCAATGCATTAAGCATGTGATGAATATCTTCACTGTCTAATAAGTTAGTAAGCTGGGTTTCACCTTTCGCCAGTGCCGCTAGTAACAGTGCTCGATTTGATAAGCTTTTAGACCCAGGGACATTAACTGTGCCTTGTACTTTATTAATGGGTGATAATAAAAGTTGCTGCATTATTTGTTTCTCCTAGCGAAATCACCCATAAAGTTAGTTAATGCAACTACACCTTCTAACGGCATTGCATTATAAATACTGGCTCGCATACCTCCGACTTTTCTATGACCTTTTAAAGCAACTAAGCCCTCTGCTTCTGCCTCTTGAAGAAACACGCCATCTAAGTCAGTGTTAGGTAAATGAAAGGTGACGTTCATTTTAGAACGAAAGTCTGGATGGACTTTATTTATGTAAAAATCACTTTCATCAATGCATTGATACAAGAGCTCAGCCTTTTGGGTATTAACGGCTGCGATTTTTTCTAAGCCACCTTGCGCCTTTAGCCACTTGAAAACTAAACCTGCTAAATACCAAGAATAAGTGGGAGGCGTATTATACATGGAGTTAAATTTAGCTATGGTTTGATAATGCATGAATGAAGGCGTTTCAGTCATGGCATAATCTAATAAGTCATCTCTGACAATCACAACCGCTAAACCAGATGGGCCAATATTCTTTTGTGCTCCAGCATAGATAACGCCAAATTTAGATATGTCTAATGGCTTTGATAATATGTTCGAAGACATATCAACGACTACAGGTACCTCACCTGTTTCTGGAACGTCACTAACTTCAATACCGTCAACGGTTTCATTAGAACAATAATGGAAATAAGCAGCTTTTGGGTTAACCATATCGGCTGTAATACTGGGAACAAAAGACAAGCCTTCTTTTACAGCTGTCTTTGAAACTAAATGACTAGATAAATACTTACTCGCTTCATCAAATGCATCTTGAGACCAAGAGCCAGTCGTTAAAAAGTCTGCAGTTTCTCCCCTGCCCCTAAGATTCATTGGTACAGCTGCAAACTGCCCTCTTCCCCCACCATGAGAAAATAGAACTTTATAGTTGTCAGGTATAGCGAGTAAATCTCTTAAGTCTTGCTCAGCTTGCTCTGCAAGGGCAATGTACTCTTTGCTTCGGTGGCTGATTTCCATTACAGAGCGGCCTAAACCTTGCCAATCTAGCATCTCTTTTTGAGCTTGTTGCATTACATCTGCTGGTAACATGGCAGGACCAGCACAAAAATTATAAATTGTCATATTCTTCCAAAACAAAGGAGACCAAAAAAAACGAGCGGCATTGGCCACTCGTTTAGATATATAAAATTAGTATGCATTAACGCTTACTAATCAGTGAGTTTCCACACTTTTAATATAAAAAGTTAGAATTGATTATTCATCTTGGTTAGGTTCTGACGAATCATCAGTTCCCTCAGTAGCACTAGTCTCAACGGTATCTGTCGTACCCTCTTCAACAAGTTCTACTTCAAGCTCTTCAATTTCATCGATACGCTGTAAGCCAACCACATGCTCACCTTCAATGGTACGAATTAATCGCACACCTTGGGTGTTACGACCAACGGTTGATACTTCTTCAACACGGGTACGAACCAAAGTACCTTGGTCACTTATTAGCATGATTTCATCTGAATCATTAACCTGTACTGCACCCACGACTTTCCCGTTTCTTTCAGAAACCTTAATGGAAACAACACCTTGAGTCGCACGACTCTTAGCTGGGTAGTCAGCTATAGGGGTACGCTTACCGAAGCCGTTTTCAGTTGCAGTTAATATTGCACCGTCTCCTTTTGGAACAATCAAGGACACAACTTTTTGACCTTCCTGTAAGCGAATACCACGTACCCCAGTAGCGGTACGTCCCATTGGGCGTAGTGCCAATAGCTCTTCACCGGTTTCTGAGTCGAGTTTAACTGCGCCTGTTTCTGAGTCACGTTGCTTCTCATTGAAGCGAACCACTTTACCCGCGTCAGAGAACAACATGATGTCGTCTTCACCATGGGTAATATCAACCCCAATCAATTCATCTCCATCATTTAAGTTAACAGCAATAATACCGTTAGCTCTTGGACGTGAGTAGGAGGTCAATGCAGTTTTCTTGACAGTACCATTAGCTGTAGCCATCAACACAAACTTGCCTTCTTCAAACTCTTGGATTGGTAAGATGGCAGTAATACGTTCCCCTTCTTCTAAAGGTAAAATATTAACAATTGGGCGACCACGAGCGTTTCGGCTTGCTAGAGGTAATTGATATACCTTCAACCAATATAAGCGACCACGGGTAGAGAAACATAAAATATGATCATGGGTATTTGCCACTAACAGTTTTTCAATGAAATCTTCATCTTTCATCTTAGTAGCTGACTTACCACGGCCACCGCGGCGCTGTGACTCATAATCATTCAGTTTTTGATACTTTACGTAACCTTCACGAGACAAAGTAACGACCACTTCTTCACGCTCAATTAAGTCTTCAATATCTATGTCGTGGGAGGCTGCGGTAATTTCGGTTCGACGGGCATCGCCGTATTCATCTCTCACTTTTTCTAGCTCTTCACGAATAACTTCCATTAAGCGCTCTGGGCTACCTAAAATATGTAGTAATTCAGCAATAAGCTCTAGTAACTCTTTGTATTCTGACAATATTTTGTCATGTTCTAGGCCTGTCAGCTTATTCAAACGTAAGTCTAGAATCGCTTGGGCTTGTTGCTCTGTTAGGTAGTATTGTCCATCTCTAATACCATATTGAGGCTCAAGCCAATCAGGTCGTGCAGCATTGTTTCCAGCACGCTCTAACATTTCAGCAACGTCACCTAAAGACCAAGCTTGGGCTGTTAAAGAGACCTTAGCTTCAGCCGGACTCTTAGACGCTTTAATTAGGGCAATAATTGGATCAATATTGACCAAAGCAATCGCTAAACCTTCAAGTATATGAGCGCGCTCTCGGGCCTTTTTAAGTTCAAATACTGTACGTCTGGTAACGACTTCACGTCTATGCAGCACAAAGGCTTTAAGAATATCCAACAAATTGAATATTCTTGGCTGGGTTTTATCCAGCGCCACCATATTAATACCAAACACTGTTTGCATTTGGGTTTGAGAATAAAGGTGGTTCAACAGAACTTCCGCTGACTCATTACGTTTAACCTCAACCACAATACGCATGCCGTCTTTATCTGACTCATCACGTAGCGCAGCTATGCCTTCGATTTTCTTTTCTTTAACTAAATCAGCTATTTTTTCGATTAAACGGGCTTTATTAACTTGGTATGGAATTTCGTTAACAATAATGGTTTCTTTACCATTATCTTCTGTTTCAATCTCTGCTCGTGCTCGCATGTAAATTTTGCCACGACCAGTACGATAGGCTTCTTCTATACCTTTTCTACCACTAATAAATGCGGCGGTAGGAAAATCCGGACCAGGTATATACTGGATTAACTCATCAATAGACAAATTAGGATTGTCTATCAATGCAATACAACCATTCACCACTTCCGTTAAGTTATGGGGTGGAATGTTAGTTGCCATCCCAACAGCAATACCTGAAGAACCATTTACTAATAAGTTAGGAATTCTGGTAGGCAATACCTCGGGGATAAACTCTGTACCATCATAGTTAGCGACAAAGTCTACGGTTTCTTTTTCAAGATCAGCTAGCAATTCATGGGCAATTTTTGCCATACGAATTTCGGTGTAACGCATCGCAGCAGCAGAATCACCATCAACCGAACCAAAGTTACCTTGGCCGTCGACCAACATATATCTAAGAGAAAAAGGCTGCGCCATACGAACAATAGTGTCATAAACAGCAGAATCACCATGTGGGTGATACTTACCAATTACATCTCCTACTACACGAGCAGACTTTTTATAAGGTTTATTGAAATCATTTTTTAGTTCATTCATAGCAAACAAAACACGGCGATGTACCGGTTTTAAGCCATCTCGAACATCAGGCAGCGCCCTGCCAACAATAACGCTCATCGCATAATCGAGATAAGAGTTTTTAAGTTCTTCTTCAATATTAATAGGAAGAATTTCTTGGGCGTGATCAGTCATATACAGCCTTGTCCCTAGTCGTAATTATTAGAATGTGTAAGAAGCAAATTTTCTGATAACTTTTGTTAGGCTAGGACTTAACATTGTTACTACGTTTATCATGCTTTTTAACACTGAATCATTTTTCATTTTGAACAAGTTATCCTACCACCTACAGATGAAAATAAATAGCCAGATGTAGCTCATATAGTGTGCAATTGGACCTCAAAACCTCATATAGGCGATTTTATTTGTTAAGATACTGGTATAAGCTAAACGCAAAATAATAAAGACAAACGCCATACATGACCCAATCGCAAAATGTTGACCCAAATGAAATTCAAAAATTTTCAGATTTAGCCTCAAGATGGTGGGACCTTTCTGGAGAATTCAAACCCCTTCACCAAATTAATCCATTAAGAACAGATTACATTAATCAGCACTGTTTAGGTTTAAATGGTAAAAAGGTATTAGACGTGGGGTGTGGTGGAGGCATTTTAGCTGAAAGCATGGCCAAACATGGTGCTGATGTTACCGGTATTGATATGGGAGAAGCCCCATTAGAAGTAGCTCGATTACATGGATTGGAGTCACAGTTAAGTGTTGATTACCAACAAACCACAGCGGAAGAATTTGCAGATAAACACCCGGCTGAATTTGATGTAGTCACCTGTATGGAAATGTTGGAGCACGTGCCTGACCCAAGCTCAGTGGTAAACGCCTGCTATAAAATGGTTAAACCTGGTGGCCACGTGTTTTTTTCTACGTTAAATAGAAATATAAAATCATATCTTTTAGCCATACTTGGCGCAGAATATATTTTAGGCCTTGTACCTAAAGGCACCCATCAACATGATAAATTCATTAAGCCTTCAGAGTTAATAGGCTGGATTGATGATACTCAGCTAGTTGTAAAACGAATGATTGGGTTACACGTTAATCCACTTACCCAAGAATATTATTTGTCGCAACAGAATGTTGACGTCAACTACATTATTCATTGCCAAAACGAGTTAAGTTAAATGCTTGCAAAACCTAATGCCCTATTATTTGATCTCGACGGAACCTTATTAGAAACAGCAAAAGACTTAGGCAATGCATTAAATCATGTATTACAGACTATGCAACGACCGTTAGTTTCCTACGAACAATACCGAAACATTGCTTCAAATGGCGCAAAAGGTATGCTGGAGCTGGGTTTTGGGGAGGAGTTGGACTCCTTAAATTTTGACGATTTGCGAGCACAATTTTTAACACATTATGAAACTAATATATGTGTAGACACTGTATTTTTTGAGGGAATAGAACCCCTGCTTAATGAGCTAAACAAACAAGACATCCCTTGGGGGATAGTGACAAACAAACCTGAGTTTTTAACACAGAAACTAGTGCAACATTTTCCACTTCTTAATGAGTGTAAAGTGATTATCAGTGGCGATAGTTTGCCAGAAAGGAAGCCCCACCCCCGTCCTTTACTCCATGCTCAAGAACAACTCGACATTCAATCACCCACAACCTGGTATGTCGGTGACGCCCAGAGAGATATCCAAGCCGCACAAGCTGCCAATATGACAAGTGTTGTTGCTGAATATGGCTACCTGCCTAGTATTCAAGAGAGTCAAACTTGGTCAGCAGACATTCATATTAGCCACCCATTGGATTTACTTACATTTATATAAACCTGGGATCCCCCTTTATAAATACAAACACGACATATAGTGGCTATTTTTGCAAGCACCCCCTATATATCGATAAATAATAAATTTACTTTTTTAGGACAAAAAAGTTTTAACAAAAAAAAATTACCTATTTTTTCTTGCATTCCGTTTACGCGCAACTCAAAAGGTGGTTTTGGGTGAGTCACTACTAACTTTTTTTGCATGGTCAATTGATGACCATAAAACCACCATATATTGGGTTGCAATCATCCAAAAACCTCACTATCTTGTGTTCCGTTCATTACACAATACCTATGTATAAAATTTACAAGCTTTCTAGTAAATACAATAAATATGAACAAGGCTAAGCATGACGTGTAAGAGAAAGGCGAACGACAATCCTTTCCTTCGTAATAAAATGCGAGCATCACTACCTTTAAAACAAATAAGTTACGGCTATCAAAAACATGAATAATAATTTATACGTCACCAAACGTAATGGCGAACGTGAACTCATTGATTTGGACAAGATCCATAAAGTGATTGAATGGGCTGCCAAGGGATTAAATAACGTTTCAGTTTCACAAGTTGAAATAAAAGCACATATACAATTTTACGACGGAATAAATACCGCCGATATACATGAAACCTTAATTCGTTCTGCCGCCGATCTTATTTCTACAGATTGTCCAGATTACCAATATCTGGCAGCTCGTTTAGCCATATTCCATTTACGTAAAAAAGCCTATGGATGCTTCGAGCCACCTAAGTTGTATGCCCATATAAAAAACATGGTAGCCAAAGGTAAGTACGATGGACACTTATTAACTGATTACACAGAAGCTGAATTCGATGAGATGAATGAATATCTTGATCATTGGCGTGATATGAACTTTAGCTATGCCGCAGTTAAACAACTTGAAGGTAAATACTTAGTTCAAAACCGTGTCACTGGTGAGATTTATGAAAGCGCTCAGTTTCTATATATATTAGTAGCAGCTTGTTTGTTCGCAAATTACGAAAAAGACACGCGTATGGACTACATCAAGCGATTTTATGATGCCACGTCTAAATTTAAAATATCCCTACCTACCCCAATAATGGCAGGTGTTAGAACTCCTACCCGTCAATTTAGCTCTTGTGTATTAATAGAAGCTGGCGACAGCCTAGATTCAATTAATGCAACAGCAAGTGCCATTGTAAAATACGTCAGTCAGCGTGCGGGTATAGGTGTCAATGCTGGACGTATCCGTGCCTTAGGCAGCCCAATTAGAGGTGGCGAAGCTTTCCACACAGGTTGTATTCCTTTCTATAAGCATTTTCAAACAGCGGTTAAGAGCTGTTCACAAGGTGGTGTACGTGGCGGAGCCGCAACCTTATTTTATCCCTTGTGGCATTTAGAAATTGAATCTTTGCTGGTACTTAAAAATAACAGAGGTGTAGAAGAAAACCGTGTGCGCCACTTAGATTACGGTGTGCAATTCAACAAATTAATGTATACACGTCTTATTAAAGATCAGCACATCACTTTGTTCAGCCCCTCTGATACCCCAGGGCTTTATGATGCATTTTTCGCTGACCAAGATGAATTCGAACGTTTATATTTACAATATGAGCAAGATGACAGTATTCGCAAAGAACAAATTAAAGCTATAGAACTCTTTAGTTTGTTTATGCAAGAGCGTGCCAGTACTGGGCGTATCTATTTACAAAACGTCGATCATTGTAATACCCATAGCCCATTCAATCCTAAATTGGCACCGGTACGTCAAAGTAACTTATGTTTAGAAATTGCTTTGCCCACTAAACCATTGCAGCATGTAAATGATGAAAATGGCGAAATCGCTTTATGTACATTATCGGCGTTTAACCTAGGTGCCATAGAAAGCTTAGATGAGTTTGCAGAGCTATCTGATCTTGCTGTACGCGCTCTTGACAACTTATTAGATTACCAAGATTACCCAGTTCCTGCTGCATACAATGCCACTATGGGTAGACGTACTTTAGGTATAGGCGTGATTAACTTTGCTTATTACCTAGCTAAAAATGGTGTTAAGTATTCTGATGGCAGTGCCAACGGCTTAGTACATAAAACCTTTGAAGCCATGCAATATAATTTGATGAAGGCGTCTTGTAATCTGGCTAAAGAAAAAGGTGCGTGTCCTAAATTTGATGAAACGACTTATTTCCAAGGCTTAATGCCAACGGATACCTATAAGAATGATTTAGATAAGATTTGTGACGAGCCATTACATTGTGATTGGGATGCCCTTAGAGCAGACATCAAAAAGTATGGCCTGCGAAATAGTACGCTTTCTGCCTTGATGCCTTCAGAAACCTCTTCGCAAATTTCAAATGCCACCAATGGAATTGAGCCTCCTAGAGGACACATTAGTGTTAAATCAAGTAAAGATGGGGTTTTGAAGCAAGTGGTACCTGAGTACGAAAGACTTAAGGACAAATACGAGCTGTTATGGGACTTACCCTCTAATGATGGATACTTAGAGTTAACAGGGATAATGCAAAAATTTGTTGATCAAACTATTTCTGCAAACACCAGTTATGATCCTAATAAATATGAAGGGGGTAAAGTTCCTATGAAATTACTCCTTAAAGACTTATTAACCAGTTACAAGCTGGGAGTGAAAACACTGTATTACCATAACACTCGTGATGGTGCAGACGATTCAACTCAGCAAGAGTTAGCAGGTCAAAAGTTTGCGCCTAAAGAAGTTGTCATTGAAGAAGACGACGACTGTGCAGGCGGGGCATGTAAAATATAAATTCAATTAGCTGCTTCGGCAGCTATTTCTTAGCATTTGAATAATAAGTGGCAACAAGACGTAATGAAATATACAACTTTTAATCAGGTAAATAACAACCCACTAACAGAGCCAATGTTCTTCGGTAACCCAGTTAATGTGGCACGTTATGATCAACAGAAGCATCAAATTTTTGAAAAGTTGATAGAAAAACAAATTAGTTTCTTTTGGCGCCCAGAAGAAGTTGACGTCAGTAAAGATAGAGTAGACTTTCAAAAATTAAGCGACTCTGAAAAGCATATTTTCATCTCTAACTTAAAGTATCAAACCTTACTTGATTCTATTCAAGGTAGAAGCCCAAACATTGCATTTTTGCCTATTATTTCTATTCCCGAATTAGAAACGTGGGTAGAAACATGGTCTTTTTTTGAAACGATTCATTCACGATCTTATACCCATATTTTACGTAACCTATTTGGCGACCCTAGCAGTATATTTAATGACATAGTTGAAAATGAAGAAATCAAAAAACGTGCAGCTGATATTTCAAAATATTATGACGATTTGATTTTTGCTATTCAATTATGGCAAACCCTTGGTGAAGGTACTCACACCATAGAAGGTACGACTCACACTATTACCATGCGAGAGCTCAAGAAAAAGCTTTACCTTTGCATGAACTCAGTTAATGCACTTGAAGCAATTCGTTTTTATGTATCCTTTGCCTGTACCTTTGCTTTCGCAGAAAGAGAGCTAATGGAAGGTAATTCAAAAATAATACGCCTCATCGCTCGTGACGAAAACTTACATCTCACCTCTACCCAACACATTATTAATTTGTGGGCCAAAGGTAAAGATGATCCAGAAATGGCAGAGATTGCAGAAGAGTGTAAAGAAGAAGCTACCGCTATATTTTTAAATGCAGTTGAGCAAGAAAAAGCATGGGCAGCGTTTTTGTTTCAACATGGTTCAATGATTGGGTTGAACAAAGAGATTTTATGTCAATATGTGGAATTTATCGCAAACCACAGGATGTCTGCTATTGGACTTGGGCAGCCATTTGACATAAAAAGCAACCCACTACCTTGGATGAACAATTACTTAAGCTCTGACAATGTACAAGTTGCACCACAAGAGTCAGAGATAAGTTCATACTTAGTGGGTCAAATTGACTCTGAAGTCAGTGCTGATGATTTTGGTGATTTCGACCTATAACCTTAATGAGTAAAAATACAAATAGTTTTATCGTTGAGGTTAAGAACCATAAGACAATTCAACATAAACCAAACAAGAGCTTATTAGAAACCATTGAGCTGCATAACATTGAGATCCAATACCACTGCCGCGAGGGATACTGCGGCGCCTGCAGAACAAAGCTGCTAAAAGGTGCCGTGGAGTATCAAACCGACCCTTTGGCTTTTATTGATGATAATGAAATATTGCCTTGTTGTTGTTTTCCCTTAAGCTCCATAGAAATTGAAATAGACTAACCCCTTTAAACGGTTAGTCCCACTAGTACTCAAAAATCACTAAATTAATGAACAGCTGTGTTACCAGCTAAGCTTGTGGCAAGCATTAGCAGCAAGTTGTAGCTGCTAAAGTTCAGAGAGGTTTGCGATTAAATTAATTGATACTTCTCTTGTAAAATCTCAATAATTTCAGCTCGTGGGTCTTTACTTAGCTTCAAAGGTTCGCCAGTGATTTTTTCAGCGATACCAATATAGGTTTGCGACACTTGCATCAACACTTCTACCGGCAGAGCATTATCTCGCGCTAAGGCTTCACGCTCAGGCATACGCTCTTTATTTAACAAAATGTCTGGATCAGGAAAATGGCTTAGTAGTAGCTGCCTGAACCCTTCTTTTGAGTTTTCTTCAACCTTACCTTGCTTATATTTTTCTGCATCCCAAATACGAGAAGAGTCTGGAGTGCCTACTTCATCCATATAGATAAGTTTATCTTTACCTTCTAGGTCTTTTACATAACCAAACTCAAACTTTGTATCGACAAATATCTGCCCGATATTCTCTAACGCTTCACTAATAACATTAAAGCCTTCAGTCAATAGCTTCTCATATAAGGTGATATCTTGCTCTTGAACAAAATTAAAGGCAGTAAAATTATCTTGAATGTTTTGACGAGTAATATTGACGTCATCAGCCTCAGGAACACCTTCAATCCCTTTTAGAACTCCTTTAGTAGAGGGTGTCATTAACAGCTTAGACAGCTTACTATCTTGAGTTAAGCCTTCTTCTAACTTAATCCCACAAAAGTCTCTCTCACCTTTATCATAGGCTCGCCACATAGAGCCAGTTATGTATTGACGACATATAGCTTCTATCATTACAGGCTTAGCTTTTTGTACTATCCAAACAAAAGGATGAGGGATATCTAAAATATGGCTATCAGCTAAACCTTGCTCTTTAAATAACCTAAACCAGTGATTAGAAATTGCATTTAGAGCGGCGCCTTTACCTGGGACACCTTGCATACCTTGCTCACCATGCCAAATACAATCAAATGCTGAAATGCGATCACTGATAACCATAATAGCCAAAGGCGTGTCTTCAGGAACTGGATAATTATGCTCTTTAATTAAACGCTGGCTATCATGCTCGGTTAACCAATAAACCGAACGGACCTTTCCACTATGTACAGGTAAATGAGTACGAATAGGTAGGTCATCGTTTACTGATAAAATCGAATCTGCAATCGACATGTTAGGTGCACTCCACAAGGTCAAAAAGAAAGAAGAAACTAAAACGCACTAAGGGCCGTTGAGCTTTGATGTATAAATTTTATTCAAACTAAACACTTTTAATGGCTTTGCAGGTTTGTCTGCCTAGTAGGCAAAATTAACAATCAGTAACAAAGAAAAAGCATTAAGAAAGAATCGCTTAGGCAGCATATGTGCCTAAAACAAATTCACCAAAGACTAAACAGCCCTCTATCTTAAAAATTATAAACCTAATGCTTAAACGAATAAACATTAGGTTGGGGATATGTTAGATATCTAAATTATCGTCAGACATGTTTTCAGAGAAAGGCCCAAAGAGATCAGTTAACTTATTAGCTGGGAATGGGTTACTCTCTTCATCCATGAAGGTAATAGAAGTCTTGCTTCCTACATCAAGTACTTTAATTCTGTACTCGTCAGCTTCAATGGGTAAATCGCCACTTTCACTTGACCAGATATTGCTCCACCAAGAACTTTCACCATCACTATAACTAGTGAACAGCATGCCGCTGGATTTATCTAAATCTTTAACGTCAAAACCTAATTTTTTAAGCACTAATTGTAAGCGAGGCCAAGCAATATCATAATCTGCATCAACAATAAATGCTGGTTCGCCATCGGCGTCAAAGCCTAGTTCAGTTTTTAAACCTTGGCGTATTTGACGAAAACGTTTTACATTTTGCACGCGAGAATTAAATTCATAATGAGCAACAACTTGATTTAATACATTCACTTCGTAACGTCTTTGGTCTTTGGGAATAAAGGTTTCTGGACTTTCAGGAGACTTCTTTTCTTTGTAGGCGACTAAATTAGCACTCAAAGATGCCGTTCTGCCATGGGGCTTTTTATCAATTTTGAATTCAAAGCGTTTACTTTCAACCCGCTGTGAGCCATTCCATGTATACCAACTGTTTTCGGTACTCTCGTCGTAAACAATCCAATCAGTAACAAGACGGAAATTTTCTTCATCCATTTCTTGAATACCAATGCCCTGCTCTTCTATAAAACTAAGCAGTTGCTTCCAAATAGTAACTTCCAAACGTTCATTGTCATTGGTTTGGTCAAACCATACTCTGGCAATTTTAGAGCCTTCTTCTATGTGCGAGCCAGCTACTACAGGCAACACCAATGAAGGAGACAAAACACTTAAGTCTTTTCCTACAGTATCTCTAGGGGCGGCTGCACCTATGTCTGGTAACTTATAACTGTCACTAAAAGTTGGAGAATCAATGTCTTCTGGGATATTAATACGTTGCCCAGGTTGTTCCTGGGTATATTCAAAGCTTCCGCTTGCCAACTCTCGTTCTTCAACTGAACTACAGGCTGCTAGTATACTTACTAACGCCACACCTGTTATTTGATACTTATAGGTCATGCATTCTCCTTAAGAAAGTACGCCAGAACTGCGCATGACATCTTCGATATGTTTTTGGCTCTCAAGTTCCGACTCAACCATAGGCAAACGCAAAAAAGCTGAATTTGTTTTACCCATTTTATAAAGCGCCCATTTGGGTAATACAGGATTAGGCTCAATAAATAGAGCTGAATGTAACCCTTCTATTTGTTTATCAATCTGTTTTGCTAGCTCAAACTCTTTGTTTTTAGCAGCATTGCACATCTCTGCCATTTGTTTTGGTGCAATGTTTGCGGTCACTGAAATCACACCATGGCCACCATTTAAAAGAAATTCACAGCCCGTTGCGTCATCACCACTTAACAATACAAAATCTTCAGGAACAAGGGCTTGGGTAGCTTTCAATCGACTGATATCACCGGTAGCATCTTTAAGACCTACAATTTTAGGATGAGATGCAAGCTCAGCGACGGTTTCTGGCAACATGTCGGCAACCGTTCGACTAGGCACGTTGTACAATAACACAGGTAAGTCAGTAGCATCTGCTACCGCTTTAAAGTGAGCCACCATACCTTTTTGTTGTGGTTTATTATAATAAGGCACCACACTCAAGAATCCTTGGATACCCGTCTCGGCCATTTGCGTACTTAAAAAGATGGCTTCTTCTGTAGAGTTGGCACCACTCCCTGCAATGACGGGAATTTTACCTTGTGCGTATTCCACGGTTTTACGCACAACTTCAATGTGTTCAGAAAAAGGTAAAGTCGCAGATTCGCCGGTCGTACCAACGGCAACAATACCGTGTGAACCATTTTCGATATGAAACTCAACAAGATGCTTTAATGAAGGGTAATCAATTTCACCATTATCAAACATAGGCGTGATCAGCGCCACAAAACTACCAGTAAACATGGTCTCTCCGTAAAAAATTAGCGCCTAATGGTAAAGACCTAGCCCATTAAAAACAAGCATTGAATAACGAAACACACACATTAGAATGGAAACTGGATCAACCTCACTAAAATCATGTATGTTATAGCCAATTTAAACAATGGAATTTGGTTAAAAATGAGTCAACAATTGATAATTACCATCTTAGGCGCAAATCAGCTAGGGGTTTTAAGCGACTTAGTCGACACTGTCTTTAGCATAGGATGTAATATTTTAGATAGCAGACAAGCTGTTTACGGCAAAGATTTCTCGCTAACTATGATTGTAGAAGGAAGCCAAAGCGCTATCACTCAAGCCGAATGCTTACTGCCACAAACCTGCCAGAAGTATAATTTATTATCAATTATGAAACGCACTGCTGAGCATTGTAAGCAGAACTTAGAGCATATAGCCGACGTGGTTGTCACTGGTTTGAGAACCCGAGGATTAATCGATCAAGCTACGCAGTTTTTTGACCAGTACAATATTTCTGTTAGCGCATTTAGGCTTAAATTCGTGTCGGACGAAGATGAAACCAACAGCGCAAGTAAACAAATGAAATGTAAAATGGTTATTTCAATTCCACATGACTCAGACGTAGCCTCTATTGAAAAGGAGTTTCAAGCTTTATTATCAGAACATGACTTACAAGGTACAATCACCTTAAATCATTAATTTTCAATATCCCAACTGCACTTTAAAGGTTATTCAAACATGCAAACGCTTAAAGCTGGTGATCCAGCACCTCAGTTTTCACTACAAGATCAAGATAATAATACGGTTTCTTTATCAGACTTTTCAGGAAAGAAAGTACTGGCATACTTTTACCCACGAGCTTCGACTCCAGGTTGTACTGTTCAAGCCTGCGCCCTAAGAGATACTAAGGCTGAGCTTGATGAACTAAATGTAGTGGTTTTAGGAATAAGCCCAGACACGCCAAAGAAACTAACAAACTTTATCAATAAGCAATCATTGAACTTCACTTTACTTGCCGATGAAGAGCATGCTGTGTGTGAAGCTTATAACGTATGGCAATTAAAAAAGTTTATGGGCAAAGAAAACATGGGAGTCGTTAGAACGTCTTTCCTTATCGATGAAAATGGCAATATCGAACATGTATTTGATAAGTTCAAAACCAAAGATCATCACCAAGTGGTATTAGACTATTTAAATAGTTAAAAAGTGCTAAACGAAAGCCAACTTAGTTGGCTTTCTGTACACTGCTACTATGCCGTTTAGGGCTAGACCAAGCAGTACTTAACGCTTTTACTAATGTTGCCAATGGAATGGCAAAAAACACCCCCCAAAAACCCCATAAGCCACCAAAAAATAATACCGCAATTATAATATAGACTGGATGTAAACTCACAGCTTCTGAAAACAATATTGGCACCAAAGCATTACCATCTAGAGCTTGAATAATGCTATAGGCAATCATCAAATACCAAAAGTCAGGGGTTACCCCCCACTGAAACAACGCCACTATGGCCACAGGGATAGTAACCACCGCAGCTCCTATATAAGGTATCAATACTGAAAACCCTACTAACACCCCTAATAATAGCGAATAACGCAGATCCATAAAGGCAAAGGTAACGGCAGAAACCGTTCCAACAATCACAATTTCAATCACTTTACCGCGAATATAATTAGCAATTTGTGAGTTCATTTCTGTACCCACTTGCTTAATCAGGCGACGCTCTTCTGGTAATAAAGACGACACATTAGCTAATAAAACAACCTTATCTTTTAGCATAAAAAACACCATTAAAGGCACTAAAATCACATAGATTAACAAGGCCCCTAACCCACCTAAAGAACTAAAAGAAGCAGATAACAACTGCTCTCCCAACGATACTATTTTTTCGTTTACACCCAACAACATATTTTGAATATGTGAGGCCTCAACAAAATCAGGATAGGTTTCTGGCAACTCCAACAACCACCTTTGGCCTTCTTCCCAAATCTGTGGCATTTCTGTGATGAGGTTAATACTTTGCTGGGTAACAACGGGAACAATTCCCACAAATGCAAGAATTGAAATACTGATAAACGTAAATAAAACCAACACAGTAACGTAACTTCGAGATAACCCTACTTTTTCTAATTGGGTCACTGGCCAGTCTAATAGATATGCAATGACAGCAGCTACAATTACGGGCATTAAGATACCGCCCCAAACTGCCAACAGTAATGATGTGATAAGCAATAACATTAGCAACATCACAGAATCTGGATCAGAAAACTTTCTTTTGTACCACCGCTCAAAAATGCTTAACATTTAGCTCTCTTCTATCCTTTAAAAACACAGTTTGATACTTCTCATTTATTGTTAATGTGTGTGAAAATGTCATTATTGCACAAAGTTCCCCTGATAAAATAATCAAATAGATAAAAGGAAGGCAATTTTTGTTACAAAATTGGACCTGCCAATTTGGCAGTATAAAATCAATCACCCAATTAAAAAAATCAATTAATTTAGGTGAAGTTCCCACTTACTATAGCTTAGTGGCTAATAAACTTTCTGAGTTAGAAGGCACCTTCACAGATGGCTTTGACAATAATATTAAGTATTTACTCAATAAAGATAACTGGCAGTTACCTAACCTTATAAATGGAAAGCCACAAGTAAGCTTGGTAAAACATATCAACACTTACTCTTTTGACCTACATTGCTTTCCAATAATTAATGATAAACCGCAAATTCAAATAAAGCCCTATGATCCTTTATCACCATTTAAAGAATTTAATCCTACTGTAGTCGGTCCACTACTTAGACTCCCCAATTTTAAAGAGTTTCTCGATGTTACTGTACGAGCGGGTGATGAAGCCGACTTGGAATTACTAAAATACACCCATATGTTAGTAGAGCAGTTAGTAGCCCTATTAAACAAGCATATTTTAGTAACAGAAAACACTGGGCCGTCAATTAAAGAGATTTATACGGACGCGGCTAAACAGTTAAATGAGCAAAATAGTTAAACCCGATATTATTGAACTAATGATATAAATAGGATTCTTAGGCACTAGAAAACGTGCTTATAACAAACATTGAAGATATTAAGCAGAGAATACGATTAGAATGAATTTATGTTAAAACCAATAATAACGACTTTGCTTTCAGCTTTATTGACCACCTTAATAGGAAGTGTCTCAGTAAAGGCTGCAAATGAAAAAAACTCACTACCTGAAATCGGCGTAGTTGCATCAAGTGCCATCACCCTAGACAAAGAAGTGTTAATAGGTGATGTACTTATGCGCCAGTTACGAGGCCAAGGCCCTGTCATCAATGACCCCTTGCTTGACGAATATATTCAAGACATAGGTAACCGTTTAGTTGCCCAAGCCGAAAACGTAAAATTTCCATACACTTTCTTTATTTTAAATAGCCCTGATATCAATGCATTTGCATTTTTTGGTGGACATATTGGCATTCATACGGGACTTATATTTAACGCTAGGACTGAGTCAGAACTTGCATCTGTTTTAGCTCATGAAGTAAGCCATGTTACTCAAAGGCATATTGCCCGTAGTATTGAGGCGAAACAAAAATCATCTCCTTTACAAATCGCCTCTTTATTAGGTTCGATCTTGATAGCAGCTGTTAACCCAGAAGCAGGAGTGGCAGCGATATCAACTACTAATGCTGCCTCAGCACAATCATCAATCAATTACACTCGACAAAATGAAAAAGAAGCCGACCGAGTGGGTATTGGTATTTTGGCTCAAGCAGGATTTGACCCTAATGGAGCAAGCAGTTTTTTTGGCATATTAGCTGAAAAAAGTCGTTTAAAGTCTACCCGTCTAGCCTTTTTACAAACTCACCCATTACCCGAGTCGAGAATAGCAGATGCCCGCTCTAGGGCTGCCTCTTATAGGCCTAGAGACATACCACCGAGCTTACATTTTCACCTTGCTAAAACTAGGATTTTAGCCAGATATTATAGTAATCCAAAAACCAATATTGCTTATTTTTCGGATCTATTAGATAAACAAGCTTATGTGTTCAAACAAGCACCATTATACGGCCTAGCCCTATCCTACTTAGCGAACGAGCAGCCCCAAAAAGCCAAAGAAATAATCGATGGCCTAGTTGCAGCTGAGCCAAATAACTTGTTCTATTTAGATACGCTTTCGGATATTGCTGTTGCGACTAAGGATTTCGACAAAGCAATTGAAAAACTGACAGTACAAAGTAGATTGACTCCCTACAACCAAGTGGTAACGCTTAATTTAGCCAATATACAAATACAGAATAAGCAACCTGAAAAAGCCATTGCCATTCTAAAGGACTATTTGTTAGTGAACCCACAAAGCATGCTTGCTTATGAGTTGATATCAGAAGCCTACAGAATGAGTGATAAAAGATTAGAAATGCATCAAGCTAAAGCAGAGTTGTACTCTTTGGTTGCCTCTTACCCAAGAGCTATAGATGAGTTACATACAGCCTATAACTTTGCTGACGATAGGCAAATAGAAAAGCAACGCATAAGAGCAAGAATAGAACAATTTAGAACAGCGCAAGAGAGATTACAAAGCCTTTAATCTATCTATGGTTTGCTTTAATTTAACTGCTGTCTGCTCTCCTTTGAGCTGACTCATCAATTTACCGTCTGGTGAAATTATATAGGTAGCAGGTAAACCAGTTGGAGCGCTGTTCCATGGAGCATTTTTTAAAGCCTTTAGCATTTGAAATTGAATATTGTGTTGTTTCTGCATAGCTAATAATTCATCATCAGACATAGCATCATAGCTGATGGCAAATAACCTAATGGTATCTCCATATTGATGATAAAACTCATTTAACTCTGGTAGCTCACGTAAACAAGGGGCGCACCACTGTGCAAAATAATTGACAACAGTCCATTCTCCTTGAGAATTATGCCACTTGTAGGTGTTACCATTTAATGTTTCAAAGTCTGGCTCTAAATATTGGTTTAATCCATAACCCGACAATAATGCAAACAATGCTATCAACACGACCAAAAGCTTTTTCAATATAAGATTTTCCTTAACAAAAACGAGCAAATTAACGGTAGAATACGACTTTTACTCTAAGCTGAAAATTAAATTTATGTCAGAACTAACGATTTTACACAACCCAAGATGCTCTAAAAGTCGACAAACATTGCAGCTATTACAAGACAAAGGCTTGTCTCCAGAGATTATCGAGTATCTTAAAACCCCTATTGATAAAGAGCAGATTAAAAATATAGTCGAGTTATTAGGGCTTTCTAGTGCCAAGGACCTGATGAGAAAAGGCGAAGACGCTTACAAAGAGCAGCAGTTGGCACTAGAAGAAGACGAAACAAAGTTAATTCAAGCTATGGTTGATACCCCAAAGTTAATTGAACGCCCTATTGTTTTAGCTAACGGAAAAGCTGCAATTGGCCGTCCTCCCGAAGCAGTTTTGGCTATTCTATGAGTGCTCCTGTTCTCGTCTTATATTACAGCCGCCATGGCTCTACGTTGACCATGGCTAAAAAAATAGCACAAGGTATCGAGCAGCAAGGACTTGAGGCTAGGCTACGCACTGTGCCTGAAGTAAGCACCAATATAGATTCACAGCAAAGCTCAGTACCTGAATCAGGCGATCCTTATGTAACCCAACAAGATCTGCTTGATTGCTGTGCATTGGCCTTAGGTAGCCCCACTCGTTTTGGAAATATGGCAGCACCACTTAAGTATTTTTTAGATGAAACCAGTGCACAGTGGTTAGCAGGGGCATTAGAGAACAAGCCCGCTTGTGTTTTTACGTCTACATCGAGTATGCATGGTGGCCAAGAAAGCACCTTACTTACTATGATGATCCCACTTTTACATCATGGAATGATAATTTGCGGCTTACCCTACTCTAACCCACAACTTCATACCACTGTGACGGGTGGCAGCCCCTATGGAGTAACCCATTTATCTCAAGGTATGCCAGCCAATAAATTAAGTGAAGAGGAACAAGCTCTTTGTATCCAACAGGGTAAAAGGCTTGCAATGTTCGCCAGTAAATTAGAGAAATAGCATGACTTTCAACACAAAATTTTTTCGTAAACTCACCCTATTCAGCTACTTTCCATTAGTTGTTTGGCTTCCTGTGTGGCACTTTTATCTCACTCCAGACAAGACTACATCAACCATATTCACCCTGTTATTCTGGATTGTCCCTATCCTATTACCTGCTAGAGGCTTGATAATTGGAAAGCCCTATACCCATGCGTGGACTAACTTTATTGTTATGTACTATCTACTTCATGGCTTAACGTCTATTTATGCCATAGAAGGAGAAAGAGTATACGCCTTTATCGAGATACTTTTATGCTGCCTACTATTTACTGGCTGTAGCGTGTATGCCCGGTTAAGAGGAAGAGAGCTAGGATTAGGTATTCGTAAATTAAAAGAAGAGTTGGCTGAGGAAAAACAAGCCTTTGAAGCTAAAAAATAACGCCTTGCATGGCTTACTTATAAAATTTTCCCAACAACCTATAGTCCCAACGTATTTTTAACAAAAGGAATAGTTAATTTACGTTGTTGCTGTAAAGATTTTTCATCAAGAATATCAAGTGATTTAATCAAAGCTGGCATATCTCTTTGCCAGTGGGTCACTAGGTATCTCGCGACATCTCGCGACATATTCAGTCCTCTGTAACTAGCCTTAACAATTAAGGCTTCTTGTCGCTGCTCATCATTCAATGAATGAACTTTAAAGCTAGTTCCCCAAGATAAACGAGAAATCAGATCAGGAAGCTGTAAGGTTAATTTTTGAGGAGCTTGATTACCTGTAATGACCAAACAAGTATCAGCTTTTTCTTTTACGCGATTAATCAAATTAAAAATAGCTTCTTGCCATTCTCGCTCACCGTCAAGGTATTCAATATCGTCTAAACAAATTAATTGATAATGCTCTAAACTTTGTAAAACATCAGGGGACAATTGCTGCTTTTCTTTAAAACTGAAATACACGCAAGTCATATTCATGCGCTCAGCTTGCTGGCAGGATGCATACAATAAATGGCTTTTACCCATACCAGTATCTGCAAACAAATACGTCAACCAATGCTCAATAGTTTTATGATTGAGCTCGTCAAACAATCCCAATAGGTGGTGGCAAATCTGTTGGTTTTCCCCGGGAATAAAGCTATCGAAGGACTCCGACTCTTTTAAGCCAACAGGCAACAATAATTGATTGGTTACTTGACCCAAAAGAACTCCCACTCGGCAACAGGCTGCCCAAATTCATCTACAACAGACTGCACATGTCTATCTAGTTTCAATACAGTTTTTAAATCTTCTTCTGCACCCAACAAAGCAAGTTCAAATGTCGCGGTTTCACCCACTTGCTTTATTAACATGCCATGACTCACCACACTCAACCCTTCTAAGAAGTCTAAAACGCTAGCATAGTCCTTTAGCGATTTTATATTATTAAATGTTAACTGTATTTTGTTTTCGTTTGGATTAATTGAGGCTAAATCAACGGCATATTTTAATGCCAAGTTGTCCGCTAAATCATCAACTAACCTTTCCACAACTATGGTGGTATCATTACCAGACACCTGCCCCGCTAATAACTTACCATCGCCGAGCATAGTCCAATCTGCTAACCAAGTAGTGTTAGCTTGTAATGGTTCATCTTCGCTCTTTTGTTGATAAATTCTGGCGGATAATACTGATTTAACACCATATCTTTCACTGGCTTGGTTCAAGTTTAAAGTAAAGCCCCCCCAAACATCGTAAACATTTAGAGCTTGCCTATCATCTAAATCCCATAAAGGCTCAGTAAAAGTAACCCCTCTAAGCTGCCCTTGTTGATGCAGTGCCGCAAACCAATCAGGGTAGTTTTCAGCAGTCACTATCTCCTTTGTGCCATTATCTGACTCTGTGACTAACCACACTAGGGTATCTGGGCGTCTTTTATCCCATATGGGAAAGCCTGCATTGCGAATTAAAGCTTCTAAGCGCTTCGGCTCAAAGTTTACATCAATAAATAACTGAGAATCTTGGCTGTCGTAGCTGTAAGAGCGGATGTAGCCAGTGGGCTTAGTAATGGCTTTTCGGATTTGATCGCTAGTCAAAATATCCTTATTACCTCTCACTTTTACCAAGACTTGCTTCATCGCCAGATTAAAAGCAGCACTTTGTGCCTTACTTGATTGATCCAAAACCGCAATTTTTGCATCGTACAAATCTTCGATAACAGCAGAATGTAATGGTTGCCAGCTACTTAAGCACCAAAATACCATTACAAAACATATAGATTTAATCTTTATTGGCATCAGGGCCAACACTCCTCAAAGCAAATTCCACAAATCAAAAAGTATTGTCTTTTATTTAGAAACAAAATTCACCTATTGTTTAGTAAATTATATCTTCTATATAAAAGAGCGATCTGTGATTGGTATTAATTAAGCAAGCTGTTAAAATCTGCGCTCTTTTTTAGGGCCAACTGAGGAACACCCGTGAGCGAGAAGAATTCATCATTAAGTTACAAAGACGCTGGAGTAGATATTGACGCAGGAAACCAGCTTGTTGAAAGAATAAAATCGGTCACAAAGAAAACTCATAGGCCTGAAGTAAAAGGTGGTTTAGGTGGGTTTGGCGCTCTATGTTCACTTCCTGAAAAATACAAAAAGCCACTTTTAGTTTCTGGAACTGACGGCGTAGGCACTAAACTTAGGCTTGCAATGGATCTAGAGCAACATTCAGGCATTGGTATTGATTTAGTGGCTATGTGTGTAAATGATCTTATCGTACAAGGTGCCGAGCCTCTATTCTTTTTAGATTATTATGCAACAGGTAAACTAAATGTTGATACCGCTACCGAGGTAGTGACGGGCATTGGTAAAGGTTGCGAATTATCTGGTTGTGCCCTTATCGGGGGAGAAACAGCAGAAATGCCTGGTATGTACCATGGCGAAGATTACGACGTAGCTGGTTTTTGTGTCGGTGTGGTTGAAGCAGATGATGTTATTGACGGTAGTCAAGTTGCCGAAGGCGATACCCTACTTGCATTAGGCTCTTCGGGACCTCACTCAAATGGTTACTCACTCATTCGTAAAATTATTGAAGTATCAAGCAGTGACACTAGTGAGTTACTAGAAGGTAAACCACTAGCAGACCATTTACTTGAACCTACCCGTATCTATGTTAAGAATGTTTTAAGCTTATTAGAACAAGTAAAAGTAAACGCTATTTCTCACATAACAGGTGGTGGTTTTTGGGAAAACATTCCAAGAGTACTTCCAGAAGGTACCAAAGCGGTTATTGATGGAGATAGTTGGCAATGGCCAGCAATTTTCAACTGGCTTCAAGATAAAGGTAATGTCACTACCCATGAAATGTACAGAACCTTCAACTGTGGTGTGGGACTTATCATTGCTCTACCTGAAGAAAAAGCCGCAGAGGCAATAAAAATTCTTGCCGATTTAGGTGAGAACGTATGGAAAATTGGTCACATCGAAAAAAGCGATTCAGAACAACAGGTAGAGATTAACTAGGTGCAAAATTCAATACCTGAAAAGTCGATAGTTGTTTTGGTATCGGGTAACGGCTCGAACCTGCAAGCAATTATCGACAGCATTTCACAGCAAAAGATACATGGTAAAGTGGTAGCTGTTTTCGCAAACAAATCAGATGCATACGGCTTAGTCCGAGCTGAAAAAGCCAATATACCAGCGATTTTTATCAACCATAAAGAATTTGCCAGCCGCGAAGAATATGACAATGAAATGATGCAGCGTATCGATAAGTATGCACCAGATTTAATTGTTCTAGCTGGCTTTATGCGAATATTAACCCCGCAATTTGTAGCGCATTATCAAGGTAAAATGCTTAACATTCACCCGTCTCTATTACCTAAATACAAAGGCTTAGATACGCACCAGCGAGCTATTGATGCTGGCGATGTAGAGCACGGAGCATCAGTTCATTTTGTTACCGCAGAACTAGATGGCGGTCCTGTTGTCTTACAATCCAAAGTACCGATCTTTGCCTCTCAAAATGCTGATGAATTAGCGCAGAGAGTGCAGCAACAAGAACGACAAATGTACCCTTTAGTGATTTCATGGTTTTGTGCAGATAGATTAAAGATGCTCAATAACCATGCAGAGTTAGATGGTCAAATATTGGATGAAATGGGTTATGCAGTTAATTAATTTAGGAAGATTGGCAGTTTTATTCTTAAGCCTAGTCTTTGTCAATCAAACCGCTTTAGCTGAACAGACGAAACTCGTAGGATTTGATGCTGAATATACGGTTAATAGGTTCGGGCGAAGTCTAGGTTTAGCTAAGCTAAGCCTAAGCACCGAAAATGAAAATTATCGGCTTAATTATTATTCTAAAGTATCTGCGTTTTTCTTATCGGATATACGCTCTGAAACAAGTTTATTTTCGGTTAACGAAGACCAGAGTTTACAACCAATCTCTTATGCTTATAGCCGCAGTGGTACAGGTAGAAATAAAAGCCTGAAACTTGATTTTGACGCCACTAATACAGCAATAATTATTAATCAGGGCGAACCAATAAACTGGCAAGGTGAGCTGGATAACCAGTTATACCGTCTTGATGTACAGTTAAGATTAGCAGCCGGAGACACTGAGCTTTCATATAATATTATTAATAGTCGCGGACAATTACGAAACTACAATTTAGAGGTAGTAGGAACTGAGCAATTAGACTTACCATTTGGGATGATTGAAGGTGTGAAAGTCGTGTTTAAGCGTGAAACATCTACCCGAGAAACCATAGCTTGGTTTTCTCCACAGCTTAATTACCAACTTGTGAAACTACAACAATTTAAAGATGGTAAAGAGCAAGGTGACATTCAATTAAAACGCTTTTCCTCAGAAGCCCTCGCCAGCCAATAACTTCATATCACGCCTTTTTTGATTTAGAAAAGGCGTGGATGGATATCCAAACAAAACTTTAACATTTTATATCTATTTCTTTACTTGTTATCTACCCTAGTACTTGATTTTGCTTTAACAAAAATATAACGTACTTAGTGTGGTCTGACCTCTAAAAAGGATATAGTAAATGCAGTTATTTATTTGGTTTTTATATGTAATAGCTTCAATAGCTATTGTTAGTTATTTTCGAATGAAATTGTTCAATGGCACAGTTGCTATATTTTGCCTCTTTGTTGTTGGAAGCATAATTGGCGTTATTGGCGAGCTTAGTTGGTTACTATTTTTAGTTGTAGCTATTCCGCTAAATATTGAGTCAATACGTAAGCAATATCTCACCGCCCCTATTTTAAAAAGCTTTCGTAAAATTATGCCAGAAATGTCTAGTACAGAAAGGGATGCAATTGACGCTGGCACGGTTTGGTGGGATGGCGAGCTCTTCAGTGGTAACCCAAATTGGCAAACCCTTCACAATATTCCTCAGGCTCGTTTGACTGCAGATGAGCAAGCTTTCATTGATGGGCCCGTAGAAGAAGTTTGTAAAATGTGCAACGACTGGGAAGTCACCCATAAAAAAGCTGACTTATCTCCTGAGGTTTGGCAATTTTTGCGAGACCATAAATTTTTCGCCATGATCATCAAAAAAGAATACGGCGGATTAGCATTTTCAGCTTATGCACAATCAAGAGTGTTACAGAAGCTATCAAGTGTCAGCGCGGTTTTATCTACCACGGTTGGTGTTCCCAACTCATTAGGGCCAGGGGAATTGCTGCAACACTATGGTACTAAAGAACAACAAGATCATTACTTACCTAAGTTAGCGACCGGCGAAGAGATCCCCTGCTTTGCATTGACAGGCCCAGAAGCAGGCTCCGATGCTGGCTCTCTTCCTGATACAGGAATCGTTTGCAAAGGACAGTGGCAAGGAGAAGAAGTAATAGGCTTAAGCTTAACATTCAATAAACGTTACATAACCCTAGCACCTGTTGCGACTGTGGTAGGCCTAGCGTTTAAAATGTTTGACCCTGACGGCCTACTTGGTGACAAGAAAGACTTAGGTATTACCTGTGCGCTACTGCCTAGAGATACCGCAGGTATGGAAATAGGTAACCGCCACTTTCCACTAAATGTACCTTTTCACAATGGCCCTATACGGGGTAACAATGTTTTTGTACCACTAGATTATATTATTGGTGGCGCAAAAATGGCCGGTCAAGGATGGCGTATGTTAGTAGAGTGTTTATCAGTTGGGCGAGTCATCACCCTGCCATCTTCGTCTGCTGGTGGAGCCAAAAGCATTGCACTTGCAACAGGTGCATATGCAAGAATTCGCCGTCAGTTCAAATTGCCAGTTGGCAAAATGGAAGGAATAGAAGAAAAACTCGGTAGTATAGGTGGTAATGCTTATCTTATGGATGCTGTTA
The DNA here is from genome assembly GCF_047525415.1 of Paraglaciecola sp. 2405UD69-4. Classification (NCBI taxonomy): domain Bacteria; kingdom Pseudomonadati; phylum Pseudomonadota; class Gammaproteobacteria; order Alteromonadales; family Alteromonadaceae; genus Paraglaciecola; species Paraglaciecola sp. 2405UD69-4. The sequence goes on from NZ_JBLIXM010000002.1 coordinate 650,204, forward strand.
CCTCCTTCTCTACTAAAGGCGTAGATGTGGGTGAAAAACCCTCTGTAATAGGGGCGATTTGTAAATATCACCTAACTGAAAAAATGCGCCAAACCGTCATAGAGTCAATGGATATTCATGGCGGTAAAGGCGTTATGCTTGGGCCCAACAACTATTTAGGTCGAGCCTACCAAGGTGCACCTATCGCCATTACAGTTGAAGGAGCCAATATACTCACTCGCAATATGATGATTTATGGCCAAGGTGCTATGAGATGCCACCCTTACGTTTTAGACGAATTATCGGCTGCGAACAATAGCGATGACGAAATGGCATTAGAGCAGTTTGACCGCGCAGTGTTTGGTCATATTGGTTTCGCCGTAAGTAACTTCTTTCGTAGCATTTGGTTTTCGTTATCTGGCGCCCACTTAGCCAATGCACCATTTAAAGACGAAACTGCAAGATACTACCGTAGTATGCAGCGCTACAGCACCAATTTGGCATTGCTATCAGATGTGTCTATGGCTGTATTAGGCGGTGAGTTAAAGCGCCGAGAAAGACTATCAGCTCGCTTAGGTGATGTTTTAAGTTATCTTTATTTAGGTTCATGCGTACTTAAACGTTTTGATGATGAGGGTCGTCAGGCTGAAGACCTTCCGTTAGTTCATTGGGCAATGCAAGACAGTTTGTATAAGCTTGAAGTAGCCTTGGAAGAGTTATTAAATAACTTCCCATCTAAGATACTAGGCAAAACATTAAAGCTAATCATAATGCCATTTGGAAAGAGCTATAAACGCCCTTCAGACAAGTTGGAACACAAGATTGCAGGCATATTACAAACACCTTGTGAAGCTCGAGACCGCTTAGGAAAAGGCCAATTTTTAGCTAGAGATCCTGGTTGTCTATTAGGTGATTTAGAACAAACTCTAGAAAACGTGCTAGCTGCAGAGCCGATTTACAATACAGTCTGTAAAGCAGCAGGCAAATATTTACCTTTCACAGAGTTACAATTAGTGGCAGAGAAAGGCTTGGAGCTTGGGGTAATTACTGAAGAACAAGCTGAGCACTTAAAAGAAACAGAGCTAGGTCGTTTACGAACCATAAATGTTGACGATTTCGATCCTTCAGAATTGGTTCAAAGCCTTGAGAAACCAAAGCCGAAAAGAAAGCCTAGAGCAGTGAAGTCAGCGTAAACTTCTAACTTACTTATCATTAAGTAAAAAACAAAAAAGCCAGCGAATGACGTCATCATTCAGCTGGCTTTTTATTATTTGCAACCCGTTTGACTAACGAAAGCTATTCGTTCCTTTGCTCCACAATCTCATCATCAAAGACTCTAGACTAAGGCTTGCCGCCAATCCTAAACGCTCTGGAAGGCCTTTTTTCATGCTGTACTTAACAGTAAAGATATTCTTATCTTTATTAGCCTTTAAAATGTAATCATCTGATGTGTTAATTTCATCAATTAACCCAAGCTCTAATGCTCTGATACCATACCAGTATTCACCAGTGGCTACTTTGGCTATATCTAAATCTGGACGCTGTTCTTGTACAAAGTCTTTAAACATATGGTGAACATCTTCCAGCTCTTCTTTAAACTTTTCACGTCCTTCATCGTTGTTTTCACCAAACATTGTTAACGTACGCTTAAAGGCGCCAGCTGTATGTTGTTCAAACTCAATATTACTTTTCTTCAATAACTTATTAAAATTAGGTAGTTGAGCAATAACCCCAATAGAGCCAATTATGGCAAATTTAGCCGCTATGACATGATCAGCGACACAGGTCATCATATATCCGCCACTTGCTGCAACTTTATCTACTGAAATAGTTAATTTTAATTTATGGTCTTTTATTCTTTGTAATTGAGAAGCCGCTAAACCATAACCATGAACGACTCCCCCGCCACTTTCGAGCCTAACCAAGACTTCGTCCGATGGTTTTGCGACACATAAAATTGCGGTTACTTCTTCCCTTAAATACTCCACTTCATGGGCATCCATAGAGCCAGAAAAATCAATAACAAATAGTCGACCTTTATCATCTTTACTACTGTCAGATTTATTCTTTTCTTTCTTTTTAGCTTTTAGCTTTTTCTTTTCATCTTTTTGATGTTTTTTAAGCTCTTCTTTGCTTAAAAGCTCACATTGCGCCAGCTCTGTGATGTCATCAAGCTTGTCTGATAGAGAGTCAATGCTTAAATGCCCCTTACCCTGCTTTTGTTTACCTACAATTCCTACTATGCCACCTAAGGCTAATAAAATAGCCACAACTATTGTGATTGCTTTAGCGATAAACAGGCCGTATTCATATAAAAATTCCAACCGTTATTACTCCTATGACTTTGGTTCTTTTGATGTGTACTTATTATGGGGATAAATATTAAAAATAAAAGCCAAGACAAGCACTTAGTAAAACTCTAGGCGGCTGTAAACTATATGTTTACCCTAAGTTTTCAAAAAGTACCCTTATTTTTAAAACGAACACCTATCGGATGTCTGCCAATAAATGTTAACATTTTGATATTGTTACACTTAATAATTCACTATGCATAATTACCAAGCTACAAATAACTATTTAAAAAACAAAACCATTTTAGTAACCGGAGCCGGTGACGGCATTGGGAAGGAAGCTGCGCTTCATTATGGAAAATACGGCGCAACCGTCATATTACTTGGTAGAACCGTCGCCAAGCTTGAAGCCGTGTATGATGAAATAGTGAACTTAGGCGGCCCAGAGCCTGCAATAGTGCCATTAGACCTCAAGGGCGCAACTGCTCAACATTATAGGGATATGGCCAATACCATTAGTGAACAATTTGGTTGTTTAGATGGCGTATTACACAATGCTAGCCTTTTGGGGCATTTAGGGCCTTTCACACAAATAAGTGAAAATGATTGGCAAAACGTGTTTCAGGTAAACTTAACCAGTCAATTTTTGATGACTCAAGCTCTAATACCTGTATTAAAGAAAGCTCCCAAAGCCTCTGTTGTGTTTACAACCTCAAGCGTAGGAATTGCAGGACGCGCTTATTGGGGGCCATACGCCATTTCTAAATTTGCTACCCAAGGAATGATGCAAGTTTTAGCAGATGAATATGACAATAGCAGTATTCGTTTCAATAGCTTAAACCCAGGTGCAACACGAACCTTAATGCGTTCGAAAGCCTACCCTGCTGAAAACCCAGATAATCTAAAACCCCCAGCTGAAATAATGCCCTTGTATTTATACTTAATGGACAGTGAGTCAAGCCAAGAAAATGGTCAGACTTTTCACGCTCAACCTAAATAACTGCAGTTACATTTTTCACGCCTAAAACAAAAAAACCGGATAGAAATCCGGTTTTTTTATACTTTAGCTACAGGGTATCTCTAGCCAGATATTTTAGCCCATGTATCTCTCAAACCAACAGTTCTGTTAAAGACGACTTTTTCAGCTGTACTGTCTTTGTCTTTGCAGAAGTAACCAGTTCTCTCAAATTGAATAGGAGCACTCAGCTCAGCATCTAGCAAACTTGGCTCAACCACACCTTGTTTAACAACAAGTGACTCTGGGTTTATGGTAGCTAAAAAGTCTTCTTCTGCTGCTGGATTTGGAACAGTAAACAAGCGGTCATATAAACGTATTTCTGCAGGCTTACCATGGGTTGCTGAAACCCAGTGAATGACTCCTTTTACCTTACGTCCATCGGCTGGCGCTTTGCCTAAGGTATCTTTGTCATAACTACAATAGACGGTAACGATATTCCCTTGTTCGTCTTTTTCAACACGCTCAGCTTTGATTACATAAGCGTTTCTGAGACGGACTTCTTTACCTAACACTAAGCGCTTAAACTTCTTGTTAGCTTCTTCTTTAAAGTCTTCAGCTTCAATAAAAACTTCTTTACTGAAAGGCAGGTTTCTTGACCCCATAGACTCATCAGACGGGTGATTAGGCGCAGATAATACTTCGCCTTCATCTATGTAGTTTTCTATGACAAGCTTTAAAGGTTCTAATACAGCCATAGCTCTTGGTGCATCGGCGTTTAGCTCTTCTCTTAAACAAGCTTCTAACATAGACATCTCTACTATGTTATCCATTTTTGTCACACCAATTCGCTTACAAAACTCACGAACAGAGGCTGGTGTATAACCGCGGCGACGCAGACCAGCAATAGTTGGCATACGTGGATCGTCCCAACCAGCAACCTGATTACCTTCCACCAAATCAATCAACTTACGTTTACTTAACACTGTATATTCAAGATTTAAACGAGAAAACTCATACTGATGTGGAGTCACGTCAATGGTGATGTTCTCAAGCACCCAATCGTATAAGCGGCGATTATCTTGAAACTCTAAGGTACATAAAGAGTGGGTAATACCTTCTATCGCATCAGAAATACAATGGGTAAAGTCATACATAGGGTATATGCACCATTTATCACCGGTCTGGTGATGATGAGCAAATCTAACTCGATATAAAGCCGGATCCCTTAAGCACATAAACGGCGAGCTCATGTCTATTTTCGCTCTAAGCAGACATTCACCTTCTTTAAATTCACCGTTGCGCATTTTCTCAAATAATGCCAAATTTTCTGCAGCTGGAGTATCGCGATATGGACTATTAGTGCCGGCTTCCTTGAGAGTACCTCGCATTTCACGCATTTTTTCTTGGCTTGAGAAGTCAACATAGGCCAAGCCTTTGTTTATCAGCTCTACAGCAAATGAATAAAGCGCATCGAAATAATTTGAGGAATAACGAACATCCCCATCCCATTGAAAACCTAACCAAGATACATCTTCTTGGATCGAATTGACGTAATCAATATCTTCTTTTTCAGGGTTAGTATCATCAAATCTTAAATTGCAGGCACCTTGATAATCTTGGGCAATTCCAAAATTTAAACAAATAGATTTAGCGTGACCGATATGTAGATAACCATTTGGCTCTGGTGGAAAACGAGTTTGAACCTTAGTGTGTAAACCTTCTTTTAGATCTTTATCGATAATTTGACGAATAAAGTTGGTCGGACGACTATCAGTCTCGGCCATTAATGCACCCTCTATATAAAAATTGGAAAAAAACGAAGACAGATATTATACCAGTATCAAAGGTGAACATAAGACTTTTTAATTTAACAGAGCATTAAACATTCAATGTAAGGGTTTGTTGTCATAATCTGAGGTTTCTGAATCCGCTTCTTGCCATTCATTACCCCAAACATCAAAGTCGTCATCTTCATCCTGTCCTTCCCACTCATACAATTTCACTTCAGGCTTTGGATCAGTATTTCTCCACAAAAATGCAGCTAACATTCCAGCCACAGCACCAAAAAAATGATACTCATAGGATATATACTCTTCTCTTGGGAAAATACTCATTGTCATTCCCCCATACATCAAAAATGCAATCATCATAATAGCCACTGACATTTTATCCCGCCTGAATATACTCACGGTAAAAAGGTAGAAGAATAAACCATGGGTTAAACCACTTGCCCCTATATGATTGGCGTCTCGGGCAAAAAGCCATACCCCAATACCAGATACTAGCCACACTAGCGTCACAACCTTGTACCAAGACTTAGGATATCCGTAAAACAACATGGCTCCCAACACCAAAATAGCAAAACTATTGTTAAACAAGTGCTCTAGTGAGCCATGAACCAAAGGAGCGGTGACTATGCCTATTAACCCTTGCGGGTTAAGAGGTACCAGGCCCATAAAGGATAAATTCCAACCAAACAAGATTTCTGCAGATTTAATACACCATAAAAATGCAACTGCACATACCGAGTAAATAATACTTTGAGATAAACGTTTATTTTGTTTCATTCATTAGATATTGGGCAGGGAATAATTATTTAAAGAGGAGGAAGTAATTCTTCATGAATAGAAGCTTTCCATTACCTATGGGTAACAAAGATTAAACTGCTAAAAAAACAAGGGCTACACCAAACTACAAAAACACTCACTGACGATTGAAGTTGTAAATCATAAATGCTTAACTAATTGCGAAACCTAAAGTATTGATTACTTGATACATCCTAACAATAAAAATTAAACAACAGGAAGTAAAACGTGCCTATCAAATCAGCTAGTAACAAGGGTCTTACATACACGACATTAAGATTACTTACATCTATAACCGCTAGTATTTTTTTTATGGGCACTACTCACGCTCAAGTCAAAGAAACCATCGATTTTTCTTTCACAGAAACCACAATAGAAGATATTCACTTTGCATTGAGTTCAAAAACTATTAGCTGTGAAGCTATTACACAGGGGTTCATTGACCGTATTAATAAGTATGATCAAATTAGTAATCTCAATGCAGTTATCTATATCAATCCCAATGCTGCAAACAAAGCAAAACAAATAGACAAAGAACTAAAACAAGGTACCGAACTAAAACCTCTGCAATGTATTCCTGTTATCCTAAAAGATAACTTCGATACTGCAGATATGCCCACCGAAGCAGGCTCTATTGCATTACAGGGCTCTATACCGCCAGACGATGCATTTATGGTTAAAAAACTTAGGGAAGCTGGCGCCATCATAATTGCAAAATCCAACATGGGTGAATGGGCATTCAGTCCAAACAATACCATCAGCTCAACCCATGGTGAAACACGCAATGCCTATGATTTAGGTCGGGTACCTGCTGGCTCAAGTGGCGGCACTGCGTCGGCAATTGCAGCAAATTTTGGGGTAATTGGTATAGGATCTGACACAGGTAACTCAATCCGTGGGCCTTCTTCTCACCTTGCTTTAGTGGGCATGCGCTCAACCATTGGAGCTACCAGCCGTGACGGGATCATTCCTTTATTGCTTAACCGTGATGTGGGCGGCCCTATGCTGCGAACGGTTAAAGATACAGCAAAAGTATTTAATGTGGTGGCAGGATTTGACCCTGCTGACCCAACCACTCAAGCCTACTTAAAACATCAAGTTACAGACTACAGCAGTAATTTAAGTAAAGACGGCTTGCAAGGCATAAGACTGGGCGTACTCAGAGAGATAGTTGATGATACAACAGCAGACCAAGAAGTACTCAAGGTCTATGAACAAGCACTTAAAGACTTAGCTGCGCAGGGAGCGGTTATTGTTGACCCTATTACTATTCCAAATTTTGCTGCGCTAACTAAGGCCACTGGGTTTTGTAGTCGTTTTCGATACGATCTGAACAACTACTTAAACACCCTTACTAACAACCAAGATATAAAAACACTGCAAGATGTTGTAGATCAAAAGAAGCATCGCCCTGAAAATGCCGGTTCTTTAAAATGGGGGCTGAGTGTTCCAGCAAATGTGACTCCAGCACAGCAAACTCCACCTTGTGTTGATGTCGAAGGCGACCCCAGAAGAAAGACCTTATTAGATGCAGTTGTTAGTACTATGGACTCTCTAAAGTTAGATGCCATTGTATATCCTACTTGGAGCAACCCACCTAGGAAAATCGGCGATTCACAGAGCCCTAGTGGTAACAACAGTGGCAAAGTAGCTCCCCATACAGGTCAACCGGCTATTACCGTACCTATGGGCTATGTTAGACATGGATTACCTGTAGGTTTACAGATTTTAGGTAGGCCCTTTAGCGAAGATAAGTTATTTCAATATGCCTATGCATACGAACAAGCTACCTTGCACCGCAAAGCTCCGTTATTGTTTCCCTAAAAATTCTAGCAAGTCAGCTTGAGTATCAATATCAATAGAAGCCGAGGGCATTGCCACTTTAATTATCTGTTCGAGATTATTTAAGAGAATGCTTTTGGCTCCCCTATCCCCCTGTAACTGCCTTAACAGCGGAAAATACGATTTGGGGAATATTGCAGGCGCCCCCACTTTGCCTTGATATTGAGCTGCGATAATTTTATGGGGGTACTGAAAAGATTGCGCTACGAAGGCTTTTATCGACTCTGGTTTTATAGCCACCTGGTCTGCCAAACCTACCATAAGGTGGGTGGTCTCGGGAGATAACACTTCCATCGATTCTGATAAAGAGCTCCCCATACCTTGTGCCCAAGACTTTACAATATGAGTCGTAACCTTATCAGCCAGTGTTTTTTTAATAGCATGAGCATTAGCACCTAACACAACCACTGTATTATCTATGCCATCTAACCATTGACCTTGCTGCTGATAACTTAAGAGGCTATGGCACACCATAGCGTGGCCATAAATATCCGCTAGTTGTTTAATACCAGAAAACCGCTTACTTTGCCCAGCGGCTAACAATAGTAATTCAATTTTCACAGACAATGTCCGCAGTAAGTACCTTACTAATAGACCTAGCATCTTTCTGCTCAAGGGCAGCATGAACCTCTGCTAACATAGACAAAGCAATAGACTCTGGTAACTCCCCACCTAACCTTAACCCCACTGGATTAGCTAATGGTTTAGATAGCGCTTGGCGGCTCATATCTATCTGTTCTAATACTCTATCTGTACGATGTATTGGCCCTAATAACCCAACATACTTAGCACTGCTGCCTTGTAACACTTTTAATGCTTGAGCATCTAGTTTTATATTATGAGTAAGTATTAACGCTGCATCGATTTGCAAGTACCACAAGCTGGAAGAGAATGCTTCTATGGGTTCTCTTATAATTTGACTGGCTTTTGAAAAATACTCAGATTTTGCATAACCGACCCTTGGATCAATTAACAATACTTCCCACCCCAGTTCAGCAGCTATTGCGACTACGGGTCTAGCATCAACACCTGCACCGAACACAGCGATAAGTGGAGCAGGCCCTAGCCACTGCCTAAAAAACTGTTTCCCCTCAAGGGTGATTATTCCAGGTTTAGTATTCCCCATATCTGGCGTATTCACTTGCAGTTGATTACATGGAATGTGTTCATCTATTTGTTGCTGATAGCAGACTTTTTTGCGGCTAATAATTGCATTATTTAGCTCATCTAACTTTAGATAATCGTTATTTTTGTTAACAGGCTGCAGTAGAATTTTCACCATACCACCACACCCAATACCTAACTGCCATGCTAAATCTTCTTCCTCGCGCATGTCGTATTCAACTGTGCGGTTTTTATGATTATCCCAACAGCGCCTAGCTTGGCGCATAATGTCCGATTCTAAACAGCCGCCACTTAACAACCCATAATATTGGCCCATGTCATTAATAAGCATCATTGCACCGGGTTTACGATAAGAAGAGCCGTCGGTTTCAATAATAGTCGCTAAGACCCATGCATGCTGGTCACGCTTATTTGACCAATAACTTAATAACTGGTTAATTCTGTTAGCCATAAATAGTAATTTATTCTTGTTGGTTTTCTGAAGTGTCTAGAGTGACTTTGGGATAACGTAAATCGATGACTAATGTCTCAGAGATTTTATCTTGAATGGCCTGACGATTAGGATCCCAAAATATCTGTAAAAAACCTAATAAACCTGTGGCAAGCCCTGCGCCGTAGCCACCATATCGCCCAAAACTTTCCCATAAATTTAAGCCACTGCCATCAAGTTGTAGTACCTTAATACCCACAACCTTTTTACCAGGTGTTTGACCATTCCACCAGGCAGTAAAAATACTAAAATAAAAGGCTGCCCACCCAAAACCTAACCCTAAATCTTCGGCAATTGTTTGAGCCCATGCAATTAATCCTGGTGGGGTGTTAGGGGTGTCTGTATTGATAACTTGGTTAAGGTTATTCTTAGACGTCTCAGCCAACAAGGGTTCGATGCTTTCTGATTCGGATAGTGTAATTTCCTTTGCTGGTTGAGTTTTTAACTCTTCCAATAATTGCTGAGCTTTGGCTTCTGTCATGTGTTCACTTACTGTTAAATCAGTGAAAACCTCGAGGATTCCTTGACGATCTTCAGCGCTAAGGTTTAATTGATCAACATCCTCTAATAATAACTGACCTAAGGTTAACCAGCAATTATAAACAGGAGTACATTGGTTGTTATCGATTTTATTGTTAACACTTTTTACTTGGATCAAATATTTTGCCGTTAATGCTGAAATCTCAATGCCTTTAATTGCTTCGCCACTTTTATCAGTATCCACCGTATCACTAACATCATCAAACACAGCTAGGGCAATGAAAAAAAGCAATAAAGTGACTAAAAATCGCAAAAATATACGCACCATATTAAAACGTTTCTTTGTTTTTAGACGATTACCCGCTCTAAAAAATGTAGCTGCAGCCACAATCGCTAATATCAAACTACTTACTTGCGTTAATAACATGACTAAAAATAGATCAATCGATAAAGCTATACCGCGTTTTACAGGGCTGGCGAGCCGTGCACCTAATAAACTGTCAGCGACAAAAAACGCATATGGCGTAACAATTTGCCGAGTTTCCTTGGAGGTATTAGGGGTGTTTGCTTGGTCCTCACAATGGGTGGCTTGTGACTCTTGTGAGCTATTATTGTTATTATTATCCATTAGCTTATCCCGCTAGTTCATAATTTTTTTGTTAAATGCTTTATGCCCTCCCCTATACCGTCAAGAGTTAAGGGGAACATCCTGCCTGCCATCAGGTCTTTTATTATGCTGATAGAAGCATAATAATTCCAATACTGACTTAACTGTGGATTAAGCCATATTGCACGTTCAAAATGATTAAGTAAACGTTGCACCCAAACACTTCCAGGCTCTTCATTCCAGTGTTCAACACTTCCACCTGGGTAGGTAATTTCATATGGCCCCATAGTGGCGTCGCCTACAAAAATCAATTTGTAATCAGCACCATATTTATGAATGATATTTGCGATGGGGATCACTTCACTACTGCGGCGCTTGTTGTCTGTCCACACACCTTCGTACACACAATTATGAAAATAAAAATACTCTAGGTATTTGAATTCAGTGTGCACCGCTGAAAACAACTCTTCACATTCTTTTATGTGAGCATCCATAGAGCCTCCCACATCAAAAAACATAAGTACTTTAACAGCATTGTGCCTTTCTTGTACCATGCGAAGATCTAACATACCGGCATTTTTGGCTGTGGCACCTATAGTGGTTGGCATATCTAGCTCTTCAGAAGCACCAGTTCGCGCGAATTTCCGTAATTTGCGCAAGGCAACTTTAATATTTCGAGTACCTAACTCTACATCACCAGAAAGATTCTTAAACTCTCGCTTGTCCCATACTTTTGCCGCTGAAAAATTACGATTACCTTGCTGCCCAATTCTTACGCCTTCAGGGTTATAGCCATTGGCTCCAAAAGGTGAAGTGCCTCCTGTACCAATCCATTTATTGCCCCCTTGGTGCCGCTTTTCTTGCTCAGCTAAACGTTCTTTTAAGGTTTTCATTAGTTCATCAAGGCCACCTAAAGCTTTGACTTTCTCTTTTTCTTCGTCACTGAAATAGCGGTTTAACGCATCTTTCAACCATTCTTCTGGAATATCTTTTCCAAATAGATCAATGCTTTGTACCCCTTCAAAATAATCAGCAAAGGCTCTATCAAACTTATCGAACTGAGTTTCATCTTTCACCATGACCATTTTTGATAAAAAATAAAAGTCTTCGATACTGGCGAACACAACACCTTTTTCGAGAGCTTGAATCAAATCAAGAAGCTCCCTAAGACTTACTTTTAAACGGTATTCTCGAAGTTTAAAAAAGAAATCAACTAACATTAACGGCGCGCCATAAAGACCAGTTTTTCAAACAAATGAATATCTTGTTCATTTTTTAATAATGCGCCATACAAAGGAGGAATTCTCTGTTTACCATCTTTATTTTGTAGTGCTCCAATTGGAATATCTTCGGCAACCAGCAGCTTGAGCCAATCAATCAACTCTGAGGTAGATGGCTTTTTACGTAACCCAGGCACATCTCGTAAATCAAAAAATGATTGCAATGCTTGATTAAGTAGTGATTTTTTAATATCTGGGAAATGAACATCTACAATTTTTCGCATTTCATCAGCATCAGGGAATTGAATGTAATGGAAAAAGCAACGACGAAGAAAAGCATCGGGAAGCTCTTTTTCGTTATTTGAAGTAATGATCACTATAGGCCTTTGCTTAGCCTTAATTACTTGTTGGGTTTCGTAAACAAAGAACTCCATCTTGTCTATTTCAAGCAATAAATCATTTGGAAATTCGATATCCGCTTTATCAATTTCATCTATCAACAATATGCTACGTTTTTCTGACTCAAAAGCCTGCCACAATTTTCCCTTAACTATGTAATTGCCAATGTCATGTACTTTTTCATCTCCTAATTGAGAGTCTCTAAGCCTAGACACAGCATCATACTCATATAAACCTTGTTGCGCCTTAGTGGTTGATTTAATGTGCCATTGAATTAAATCAGCATCCAAGCTTTTAGCCAACTCCTCTGCCAACATAGTTTTACCCGTGCCCGGCTCCCCTTTAATAAGTAAGGGCTTTTCTAATGTAATCGCGGCATTAACGGCTAATTGTAACTCACGACCGACTATATATTTATCTGTTCCACTAAAAGACATTTAGACCTCAATCTGCATTAACAAAAGATTAACCATAAGATATAGCGAAAAAGCACTTTAATTTAATTGCTTAGACCTAATCTACTGTATAGGTTAACGACAATACTAAATAATATAAAACACATTAAGCTCTCGTATAAATCAATAAAATTGATTGTGGAACTAGCTGTTTTTTATATAAATAAAAATTAATTTTAGTAGTGTGAATAAAATCAGCTATTACGCGGTCTACTAACTAAGAGTATTTGACCCTACAATAACAAACACTTCATTGGTAGCTATCCTATTTGGAAATCTGCCAACATCAACAGAAAATAGGCAAGGAAATTTTATGCAAATTTATGACGACAATTCATTAGCAATCGGCAAAACCCCCTTAGTTAAACTTAACCGTGTTACCGGTGGGAATGTGTTTGCAAAGATCGAATCTAGAAATCCAAGCTTTAGCGTTAAATGTCGTATAGGCGCTAACATGATTTGGGATGCAGAGAAAAAAGGCATTTTAAAACCAGGTTGTGAAATAGTTGAAGCTACAAGTGGAAACACAGGTATCGCTTTAGCCTTTGTTGCTGCGTCTCGTGGCTATAAAATCACCCTAACTATGCCTAGCTCAATGAGTTTAGAACGTCGTAAACTGTTAAAAGCTATGGGTGCTAACCTAGTGTTAACAGAAGCGCCTAAAGGCATGAAAGGCGCAATTAATGCTGCCGAAGAAATTGTTGCATCTGATCCAGCTAAATATATTCCAATGCACCAGTTCGAAAACCCAGCAAACCCAGAAATTCATGAAAAAACCACAGGTCCAGAAATCTGGAACGATACAGATGGCGAAATAGATATTTTTGTAGCAGGTGTTGGTACAGGCGGAACAATCTCTGGTGTAAGCCGTTATATCAAAAATACAGAAGGTAAAGCGATTACTACAGTAGCTGTTGAGCCAACAGATTCCCCGGTTATTACACAAGCCAAAGCAGGTGAAGAATTAACGCCTGGCCCACACAAAATCCAAGGTATTGGCGCTGGTTTTATCCCAGGCAACCTAGACTTAGACTTAGTTGATGCTGTAGAGCAAGTTACCAATGAAGAAGCTATCGAAATGGCTCATAGGTTAATGAAAGAAGAAGGTATTTTAGTTGGTATTTCTTCTGGTGCCGCTGTTGTAGCTGCTAAGCGCTGGGCTGAGAAACCAGAAAACGCAGATAAGAATGTTGTGGCAATCTTAGCGAGTGCTTCTGAGCGTTACCTAAGTAGCCCAATGTTTGCAGGTGAGTTTTCTGACGCAGAAAACATTCAGTAAAAATCTTAGATTAAAATAGTTACCAAAAAGGGAAGTGTAAACTTCCCTTTTTTTTGGGCCTAGTTCAAAAAGAATGTATAGTTACCATCATTAAAAATGATATTTGATAGATGTGTCAGTATGTTTAAAAAAGTGTATGCGGTCTTACTCGCTGTAATTGTGCTCAGTGCTTGTAACCCAGGAGAAACAAAAAAAGGAGGGGGTAAATTCGGTATGCTAGATAGCAATATTCCTGAGTCTACCGCTATTGAGTTCTTCGATCACATTTACCACGATAAAAATATCGAAGGAGCATTAAAGCTCAGCACACCTAAAATGCAGCGATTGTTAAGGTCCTACCATACCAATAAAGGGGTGCAAAAACATATATTCAACATGCGTTTTGATAAAGTAGCTATTCAACCCAGCACCCGTAGTGCCGGAAGAAACGAATATGCAAAAGACGCAAAAATAGCATTGTTTTTTGAAGGTGAATTAAACGGAGATATTTTTAAAGACATGCGTGTTGTCGAATTGCTTAGAATCGACGACCAATGGAGAGTAGATGTTGTGAGTTTAGAGTAACTAAGTCATTTGAATTTACTCTGTCCCACATTTATTTCCAATATCATTTTTACGCACCTAAAACTTCGTCAAGCTCTCTAAATACAATGGGAATTTAGGTTTTAGCACACTTGCCACAGCCTAGAAAACAAAAATGTTAAACTTACCTTATCAAAAACAACATATGCTGGGACCCATTATAGTGGTCCTGATTAGCATCACTTTGGCACTGATTGCCCCCATAACCAGCGAGTTACTTGCTTACAAATATGATGAGATAGCATCGGGTCAATGGTGGCGCTTACTTAGCGGCCATTTTTTACATACCAACACCTATCACTTACTTTTAAACTTGCTTGGCACCATATTATTATGGGCCTTGCATGGTCACTACACTAAGACCAGTGAGTATCTGGGTATATTGCTACTTTTAAGTTTAAGTACATCTATAGGTTTGTTTTTTTTCGCACCGCAACTGAAATGGTATGTAGGTCTGTCTGGTATTTTACATGGCTTATTTATCCTAGGCGCATACCTTGATATAAAACACCACCTCAAAACTGGTTGGGTAATGCTTGGGGGTATTTTAATAAAAGTACTCAACGAGCAAATGTATGGAGCTAGCGACGAAGTAGCCCAATTAATTGATGCTAACGTCGCTATCGATGCCCACCTATTTGGAGCGTTATCCGGATTACTGCTTATTTGTGGGTTTATGCTCAAAAACAAGCTTAATCAATTAAAGGACAGCTCCCCGCCGCTGTAACTATTCTGAAAGAATATTTGGATGTAATAATATAAAGCGGCTGTAACTATCCGCTTTATCGTTTTTAATATTCGATACCAGCTCATTAAAAAGGGCTTTTTGTGGCTCGCCGTCACTATATTGGTTATACCTATATAGAACATCAATTAAGTCTGTTGCTTTAATTGGAGACTTTCCATGACGCCAAGGTTCGCCTTTAGCTGCTGGTATTAAATAATCTACAGCTGTTGTTAAAACACTGGTTTCAGCAGAAGGATACTGCCACAGATTAATGTCCACCTTGTTTGCTATCTTTGCAATACTGGTTAAAGCCTCTAGGTTAAAGCAGCTGTAGAAAAATGGCCGAGTTCGGGCCAATTCATGATGTTGGGCACCTTGCTCATCGAACTGTTGCATCATATGACTTTGGGTGTGCTCCAGGGCCTGACGTAAACTTGAGGTATCACCTAAGTACCAAGACAGAGCCGTTACTTGAAAATAATACCATGAGCCGTGGTTATTCGTTTGTTTGGCACCTGCTTTCCCAATTTTACTAGTGGTTAACCAACTTAAATATTCCGATAGCCATTGATTCATGTCTTCATTATCTTTTGCACTCCACCAAGGTGAAGCACTAAACAAAGTGATAGAGTCTAACATTTTTTCGGGTATGAGCCTGCCATCTAAAATTCCCGATCGCCTTCTTTTGTCAATGCCAGGTACACTTTGAGCAAATTCCAAATGAGGGTTCATTTTAGTATCATCCTCTAAGAACCAACGCTTAATAAAGCTCACTCCTTTTTGGGCGTACTTCTCATCGCCAGACAAGAAATAAGCTAAAGCTAAGATATGTACACTCTTAGACATACCTCCTAAGCGCTTGCGGTCTACCTGATCAGTTTGTGTATCAGGATTGGTTACTCCGTCTCGCCTTACCCAAGGTAAACCATCTGATTTACTGTTATCAGGCCACCAATAACGGCTAATACTTAAGTAATCATGGCGGTTATTTGATGGTGGCAATATAGTTTTATCAACAACAGAATATCCATCTAATAATAGTGCTTCATCAGCCTGTTGTATCAAACGAGTATAAGCCCTTTGAATATCCACAGGAGCCTTAGCTTCTTGTATGGCTGTTTTTACAAAATTAAGATCTGCTTGTTCGAGCACAACCAAAGGCCCAGCAATCAAGGTAAAACTGGAAATACTGAATATTATTCCCATTACTGCGGTATAAAAGTGCATGTTATCCCCTTAAAAAAATATCACGCTAACACCAAAAAAAGGAGGCTAATATTGCCTCCTTTCCCAAGATTTTTTAAAACTACAAGTTAGTTTCAAATAACTTATAAATGCGACGGTATTCGTCTAACCATGAACTAGGTTGCACAAATCCGTGAGATTCAACAGGGTAAATCGCCGTTTCAAAATTCTGTTTTTCAAGTTCAATAAAACGTTGCACTAACCTAACTACATCAACGAAAAACACATTACTATCTACCATAGGTGCGTTGATCAAAAGCGGCTTTTGTAACCCCTCAGCAAAATAAATAGGCGAGCTTCTTTCATAGGCTATGGGGTCAATATCTGGAGTATTCAAAATATTAGAGGTGTACCCATGATTGTAATGAGCCCAGTCAGAAACCGGTCTAAGTGCAGCTCCCGCTTTAAACAACTCTGGTGACTTAAACATAGCCATAAACGTCATAAAGCCGCCATATGAACCACCATATGTGCCGACTCGGTTGGCATCGACATGCTGATTTTCGGCCAACCAGTTTACGCCATCCTGTAAATCTTGAATTTCAGGTGTTCCCATTTGACGATAAATAGCGGTGCGCCAATCCCGACCATAACCAGCAGATGCACGATAATCCATATCGAGTACCACATACCCCTGCTGCGCTAACATATTGTGGAACATATACTCTCTAAAATAAGCAGACCAACCCAAATGCGCATTCTGCAGATACCCAGCACCATGACTAAAGACTACGGCTTTTCTTTTCTCATCAAACTCATAATTTGCATTTTTAGGAGCATATACTCTGGAGAAGATTGGTTGCTCTGTGTGACTAGATGGAATTGGAACAATATCTGGCGCTATCCAGTCAATATCTAAAAATGCTTGGCTAATAGTATGAGTAATTTGCTTAGCATTCTCATCACCAATATTTTTAACATACAACTCTGGAGGACGAGTCAACGTAGAGTGAGTCAAAAGAAGTGACTGCTCATCTGGACTTAGTTGATAGTCTGTCATTCCATTTAAATTTGTTAATTCTTGCACCGCCAAGCTTTGTATCGCCACTCTGTATATCTCATAAATACCAGGGTGTTTTTTGTTTGCTTTAAAATACATAAAGCTATCATCTTGACTGAGGGTTAAGTTGTTAACTTCAAACTGCCCAGACACAAGTGCCCTAGCCTCTCCGTTAAGAGGTTTTAAATATAAATTAGCGTAGCCTGACTCTTCCGATAAATAATAAAGCGCTTTGCTTTTATGTAACCAACCAAAACTATTAAAATCATAATTAACCCAAGCATCGTCATGTAATCTATGTTGGTTTTTTAACTTGGCTGTAGCTAAATCCACACTTGTTAGCCACCTGTCTTTGTTGTCCCAAGCTTCTAGCATGATTGCAACATTGTCGCCATCACTATGCCATTGAATAGCACTTTGAGACCAAGACCAGTCACGTAACAACACTATATCCCTAGGAAGGCGATTAATGGAGTATTCTTGACCTTTTGCTGCGGCGTTTTCTCGTTTAACTGATGCTAAAACATCCTCGTTGAATCCTGGCAAGTCACTATAACTCAATGCTCTTTTGGTGTGCTTCTCAATGTTTAACAACCACAATTTTTCATTCTTTGGTGTCACATCTGCCACACGAGGACGGACTTTATCAGCTGAGATTCTGCCATCTTCATTGATATAGTTAGGCATAATATCGCCATCATCACGCCACTCTGAGTGCTTAGTCTCAGCTACAATTAACCATTTGCCATTTGGCGACAAACTCGCTTCCACTGTTTCGTTACCTTTAGCAAAATAGAAACTAGGTGGCGCTAAGGAACTGTTAGTTTTCTCTAACAGACTTTGTTGCTGAAATTTTTGTTCTTGATGATTACGCTTTAACGCTACTACCTTTATCAGTTTTTGTTGTTGCTCAGCTATGTAATCTTGAGGGGCGGTAACCCCTATAGGCTCATCAGCGAATGACCAAGTAACTAATAACTCGTAAAAACCAGTAAATGGGTCAATAGCATAAAAGCTATCGCCACTTTGAAAACTTAGGCGTCCGTCATTTAAGAATTTTAAGTTATAGGGCTTCTTATTGTCTTTGGTGAGTTGCTTAAGAGTCTTAGTTTCTAAGTCTTTAATAAACACATTTCCCTCAAACACCCATGCAGCCATTTTGTTATGCTGATCTAACACTCTACGTTGATAAGCGTCTTGGTGTTTGGTACTAATGTTTACTTTTTTGCCATTGGTCTCATCACCAAGATCTTTAATCCATAGGTCCCGTAAAGGTGATCCTAAGCGCTTTTGTTCATAATAAACACCTGCGCTGTCATCTGCCCAATAAGGTCGAATTGGTTGACGCCCCATCCAATCTGGATCTGCCATAATCTGTTGTAACGACAAGGATTGCTCAGCAATATTGGAGTCAGTTGGGGTGTGAGTAGTAAGTGTTTCATAAGAGGGAGAGAGCTTTACACTGGTTGACTCATCTGGTTTGTTTACTGCCTGTGTAGCAGAGCAAGAAACGAATAACAAAGTAACACTGGCGACCAGTAGGCCTTGAGTACGCAGTTTGAACATTCAATAAACCTTTGATGTTGAATACTATTTTTTAAGTATTAAACCGTAAACACTATGCAATAAGCAATCTTAGCGAGTACATAAACTAGGTATATTTTGTTACAAATTACACAATAGCATTAGCGACTCATGCTCATAGCTATATAAATTATTTTAGGAGTAAAATCTTTTAGAAGGTTTTACCGATATGTGGCCAAACGAATAACGCTACAGTCAGTAGCAAAGCATAAACGGCAGCCAATAGCCGCCGTTTATTGGTTAATAACGCCCAAGACTAGCTTAAATAGCCACCGTCAACTACAACTGTTGTCCCTGTAGTATAACTAGATGCATCAGATACTAAGTACAGAACGGTTCCAGCCATCTCATCAGGCTGTGCAGTCCGTCCCAAGGGTATTTGCATCAATGCGGTTTTTAAAATTTTGTCATTTCCCGTTAAAGCAGACGCAAACTTAGTTTCAGTTAACCCTGGCAATAGCGCATTCACTCTAATATTTAAAGGACCACATTCTTTAGCAAACGCTTTGGTCATGCTAATAACGGCGGCTTTGGTGATAGAGTAAATCCCCTGTCCCATTCCCGGAGAAATACCATTGACAGAAGCGGTATTTAAGATCACACCTGCACCTTGCTTTTTCATCATTTTTCCTGCGGCTGTTGACATAAAGAAGTACCCGCGGATATTTACATCTACCGTTTTATTGTATGCCGCCAAATCAGTATCTAGAATATGGCCGAAATAAGGGTTAGCTGCGGCATTATTTACCAAAATATCTAAACGTCCATATTGCTCACTAATGTCAGCAAAAATTTTATCTATCTGAGCCATTTCGCCTACATGACAAGCCATTGCGACAGCATCTCCGCCGTCTTCTCGAATACTCTTTGCCACAGCCTCACAGCCTTCAATCTTTCGACTAGAGACAATAACTCGAGCACCATAACTCGCCAATAACCTAGCAATAGACTCACCTATGCCTCGACTTGCACCAGTCACTAATGCAATCTTCCCAGTTAAATCAAATATATCTTTTTTCATTATTTGTCCTGTTTCTGCCTATTATTCATTTGTTAAAACCAGTCGGCTTGCATACCACTGCAGCTATCATCCATGTCATTGAGAAGTGAAATATCTCTTTGAACCAGTGGTAGCTCCCAACGTAGAAAGTATTTTGCAGCTTGAACTTTGCCATTATAAAAATCTAAATCTTGCTGATTGACTTGGTCGCCATTAGCTAAGGCAGCTATGCCCGCTTCTGCAACATTTGCTTGTCGTATCCACATCCAACTCATCACAATTTGGCCAAATATATTCATAAAACAGCTGGCATTAGCTAATAAGACTGGCTGCTGTTCAGATTGCAACCCTCCACCTAGTTTAGGTATTAAATGCTGCATTTGCTGAAGATATGGTTGCAAAATAGCGACCAGCTGTTTGCTTACATCTCCTGATACTGATTGAAAATCCTCTTGCATACGCCCTTGCAATAAAGTGAGCCCGGCACCCTTTGCCTGCCACAATTTGCGGGTGAGTAAATCTAATGCTTGAATACCATTGGTACCTTCGTGAATAGGATTTAAACGGTTATCTCGCCAACACTGCTCAACTGGGTATTCACGGGTATATCCAGAGCCACCCAAAATCTGAATGGCGAGATCATTAGCTTTAGGGCCAAATTCTGAGGGCCAAGCTTTGACGATTGGGGTAAGTAAATCGAGTAATTCAGAGGCCTGCTGTTTTGCATTTTCATCAAGCAGTGTATGCGCATCATCTACTAATCGAGCGGCATAAAAGCATAACGCCATACCTCCCTCAACATAGGACTTTTGCGCTAACAGCATACGTTTAACATCACCATGTTGAATAATAGTTGCTGGTGCATCAGTAGGTTTATTGTTAGGTGCCACTCGGCCCTGAGTTCGCTCTTTAGCGTATTCTAAAGAGTATTGATAACCACTGTATCCGATCATAGCGGCGCCAAACCCTACACCTAGGCGAGCTTCATTCATCATTAGAAACATATAGCGCAGGCCCTGGTGTTCTTCGCCAATCAAATACCCGTGGCAATCGTCTTTTTCACCAAAACTTAAGGCAGTTGAAGTCGTCCCTCTATATCCCATTTTGTGAATTAGGCCTGCTAAGGCAACATCATTTCGCTGGGCTACATGCCCAGACTCATCTAAACGATATTTAGGCACCGCGAACAGGGAAATTCCTTTAACGCCAGCAGGTGCGCCTTGGATTTTAGCAAGCACCAAATGCACAATATTGTCAGATAACTCGTGATCGCCACCTGAGATAAAAATTTTGTTTCCTTTTAAGCGATAATTGCCATCAGGGTGTTTTTGAGCAGAAGTATGAATATCAGCCAATGAAGACCCTGCATGGGGCTCTGTTAAGGCCATAGTGCCAGTAAACTCACCGCTTAACATGCGAGGCAAAAAGGCATTTTTAACAGACTCTGACGCAAAATTACGAATAACATTAGCAGCGGCCACAGTTAAAAAGGGGTATCCAGTGCTTGAAGGGTTAGCAGCCATAAAATAACCCGCACAGGCAGTCATAATAGACTCAGGAAGCTGCATGCCTCCTTCATCAAAATCAAACCGCCCAGCAATTAATCCTGATTCAACATATGCATCAAAAGCTTCTTTCACTTCAGGGATCATGGTGACCTTTTCACCATCAAAAGTAGGCTCATTAGCATCCGCTTTGGCATTGTGTGTAGCAAACTTTTCTGAGGCTATTTTTTCAGCAATATCCATAACTGCGTCAAATGTTTCACGATTATGCTCATTAAAGCGCTCTCGCTTACATAACCCATCTGTTTCTAATAATTCATATAACTGAAAAGATAACTCTCTTCGTTTTACCAACTCATGGCTCATTTATGTCCCCTTGTTTGTTAGCAAACTGGTGAATTTACAATAAGCCAAGAGTCGCAAAATTATGACTTGGCTATTATTGTCACATATGACATATTAATGGCCATTTGAGACAGATATCAACGCTCATTATTCAAGACTAATCAAGAGATTTATTGAAGGTGTTTAAAGTAACTATTTTAGGGTTCGACCAAGCCTATGCCAGTGCTATCACAGGTGCATTAGATTTATTTGCTTTAGCCGGAGTTACTTGGCAACGCATGTCAGGGGAGGCACCAACCCCATTCTTTGATGTGCAAATAGCCTCAATAAAAAAACGACCGGTAAAGTGCATTAATCAAATATCAATTAATAGCCATATCGCTATTGAGGATGTAGCTACAACAGACCTATTACTTGTGCCTACTATTGGCGGTGAGTTACTCAATGTACTTAAAAACAACCGTGCTCTTTTGCCCCACATTCAAAAACACTTCGCCAATAAGGCAGATATTGCAAGTAATTGCAGTGGCGCTTTTCTATTAGCCGAAGCTGGTATTTTAAAACACAAGATGGCAACTACACATTGGGGATATGCCCAGCAGTTTAGGCAAAGGTACCCTGAGGTAAACCTATGCCCAGAAAAAATGATCACTTCAGACCAACAAATTTACTGTTCTGGTGGCGGTATGGCTTGGTTCGATTTAGCCCTACTACTAATCGAAAGGTACTGCGGCCATGATATTGCAACCACTACAGCTAAAGCCCATGTAATTGATATTGGCAGGGGTGAACAGGCTGCATATGCCACTCTTAGAGCCAAAAAATATCATCAAGATCCAGATATTTTGTTTGTGCAAGAATGGCTAGAACAGCACTTTAGTGAGGCTGTAACTGTTAACCAATTGGCCACTTTAGTCAATCTAGGCACTCGCACATTTAACCGCCGTTTTAAAAAAGCAACGGATCACACACCATTAAACTATATTCAGACCCTAAGGATTGAAGCTGCTAAACGATTTCTTGAAACCACACAAGATAGTATTGAGAGGATCATAAATCAGGTGGGATACGAAGACTTAAGCTCATTTACAAGACTTTTCAAAAAACATGCAGGGTTATCCCCTAGTCAGTATGCTAAAAAGTTCAAACGTTAAAAACCTAAGGTTTACCCATTTAAATTTGCATATTTTTTGCACTATAATAATTATAAATATCAAACGTTGCGCTATACACTAGTGAGAAGCGTGAAGATATTTGATAAATATTAGTTAAGCATTTGAATTTTAATAATTTTATGAGAAGAGACTAATACTTTATTTTATAGAAAAGTGAAAAAACAGTTGCACCAACAAAAAAATACCGCACCAAGACAAAGCAACTGAAGATAACTTTAATTTGGTTTAAATTTTACACATTTAATTTTGTTACTTCAGGAGATGAAAAATGGCATTTAAAAAACAATATTTAAAATCTAAAGCAGTATGTAAGGTAACATTTAAGTTATCTAAAGAAGAAGCTAAGTCTGCTGATTCTGTTTGCTTAGTTGGTGATTTTAACGACTGGGATACAAGTTCAACCCCAATGAAAAAACTTAAGAATGGTTCCTTTACAACAACTGTTAATTTACCTAAAGATTCAAACTATGAGTTTAGATACTTATTAGATGACACAGCCTGGGAAAACGACTGGGAAGCCGATGCTTATATTCCTTCCCCTGTATCTTTTGAAGATAACTCAGTTGTCACTGTATAGCTAAAATGCAAAAAGCGATGTGAGCTTAGCCCACATCGCTTTTTATTTGCTACTAAAAATATTTAAAGTGCAGCTTCTAGCTCAGGCAAGACATCAAACAAATCCCCCACTAGGCCATAATCGGCCACTTGAAAAATTGGCGCTTCTTCATCTTTGTTAATAGCTACAATTACTTTTGAATCTTTCATGCCAGCTAAATGTTGAATAGCACCAGATATCCCCACTGCAATATATAGGTCCGGCGCTACTATTTTTCCGGTTTGCCCAACTTGCATATCATTAGGAACAAAACCCGCATCCACAGCGGCACGAGAAGCCCCCATAGCCGCACCGAGTTTATCTGCAATCCCTTCTAGCAATGCAAAGTTGTCTCCATTTTGCATACCTCTACCACCGGAAATAATCACATTCGCAGCCGTAAGCTCAGGCCTTTCTGACTCAGTCAATTCTGCTGATACAAAAGCTGACTTTTCTAGCGCTTTGACTATCGCGCAAGCTTCAATCACACCATTTCCACCTTCAGATGCAGCGTCAAAAGCCGCAGTCCTAACAGTTATAACTTTAATCGCTTCAGAAGACTGAACAGTAGCAATCGCATTACCTGCATAAATAGGTCTTACAAAGGTATCTGCACTCTCTACCTTAATAATGTCCGATATTTGTGACATATCTAGTAACGCAGCTACCCTGGGCATAAAGTTCTTACCGGTAGTCGTTGCTGCAGCTAAAACATGACTTGCACTAGCTCCAATCTCAGCGACTAGCTCTGCAATATTCTCTGCCATTTGATGTGCATAAACACTGTTATCGGCAACTATAACCTTGCTGACTCCTGCAATTTTAGCCGCTTGTGACGCCACTTGCTCGCACCCATGCCCTGCAACTAATAAATGTATATCACCACCAATTTGAGATGCTGCTTGAACCAGCTTATGTGTTTCAGTTTTAAGCTGCTCATTGTCATGTTCTGCAAATACTAAAATAGTCATTAGATCACCTTCGCTTCATTCTTTAATTTATCTACTAGTTCAGCAACATCAGCTACCTTTATCCCGCCTTGACGTTGGGCTGGCGCTTCTACCTTCAAGACCTTAACACCCGATGACAAATCAACACCAAAATCAGCAGCAAGTTTAACGGCTAAGGGTTTACGTTTTGCCTTCATAATATTTGGTAAGGATGCATACCTAGGCTCATTGAGCCTTAAATCAGTTGTCACTACAGCAGGTAAAGTCAACTCAACAGTTTGCAAGCCACCATCTATTTCTCTTGTTACATTCAACTTTCCATCTGACACTGCAACCTCTGAAGCAAATGTACCTTGCGGCATACCAGTCAAAGCGGCCAGCATTTGCCCTGTTTGGTTATTGTCAGAATCAATCGATTGTTTACCTAAAATGACTAAATCTGGGCTTTCTTCCTCAACAACTTTCTGCAGTAATTTAGCAACTTGAAGTGAGCCAAGTGTCTCTGCTGTATCAATTTGTATTCCCCTATCAGCGCCAAGGGCTAAGGCTGTGCGGATTTGCTCTTGGCAGGCTTTATCGCCAATTGATACCACTACAATTTCTGAAGCCACTCCCTTTTCCTTGAGACGTACAGCTTCCTCAACCGCTATTTCGCAGAACGGGTTAATAGACATTTTAACGTTTGTTAGATCTACTGCGCTGTTATCGGGCTTTACTCTTACCTTAACGTTGTAATCAATGGCTCGTTTTACCGGCACTAATATTTTCATTTTGACCTCTTTATCAGGATGTCAGTATTAAGTGAGTGGTCATACCTCCCACACTAGGATGTTGTTAATTTACTTTGAACACATCTTTACGTCAAATTAACCTAAAAGCACCAAAAATTTAGTATTTAGATAACATAGTTGCAGGTATTATAACCTTACTAGTAAGATATAAAACTTGATTTAACGACAAAGAACAGATCTCAAAAAAAACATATAAGCGATTGTTTTATATAAATAAAAATTAACACCAGATTTAACAAACCAAGTAATTAAACTAAGGTTTTTAGATATTTTATTTAAGTAGCTTTACTGAGTTCTAACTCAAATTTGTAACAAAAATTCAGTAAATACTGCTTATAGTTAAGAGCTTTAAGTATTTTTTTAATGAATAGACCAATATAAAAGAGGACATATAAGTGGAACGAGAATCGATGGAGTTTGACGTAGTTATAGTCGGTGCCGGCCCTGCAGGTTTGTCTACAGCATGCCGATTGATGCAATTAGCCCAACAACAGCAACTAGAGTTGATGGTGTGTGTTGTTGAAAAAGGCTCTGAAGTCGGAGCGCATATTTTATCAGGCGCGATATTTGAGCCTCGAGCATTAAATGAATTATTTCCAGACTGGAAAGAAAAAGGAGCCCCATTAAATACCCCGGTAACCCAAGACGATATTTATTGGTTAAATAATGAAAACAAAGGCACATCCATTCCAGCATTTATGTCGCCCAAAACTATGCACAACCAAGGAAATTACATAACCAGTATGGGAAACATGTGCCGCTGGTTAGCCAAGCAGGCAGAAGAGCTTGGCGTAGAGATATTTCCAGGCTTTGCTGCATCTGAGGTTTACTACAATGAAGACGGTAGTGTAGGCGGTGTAATTACCGGCGATATGGGGCTTGATGAAGATGGCAATCCAAAAGACTCATTTATGCCAGGCATGGAGTTAAAAGCAAAATACACTGTGTTTGCTGAAGGCTGCCGTGGGCATTTAGGTAAACAACTAATTGAAAAGTTTAAGCTAGATGAAGGCCGTTCACCTCAGCATTACGGGATTGGTTTTAAAGAAATTTGGGATATCGACCCTGCCAAACATCAAGAAGGGTTAGTTGTTCATACAGCAGGCTGGCCATTAAGCGATGCAACTGGTGGCTCCTATTTATATCATGGCGAAAACAACCAAGTTTTTGTGGGCCTGATCATAGATTTAAATTATGAGAATCCACATTTAAGTCCTTTTGATGAGTTTCAAAGACTCAAACATCATCCCGTCTTCAAGCAATATTTAGAAGGTGGCAAACGGGTTTCATATGGTGCAAGAGCAATTGCAAAAGGTGGCTTTAATTCACTTCCTAAAATGACATTTCCAGGTGGATTGTTGGTCGGTTGCGAAGCTGGCACCTTAAACTTCGCTAAAATAAAAGGCAACCATACCGCAATGAAGTCTGGCCTATTGGCAGCAGAAACGTTAATAGAAGCTCTAAGCCAAGCAGACGCAAAAGAGCACCAAGACTTAATAGCCTTTGAAGATAACTTTAAAAATTCTTGGCTTTATGATGAGTTGTATAGCTCCCGCAACTTTGGTCCTGTGTTACACAAATTGGGGACTTTTGTTGGAGGTGCATATAATACGATTGATCAAAATTGGTTTGGTGGACGCCTACCCTTTAACTTTAGAGATGAAAAAGCCGATCACAGCTTGATGTTAGCAGTCGATAAAGCACCTAAAATCGAATACCAAAAACCAGACGGTATTCTTAGTTTTGACAAGCTATCTTCAGTATTTTTATCAAATACCAATCACGAAGAAGGCCAACCATGCCATTTAAAATTAAAAGACCCAAACATACCTATCACTATTAATTTGTCTAAGTTTAACGAGCCTGCACAAAGATACTGTCCTGCGGGAGTTTATGAATTTGTAGAAAACGAAGCCGGTGAAAAACAGTTTCAAATAAATTCACAAAACTGTATACACTGCAAAACTTGTGACATTAAAGATCCGAGTCAAAACATAACCTGGGTAGTGCCAGAGGGGGCTGGAGGGCCCAACTACCCTAATATGTAATATTTAAAGCCGTAATTAAACCAACAGGTAAGCATAAAAGTGTCATTTTATTTGTTGGTTTGATTGCTTTTAAGTTAGCCGATAATTATGCTTCTTGGCCATTATCAATAGAAGTAGAATATAAAGCTAGCTTATGTCCAACGTTAATTATCTAATCCACTCAGACGACGCAAACAAACCTTGGATTATTCTAATTCATGGCTTATTTGGAAGTTTAGATAACTTGTCTGGCCTACGAAGACTTTTCTGTGAACACTTTCAAGTGCTGTCAATTGACCTGCCTGATCATGGAAAATCTGGGTTTACACAAGCCTTTAGCTTTAAGAACTATGCCCAACTAATAAGCCAAACCCTTACCGATTTAGAAATACACAAGGCTATTTTTGTAGGCCACTCACTAGGTGGCAAAATAGCTATGCAAATTGCACTAGACAACAGCAATTTAGTGGAACGTTTAGTCATTATTGATATTGCCCCCGTTGAGTACCGTCCTCGTCATAACCAAGTGCTAGCTGGTTTAAATGCAGTAGATTTAGCTAATCTAGAAAGCCGCAAACAAGCAGAACAAACCTTAGGAGAATATATTCAGGAAGCAGGTGTAAGACAGTTTTTGCTCAAAAGCTTATATAATCAAGAAGATAAATGGTTTTGGCGTTTTAATCTGGAACTACTGCAGCGGGATTATAAAAAGCTATCAGGAGCAATTACAGCAGACCACTCGTACGATAAACCTGTTTTGTTTATTAAAGGTCAATTATCAGACTATTTGCTTGCTGAGCATAAAAATGACACATTAAAATTATTTCCAAAGAGTCAATCAAAAATGATTACCGGTGTGGGTCATTGGTTACATGCTGAAAAACCAAAAGTTTGTTACGAGATGATAATGTCTTTTGCTCTTGCACAAAAATAGAGCATCAGTAAAATGGCAGCGCCACAAACATTAATATTAAAATAGCAACTAACGTAAATGATTATCAGGCTACTTATGCAAAACACAAAATATTTATTGCCTTGTATTTACATTTTGTTATTTTTTGCCTGTAAAAATGTATTTGCATCAAACACCTACCTATTTGCAGTAAACACGCCAAGTGCTCCACCTTATTTGTATATAGATCCTAAGTCTAATACTTATATTGGTTTAATAAATGATGTTGCCCAAGAGGTGACTCGTATCCATAAGGTCAAGTTTAAGTTTATAGATTCACACCGCAATCGTAACGAAGCTTTGATTTACTCAGGTAAAGTCGACGCATTTTTACTCAGTAGAGTGTGGTTGCAACATCCAGAAAAAATTATCGCTACCATTCCTCTATTCAGTCACAGAATGTTTTTATACCAGATGAAGCCATTTAACGACTCTTTCACCTTAGCAGATATCAGAGAGCAAAGTGTTTGTACACGAGAAAGCTATGTTTACCCTAGCCTTACTGAAATGGCCGAAAGTGGCATTATCAGCCGAGTAGACTCTAGATCTCAATTGTCTGTAATGAGTATGCTAGTTGCAGGTCGGTGTGATTACGCAATAATGAACGAATTTAATGCAATAAAAGTATTTAATTCACCTAGTTTCGAAGGCCATAAAATTTTTAGGTCTCCAGCGCCAAGTGACGAAACCCACACAGAAATAATTCTAAGGCCAGAACTTACAGAATTAAAAAATCAGTTTGATCAAACTATCGCAGCTATGCAAAAAGACGGCAGTCTACAGAAGTCCCTGCAGCATCATGTAGAGTCTAAATTTCCTTACAATAAATAACTCAATAAAGCTTTTGTAAAAGGCTGAATCATTTTCATAAAAAATGACTCTGTGCTAGTATGCGCCCGAAAAATCCGATAGTAAGCAGGAACGAGTTAGACTTATGCTAAGCGAGTATTACGAACAGATAGAAGCTTTTGCCCTAGACGTTACCCTCATAGGACTGTTTTTACTGATGGCGTATGTCGTACATGACGTATTAAAGAAAAATAACGTGCCTACAATAGGCAAAGTTGTAGTGTATTTCGTGTTATTTTTAGGAGCTCTAGGCTTTATTTTTAAAGGTGTGATGCAATGGGTTATCGAAAACTAATCAAGCACACAACCGACTTAACATATTGATAAGATTGACGTAGAGGAAAAACGACTGATGGCAAGTGTAGGTCTCTTTTTTGGTAGTGACACAGGTAATACTGAACATATTGCAAAAATGATCCAAAAAGAATTGGGTAAAAACTTAATTGATGTTCATGACATAGCAAAAAGTAGCAAAGAAGACATTGCTGAATTTGACCTTCTGCTTTTTGGTATACCAACTTGGTATTACGGAGAAGCCCAATGTGATTGGGATGACTTTTTCCCTGAGCTTGAGCAAATTGATTTTGAAGATAAATTAGTAGCCATATTTGGATGTGGTGACCAAGAAGATTACGCAGAGTACTTTCTTGATGCTATGGGTATGGTTAGAGATATTGTTGAAGCCAAAGGCGCGATTTTGGTAGGGCAATGGTCTACAGAAGGTTATGACTTTGAAGCTTCCAAAGGTATGACTGATGAAAATCATTTTGTAGGTTTAGGCATAGATGAAGACAGACAGCCTGAATTAACCGAGCAAAGAGTAAAAGCTTGGTGTAAGCAAATTCATGAAGAGCTATGTTTGGCTGAATTAGGCTAATACTTGAAAGAGTAATAGCTCTATTTTAACGATATTGTTAAATACTTAACACAAATGATCAGGAATGCCTTTTAAATCAAAATAGGTTACCTATAATGTCAACATATTCTATACGTAAGTAGACTCATGGAACAAAATAAAGAACTCAAAAAAGCAGGCTTAAAGATAACTCTTCCTCGTTTAAAGATATTAGAAATTTTACAACTTCCTCAGAACCAACATATTAGTGCTGAAGACGTCTATAAAATATTAATTGAACAAGGTGAAGAAATCGGTCTAGCTACCGTTTATCGCGTACTTAACCAATTTGACGATGCCGGGATTTTAAACCGCCACCATTTCGAAGGTGGAAAGTCAGTATTTGAAATTAGCCACAAAGAACATCATGATCACCTAGTATGCTTAAAATGCGGCAAGGTGATAGAGTTCGAAGATGAGATAATCGAAAAACGCCAAAAAGACGTTGCCGAACGTCATAATATGAAACTAACGCATCATAGTTTATATCTTTATGGTGAATGTAAAGAAGAGTGTGACGAAGATTAAGATTCAAATAACGCCACTTTTCAGTGGCGTTTTTTTTAATTAATTTCTTACACCATACCCAGCAAACCTTCGATATGATCCCTTTCTCAATTCTTGACCTTGCTCCCATTACAGAAGGCAGTACTGCTAGAGTAGCCCTGCAGAACTCTCAGAAACTTGCCGTTGCGGCCGAAGAAAAAGGGTTTCATCGAGTTTGGCTGGCAGAACATCATGGTATGCGAGGCGTTGCAAGCTCAGCCACAGCAGTCGTTTTAGGACACATAGGTGCGGCAACTCAGCATATTAGAATAGGCTCTGGTGGCATTATGCTACCTAACCATTCGCCTCTGGTGATTGCAGAACAATTTGGTACTCTAGCATCACTATTTCCGGATAGGGTAGACCTTGGCCTAGGCAGAGCGCCTGGTACCGATATGGCCACTGCTAAAGCTTTACGTCGTAATACTGCTACTCAGCTAGATACCTATAGAGGTGATGTACTTGAATTGCAGAGTTATTTATCAAGCCCAAAGCCAAAGCAAACCATCATCGCAATACCTGGAGTAGATAGCCAAGTCCCCCTATGGATGCTAGGTTCAAGTCTTTACAGTGCGAAACTAGCTGCTGACTTAGGGCTTCCCTACTCTTTTGCATCTCATTTTGCCCCAGAGCAATTACTAGACGCACTCTCTTTATACCGAGCAGGATTTACGCCTTCTAAGCAATGCAAACACCCTTATGTTATGGCTGGAGTTATGGCCGTTATTGCAGACACAGATGAAGAAGCGAATTATTTATTTACCTCGGTTCAACAACAATTTATAAACATGAACAGAGGCATAAATAGCCCATTTGTAAAGCCAATTGACCACATATCTGAAATCTGTACGCCACCGGAGAAAGCTATGCTAGCGCATATTTTACGGTATGCAATGGTAGGTTCTAAACAAACGGTGACTGATAAATTACAGCAGTTTATAAAAGCAACTGAAATAGATGAATTGATAGTGTCTACACCCATATTCGACATACAGGCGAGACTAAAAAGCGTTAACTTACTTTCAGAGGTAGGTTTAATGCAAAAGTTTATTGCTAATAAGTGAAATCCACAAAACTTGCTCGGTGAATATCGACAATTTCTACAGAAACAAACACGCTACTCAAGTCTAAGGTTTTTAACTGCTCAAGAACCGCATTGGAAATTTCAATTTTTTGCTCGTCAGTACGCCCACTTAAAATATGGGCCGATACATGTAAAAAGTCTTTTGATACATGGTGTAATCTAAATTGAGGTCGTGGCTCAACTCTAATTTTAATGGCTTCAGGGGGAAAATGGCCACTGTTTTTGGCTCCTGCAAAAACTTTATCCATGATAGTTTCAGCATCTATTTGCTCTGTTAACGAACCACTATGTTCAATTACAAAATTTGGCATTTATTTAACTCCTATAAGTTTATAGCCGGTTATTTTTCTATCATACCGCAACTCATAAGATTATCACTAAAATAGCGCTGCAATGTCTTCTACTTCCAAGGGTTTAGTTAAGTATTTTTTAACACTTTTATATTCCAAACATTTTTCTTTTTCCTCAGGCTGACACGAAGATGTAAGCATAATCACAGGAGCAGTACTCAACTGGTTTAACTCATACTCTTTTAAAAACTCATGGCCATTCATTCTTGGCATATTGATATCTAAAAAAATAAAAAGAGGCGGGACTTTAAGGTTTTTAAGTATGTCGATAGCTTCCACACCATCGAACGCTTGTAATACTTCGATGTTTTCATCGAATTTATTAAACATGTATTTCGCTATAAATTGATCAACTTCACTATCTTCAACAATTAGTACTGATGAATTTTCCACTAAAATTACCCCATAACAACTAATAATATGACGAATTTTTATCAGACACTTTTCAAAAAAGTGACTTTAAATACAGTACAGTTATTTATGTGATTAAACTCAATCTCACCTCCAATTACATCAACACTTTTTTTGACCATATATAATCCTAAACCAGACCCAAATGACGTTTTAGGATGAAACCTTTTAAACATTTGAAATAGCTGTTCTTGATATTCTTTGGCAATCCCTAAGCCGTTATCAATTACAGTTAAGACAAAGTGACTACCTTGAGTGTAGAAAGAAACCTTTATGAATGACAACTTTTTTGTAAGATCTTGATATTTAACAGCATTAGAAAGTAAATTTTCAATAATTAAAATCAAACGGTTCTTTTTAGTAAACACATCTTCGCTACACTGAACGTCAACTTCCAGGCTTATCCGCTCGAAGTTTTCCATATGTTTCAACTTAGTGATTGCGTCATTAATAATACTCTCAATATTGACCGCTACTGAGGTTTCTTTTTCATTCTTACTAAGTGTTAAAGTGAGAATATCTTTAACCAATTCTTCTAATTGTTGTAGTGATTTTTGTATATATTCGATATTGACTAAGGCGTTGGTTGTTTCACCGTTTTGCACCGCCTCTTTTAACATATCGAGTAACCTAATAGAAGAGACTAATGGGGAGCGTAAATCATGAGACGTCCGATAAGAGAACTCCTCTAACTCTGCATTGGCTTGGGAGATTTTTTGCTCTGACTTTTTCCTTTCAGAAATATCTCTCACAATGCCACTGTATAGTTTTCGCCCATGTATATTAACTTCACTTACCGACAAATCTAGTGGAAATATACTGCCATTTTTGCGCCTTCCTTGTACTTCTCGTCCTATACCTATTATCTGTTTTTTACCGGTTTGTTGGTAATTTTCAAGGTATTGGTCATGCTCCTCATGATACGGATTAGGCATCAGCATTTTTACGTTCTGCCCCACTACCTCTTCAAACTGATAGCCAAATATCACCTCACACGCTTTGTTGTAGTGTTCTATTTTACCTAAGTGATCAATTGTTATTAAGCCATCAACGGTATTATCAACAATAGCCTGTAGCTTTGCTTGGTTTTCAACTAGTGCTTGTTCAGCGGCTTTTCGGTCAGATATATCTCTTATAGTGCCCACAAACATAGTCTCGCCCTCTATGTTCATAGCATTTACACCAAGCTCCATAGAAAAAATGCTGCCATCTTTTCTTTTGGCCTCTACTTCTCTACCTTTACCAATAATTTGCTTTTCACCTGTCGTGAAATAATTATGCAAATAGCCATCATGCTCTTTATGATAGGGGTCTGGCATAAGTATTTTTACATTTTTACCTATGACTTCTTCCGGAGAATATCCAAAAATCCGCACTGCTGATGGGTTAAAGCTCTGAATAATCCCTTTACCATTAATGGTAATAATTCCATCAATAACGGTATTCAATACCGCCTCCAACCTAGAGGTTTGCGCTGTATGGTCCTTTGGGGAAGAAGTTATATTAGAAGAGTTCATAGGTAATAAAGTCCACTTTACGGCTGGAATGATTTAATAATAACGAGTTTGAGGGCCATTAATTCATAACAAAAATGGATAACTAATTACCCTACTGACCTCCCCTAGGGTAATCAGAGGAAACCCCGCCGATTCATTTGCTCAAGCCCACGATCCAATCAGTTGTTAAGTTCAAAACCTCAGCCTTTTGAGATTTTTTGGGGTTTAATACGTGAAAGATATGATCGGCTCCATCAAGATAGTAAACATCTTCAGTTACTGCCATACTCGCTCTAAGAATTTCATTCTCGTGGCGTGGTAAATAGTCTTCAGTGCCTCGTATTGCAAGCAAATGCCCTTTAAACTGATTCAAATTCCGAATGGGGTTATACCCCAACATCCCAATCACGTGCTGACGAGTCAAGGTTAAGTCTGCCCATGTTTCATTAAGTACGCTTTCACCCTCATCAATCGCTTCTCTAACGGCAGCATAATAATTGGGAAGAGTAACAATTTCATTTGGGTTTAAAGCAGTAGACCACAACACTATCCCTTCGAACGTATTTGGATGGCGGCTAACTAACTCCATAGCCGTAGCGCCTCCAAGGCTAAAACCGACTACCACCAATGGCTGTTCAGGGTACTGCTCCTTTAAATATTCTAAAGCAGACTCTGTGTCCTCCATTCTGCTTTTAAATGTACTGGTTAATCTAAAGTTACTTTTTACACGCTCTGCTTCTCCCTGAACGTCAAATCTCAATGAAGCGATACAATTACCTTTTAATTGTTCAGATAAGTCTTTATACAAATTACCCAGTTCATCTTTTTTGCCAACCCACCCATGGATCAACAAAACTGCAGACTTAGCCTTACAACTTGGATGCTCTATGGCTGCCGATGAGCCGGAGCTTAAAACAAAATATTCAGTGCCATCAGAAGAAGGCTCTAAAGCCGAATTTATTGTGGCTTTGGGCACGGCAAAACTTGAAAAAGCCATACCTAACCCAAGGCCTGCTAACAAAACTTTATGAAATTTAGTCATTTTCATCGTTACCTTTTTATTTTTATTATTTAACTTTAGTTCTGAATAATGTGTACAAAAAACACTTCGAATAAATAGATTAGGTGAAGATCAACCTCATCAGCTCGTCTATGGCACAGTCTACATAAATAGCCTTTTTCACTATGAAAACACACTAGATGTGATTCGCTACTTTACCCATAACAGAAGTAACTCACATAATGCCAAATGAGCTACCCTGTATCTAAAGCTTATGGAGTAAATCAGCTATTTAGTAAACCCTGTCAGAACAAATTTTTGTACTCTTCTGCCAGTATTTACCTCAGATGTATATAAATTACCCTCGCTATCTACCACTACACTATGTAACCAAGTAAATTGCCCAGGATAACGGCCTGGCCTACCAAAACTTCCTAAAACCTCGTAGGTATCATGCCACAGAACCCAAATACGACCATTCATCATATCTGCAACATACATGTACTTATTATCAGGCGAAAAATCTACATCGGTAGCGCTGCCTACTCCACCCGTTTCTTTGGCTATAACTAGCTCTCGTACGTATTCCGCCTTACCAGACTCATTTACTTTAAAAACTTGAAGCCTGTTGTTTTTTCTATCACAAACATAAATTCTGCCGTCGTCTGACTGCACCACGCAGTGCACTATATCGCCAAAATTTTCTGCTGTAACACTATTTTGACCTGCCGTCGCCATAGCCTGAGACACATCAAAAGCTCCTTCACGGGTACCACCACCAGGAAGCTGTCCATATGCCCCCCAAAGTTGATCGAAGTCGCCTTCTTTAGTATCAAAAGCTGTGATTCGTTTGTTTATGTAGCCATCAGCAATAAGTAAACGATTGGATTTTGTATCGTGGAATATATCAGCGGGGTTACCTAAAGCATCTTCACTTAAATTACCATGAGTTTCACCACGGCGGCCAAATTGGCGTATAAATTCCCCTTCTTGGGTAAAGTTCAGAACCACATGATCACCCTTACCATTGCCACCTAACCAAACAGTATTTTGATCGTCCACATATAAGCCATGCACTGTTTGTGGCCACTGATTTTGCCCATCGATAACAGGGGCTTTATCTGGACCACCCCAGGCATTCAGTAAATCGCCATCTGGAGAAAACTGCAGCACATGGGGAGCAGCCTCGCAACATAATCCTGATTTATTGGTCAAACCTAAATCAATTCTGCTTAATGAATTAGGTCGATGTAATATCCATACATTGTCACTTTTATCTAAAGCTAAACCTGGCACTTGTCCGATTAACCAAGTAGACGGCATTTTAGGCCAACTCGTATCTACAGAAAATTGAGGAACAGGGTGGCTACTCCCAGAAATAGGATATCGTTCAATGTCAGTTAATTGTTTACGCTCTATATCGTTAGCTTCAGGGGCGCTAGCCGATACATTAGGTGCCAATAACGAAAATAGACAAAGCCCTAGCACACTAACGTGTGTTTTTACTGGAATACGTTGAAAACTAAACATTGTTAAACACCTCTAATTATCAATTAATTAACGCCGAAAGAGCAAACAAGAATATGACAAGTAGAATTGAATTACACCACAACAAAAATTTTCTGCGCCGAGTTGCCATAAAAAAAGGCAGAATTGCATAAAAGTTACATTGTTTACTTTGGTAAACACATAAATATGACTTTAGTTGAATAGACGATTTTAGCGATTTAGGATACAGTCAAATTTAGAGTTTTCAGCATAAGTTGTACGTCATTGATTAATTTAAATGCCAAAGGGTTCACCCTTATAGAGTTGATAGTTGTTATAATAATTCTAGGAATATTATCAGTTATTGCTGCTCCAAAATTTATTGATTTGAGTACTGATGCCAAATTAGCCAGCTTAGAAGCACTATCTGCTAGTGCTGACTCAGCCGCAACCTTAGTATACGCGAAGGCTCTAATCCAGGGTGAAGTTACAAATGCTGAAGGAAACGTTGACATAGATGGTGATGGGATTGACGACATAGAGACCGTATACGGTTATCCCAGTGCCAATAGAACTACTGGATTAGCCAACGTGCTAGAACTAGGTGAAGATTGGGCATACGGGGATACTTTTGGTGGAGGGCAGTTATTCATTTCGCCATCCCAGATAGTAGGTTTCAGTGGCATTACCAACAACAACATCCCCTTACGTAGTCCCAATTGTTATTTTACATATACACCACCGAGCTCATTAGGTGATGTGCCAACTTATAGCTTCATTACAACTGGCTGTTAAAGCATTTGAGTTAGCTACTACAACAAACATTTTAGTTACCCTCTCCACTTTAAACAGCATGGTAAATATTGCTATGCTGCATCTACACCCCAATTACCCTAATAGCATAAAAGACAAGGTACACTTTAATTCATTAGGAGCAAGAGAAGTGGCACAACTGGTTTTGAAATCATTAAAAGAAGCAGAGCATCCTTTATCTCAATATATTCGAAAAGCCCCTCGGCACCATTTAAAATATAAATATGACTGACTAATGCTCTAAGAAGGTATTGACCTAACAGCTATATTTGAAAAGAGGAAAACTTAATTCGTAAACCCTATATTGCACACTTGCGCCAAGCTTTAATGTTAAACTTTTTTTCAGGCAACATTTTAAATCCAAAGTGATCGCTTCGCGTTCATGTCTTCGGGTCATATAGGTTCTATTTTAATTGAGTATTACAGAAATGTGGGGAAGAAGAGTTAATTGGTCGGTGTGAGAGGATTTGAACCTCCGACCCCTGACACCCCATGACAGTGCGCTACCAAGCTGCGCTACACACCGACCGAAGCTGCGCAGTTTACTTAATTTTCATCACTTTGCAACGGCAAATATCGAATGTAAGGTTAACTGATTATAGATTGACCACGTTTTGGCTATATTTACCATTTAACAAAAAGTACTGGGGTATTTCATTAGTACAACAACTAGCGCCTAGTTAAAATTAGCCCCGTATTTACCGGGCATTTTTACGTTACTTTTCTAACCAGAGTTTCAATAATTGTTTAATTTGCGCCCCATCAACAAGCTTAAAGTTTTGAGGAGCATTTGCTAATCGATTACGGCCATCTTGCACAACTAGCAAGCCGTCTGGCAGGTCTGCACCTAAACTTACTGAAGTTAGCTCTAGACCATCGGTCTCAGATACACCATCTATGTTTGTAGCTAAGTCCATATCTATTTTAAAGCTTCCCAGATACCGGTTGTTTTCGTCCAATGCAAATATACCAAAGCTGTTGTTGCCTTGACTCGATGCAACCAAGTAACGTTTTCCAGACATTTGATAAATACCCATACCTTCAACATCAGCGACAAACGTACTAGATGTGGTGGCAATTAACCTTGGTAGCGCTTTGGTTGGGCGGGCACTAACTTGCCATATCCCTGTTGACTCTTCGCCGTAATATAGTTGCTGATTGATATCGTCGGCAACACAGCCTTCAGGTTGGCTAGGTACTAAAAACTCCCTCACTAATTTACCGCTCACCCTATTCTCTTCAGGTATTAATAAGTACTGTTGAAAGCGTCCATCCGTATCATTAACAAAGACGTGGTATTCATCGTCTTGCTGATACATGCATAACCCGTAAACATCTGCCAAATCAGTTTGAATATCAGACAAAAAAGCCAGTTCACCAGTTTCTGGTTGCACTGAGAATAAGCTTATACTGCTAGTTGTTCGATTACTAGCCGCTGCAATATCAATAGTTTGCGGCCCTAGTTTAAAGCCATAACGAAGATCTACATTATTAACGCGACCAACATTAAGCTTTTGTATTAAGTTTCCTTTTAGGTCGTAAACCATCATGCCTTGCTTTTTGTTGGTTCCTAAAACAAGGCTATGCTCTGGTTGCAAAGAGTTTATCCATATTGCTGGATCATCGGCTGCATCACCGTAGGCTTCCATGGGCTCTGTTTGTGCAAATGCCTTTACACTGGCAAATGGAGACTCAGGTAAGTCTCGAATAGCGGCTTTATCGTTTACAGTTACTGCAGAGTACGCTGTGTACTCATCATCAAATACACCTAACAATAGCTCCGATGGCATTGCCAACCCATTGGTAACTTCAGGTTTTGTAGTACTGGTTAGTGAGATAAATTGCGACGTTTGCTTGTCAGCCCCCGAAATATGCCATACACCTTGTTGTTCAGGCGTACTCAACAGTATGTCACCGTTTTCTAAGACATCTACATGGGTAACTTCGCCTTCTAGCTCTCCAAATGGTTTAACTGCTGCCACCAACTCACGTACAAGCTCTGCTTCAGGATCTGCAGGGTATTGCCAAAGGCCAATATTTTCCTCAACCAAATATAGAATCCCAGCTGCGTCATCCACTGCACAACTTTTACTGTGTAGGGTGCCAGTAAATGTATGAACAGCCACATCAACCATTGCTGAGCTACCACCGTCTACCACTATACGTTGCTCAACTGTTCCTTGAGCGTCCGCAATAAATAAAGACAGGTGCCCTTGTGGCATTTGATACCAACACAGCGCTTCAACTTCTCCCGCTGGGGTGGCTAGGGTAGATATAAGTGACAACTCATTGCTTTGCCAATCAAGCCCTAACACTAATAGGTCTTGGGTGTTGTTGTCTTTGGTGGTAATTACCCCAAGACTCTTGCCTTTAATTTGAATATCATCTCGCCAATCTAAGGTTTCAATATTACCTGCAAACCTACTAAGAACCTTTCCATGCTTATCTACAAATAAAAGGCCTTGCGTTTCACTGGTCAACAACCAATATTGTTCAGCATCATGATAAATGGGCAAAGCCGACTTGCCGGCATTTACCTCAAAGCCATCAACTAACAAGGGCTGACTTTGGGCTAAAGATATAGCTTGTTGCTGTGCACTTGTTTTGTCAGAGCCAGAGCTAAGTGGAGTTTGGCAAGCACTAAGAGCTACAAGTGCTAGCAAACATAAATAAACTAATTTCATTTTCAATCCTTGCGCAAACTGTGGTGATAAAACAAATGTCAGAGTGTCTGAACCATTAGGCTATCCGCACAGCATCTCCAAAGGAGACCATAAAGGTTATAAATTTAAAAAACATAGGTATTCCAGAGCATCAAAAAATAATTGAAAAACAGCTGCTCTGGTTTTTCCTAATGCATCAATTCAAAATAGAATTATTGGTGGCAAAAAACCTGATCAATAGTACTTAAAGGTTTTGCCACCAGGCTGTGCTATAACATCCAACTAAAACCAAGTTCAAAGGTTCTGCCATATTCTTCGTACTGGGCATTTACACTTGGTGTATCAAAGTAGTTATAAAAGCCTTCATCTGTAAGATTGATTGCATTGAAATATAAATACATATTTTGTTTGAAAAAATACTTACTGGTAAAGTCTAACTGCTGATGGGCATCTTCCATGCGTATCAAATCCCCATCAATCTCTTCTAAGTTTTCACTCTTATAGGTCATGGTTAATCGTAAACTCATTAAGTTACTTTCGTAACCTACGGTAAGATTACCAATTTTATCCGATTGATTTGGTAAAGAAGTCTCAAACCGCTCACCATCTAACAAGGTAACAGCATCAGAGCTAGAAAAAGTACCATTGGCAGATAACAACAAACCATTTTCAAATGCTTTTACCCAAGAAAGTTCAAGGCCGCTAACACTTGCAGACTCACCATTAATTGGCTGCATGACTTCATCAAAGCCGTCCCATTCTGGTAAGTCAGACACGTCGGCAGTTATTACAAAGTTATCTATATTTTTATAAAAATAACCAGCAGAAAGCACACCTATGTCACCAGGATAATACTCCAGCGTTAAATCAAAGTTGTCTGATTCAAACGGTTTCAATTCAGGATTGCCAACTTCAGCCTCACGCTCAGTAACAAATTCACCATCATCTTCTTCAGTTTTTGACTCAATAATTTGAAAGGCAGCTGCATCTTCAAATTTTGGACGGGATAGTGTTTGAGTGAAAGCTGCCCGAGCAATAAGTTTATCTGTAAACTCGTAACGTAGATTCAAGCTAGGTAACAAGTGGTTGTAGCTTCTTTCTCCCTCCCATGGAGTATTAATCACTTCTTCAACGTCAGTCTGCTCGTTTTCTACTAACTCAACACGCATCCCAGATGTGCTGAAATCGGTGGCCTCATAACGAACCCCAGCTACCAGAGTTAAGTTCTTCCATTCATAACGCCCCATAAGATAAGCAGCGAAAATATCTTCATTACTGACATAAGACGCACCGTTAGACTCAACCTCTGAATCAAGTTCCGCTAGTTCAAGATCAGCGCCATTCTCATTAAAGTAGCTACGCAAGCCTGCACGATCTAAACCTGGTCCAAATTCACCTAATCCCCAATCTGGTTGATTAGCAGCAAACATAGTGGCATCAATATCATCAAAATCACCATCATAAATGGCAATATCAGCCGTTGCTGTTTTTTCACGGGCTCGGTATTTTGCCCCAAATTTCACATCTAAAGAGCCACTTGGCATATCAAAAAAGCGAGTGAAGTCAGCTTTAGCCATTGTTTCTGTGTCTTCTGCAAAGGTTTTCTCAAGACTCACTTCATCTAACTCGTAATTACCTAAGTCCATAGCAGCGGCATCTTGGGTAATTTGAGGAATTTGCCCCAGCATGTCTGACTCAATAGCCATATTTTCACCTACAAAGGTGTAATACAGGCCTGCTGGATCTTTCTCATCGGCTTTGGAGTAGCCTAATTGATATTCAACTAACCAATCATTTAAAGTGTGTTCACCACCTGCAGAAATAGACAAGATGGTTTGTGTTTCTTCACGGTCTTTACTACCCCGTTCAATTTCAGAGTCTTCGCCGTCAAAAGTAAAGGTATTTGCCATACGATATTCATCATCAGCAAAACGGCTATACAAAGTACGTAAGTAGTAACGGTTATTAAAGTCTGGTCTAAAATCTAGGTTTACAGCCGCGCCAATTCGCTCCCTTGAGATACTGTAGTAACGTTGCTCTATTTCATCATCACCATTTGACTCAATATTGTCAGAGCCAAAATCACGATTGGCATAAGATAAAGCCGCAGCCACACCAAAAACATTATCAAACACATTGGTTACACTACCTGAAACTTTAGGGCTAGTGTCATTACGCAACTGGTTTTGACTTGCCTGCACATTCAAGCTGGCGCTAGTACCTTGGCGGTCAAATGCACTTAAACTTTTGACTTCAATAGAGCCACCTATGGCATCCGCATCCATATCAGATGTAACAGATTTAGATACCTCTAACCCTTGAATCAATTCTGAGGGAATAACGTCTAATGCTACAGAGCGCACGCCACCTTCAGGTGAAGGTACATTTACACCATTTATCGTGACATTGTTTAGGTTTGGATCAATTCCTCGAATACCTACAAAACGCCCTTCACCTTGGTCTCGTTCAATTGATAAACCAGGTAAACGTTGTAACGCTTCAGCGGCATTTTGATCAGGAAACTGGCCAATGGCATCTGCAGAAACAATAGACTTGATGCTATCGGCAGCACGCTGTAAGTTAATTGCACTCGCTTGACCCGCTCTTTGGCCATATACCACTACGGTATCAAAATCCTTACCTCTGGCCGCCAATTTAATATCTTGCTGCAGAATTTTTCCACCACTTACCATGACTGGCACTTGAACTGTCGGTGCGCCAAGGTATTTTACTTCTAAGGTGTATTTCCCTTCCGGTAAGTTTACAAATCGAAAACTTCCATCTCGTCTAGAAACAGTACTTTGCTCAAGTTCTTTAATGGTAACTTCAGCGCCTTGAATATAACTCGTTTGACTATTGTCAGTGAGTAAGCCTTGAATAGAGCCCTCTTCAGCAAACGCCGATTGACAAGAAAGTGCAGCTAAACATGCCATGGCTAAAGTGGATTTAATCATTTTCATTATAACGTCTCTGGTTGCAATTTAGGGTTGGTCTTCGTTGGCGTGACAAGCTAAGTAGTAGCAATGACATTTTTATGACAGCAGTTGAAATAAAAACGGCGGCACTGTTCATAATGATGTTTTTCTGGGGAATTAATTACTTTTCTGAGCTTATTTGACCTCCCTTAGGGCCCTTGCTAAATCTGGCTTTTGCTAAAATCCTCTACAAACAAATATTCCTAGGTTCATTATATTGTCATTTTCCTGAGCCAATATGACCCCCTCGCGGCTTAGTAGCTATGTCAGCATAAAAACATCCGCATCAAACGAGTAATACAATGAATTTTTCCTTGCTAGTCCATCACCAACGTTTATTTTCAATCACTTGTGCATCTTTAGCCCTTTCTTTATCCCTCAGTCTTGGGTTAGGAGAAGCCAAACCAATAAAGGATATTTCTTGGTTAGATATCATAGGCGAAGGCAGTGTGGCGCTACTGTCTTTGGCTTGGATTTTCTTCCTTTTGGTTAGCCGTCCGCCAGGTAGAGTAACCTCAGCGTTAGTATTAGGACTAAGCTGCTTTTTGTTTTCAGCTAATTTAGATTTAATTGATGAAGTGATGTCCTACCATGATGCAGCAACTGTATTGAGCATGGTCGAATCAATACCTTCTGCCATAGGTATGTTGATCATGAGCTACGCTCTGTATCAGTGGCATAAAGAGCAATTAATGCTAAATAAGCAGCTCCAAAAACGTGAGCAAGCGTTACGTCAGCATCATCAAATTGACTTCGTGACAGCCTTATACAGTGCTGACTACATGCGCACACAGATTGACCTAGCGTTACAACATGAGCATCCACCAGAGTTTACCGTGGCTATGTTAGATATTGATGATTTTGATGTATTCAATCGCAAGTTTGGTCATGAGCAAGGAGACATGTTCTTAAGGGAACTTTCTGATTTAATTCTTATGAATCTCAGCGCCGCAGATTTAGCCTGCCGCTATGCTGGAGACAGGTTTATTTTGCTGTTTCCTGATACAGATTTAATCACAGCTCAAAGAGTCGCTAATCAAATTAAAACTGCCATAGCTAACATTGCCTTTAAGCCATCAAGTTCAAAAGAGTCCTTTTACCATAGGCTCAGTTTTGCTGTAGAAAAAGCGCAGCCCGATGACAATACCGAAGCCCTTTTAAAACGAGTTAACAGCAGCCTTGAAGTAGCAAAGCAGGCAACAAAGGAGCAAAGCATTCTGGATACTCAAAGCCGCTCTACTGGGTATGTAGATATGCCATCAAAGGATGGAAACGCCCATGGCTAAGCCCGATTTTTATGGCATAGACGATAAGGTGATCCCTGCGTATCAATTAGCCGCAAGCATACTCGATTTTAGCCATTCTCGAGCAGTCAACAA
The DNA here is from genome assembly GCF_047525415.1 of Paraglaciecola sp. 2405UD69-4. Lineage (NCBI taxonomy): Bacteria > Pseudomonadati > Pseudomonadota > Gammaproteobacteria > Alteromonadales > Alteromonadaceae > Paraglaciecola > Paraglaciecola sp. 2405UD69-4. Next base: position 694,341 of record NZ_JBLIXM010000002.1, read on the forward strand.
ACACAAGTTATTGCGTGGTACTGGTATATTCAGTGAAGATTTAGTTTCAGATAAAAAACTCAGTACACATCAATTGTTGCAGCTTATGAAAAATGCACAGGCGCTAACTCCCGGACAAGACTGTGGTTTTTTGTTAGGTAAACGGTTATTTCCAGGTAACTATGGGGCGATTTCCAACGCATTAATGCACAGCCGAAATTTAACGGATGGGCTCAGGATATTAATGACTTACAGAAGTCAAATTTGCCCTTTTTTAGATATCAAATATTACGCAACTCCCAACAGCCACTGCATATTGATTTCTGATGCAATAGGATGTCACGAACAGTTTAAGTTTATTGTGGAGCTATACTGCACCGCTTTGGTTGCAGCTGTTAAGTTAATCTTAGGGCAACGCATTCCATTTCAATTTAACTTCCCGTTTCCAAAGCCTAAATATATTCAAGAGTATGAAGTGCATTTAGGTCACAGGTTAAGTTTTTCACAACCGGTTATGAGTATCAGCTTTGATAAAAAATGGTTAGAGATATTAGGCGTTAATCGTAGCGACAGTTTAAAGCACCATGCACTTAGACAATGTAAACAAGCTCAGATACCCTCTCAAGGCTTTATAGAAGCAGTGCGCTTGAAGATATCAAAACATGCTGAATATGGATTAATAAAAGTTGCCGAGCAATTTTGCATGAGCCCGGCAACCTTTAAACGAAAGCTAAAACAACACGGTTATAGCTTTCAACAAATTCATGATGAAGTAGGTAAACAAAAAGCAATTTACCTTTTACAGGTGCAGCAATTAAGTAACGAAGAAACGGCTCATTTAATGGAGTTTAGCGATATTCCAAATTTTCGCCGCTCGGTGAAACGCTGGACAGGATTAACTCCAAGTCAATTAAGAATGACAACACCCCATTGAGTTAATTAGCACTGATTTTGGTTACATTAAGACTTGTCATCAGCACTAATACGACTTGCCGTTGCCCCAGATTGGTCTTTATATTTGGCATCGACTCTAGCGTTATAAGGTTTTTCCGCAAAGCCAGATAACACTTCAAAGCTAATTGCGCCAATTTTCATCCCCGGTTTTAATGCAAGGGGTAATTTACCGCTGTTGAATATTTCTAACACTATATTGCCTGACCAACCGGGATCAATCCTGTGAGCAGTGACATGAACCATTAGCCCCAAACGCGCTAATGAAGAGCGCCCATCTAACCAGCCCACTATATTGGCAGGCAAAGTGACGGACTCATAAGTAACAGCTAAGGCTAACTCACCAGGGTGTAAAAAGAATGACTTATCATCAGCAATTTCGATTTCATCACTCATGACATTATTGAGCGCAGCTTGTACTTCTGCTTTAGGGCCGCTCAAATCAATATAAGGTGCTTGATGGTCTTCAAACACTCTAAATTTATTTCCTAACTTCACATCGACTGTCACACCACTTATTTCTTCATAAGCAGGTTGTGGCGATACTTTAATTTTACCGTCTAATAAGTATTGGTAAATATCTTTATCACATAAGCGCATAGCAACTGATTCTTTATTTTATGGTGTTAAATTAGGCCATTAGCCATTTTACTCTATACAGAGAGCTTACGCCATTTGCGCAGCTTTAAGGTAATAATTTTTATGACATTTTTATCACTAAGTCATATTTAGCCATTGATATTAAATAATGCAGAAAATTATTCGCTAGCAGTGCAATTTCGTAATGCAATGATCCGCTATTTTCGCTACTATTTGCGACCTTTTTTAAAACTCAACAAAACATAAGTGACCATGGCAGAACAAACTCGCAAAATTCTAGTTACCAGCGCCCTTCCCTATGCTAACGGCTCAATCCATTTAGGCCATCTTTTAGAGCATATTCAAACCGATATCTGGACTAGGTTTCAACGAATGCGTGGTCATAATTGTTATAGCGTGTGTGCAGATGATGCCCACGGCACACCAGTTATGCTTAAAGCACAGCAGTTAGGTATAACTCCAGAGCAAATGGTGGCACAAACTCGCGACGAACATCATGCAGATTTAGTTGATTTTGGCGTTGAGTACGATAACTATCATGTGACTCACTCAGACGAAAACAAAGAGCTATGTGAGTTGGTTTATAATCGCTTAAACGACTCAGGTTTTATTAGTAAACGTACAATCAGCCAGCTGTTTGATCCTGAGAAAGAAATGTTTCTCCCTGATCGTTTTGTACAAGGCACGTGTCCAAAGTGTGGGGCAGAAGACCAAAACGGCGACAGTTGTGATGTATGTAGTGCCACCTACGACCCTACCGAGCTAAAGAATCCCCGCTCAGTAGTGTCTGGTGCCCAGCCGGTATTACGAGATTCTGAACATTACTTTTTTGACTTACCTCAATTTGAAGGCATGTTGCAAGAATGGCTAAAAAGCGATGCGATTCAACCTGAAATTGCCAACAAGCTAAAAGAATGGTTTGAAGAAGGAATGCAGCAGTGGGACATCAGCCGTGATGCACCTTACTTTGGTTTTGAAATTCCTAATGCCCCAGGCAAGTTCTTCTATGTTTGGGTTGATGCACCAGTGGGTTACATGGCCAGCTTTAAAAACCTTTGTGACAAAAACGGTCTTAACTTTGATGAATACTGGGGCAAAGACTCAGATGCAGAGCTTTATCACTTTATCGGCAAAGACATCACCTACTTCCACTGTTTATTTTGGCCTGCCATGTTAGAAGGCGCAGGGTTCAGAAAGCCTACAGGGGTGAATGTACACGGTTTTGTAACAGTCAATGGCGCCAAGATGTCTAAATCTAAAGGCACCTTTATTAAAGGCCGCACTTATTTAGACCACTTAAATCCTGAATATTTACGTTACTACTTTGCCTCTAAGTTGAGCGATGCTGTAACTGATATTGATCTTAACTTTGAAGATTTTGCGCAAAAAGTTAACTCTGATTTAGTGGGTAAAGTGGTAAACATTGCTAGTCGTTGTGCCAGCTTTATCACTAAACGATTTGATGGAAAGTTATCAACTAATGTGCTTGAACCAGAGCTAGTGGCCGAGTTTCATCAAGCAGAGGCCAGTATTGCTATGGCTTTTGAAAAACGCCAATACCATAAGGCAATTCGCGAAATAATGGCGTTAGCTGATAAAGCAAATCAATTTATTGATGCTAATGCACCTTGGGTCACCATTAAAGATGAGACTAAGCAGCAGTTTACCCATGATGTCTGCTCATTAGGCATTAATTTGTTTAGAATTTTAGTGGCTTATTTAAAACCAGTTGTTCCTACTTTGGCTCAACAATCGGAGTTGTTTTTAAATGACAAACTAAGCTGGGAAAGTACACAAACAGTGCTAACTGATCACAGCATCAATAAATTTAAAGCCTTAATGCAACGTGTGGATATGGACAAAGTAAACGCCATGGTAGAAGACTCAAAAGAAAACTTAGAACCAACTGTAACACTCGATCCAAACAGTCCTTTGGCTAAAGATCCTATTAGTGAAACCATTAGTTTTGAAGATTTCGCTAAAATTGATTTACGTATTGCCCGCATTGCTAAAGCAGAGCACGTAGAAAAAGCCGATAAACTTTTACGCTTAGAGTTAGACTTAGGCGGTGAAACTCGCCAAGTATTTGCTGGGATAAAATCTGCTTACCAACCAGAAGATTTAGAAGGTAAGTTAACCGTTATGGTGGCTAATTTAGCCCCTCGTAAAATGCGCTTTGGTATGTCAGAAGGCATGGTATTAGCCGCAGGCCCTGGTGGTGAAGACTTATGGATACTCAATCCAGAAGAAGGCGCACAACCGGGCATGAAAGTTAAATAGGTTTTTAAAGCCCAGTTACCACAGCCTATTAAGGGCTGTGGTAATCTTAACCTTGTAATTTATCCTATTTCCCAATTGGCAAACTGCTTACAATAGCACTGGTTGCTACACCTACAAATATAGTGATAGTGAAACTCGTAAGCGTACCTAACATGACATACTCAGTTAATTTTTTACCTTGAGTGTTTGTTAAATCACCAAACCTAAACACTGATTTAGTGGCTAATAAAAAACCAATAGCCGAAAATTGATTTAATACAATAAAGGTCAAAATAAGCAACCTTTCTAAGTAACCAATCATCATACCTGCAGACTCTAATGAACTATTGCTATGTTTTGCATGCTCTTTAGGTAAGGCTGCTTCAATGCGCTTTAGCTCTTTTGTCCAAGGGGCTAAGATCATGGCGATTAAAATAGAAGTAGGTTTTAAAATAATTAGATAGGCCACTACTAAGGTAAGGTGCTTGTAAGTGAGTAATGGATATAAAGCGCCATACTCCGCCAGTTTATCGCTAGACCAAGCCCACAATAAAAGTAAAACCAAAATATGTGCGAGTTGATCTAAAACAAAGTTTTTTGTGGTTTTCTTTGCGTATGATTTTGCCAAATCAATCACAAAATGACTGCCCACAATCACACCAGAATACACAAGATTTAATAGCCAGCCGTTACTCCCCAACAAACTAAAAACGGCAAACGAAAGTACGCCATGCACTGCAATATGTTTATACAAAGCAGAGGACTTATAATGTTTAAGGTTACGATCAGTTACCCATTCACTTGGCTGAAAATAAAAATCACTCAATATGTGAACTAATATAAGGGCAACTAAAATAATCAACTCAGGCATTGCTAAATTCCTCTTCATAGCATTGTGCAACGTAATGTAAATATTCATCTACTAGCTGGTAACGGCTGGCTAATAAAAGCTTAGTGATATTACTTCGAGTTTTACCCAAAGCCTCAGCTAAAGCCGCATGAGACTTATCTTTAGCAAGTAAATAACACAATAGTGTTTCAGATTGAGTAAGGGTTAAATCACTGAGAAGGTTATCTAAAAATTTAGTTAATAGACCAACCTTTAGTTGAAAGTTTGAATTGTTGCTGGTGACTTTAATTAAATCGTTTTTAATTGTATCTAACCCTTTACCAGATAAAGTAAAAGCTTCACCGGTTGAGGTTTTAACCTCCGAACGTCTAGTTGTTAGCTCTCCAATCCCCACACTTTGCCTAACATCAAAAGAAGTACTGGCAGCTTTAAGGGATAGCCGAATAATCACAGCAGAGAATATGGCATCTATTGGATTATCAAACACCCCTTGAAAAGCATCTCCTCTGTATGTTTCAAAGCTCATATCGTAATGGCTTTGCAGCATGGACAAGCTGCTCTGAAGTGTATACAACATATTGTCGTACTTTTCTGACTTGATTTTTTGAGAACCAACAAGATCTCCGGTTATCACCCCTATAACACGCTTACCCATGAGAGCCTCGCTGCGCCATGTTTACTGAGAACTGAAAGAAAGTTACCAATTTTATTCCCTTCACATAATGTTACCAATAACGGTAACTTTTATTAATGTTACTAAATAAAGTAACATTTTAGTAGTATCATATGAAATCAACAAGAAGTCATCCCCTCAAATCTAATACCTAGCGGCAAATTACATAAACTAGAGTGGACAAGCTATGTCCAGATCGGTAGCATCAAATAAAAAAGACAGACCTGTCTACCACTAAAGTATATTAATTGGAATTGTCATGACTGAAACAGCACGCCCACCACTCCCTCCTTTTACTGAAGACACAGCTAAACAGAAAGTTCGTATGGCTGAAGATGGCTGGAATGGCCGTAACCCAGATAAAGTTGTTTTAGCATACAGTGAAGATACAGTATGGCGTAACCGAAATGAGTTTCCTGCAGGGCGAGAACAAGCCCATACATTTTTAACTAAAAAATGGGCCACAGAACATGAATACCGGCTTATAAAAGAACTATGGGCTTATACTGAAAACCGTATTGCTGTACGTTTTGCTTATGAATGGCATGATGATTCAGGACAATATTATCGCTCTTATGGTAACGAAAACTGGGAGTTTAACGCCGAAGGGTTAATGCAAAAACGATATGCTAGTATCAACGACCTCGCCATAGAAGCATCAGAGCGTAAATTTTTATGGCCACTAGGACCTAGACCAGAGGACCACCCAGGCTTGAGCGATTTAGGACTATAATAACGGCTTACTTTTCTCTGTTGAGTGGCGTTTCCACTTGCATAGCACCGCGACTGACACTCACTCCTACAGTAGAGAATTTAGACGCTTTCCATTTAGGCTTAATCATAGAAAGCGGAATTTCCCGCTTTCTAGCCACAATAAGGTACATAGTCGTAAACGCCGATAAATATTGTTGGCACCACAAGTTAACTTTAGAAGATGGCTTACATTTACGATTTAAAAATAATTCGTTAAACATTAAATGCTTAACATCAACAATTTCAAAACCTAATAACTGCAACCAGTCTTTAACCCTAGCACAACTAAAATAACGGGCTTCATGTAAAACACTCGCTTTGTTAATCGGCAAATACTTACATAAGCCACTCATACTAAAAGGGTTAAACCCAGTAATTACCACGTAGCCATTAGGTATAATAGCACGATCAACCTCTCGCAATACCTGGTGAGGATCACGGGAAAAGTCCAACTCATTGGCTAAAATAAAAGCATCAACACTATTTTCAGTAATGGGTAATGATGAGGGCTTAGCGACAATGTTTGAGTGGTTCAGTGAATGCGGAGTAATATTTACCTGATGTTTTATGGGACATGATTTGAGTTCAATTTCACTGCTCAAGTTACCAAGACGTACCAAATGATAACCAAAAAACTTACGGCTAAAATCTTCTACTTCAGACTCAATCAGCGCTTTCATATGCTCGCCAACGGGCAAGTCTTGCCATGACTCTGGACGACTAGGACTAGTTGTGATTAACGCCGGTTTCATAGAAATTATGGTACTCTAAAGTTATAAATTTGTTTAGGAGTTATACCGTGAGTTTAAATGTTCATCCCATTTCGGCCTTTGAAGACAATTACATATGGAGCATTCACAATCAACAATATTGTGTAGTAGTTGATCCTGGTGATGCAACACCTGTAATCGAGTACTGTAACAATGAACAATTATCTTTAGTGGCAATCCTCATTACCCACCATCACAGAGATCATACAGGAGGAATAGATGCATTATTAGAAGCTTACCCAGGCATACCTGTATACGGCCCTCAAAACCCTAACATTAAACAAATCACCCACAGATTAACAGAAGCAACCGATATCACATTACCTCATTTAAACGTCAATTTATTGGTAATGGAAGTACCAGGCCACACATTAGATCATATTGCCTACTATGGAGAAAACAGTTTATTTTGCGGAGACACCTTATTTTCTGCCGGTTGTGGTAGGTTATTTGAAGGGACACCGGAGCAGATGTACCAATCTTTAGCAAAACTCAATGCACTTCCTAGTAAAACTAAGGTCTATTGTACCCATGAGTACACCCTAGCAAATATAAAGTTTGCAAAAGCTGTGGAACCAGACAATGAAGCGCTTGTCGAATACGAAAATTGGGTTATACAAGAGCGTGAAGATAACTTACCAAGCTTGCCTTCTACCTTAGAAAAAGAGCGAAAAATCAATCCATTTTTACGCTGTAACCAGGAAACTATTGTGACCAGAATGAGTGAACATAAAGGCAAACCATTGGACTCAGATGAAGCTGTATTTGCATCACTCAGACATTGGAAAGATAACTTTTAATGAGTAATATAACCTAAGCCTGTGATTATCATCAAAAACAACAGACAAACACCACTATCAACAAACTATAACTATAAAGAGAAAACATTGCGTTTATATAAAATCATTCCTGTGATGGTGTTTACCAGTTTAACAGCTTGTCAAACAACCACTGCTACCCAAGATGAACAACTTGCACAAGAACATGAAATTGCAGAGAAAATAGTCGAGTCTTGTGAGCAAGAACATACGGATGCACAAGAGCACTTTGATTGTGAAGCAGTAACATCAGGTACCATACCGATTGCCCACCCCACAGACACTGTAGAAGTGGCAGTTGAACTACCTCAAGAAGTACTAGAGGCTGCAGCAGAAAGTGAAGTAAAAGATTTATGGCAAAGAGTTCGCACTCAACTAAGTTTTGAATACGATGACAACAGTCGTATTCAAGCACAGCGCAATTGGTATTTAAAACACCCAAGTTACATGAAGCGCGTAGCTAAACGTGCTAAGCCATTTTTATATCTAATTATTGAGCAACTAGAACAGCAAAACATGCCTTTAGAATTGGCCTTGCTGCCTATTGTTGAAAGTGCTTTCGACCCATTTGCGTACTCCCATGGACGCGCCGCTGGTATGTGGCAATTTATTCCATCTACCGGTACCCGCTTTGGGATGCAGCAAACATGGTGGTACGACGGTCGCCGAGATGTAATGGCATCGACTCAAGGAGCAATAAACTACTTAAATTACCTGTTAGAAATGTTTGATGGAGACTGGTTTCATGCATTGGCAGCATACAACAGTGGTGAAGGACGGGTTTTAAAAGCGATAAGAAAGAACAAAAAATCTGGTAAAGCCACTGACTTTTGGCACTTAGACTTACCAAAAGAAACTCGGGCGTATGTTCCAAAACTATTAGCCTTAGCAGACATACTTGAGAATCACGATCAATACAACTTTGATTGGCCACTCATTGAAAACCTTGCCTATACCCAACAAGTCAATGTTGAATCACAAATAGACTTAGCATTAGCAGCAGAAATGGCTGAGCTCTCAATAGAAGAACTACATGCACTAAACCCAGGTTACAACCGCTGGGCAACCGATCCCAATGGCCCTCACACCCTGCTATTACCCATAGACAAGGTTGAAATATTCAATGAAAAACTAGCAAAAACTGATAATAAAGACAGACTAAACTGGGTTAGACATAAAGTTAAAAGTGGCGACAGTTTGCTTAAGTTAGCAGCGAAATACCACACTACTGTAGACATCATCAGTAAAGTTAACAAGTTAAAGAGTAACGTGATAGTGGTTGGAAAACACTTGATCGTGCCCGTTGCATTAAAGTCACTCGATTCATATTCACTTTCTCAAGATCAGCGTTTAGCTACCACACAGTCAAAACAAAGTGGTGCGTACCAGCTTAAACATATAGTGAAAAGTGGTGATACCTTTTGGGATATTAGCCGCGAATATAAAGTTAACTTACGTCAATTAGCTAAGTGGAATGGGATGGCTCCCACAGACACCTTACGTCCAGGTAAAGAACTGGTAATTTGGGTAAACCAAGTAAGTAGCCAACAAGATTCAGATGCAGTAATGCGCACCCTAACCTATACCGTTCGTAACGGCGATTCACTGGCTCGGATTGCTGGAAAATTTAATGTAAAAGTGAGCGACTTACAAAAGTGGAATCAAAGTAAGCTAAAAAAATATTTGCAGCCCGGGCAAAAACTAAAAATATATGTTGATGTAACTAGAACTTAATCAAGGTAGATATGAAGGCACTTGAATTAAAAATACATCCTCCAGTGATACTCTTGATGTCATTGGCAAGTGCCTATTTCATTAACCGCTACTTTGCGACTGCTTTGTTTCCTGAAGCTTTAAAAGAATATTACTGGGTAATAGGCGCGCTAGGTATACTTGTCGCCTTAGCAGGTCTAGTACAATTCAAAATAGCCAAAACCACCATCAACCCGAGTAAACCAGACAAAACTAACCAATTGGTATCTAGTGGTATTTATAGGCTCACCAGAAATCCTATGTATTTAGGGATGGCATTGGTGTTATTAGCAGCCATATTAAAATTAGGGAGTTTATTGGGACTTATCACCTTGCCGCTTTTTATGCTCTACATCACGTACTTTCAAATAAAACCAGAAGAGCGAATAATAGAAAGTCTATTTGGCGAGCAATATATAAACTACAAAGCCCGAGTCAGGCGCTGGCTCTAGTTTGACTACACAGCCAATAAAAAAGGCAATGGGCGCCAAGCTCCATTGCCTTTTTTACTCTATCACTGGATTAAACAGTAATATTAATTAGTGACTCGCCTTCGGCCAAACCAAAACGCTCAGCTAACTGGGCTGTAATGTTAGAGTTATCCGTTTCAGTTTCTGCTTTTTCTTCGAATAAGGTTTCTAAATAATCAACCGCGTCAGTTAGATCTAAACTGCTTGAACTATCTGGTGGAGGCGGTGGTGGACGATTAGCGTCTGACGGGCCTGCACCGGCTAAGCTACCAATTTCTTTTGCGTCAAAGCCTACTTCCGCTAATTTATCAGCAAATGCACCACTTGGGGCGATGCCAGCATCAGCAAAGGCTTCAACTATACTTGCAGCGTCGGCTTCAGTTAGATTGTCAGCATCGTAACCAGCTAGTGTTTCTTCGATTAATGATGTTTGATCATCAGTAAGATTAGATTGACCACCAGACGGAGGAGGTGGGGGACGGAAGCTTGCACTACCTATAGAATCAACCATATTTTTTTCCTTAGTAATTTAACAAAGTAAATGGATGCCATTTCTTAATTAACCCACCTCAATTACCAATTAACCTCGGCTAACAAGTTAAGCGAAGATATCTTACCAAGTCTAAGAAAAGCAAAATGTGCAAACAATGTGCAAATATAAAAAGAAAGGAAAAAACGAGGTTTGCCTCAACAATAGTTGAGGCAAAATAACTTAAGCTAGCCACGTCTCCATGTAGTGCCACTAGCGCTATCTTCAAGAATAATATTTAACTCATTCAAAGCATCGCGGGCGGCATCGGCGGCAGCCCAGTCTTTATTAGCTCGAGCATCATTGCGGGCCTTTATTAAGCCTTCTATTTTAGCTATATCATCTGAGTCATCACCTGTATTGCCTTGTAAAAACTCATCTGGTGATTGTTGTAATATACCTAGGATATCAGCCAGTTTTACCATAATCCCGGCAAGATCAGCAGCTTGCTCACCTTGAGATTTATTTAACTCTTTAGCCAGCTCAAACAACACAGCAAAAGCTTCTGGAGTATTAAAGTCATCATCCATCGCAGCATTAAATCGCTCTTGATAACCGCCCATTGAAATATCAACGTCCATATTCGGTGTAACATCTCTAAGGGAAGTATATAAACGCTCCAATGAAGCACGGGCTTGCTGAATAAAACTGTCTGAATAACTTAATTGACTGCGATATTGAGCAGACATTAAAAAGAATCGAACAGTTTCAGCATCATAGATATCTAACACATCACGCAGTGTGAAGAAATTCCCTAAAGACTTGGACATTTTCTCCTGATTAACTTGCACCATACCAGTATGTACCCAGTAATTAACGTACTGGGTATCAAAGGCACAACATGATTGCGCGACTTCATTTTCATGGTGTGGAAACACTAAATCAGAACCACCACCGTGAATATCAAAATGCTCTCCGAGATGTTTGTGATTCATTGCCGAACATTCTATATGCCACCCCGGACGACCATTACCCCATGGCGACTCCCAAAAAGGCTCCCCAGGTTTCACAGTTTTCCAAAGTACAAAATCTAATGGGTCCCGCTTTTCTGAGGCCACTTCAACACGAGCTCCTGCATTTAATTGCTCTAAATCTTGGCGACCTAACTTACCGTATTCCTTGTAGGTACTTACCTCAAATAATACATCGCCACTTGGTGCCTGATAAGCATGGCCCTTATCAATTAGGCGCTGAATAACATCAATAATCTCAGGCATATGAGTGGTAACTCTAGGCTCAATATCAGGCTCTAACAACCCAATAGCGCCAAAGTCTTCATGCATACGGGCTATGGTCTGCTCGGTAAACTCTGCTGCGTCTATACCTTTTTCATTAGCACGAGCAATAATTTTATCGTCTACGTCTGTAATGTTACGGACATACTTCACTTCAACACCACGAGACCGTAGATAACGGACCATAAGATCAAAGCTCAAATAGGTACGAGCATGACCCACGTGACATAAATCATAGACTGTAATTCCACACACATATAACCCCACCTTACCAGCTTGCAACGGCTTAAATTGCTCTTTCTTTCGGGTTAGGGTGTTGTAAATATGTAGCATGTAATCACTATCCTTTATTAAAAAAATGAAGACCGAGCATACGGTCCAAAAACGGAATTCTACCACCGAGAAACTCTAGCTGCACCAGTCAATCACAGTTAAAGTCTTAAAAAACATAAGTAGATAGGCTAGAATGCTGCAGTTATTTTTATCTTCATCCTTTAAGGGGCTATTTAATGGTTAAAATCCATACAAATTACGGCGTTATCACACTAACACTTTTTGCTGATAAAGCTCCAATTACAGTTGCGAACTTTCTTGGTTATGTGAAAGACGGCTTTTACGACAACACCATTTTTCATAGAGTTATTGATGGCTTCATGATCCAAGGTGGCGGATTTGAACCGGGCATGGAACAAAAAGAAACAAAAGCAACCATTCAAAATGAAGCAAATAATGGTTTAGCTAACAACCTTGGCACTGTAGCTATGGCGCGTACCAACGAACCTCACTCAGCTACTGCTCAGTTTTTTATTAACGTAGGTGACAATAGTTTCTTAAACTTCCGTAGCGAAAGCACAGACGGCTGGGGCTACTGCGTATTTGCAGAAGTAACAGATGGCATGGAAGTAGTAGAAAAAATCAAAGCAGTATCAACTGGAAACTCAGGTTATCACCAAGATGTTCCTGTAGAAGATGTAATCATTCAGAAAGCTGAAATCATCGATTAATATTAGTTTGGGGCAACTCTTTTGAGTTTGCCCCAAATTTAACATTAACATTTCCCTATGACCTCCCCTCACCCATTCACTTACTTTATTGCAGATTTGCATCTTTCAGCAGACAGAGACGACATAAACCAATGTTTATTTGCGTTTTTGGAACATGAAGCAGTTAACGCTGACGCCCTTTACATTTTGGGGGATCTTTTCGAAGTATGGATTGGTGATGATGAGCAAAACGACTTTACGCTAAGTATTGCAGCAGCATTTAAAGCCTTAAGTTTACAGGGTGTGCCTATCTACTTTATTCATGGAAATCGAGACTTTCTCATCAGGCAAAAATTTGCTGAGCTAGCTGGTTTCACTATTTTACCTGAACAAAAAGTCATTGATTTATACGGCAAGCCCACTCTCATCATGCATGGTGATGAACTTTGCACACAAGATATCGAATATCAAAAATTTCGGAAAACTGCCCGCTCATGGTGGTGGCCTAGAATTATGTTGAGATTACCACTTAAGATTCGCAGAAAATTAGCACAAAAAGCCAGAGCCACCAGCAAAAGCAAACAAGCCAAGCTAACAATGGAAATCATGGATGTCACCCAAGAAGCGGTTTACACAGCAATGCAAACTCACAAGGTGCAAAGATTAATTCACGGCCATACCCATAGGCCAGCCATCCATAACTTTATGTTAAACGACCTAGCGGCTCAGCGCATTGTTTTAGGGGATTGGTACGAACAAGGTAGTGTCTTAAAAGTATCCAATCAGAGTGTAAAACTCACTTCAATTGAATTATAAACACGACAAAGACCATTTTTAATGGTTCAAATTATCAAACGCAAAACACTCAAAAATGTGATGATATAACATAATTAAAATAACAAAAAATACATAATAACGTCATAATATGGTCACGAATGTGTAGCTAACCATTCACAAACCTTCCCTATCCTATCAGCCGTCATATACCTAAACTCAGTATAGGTATGCATGTAAGCACTACTTAATAGGATAGCAATAAGATGAGAAAGAACTGGATTGCCAAGGCTAGTGCAATAGCCATAGTCGTATCTTCGAGCTTGAATGCACAGGTTTTACCTGAGCATCAAACTGAAAATCAATGGTATACCGATGCCCAATCGAAACTAATCGAGAAATCAACTGTTAATAACAGCTTTAAAGCGAAGAACGTCATTCTTTTTGTGGGTGATGGTATGGGAATTTCTACGCTAACCGCTTCACGAATAATGCAAGGCCAACTTGCGGGCAACTCGGGAGAAGAAGACTATTTAAGCTTTGAGAACTTTCCACATACAGCTTTAGTTAAAACCTATAACGTAGATGCACAAACACCCGATTCAGCAGGCACTATGACTGCCATGATGAGTGGCTTAAAAACTGATGTTGGTGTTATAGGTGTAGATGAGGATATCGAGCGCGGAGTATGTTCAAGTCAATCCGGTAACGAAGTTGTCACAGCATTAGAGCTTGCAGAAATAAAAGGCTTAGCAACAGGCGTTATTTCTACTGCACGTATCACTCATGCAACACCAGCTGCAACTTACGCAAAGTCTGCTGACCGTAACTGGGAAGATATTTCCGATATGCCAGAAGATGCAACAGAGTGTGTTGATATCGCTGATCAATTAATTCACTTTGAAGCCAATCTAGAAGCCCGCTATACAGGCATTGATGTTGATGGAATAGACGTTGCAATGGGTGGTGGACGTCGTCACTTTTTACCTAAAGATGTTGCCTTCAATAGCGCTGATGCGTCAAGTGAAATAGAAGGTGATCGTACTGACTCTAGAGATTTAACCGCTGAGTGGAAAGAGCTCTACCCCAACGGAACTTATGTAATCGATCAAACAGGTTTTGATGCTATCAATACTGAAAGCGAAGGACCTATATTTGGACTTTTCAATGAGTCACATATGCAATACGAAGCAGACCGAAGCAATGATATTGCTGGCGAGCCATCACTAAGTGAAATGACTCAAAAAGCGATTCAAAAGTTAGACAATAATGAAAAAGGCTTTTTATTAGTTGTGGAGTCAGGACGCATTGACCACGGACATCATGCAGGTAGCGCTTATAACGCATTAACAGACACCATTGAGTTTGCTAATGCAGTAGAGATGGCCACTAACATGACAGACTCTGACGATACATTGATATTAGTAACGGCTGATCACGGACATGTATTTACAATTGCAGGTTACCCTAAAAGAGGTAATCCAATATTAGGCAAAGTAGTACCGGTAGGAAGTGACGAAGCAACCACAGCTTCCGACGATATGCCCTATACAACCTTAGGATATACCAATGGTTTAGGTTATCGCGATTTAGGTACTGAAACTGACGCTGATGTGACTTATACATTAGATGCAGCTGCAGGTCGTCAAGATCTAAGTAATGTAGACACAACCACTAGCGGCTTTCACCAAGAGGCGTTGATCCCAGCAGGTTCTGAAACACACTCGGGTGAAGATATCGCCTTACATGCACAAGGACCTGGCTCTCAGTTAGTCCAAGGTGTCATTGAGCAGAGTGTCGTCTTTCACCTTATGAACCAAGCTTTAGATCTTGTTAACGAATAGTCAGGAGTCAAACATGAAAACATTAAGATTTAGTGCAATTGCGGTGGCTATTTTAGGTCTAGCGAGTTGCTCAGATGGAGACAATGGTGCTGATGGCATAAATGGTCAAAATGGCGCAGACGGGCTAACTAGCTTAGTAGTACAAACAGCACTTGCAGTGGGTGATGCAAGCTGTCCAAATAGTGGTGTGCAGATAGACTCAGGTTTAGACAGTGATGCCAGTGGCACCTTAGAAACATCAGAAATAACTGCAACTGAATATGTATGCGTTGCAGGCGCAACCTCTATTAGCTCTAACGAGTTATTAACTAGTTTAAACAATGACTGGTTTACAGATGGAGCACAACAAGTAGAAGATGCTAAGGCAGCATGGTTAGAGGCCACATCAACAAGCAAAACTAACACCACAATACTAAGCAGCCGTGCGACCACTATCGAGTCTATAAAAGGCCAAGCAAAAAATGTGATTCTTTTTGTGGGCGACGGCATGGGTGTATCAACCATTACCGCTGCACGCATATTAGAAGGACAATTAAACGGTGAGCAAGGCGAAGACAATCAACTTAGTTTTGAAAGTTTCCCATTTGCAGGATTAGCTAAAACCTACAACGTAGACGCACAAACTCCAGACTCCGCTGGCACAATGACCGCTATGATGAGTGGCGTAAAAACTGACGTAGGCGTAATCGGTGTAGACGAAGACATTGAGCGCGGAGAATGCTCAACGGTTGCTGGTAACGAGCTATTTACTGCACTTGAACTAGCTGAAATTGCAGGTAAATCTACAGGAATCATTTCAACTGCACGTATTACTCATGCCACGCCAGCAGCAACTTATGCAAAGTCAGCTGATCGTAACTGGGAAGATATCTCAGATATGCCAGCAGAAGCAGTAGAAGCAGGTTGTATGGACATAGCAGAGCAACTTATTAACTTTGAAACATTACTTGAAGCCAAGGTTGATAACCTAGATGCAGATGGCATTGAAGTAGTATTTGGTGGAGGCCGTCGTCACTTTTTACCTAAAGATGCAGCCTACAATAGCACGGATGCCGTTAGTGAAGTTGAAGGTGATCGTACAGATGGTCGTGACTTAACTTCAGAATGGCAAGCTAACTACGCTTCAGGAACGTATGTTATTGACCAAACTGGTTTTGATGCAATAGATACCGAAAATACTGAGCGTGTACTAGGTTTATTTAACGAGTCACATATGCAATACGAAGCAGATCGTGGTAACGACGTAGCCGGCGAACCCTCAGTAAGTGAAATGACTGAAACCGCCATTAACATTCTAAATAATGATGATGACGGATTTTTCTTAATGGTTGAGTCAGGTCGTATTGACCACGGTCACCATGCTGGTAGTGCCTATAATGCTTTGACAGACACCATAGCTTTTTCTGATGCCATTGCCAAAGCAGTTGAAATGACAGATATGTCAGACACACTTATTATAGTTACCGCTGACCATGGCCATGTATTCACTATTGCTGGTTATCCAAAGCGTGGTAATCCAATACTAGGTAAAGTTGTCAACGTTGGTGCAACTGAACCGGCCACAGCTGGCGATGGTATGCCCTATACCACTCTGGGCTATACAAATGGTTTAGGTTTCCGTGACTTTGGCAATGAGACTGACGCGGACGCTACGTACGGTTTTGCTGCGGCGGCTGGTCGCCATGATTTAACCGACGTAGATACAACTGCATCTGGTTTCCACCAAGAAGCGCTAATACCGCTAGGGTCTGAAACCCACTCAGGTGAAGATGTAGCTGTGTTTGCTCAAGGACCCGGCGCATTTTTAGTTAACGGTACACAAGAACAAAATATGATCTTTCATATAATGGACTATGCTGCTGACTTAAGCGGCAGTGTAGAAGCTGCACAATAAATAAATTGTTTAGAAGCAATAGAAAACGAGATACTAATTAGTGTCTCGTTTTTTCATTTTTATAATTGTCCATTAAGGTTAAGAAATTGAAAAATATAATCTTTCTAGCATTCGTAATCTCTTTTGCAACGCCAAACGCTATGGCAGAAAAGTCATGTGCTACAACCCAAACACTTAAAGCAAGTTACACTATTGTTAAAAGCACAGTTGGTTTTGCAAAATCACAAACTAAATTAATTCTATGGCGCAAACCCAATGTTGTTGCTCACCAATATCCACAAACACACATTACTGAAATGTGGCAAAAAGTAACAAATGACTTAATCAAACCTATCCGTTTTTTTAATGAATATGAAAGAGCAATCGAATACCAACCAGGTGAATCAGTTCACGGCAAAAAAGAGCTTGACTGGAACTACAGAAACCAACTTGTATCTGACACATTAATAACTAATATGCCTGTCGTTGAACAACAAGGAACAGGCTGTAATCAAATTGAATTACGA
This sequence comes from Paraglaciecola sp. 2405UD69-4, assembly GCF_047525415.1. Lineage (NCBI taxonomy): Bacteria > Pseudomonadati > Pseudomonadota > Gammaproteobacteria > Alteromonadales > Alteromonadaceae > Paraglaciecola > Paraglaciecola sp. 2405UD69-4. The sequence goes on from NZ_JBLIXM010000002.1 coordinate 711,981, forward strand.
CAAAAAGAAACGGAGAACACAAAGTTAACAATTACTTGGATGCCTCAACTTAAACTAATCAAATCTTTTAAATTAAAAACACCGTTGGGCCTCGAAACCTGGGTGTTAGATGAACTTAAAACTCAAGATGCAGATACTGTAAACTACTTTAACAAACTCTATGACTATCAAACTACCGACTATGCCGACATAGGTGATGATCATACCGATCCTTTTTTGACAAAAATGGTGACTTTAGGGTTTATAGAAGCTGGCGCCTCTGGTTTTTATAACGATAAAGGCGCTGCAATAGGAAACGGTCACCGCCATTAGGTACAGGTAGTTGACACCGAACATTATCCTCAAAATTAGGTTAAATCTTGCAGAGATTTCACCTGATTTTTTGACCTATTTAAACGACGTAATTACAAGAGAACGCCACAAAAATACAAAGCAAGTGACTATAGATATACATTAGAAATATCTAAAAACCTCACGCTAAATTAATTAGTTTATTTAACTAATATTTAGGTATAACTTCATTTAATATTTATGACTAGTGAGCCGCAGATCAAACTGTTTACTTAACTTCATCTTATTACACATAGTTTCCCAACTTTATGGTAGGTTATGCTGACAGAAATATGTCAAGCTGGTGACAGAGTGACTTACAAAATGAATTAAGTGATGGGTTTTCTCACCTTCCTTGGGTAACGAAAAATCACATCAATAACAAACTGATGAGAGGTTTAAAGCTTTACTATTGATTTGACTATCGACTTTGTCATCAAAGGTTTGAATTGGAACAGGCTCACCGTATTTTTCATAGTACCTATCGATTTTACCACTCTTACGATATTCCAACATTAGTTTTGCTATGTCGTCATAATATTTTATCAACTTTGAATGAATAGGAATACTGATGTAATTCGGGTTACTGAAGGTTTCAGTTAAGCTTGCTTTATTGAACTTTGACTCAAATAGCTCAATATCATGGGACCGAGATGTAACAACTACATCAATGCGACCTCGTTCTAGCATACCCAATAATTGCGTACTATGACTAACCACAGTGAGATGATCTATTTCTAACTTAGAAAATATTGGAGAATAAAATACTCCTCTGATACTCCCTACATTTACCTTAGCGAGCTCCTCATATGAAGTAATATCTGATTTAAAATTTGGAGATGTAAAAAAATGTAAGGTTCTGGTCTCATCTGTATATTTGATAGGATTTAAATAATACTCTCTTGCAGGAGTCATAGAGTGCCGAATTAAAAGATCAACATCACCTTTTTGCGCATCGATTAAAGAACGGCCCCAAGGTACTTTCTGCCATTTTATACTGAGTCCAAGCTCAGAAAAAATATCAGAAACCAAATCAGCTACTATGCCGGTGCATTTTCCATTTTCAAAATATAAGTCGGGTGGGTAATTACGACAATGGCCAATGAAATTTTTGGCTGATACGGGCATAGACAAGATGCTTATTAAACCCATTACTAAAAGGAAAACTCTCTTTGTCATTTCATCCTACTTAGGTATTGATTCTAACGCTATCATGACCAATGCAATAGACTTAATAGCTTGGCTATTTTGGTAATAAGTATACCCGTTTATAACTGACTTATAAAATAATTAATCGCTAAGCATATGCCCTTTGCCCAAAATAAGGGACATATACATTAAATACCTTGCTTTTTAAAGATAAAGCCGCACCATCCTGCGCCAGTAATATCCTTGATGGGCTCGCTCATCCCATTGATGCAAGGTGTGGTTTATGCCCTTCTCTGAAAGCAAAGCACTCATGTGCAAATTGTTATTCAAAAACGGATCATCACGGCCAATCACCATAATAATATCCATATTTCGTAATTCATTAAGTTTCTGCTCACATTCTAGTCCCGGCAAAAAATGTGACGGCGTATTAAAATAAACATCATCGTTATAAAAACCAGAGAACAAATCACCAAAGTATTCCACTTCTAGTGTGAGATCAAAACGGCCACTAAATGCGCACAATTTATTAAATAAATGAGGATGACGTAACGCGATATTTGCTGCATGAAAGGCACCTAAGCTACAACCATGACTAATGGTACAGGGGTTAGCATTCACGCTATCCATAAAAGGAAATACTTCATTCAATATGTACTCTTCATATTGAATGTGGCGCTGAATGCGCCAGTAAGGTTCAGCCCAACTGCAATACAAACTTTCAGCATCAATACTGTCTACACAAAAAAGTTGTAACTGCCCTGCTTCGACTTTATCTCGTATTTGATCGAGGATCCTAAGGTTCTCATACTCATAAAATCGAGCAAACCGAGTTGGAAAAACCAATACCCTAGCCCCAGCATGACCATGAACCAAAAGCTCCATATCCCTTTGTAAACGTGGGCTCCACCATTTGTGATACTCTCGTTTCATCTAGTATTTACCTCAAATTCTGAACACTCTATATATTCAATTCGAGTTCTGGCCTACTAAGAACAGTAAATGCTTTGGCTTATCTCAAATTAAGGTTAACTAAAAAAAACTAATAACTCGTCAATAAGCTCCTTAGCTTGTTTAGCTTGGCTTGGATAACTATCGTGCCCAGCTTCTAAAACATACAAATGCTTCTCGCTCTTAACCTCGTTATAAATAGCAAACTGCCCCGGCGGTGTAACAACTGGATCCCGTAATGCCAAAGCAAAATGAACCGGCACAGTCACATTCGAAGCGGCATAAGCTGCATCATAATATCTAAGTGTACGAATAAGCTTAAATGGCTCTGAATGATAAAAATCTTGTATAGACTTACCACTGCCATGGGTCGGGATCCGCAGGCGTAATTGATGATGTCCAAAGGTTGGCACATTGAAATGGGCTTTAGTTATTCTTGTATCTTGGGCAAGAGCAAGCATCCCCACTCCCCCGCTAAAGCTAACACCCAACAAGTAAATACCACCTGTAATATCAGGATAAAGTTGTTTAACAACAGACACCGACAACCATACATCTTCAACGCAGCCACGAATGATATAACGCTCTTTTTTGTCAATATCATGGCGTACGTGCCAATATGGCTCTTGAGATATAGGAGCAGCAGCACTTCTAGAAATCCCCCTACTACAAGGAAAATAAATAGCTGCATCGTCAAAAGGCAAATCAAAATCAGGGCCTTGGCGTCCCGCATACCCGTGGCCTGCCACAAACACCCTATTAACTGTTTTCTTAATAGGAACTAATAACCAGCCCCAAATAGTGATTGAGTCGGTGGATTGGAAAGAAACATCATAAAGTTTCCAGTTTTTATGAGAGTGTCCCGTGTCATGTAAGTCAAATTTAGGCTCTAACGTTATGACCTCGTTATAGGCTTTTTGCCAAAAAGCATTGAAGTCGTTAGGGCGATTAGAAGCAGTAATTGAAAGCAAGTTTTCAAGGGAATACGCCCCGTAAGGGTCATTATCAAGTATGGGATTCAAAATCAGTCATGTTTTTTAGTAAGTCCTTATGCACTGATGAAACAACGATCTAAACCTAAAGTAAATGCTTAGCTGATTAAAAAATAGCAAATATCACTTGAATATTTAGATTACACATGTAATCTAAACCTATAAACTACAACTGTAATCCGTGATATGAAAGATATAACAAAAACCGAATTTGAAGTACTCGAAGCCCTATGGGAACAATCACCAGCTTCTGCCCAAGACATTATTACCCGTTTAAACATCAAAAAGCCTTGGCATGACAAAACCGTAAAAACCTTATTGAGCCGCTTGGTAAAAAAGCAAGCTATCGACTTTAAAAAGCAACAACGTAGTTATTTATATTTTCCACTATTTGCACGAAATGAATATGTCATCAAAGAAAGTGAAAACTTCGTTAGTCGTTTATTTAAAGGCCGAGTCGCCCCCTTAGTAGCTGGATTTGCTGATAGCGACGCTTTGTCTAAATCAGACATTGATGAGTTGAAAGCACTTATAGAAAAATGGGAAAAAGAAAATGATTAACTGGTTACTCGAACAACAATTAGTGTTTAGTGCTGTGGTACTGCTTTTGATTTGGATTGAGTCAAAAGGGATATCAAAACTTGGGGCGAATACTGTCTATGCCCTTTGGTTTTTGATACCCATGAGCCTTATAGCCAGCAACCTCCCACAAGATATCATTACAATAAGTGATACATCAATATATAAGCATCTTGTTACCGTAAACAATACAGTAGTAAATGCTCCAAATTTAGATATAAATTGGGTATGGCTATGGGTGTTAGGCGCAGCTTCAATTCTATTGCTTGCTGGTTTGTCACAGTGGAAAATCACGCAACTTCCCACTAAACCAGCCTTGATTACCACGCAAGGCGTTGAGCTTCCTAGCACTTTAGGGGTATATACAAGCCAGCACTTATCAACCCCAATCTTAAATGGCATATTCAAAGCAAAAATCCTACTACCAAGCGAGTTTAATACTCAGTTCGATACCCGCCAACAACAGCTAATGCTAGCCCATGAGCTAGTCCATTATGAACGCAAAGATAACCTCTATAACTTATTAGCGTTATTGATTCTATGTGTATTTTGGTTCAACCCATTAACTTGGCTAGCGTATCGGGCTTTTAGGCGCAGCCAAGAACTAGCCTGTGATGCCACAGTGCTAAAAACCTCAACAACAAGGGACAAAATTATCTACAGCAAAGCACTTATAAAATGTGCAGAGCAATCACTACATAGCTTTTCAATACACTCACCCTACGGAGAAAAAAGCAGCATGCAAAAACGAATCAAAAACATTCAAAACTCGCGCTCAGTAAAACCTATAATTATTGGCCTAACCTTAGTGCTGAGTTCTAGCTTAGTAGCCGGTGTTGCGCTAGCGAATATGACTGAAACAAGTCACAAAGTCGCACAAGAATACATGGCATCGCCTGTAACAAGAATTGAGCCTAAATACCCTAGTCAAGCAGCACAAGACGAGATAGAAGGCTCTGTAATTTTAGAATTTGATATTGCTAAAGATGGCACCACCGACAAAATTAAAGTCATCGAATCCTTTCCAAACCAAGTATTCGACAAAGCGTCTGTTGATGCGTTACAACAGTGGGTCTACAAACCCAGAGTACAAGGAGGGCAAGCACAAAGACAAACTGGCTTGAAAGTGCAACTGGACTTCAGATTAGACAACTCTTCTGAGCGCTCTGTAACCGCAGCTAAAATAGAAAGATTAAAAGTTCAGTATTAAATTTATTAAGGGCCACGTGACTAATGAAATACTTAATACTAGTGGCCTTTATATTTTGCAGTTGTAGCCAGACACCAGTGCATTTATATACTCGGTATTTATCCGATACTCAAACCCAGCTTATATCTGCGGCTTTGTCTAAAAATCAGTTTAAGGTAATAGTAAATGATCTGGATATTCCAGATTCAGTGTCCCAGTCTAGCGTTATTTACTCTCCTTTTATTAAGTCCCCTGAAAAAGTTGAAAACCTCACCCATGTCATGAAAAAACTGGGTTGGGAGATTTATAGTACCAATATGTTTTACAAGGGAAACCACCATTATAAAAAGAACTCCATTGCCTTTATCCCGATCCCAGCAGGTGTTGATCCTCATGCTCTTTCAAACACTCAGAACTGGGCTCATCAGTACACCAGCCAAAACTGTGACCTTGATTTAACAATCGAACTTGATAAGTCGATGTTTTATAAACTAACTGGGGCGAGTGTCTCTATCGAAGACATATCTCAGGGCTCATGGAGAATCAGCCAATTTCCCTACCTTGAACTCATCCCCTCAACTGGGGCTTGGTGGCGCTACTTTGAGTTAAGGCGTTACACCCAATTTGACAAAATTGGGCCGATAGAAATATTCGAATTAACCCCCTTGAGCAACTTAGAAATATTTAAAGAATGTAAGTTTCAGTATGGGATCAGGCAGTAAAAGCTGCGTTTAAAAATAGTACAAGCTCTCCATTGTGAGATGAGTTGACAATAAATTAAGATAAACAAAATTTAAGTGTAAAAGTTGTGTAAAGTGCTTTGTAGAAGGCTGAGTATCTTATATTCTAATTGTTGATTTTTAACACTTTATACTTGGCCTACCTATAGTGAAACGATACTTACCTTTACTGATTGCCATTTCTTTAGCCGGATGTGCAACTAATAGTGAGCTAAACAACAAATTGCAGTTTCCTGAAGTACCAGAAAACTGGAATTTGACAGAATCCTCAGTAGAGGTACAAGACGACTGGCTTAACCGCTTTAATCAAAGCCAATTGCAGGACTTAGTTACCGAAGCCCTAAATCAAAATTATGCATTAAGGCAAACGGCTTATGATGTTGAAATATTAGAGCAACGCTTAATTCAAAGTAAGGCTGACTTTTGGCCAACCTTAGATGCAAATTTTAGCTCTGGGCGTAGCAGAAGTGTAAGCACAGACATAACCAGCACTAGTCATTCTATCGAGTTAGAGTCTGGAATCGAAATAGATATTTGGGGTAAGTTGTCTGCAGCCCAAAAACAAGCCAACCTTGATTACCAAGCAAGTAAAACCCAATACCAGCAAAGTCGCCAAGACCTAGTGGCTAATGTCACCACTGCTTGGTTTAACTTAATAACGGCAACACAGTTAAAAGACTTATCAGAAAGCAGGGTTGAAAACGCTAAGCAAAACCTACAGATAATCGAATCTGGTTACAGACAAGGGCTAAATAGTGCCCTTGACGTTTACTTGTCTCGCAATGAGTTAAATAGTGAAATATCTAACTTAGAAGATCAAAAGAGTACCTTACTACAAGAGTCACGTACCCTAGAAAGGCTACTGGGCCGCTATCCAAGTGGCGCAATTGCCGCGAGTGTTGAAAACATTGACCTACCACTTCTCAATACAGAGGTACCTCTCGGTTTACCGTCCGATATCATTACCCGCAAACCTGAGTTACAAGCTAGCTGGTATCAAGTGCTCGCACAAGATGCGGGCCTTGCCTATGCCCACAAGCAAAGGTTTCCGAGTATAAACTTGAGCGCTTCCATTTCTGACAGCAGCAGTGAACTTTCAGATTTGTTATCTGGGCCATCCTTTGCTTGGTCATTACTTGGTTCAGTAGCGGCGCCAATATTTAGGGCTGGCGATTTAAAAGCCGAAGAAGAAGTCGCCAGAATTGCCCTTAAACAGCAAGAACAAGCCTATTTAGATAGCCTTTACCAAGCCTTTGCTGATGTAGAAAATGCTTTAACCATTGAGCTTGGCCTGCAAAAAAGTTACGTGGCTACGGTAAATGCAAGTCAAAACGCGTTAGCGGCACAAACACTGTCATTTGAACAATATCAAAAAGGCCTAGTGACATACACTACAGTGCTTGAAGCTCAAGAGCGCTCTTTCGATGCTCAAAATGCACTAATACAAATTAAAAATCAGCTATTAGCCAATCGGGTTGACCTATACGTCGCCTTAGGAGGTGACTTTGCTGAGTCCCAAAATAATCAAGAGGATGTGTTAATCAATGAGTAACGTGAGAAAGTGGATAATTCCACTAATAATATTAATAGCCACATTAGCTGTAGCAAGGTTCATATTTACTAATCCTCCCGAAAGCAAACGAGGGGGGCCTTCTGGGGCATCACAATTAACCGTTGAAGTAACCAAACTTACTCCTGAAAAATATACAGTAATAGTAGATACCTTTGGCACAGTGCAACCTAAAGTACAAAATGCTTTAGTAGCTCAGGTAGCCGGTCAAATCACCTATGTTAGTCCTCAGTTTCGTAATGGTGGCTTTTTTAACAAAGGAGATGTGTTACTAAAATTAGACCCTAGGGATTACATTGCAGATGTAAAAATTGCTGAAGCAGATTTACTGTCTGCTGAGCAAGCACTACAAGAAGAACAAGCCACGTCACGACAAGCAGCAATTGATTGGAAGCGCCTAGGAAACTCAGAAGAGCCAAGTGATTTAGTGCTTCGTAAACCTCAACTTGCAGCCGCTGAAGCAACTTTATTATCAGCTGAAGCTGGATTAACTATCGCGAAACTAGCTTTAGAGCGCACCACTATTACCGCACCTTACGACGGCAGAATATTAGAACAACTGGTTGACTTCGGCCAAGTGCTATCAGCCACAACGCAAGTAGCAGAAATATACTCGACAGATACAGTAGAGATACGCCTACCTATTAACAACAGTGATATAGAGTTAATTAACTTTCCTGAAGAGTTTCGTGGCAGTGACAATCAACCAGCGTTAATCGAAGCTAGATTTACTTCAAGCTTTAGTAAAAATCAAACATGGTTAGGCAAAATAACGCGTACTGAAGCCGCCATAGACAGTAACTCACAGCAACTTTATATAGTGGGACAAATAGAAGATCCCTACAACCAAACTCTTCATCCTGGGTCATCTATTAAGATTGGCCAATATGTTAATGCCGAAGTTCAAGGTAAAACTATTGACGATGCAATTGTCATTAATAACAGCGCAATTTATCAAGGCACCTATGTCTATATAGTCGAAGACGGTGTTCTAAAGCGTAAAGACATTGATATTCGCTGGCAAAATAGCGAAAAAGCAATAATTGACTCAGGGATAAAGGCGGGTGACTTATTAGTGACGACACCACTGGGTCAAGTTAGCTCTGGCACTCGTGTAACTATTTCCGGCGAAGATAACGCTCCGCAACAAAGAAAGCCAAGTAAAGAGCAAATAGCTAGGATGCAGAAAAAAGCCGAAGAGCTGGGAATTACAGTAGACGAACTGCGAGCCCAGCGACAAGGCAAAGGCCCAGGTATAAGACCAAAAGGCCAGAACTAATGATGTTTCTACAAGTTAAAGCACGACTAATTATCACTGGAGAATTGACATGATTGCTTGGTTTGCCCGAAACCATGTCGCAGCAAACTTGCTGATGATAACCATACTGTTTGCTGGTATATATAGCCTTACTAGCCGTATTCCACTTGAAGTATTCCCTTCATTTGAAACAGACCGAATTAATGTATCTGTGACACTTAGGGGAGCAACCCCAGAAGACTCAGAACTTGGCGTGGCAATTTTAATAGAAGAAGCCGTTCAAGATTTAGAAGGTATTGAAAGAATTACAAGTGTCTCATCTGAAGGCTCAGCTAGTGTTAGCATTGAAATTGATAGCGACTACGACGCACGAGAATTACTAGCCGACATCAAGGCACGGGTCGATGCCATTAATACATTTCCTGCTGACGCTGAAAACCCAGTAGTATCCCTTGCACAAAGGATCCGCGAAGTAATAGCCGTGTCTATTTCTAGTGATTATGGCGAAAAAGAAATAAACGAATTTGCAGAACAAATTCGTGACGACTTGTTGCGAATACCAGGTATCACACAATTAGAATTAGCTGGAGTGCGAGATTACGAAATTGCCTTAGAGATCCCCCAAGACAGGCTTCGCCAATATGGCCTAACCTTATCTGAGGTATCAACTGCCGTGGCAAATTCAAGTAGTGATATCTCCGCGGGTAATGTCAAAACTGATGGTGGAGACGTATTAATACGCTCTAAAGGCCTTGCCTATCGTACCGACCAATTTGCTGACATTCCTATCAAAACAAACAGTGACGGTTCTATTCTGCGCCTAAAAGATATTGCAGATATTCAAGACGGTTTTGAAGAAACCCCAGTACGCACTCGATTCAATGGTAAACAAGCAGCCTTTATAGATGTATACCGAATTGGCCAACAAAGTGCTGTAGAAGTCGCCGACTTGGTAAAAGAATACATTGAGGAAAAACAGCCTCTACTGCCAGAAGGTTACGAGTTAAGTTATTGGGACGATGATTCGCAAATCGTGAAAAATCGTATTGCCACTTTAACGGGAAGTGCCCTACAAGGCGGCATCTTAGTTCTATTACTACTGACACTATTTTTACGACCAGCCATTGCGTTTTGGGTCTTTATTGGGATCCCTGTATCTTTTATGGGCGCGTTTTTAGCCATGCCTATTTTCGGCGTTACCCTTAACATAATGAGCTTATTCGGGTTTATTTTAGTTTTAGGAATAGTCGTTGATGACGCCATAGTCACAGGTGAAAACATCTATACCCATTTAAAAACTGCGAAGTCGGGAGAAGAAGCAGCGATTAAAGGCACCCAAGAAGTGGCTACACCGGTAACTTTTGGAATATTGACAACAGTTGCCGCCTTTATGCCTTTTGCTTTTATCGAAGGAAATCGTGGAGCCCTATTCTCACAAATTCCTGTGGTCGTTATTCCAGTATTATTATTCTCATTAATTGAATCAAAATTTGTATTACCTTCACACCTCAAGCACATCAAATTACGCAACGAAAAAAGTGGCCCAGGTAATCGCCTAGAACAGTGGCAGCAAAAATTTGCAGATGGTTTTGAAGCGGCAATTTTAAAATACTACCAACCACTGCTTAAATTCAGCTTACGCCATAAGCTCAGCACGCTGGCTGTTTTTGTCGGCACCTTTTCTATCATATTGGCACTTTTAATGAGTGGCTGGACCAAGTTTGTATTCTTCCCTCGGGTTCCAAGCGAAACCGTTAGGGCCACATTAACTATGACCACAGGAACAACCTTCGAAGTTACCAATAGATTCATAGTAAAAATGGCAGATAAAGCAGAAGAGCTAAGAGAAAAGTACATTGATGAAGCAACCGGAGAGAGTATTATTTTGAATGTACTCGCATCTACAGGGAGCCGTGGAGGCTCTTCTAACGTGGGCTCCGTAAGATTTGAAATTACCCCACCTGAGTCCCGAAAGCTGTCTATTAGCGCTGCTGACTTAATCAGAGAGTGGCGAGATTTAATAGGCCCTATTCCTGGCGCAGAAAGCGTGACATATCGCGCTGAGACAGGCCGCTCATCAGACCCAATTGATGTACAACTTAGCGGTAACGACCAAAATACCTTGCAAGAAATTGCAGACAAAATCAAAGCGAGACTAGCTACCTACCCTACTGTGTTTGAAATAGCCGACAGTTTATCTGACGGTAAAGAAGAACTACAAATTGAGCTAACCCAACAAGGTAAAGCCCTAGGTTTAACTCGGGTAAATATATCTAACCAAGTGAGAAGTGCATTTTTTGGTAGTCAAGTGCAACGTATTCAACGTGGTAGAGATGACGTACGTGTAATGGTAAGACTACCAATAGATGAACGTCGTTCACTGGCTGACTTGAAAAACATTTTGATTGAAACCCCAAGTGGTGGTTCAGTGCCTCTGGCCCATGTAGCTACCTTGGTGCCAGGAAAAAGCCCGTCACAAATAAGACGAATTGACAGGTTCCGTACCGTAAGTGTTACCGCTGATGTTGAAAAAACCAAGACTAACATGACGGTGTTACAGGCAGATTTGACAGAATATGTACAAGAGGTTGTGAGCCAATACCCGGGCGTTACCTTTAAAATGGAGGGCGAAGCACGTGAGCAACGTGAATCATTCTCGTCACTAAGTGTAGGCTTATTAATGGTGTTCTTCGCTATTTATGGCTTGCTGGCTATTCCTTTTAAAGACTATGTTCAGCCCATTATTGTAATGAGCGTCATTCCTTTTAGTATGATTGGTGCGGTAATGGGCCACTGGTTAATGGGTATGGATCTGACCATAATGAGTATTTTGGGAATGCTGGCCTTAGTAGGTGTGGTAGTAAATGACTCCTTAGTTTTAGTTGATTTTATTAACAAGAAACGGGAAGAAGGCATTAGATTGATGGATGCCGTGTTAACAGCAGGTGCCGCAAGGTTTAGACCTATCATGCTTACCAGCTTAACAACCTTTATTGGGCTTATGCCATTATTGTTTGAAAAGTCTACCCAAGCGCAATTCTTAATTCCTATGGCGGTATCTCTAGGATTTGGAATTCTATTTGCCACGTTTATTACGTTAATCTTAATCCCAATAAACTACATGCTTGTAGAGCGTTTAAAAGGAAATAAGGCTGACAGTAAAACTATCAGCCCAGAGCAATTACAAAATGTGTGACTAGGCTTGAGTTAATTTTAATCAAGCTCTGATTCACCTATGCGGTAAATCAATATGGCGGCTTTGTGCATATTTTTGGCAAAGCTGCTCATATCAGCCACTTCACCTTTGGTGTGAGCTCCAGCTCCCATGAGTCCCAAGCCATCCATTGCCATATCTACGTGATCAGCAGCAAATGAAATATCTGCCGCTCCTGCGTTTCGAGGGTTAACAGGAGAAACTTTTCCATAACCTAATGACTCACTGATGTCACTGTACATAGACAAAAGCTTATAGTTGTTGTCTGTAGGAGACATAGGAGGGTAACCTTCAGAAAAGGTTAACCTTGCTGAAGTATGCGCCAAATTTTCAGCTACTATTTCTTGCATCACTTTTTGGGCATCAGTTAATTCTTGTAGGCTAAGTGCTCGAATCCCCCCTCTCACGCTTACCTCTTTAGCTACAACATTGGATTTACCAAACGCACCAGCAGTTGCATTCTGAGGTTGTACATTGATTTGAGTACCACCAACAATAATTCCCGGGTTGAAGCTTAAGTTGCCAACACCAACTAGGTTTTCTCTAAACTCATTTAAAATTCGTGCTGTTTCAAAAATAGCCCCATATCCGACCTTTTCACTAAAAATTTGTGAAGAGTGAGCTGCCCGCCCTTCAACATTTAGCTGCCAACCAACTGAACCTCTTCGAGCAACAACCGCTGTTTTTATATTGCTGTCAGCATTTTCAAATCCTAAAGCTATATCTGCCCATTTAGCGGCATCAATAATTGCCTTCTTTGACAAAGACAAAGGTCTACCGCTACTCTCTTCATCTCCAGTCATTACCACACGCACGCTAACGTTTTCTAATAGGTTTAGTCCTTTCAATGCTTTTAAGGCAGACAAAATAATCACGTCTCCCCCTTTCATATCTATGATCCCAGGGCCTGCAACAAAGCCATTATCAAGAGTCTGATAACGTTGAAAGTCATCAGACTTAGCAAAAACCGTATCTAAATGCCCAATCATCAAAATTTTAGGGCCTTTCGTACCATAACTTGCGACTAAATGACCAGCTCGGTTAAATTCACTGCCATCAACCCACTGAGTATCAAAACCAATGGCATCAAATTGAGCAATGAAGACATCAGCTACTTCTTTAACACCTTCAAAGTTTAAGGTACCACTATTAATATTAACGACTTGTTGTAAGGTATCAGTAGACTGCTGCAACCCTTGATTAATTCTCTCAACAATTTGCTGCTCTATTAATGGCTTAGCAAAACTTGATTGTTGTAATAAACCAGTAACAAGAGTAAGAGCCAAAATGGTAAATTTCATATTTTTATTCTTTTATGTGAGTGGTGAGTAATATTGACTTCCAGTTAAATTTCTAACAGTTAGAGTCAAGTGTAAAAAGTGGAATGACTAGATTAAGTTTCTTAAAAAGATTTTACAATGGCACACGATACAATACAGAGTGTTATTGAGTTGCTCCAATCGGTCCTTAGCAATGACAAACAAACGCAGTTGTATAAATAACAAACAAACGCAGTTGTATAAATAACAAACAAAACAGCTCCACTGTCCTTAAAACCGCCAAAAGATGCTGAGAAAGTTACAAAAAATTACATTTGCAAATGTTCTAAAAGGCTATTTTTCGATAGGATGAAGCATAACTTAACTAAATGTGTACTGATCTTATATGTCATCTGGAACAAGTTGGACAAAGTCTCTATTCGTAGGCCTGTGGAACGGCATTAACTTCACTCGAAAATTAATAATTAACCTTATCTTCATTGTCATACTCGTTGCGATCATTGCAGCTATCATGAAAGATGACAGCTCTATCAGTGTGCCCTCTGGCTCTGCTCTAGTTCTTAAACTAGTAGGTGATGTGGTAATTGAAAAACACGCAGTGGATCCTATCGAAGAGTTTATGCAAGAAGCCTTTGAAGAAGAGCAAGACGCACCAGAAGTATTGCTACAAGACATACTGTTAAGTATAGAAAATGCCAAGCAAGATAGGCGAATTAAAGCGCTGGTATTGGATTTACACGGTTTAGGCAGCGCAGGGTTAGACAAACTAGAGCAAATAGCGGTTGCTCTAGATAGTTTCAAAGAAAGTGAAAAACCTGTTTTTGCTATCGGCGACTACTACACACAAAACCAATATTACTTAGCAAGCCACGCTGACCACATTTATCTGAACCCAATGGGGTTCATGCTATTTGAAGGTTACGGACGATTTGGCACTTACTACAAATCTGCGCTAGAAAAACTAAAAGCCGAAACCCACGTATTTAAAGTGGGGACATATAAATCTGCCGTAGAGCCCTACATACGGGATGATATGTCTGACGCGGCCAAAGAAGCTAACAAAGCTTGGTTAGACGCCATGTGGAGCCAATACAAATCAAGTGTGGCAAAAGCCAGAGGCATAGATCAAAGCAACTTTGATGAAAAACTTGATGTCTTCTTTGAAAAATTCGAGCAATCTGGTGGCGACTTTGCACAGTACGCTTTAGATTATGGCTGGGTTGATGCCCTAAAAACCCGCGAAGAAACCTTACAAGATATCATTACTGTGGTTGGCGAGAATAACGACGGCACCAGCTACAATGCAATTACTTACAAAAACTACCTAAGCATAATTAACCCACCTATGCCGACCATAGATACCTTTAATGACAAGGTAGCGATAGTGGTAGCAAAAGGCGGCATTGCCAATGGGACTAAAAAACCAGGTGAAATAGGCGGTGACAGTACAGCTAAATTACTGCGCAAGGCCCGTTTAGATGACTCAGTAAAATCTGTGGTGCTTTACGTTGACTCTCCAGGAGGCAGTGCGTTTGCCTCTGAAATTATTCGTCAAGAAGTTGAAAACCTACAAGCCGTAGGTAAGCCTGTTGTGGCAGTTATGAGTACTTATGCCGCATCAGGTGGATACTGGATTTCTGCTGGGGCCGACAAAATAATAGCGGCTCCTAGCACTATTACTGGCTCTATTGGTATTTTTGGGATGTTTTTTACATTCGAAAATACCCTAGACTATCTTGGTATCCATACCGATGGTGTAGGTACAACTGAGTTTGCTGGAATGGGAGTTACCAAAACCCTTAATCCACAAATAGGTAAAATCATGCAAAGAGGTATAGAGCATGGTTATGACCAGTTCATATCATTAGTCGCAGATAAAAGAGGCTTCACCAAAGAGTATGTAGACAGCGTAGCTCAAGGCAGAGTTTGGATCGGAACCAAAGCCATTGAAATAGGCTTAGTAGACCAACTTGGTTACCTTCAAGATGGTATTCAAGCTGCCGCGGAACTAGCTAATTTACAAGAATACGATACGCAATATATCAAGCCTTCGTTAAGCCAGAGCGAGTTATTTTGGAAACAACTGTTCCAAAAAGCAACGGTAATGCTTGACGGCGCATTGAAAACTCAAAAAGACAGCAGCCTTTTAAAATTAGTCAAAACCGTTTCAGCTGATATCGACAAAGTCACTAAGCTAAACGACCCTAAAGGCGTGTATGCAATGTGTTTAACTTGCGAATATTAAACCAAGCCTTCACGCAACATCAGTAAACTTAATTTTTAAAGCCCAATTCAATTGGGCTTTTTATTTTTGTTACAGGGCTAACACACTAACGTCCTAAAAGTAGCATTATCCCCTGCCCCAATAGCAAGGCTCACTTAATAGTTGATTGATTTATAAGCAAACAACACCCAATAGCCAGACAAGTAGTAACAAATAGTGATTCTCTGTATTCATTAGCAATAAGGCTATGTTAGAATGCCGACGTTGGCAGTTTGCAGCCAACAACACTTTGGGGCTGATTTTGGATTCGACAGGATTCTAGATGCTTTAGGTGCATGTCGAGGAGCGGTTTGCCTCGTAAAAAGCCGCATTTAAATAGTCGCAAACGACGAAAACTACGCTCTAGCCGCTTAATAACCGGCTAAGCCCTTCCACTCATACTCTTTCTGCTAGTAGAGGTTCGGAAGGTCATCCCAGCAGGATAGCGAGGGAACCTTGTCTAAGGGTGAACCGCGAAACAGTATTAGGCCAGCTGCAACGAAATCCTGTTTGTCGGAGTTCCACGCAGTTAAATAAATGACAAACTAAACATGTAGTACCGACGGTTGACGTCTTCTGGACGCGGGTTCAACTCCCGCCAGCTCCACCACATTAAAACCTTTAAGTCACTTGGCTTAGAGGTTTTTTCGTTTCTGCAGGTGTGTTTTTTGAAAGTGAATATCTAAAATTTTTCCGGTTTTTCTTTGCATAAGTCATAAGGAAACAGTACCCAGCACTCCTTAAAGCAAGGAGGTGGTGCTAATATTAATAGGATTTAGTAATTAGCACACATACCCCTAATTTTCTCCAATGCAGCGGGTGCGCCATTTAGGGTGAATGTAAACCTAACCTTTGATTGGCCTTCCCAGTCTAAGTCTAGTGATACTGAATTTGATTTTTGAATTCTTTTAATGGCAAAAACACTTTCCTTAAAGTTTAAAAATCTGTCACCCCATTTTTGGTTGAATATTAGGTTTTCAACTTTGCCATCCCAGCTAACTTTCACGATCATTTTGTCATAACCGTCTTTTTTGGTGCTTTTGGTAATACTTGGCGGTGTAGAGAATCCAAAATAAGACCACTCGAAGCCACTGTCACATCGCACTACCATCCATCCTTTTACATCCGAGTAAGGGTCTTGCATTCTTGGCTCTGGATAAGAGTCTGGAGAATAGGCAATTGCTGTTTTCTCACCCGTTGTCTCGTTTTCAGATTCGAATATATCCCATGCAGGTAATATAGGTTCTGGTTCGATTTCAGCTTCTTCTTGGGGTTCGACAGGCTCTGGAGCAACTTCAATTTCAGCTTTAGGTTCTGGCGTAGCTTCAGGCTCAACAGCTTCTGGAACAGGTTTTAGCTCTTCTTTTGGTTCATCAGGTTTGGGGGCAGCCTTAACTTCCTCTTTAGGTTCGATTGTAGGCTGGGTCTCAATTATAACCTCAGAGTTATCTGGTTCTTCTTGGCTCTCTTTTTCCACTGTCATGATGATTGCAAAAACCAACCCCACAGCAACCAGTAGCACAATAAATATTAATGATTTTGAAGTGCTCTTTTCGCTCATTATAATGTCCTTTAATTTTTGGCAAACAAGCTGTACATGCGACCAAAATCACACAAAATCTGAAATACTTGGTTAATCGTAACCATTTCAGTGGCCCGTTACAACAACCGCTAACCAGAGCAGTAAAATGCAGAAAAAGCGATATCTGCTCTTTGAGGTGATATTACTCAAGCGTTAATTCAAACAGTAATGTTGAACAGCTAAAACAACTGAATCCGCATTTATTTTTATTGTTTAAAAGCATTGACTTAGTTTACCCATGCTGGCTTTTAGCATCTAGATAAGAAAAAAGAATCGCTTTTACTTCTGATGTAAAGAGCATGAATGATATAAAGGCACCAAGTAATCAAAAAGTAACGTCACATATGAGTTTTTCTTCGTTAGCATTAGATAAATCCCTAACTGATGCAGTCAAAGTGTTGGGATACGAGAGCCCAACACCAATACAACAACAGGCTATCCCCGAGATTCTTGCGGGCAAAGATATTATGGCGGGCGCCCAAACAGGTACGGGAAAAACGGCGGCATTTGCCCTTCCCATACTACAGCAACTAATAAAATTTACTGATACACAAAGACCTATCCGAGCACTGGTATTAACCCCCACTCGAGAACTCGCCCAACAGGTGTATAAAAACTTTGTGTGCTATGCCGAACATACTCATCTTAAGATTGCGGTGGCATATGGCGGAGTCAGCATTAACCCGCAACTGTCCGCGATAGAGAAAGGCGTGGATATACTGATAGCAACACCAGGGCGCTTGTTAGACCATATAGAAAAAGGAAGTGTTGATTTAAGCCAGCTTCAAACCATTGTATTTGATGAAGCGGATCGCATGTTAGACATGGGATTTAAAAATGAAATCAACCGTGTTTTAGCGCGCCTGCCCAGCAAAAGACAAACTTTGTTGTTTTCAGCAACATTCGATGACGCAATTTTCAAATTAAGTAAAACCTTACTCAAGGACCCTACACTTATCGAAGTTAATGAACGCAATGCAGCAGCCACGCAAGTAGAACAACTAGTGTATACAGTTGATAGTGATCGAAAGCGAGAAATCACGTCTTATCTCATCGGCTCAAAAAACTGGCATCAAGTATTAATATTTACTCGTACCAAACAAATGGCTGATGCCCTCGCCAAAGAAATGTGTAAAGACGGGATCCCAACTCAAGCTATCCATGGTGATAAATCACAAGGAGCCAGAGAAAGAGTACTCGCAGAATTTAAACAAGGTAAAACCAGAGCACTAGTAGCAACCGATGTAGCAGCCAGAGGCATTGATATCATCGATTTAAAGTATGTCATCAATTACGAACTGCCTTATGTTGCCGAAGATTATATTCACCGTATTGGTCGCACAGGTCGAGCAGGAAACACTGGGTTAGCCATATCACTAATGAGTCCAAAGGAAGAGTGGCTACTAGAAGCAGTTGAGAAAGTACTCGACAGCGTACTGTTAAAACAGTGGCTACCGGGTTACGAACCCGACTTAACCAAACAAAACCAACCGGCCAAAAGAAGTAATAAAGGTAAACAACAGGCCAGAAACAAAGCCCTTGGCATCAAGCCTAAGAAAAAAAGAAGATAAAAGTTGTACCATAAGCTTACACAAAGCCGTTGGTTAATGATTTTAAAAACAACGAGATACAAATGGGCTTTAAAAATTTGTTAGCTTTACACGCTGCAAATATGTAATTGAAGGCGCCCCTAAATACTTTATGTCTGAGCTGTATTAGCTCAGACTTGATCTAATAGTTACCAGCTTTTGTTCCATACAATCTAGCTTGGGCTAAACCACGGCTTACATTTACCACATATCTCTGTGTAAAATTTGCACAACCACACTTACTAAACCATAATATCTGCACAAATAATTTACCAAGGAAGTGTGAGTTATGCCCACAAAAAAACAGTCCCCGTATAAACGCTACAGTATATTATTACTCATTATTATTTTAGTTGGTGCAGCTTATTATTTTTTGAAAATTCAGCAGAATGAAATTCAACAAAACCACCGTTATTTGCGGCAACTAAACGAAGCGGCAAAAAGTCTACAGCAATCACTTAATCTACTCAGTACAAGTGTTCGCCAAGAATTTAAAGAATATCAGGCCCAAGAAACCAGTAAGTCAGATAATAAGCAAATTGACACGCATTCCGAACTCGACATTAACAAATTTAAAAACCTGCTGAACGCCACACAAAACTTTAAACACTTAAACGTCCTTAAAAATAGCAATCAATCACTTGAAACAACAGGCACTGAGTTTGCCTTACAATTGGATCCTAATGAGCAAGCTATTAAAATTGAAATTGATAATTTAAAAATAACCACACCTATTTCTGATCTTATCCCAAGCCATTTAAGTCCATTTCCATTACTTGTAATTAGTGATGATAAAGGCAATATTTTGGCAGAAAAACGCCATACCGATCTCGCAAAAGGCCTTTCTGACCTAAGGTTTTCAAATGTTAAAGTTTATCTAGAGAGTAAAGAAAAATTAGAAATAGAAAGGGCAACAGACACAAGTGTAAGTGACTCTATAGACCGAGAGCTAGCCGGCCTACACCTGCGAATTTATCGACAACCCATAAAGTTAACCAAGCTGAGTTTGGCCGAAGAAAAAAACCACTTATACTCAACAAAGGATATTTACTTGTTAGCCTTTGTTGATAAACAAGACGTCGTATTAAACAACTTAAAAATAGGTAATACCGCTGCGTTATGGGCCGTACTTTGCCTAGTTCTATTAGTCGCAATATTACCTATATTAAAAATTCAATATTGCGCCCCAACCTACAGCTACTCTCGCTCTGATGTTAGCCAATTTATTCTCGGTTTATTTATCTTGTTTGGCGTACTGGCCATAGCCATTACCGACCAACTTTTTTATCGTTATTGGCTGCAACAAAAAGCAATTCAGAGTGAAAGTTTGCACAAAATGATCAGGGAAGATTTTAGCGAAGAATTGAATAAACTAATTGAAATCGATAATACCTATTTTGAAAATATCCAGCAGGCGGGAAATAATCCCTGTGAAGGCCAGTCAGGCTCCGCGCTTGCCCATGACATCGATAAATCTCAACAACTAAGAAATTGCCTTTTATTACCAGAGTCGGGTAAATCCACTCCTTATTTTATCGAGAATTGGTTTTTACTTAACAAAGATGGGTATTTTTCAGGTTTTAATGACAAGCAACCTCCAACTATATATCGCCCCCATCAGGATCTATACAGCACAAAACTGGCGGACTTAAAAGGACGTGAATACTATCAGCGAGGCTGGCACGGCGAGCTTTGGAACTGGACAGGAAAAGAGAATAAAGAAGACACAGATAAGTCCAAGAGGGGTAAACCATTTTTCATTCAACGTATTCGTAACATTCGTGATGCCCGTTTTAATAGCCAATTGGTTTTTAAGCATATTGTTCATAACAAACAGTTAAATAAAAAGTCTAGATACCTCAGTTCAATTGGTACTTCGTTAACAAGTTTAAATCAGCGTAGTTTACCCAATAACTTCGGATTTGCTGTTATTGATAAACAAGGTCAGGTGTTATTCCACAGCGACGAAGAGCGTAGTTTAGTAGAAAACTTTTTTGCAGAAAATACTCACAATTTACAACTACTTACCACTATGGCGCACTTGACAGAGCTAGACGCAGAAGTCCCCACCCAGCTAGAACTAGAGTATCGTCATGCCCCACATAAGGTCACTATTGGCAAGTTACATAAAGATATACCCGAATGGGGTTTGGTGGTCTTTTATAATCAAGAGGAATCCTCCCAAGTAAATATGTTATTGGTATTTCTTGCCGTTATTTTATATCTGATGTTGCTAATTCCTTTGGTGTTACTTAGCCGCTATTTAAGCCTTCAAGGCTTGTGGGCTCGCATTCTTCATTACCAACATGATGACAACCAACCCTTGGCTTTTCGCATTAGGTATAAATGGCTTGCCTTGTGGATATGGTCTGCTTGTATCATGCAACTGTTAAGCATGGGAGTCACCAACTACGTACTGCCACGCTTGGCCTTTTTCTTCATAACTTTGAGCGTGATCCTAATTGTATTGCAATATAGGCTTGTCCCCGTTGCTTTTCAGAATCAAAAACTCACTTTTAAAGCCCTTGTTAAACGGTTTCTGCCGCAGCCAAGCATAGTATTTAGAACTCCCTTTTTTATCCCCTTTATTTGTGGGTTGCTTATTTCCTTGGCGTTGTACTTTTCACCCACAAGCGAAAATACCCTAACTCAAGCTAACGACAACACACCCTATGGCTTAATAATTGGAGTGGCATTCTTTTTAGTGACCTCGGTGTTATTGTTTATAAAAACCCGAGAAAGCCAAACAAAGCGTCCTCTTACTTCTACTAAAAACAGCAGTCTTGCATTATTAAACCGCAGGGTATCAATGGGGTATCTTTGGTACTTGGCAGCAAATATCTATCTCATTACTATGGTGCCTGCGGTCATTCTCATTAACAGCGTTAACGGCTATATGCTTGCTGGACAAGCCACCTTTCAAAATCAATATTTACAAGTACAACAGCAAAAAATGGCACAGCAAGCTAAGCATTATAGAAAGATCATGAAACAACCTAGGGATGACATCCCTGGTTTAGCGCCTGTATTGCCACAAATTGAACATCAGAATTTATTTCCAGGAGTGGCCTTGGCTGACACACAAGCCACAACTAGCTGGCTGACTGTAACCGATAGGGAAACTGGCAATAGTCACTCCAATAATGATCCTTTTTTAAAGTCGATTATCAAAAATTTAAACCTTAAAACCCATGTTGCCGCTGAGTATCAATTTGAGGCAGCCAATAACCTCCAAAACAAAAGTGAGAAATCATTACAATACAACCAAAACCGCTTTATGCGAGCCGCCAGTTGGGAGTTTTTACCACAAATAATCCTCATTACGGCGCTAGTCATTATGGGGATATTTTTTGCTGGTTTATTTTTAGTTAGTCGTAAATTATTAGGTGAACATATTTTTGATAGTTATCGCCTTAGACCTCCTTCAGAATCACAGCACAGCGAATATATATGGCAGCGTTTAACAGAGTTAAAAGCCCAAGGCCAAATGCGGCTACAATTTATTAGCCAATTGAGTCAATTAGATTTAGAAAATGCTTTTAGCGCTAAAAAAATCCCCATATACGAGGGGCACATTAGCTATATAGAAGATTGGATAGATACTGAAGGACAGATAAATCAAACTAAGCTTATTGGGCTGCAAAGCCAAGAACACCCGCCACTCATTGTCATTCAAGGGCTAGCACAAAGCTTATTTAATCGAAAAAATCGCACCCAAGCACTCACAATACTTAAATACCTACAACAACAAAAAATTGATTTAATTATTGTGTCAGAAGTGTCGCCGATGTTATTGCTTAGTCAAGCCGACAACTTTCCTGCCCATGACGAGAAAGAAGCGCCCGATAAAAGAGAACTGTGGCAATGGAGTAAACTATTACGTGACTATGCCATGCACTATTATTGGGTAGCGAGCAAAAAAAGTACCTTAACCACATCGCCTGATGCCGTATCTATGTTAATACACGAATCAACCCATTGGCCTGAGCTAAAACAAATCAAAGAGGTATTTCTCACCTACCATAGATCCATAAAGTTACAGCAACAAGAAGAGCAGTTAAAACAAAGTATTACCAATGAAGAGTTAGAATTAAATGACTATTGGTCACCCCAGCAAATAGTGGAGTTTTTTGTGCAACATGCTCGCCCTACTTATCGTTTACGCTGGGAACAATGCTGTACCGACGAACGCCTTACACTGCTGCAACTAGCCCATGGCGCTAAACTCAACCCTGCCAACGTTGAAGCTATTGGACATTTACAACGCCGAGGATTGATATACAGAGACAGTGGCTGGCACTTAGTGAATGAAAGTTTCAGGCAATTTATTTTAACGGCTGAACCCAGCAGCCAAGTAGAAAAATGGGTAGCGAAAGCACAAACTAGCTTGTGGCACAATTTACGAGCGCCTTTGTTTATGTTGGTAGCCATACTGTTTATTCTGGTTATTTTCAGCGCCAATATAGCTTTTGATTCCGTTTTGAGTACCTTAGCCGCCGTACTCGGCATCGCTCCCTTATTAATTCAAAACTTATCTAGCCTGCGCGCAGTGGAGATTTTGCCTAAAGAGTGAACAAGTGAGTTAAACCATAATGAAATTTGATAGTGTTAAAACTGCAATTCAAGATGTTTAACTCCCTTGCTTGGTTTACTGCTGCGGCTTAGAGCTTTTAGG
Organism: Paraglaciecola sp. 2405UD69-4; assembly: GCF_047525415.1. Classification (NCBI taxonomy): domain Bacteria; kingdom Pseudomonadati; phylum Pseudomonadota; class Gammaproteobacteria; order Alteromonadales; family Alteromonadaceae; genus Paraglaciecola; species Paraglaciecola sp. 2405UD69-4. Next base: position 735,342 of record NZ_JBLIXM010000002.1, read on the forward strand.
TCGGGGTTCATACTGTTGAAAGCTATAAATAGTTAGTAAAAAAAGCAATACACTAAATTCTTTTCACCAAAGCTGATATCGATAGAGTCGAGCCTATTGCTATGGGCTACGTTGTGATTATTTCAATAATCCAGCTTACGCGGTTTTCAGCCAAGGCAATATGGATAAAATAAATTCCTCAATATCTGCAGGTTGCTCACTTTGATAACTATAAACACGAATACCAAAAATGACGAGCATGAGTTGTTTGGCATATTGCACACTGATTTCAGGCGAGAATACTGTCTTTAGGTGAGCGCAGTAATTTGCTTCGATTTTCGCAAACTCTTCAGAAACTTTCGTCAATATCGACTCATTGTGAGCAGACAGCTCCAATTGCGTTTTTACTAAAAAGCAACCACAGTAATCCTTGGCTTTGGCTTCTTCGAACAAGTCCAGCAGTATCGATTTAATGCCTTCAAGAACATTTAAACTGCCTTGTATACGGGTGTTTACCGTCGTAATGGTATCTGCTGCATAGCGACTCAGGGCAAGCAAGTACAAGCCTTCTTTGCTTTCAAACTCTCGGTACAAGCTACCTGGGCGTAACCCCGTGGCTTGTAACAATTGCTGCATAGAAGTTCCATGGTAACCATACTGCCAAAATGTGTTAATTGCCTGATCAAGCACAACATCCACATCGAATTTTTTAATCGCCATAACGCTCATTACTTTATTGGGTACAGGTGATATTTAATAACATTTTGAATGCTTATTCAAATTGACGTTGACAAACATAGCTTGCGGAAATAACATTTTGAACGTTCATTCAAAAATATATTTAATCTCAAGGAAACCCATATGAGCCTTAAAGAGCAACTAACTGAAGTACGTGAAGCGTCTGCTAAAAATATTCCTGCTGAAAAGCTATCTGTCATGCTGGCTGAAGTCGAAGTGCTAAAAGCAAAAGAGCTTGAAAAGCTTGCTCCAAAAGTGGGGGAAGTATTTCCGGAATTCTCTCTTTCAGACCAAGTTGGCAACTCAGTTACCTTGTCAGAAAAGCTCTCTCAAGGCCCAGTAGTACTAACATTTTACCGTGGCGGTTGGTGCCCATACTGCAACCTAGAATTGCGTGCATACCAAAACGTGCTTGACGACATCAAATCACAAGGTGCTAGCTTACTAGCCATAACTCCTGAGCTACCTGATGCATCACTTTCTACTGCAGAAAAAAATGCGCTAAGCTTCTCTGTATTATCTGATCCTAATTCTGAGTTTTCTAAAACCTTAGGTTTAGCCTTTACTCTACCGGACTCAATCAAACCTATTTACAGTGGGTTTGGCATTGACGTTGAAGCGCATAACGGTAAAGGCGCTTTCGAACTACCTCTTGCTGCAACCTATGTCATTGCCCCATCAGGCAAAATCGTATTTGCTGATGTGAACGCTGATTACACGCAGCGCGCTGAGCCTAGCGAAGTTGTTGAATCGTTAAAGCACATCTAAACACATGGCAATCACTTACCAAAAGGAAGCGTTACAATGACTCGTTCATTCAAACTACTAGCGTCGGCCGCTATGATTGCCACCAGTGCATTTAGTCTAAACATTGCAGCAGCCGATAAACCAAGACAACTTGAAGTAGTTGCCAACCTCAGTGCAGAGACCCCCCCAGGCAACATTGCGGTGGGCGCTGATGGCCGAATATTTCTCAGTATTCACCAGTTTTACGGCAAATCATTGCGAGTCGTTGAGCTGTTACCAGATGGAACAACCAAACCTTACCCCAATGAAAACTGGGCCTATGCGGCTCAAAGCCAAGAGTCTGGTGGTCTTTACGGGGTACTTGGGTTAAATATCGATACTAATGGCATTTTGTGGTTGTTAGACACGTCTGGGCCTGATCATGCAGGGCGATTAGTAGGATGGAACACCAAGAAAGAACAACTGCATAAAATAATTTACCTAGCTAAGCCTGTGATTACTGACTCAAGCTTTCTAAATGACCTAGCGGTTGATAGCAAAAACCACGCAATCTACATCGCTGATACGGGCACGGCCTCAATCCTTGTGGTTGACTTGAAAACCGGCATAGCTCGCCGAGTATTGAAAGAGTCGATGTCAACCAAAGCCGAAGACATCGATATGGTCATTGATGAGCAAACAATCTACTTAAACGGCCAACCAGTGCGCATGGGCGTGAACCCAATCACCATAGATAGTAACTTTGAATACCTTTACTACGGCTCTATGTCTGGCACTAGCCTGTACCGAATTGCCACCAAAGATCTATTAGATACAAGCCTATCCGATCAAGAGCTAGACAAAAAAGTGCAGCGTTATGGTGACAAACCCATTTCTGACGGCATAACAATGGATAACTCAGGCAATGTGTACGTCACCTCAATAACAAACGACGCAATCGGTTACACTCAAGCAAATGGTCAATATAAAACCCTTATCCAGCGTGATGATGTGTCTTGGCCTGACGGGCTTGCAGTTGGCTTAGATAATTACATCTATGGCACTGTAAATGAACTGCACCGCTCTCCCGTATTAAATAGCGGCAAAGACGGTACTCAGGGCGAATTTAAGGTTGTACGCTTTAAGGCATTATCCGATGCCAATACCGGCCGATAATTAAGCCAATAATATCGCTCATCCTAAATAAAAACTTGAAGCGTTATACTCTCAAATCAAAAAGAATGTAACGCTTCAACCTTAAACTTTAATTTGTAGTAAATAGCTGTACAGAAATGGCTGCCTTTCCATTTACCTCTAGAAAAAGTCATTTATTGTTGAAACTTTAAAGGTGGGAAAGCAGTGGCGGTGCTACCAAAGATGGTTTCGACAAAATCGATTTGATTACGATGGGTGACTTTGTGTTTATTTCAACGTTTCAACGAACCAGCCCCCGCAGTTCGATAAAAGAAACACCTCAGAATTGCATGACCTAACCAAATATAAAATCCAATAACCAGTTATCAAACGCCTCATTGATCAACTTTGACTTGTGGGTATATTTAAACTCCAATTTAAAAATCACGGATTGATCATGGGTCGCAAAAAACCTTCACTTCTAAAAGAGTTTTCTTATTTACCTTGGTGGGTAAGTGTTATTGCGGGCGTCGCTGTGTATGCTGGGCTTAGGTTTGTTATTCCGAATTTGGCAAGCGAAAATCCAATATTGTCAGTGTTTGCCAATACTGCGCAAAACGCAGCGTGGGTGTTTGCTTGTTTATTCCTAATCCCTGCCATTTCTTCTATTTTTAATCAACAAAAACGCAAACTACTAATTAAGGAGCAAAACAGTATCGACACCCTTCGAGACACCTCTTGGAGTGATTTTGAGGTGCTGGTGGGTGAGGCTTTTCGTCGTAAGGGCTTTGCGGTACAAGAAAACATGGTAGGTGGTGCCGATGGGGGTATCGACCTGAGGTTACTTAAAGACGGTAAATTGCATATAGTGCAATGCAAGCAGTGGCGCAGATCTAAAGTAGGTGTGTCTATTGTGCGTGAAATGTTTGGTGTGCTGGCCGCATCGAACGCAGTGAGTGTTTATGTTGTCAGTTCTGGGCATTTTACAAATGATGCCATTAAGTTTGCACAAGGGCTGCCTATTGAGTTGATTAACGGCAATCAATTACTTGAATTAATTGCAGAAGTGCAAACCACTAAGCCTTTGCAAACTGCAGTTAAACCAACAACTACCACCATATGCCCCAAATGTGCTTCGCCTATGGTGAAACGCATCGCTAAAAAAGGGGCAAACATTGGTAATGAATTTTTGGGTTGCAGTAGTTTTCCTAAATGCAGACACATCGAGCAACTCTAGTTTCTCTGAACTACCACTCCCTCAACTGCTGCATCTCTCTCAACCTACCACGCTGTACCACCAGCGCTTCAAACAAGTCGTCGATTGATTGGTTGTTTGAGTTTAATCCTGGTAAGGCTATGTTAGCCTCGGCGAAAAAACGTTTGTTTTGCCATGATTGCATAGTTGCTTGTTTTCGTATTTCTAGGTTTATACCAGTTGATTTCAGCCAAGCTTATTGCCACCAGCTTTGAATGTGCTGTTTGGCGCCTTTTAGTTTTTGTTCTGTGGGTAGTCGGTCGCTTTTTTGGTTATTGATTCTGCAGTCGGTTGGCAATAGATTCCATAGCTCTTTGTTGAGCCAATTGGCAAAAAGCATGCTGTGGTCAATATCGTATTTCCCCCCAGTAACTTCTAGTGCAGAAATATCAGGTAAACACATTAACCTGTGCTATTCGTAGCGTAAATAGGGCTATTCCTCCCATCACTAAATGCTTTTTCTAATGCACCGAGTTATTGTACTGAGGGTAAGGTTTTACACTAAATTATAGGTTGAATAGCTAGGGAGCCTTTCCCACTATGATTTGTCTTTAGGTATAGTGCAACTGCTTAAGTATAGTGCGTAATCCTCATAAACATTAAGCTCAGCCAAGTATTTAAACATTAGATTTTAAAGTTTCAGCTGCCGCTTTTTTTGACCTTTGGCTATTTGCTAGCAACCAAGAAGGTTATAGCTGTAACTAGTTTTAATTTAGAAAAACAAACATACAAGGAGTATTAAAAATATGAATAATAAACTGAAAAGTATACTCATTAGTGCTTGTGCACTTTCTGCAACTCTCTCTATAAATGCTCACTCCAACAGTGTGTTTATTGATGACATAACAATTTTTGATAGTACAGGAGCCGCTCCTTTTATATCTGATGTTTTAATTGAAAATGGTAGGTTTGTGGCAATTGAACCGCAGCTTAAAGCGCCAGATAATGCCGTGATGATCAATGGTAATGGCTTGAGTTTGGTTGCTGGCTTAACAGATGTGCACACCCATTGGACATCTAGCAGGGCCGAAGTTGCAACAGCAATGCTGACCCATGGCGTCACTACTGTTACAGACTTTCACTCTTCGCCAGATTCTTACGCACCTAAGCGTGAATGGCATACAAAGCTCATATCTCCCCATGTAATTTATGCCGCCCGTATTGCTCCGCCTGGTGGCCATGGTGCAGATTGGGCCGATGAGCGAATGACACGCTTAGTGGCATCAACAGAAGAAGCTAAAAGCGTTGTAGCATATTTAGATGACTTTAAGCCCGATATGATAAAAGTATTCGCTGACGGATGGCGATACGGGCGAAGTAAAGAGGATACCAATATTAGCCCAGACGCATTAGCAGAAATCGTAACCCAGTCTGCTTTGCGAGGTTTACCCGTGGTTACCCACACAGTAACTGTTGATGGCGGAATGCTAGCGGCAAAAGCCGGGGTAAGCGCAATAGTTCACGCAATACAAGACGAGCCAACCCATGCAGTACTGCCCAAGTTAATGGCTGATAATAATGTTTATTATGCCCCTACATTGGCCGTTTATGAAATAAGGCCGGATAGAGTCGCTAGATATTCTGATAAACAAATAAAAGCGGCACAATTAAGACAAACGTATTCTCAGCAAAACTTTCGCAGTTTTTTAAATGCTGGGGTCCACTTAGCCTTAGGTACGGATTCTGGTATTGGTAACACACCATTTGGAGAGTCATCAGTACATGAAATGGAGCTTATGGTAGATTTTGGTGCTACTGCAAAACAAGCGCTAATTGCAGGAACCCGAGGCGGTGCTGAAGCACTTGGACTAGCAGATGATAGAGGCACAATAGCCACAGGTAAACGTGCTGATTTTGTCATTGTAGACGGTAAACCTTGGGAAAATATCAGTGATTACAGGAAATTAAAATCAGTCTTTATTGACGGCAAGCAAGTGGTGGCTGATAACAAACTAACAAGTGAACAAGGTGCAGAGATACCACCAGCTATAATCGCAACCGAAAACATTGATGATTTTGAAGCCATGGAGGGTAAAACCCAATACGGCACACTGCGTAAAACCAACATAGATTATGGTTTTCCCCGTAGTCAGATTTTGACTTTAGTTAAGCCTGCTACCTCTAGTTCAAATAAGGTATTGAGTGTGTCTATCGCATTAGAAAACAAAAAGAATCCTAAAGCTGGTGTTCTTTTTCCTTTATCGCAAGGTAGCTTTTACCCTGTAGATGCTAGCAATTTCAAGGGAGTTTCTTTTGCTATCAATGCAAAACCAAGTACTTACACTGTAACTTTAGATAGCTATGCTGGTAAAAGCAGCGTTGATGTAAACATTAGTGCTTCAGGTTGGCAAACAATTACCATCCCGTTTAATCATTTTGTTAAACAAGGCAAGCTTGATATTGGTCTATTGAAGAGTATTTCCATTGACGTAACGGGTAAACCCGAAGAAACATTTTGGATAGAGCTAGATGATGTTAAATTTACCCCTTAGCTAATACTATCAACACCCAAAATTTTTAGAGCTTAATTATGTGCGGCCGTTTAAATGTTACTGATACGCCTGGAGTAATTGATTTACTTGGTACTCTGGGCATTCCTATTGATGTAGGGCAAAAGCCTTTGAGGTTTGAGCGCTTTATTCGGGCAGGTAGCGAGGTTTCAATTGTTAGGCAAATGGCGCAGCAGCGCTATATTGCCAATGCCAGTTGGTGGTTATTGCAAACCTTAAACGGCGATAGCTTTAAACCTGATTTTAAATGGGCGAGCTTTAACACCCGTTATGACAAACTAAACAAGCCCCAAAGTGCAGGGTATGAGGCGTTTAGGCAGTCTCGTTGTGTTATTCCCGCATCTGGCTTTGGTGAAACCGAAGGTAAAGGCCGTGATGCAAAATATACAGACTTTAAAGCCATTAAAGGTGAGGCTATTGCCTTGGGTGGCTTATGCCGAGAATGGGTAAATTCTACTACGGGAGAAACGGCCTTGTCGTGTTCGGTGATAACTTTACCTCCCCACGAAAAACTCCTGCCCTACCATACTAAAGCTAGCCCACTAATATTGAGCCAAGATGACGACACCATTGATATGTGGCTAGACCCTAATCTAAAAGATGTAAGCGTTTTTGCAGACTTACTAAAGCCTAATATTCCGCAACGTCTTATTGGCTGTCGTATTGATAAACCCGCTTCACACAAGCCTATAGATAAGGTATTTAAGATAGACGCAGACACCTAACTTAAACTTTAAGCTTAACTTCTTGCTAAACGCTGGATAATATTTTTATGTTGCGGAAATTTTTCAAGTAATTCAGCGGCACTAACCCCTATCATATCTTCAGGCTCCCAACCTGGGGCGACTGCTTCGCTCACTAAACCAAAATCGTGTTCAGCAGTGGCGCTCTCGGCAGGTGTTAGCTCTGCAGCTTTATAGGTCCCACCGGCTACCGCTAATTGCAGCTGTTGGCCATTTTTTATATCTGGCCCCACTACGACTTTTTCATAGCGGCCATCTGGGTGAATCATATGATAGGTAATGGGCAAGCCCATATGATAAAACTCAATACCATCAGAGTGTTTAGTGTGAAAGTGGTCGATACTGTTGTCTGTACTTAGCATGTAGTAAATGGCCGTCATGCTGGTACGTTTACCGCGTTCGGTAATAACAGGCTCTCTGTGAGTGGCTTTGAAGGTTTGCCTAAAATAGCCACCTTCAAAGTGGCCCTCTAGGTTTAGTAGTGCGATAACTTCGTCTTTGGTCATGTGACTCCCTAGTTAATCATTAAAAGGGGCAAGTATGCCCTGCCCCTTTTAATACTACTTTTTAAGTTAGTCTTTCAGCTCGATAATAGCGCTGACTTCAACCGACATATTACCCGGTAGGCTACTCATACCCACTGCGGCACGGGCGGCTTTGCCGTCATCACCAAATGCAGTTACAAACAAGTCTGAAAACCCATTAATGACTTTTGAGTGGCCAGTAAAAGAGTCAGTGGCGTTAACCATTCCCGTTATTTTAAGTACTTGTTTTACATTTGATAAATCACCTACCGCATACTTTATGGTTGCTAAAGCACATAGGCCAACTCGCTGTGCGGCGTCATAACCTTGTTCAATGTTAAGGTCGTCACCTAGTTTACCTAATACACTTTTACCTTCGCAGGCACCGTGGCCAGACAAATACAAGGTATTGCCCGAACGCCTCCAGGTTACATAATTAGCAATTGGCTTTACTGGCTCAGGCAATGTGAAGCCTGCGTCTTTAATTTTTTGCTCTGGTGTGGCGCTATCAGCAGAGCTTAAAAATGGTGTAAGCAGTCCTAGTGACAATACGCTGCTTAGTAATAATTTTTTCATGGGTTGCCTATTTATCGTTATTTTAATGTGGTTAATTTAATAGTGTCGAAATTTTTAGCTTGAAGTTCAAGCTAGCTTTCTTAAAGCGTCAGTTAATGTTGCGATTTCTGCAGCAGAAACGAAAACCTGCGGAGTAACTCGGATACAACAGCCACTGGCTAGGCCTTTTCTAACAACGGTAAATACGCCAAATTCGTTTTCTAAACGTTTTTGTAACTGGGTAACTTCTTCAAAGCTCGTTTTGCCAGTTAAACGGAATGCTCCCATGCCACTTGATGACTCAGCATCAGAGCCACCCAACACCTCTATGTGAGGCATCTTTTTGGCTTCTGTCGCCCATAGCGAATGTAAATAACGTAAACGTGCATCTTTATTAGCTGGCCCAATTGATTGATGAAAATCAATCGCAGTAGGTACAGTTAAGGTGGCAGCAAAATTGGTTGTTGCTGTGTGTACACGTTTGTACGTTAGGGTGTTGTCTGGGTCTGTTTCACCGGGGTAAGGTGAAATTTTCTCTAGGCTGCCTTGTTTCATATACAGGGCCCCTACTCCTACAGGGCTGCCAATCCATTTATGTAAATTAAACCCTGCCCAATCTACGTTAAGGTCGGTAATTTTAAAGTCTAACAAGCCCCAAGATTGTGCACAGTCACACACTACATCTATGCCTCTTTGCTTGGCTGCGTCAGCAATTTTAGCCACTGGAAGTATTAACCCATGTTGATTACTTGCGTGAGTCAGTAACATCAATTTAAGTTTAGGATTACTATCAAACGCCTTAATGTATAAATCGAGTATTTGTTGCTGGTTTGCTTGGGGTGGCAGTACCACTTCTACAGGTTCAACATCACGTGATTTGGCTAGCCACTGCATTGTTTCTTTAAAACTCGGGTAATCAATATCAGTAAATAAAACCGTTTCGCCGGGTTTAAAGTCGTTATATTGCCTTAACAGATTATGGATAGACTCAGTAGCATTTCTTGTTAACACCACTTCGCCATCTTTGGCCCCTAAAGCTGCAGCAACTTTATTAGCACTATCGACTAAATCTTGGTTGTATTCTTTACGGGCATAATACGACAGTTGGGTATTTACCATTTCAGTATTTTCAAGGTAAGCAGTTTGCACTGGACGAGCCATTTTCCCCCAATAGCCATGCTCGAGATTCACGATCCCATCTGCTTTGTCATAAAAAAGTGCAACTTTGGCCCAAAATGATTCATCTTGTGCGAGCGTTTCAGGGGAAACACCGCTAGGAATTTGAATAGGATGTGGATGATTGGCTTGGATATTAGCATGGGCTAATTCTGAGCCAGCTATCGAATACACCGCCCCTGCAGTAAGAGTTTTTAACATACTTCTTCGGTTAAAGCCTGAAGCTTCTGAGCTCATTACAACACCTTTTATTATGATTAATGGATAGAGATTTTCACAATAATTTTAATTGCGATTGGCCAATTATGCACGAGTCGTTCCACAGATATCCAACACACTGCTGCATATGCAAATTACACTTAGTATATTGCTGTCTATTCTAGACAAGACATGCCCTTTTTGGGACAATTTTGTTATGGCATTTTCATTTGCGATCAATGTGTTTTTCTTCTTTTTATCATTCATTTATCCCACATTAGGTAAGCCTTTTACCCTAGCCGCAATGACGCCCCCAATTTATTCAAACTTTAGGAAATATCATGCAAAAAATAATCATTGTAGGCGGAGGCGCGGGTGGTCTTGAGCTAGTTACCAAGTTAAGTAAAACATTAGGTAAAAACAAGCAAGCTGAAGTCATCTTAGTTGACCGCAGTCGGACCCATGTGTGGAAACCTTTGTTACACGAAGTAGCAGCTGGTGTCATAGATAAAAATTCTGACGGGGTGGATTATCGTATCCATGCCGCCCGTCACCATTATGATTTTCAATTAGGCAACATGAGTCATATTGACCATGCAAGCAAAACCATTCACCTAGACCCGCTTACAGACGAAAACGGAGATGTTTTACTACCAAGTAGAACCTTAACTTACGATACCCTAGTCCTTGCTATCGGCAGTGTAAGTAATGATTTTGGTACGCCGGGCGTTGGAGATAACTGCTACCTACTGGACTCTCTGCAACAAGCTGAACGGTTTCACAAGGCATTGCTTAACCAACTCATAAAAATTAACCAGCTAAGTGATACGGAGTCGAGCTTAAAAGTTGCCATAGTAGGCGGAGGAGCAACAGGAACAGAGCTTGCGGCTCAGCTTCATCATGTTGCTAACTTAGCCCGTTCCTATGGCATGCCTAAAATGTCTGCTGAACGGTTACAAATCTCAATAATAGAAGCAGGGCCGCGCATACTCCCCGCTTTACCAGAACGGATAACAAATTCCGCAAGAGCTGCGTTACATAAACTAGGTATTAAAGTGTTAGAAAACACTCGGGTAGCTAGCGCACAAAAAGATGGTTTTATGACAAGCGAGGATACGCTGATTGAAGCCGATCTAATGGTATGGGCTGCAGGCGTCAAGGCGCCAGATTTCATTCAAAAGTTAAACATTTTTGAAACTAACCGCGCCCAACAGATATTAGTAAATAAACAGCTTCAAAGTACCTTAAGCGAAGAGATTTACGCTATTGGTGATTGCTGTGGCTTTCAGCAAGATGACGGTTCTTGGGTACCTCCTCGGGCGCAATCTGCTCATCAAATGGCAAGTATTGTCGCAACTAATATCATTAATACAGAAAAATCTAAGCCGTTAAAGTCATACCAATACAGGGATTACGGCTCATTGGTACATCTTAGCAAGTACAGCACAGTGGGAAGTTTAATGGGTAGCCTTAGCAACAGTAGTATGTTTGTTGAAGGGAAATTAGCCCGCTTTGTTTATATCTCTTTGTATAACATGCACCAATTTGCTGTTCATGGCTGGTTTAAAGGTTCGCTAGTATTATTAAGCCGTAAGGTGGGTAACATAGTTGGCCAAAAGCTGAAGTTACATTAATCATTGCCAATTTAAGATAAACAGTAGGTAATGCTACCAAGGCTTAAAGGACTAAGCCTTGGTGTTATCGAATTTCAATCCCCTTTCAAAGCAAAGCTAAGATGAACACACAGAGCATCCAGGATTTTTAGGGATCACAAATGTTTGCCAGTCCATGCTTTTAGCATCAAACAACATGAGTTTATTAGATAGCGGCTCACCGAAATGAGTTAAAATTTTAATGCATTCTAATGCCTGCATAGCTCCAATCACTCCAACAACAGGAGACATAACCCCCGCTTCCACGCAGCTTAGCTGTTGTTCTGTAAACATAGTGCTTAGGCATTGATAACAAGCATTGTCCGTTCCAGGTAAAAAGCTACATAACTGCCCTTCCATTCTGATGGCGGCACCAGAAACCAAAGGCTTTTGCCGTTGAATACAAAGTCGGTTTAATTGATTACGGGTTTCAATGTTATCGGAACAATCTAGCACAATATGGTGAGCGTCTATCTGTTGGCTGAGTTCTTCATCGGATAATCGTTTTTCGAAGATATTGATGTCAGCAGTGCTGTTCATCGCAAGCAGAGCTCGCTGCGCCGACACACATTTATTCGCGCCAAGGCTAGCCTCAGAATGTAATACTTGACGCTGTAAATTAGACTCTTCAACTATGTCGTCATCAACGAGAGTCATATAACCTACCCCTGCTGATACTAAGTATTGGGAAGCTGCACACCCTAGCCCACCCGCACCAATCTGTAACACCTTGCTATTGAGCAATATTTCTTGTTTTTCTAAGTCAAAGCCAGCTAACAGGACTTGCCTACTGTAACGCATTGCATTTTCTGTGGTGAGTCTTTTAAGCATTGCCTAAGAACCGCTTTGCTGTTGTATAAATTCAATAAACTCAAGCTCTGGTAATGGCCTGCTAAAGAAGTAACCTTGTATTTCATCACAACCCATAGATTTTAAAATATTTAACTGCTCTTGCTCTTCCACGCCTTCAGCAATCAAAGTAAGGTCAAGATTTCGGCCCAATTCGATAATAGTTCTAACGATTGATTGGTCGGCACTTTCATGTTGAATATTACGTACAAAAGACTGATCTATTTTAAGCTTATCAATATTGAATTTTTTCAAATAACTCAAAGATGAGTAACCGGTTCCAAAGTCATCAATAGCGAGTTTTACACCCAGTGACTTTAAGGATTCTAATGTTGCTATGGTTTCTTGCTCATTATAGATAATTACCCCTTCTGTAATCTCAAGCTCGAGGTTTTGAGGTGGTAATTGAGTGTATTGCAACACCTCTTGGACCTTAGACAGAAAATCTTTACGACCAAATTGCAAAGGAGAAATATTCACCGCTACGACTATGTCACTAAATCCAAGCTTAATAAAATCACGGGCTTTTTCACAGGAGGTTTGTAAAATCCAATCCCCCAATTGATCGATCAAGCCAGCTCTTTCTGCCAAGGGAATAAATTCTGCAGGAGATATCCAATCACCATTGCGCTGCCAACGAATTAATACCTCTGCACCAATAATTTTGCCGCTGTGTAAGTCAAGCTGTGGCTGAAAATACAACTCAAAGTCCGCATTAGATATTGCAAGGCGCATATCTTCAATGAGCTTCTGCTGGTACCTTAGTTTGTCACCTAATTGAGGCGTAAATATAATATGGCTTCTATCTTCACTGCTGGCTGATTTATCTAAAGCAGCCAAAGCACTTTTATGGAGAGTTGTGTAGCTGTCGCCGTGTTCAGGAAAGCATGAAAAACCGAAATCCAAGCTCACTTCATACTGGCAATGAAACCTAGTGTTCAGAATTTTTTCTTCTATTCTTTTAACTAACGAGTAAATTTGCTCTTTGTTTGCATTTCGCTCTCTCACTAACGCGAAGCTTTTCTCTCCAAGGTGGTACACACTACAATCATCAATATTTAGACCACACATTACTTCTCGGATAACGGCAGCAAGCTCACTCATAATGGTAGCGGCAACATTGACCCCCTGACCAGTAAGCAATTGATTAAAAGAGCGAATTTCAACTAACCCAAAAGAAAACTCTTGTCCTAAGTCACATAAGCCTGACACTGTTCGTTCAAGCTCATATCTATTTTTTAAGCCAGTCTCGGGATCATGACTTGCACGATATGACAAAGCTTCTTCAATTCGCTTTCTTTCTGTTATATCCGTTAGATGAATATCCCACTCTCTATAATCCTCAAGGCAATGTAAATTGCATTGAAAGTACAGTTGGTCAATCTGGTATTCGAATAAGGTTGAGTGAGTCCCTGTATCAGCTAAGATTTTTTCTTGGTATGACTTAATGTTTTCATCTAACAGCAAGTGAGCTTGCCCAATAGGTAACCCTAAACGCTGAAGCACACTATCGGTGGCTGGGTTTGCATAGGTCACCCTATTTTGGTGATCTAAGCTAATCACTGGGTTTGGATTTCGTGTGGGGAATAGCGATAAGCGCTGGTTATCAGCAGAGCTACCTAAGTAGGCAGTAATAGCTTTGGCAACTACATAAGCAATGATAAGAGTAGCGATCCCATATAAGACAACAAAAAGTTTGACACTCTCAACCCCCGTAAAAATTTCACTCTTGGATTGCCTTGCCTTTGTGTCGACGCCATTTATGAGTATCTGAATTTGATACTTAGTTGCATCACTTAACTCTTTAATTTTATCTAGCTGTGTAGTTGCTAGCTGCCAATTTGGGTCACTTTGAGCCAAATTGTCAAAAAACAAATAGGCTAGATCATTTATCTTTTGAAGGTTAGCAGCTGTTCCTTGTATTTCTACTTTGTTGCTAATGCTTGGGGTTAACTCTGCCAGGATACTTTCAGCACTTTGGTAGTTCTTAATGTAGTTGTCTTTTGCATCCACAATGTCATTGATTGAATGGGCCTCAAACAGTAAACGCTCTTGCTCGACTATGTAATTATCTAATTTATAAAGTTGGTCATAGGTTGGCATATCTTGTGAGATTAACTCAGCAGTGTGCTCAGCGATAGACTCACCTTTGAAATACACCACGGCTGTAACCACAACACCTAATGTGAAAACAACAATCAATATGACATTGACCAAAGTGCGAGATACTTGATGAAAAATATTTTTAATCAAAACCATAGACCTAATACTGAGACTACAAATAAGTTTATGCGGGATAAAAAATTAAGCCACTAAGACTAGTGGCTTAAATGTATACTATCTTGGGGGAAACATTCCACCCGGCCCACCAGGAGGCATCATACCCTTCATGTTGCGCATCATTTTTTTCATGCCGCCGCCGGACATTTTTTTCATCATCTTTTGCATTTGAGTAAATTGCTTCAGCATTCTATTTACATCTTGAATTTGAGTACCTGAGCCTGCAGCAATACGACGCTTACGACCACCTTTTATGATATCTGGCCTTGCTCTCTCACCTGGCGTCATTGAATTGATTATGGCTTCCATTTGATTAAATGATTTGTCATTAGCTTTATCTTTTATCTGGGCAGACATATTTCCCATACCGGGCATTTTATCCATTAGGGACATCATTCCGCCCATATTACGCATTTGCTCTAACTGCTCTTTAAAATCCTGTAAATCAAAGCCTTTACCTTTTTGAACCTTCTTAGCAAGTTTTTGAGCCTTTTCCTTGTCTACCTTACGCTCAACTTCTTCAATTAAGCTTAATACGTCTCCCATCCCTAAAATACGAGATGCTATACGCTCTGGGTGAAATGCTTCTAATGCATCTAATTTTTCACCCATCCCCATAAACTTTATAGGTTTTCCGGTTATGTGCCTAACAGATAAGGCAGCACCACCTCGAGCATCACCGTCAGCTTTTGTTAAAATAACACCGGTTAATGGCAGAGCGTCGTTAAACGCTTTGGCCGTGTTGGCGGCATCTTGCCCCGTCATAGCATCGACTACGAATAGTGTCTCAATTGGATTAATGGCTTTATGTAATGCTTGAATTTCTTGCATCATCTCGCCGTCAACATGCAAACGACCTGCAGTATCAACTAGTAGTACATCAAAAAACTGTTTACGGGCAAAATCAATAGCCGCATTGGCGATATCGATTGGGTTTTGATCAGCAGAAGATGGGAAAAACTCCACCCCTACATCATTAGCCAAGGTTTCTAGCTGTTTTATTGCTGCAGGACGGTAAACATCAGCACTTACAACCAATACCTTTTTCTTTTCACGTTGTTTTAATAAAGATGCAAGCTTACCAACACTGGTTGTTTTACCTGCACCTTGCAAACCTGCCATTAATACAACCGCTGGCGGCTGTGCTGCTAGGTTCAGGGATTCATTAACCTGCCCCATCACAGATTCGAGTTCAGATTGAACTATTTTTATAAAAACCTGACCTGGATTTAGGCTTTTACTTACTTCTGTTCCTACTGCTCGCTCTTTTACTTGAGCAATAAACTCACGTACTACGGGTAAGGCAACGTCAGCTTCAAGAAGTGCCATGCGAACTTCACGCAAGGTGTCTTTAATATTGTCTTCAGACAAACGCCCTTTACCACTGATATTTTTTAGCGTTTTACCTAGCCTGTCACTTAAATTTTCAAACATACTTCGTATTACCTAAAATTTGCTTATTATCAATATTATATAGAAGATAGTTGCAGATAAGAATGCTCAATAGAACTTCTTGCCTAAGAAATTATCTCTTACCTTTGAAATGTGCTTAAAGCTATGTCATGAAAGCAAAATAAGTGTTAATTTTAACAGCTCAATATTTTACGAAAAAACTCATAGTGCTTAAGCTGCACTTTTGTAATGCCCACTTTAATAAGTCAGAGAGTTTAAGATGTTACTAGATTTACTTTGTTTTGTTTTTTATCTGATAGCATCAGCAATTGTGGTTGCTGGAATGTTTGATAAAAAGGGTCCAAACAAAACCTATGCAGCCTTCTTCGTGGCCGTTGCTTTAGTACTTCATGCCTTTATTTTACAAGCAGGTGTGTTATTGGCACCTGGGCAAAACATGAGTTTGCTTAATGTTGCTTCTTTGATTGGTTGGCTTGTTAGCCTCTCGATGCTACTAACATCATTTAAGTTGCCAAACACAATTTTATTACCAGTGATTTATGTATTTAGCGGCTTAATTGTAATATTAAATAGTCAATTACCGGGTGCACACATGATGGACCTGAGTATTAAACCTAGTTTACTTGTGCATATTGCTTTGTCTCTTCTGGCGTACGCAAGTTTAGCCATCGCATTTTTATATACATTGCAGTTGTCCTACATAAATTTACGATTAAAAGAAAAAAAAGCGTCACTGCTGCACTCTTCACTTCCACCTTTAATGGCCGTTGAAGATATTTTATTCAAGCTACTATGGATTGGTACTATTTTACTGACTTTGTCTTTAGCCACTGGTTTTATGTTTTTAGATGATATGTTTGCAAAAGAGCAAGCACACAAAACCCTTCTTTCATTACTTGCTTGGGTTATCTATAGCATCATAGTTATTGGCCATTGGATATACGGCTGGCGCGGTAGAATTATGATTTTTTCTAATATCTTGGCAGCAGTGCTGTTGACCTTAGGATACTTTGGTAGTCGTTTTGTCCGAGAAGTAATACTTAACTCTTGATCAGAGCCGTAATTGCACTTAAAGTTGCACCCTTATTATCTTTATAGGATTTCCATAGTTGGACGATATCGCCACTAGTAGTTTATTCATTATCCTCGGCGTTCTAATACTACTCTCAGCTTATTTTTCAAGCTCTGAAACGGGCATGATGTCCATTAACAGATACCGCCTTAAACACCTGGAAAACGAAGGTCATAAAGGCGCAATTCGAGTACAAAAGCTATTACAACGTCCTGACCGCCTAATAGGCCTCATTTTAATCGGTAATAACTTAGTTAATATCGCTGCTGCATCTGTTGCAACAATTTTATGTTTACGATTATTTGGTGAATTTTGGGGCTTGATAGCAGCCAATTTTGGTTTAACTATTGTTATTTTGATATTTGCAGAGGTGACCCCAAAAACCTTGGCCGCACTGTACCCAGAGAAAATATCCTATCCAAGTTCGGTAATTTTGTTGCCACTTATGTTTATCCTTTATCCTTTTGTGTATCTAATAAATGGAATATGCAACGGCATGTTGGCGTTAATTAGAGTCAACCCAAGAAACAATGATGGTGAAAACTTAAGCCGAGAAGAATTAAGAACGGTTGTGCATGAAGCAGGGACGTTAATCCCTAAGAAACACCAAGATATGTTAGTTGGTATTTTGGACTTAGAGAAAGTAACTGCAGAAGACATTATGATCCCACGCAGCGATATTGTAGCGATTGATATCAACAATGAGTGGAAAGATATCCAAAGAAAACTAGTTAACGCTCAGCACACTAGAGTATTGCTATATCGAGACAGCATAGATGACGCAGTGGGTTTTGTTCATGTTCGTGATGCACTGCGGTTACTATCCAAAGATCAATTCACAAAAGCGACACTGCTAAGAGCGGTTAAGGATATTTACTTTACCCCTGAGTCAACACCATTACACACCTTAATGTATAAATTCCAAGCTGCTAAAGAAAGAATTGGCTTGGTAGTTGACGAATACGGCGATATTCAAGGCCTAGTTACCTTAGAAGATATACTAGAAGAAATAATAGGTGACTTCACAACTAGCTTCTTACCTGATCATAGTAAGGAAGCAAATCTACAACAGGATGGTAGCTTTTTAATTGATGGTAGTGCCAATATTAGAGAACTCAATAAAGAGCTTGATTGGAATTTTCCTACGGAAGGTCCTAAAACCCTCAATGGTTTAATACTGGAATATCTTGAAGACATTCCAGAAGCCAATATCAGCTTGAGAATTGCAGGATATCCAATTGAGTTGATAGAAATGAAAGATAATATGGTTAAAACTGTTAGGGTGTTGCCTGAATTCTACCGAGAAGAAACTGAGCTTAATCTTGATTAGTAGTATCTGATTTTTGACGGTTTTGCTTAATCTTACTTTTTAGTAGCTCAACTTTATCATTTAAATTAGTTAGGCGATCCATGATCCCCTGAAGCTCGTCATCATGAGTCAGTTTTGATTCTACAACTTGATGCTCTAACATCTGTTGTAAATATGCTGGCAAACTTTTATTTATCATACTCATGGTATCGACCAGAAATATCATTTCTTAAACATCAAATAGAAATTATCATAGAGCTAAATCCATATTAGGGATGGAATGTCTTTGTAAACTCCCCTTGCCCATCCGATACGTCATAATCGATTATGACAATACTAGAGGTATCGAACAGAATTGACTTCTTATTTCTATTTATCTCTTCTAAAAAATAACAAACGAATGGCATATGGCTGACAACCAAAACAGTATTCAAGGATTGGCTCTGTGACACCAAAGCGTCAAGGTAGTCATGAAAAAGCTTTGAATTACCATCGGGAGTAATGTCACTTGAGTTGGCCTTTTCAGTTACATTTACCACTAAACTCAACTCTTGGTAAGTTTCCTGAGCCCTTAGATAGGGACTCACCAAAGCTAGATCAATTAGACCGTCTTCACCTAATTGCTCTTTTAGCCACTTACTCGCCTCAGAAACCTGTTGTTTGCCAAAAACAGTCAAAGCCCGTGCTTCATCTGGCTCTGAAAGCGCTTCAGCTTGTCCGTGACGCATTATAACTAACTTCATATTATTGATTTAATGTGTATTTTTGTTAATAGTACAACAAAAAAGCCATGAAAAATGTTTAGAAAGTGATTATCTATAAAAAATTGGTTTATGCTTATGCGTTGTAACTTCAAGGAAAATATATATTGCTTAAAAGTGCCTATGACAACCGTCAGTATAAATACACAGAGTTAGCCAATGGCTTAAAGGTTTTACTGATTCAGGATAAATACTCTGCTAAAAGTGCCTGCTCAATAACAATTAATGCTGGGCATTTTCAAGATGACCAGGATTGTCAGGGATTGAGTCACTTGCTAGAGCACATGTTGTTTTCTGGAAATCACCAATTCCCTTTCCCCAATGAATTTGCCGACTATTTGGCTAATTACAATGGCACGATCAACGCCTCAACAGGTACAGAATTTACAAGCTATTTTTACGAACTTAATAATGATAACAACCAAATAGCATTAGTGCATTTGTTTGCAATGATTGTAAAACCCAAATTCCATAAAAGCTTCATAGAAAAAGAAATTAGTGCGATAGATGCAGAGTTTTCATTAAAACAAAAAGATGACCTGAGGCGTTTATATCAAGTTCATAAAGAAACATGTAACCCAGCTCATCCATTTAGCAAGTTTTCGGTAGGTAATAAAAGTGTATTTTCCGAATTTTCCCTGTTGGAATTGCAGCAAAAGCTATTGAAATTCCATCAACGTTTTTATCAGCCACAAAATGCTTCACTATGTTTAATAACTCCCCATGACATTAGTACAAGTGAGGATTTGGTCCAAAGCGTATTCACTGAATGGTTAAACAGCCCTAAAGTACCTGTAACCTCCTACCCTGACTTGTATTTGCCAGAAAATTTAGGCATAAAAATTAATATTAAACCAATACAACATGCCCAAAGAATGATTCTTACTTTTCCTTTACCTGGACAAGGAAAATATTTTAGAAGTAAACCTTTAAGCGTATTGAGCCACATTTTTGGTGATGAAGGAGATAATGGTTTACTTAGCTTTTACAAACAAAAAAACTGGGCAACCAGCCTCACTGCCGGCGGAGGAGTTGAAGGAAGTAACTTTAAAGACTTTAATATAAACCTGCAATTGACGGATGAAGGAGTTAAAAATCAACAAGGTATAGTTTCAGCATTATTTTCTTTTATTCAATTAATAAAGAGTGAAGGAGTAAGTAAATGGCGTATTGAAGAGGTTTCAACCTTGAATAAATTAGATTGGGACTTTAGTGATCGCCTCAAACCCATAGATGAAGTGCAACAGTTAGGCACTGCCATGTTTGAATTCCCTGAAAAATACCTACTTTGCGGTGACTACGTACTTGATTGCCCAGATCAGGTATTAACAGAGAAAATGTTAGGGTATTTCTGTCCTAGTAATCTCAGAGTAAAATTAGTGTCGCCTGATGCAAATACTGAACTTATTTCAAAGTGGTACAACACGCCATATAGTGTAAAAACATTAGATACAAACATAACTTCAGAGACGTACAAATTAATTGATACATCCTCATTGAAACTCCCTGAGGCCAATAGTTTTTTGCAGCCTCCTTCACCACTGAAGAAAATTAATCCAAAATATCAACTACCACATAAAATAGTCAATAAAGATGGATTAGAGCTCTGGTATGGCCAGGACAATCAATTTAAACAGCCCAAAGGAAATTGCTTTTTGACCTTTGACTGCCCCGCGATTAATCAAGGGGTAGACATTATTGCAGGAAAACGCCTTTGGGTTGCGTTATTGAATGAGAGGCTTAACCAAAAATATTATCAAGCAGACATAGCGGGGATCCATTTTCACTTTTACCCTCATCAAGGAGGGTTTTCTATACAAACAAGTGGCCTTAGCCACCCACAGCTCAGCTTCTGTAGTAAACTTTTGAATGAAATCATAGTGCATGACGACTTTACTAAAAGCTTTGAACGCGTGAAGTCGAAACAACTACACGGGTTATCTAATACCCTGCTAAACAAGCCTATAAACCGACTATTCTCTCGATTGGCAGTACTCATACAAGAGCAAAACTATTCTCCCGAACTTTTAGCTTTTCATATGGAGCAGTTCAATTTAGGCGATATCAAACAAACTAAAGAAAAGTTACTGAACTCGTTTCACTTAGAAGGCCTAATGTATGGTGATTGGAGTTATTCTGACGCTGAACGCGTAGCTCTTGAGATTGAGGACTTTAGGAATCATTACACTACAACTGACAAGATAAAAAGAGGCGTTGCCCAAATTATCCAGCTTCCAACTCACACTCATTATGTTGAGTGCGAACATCCAGACTCTGCTGCAGTTATATACTTTCAAGCACCAAATAGCGACTTAAAAACCACAGCACTCACCATGTTGACAGAGCAATTATTAGCAGCACCTTTTTTTCAAGAGCTAAGAACCGTTCAGCAACTAGGATACTTAGTAGGTACAGGGTATGTTCCCTACAATAACCACCCTGGAATTGGGTTTTATGTTCAATCACCGCACAAAAACGCAGGCCAACTGATAAATGCGATAAATACATTCTTATTAGCTACGGCTGATCTCATTGATGAATACCAAAAAGTTTGGCAAATGCTCAAAAATGGGGTTATCAAACAATTTATCCAACAAGATGCCAATTTAAACATGAAAAGTCAGCGACTATGGATGGCAATTGGTAACGGAAACGACTCATTTGATCAAAAAGAAAGCATGCTCCGAACCATCAATGAACTTGAATTTATAGATATAAAAAATTACTTTCTAAACATGGTAGCAAGACACGGTTTTGGCGAATTTGTATTGTACAGTGGAGACTTAACCCACCTAACACATCCAGCCAACGCCATAGAGGTATCAGCTATTGCTAGCTTTAAAAAAAGTGCCCATTACCTGTAAATTCCTCACTATTTGACTGAAAACTACCCGATCCCGCTAAATTTACGCAAAGTCCTACTTTTTTCTCCTATAAATGCTTGTAGCGGGCGATTAAATTGGGCATATTGAGTCTTAGGAGATAGGGATATGCCGATAGCTAAATCGACTAAGTAAAAGGTAATCTACTATCTTTGGGCAAGACGTGCGCAACAACCGTTTAATTACAATTTGTTTTTATATGATTGTGGGACTTTTCTCCTGCTCGTCTGTGTATGCCTCAAATAATGTATTTTCCAAGTTTTCAAAGTCAGATGGCTTAGCTCAAAATACAGTTACGGATATAGTCGAAGATAAACAGGGATTTATTTGGTTTTCGACTTTTGAAGGCGTGAGTCGGTTCGACGGCTACGACTTTAAAACCTACAAGCACCAACTACAAGACAACCACTCTTTACCTGATGGCTTCACTAAAAAAATGCTAGTGGACTCAAACGGTATGCTTTGGATTGGTACGCGAAATGGCCTTGCTAAATATAATCCTCAACTAGATAACTTCAAAACTTTCAATAAAGACAATAGTGAACTAAGTCACAATGAAATATTTTCTTTAGCGTTAGATATTGACGGGAAACTGTTGGTTTCAACCAGCGAAAGTCTATATGCCTACGATGACGCTGCCGATACTTTCTTGCCGTTTAGAGTAAATGGTGAGTCATTACCCGCTGACATAAAAGTTATATTTAGTGAGCCTGATAGAACATGGATTGGTAGTTTAGGCCATGGTGTTTATATACTTGATCATGCAAGCAACACATTATACAGCCTCAAAAACACCAACCCATGGAACATAAAAATTTCGGCTGAGTTTATTTTTGATCTTCAATTTATCAATAATAAATATTGGTTAGGTACTGAACAAGGCGCTTTTGTAGTAGACAAAACCTTTCAGAAAGTAGACCAGATAAGTTCTCAAAGTAGTCCAGCAGTTATTGGCGATGAAGTAAGGAGCATCACACTTGATAAAGAGAACAACGTTTGGCTGGGAACAACAGCAGGGATAAGTATCATCAATGAAGCTTTTGACAACTTATTTTCATATAACGATCAAAACAATAGTAACTTTGGTTTAGAAAGCACACACTTTTTAAAGCTATTTAAAGACTCCAATAACACCATTTGGTTAGGTACATACTCTGGCGGTATCTATCGCTATAACCAAGAAAGCTCTAAGATTAAGTTTTTTCAAAAAAGTGCTAATAAGGCTAATTCCTTATCCGGTAATGTTATTTGGGGATTAGCCCAAGATTCAAAGGGGCAAACATGGGCTGCCACACAATCAAATGGCTTAAATAAATTCGATGCAACCAACTTTACATTTCAGCATTTTTTAACCGACTTCAAACATAATATTTGGGCACTTGAAATTGATAAATTCGATAGAATTTGGGTGGCTAGTTCTGGGGGGTTATTTGTTTATAAACAAAGTGAGAACGGCTCCTTAATACTTGTAAAAACTCTCGTACCAGGCCAAGACATTCAAAAGATATTTCAATTCTCTGACAAAATATGGCTTAGAAAGGAAGTAGGTGAAATAAGCTGGGTCAATGTCGATACATTGACGCAAACAAACATAAGCATTCCTAATAATAATATAAATTATGTTGAACCCTTATATTTAGATAATTCTAACAACCTTTGGTTAGAAACTAATCTAGGAATGATTCTATATAATACTGAAACGAAAACATTAGAAAGACTAATTATTAATTTTGATGAGTCTGTAAGACTGTTTAATTCAGTTGTTGAGACTGAAAACGGGTTTTGGCTTTCTACTTTAAGTCACGGTTTAATAGAGTTAGATAAAGCTTCCTATCAAGTAAAAACTCATATTAGTCAAAAGAATGGCCTTGCAAGTAAGCAGATTTTAAAATCAATTAGATTTGAAGATAGCTTATGGCTGTCATATACAACTGGCGGCATCGATGAAGTATCATTGAAAGAAGCAAAGGTTTTACAAAATATATCACCTGAAAGGTTGATGTATAATGAACTAAATGAAGGAGCTGGAATATTAACTCAAGACAATAAATTGATCTTTGGTGGAACAAGCGGCCTACTAACATTTGATATTAAACAGCTTTCATTTAGTGAAAATATCAGAAGAGCAAATGAATCTAGAAATACCTCTAATCAAGCACCGACGTTAACACAGCTCAGAATATTCAATCATCCTGTGTCTATTCATTCTAATAACACACCACTTACATCAGCTATTAATATGACTAGCAATATAAACCTATCTAATGAATCAAGTATGATAGGTCTAAAGTTTGCACAGGTTAACCCAGTGGTACCAGAAGCGATTGAGTATCGTTTTAAATTAATTGGATTATCTAATAAGTGGATCACAACAGATAGTGAATCACCTAGGAGAGCGGAATTTTCGAATTTAGACTTTGGAACTTACACTTTTGTTGTACAGAGCAAAGCCCCCTTTAGCGAGTGGTCTCAACCTAATCAAGTAAGCATTAATATCGCTCCACCGTTTTGGTTACAGCAAAATGCTCTTTTTCTTTACGCAGCCCTTAGCCTGTTAATCTTGTTTTACTGGCTTAAGCAATTAAGAGCTCGAAACGCGATTAGGCAGGCAATATTAGAGAACGAAGAACGCTTAAAACTTACTCTGTGGAGTAGTGGCGATGAATTATGGGACTGGGATATCTACAAAGGACAAGTATTTAGATCTAACACTTGGGGAACCTTAGATTTTCCACAAGACGATATCAGGGTGAATAGCTCATATGAGGCCAATATACACCCCAATGACATAGAAAGAGTACAACAAGCTTTAAAGAGTCATTTAGACGAGAAAACAGAAAACTATGAAGTAGCTTATAGGGCTCAGACCTATAAAGGTGACTGGTTGTGGGTTTTAGACAGAGGCAAAGTCGTTGCAAGAGATAATAACCACCAACCGCAACGTATGACGGGCACCTTAAAAAATATTAGTCATCTAAAAGAAGCTGAAGAGCAGCTAAAGTTATTTAAGCGTTCAATTGAAACCATATCAGATGGTGTATTTATAACAGATACTAGCTTTAAATTTATCTCAGTAAACAACTCCTACTGTAAATATACAGGAGAAACCCGAGAGCAGGCTCTTGCCAATTACTTGGCGTTCCATCAATATCCGGGCGTATTTACAGAGGAAGTAAAAAAAGCCCTACAGCAAAAAGGAAATTGGTTCGGTGAAGTTGAGTCCCGTAGAAAGGTAGGCGAAAAATATGAAATGGAGCTCAATATCGATGCAATTACTGATGAAGATGGAAAAATCAGTCATTATGTAGGGGTTTTCTCAGATATTACCGCCCGTAAAGGCACTGAAAAAGAATTACTAAAACTATCAAATACAGATCCACTGACGGATTTGCCAAACCGTTCTTTCTTCTTAGCAAGCCATGCGAATATAGTAAGGCGTGATACTTCACATGCTTTAGTGTGTTTAGACATGGATAATTTCAAAAAAATAAACGACTCTTTAGGGCATCAAACAGGTGACATTTTAATCAAGCAAATCGCCAAACGATTGCAAAAGTTAGCCGGAACCAAAGCAACCTGTTACCGAATAGGCGGTGATGAGTTTAGTATATTAGTGGATAACTCCACTGATATTCATTACATCACTCATTTTGCACAAACCATATTAGATAATATGGCACGGCCGTTTATCATAAATAAACAAGAATTTGTACTTGGCGCGAGCTTAGGTATCGCTTTTTATCCTGAAGATGGCAGTTCACCTCAAGAGTTATTAAAAAATGCAGATACCGCCATGTATTTTGCTAAAAACGCAGGGGGAAATAAATACCAATTCTTCAGTGGCGAAATGAACCAAAATGCAGTGCGCCAGTTGCAAATTGAGAACTTAATACGCCATGGCCTAAAAGAAAATCTATTCACAGTTTTCTATCAACCTAAAGTCGATATAGCCAGTGGTAAATTAACCAGTATGGAAGCCCTAGTAAGGTTCGAACATCCAGATAAAGGTATTGTTAGCCCAGCACAGTTCATCCCATTAGCAGAGCAAACAGGTCAGATAGTGGACATTGGTGAGGTTGTACTAAGAAAAGCCTGTGAAGACACTAAACGCTGGGTAGACCAAGGCCTATTTACTGGCCGAGTCGCTGTCAATATATCGGCAAGGCAATTTCAAATCCCCGACTTAGATGAGAAAATAATTAACCTTTTACAAAAAGTCGGCCTTTCACCTTTGCATTTAGAGTGTGAAATTACTGAAGGCACGTTGATGCAAGATCCTGAAAAAGCCTTACGTATGATGGTTCGTCTTAGAGAGCGCGGAATTCACCTAGCCCTTGACGACTTTGGTACTGGGTATTCTTCTTTGGCCTATTTAAAACGCTTTCCTATTAACACATTGAAGATTGATAAAGCCTTTATTGATGATATAGCTACAACAGCAGAAGATAGATATATGACCCAAGCGATTATTACAATCGCCCATAATTTAGGTCTAAAAGTCGTCGCAGAAGGTGTAGAGCATGAAAATCAACTGTCAATTTTACGTCGTTACAAGTGTGAAATGTTGCAGGGCTATTTATATAGTAAACCACTCAACTCTCAAAGGTTCGAGCGTTTACTGACAGAGAACCAGCAATTATCTAAAGTACTGCAAAAGAATACGCTCTAACCTCTACATAGCTGTATTTAAGCTCTCTACAGCCTACTCAATGAAGCTATACACATTCAAAACCCCCAATGAAGATTACGTTTTTAAGATATATTTTTATATTATTATAGTTTTTGGCATAGTTCTCGCTAAGTATATTATGACCGGCAAAATAATGTCGGCATAAACGTCAATAAAATACGAGGAAATAAAAATGTTAAAATCATACGCAGTAGCACTAGTATTAGCAACAGCAGCTCCAGCAGCAATCAAATCTGAAGAAGCAGTTAAAGCTCCTAGTCAAAGCAAAGCGCCTGTTACAACGGCAGATACAAGTAAGAACGGAGTTAAAACTGGTAGAAACTGGTAATATCTGTAGTTATAACAACTATAAAAATATCAAATACGGATTGGTAAATTAATGCTACCGGTGGAAGATTTAAATATCTTAAGGGAAGAATATTAAAATTGAGTAATATAATACTGAATTTATCAAAAAGAGGGGCAACCCTCTTTTTTTAGGCCTGAAATAAAGCGCTTCCTACTCCCCTCGCCTCAATTAATCTTATACGTTGCCTAGACCTAAACAGTGGATACACAATGGGCCCAAAGAGCAATCCAGCTATAGCCCAACTCTTTGCGGACAAGCCAGTTTTAACAGATAGCAAATAGTAAGTAACACTACAAATGATAGAACTTAACACTAAAAATAACATGCAACCCTCGTCGACTAATTAAATTTCCCGTTTAACATTTTAAAATGCATGGCATAAATGGCGGCAGTGTTTTGCCTAAATCATTCTGAAGTGGCTATTTTACAGCCTTAACAAAAATAAAAAAGCCGAGCTTAAGTATATATAAGCTCGGCTCGGTATATTAAGTAGTTTTATAGGTAGGACTAATAAAAAGACTGTCCTTGTGCATTCATTCGTTTTAAACACTCAGCAGGCTTAAATTTATCACCGTATACCGTCTGGTAATGCTCAAGTTTTTCGATCACATTTGCAATACCTAAGGAGTGCATATAACGGAAAGGCCCTCCAAGAAAAGGTGGGAATCCAATACCAAAGATGGCACCGATATCCCCATCTCTCGCATTACGGATTACGCCTTCATCTAAACACATAGCAGCTTCATTTAGCATTAATAGAACACAGCGCTCGGATATTTTTTCACTACTAGAGGCCTTTGCAGGTGTTATGTTAAGTAACTCATAAATAGACTCATCAACATTCTTCCCAGCCTTTTTGCCTGAGTAATCATAAAACCCACGAGCATTCTTTTTACCTTTTCTGCCGTCTTTCAAGATAAGGTCAAAGTTAGGGTTAGAAGCAAATCGCTCTCCAAACTGAGCTTGCAAGATTGGACCAATCTTAGTCCCTACATCTATCCCTACTTCATCTAATAGTTTAATTGGACCTACAGGAAAACCAAATTTAACCAAAGACTTGTCAATATGATCAATTGGCTCTCCACTTAATAATACTTCTGCTGCCTCATTCATGTATGGAGCCAAAATACGATTAACATAAAAGCCAGCTCCGTCTTTTACTACTATTGGAGTTTTACCCTGTTTTTTCGCTAACTCTACTGTGGTTGAAATAGTTAAATCCGAAGTTTTATCATGGGCAATGACTTCAGCCAGTGGCATTTTATCTACTGGAGAAAAGTAGTGTAAACCAATAACATTTTCCGGCCTTTTAGCTTTAGCCGCTATTTGTCCAATTGGGATAGACGAAGTGTTAGAGGCAAATATTGTGGTTTCAGCACAGTTTTCTTCAACATCAGCAACCATGTTTTGCTTAAGTTCTAAGTCTTCAAATACAGCTTCAATAACTATATCAGTATCACCAAAACCGGAATAATCCACACTACCTGTCAGTAAGGCTAACTGTTTTTGCATCTCTGATTTTTTAATGAATCGACGTTTTAACTTTTTATTTAAAATGTCGTAACTGTATTTTATGGCATTGACAATTCCGTCAGTTCGAATATCTTTTATCCTAACTGGCAGTCCAGCCTTGCTCGCTGTAACAAATGCAATTCCTCCTCCCATCAATCCACCACCGAGCACTCCCACTTTCTTTAACTGAGTTGGAGCTACACCTTCGATGCCCGTTTCTTTTTTCATGTCGGTTGTAGCAAAGAACAAACTTCTGAAAGAAGCAGACTCAGGACTCATCACTAACTGGCCGAAATGACCTGCCTCAACTTCAAGACCCTTTTTGACACCTTTGCTTAAACCGGTTTCAATACAATCAATGATTAGATTTGGTGAAGGGTAATTACCTTGAGTCTTACTTGCGGTTTGCTTCCGAGCTTGCTTAAACATGATACTGCGGCCAAGCTCGCTCTTTTCTAAAAATTTACCCATTAAGTTTAACTTAGGGCCTTTGCGGTTAGGCTTGGTTTTCTTGGCAAGCTCAATTGCAACCTCTAGTAAGATTGATTTAGGTACCATGTCGTCAACTAAACCATGCTTTAACGCTTGTTTGGACCTCAATGGACTACCGGTAAGCATCATTTTCATTGCTTGCTGGACACTGATTAACCTCGGTAAGCGTTGCGTGCCGCCACTGCCCGGCAATAGCCCCAATTGAACTTCAGGTAAACCAAGTTGAGTTTTAACATCATCACTACACACTCTATAATGACATGCCAACGCCAGCTCTAAACCACCGCCAAGTGCCGGCCCATGAATTGCTGCTACAAAGGTAGCTGCCATTGCTTCAATACGGTCAAATATTTGTTGACCACCTTTAGCGATTTGAGTGGCATCTTGAGCATTTTCACATGCCGCCAGCATACTGATATCAGCACCGGCCACAAAAGAATTGTCTTTCCCGCTTACTAAAACAACACCTTTTATGCTGCTATCAGCTTCTATTTTATCCAAAACAGTTTCTATTTGTTGCGAAAACTCTGCTTTTAGTGTGTTCATAGTTTCGCCAGGAACATCTATCGTGAGTATGGCGATACCGTCTTGGCGAATATCTAGGGTAAAAGCGCTTTGTACTTGGTTTGTATCATTCATTGTAGTCATCTAATTTACCCTATTCAGTTTCAACTATCATAGCCGCAGCCAAGCCACCAGCGGCACAAGCTGTTAGTAAACCAGTACCGCCGCCTCTTCGATTAAGTTCATTTAACATTTGCGTGATCATTCTAGTGCCCGTTGCGGCGAACGGATGTCCATAGGCCAAAGAGCTCCCCATAACATTAAACTTGTCCATATCAACCTCACCAGTTGCTTTGCTGCGGTTTAGCTTTTCTTGAGCAAATTTATCACTGGCAAACATTTTTAAGTTAGCAAGAGTTTGCGCGGCAAACGCCTCATGCATTTCAATTAGCGTCAAATCATTTAGCGTCATACCAGCTCTTTCAAGGGCTAAAGGTGTTGCATAGGATGGTCCCATCAACATGTCTTCCCATACATCAATAGCCGCCCAAGCATAGCTTTTAATGTAACCCAAGGGTTGGTAACCAAGTGCCTTAGCTCGGCTTTCTGTCATCATCAAAATAGCCGAAGCGCCATCGGTTAAAGGGGTCGCATTTGCAGCTGTCACAGAACCATGCTTTCTATCAAAAACAGGACGCAGCTTTGCATATCCTTCAAGCTTGGAGTCAAAACGGACATTATTGTCTTGCTCTAATGCACCTTTAAATGGTTCGGCATAGGCAGTCATTACTTCATTACTAAGCTTACCTTCTTGCCAACTTTGAGCCGCTAAACTGTGCGATCTATGAGCTAATGCATCTTGGTCTTGCCTACTAATGCTATGAGTTTTTGCCATTTGTTCAGCTGTTTGCCCCATTGATAAACCTGTTGAATATTCTGCAACAGCAGGTGGGACCGGTAGTAGATCTTTAAGACCTAGCTTCTTCATTACATTCCACTTTTGGCCCAGTGTTTTCGTTTTTTGTAAATCCGTTAATGCGCGAGCTAATTTTTTAGACACGCCAATTGGCGAAACCGAGGTAGAGTCAGCTCCCCCAGCGATGCCTACATCGATATTTCCAGCCATCATAGATTCAGCAATATTAACTGTAGACTGAAAACTAGTGGCACAAGCTCGAGAAACACTATAAGCATCGGTTTGCACATTCATGCCAGTTCCTAAAACAATCTCCCGAGCAATATTTGGTGCTTCAGGCATTTGTACGACTTGCCCGTACACTAATTGCTGAATCCAGCTAGGGTCTATGTTGTTACGAACCAACATTTCGTTCACTACCATTTTGCCTAAATCTACGGCTGGTACACCGTGAAAGTAGGTGGCCATTTTAGCAAAGGGCGTTCGTAAGCCTGCGACGATAGCAATTCTGTCGCCTTCTCTTGTTTTTACAATTTGATTAGTTGCCATCTGTTGATCCTTTTAAATTGCAAACCAAAGTGGTCTGACCTGTATAGAGCGAATTGTACAGAGTAACGAAAACAACTTCAAGTTAAGCAAACTCCCCTCTGTACTTTTATACTTTAAATAAGAAGGTGGTATTACAAGCCAATACTCTTTACTGTTCATGTAAAACTGAAATTTTTGCTGCTTTGTAACATTGTATTTCTGATAGGGAACCCTATATAGATTGCATTGTCAGTACCCTGTGGAAAAATGACAACTCATTAGCTTTTGTCGAACATTTTAAACACCAAGAGCATTAGATCCCCCATTCGAAGGAAAGTGTTAACGATATGACAGCTGAAAAATTTATACAGTTACGTACCTACTTAGATAGCCAAGTGGTTGGCCAACAAACTCTAACGCAAAACATTTTATTGGCATTATTAGCTGATGGTCATCTACTCGTTGAAGGGCCGCCGGGACTTGCTAAAACCCGAGCGGTAAACGCACTCGCAAAGGGTGTAGAGGGAGATTTTCATCGAGTACAGTTTACACCAGATCTTTTGCCGGCAGACTTAACGGGTACGGATATATATCGTCCAGAAACAGGTAACTTTGTATTTCAAAAAGGGCCTTTATTTCACAATCTAGTGCTAGCTGATGAAATAAACAGAGCGCCAGCCAAAGTTCAATCCGCTTTACTAGAAGCAATGGCTGAAAGACAAATCACAGTGGGTAACAAAACCTATGACTTACCCGAGCTATTTTTAGTCATGGCAACCCAAAACCCCATTGAGCAAGAAGGCACCTACCCTTTACCTGAAGCACAGCTTGACCGCTTTATGATGCATTTAGAAATTGAGTATCCAGGTGCCGCAACCGAATTGGAAATTCTCCGTTTAACACGAAACGAAGCAATGCACGTTACACCTATCACGCCCCCTAACCTTACTCAAAGTGATATTTTTGAAGCCAGACAAGATTTATTAAAGATTCATTTAGATGAGTCCTTAGAGCAATACCTAGTACAGCTTATTATGGCAACGCGCCAACCTGAAAAATACCATGCAGACCTTGCCAACTGGTTAGAGTTTGGCGCAAGCCCAAGAGCAACAATTGCTTTAGATAAATGCGCTAGAGCTCACGCATGGCTAATGGGAAGAGACTTTGTCGGGCCTGATAATATACAAGCGGTATTTCACAATGTATTGCGGCATCGAATAATACTCAGCTATGAAGCAGAAGCCGAAGGCATTAATAGAAATCAAGTGTTAGACAAAATACTGCAACTTGTCACTGTTCCTTAAACCCAAGGTCGTGAAAGGAAGTACAATGCAAAATAATTCTAAATGGTTGGCCCAATCTCATAGCGACGGAGTGACCCTAGGTATAAGAGAGCTTTTACATTACCAAAGTAAAACTAGCTTGTTAAACCTGACTCCTCGTAAAGCTGTTCAGGCCAAACTATCTGGTGGGTACCTAGCGAAGACTAAGGGCCGTGGCATGGAGTTTGATGAAGCTAGGCACTATCAGCCTGGTGATGATATTCGGGCCATCGATTGGCGGGTTACCGCTCGCACAGGTAAAACCCACACTAAGGTTTACCGAGAAGAAAAAGAACGACCTGTATTTGTGTTAACCGACATGTCTAGCAATATGCAATTTGGTACGCAATTGTTATTTAAATCAATTCAAGCCGCCCATCTGAGTGCATTAATTGCGTGGTCAGCTAGAAAACGCGGCGACCGCATTGGCGGTTTAGTTTTCAATCAACACCAACACCTTGAATGTAAGCCTTTCACCCGTCAAAAAGCTGTACTGTCGTTACTTAATAGTATGATCAAAATACAAAGTACGGCTCAAGATAGCGGAGACATTGAAGTTAGCTTATCAGATGCTTTAGCAAGACTTAGACGCCTTGCTCATCCGGGCAGTTTGATTTTTATTATCAGTGATTTTAGCCAACTTGATGAGCTAGCTAAACAACACATAGCGCAATTAAGTAAACATAACGAAGTTATTGCCTATTGCTTAAGTGATCCTTTTGAACACGAGTTACCCAGTGTAAAAGTCAGTCAACGAGTCACACTAAGTGATGGTAAGAATAGACAACAGATTACCCTAGGTGAAAAAAACACAGAGCAAGAATATAACCTGCAGCATCAAGCTCATTTTGAGAAAATTGAAAAAACACTTAAACAGTGTAAAGCACAAGTTTTAGCTATTGATGCAGGATTACCTTTAGAAGTTCAACTGGAGCGTTTTTCTGGGAGAGGCAGCCAATGAATCCATTAGATAACCTAAAGGATATTCATACCCCAACAGAAATTGGCTTTTGGCCTTTGGCTTATGGCTGGTGGCTAGTCATACTTTTGGTTTTCGTACTCTTTACCTGCTTAGTGATTTGGGCCATCAAGCTTTACAAACTTAGCGCCAAAAAACGTCAAGCATTAAAAGAACTAGCATTAATCAATAATACCCATGGAAATGGTAAAGCAAAGTTGAATCAATTACTTAAACGCGCTGCCATTAGTTATTTCCCCAATATAAAGGTGCAACAACTGCACGGTGATGACTGGGTTAACTTTTTAAACCTTACTTTTAATAGAAAACATAATCAGGAATTCAATAAAAATATAATGGCTCTGCAGCAATCTTTATATCAAAAAGTACCTTCGGATGACTTTGACGTATACAAACAGGCTACCTCGGATTGGTTAAGTGCAGCCTTGCCACCCAAAAAATCGACATTAGAACTGCTGGAGCACAAACATGCTTGAGTTTGAATGGCTTTGGGCATTTTATCTTTTACCTCTGCCCATTCTTATGTTTTTTTTACCCGCTAAAAAGCAAGGACAAGAAGCGGCGCTAAAAGTCCCTAGCTTAACTGCAGGGATAGAATCTAGTACCACGAACACTGGCATTAAAAAATGGCGACTATTTTTCGCAAGCCTAGCCTGGATAGCCTTAGTGACGGCAACTGCCAGACCACAATGGTTAGGAGAGCCCATTAGTATACCAGCTGAGGGACGAGATTTAATGATAGCGGTAGACTTGTCTGGCAGTATGAAAATTGATGATATGCAAGTTAATGGCAAACAAGTAGATCGTTTAGAAATGATTAAATTTGTACTAGGCGATTTTATAGAGCGCCGCATAGGAGATAGGCTTGGATTAATATTATTCGCTGATACAGCTTACTTGCAAGCCCCCCTCACCTACGACAGAGAGACAGTAGAAGACTTACTCGACGAATCACTAATTGGATTAGTTGGAGAACAAACAGCTATTGGTGACGCAATAGGCTTGGCTATAAAGCGATTTGAAACCAAAAAAGAATCTAACAAAGTATTAATACTACTTACTGATGGTCAAAATACCGCAGGCAACATCACCCCTGAACAAGCCAATGAATTAGCTATAAATAATGGGGTTACCATATACACCATAGGTGTGGGGGCCGACAAAATGTTAGTACAGAGCTTTTTTGGAAAACGCCAAGTCAACCCATCACAGGATTTAGATGAAGACATGTTAACTGATATCGCAAAATCAACTGGAGGACGCTACTTTAGAGCCAGAGACGCAGAGTCGTTACGGCAAATTTACGCTACCTTAGATGAGTTAGAACCTATCGCTAGAGAAAGTCGTCAAATGCGCCCTCTACAGGCACTGTTTTACTACCCATTAGCTCTAGCTTTACTTATCACAGCATTAATGGCGCTTTTTCCTTTAGCCAAACAATATGTATTCACTGGAACAAAACCATGAATGACTACATGACGATTCTCAATGATTTCCACTTTATCCGGCCACACTGGTTATGGGCCATCCTACCTTTAATTGGGTTAGTTGGTTTACTGCGCCATGTGCATAAACAGCAATCTGGCTGGCAAAGTGTACTGGCGAGTCATCTATATCAACACTTGATTACAACCGATGGAATTAAGAAAGCCCGCCCACCTTTATTGTTATTAGGGGTGTCTTGGGTCATTGCCACTCTAGCATTAGCAGGCCCTACATGGGAAAGACTCCCCCAGCCTGTTTATCAATTGAACACAGGTAAGGTGGTACTCATTGATATGTCAATGTCCATGAGAGCAACTGACATTACCCCAAATAGACTAACCCGAGCTAAATACAAGGCCATTGATTTAGTTAATGCTATAACAGAAGGGGAAACAGGCTTAGTTGCCTATGCTGGCGATGCGTTTACGATTAGTCCTCTTAGTAGTGATGCCCAAAACCTCACAACACTGATCCCAAGTCTAACGCCAGAAATAATGCCCATAGCAGGCAGTGAGCCGGTGTTAGGTATTGAGGCAGCAATAGAGTTATTAACTAGCGCTGGTTACCAACATGGTGAAATTTTTTGGATTACCGATGGTATTTCAAATCAACAGATGAAAGAAGTAAGTGAACTCATTAATACTTCATCTTATAGATTATCCATACTTGCAGTTGGAACCGAGGAAGGGGCGCCAATAAAGCTGGTTAATGGTGAATTACTAAAAGATAATCGCGGAGCTATCGTCATTCCAAAGTTAACCACTAACAACTTAAAATCAATAGCAAAAAGTGCGGGTGGCCGTTACGTCTCGATGCAAAGTAACGACAAAGATATAGATTACTTAATGAAGCAAGAACTACTCAATGAAGAAGCTTCGAGCGAAGAAGAACAACAAGATAACTTTGGTGATAAATGGCAAGAAATGGGACCTTACTTGTTATTAATATTATTACCATTTGCTGCCTATAGTTTCAGAAAAGGCATACTAAGCGTCATTCTATTGACCTGTCTGCTGCCAGTATATACACCAAGCGCTGAAGCAAGTTGGTGGCAAGATATGTGGTCAACTGCGGATCAGCAAGGGCTACAAGCCTTTAAACAAGATGACTTTGAAAGTGCAGCAAACACATTTAAAAACCCACTGTGGCGCGGAACATCTCAATATAAAAATAAAGATTTTGAGGGCGCTTTACAGTCTTTTTTAGAGGTTCCTCCATCAAGCAATGATTATATTGAGGCAGCCTACAATGCGGGCAATGCTCTAGCACAACTTGGAGAGTTGGATAAAGCCATCGTTGCTTACGACCAAGTATTAGCATTACAGCCTGAGCATGAGGACGCCCTTGCCAATAAAACGCTATTAGAAGATCTCAAGGAGCAGCAACAAAACCAACAGGAGCAAAATCAGTCTGAGGATCAGTCTCAACAATCTGATCAACAAGAAGGTGAGAATTCAGACCAGCAACAATCAGAGCAACAAAATTCTGAAAATCAAGAAACTGAAAACTCACAAGAGCAGCAAGAACAGAGCAATGAGCCTCAAGGGCAAGACTCAAATGAGCAGCAAAATGAATCTTCCGAGCAAGCAGAAGAGTCAGAAAATCAAGACTCTGAGAAGCAAGAACAGCAAGCTCAGACGGAACAAGAACAACAAGAAAGTGAACAACAAGGAGAAGTTGCTGAAGCGAGTGAAGCGGAGCTGACGGACGAAGAACGAGAACAAATGCAGCGTATGCAAAGCCTACTTAATAAGATACCTGATGACCCGGCATTTTTATTAAAACGAAAAATGTTAATAGAGTCTCAACAGAGAAAAAGAGAACGTTTACCTGCAAATATTCAGAGGAATTGGTAGAAGTGAGTAAGTTAAAAATAATCAAAATAATCACAGCTTTATACTTGTGCAGCTTAAGCTACTTTAGCTTTTCTCAAAGTATCGAGGTAAGCGCCTCAGTAGATAAAAACCCAGTCATGGTTGATGAATCTTTTATTTTAAGTGTGGTGGCTAATGGCGATATAGATACCAATGCTTTTGATTCTTCATTTTTGATGAAGGACTTTGTTGTTGGCCGCACCTCTGTCAGTACTCAAACTAAAATGATTAACTTTACTACAACCAAAAGCACCACTTGGTCAACAGTGCTTATTCCTAGAAAACAAGGGCGCTTTACAATCCCTTCTTTTGACTTACAGGGTAATAAAACTGAGCCACTGACTGTTATGGTGATACCAGTATCAGCGAGTAAGCAAACACAAGGGAGAGACTTATACATCACCACAGAAGTTGATTTAAAAGAAGCCTACTTACAACAACAGATTAATTACAAGGTTAAACTTCACTTAAGTAAAGACTTACAAAGAGGCTCATTATCTAGCCCAACATTAGAAAACGCAGATATTCGTCAACTAGGTAAAGATAAAGAATATAATGAGATAATCGATGGCATTAGATATCGAATTATCGAGCGCTCATTTGCCATAGTTCCCCAGCAAAGTGGCACTGTCACTATTAATGGCCCTCTATTTGAAGGTGAAGTAGTAGATAACACGCAACAAAGCTTTGGCTTTTTTAACCGCAGTAAAATTGTTAATCGCGTGGGGCCAGAACAAAAAATTACTGTTAAACCTATACCAACTGGATACAAAGAGCATTGGCTTCCAAGTGAATATGTACAAGTAAATGATGAATGGCAATTTGATACCAATAAGCTTGTTGCTGGAGAGCCCGTAACCCGGACCATAACACTAACGGCAATGGGTGTGGTTGAAGAGCAATTACCGGATATCTCAAGTACTTACCCAAGTTCAGTTAAGACATACCCTGATAAAGCAGAAACAGCGACAATTGAGAAAAACAATACCTTAGTCGCTCAGCGCAAAGAAAGTATCGCAATTATTCCCAATGAAGCGGGAGAGCTGCTTATACCTGAAGTTAAAATACCTTGGTTTAATACAGTTACTGAAAAAACGGAATTCGCGACCTTACCCGCAAAAACAATACAAATAAAACCTGCTAAAGCCTCACTCGCTCCACCTCCTGTGCCAGCAAATACAGTTAACAAAGCTCAACAGCCAGTGACTAGTGAAACAAGCCTACCAACCACTAACCAAGGTCCATCACCAGAAACAAAATATTGGAAATGGCTGAGCATTGCGCTTGCCCTTTTGTGGGCCATTACGTTGCTGTTATGGTGGCGCCACGCTAAATACTTTACGACTAAACCAAGCACTTCTGTTCCATCCGGTCCTAGAAAAATTGACAGTGAGCAAAAAGCTTGGCGAGAGTTAGAAAAGTCACTGGATAAAAACGATCCCGTATCTACTCAACAAAACCTAACGACTTGGCTGGCATGTATTACAAATGACAAAAAAGCGTCGTTATCCTCAAGTATTGCTAGATTACAAAATCCAGAACTTGAAGAATCAATTAATACACTTTTAGCTTCTAGGTACTCTTCTGCCCCATCCAATTGGAACGGTAATGAGCTTCATACCCTATTACGTAGACTCCGTAAAAGCCAAAAAAATACGGAGCAAACAGATACAGGTTTAGCATCCTTATATCCAATAACATAGCCCGCAATAATACAAATAATGTAGAATAAACTTTTACAGGGGTATAGCACCTTGAAAAAAAGGCGAATTTATAATGTTTTCTCGAAAGGAAAATAAACAAGCCACGGTCTCTAATGACATGGCAAATAAACAAAAACGCTATGAAGTGCTGGTACTGGCATTACATACCGATATATACCGCTATGCATATTGGCTTGTGAAAGACAAAGCAATAGCGGAAGACATAGTACAGGAGACCTTTCTTCGCGCTTGGAAATCTTTAGACTCTCTTAAAGATGAAAAAGCCGCTAAGTCGTGGTTAATTACAATTTTACGAAGAGAAAACGCTAGGCGCTTTGAACGCAAACAATTTGACTTAGTTGACATTGATGATGTGTCAGTGATTGATGATCAATTGACGAATGAAGTTGAAATTGAACACAAAGAGCTAAGAGAAATAATGGCCTCACTCAGTGAAGAGTATAGAGAGCCACTCATGCTGCAAATTATGTTCGGTTACAGCGGTGACGAGATAGCCAAGCAACTTAACCTAAATAAAAACACTGTGATGACAAGGTTATTTAGAGCGCGTAATCAAGTTAAAGAAGCGCTAGAGAAAAGCAATATAGATATGGGGCGTAAAAATGGATGATTTAGAATTTCGTCGTACTCTTTATAGTGACCCTAATTGCCAAGATAAAAAACTCAAAGAAGCTATGTTGGCGGATCCTAAAAAGCAAGAGTTTTGCAAAGAGCTTAAATTGCTAGATAAGAAGATGCAGCAAGCTTTTGAAGTAGATGTGCCTGCTGATTTAGTTCACAAGTTATTACTTAAGCAAACAATGGAAAGTCACGCGCAATCGAAAAAGCGCAATGTGTTTCAATTTGCAATGGTAGCGTCTGTGGCCTTTGTTATGGGTATAAGCTTTACCTTGTGGCAATCGAGTACTTTGATTAACCTTTCAGAGAATGCTATCGCCCATGTTCGAGCCGAGGGAGACCATGCTTTGGGAGCTAACGAAAATGTTAGTCTTGAACAAGTAAATGCTAAACTTGCTAGTTTTGGTGGCCAATTAACCGATAATGTTGATCGAATTTATTATGCTAACTTCTGTGATTTTGACGAAGTAAGAAGCCTACATATGGTGATGCAAATTGGTGATGAAAAGGTCACTGTGTTTGTAGTACCAAATGAGAGCAATTTTGATAGTCAAAGTGTTTCAAAGGATAAGCACTACTCGGGTGAAGCAATGGATTTTTCTAAAGCCAGTGTAATAGTGGTAGGAGATAATGGCGCTAATGTATCTAAAGCTAAACAATCTCTGAGTAAAAAGTTTAAATTCTCCGCTTAGGGTTAGAAAAATTAGAAGGCCTTGGGCAGGCTAGGCAAATTAAATAGTTTGCCTAGCCTGCTAATTAAAATGACAAGTAAGCATTGATTAGTTTAATTGAAGGGTCATTGTTATGTGTTCTATGCCCCCATCATCATAAGGCTCCCCTTGCTCTTGAAATCCAAACAAACGGTATAGCTTAACCGCATTTGTTTGAGCAGAGAGCGTCACATTTGCAATGGGTGAAATTCCTTTTATATCCGCTAGTATAGATTCAATAAGCGCCTTGCCTCGACCTGTACCACGAGCATCTTTCCTAAGGACAACTCTTTCTAATTTAAAATCACCATTCCCTACCTCTCTGTACCTAGCGTACCCAAGTAACTCCCCATTTTTGTTTAAATCTAGGTAATGCATTGCAAGCTGGTCAAGGTCGTCTAAATCAGTGTAAATACTATTTTGTTCCACCACAAAAACATCTTGTCGTAGTTTGCATATGGCATAGAGTTCGTCAATACCAAGCTCTTTAAAGGTCATTCTTTTCATATAAACTCTTGATGTGGCTAGAATATCTATCATTCAGTTGTTAGCATGAATAAATATCATAATGATTAGCTTAATAAGCGCAATTTTAAATTTAGGAATCGCCAATGGAACCCCTCACGTTTGTATCTCTAGGACTATATTTCATCGTAATGCTGGGGATAGGTTTATATTCTTTCAAACAATCTAGTACAGATGTTGAAGGGTATATGTTGGGCGGCAGAAACCTAAGCCCCAAAGTCACTGCATTGTCAGCCGGAGCTTCAGATATGAGTGGCTGGATGCTAATGGGACTTCCTGGTGCTATGTATGTGTCGGGCTTATCTAGTGCATGGATTGCAGTTGGGCTAGTCGTAGGAGCCTATTTAAATTACTTGTGGGTTGCGCCTAGATTACGTGTGTACACAGAGTTTGCTAAAAACGCCATCACTATTCCCGATTACTTTGAAAACCGCTTCAACGATACCAGTAGAAGTCTAAGATTAATTTCGTCAATTGTTATCGTTATTTTCTTTACCTTGTATACCTCATCAGGAGTAGTGGCTGGCGGCAAACTTTTCGAGAGCTCTTTTGGTTTAGATTATGAATTAGGTCTCTACATTACAGCTGGCGTTGTGGTGGCTTACACTATGCTAGGAGGCTTTGCTGCAGTGAGTATCACTGACTTCGTACAAGGTTGTATTATGTTTGTTTCCTTGGTTTTGGTGCCTGTTGTTGTTGTTTTTGAATTAGGTGGAATTACCGAAGCTGTAAACCAATTAGAGTCTTTACCTGCCAACTATATGGCCATTTTTAATGATGCGTCTAATGGACAAGCCGTAACTGCGATAGGTGTTATTTCACTACTGTCGTGGGGCTTAGGGTACTTTGGCCAGCCACATATAATCGTACGATTTATGGCAATCCGATCGGTTAAAGATGTAAAAGTAGCCCGAAGAATAGGCATAAGTTGGATGCTAGTGTCAATTATTGGAGCATTGGCAACTGGACTAATGGGGCTTGCCTATGTAACAGCCAACAATGGAACGCTTTCAGATCCTGAAACTGTGTTCATTTACCTATCCCAATTACTGTTTAACCCACTAATTGGAGGCTTTTTATTAGGTGCCATATTAGCTGCCATCATGAGTACAATTTCTTCACAGTTATTGGTGACATCAAGTTCACTAACTGGGGATTTCTATCAAGCTTTCCTCCGACGTAATGCGAGTCAAAGTGAGCTGATCATTGCTGGTAGAGTATCTGTGGCACTTGTAGCTGTGGTATCTGTTTACC
This sequence comes from Paraglaciecola sp. 2405UD69-4, assembly GCF_047525415.1. NCBI lineage: Bacteria > Pseudomonadati > Pseudomonadota > Gammaproteobacteria > Alteromonadales > Alteromonadaceae > Paraglaciecola > Paraglaciecola sp. 2405UD69-4. The sequence goes on from NZ_JBLIXM010000002.1 coordinate 776,580, forward strand.
TAGCACACGACAGAGATAGTAGTATCTTAACACTAGTGAGCAATGCTTGGGCTGGGTTTGGTGCTGCTTTTGGGCCTGTAATTCTTATTAGCTTGTTTTGGAAGAAGATGACTCGGTTATCAGCAATATTAGGCATGTTATTCGGAGCCATAACTGTTTTACTGTGGATTTATCTACCTGTCACTATTGATGGCAAAAGCTTGAGCAATTGGATGTATGAAATCGTCCCAGGCTTTTTAGTTTGTAGTGTAACTATTATATGTGTAAGTTTATTACAAAAGCAGACGGACACTGAGCTTCTTGAAACATTTGATAGAGTAGAAAAAGCCTTAGACCAAGTATAGTATTGAGTAATATTTACGCCCTAAGTTACAACGAATAGAGGAATATTTCGTGAACTTTTATGTTGCACGTCAACCAATATTAAACAAGTCAAAAGCACTTTATGCCTATGAACTTTTATTTAGAGATGGAGTAGATAACGTATTTCCCGAAATAAATGATGATGAAGCCACAGCCAAGCTCATTGACGGCTTAGAATTTAACTTAGGGCTAAACGATTTAACCGATGGATCATTAGCATTTATCAACTTTACACAAGAAACGTTATTGAGAGGCTACCCACTTTTACTTCCTAAAGAGCAGGTTGTTGTAGAAATTTTAGAAACCGCTAAACCAGGAAAAAAATTACTGGCAGCTTGTATCCACTTAAAAAAGCAAGGGTACAAAATCGCCTTAGATGACTATGAACATCAAGCTGTATGGCTGCATTTTTTCCCATATGTTGACATAATTAAAATTGATTATTCATTGACCTCTGAAGCGCAGTTTGCGCAAATAGTTTCACTGGTAAAAGGTTACCCGCAAATTAAGCTGTTAGCTGAGAAAATTGAAACCCATACGCAATATCAACACGCGATTCAAATAGGCTGCGAATACTTTCAAGGGTACTTTTTCAGCAAGCCAGAAGTTGTTAAAACAGTGGCATTTAATCCAACTCAGTTGTCTGTTGTGAACTTGATGTCAGAATGCAACAAAACAGAGCCAGACCTTAACGTCATTACGTCTATATTCGAAGGCGATGCAAATTTATCCTATAAACTACTACGTTACGCGCAATCCCCTATATTTAAACGCAGCATTACAATTGAAAGTATAAAACAAGCTGTAGTGGTGCTTGGAATGCAAGAACTACAAAGGTTTATATCATTACTATTTAGTGCACAGTTTTCACAGGAAAAACCAAAAGAACTAACGGTCATGGCACTGGTTAGAGCTAGGTTTTGTGAGCTCATGGTGCTAAGAATTTTACCTAAGAGCTCTCAATCTTCTGCATTCTTAATGGGCCTTTTGTCTTTAATAGACGCTATGGTTGACGGCGATTTACAGGAGCTATTAGATAAGTTACCTATTTCAAATGAATTGAAAGAGGCAATTATAAACCGTGTTGGAAAACATGCCGACTTCCTGAAACTATGTGAATTGTACGAAAACGCAGAATGGCAAAATATAAAACAATTCTGTACAGACATAAAAATCGATTACGATGACGCAGCTTTAACCTTTCAAGAGTCATTCAAATGGGCATCAGCCAGAATGGATGCGTTATACTCGTGAGCCCTTGATACTTTCCCCAATGATTACCTGTTTTTTTCAGTAATAAATATAATTTTATAGTTTTTTTTGATATTGTTCTAAATATAGAATTATTTAATATAAACCCTCAAAACATTAGCGTGAGAAATCTATGTCAACCACGATACCTACTGTGACACATTTAAAACAACTTGAAGCGGAAAGCATTCATATTTTCCGAGAAGTAGCAGCAGAATTTGATAATCCTGTGATGTTATATTCGGTCGGGAAGGACTCGTCAGTACTATTACATTTAGCAAGAAAAGCATTTGCTCCAGGAAAAATTCCTTTTCCTTTACTACATGTTGATACAACCTGGAAATTCCATGAAATGATCGCCTTTCGTGACGAAATGGCTGAAAAACATGATTTAAACCTTCTAGTACACATAAACCCAGACGGGTTAAAAATGAATGTAGGTCCATTTAGCCATGGAAGTGCTAAGCATACAGATATTATGAAAACAGCCGCGTTAAAACAGGCTCTAGATCACTATAAATTTGATGCAGCATTTGGTGGAGCAAGACGAGATGAAGAAAAGTCTCGAGCCAAAGAGCGTGTATATTCTTTTAGAGATGACAATCATAGATGGGATCCTAAAAACCAACGTCCTGAATTATGGAATGTTTACAACTCTCAAGTAAATAAGGGAGAAAGCATTCGTGTATTCCCTATGTCAAACTGGACAGAACTAGACATCTGGCAATATATCTATATGGAAAATATCGAAATTCCATCACTTTATTTGGCCAAACCTCGTCCAGTAGTTGAAAGAGATGGCGTCTTGATTATGGTCGATGACGATCGTATGCCATTAGAAGAAGGCGAGACTCCTGAAATGAAGTCAGTAAGGTTTAGAACATTAGGTTGTTACCCTCTTACTGGAGCTGTGGAATCTACTGCAGCAACGCTCCCTGAAGTTATTCAAGAGATGTTGTTAACCAAAACATCTGAAAGACAAGGCCGAGTGATAGACCATGATTCATCTGGTTCGATGGAAAAGAAAAAGATGGAAGGATACTTTTAATGGCAACCAATATTGTTTGGCATCAGCATGATGTTGACAAGGCGCGCCGAGCTTCATCAAAAGGTCAAAAGCCTTGTGTATTATGGTTAACAGGTTTAAGTGGTTCTGGTAAGTCGACTATTGCTAACTTATTAGAAAAAAAATTAGCTGAACACAACAAACATACCTATCTATTAGACGGTGATAATGTTCGTCATGGGTTATGTGGTGATCTTACTTTTAGTGACAAAGACAGGGTTGAGAATATTCGCCGAGTGGGCGAAGTAGCAAAACTCTTTGTAGATGCTGGCGTTATCGTACTGACTGCTTTTATTTCTCCATTTAAAAGTGAACGGGACTTTTGTCGTAACTTACTAGAAGAGAATGAATTTATAGAGGTATTCATCAATACCCCTATCGAAGTGTGTGAAAAGCGTGATCCCAAAGGTCTTTACCAAAAAGCCAGGCAAGGTGAAATCAAAGATTTTACAGGTATAGATTCTCCTTATGAAGCGCCTGAATCTCCTGAAATAACGCTAACCTATACAGGGCAAAGTGCTGAAGAGTCTGCCGAGCAGCTTTTTGAGTTACTTACTGAAAAAGGAATTATCGGATAATGTTAGATGACAAACTCGTTAAAACCATAATTGCAATCACCCATAAAGCGGGTGATAAAATTATGGAAATTTATGAAAAAGATTTTGCGATATACGAAAAATCAGATGAAAGTCCATTAACCGAAGCTGATCTTGCTGCACATAATTGTATAGTTGATGGCTTAACTAGCGCGTCAGACTTACCTATTTTATCTGAAGAGTCAGCTAATATAGCTTGGGAAGAACGCAAGCAATGGTCTAGCTATTGGTTAGTAGACCCATTAGATGGCACTAAAGAGTTTATAAAAAAGAATGGGGAGTTCACTGTCAATATTGCTTTGATAGAAAATGGCGTTCCTATTTTTGGTGTTGTTTATGCACCCGTTCTAGAACAAACATACGTGGGTGTTGCCGGACAAGGTGCTTATAAAATCACTTCGGGTGTGCAAACAGCCATTAGCCCTAAAGTAAGAGAAAACGGCGAGACCTGGAAAATCGTAGGTAGTCGCTCTCATCAAAGTCCAGAGATAAAAGCCTTGCTTGACTCTTTAGACGGAGAAACAGAACTAGTCGCTATGGGGAGTTCTTTAAAGCTTTGCTTAGTGGCCGAAGGAGCAGCACATTTGTATCCTCGTTTAGGACCAACGTCTGAATGGGATACTGGCGCAGCCCAAGCTGTGGTTGAAGCAGCCGGAGGGAAAGTCACCATTATTGAAGACTCTAAGGATGCATTAAAAGCAAATGCGGCCCCCCTTAAATACAATCAGAAAGATTCCGTTTTAAACCCTTATTTCTTAGTGAGTTGCTAATTATGAATAGCGAAAATACTTTATTAAAATCAGATATCTTGGGATATCTAGAACAACACGAAAAGAAAGACATGCTGCGTTTTTTAACCTGCGGTAGTGTAGACGATGGTAAAAGTACCTTAATTGGCCGCTTGTTACACGACTCAAAAATGATCTTTGAAGACCAATTAGCCGCTATTACTAAAGACAGTAAAAAAGTGGGAACTACTGGTGAAAAAGTAGATTTAGCACTTTTAGTTGATGGGCTTCAATCTGAGCGTGAACAAGGTATAACAATTGATGTTGCCTATCGTTACTTCTCCACTGACAAACGTAAATTCATCATTGCTGACACCCCAGGACATGAGCAGTATACCCGTAACATGGTTACTGGTGCGTCAACGTGTGATGTAGCGATAATCCTAATTGATGCTCGAGGCGGTGTAAAAACTCAAACTCGTCGTCACTCATTCTTAGCATCTTTACTTGGTATTAAACATGTCATTGTTGCTGTGAATAAAATGGACCTTAAGGATTACAGTGAAGCAGTTTACGAAGAAATCAAAAAAGACTACTTAGAGTTTGCTAAAGAGTTGGATATTCCTGATATTCAATTTATTCCTTTATCAGCCCTAGATGGCGATAACGTAGTAAACCCTAGCGAAAACACACCTTGGTATAAAGGTGAAACGTTAATGACTATGTTAGAAAACGTAGAGATTAATGACGACGTTAACGCTGAAGATTTTCGCTTCCCAGTACAATACGTTAATCGTCCAAATCTAAACTTCCGAGGGTTTGCAGGTACAGTAGTATCAGGCCAAATTAAGCCTGGTGATGAAATAACTGCACTGCCTTCTGGTAAAACCTCAAAAGTGAAAAGCCTTGTAAACTTTGAAGGCGAACAAGAAGTCGCTTATGCACCATTAACTACCACTATCACACTTGAAGACGAAATAGATATTTCTCGTGGCGATATGATTGTTAAAAGTGATAATTTGCCTCTACATAGCAACACTTATACGACAAATTTAGTATGGATGGATGAAGAGCCAATGATGCCTAACAAGCAATATGGTTTTAAGTTTGCCACTAAGTTTGTACCTGGTAGCGTTGTGAATGTAGATTATCAAATTGATGTAAACTCTATGGAGCATAAAGACGCAACTAGACTTGCATTAAACGAAATAGCAGTGGGTACTATAAAATTAACCCAAGCTGTTGCATGTGACCCTTATACGCGCAATAGAGCCACAGGTGCATTTATCATCATAGATAGATTAACCAATGGTACCGTTGGCGCTGGTATGATAATCGATACTGCTGAAGAAACGAATAAGAGCCAATTCTCTGAGTTCGAATTAGAGTTTAATCAATTAGTCAGAAAGCACTTCCCTCATTGGAATTCTACTGATATCAGCAAACTATAAATAGCAAGATAAGACAATATGGATATTAACCAGTACTTGGTATTAGCAATTTTTGCCGGTACGATATTGGCGCTCGTTACAACTAACTTGCGCCCATCTCTTATTTTTGCCAGTTCTTTATTGTCTCTTATTGCTAGCCAACAGCTAGTAATAGGAGATGTAATTCACAACCTGACAAATCAAGGTTTAATTACCTTAATTTTGTTATTACTAGTAAGCTCAGCTGTAGATAAAACCTCAATCATTAAGCGGCTTGGCAGGACCTTAGTCACCGCTAGTTTTAATGGCAGTTTTTGGCGTTTATTTGGCTTAACGTTTACATCATCAGCCCTGCTTAATAACACGGCAATTGTGGCTAGCTTAATCGGCCCTGTTAAACAAAATCAATACCATCATGCATCCCGGTTGCTGATCCCCCTCTCCTACTCTGCAATTCTCGGGGGAACTGTCACTCTAATCGGTACATCTACCAATTTAATCGTTAATAGCTTTCTAATCGAAAACGGACATCCAGGTTTCGCCTTCTGGGACTTTACTTTATATGGCCTTGTTGCAGGAGTAAGTTGTGGCTTTTTAATGTTTTTACTCACACCATTCTTACCAGAGATAAGTAACAAAACTAATGAGTACAATAGCTATTCAATCGAAGCCGATGTATCTGTAGATTCAGAGTTAGTCGGAAAAACAGTGGAAGAAAATCACCTCAGAAATTTACCTGAGCTGTTTTTAATAGAGGTCGCTCGTGGAGGCAAGCTGATTACACCAGTCACTCCAGACTTAGTTATTCAACCCCATGATAAATTAATCTTTTCTGGAAATATTCAAAAAGTCGATAATCTAAGTCATATCAAAGGGCTTGAGCTGTTTGCCGAATCTGACGGTTTACTTAGAGATAACTTAACTGAAGTTATCATTTCAAACCGAGCTCAAATTATTGGGCAAACAATAAAAGCCTTAGGCTTTAGAGCATTGTTTGATGCTGCTGTTGTTGCAATAAGGCGCGACGGTGAATCACTATCAGGAAAATTAGGGGAAATAAAACTCCAAGCTGGTGACTTCCTCTTATTGGCCACCGGTCCTGATTTTATGCAAAGACATAACTTAACAAAGAACTTTTTCATTCTTTCTGAGAAACGGGTTCCTACTAAACTATCGAAACGCCAAGAATGGATAACCCTAGGCGGTTTTTTATTAACTGTGTTACTTGCAGCCACATCAATTTTAAACTTGGCTACTGGGTTAATGTTCTTTATATCCACCCTAGTTGTCAGCCGTGTTACCTCAAGTAATGAGATAAAACGCAACATCCCTCTAAATCTAATAGTCGTAATTTTAGGGGCGTTAAGCCTAGCTACAGCGCTAGAAAAGTCAGGTCTAATTAGTACAATTATGAACTCTGTTGCACCATGGGCACTCTCTGTGAGCCCCATATGGGCACTTGTAGGCATATACTTAATGACACTATGCTTGACAGAATTAGTCACGAACAACGCAGCAGCTGCCCTTATGTTCCCATTAGCATATGGTTTGGTTGAAACCCTTGGTGTTCCACTTATGCCATTTGCATTAGCAGTAGCCTTTGCTGCAAGTGCGAGTTTTATCTCACCTTATGGGTATCAAACTAACTTATTAGTGTTTAGTGCGAGTAATTATAAATTCAAGCACTTCATTAAATTTGGTCTGCCAATATCACTTTGCTATTCGAGCATTGTTCTGAGCTTGTTATGTTATACATACAATTTATAGGCTTAAAAACGAATTGGCTTTAGAGTCCAAAATAGTTAGCCTAACTTAATGCAAATAATGAGTGCGTGAAATAAATGTTCCAACTTGTGTACTTGAGTGACAAAACTAACTCAATAGAAAAAAGTGATATAGAAAATATACTGTCGTCGTCCAGGGTAAATAATAAAAGTAAAGATATCACAGGACTCTTGCTACATTTACCTGAGCATTTCATTCAAATACTCGAAGGCGGCCAAAAGCAAGTTGAAAAGGTATTTGAAAAAATATGCAAAGATGACAGGCACACAAATGTTCGCTTAATATTCTCTGAGCATGCGATGCAAAGAGACTTTGGTAAGTGGTCTATGGGGTTCTCAGAAAACCTTAAAGCAAGTGAGATCCAAGATACAATTCACATAATAAATGCACTTTCAAACACTCAAAGGTTTAACGAAATGCAAGCCAATAGCCTACGTTTGCTATTAAAGTCCCTAGCTTAATAAAAACTATTAACTTGCTGTTTTACTAGACTTAGCCACTGCCAAATTAATTTCTGCCATTTCATCATGGGTCAAATCACGCCACTGTCCGGGTTTTAAGCCAGCTAAGCGTACAGACATAATTCGGCTACGTTTGAGTTTAGTTACTTCATACCCTAAATACTCGCACATTCTACGAATTTGGCGATTAAGCCCTTGGGTTAACACTATTTTAAAAACCATCTTACTTTGCATAGTAACAACACAGGGCTTAGTCACTGTGTTTAAAATGGGAACCCCTTGGGACATTTTATGAATAAAGTGTTCAGTGAGAGGCCGGTTGACCGTCACTATGTATTCTTTGTCATGGGCATTTTCAGCCCTTAAAATTTTATTCACTATATCGCCGTCACTGGTCAAAAAAATAAGCCCTTCAGAGGGCTTATCTAATCGGCCAATGGGAAATATCCTTTGCTTGTGCCCTACTGCATCAATGATATTTCCTTTCACATGGCGCTCAGTAGTACAAGTGATCCCAACAGGCTTATGGTAAGCAATATATATTCTATCTGTCTTATCTTTAGCACTAGCATTTATAGTGCTTCCGTCAACAGTCACTACATCCCCTTGAGCTACTTTAGTTCCTAACTCAGGGGTATGCCCATTTATCTTAACTCTTTGCTGCTCTATCAATTTATCTGCTTCTCGACGAGAGCAGTACCCAGAGTCACTGATAAACTTATTTAGCCTAATTAAAGTTGTCATTAAGATACAAACACTCTTTCAACGCGCTCCAACAATGGCTTATCAGCTAGGCTCAACTCGCCACCTTTAATCCAATCAACTAGCAAAGTGTTTAACTCTAAATGCTCACCAGATTGAAGCTTTTGAGCCATTAACTCCATTTGGATCTGCTTACGTTTAGCTTGTTCAGAGTCTGGAGATGGTTTATCTGCAAGTACTTCCATTTTTAAAGTGAGCTTTTCACGATCTATGCTTGACGAGCTATCGGTGAACCCAGACTGCCACTTTTTACGAAGCTCCCCTATTTCAGGTAAGTTTGCGCCTTCTTGCCAATCTCTTAGCACATCAAATAGCTGCACATACTCTTGATTTTTTTCTATATTTGAAAAATCATACAAGCGAGATTTTTGTTTAGAAATCAAATTGTTAACTTGATTTTCCAGTTTTCTACGAGGGCCAGTTGCCAACTCACTAAGTGCGCTTTGAATATCTGAAATACCGTCTAAAGACGCTTTTAACTCACTTTTATTTGTAGCAGCGTTTAAGCGTGACTCCAGCACAAAAACCTGCTGCTGCAAGTCTTCAAGTTGTGCCTTTACTTCAGACCTTTGTAACTGTATTAACTCTGCATTTTTAGAAAACAGTCTATCATTCGCGTCTCGAAACCCTTGCCATAACTGCGCTTCTGCTTTACGACCTGCGTGCCCAATATCTTTCCACTTAGCTTGTAATACTTTTGCTTGCTCAATCCCTTCATGAATTGAGTCAAGCTCAAGCAATGACTTTGCCTTGTCTACCAACATCTGTTTCTTCTGAGCATTATCACTATAAAAAGCGTTAACTTTCTGTTTTAGGGGGGTAATTAATGTTCGAAATTCATCATATAAATCATTTCGCACCTTATAATCCACTTCCCCGATATCTCTCCACACTTGTTGTTGCGTGCGCAATACCTTAGATAATTCGGTAACAGTCATGGCGTCTTCGCCAGGTAAGTTTCGTAAGGTGTCAAGCACCTGCTGTTTTAACTGATAATTATTCTCTCGCTCTTTTTGCTGCTTGTCATAAAATTCACGACAAGGAACAAAAGCTGCCTCTAAAGCTTTATCAAAGGCATCATTAAGAGCTTGATCCGATTCAGAGAGCGTTTTCCCCAAACTATTCCATTGGCTTCTCAATCGTTTAATTGCTGCAGACTGAGCGTCAACCTGAAGTGGTTGCGCGATCAGGCTTTCGGCCTCCTTTAGAAGAATAGGCTTTCTTGGAGCCGCGATATAATCTTGCCAATCCTTCAAGTTTTCAATTTGCTCTTGTACATTTGTAAAAGCTTTTTGGAGTTGCCCTTGTTGCTTCTCATTTAAGTTACCAAACCAAGCTTGTACCTTTTGGTACAGCCCCATTGCCGCTTTAAACTTACCTTGACGTACTAGGCTATCAACAGCTTTGATTTTGTTTCTACAACGAGTTAAGTCTGCATTAAGTTCCTTTCGAAATTCAGCTATGGTTTTGTTCCAAAGTTTGTTTACTTTATGCCAGCGGCCTACCAGTTCACTTGGGAATAACTCAGTAGATTGTGCAGTTAAAGAGCGCCAGTTTTGACTAAGCTCATTAAGATAAGCTTGAGCCTCATCTAGTTGATTTGCACTTTCAGGAAGAGCTTGGGCTTCTAATTTTTCAACTAACTGCTGAGCCGATGCTATTTGTTGTTGTAATTCAGGTAAATGAGACAGCGTATGTACATATTTATTAACTGTGTTGTTAAGCTGCTCTAGGTGTTGATGCAATCCTCTTTCGCTGGCAGGTGCTTGGCTAATGAGTTGAATAAGTTCAGTACCCAATAGCGTCAACTTACCTTTAAAAGCATCCAGCTCATCAAGACTGATTTCAGCTAGTCTAGAATCAAGCTCAGCCTTCACCTCTGCTACATAACTTTCAACACTATTTGTGACGGTTTCTATGGACTTCTGCAGCGCGAGCTCTGCTTGTTGAGCCACCCAAATAGGCCTCAACAATTCTATATTTCTATTAACCTTATTCGTTATATCTAAATACTTTTGCTGGATCTCGCCCCGTTTAGTTTCATCTAAGTGGCTAAAGCTTTCTGCTAACTCACTGTATTCGCTGTTCAACTCTTCTTGCAGCTTCTCGGTATACTCTAAGTTTTGGTTGTCTTTTAACGTCAATAAACGAGACAGTAACATTGTTACCTGTTTCTCAACTTCTAAGGGAATTTTCTCAAGTTTAATCCAGCTAGATAATAGGTTTTCAGCTTTCTCGATAACGGTATTCGTGGAAGCTTTTTTAATAAACTTATTGAGTAATTTACGATTACTCGTCTCATCATGTAAGGAGTCTAATATAGCAATCTGCAATTCTTCATTCTGAGTATTAGTAAGTAATTTATCTCTAAGTAAAGGCTTATCAATTTTATCTAACAAACTAATAGCAAGCTTAGTGTCTTGCTGCACCCAAGGTTGCATAAGTAGTTTGTTAATTAAGCTACTGTCTTTTACCTCAAGAATAAAATTACGTCTTTCAGTGCTTGTTAAGCTAGTGTCTGTGTCAGACAGCAAAACTGTTTCGACTAGCTGAATCGACTTACGTTTCACTAGCTCGTTTTTAGCAATCTCAGACATTTTGTACCACAACACAAAACTATCTAGCCTTTGAAGGGCTGCTAAACTAACTTTAGTATCTGCATCATTAAAGGCTAACTCATGTAAAATCGACTTTTGTTCAGATATTTTGCTATCAAGATTTTCGATGGCTTTTATTCTAACGTTTGGATCGGGACTTAGATGTTTAGCTTGAAAAAATTTCTTAAATATCATCCTGTTTAAACCGTGCTATTGTTTGACTCTGATCAGCCTTTTGATTGAACTCTTGTTTAAACGACTCACGACTTTTGTGTACAATTTCACCGTCTGCGCCAACTGTCATATGCTGTTCTGATTTTAGGACCTTTGCCTGATACATCATTACAGCCTGCATACTTACTTCTTTTTGCTGTTCAGTTAATGGCGCACCATCTAGCCACTTGCCAGTTTCCACGCACTGCAACAACTTTTGATAAACTGGCTCAGACATGTTTTGTAATAGCATTGCACTGTCCATACTAATCTGCCCTTTTAAGAAAAACTAAACGAACACGATTTACAATGTACCAAACAAACCCTATAACAGTGACTCCCATTGCCGCTGTATGCTGTAACTCTCCTGGTACAGCGCCTCCCCAATACATGAAACCAAAACCTGCGACAAATAATAACATGGCAATCATTGACTGAGTTTGAATGCGTTGGCCTTTCAAATATTTGTTTAAGTTCTTTTTACGGGCTAAATCTTCAGCACTCGCATCGCCAAGTGTAAATCCACAATGCTGACATGTTTGCGCTTTGTCAGAAATCTTTTTACTGCAACTTGGGCAGTCTATTAATGCCATTTTTAACTCCAACTTTACATAGAAAAGCGCGACCGATAGCCGCGCTTTACATAATACAATTAAAAACTAATGATTATCTTTGTTAAACCTTTCCCAGTAATCAGCAACAGAGTCTTTCATCTCTTTACGCAGTAAGAAAATACCAAACAAGTTAGGTAGGGTCATAACCACAATCGCCACTGCTGATAAAGTCCAAACTAGTGTTGTGTCTGATACTGCAGCCCATACAAAGCCTGCGACGTAAATAACACGATAAGGCATTACTGAGCGTGGCCCAAATAAGTAAGTCATTGCTCTATCGCCGTAATATGACCACGCTATAGCAGTCGAAAAAGCAAATAACAATAAACCAACTGATACAATATACTTACCTGACTCTCCAAAGAAACCTTTGGTGAATGCCAAAGCTGTCAAACTGGCAGAATGAACTAACGACTCGCCTGTTACAATGATAGAGTTTTTCACCAAACTACCGTCTACCACTTGTAAGGTACCTGTGTAGTTATCTACTGGTTCACCTATAGAAAAGGTTACATTTTCAGCAAAGGAGCGGGCATTGATAATAGTAAAGCCGCTATTTACCGCCTTACCATTAACAACTTGAATCTCACCAGTGTACCCTGACACCCCATGACCTTCTAAATCGTTTATATATGCATACAACGACTGTTTATCAGTGGCATCAGATTCTTCATAGGTACCTGCAAGTATATGCATATCAGAACGGTCGAATGTATTGAAATGCTTCTCTTTCCATACACCTGATGAAAGAATAACTAAGCCTGTAATTGTACAAATAATAATAGTGTCGATAAATGGTTCTAATATAGACACCATACCTTCAGACACGGGTTCATCGGTTTTCGCTGCGGCATGGGCAATAGGTGCTGAACCTTGACCTGCTTCGTTTGAAAATAATCCTCTGTTAACCCCTCTGTTAAAGGCATAGGCAATAGTGGCTCCTAAGAAACCGCCAGTTGCTGCAGATCCAGTAAAGACATCGGAAAATACAGAGACAATTGAAGGGCCGATATTCTCTACGTTGGCAAAAATAACAGCGAACGCCCCAATGATATAAATTAGCGCCATAATCGGTACAATTTTAGACGTAACAGCGGCAATACGAGTGATCCCACCTAAAATAACTAAGGCTAAACAGACTCCTAATACGCTACCAACAATCAAAGGGTCAAAGCCAAATGTAGCCTCGATACTTGTAGCAATACTATTACTTTGAGGTAAATTACCAGTACCAAATGAGCTAATCACTGTAGCAACAGCAAACGCCACTGCTAGCCACTTCATATTTAGACGCTTATCCATGTAATACATGGGTCCACCAGCCATAGTCCCATCTGGTGTTTTATCACGGTATTTGTGAGACAAGGTCACCTCAACAAACTTTGTAGTCATACCAAAAAAAGCGGTTGCCCACATCCAAAATAAAGCTGCTGGACCACCTAAAAACAACGCAAATGCAACACCACCAATATTACCTGTACCCACTGTACCTGATAAGGCTGTGGTTAATGCCCTGAAGTGACTTGTATCACCGGGAGAGTCTGACTTGTCATACTTACCAGTTACCACTTTCCAAGCATGCTTAAAGTATCTAACTTGCGGAAATTTAAGATAAATTGTAAAAAACAAACCTGTTCCCAACAGCACATATGGAAACCACCAGGCTCCCCCCAACATGCCATCCATAGATTTCAATATATTATGAAATGCTTCCAACGTTTTTCCCCTTTAGTAATTTTTATAGTTTTGTATTTTTATAATGTTTATTTTTGAACTTAACGCAGCATATCAACTACAGAGCGCATGGCAACCATCACATCTTCACCAAGCTGTTTACAACGAATTGGCGACCAGCCATATACAACATCCGGTAACTCAATATTATCCTTAAACGGCATTTCTAAGGTATAAGACAAGCAGTCAAATTCGTGACCGATAGCATTTGCCGCTACAGTCAAATTAGCTTCGCCAGGCTTATCTTTTTCATAACCAAACTCATCCTGAAACTCAGGAGTAGCCATCAATAAAGCATTCTTAAATGCACTCTCTAAGTTTTGTAACCTCTGGTTGTAATTAAGGTTACCTTCACAACCTGCAACAAAATTATATGGTAAAGCTTCATCGCCATGGACATCTAAAAACATGTCGACCCCCACTTGCTGCATTTTTTGTTTAACTAGATAAACCTCTGGGCTGTTCTCCATAGACGGGGATTGCCATTCACGGTTGAGGTTTACTCCTTTAGCGTTAGTTCTTAAGTGGCCACGTGCTGAGCCATCGGGGTTCATATTTGGTACTACATAAAAAACTGCTTTTTCTAGTAGGAATTTAGCTAAACCATCATCTTCATCTAATAGTCTATGTAAAAAGCCTTCAACTAACCATTCAGCCATGGTTTCACCTGGGTGTTGCCTTGCTGTTACCCAAATAGACTTTTTATCATCTGCTGGCTCACCTATAACCAACAAAGACATATCTCGTCCATCTAAAGTCTCGCCCAGATGATAAGGTTGGCAATATTCAGATTGTTGCGACCAAGCTAGTAAGTCTAAGTGGCGTTCATAACTGTATGGTGCAAAATACGCATAGTATATTTGTGAACATTCAGGAGTGTGCTGAATTATCAATTTGTCACCATCAAACTCAGTTTCTACTCTAAACCATTCTTGGCGGTCATAAGAGGCAACAGCTTGATAATTTAACCACCCATCTGGGTATGCTGAATTCGCAAGATCATTAATGCTAATGGTGTGGGAAACAAAACTCTGTGTATCTAACTTAAAATGAAACCATTGATAAAATTCTGATTGATTGTCTTTACGAATACTAAGTTGGATATCTTGAGGTGAAGCCGCGCTGATAACTTGAATATTACCGCTATCAAAATTACTACTAATTCTCACATTCTATTCCCATGAAGATTTGACTAAAGTAATTTATCACAGTCATAAAAAAAGGACTACTAGAGTCCTTTATTCAAGCTAAAAACAGTAGGTAATTGCTTAACTAGGTACGCTAAGTGGTAAGGTGGGATAAAACAGGTTAGCCATATGTTGTACAACTTTCATTACTTGGCAACTATAGCCAAACTCATTGTCATACCAAACATATAAAGTAGCTCTATTTCCCGCCACTATGGTGGCTTGAGAATCAACCACAGAGGGTGCCCGAGTCCCCACTAAATCTGTAGACACAATTTCTTTAGAAGCCGTAAAATCAATTTGATGCTGCAAAGGTGAAAACAGTGAAATATCACGCAAGTATCCATTAATGTCTTCTTTGCATGTATCTGCACGCATATGTAAATTGAGTATTGCCAAAGACACATTAGGAGTAGGTACTCTAATGGCGCTACCCGTTAGTTTTCCAGCTAAAATCGGATAGGCCTTAGCGACAGCTTTGGCTGCACCCGTTTCTGTTATTACCATATTTAGAGGGGCACTGCGTCCACGCCTATCCCCTTTATGAAAATTATCGATAAGATTTTGATCATTTGTAAATGAATGGACGGTTTCGACATGGCCACTGTCAATGCCATATTTTTCGTCTATAGCTTTAAGCACAGGAGTTATAGCGTTTGTGGTACAGCTTGCTGCCGATAGAATCACATCATCTGGCAATATATCAGTATCATTTACGCCATAAACTATATTCTTGATATCACCTTTGCCCGGTGCTGTTAATAAGACTTTTTTCACCCCTTTAGACTTCAAGTGTTGACCAAGCCCCTGCTCATCTCGCCACATACCGGTATTGTCTACTACAATGGCATCTTTAATACCGTACTGACTATAATCAACTTCTTCAGGGCCATTGGTATATATAACTTGAATGTACGACCCATTAGCTTTAATTGCATTTTTTTCTTTATCAATTGTGATACTGCCACTAAATGGACCATGCACAGAGTCTCGCCTTAATAAACTAGCCCGTTTTTCTAAGTCCCCCTCTCTTCCACCTCGCACAACAATGGCTTTTAAACGTAACTTATTATTTGTTCCTTGCCGCTCGATTAACAATCTAGCCAATAATCTACCAATTCGTCCAAAACCATATAACACTACATCTTGGGCTTGCTGTTCGTCTTTTACATTGATAATACTTTTTAGCTGATCATTGAGGTAATTTGATACTGTGAGGTCTTTATAGAGCGGGTTATATTGAAATGCATAAGCCAGTTTGCCGATATCAATTTTGGCTGGGGCCAGAGACATGTTATTTAACGCTTCAAGTAATGGCCAACTTTCACGTAATCTGAGTTTATTTTTTTCTTTTAGCCTAACTGAACGATGAGCTTTAATAATATCTATAGTAGTCGCCCCTAAAAGAGGCCGTCCATATACAAAAATCTCAATGGCCCTATTTCGATATAACTTGCCCAAAATAGGTTGCATTTGCTCTGCGTATTCTTGTCTTTCCTGCCAACTCCCAATTAACTCTTGCTCTAATTCCAGATTCACAATGCTTTCCTCAATTTGGTTTTAAAAGATTCTGGCGCATTCTAATCAAGGAATTACGCGCTACCAAATTGTTGAAAAATTACGATTTTATTGTAAAAGCAATAAGAAACTCAATTTTGTAGGTAAGTTTTCACCAATTTAAGTGGGGAACAGCCGTGATATAAACTGCAAAAACAAAATTCATGATTTAAATGGACAAAAGCTTGGTTTTCGCAATTAAATCATGAAATTAACTTTCATTGAAAAAAATTCAAATTAGGACCAAAGTCTTATAAAAACAACTTACACATCAAAATTAAGCTCAATCTTTATCAATAGAACTTTCAGTGAACTTTAGAGATACTGAATTAACGCAATAGCGCTTTCCTGTGGGTTGTGGTCCATCATCAAACACATGCCCTAAATGCGCATCACAATGTTTGCATATAATTTCTATTCGCTGCATACCAAGGGAGTCGTCAGCTTGGTAACTCACATTACCATCAGCGCTTTGTGATGAAAAAGATGGCCAGCCACAGCCAGAATCAAACTTATCTCTAGAATGAAATAGCCTTTCACCACAACATGTGCAGAAAAAATCACCATCAGCTTTAAGGTCTAATAGCTCACCAGTAAATGGACGTTCAGTCCCTTTCTCTCTGCACACCCTAAACTCTTCACTTGACAGTTTTTGTTGCCATTGTGCATCAGTAAGCTTCATCGTTTCTCCTTTTAAATAGTGAATCAAAATCAGTGCTTTTACTGCTTAGAATTAAAGCACTTAAATACAGATATACTTTGCGAGCCTTGTAAATACACCTGCTTTATAAGTACGTTTGGTTGCTGTTCCCAACAATCATAACGGGTATCTAACTTTATTTGCCAAGCTGCTTTATCATCTAATTTAGGAAGATGAAAGCGTACATCGTCTTTACTACTATTGAATACCAACAACCAATGTTCATGAAATTCATCTTCAGGCCCTTTTAATTCAACAGCGAATGCCTGATTATTGTAATCTTGCCAATCACCATCTAACTTACGCTCTCCGTCTGGGCGATACCAATGGATCTCCTCGACATTACACCCAGTTGAGTAGTGATCATCCTTGAAATTAAGATGACTTAAGATTGAGCTACTCTTACGTAAGGCAATTGCCTCTTGGCAGAAAGTCAAAAAGTTTTGCTGCGTTACGTCAATATCCCAATTTAGCCAATTTATTTCATTATCTTGGCAATAGGCATTGTTGTTACCGTTTTGGGTACGGCCTAACTCATCTCCACCCAATACATGAGGGGTACCTTGCGACAGCATTAAAGTGGCAAAAAGATTACGCTTTTGGCGCTCTCTTAATTGCACAATACTAGGGTTATCAGTAGGCCCTTCAATACCATAGTTAGCAGATAAGTTGTGGCCATGGCCATCTCGATTTTGCTCTAAATTAGCTTGATTGTGTCTTTCAGCGTAACTCACTAAATCCTGCAATGTAAAACCATCATGATAGGTAACATTGTTAACCGAAGTTAATATGGAGCGACTTTCCTTTGGAAAAACGTCTCTAGAGCCAAACAACCTAGTAGCAAAATCACTTGTATGGCCTTTATCACCCCGCCAAAATGCCCTAACTGTGTCTCGATATTTATCGTTGCACTCTAACCAGTTAGACGGAAATTGACCTAGTCTGTAGCCGCCATGTCCAATGTCCCAAGGCTCAGCGATAAGCTTACAACCAATTAGAGTTGGATCTTGTCTAATGGTTCTAAAAAAACCTGCCAATGTTGAGAACTCATAAGGATCTCGCCCTAGGCTAGCGGCTAAGTCAAACCGGAACCCATCCACTCCCATTTCTGCTACCCAGTAACGTAAAGAGTCCATTACCATTTTTAAAACATAAGGAAATGCAGTGTTGACACTATTGCCACAACCGGAGTTATTTACATATTTTTGATAATCAATAGCTCCGTATTCATTGCGCTCAAATAGATAAAATGAAGTGTTATCAAACCCTTTAAATGACAAAATTGGGCCATCTAGGCCCCCCTCAGCGGTGTGATTAAAAACGACGTCAAGTATTACTTCAATCCCTGCAGTATGCAGGGTATCAACCATAGTTTTAAACTCTGCTATAGCATCTTTTATGACGTACCTAGGATCAGGACAAAAATAGTTAACAGGGTTATATCCCCAATAATTTGTTAAGCCTTTATTAGTAATAAAAGGTTCGGACATAAAGGCTGATACAGGCATCAACTGCACAGCACTCACTCCTAAGGATTTTAGGTGCTCAACAATTGCAGGGTGAGCAACACCTAAAAACTTTCCTTTATGTTCATCGGGCACGTCTGGGTGAAGCTGGGTTAAACCTTTAACATGTGCCTCATACAAAATAGTTTTATCTAAGGGTATATTAGGCTTACTTGGCCTGTCATGGTTCTCTTTAGGAAGATTGATTACAGCCTTTGGTACCATGTATTGACTATCACCTTGGTACTTTTCAGCATCCCATATCAGTGGTCTATTGAGTTCTTTAGCATAGGGATCAATTAACAACTTTTGAGAATCAAATATTAGTCCGACACTGGTATTATTGTTACCTTTCAAACGATAGCCATACAGTTGACCAGCTTGAATCCCATCAATAAACCCATGCCAGACTTTACCTGTCTTAGCAGGCATAGTTATGACAGAAAGTTGCTCCTCTGTATTAGCGTCAAACAAACATAACTCAACAGCCTTAGCGTTAGGGCAATGCACCGCAAAGTTACACCCTGATTGACTTAGGGTTGCACCCAATGGATGTGGAGTTCCGGCTAAAATTTTAACGTTAGACATGGTTTAACCCGTAAATAAAATAAATAAACTAGCCAATGGAGGTAAACTCAATGAAATAGAGTGAGGCTGGCCATTCCACTCGTTACTATTAGTTGTAAACTTGTCACTAATTGCATAGCCACTGCCCCAATACTTTTTGTCATCAGAATTAAGGATTAACTTATACTCACCTCTGTCTTGAACACCTAACCTAAAATCTTCGTAGGGCACGGGGGTAAAGTTAACAATAAAATAAATCTTCTGTTTAGCGCCATTAGACTTTCTGAGCACTGAAAGTACACTTTGCTCTGCGTTGCCATGCTCAATCCACTCAAACCCTAAGTGATTGTGATCTAATTCATGTAGAGCTGGATACTCACTGTATAGATAATTTAAATCTCGATATAAAGACTGGATCCCTTTATGTTTTTCATACTCAAGCAAATGCCAGTTGACTGAGCTATCATGGTTCCACTCTTGGGCTTGGCCTATTTCATTTCCCATGAAGTTTAATTTTTTACCAGGGTGAGCATACATAAAGCCAGCGTAGGCACGTAAGTTTGCAGCTTGCTGCCATTCATCACCAGGCATTTTTCGAAGTAGTGACCCTTTACCATGCACCACTTCATCATGGGAGACGGGCAATATAAAGCTCTCATCAAAGGCATATACCATGCTAAAGGTTATTTCATTGTGGTGATAACGTCGATAGGCAGGATCCTTTGAAATATAGTGCAATGAATCGTTCATCCACCCCATATTCCATTTAAATCCGAAACCTAATCCCCCTTCAAATACTGGCCTCGATACTTTTGGAAACGAAGTAGACTCCTCAGCTATGGTCATGCCATTTGGAAATTTTTCATATACGGCTTTATTCATCCATTGCAATAGACTTATGGCTTCATAATTGTGATTGCCGCCATCAATATTAGGTATCCACTCACCTTCTTCTCTGGAGTAATCTAAGTACAACATAGATGCCACTGCATCTACTCTGAGTCCATCAATATGGTATTTATCCATCCAAAACAATGCATTTGCCACCAAAAATTGTCGAACAGTATCTTTACCAAAATCGTAGATACATGAGTTCCAATCTGGATGCCAGCCCTTACGGGGATCTTCATACTCATAGACATGGGTACCATCAAAGCGTGCTAACCCATGACCATCTTCAGGAAAATGTGCAGGAACCCAATCAATAATGACACCAATTTCATTTTGGTGACATTGATCGACAAAATACTTGAAGTCATCAGGCTCACCAAAACGACTAGTTGGTGAGAATAAGCCAACGGGCTGATAGCCCCAAGATCCATCAAAAGGAAATTCTGATACAGGCAACAGCTCAATATGGGTGTAACCCATGTCTTTAATATACGGGATTAAATCTGTCGTCAGGTCTCTATAGGTTAAAAATTGTTTTTCAGAGTCAGAACCTGGCTTTTTCCATGAGCCTAAGTGCAGCTCATAAATGCTCATTGCCTGTTGATATCTATCTTTAAACCCTTGATTTTTCCACTTTGTATCTTGCCATTGATACTTTTTGTGGTCATAAACTACAGAAGCATGGGAAGGATATTGTTCCGCCATAAAGCCGACAGGATCAGCTTTGTGAGGCAACTCATTACCAAGCGCATCTTTCAATTGATACTTATACTTGGCACCTGCGGTAATACCTGGCACCACAAGAACCCAATAACCAAAATCAGTTTTTTGCATGGGAAGACAAGATCCGTCCCAAAAATTAAAATCACCAATTAAAGAGACTGCTGAAGCATTAGGGGCAAACACTGCAAAGCGAGTCCCTTGAATAGGTTTATCTAACCCAACATCTAAATCAACTAATTGAGCCCCCAGCTGCTTGTATATATTTTCGGGTAAATGATCTACATAGTGGACACCATAATAAGCATGCTCCTTGAACTGATAAGGGTCTATCACCTCATAATCGGTTTCGCCATTAGTCACTTTAAAACTATAAGCTTTTGGACAAGAAGCGAGTGTGAACTCTCCAGAAAATAAGTAACTATTTGGTGTTTGTGTCAATTCACCTATAAGCTCGCCAGTGCCTAAATCGCTCACAACTACTTTAGTTGCCTGTGGCTGCCAGGTGGTAATAGAAAAAGTTGAAGTCGAATTTTGAAAATCGGCACCTAGGTGGGAAAAAGGAAAGGTACATTTAGCTTGAGATAATATGTTTTCTAACTGCATATTTTCGCCTTAGTTTGTGTGGCTAAACTAGTTAGTCAAGCCACCGATAAATTTAAATCACATTGATACTCTTTTTCTTATCTTAGTTAAATCTAGGGCCAGCGCATTTAAAGCTTCGTCACTATAAATACTTTGCAGGTCTTTAGTCAATTTTCGGCGCCAATTGGGATACTCACTAGACGTACCTGGAACATTTACAGGCTTGTCCATTTCTAACCAATCTTCAAGCTGCAAACTTAAAAGTTCGCTCGCTCCTCCAGCTAAATGCTTCTGCATACCAAAATTCAACGCCCGGCTCATGCCAACATAGTTCACATCAGTCCCTACTTCTTCATTTACCGAACGATGGCCGTGTAGCGTATCTAAAATGGCTTGTTTATTTCTGTGGCGACTATGATACAAGTTCTCTAGTACCTCAGGGTTAGGATACAAACCTAACTCTTTTCCTAGTACCAAATCAAGACAATCCCAATACCCTTTTAACGTTGGCATATCATGTGTTGTTAAGGTAGCCATAGATTGAGTCGGGTAATGAGATGGTGAATAAAACCCACCATCTTTTGCCTGCTCGAAAAAAAACACTCGATAAGAATACACGCCATTCTCGGCGAGCTTGTCACGTATTTCAGGAGGTACAGTACCTAAATCCTCCCCTATTACCATACTTTCATTACGATGACTTTCTAATGCTAAAATACCTAACAGATCATCAACCGGATAATACACATAGCCACCTTCGGTAGCGTCGTCCCCTTTTGGAACCCACCATAAACGCAGTAAAGCCATAACATGATCAATTCGTAATGCTCCCGACGCATGCATATTAGACCGGAACAAATCAATAATAGGCTGATATTGTTGCTGGTAAAGCTTTTCTGGATCCATTGGAGGTAAGCCCCAAGTTTGCCCTAAAGGACCTAACTCATCAGGGGGAGCTCCTACACTTGCATCAATACAATAAAGCTCCTTGTTTCCCCATATCTCCGCACTGCCTTCACTCACACCTACAGCGAGATCGCGGTATAAGCCTATGCTCATATTATTTGCATTAGCCACTTGGTTTGCTTGCTCCAACTGCATGGCTGCTTGCCACTGTAGCCACATAAAAAACTTTATTCGTTTCTTATTTTTTTTGCTAAAAGATTTAACTGCAGGTTTATCAAAATCAGATAGTTCTTCTGGAAAGACGGGCCAGCCCCACGAAGGTAACCCTTTGTCTGACAGGCTTTCTTGTAATGCATCATAAACAGCAATCGTCTGCAGGCTGCTTCCCCCCTCAGTAACAAACTGTTTGAAAGCCCTATTCATTTTAGTATTCTTTGAAAGAAACCGAGTGTTTTGGTATTCAAATATTGTTTCAAGGGCTGTTAGTTTTAAGTCAGTAATTGTTTCATAGTCTACCGAATCTGTATCTCGAACAAGTGCTAACTTTTGGGTAAATTCGGGGGCATTAACTAGGGCTTGCACTGTGCTGTCAGCAAACCCTTCAACTTTAGTGACATCAATATAAATAAAGTTTAACCAACGGCGAGATGATGGCCCGTATGGACTGCATACTTCAGGTTGAGCAGGGTATAAGGCGTGAATTGGATTTAATCCTATAAACTGTGCTCCTTGCTTAGCTGCTTTATCAACTAAAAATGCTAAGTCAGTAAAATCCCCTACTCCCCAGTTATTTTCACTTCTCAAGCAATATAACTGTACGCTTACCCCCCAAACCTTATTACCATCTTGTATGCTTTGCGGCTTGTAACAAGAATCCGGAGCAATAATAAGCAGTGTACTCGCAAGCTCATCACCATCCACCTGTAAGGAGAGTGAGTGATAACCTAAGGGTAGCGAAACCTCTAACTGCACTACATATTCTTGAAATTCAATATCTTCAATATGCACGACATTAGTAAGCTGACCGTCAATTGGAATAAAACTACAGCAAACATTTTCACCCTGCTCAGTGGTTATGACAGCCTGATATTCATCATCAACAAGTTCAATTGGCAACCTTACCGCAATATGCAGATCTTCGTGACTACGTACAACTTGGACTGGACCTAGAGGCGCCAGCCAAGATTGATTGGCCTCTTCTTCTACTTGTTCTATTAATGCTTGAGGGTTATCAACTTGGTACCCCATCAAATGCAATAGCTTTTCCTTAGTCGTGTTAGAGATAGTTGTTGGCTTACCCCATGCATCTGTATAATTTGACTCAATACCGCGATGTTCAACTAAATAATCAACCAATGAAGCCGTCATTCTTACTCATCCCTATTTTGCTTGCCTAAACCAAGATAAAACCTAAGCTATGATACACAAATGATAACAAATTAATTTGTGTTACAAATAATGTAATTAAACAACATTTTGATTGGAAAATTTTGCCTTATATACTGATTTAGTCCATAATTTTGTAATTATATTTCAGCAGAGCGTATTAAGCTCTTCGTTAACGCTTTTTTAAGTAAGCAGTTAAATAAACTCGCAGAGGATTTTAGACATGACAATTAAAGTAGGTATCAATGGCTTTGGCCGTATCGGTCGATTTGTATTTCGCGCCGCCTGTGAACGCAGTGATATTGAAGTAGTAGGTATTAATGATTTATTAGACGCAGATTACATGGCGTATATGCTCAAGTATGACTCTACCCATGGTAAATTCAACGGTACAGTTGAAGTAAAAGATGGCCAACTTATTGTTAATGGAAAAACGATACGAGTGACTGCAGAGCGTAACCCAAGTGACCTAGCATGGGATGCTATTAGTGCTGACGTAGTTGTTGAGTCTACTGGTTTGTTTTTAACTGATGAAACAGCTCGTAAACATATCGAAGCTGGAGCTAAAAAAGTTGTGATGTCTGCGCCATCTAAAGACGCAACACCTATGTTTGTAATGGGTGTTAACCAAGACTCTTACGCGGGCCAAGATATAGTTTCTAACGCCTCATGTACTACAAACTGTTTAGCACCACTTGCAAAAGTATTAAATGACAACTTTGGCATTGTTGATGGTTTAATGACTACAGTACACGCGACTACAGCAACGCAAAAAACTGTTGATAGTCCGTCTGCAAAAGATTGGCGTGGTGGCCGTGGTGCTTCTCAAAACATCATCCCATCATCTACCGGTGCAGCTAAAGCAGTAGGTAAAGTTATCCCTGAGCTAAATGGCAAACTTACAGGTATGGCTTTCCGCGTACCAACAGCTGATGTTTCAGTTGTAGATTTAACGGTTAATCTTGCTAAGCCAGCCAGCTATGAAGAAATTTGTGCTGCAATGAAAGCAGCCTCAGAAGGTGAGATGAAGGGTGTAATGGGCTACACAGAAGATGCTGTAGTATCTCAAGATTTCATTGGTGATGTACGTACATCTGTTTTTGATGCAACCGCTGGTATCGCATTAACTGATACGTTCGTTAAATTAGTATCTTGGTACGACAACGAAATTGGTTATTCAAACAAAGTATTAGATTTAGTAGCGCACATCAGCAAATAGTCTACATATTCGTAAAACTATGCTACAAAAGGCGATATAAGGCTTTAAGACTTATATCGCCTTTTTTGATCGCGCTACTTTTAAATACAAAGGCCTAACAAGAGGACTCTATGCAATTACCTGACTCAATAAGCTTATCTACTCGAGATAATGTACAAATACTAAAAATAGACAATGCATTTGCCACTGCAGAAGTGTCTTTGTTTGGGGGACATATTCTCAGTTACGTACCAAAGCACGATAACAAAGATAGGCTTTGGGTAAGCAAAAATGCTTTATTTGATGGTAAAAAAGCAATTAGAGGCGGCGTACCCATTTGCTGGCCGTGGTTTGGCGACCATCAAACTAATTCTAGTGTGGCATCTCATGGTTACGTTAGAACACAGAAATGGGCTGTCACAAAAGCATCTGACACTACCAAAGGCACACTCATCTGTCTTCAACCAGAAACCACTATTGGTACAGGTTTTGATGGCCAGGCGTCACTACAGCTAAGTATTGAAGTTAGCAGCACTATTGTCATAAAACTCGAAACAACCAATGTAGGGGATACGCCTTTCGATTACAGCTGCGCCCTACACACTTACTTTAATATCAAAGATATTCATCAATGCCAACTTCAAGGATTAACAGGTAACTATAAGGATAAAACACGAAACTTTGATTTATTTGAAACCACCAATCCTTATGTATTTACAGAAGAAACTGACAGAGTACACCTACAACAGCCAAAGACTTTGACTATCTCAGATAGTGAAATGCAAACTCAAATTGGCTCGTCTGGACACGACAGTATAGTGGTTTGGAATCCTTGGAAAGAAAAGTCTATTAGTATGGGAGACATGGCAGACGAGAGTTACTTAACTATGTTATGTGTCGAAACAGCCATAACGCAAGGGCATACTATCGAAGCAGGTAAAACCCACGTGTTGGAACAAATTATCAAATAAAATTCAAATATACACAATGTACGTAAATAAGTAGCGTAAACAATCTTTCATTGATTACGCTACTCATACAGCTTATATAGGATTAAAAGCGATAACCAATTCCTAATGCAATGACAGGGTATACTTCAAAATCTGAGATATCTTCTTGCAAACTTGCCACTTCTTGATCTACGTTTGCCTGAAACTCCATTGCTTCAGGAGAATCACCATTAACGTCAAACTGATAGCCTGGGTAGCCAACTACTTCAGCCGTTCCAGCAACTTCTAATTGAACATCAGGCTCGCCAGAAAACAACACGCCAATTTCCAACGAAAACATAAATCCATCTTCGTAACTTTGTCCCCAACCAAACCCTAAATACCCTGCAGTTTCATCACCTAAGACAATAGCAGTATCAAGGGTAAGTGGGTCTGAGCTACTACCTCGATATTCTAAGTCACCTATTTCAAAAGTTTCACTGCCAGCACTGATCGCACTGCCCCGTAATTCGTTATCATTTATATAAGCACCGCCACTTACACGAAAAACGCCACCGAATGGTCTCCAATCAACAAGCATCCCATAGGTAGACAGCTCAATTTCCCCATTGTAATCTATATCATCTTCTTCAAAGGTATCTGAATAGGTATACCCATTTCCTTGCAGACGTAAGTTCCAGTTTTCATTAAAGCTGTAATCTAGCTCGATACCAGGCCCTAATGTACTCACTTTTGCAACAACGGCTAACCCACCACCTTCAATAGGCTCTTGTTGAGTTTGCTCTTGAGCACTACTGTGTTGACTCAAAAAAATAAATGGTAAGCAAGTTAGTACTATTCCAGTTTTTCTCTTTAAGCGCATCTTCATTGTCCTTCCCTCAAACACTATTTAACTATTACTGAGTATGTAAATTGAAGGTTTATTTTGAACGACTTTAGGTCAGCTTTACACTACGACTCAGTATCTAAATCAGCATTAAGGTGTGCCAAGAAATACCTAATACACCTGAATTGAATACTTATTGGTTGGACTATTAGATGAAACTTGCAGACACAAAAAAGGAGCCTTGAGGCTCCTTTAAACATAACAAAAACTAAATACTATTCGTTACCTGATCCTTCTGGCGCAGCGGGTTTCTCTAGCAAGTCTTTAATACTTAAACGCACTCGGTTTTGACGGTCAATTTCAACAACTTTAACATCAATAACCTGCCCTTCTTCAAGGTGCTCAGATACTTTATTTACTCTTTCATGAGCGATTTGAGAAATATGTACTAGACCTTCTTTACCTGGCAGTATTTCAACAAATGCACCAAAATCAACAATACGAGTAACTTTACCTGAATAGGTTTTTCCTGCTTCAACTTCTGCAGTCACTTGCTCGATCTTAGAAATAGCAATTTCTGCTTTTGCTCGCTCGGTAGCAAAAATCTTAACTGTACCATCATCTTCAATTTCGATATTACAGTCAGACTCTTCAGTAATAGCACGGATCATCGCACCACCTTTACCGATCACATCACGAATCTTATCTTTATCTACTTTCAACGTATAAATACGCGGAGCAAACTCAGACATTTCTTCACGGTGGCCAGAAATAGCTTGGTCCATTACACCTAAAATGTGTAAACGAGCTTCTTTAGCTTGCTTAAGGGCAACCTGCATAATTTCTTTAGTGATACCTTCAATCTTGATATCCATTTGTAGTGCTGTGATACCACCAGTTGTACCAGCAACTTTAAAGTCCATATCACCTAAGTGATCTTCATCACCTAGAATATCTGAAAGAACAACAAAGTTTTCATCACTTTTCACTAGTCCCATCGCAATACCAGCAACAGATGCTTTAATTGGAACACCTGCATCCATAAGCGCTAGAGACGTACCACAAACAGACGCCATTGAAGATGAACCATTTGACTCAGTGATTTCTGATACTACACGTACAACGTACGGGAAATCTTTCTCAGACGGCATAACCGCTTGAATACCACGCTTAGCTAGACGACCGTGACCAATTTCACGACGCTTGGGCGAACCAACAAAACCAGTTTCACCCACACAGTATGGAGGGAAGTTGTAGTGAAGCATAAAGCGGCTGTCTTCTTTACCGTTTAAGCCATCAATCATTTGTGCATCACGCTCAGTTCCAAGAGTAGCTGCAACGATTGCTTGGGTTTCACCACGAGTAAACAATGCAGAACCGTGAGTACGAGGTAACAAACCTGTAGCAACATCAAGAGCACGGATCATAGCAGGATCACGGCCATCAATACGTGGCTGACCTGCAAGTATACGTGAACGAACCACATCACTTTCAAGTTCATGTACAAGCTCAGATACTTCTTTAGCATCTTGCTCTTCATCAGCAGCAGTTATTTCTTCTACAGTTTTGTTAGTAATGGCAACGATGGCGTCCTTACGTTCCATTTTATCAGAGATTTGGTAAGCTTCTGTGATACCCGCTTCAGCCAACTCTTTGATTTTATCTTTAAGTGCAGTGTTTTCAGCTTCTGGAGCCCAATCCCACTTAGGAGTATTGACTTCTGTAGCAAATTCGTTAACTGCGTTTATTACAGTTTGCATTTGCTCGTGACCATACATAACAGCACCAAGCATCACTTCTTCAGACAATACGTCTGCTTCAGATTCAACCATAAGTACCGCGCCTTCAGTACCAGCAACCACTAAATCAAGCTGGCTTTCTTCTAACTCTGAAGTACGAGTATTTAAAATGTATTGCTCGTCTTTATATCCAACACGAGCAGCACCAACTGGTCCATTGAACGGCATACCTGAAATAGCTAGCGCAGCAGATGTACCAATAAGAGAGATGATATCAGTAGGAATTTCTGGGTTTGCAGAAACCACTGTTACTATAATTTGAACTTCGTTCATAAACCCATCAGGGAATAATGGACGAATTGGACGGTCGATTAAACGTGATGTAAGGGTTTCATATTCTGAAGGGCGACCTTCACGCTTAAAGAAACCACCTGGAATTTTACCAGCGGCATAAGTACGCTCTTGGTAATTAACAGTTAGAGGGAAGAAATCTTGACCTGGCTTAGTGTCTTTTTTACCAACAACAGACACTAATACAGAGGTGTCATCCATACTTGCCATTACTGCCGCAGTAGCTTGGCGAGCAATTACACCAGTTTCAAGAGTTACAGTATGTTGTCCATACTGAAAAGTTTTAGTAATAGGAGTCATTTTTTTCCTTTCAATAATTATAAACTGCCCTACTTAGGACAATACAGTTTTGCTTTTTTGTATATCGCTTTTAAATGCGGCGCATAGTATAGCGGCTCAACACTACTAAAAACAGTCACCACAAGGAATAATCGAGAAAAACATCCCATATCAAGCAAAACCTTATATTTTCTATACACCACTCCCATTTCTATGACCCATTATCGGCACCTGAACTATGTTTGTAATTTTGGCTACTTTAAAATTTTGATTGTAAAATCTAAACTTATACCCTTTCAAATCCTCATAACCTGCTTCACTATAATAGAAAAATCCACTCTGGAATTTACTCAGGCTTTTTAATGCGACTCATACAAATAAATAAAGAACGTTATCGTAAACATTTAAATTTAGTTATTGGAGGCTGTGCTGCAGGGTTAATATTAGGCAGCTTAGCTATTTCTCAAATACTAATCGCACTTTTCCCAGACCCAAGTGGCAGTCATTTTCACTGGAACCTATTAGGCGTAGTAATCTCGAGTTTAAGCTTGGCTTGGGTACTCAATAAGTATCGTAACCACAGTTTTATGACTGAAGTGGTTTACATCTGGGAGCTTAAAAAAGCGTTGAATAAAATAAATAGAAAAATATTAAAAATTAAAGAGCTGGCTAAGCAAGGCAACGTGAATGCCTTACTTACTTTACAATATAGTTATGATGGCTCCCGTATGCTATGGGAGTTGGATGATAATACGATTGTGATGGAGGAATTGAATAGCGCCCAAAAGGAACTTAATAAGTTAATTCAAGAATACCAAGTCACCCTAGATGTCAATAACTACACTGACGATGTTCTAAAAACCTTTAACCACTGATATTAAAAAATATAGAAAAGGAGACAAAAAATAATGAATCGCCGTAAGAAGGGAAATCAAATCCTAAAAGCCAGAGCTAAAAAAGCCAAAGCTAAACTGGCTCCAAAAAACAAACCTAAGTATCTGAGCAAAGCTGAGCGGGCGAAGATAGAAACTTCTATTTATAATACCGATAACGCCCCCGCCTTAGATGACTGACAATAAACATTAATGCACGTTAGTTTCACTTAGTTTCTTTAGGTAACAAGAAGGGCTGATTAATTAATATTTTCTCAAAGTTTTCTTTAGTAACAGGTCGACTATAGAAATAACCTTGTATGTAATGGCAGCCAAACTTTTTCAACATTTTTGCCTGTCGCTCAGTTTCCACCCCCTCTGCAACCACTTCTATGTTCATCTTGTTACACAAAGCTATAATACTTTGTAACATGTCCGACATATCCTTATTCGTTTCTAAATCATCAATCAATACTTTATCTAATTTAAGAACATCAACAGGCAACTTAGACAAATAAGCAAAGGTGGCATACCCAGACCCAAAATCATCAATTGCTATTCGTAGACCCAACTCTTTAAGTTTCCAGAGTACTTTTTTAGTTTTTTGAATGTCGTTTATCACGCACCCTTCAGTAATTTCGAGTTCTATACATTCTGGTGCTAAACCTGTTTCAGTTAACAGGTACGTAAACTCGTCAACAATTTGAAAGGTTTGCAATTGTCTGGGTGATACATTGACAGCTAAGCTAACCTTATCGCCATACTGCCTTCTTAACGTAACGAGCTCTGAAATACTCTTTTTAAACAGCCAACTCCCTATTTTAGCAATTTGCCCATCCAACTCACTCAAACTAATAAACTCGGCAGGAGAAACCCAACCAAGAGACGCATGCTCCCAGCGCATAAGCACTTCAGCTCGCTCAACAGCCCCAGTACTTAATTTGACCTTAGGCTGAAAATACAAACTAAATTGATTGGTATTAATGGCTTGTTGAATACTATTTTGAATGGTTTGCTTACGTTTTTTCTGCGCTATGTGGGCAGCATCTAATCTGACAACCTCAGGAACCATTCCATGATAAGTTGGATCACTATAATCTGAGCTTGAAGTACTTCTAATTGAGTGAACTAACTGAGCTAGGTTTGCTCCATTAAAAGGTGCTTCAGCGTAACTCAGATGAGTAGTGAGTTTTTGAGATAACTTATCGTTATTCCACTCTAGATTCAGCGCTTTACGAAGAGTAACTAGACTATCATGCAGGTCACCATTGAATGCACTTTCTGGAATGATCACTAACATTTGATCCACTTCAACTTTAAACACTTCGCAGTCCTGGCCTAAATGTTTACGAATTACGCTTTCAATTGAGCTTAGTACAGTAAAATCAGGAATTTTTTGTTCCCAATAACGATCAAGTAATGACAAATCAGAAACAATTATAGAGGCAATTGCAAAGGCCTTATTCTGAACGAGTAAATGCTCCGCAGCTCTGTCGAATAATACTCGCTCTGGCTTTACGTATTGCTGGGTAATTTGGTCTTTCGACTTAACAATAAAGCGTTGTTGATACTCTCCAAAAGCAAGCTCTACCTCCTGAATTAGTTGCTGGTTATTCCAAGGCTTAGACAAAAACTTATATGCAGCGCCAGAATTCATAACATCAACAGCAGCTTCAAAATCCGCTTGTCCTGTTAAAATCATCGATACTATATCAGGGTATTTTTCCCGAATATCTTTTACTAATGTACCGCCATTAACATCCGGCATTCTGAAGTCCGAAAGTACAACTTGTATATCAGTGCCCCTTAATACTTCTAATGCTTCATTGGCACTACGTGCAGTAAAAATTCGGTATTTCGTATGTCTAAAACTACGCTTTATTGCCTTTAATATATTCTCTTCATCGTCTACTACAAGTATGCAGCAGTCCTTTAACAAAGGGTTATATATTGCAGGTTGTTGTGACATATTTAACATAAAATATATTCCCTAAAATGAAAGTTTGGTTTCTATTCTGAAGCGCACACTTTGCTCAGGCTCCCCTACTAAGCGCTTAGTTTGAGATATTCTCGCTCCAAGCCACTGCTTAGACGTTAACTTATACCGAATACGAAAATCCCAACCTTTATAATTACTAGTAGCAAAACGACTCGAGGCATTTTGTGCAAACTCTGTTACTACCGAAAAACGCTCAGCATAAATATACTTTAGCTCAGTTAAGTAGTGGCCAACCTTGCTTAACGAGCCTTTTCGAAACTCGATAACATAGCTTTGCCTCTCTTTAGAAAACTCTTCGTGCAACTCATTAGGGACATCATGAATTGACCACCCCAAGTCCAGGCCAAAGCGCACATCATCTAGCTTTATTGAACCAGAAAAACGTAAAAACCGATTATCAAACTGTGTATCACCAGTAGCAAAATTAGCCCCTACTTCACCAGTATAGTCCACAAACCACGGCGACAAGGTAATCAATGCATTATCAACAGCGAGCACGGTTTGATATTGAATGAGCGACATATGCCCAACAGTATTAGTTTGCCCATCAAGGGGGTTAAATGTTGCAAATACCAGCTTTTGTCTCTGGGCAAGGCTATATTCGAGATGCAAACCAATAGGGTTTAAATGTCTGTCCCAAAATAGATCCGAGATTTGCTTAGATTGCCAAGGAATTTTCCCTAAAGTAGCGGATAAATTGTTAAGACTAAACCTTGTATACAGCTGTGAAATAAAAATGTCTTTATCACCACTTGGGTTATTAGTCTTTTGGTAGAGAGTAACAGCAGGCACATTTTGACGATTTTTAAGCCCCGTTCTTACCTGACTAACCACTGACAACCTCTTATTAACATGGTGTGTAGCAGCAACTGACGCAATCAGCCTGACCCTTTTCCTTGGTGTTAAATTAACTTGGTCTGTTTCATTCTCATATCTGAGTATAGCGCTACTTGAAACCTCAAAAGCTTGAAGGCCTTGTACTCCAAAAAAATTTAACAACATCAGAAGAAAAGCATTCTTCATTAATCCTTTACCTGTGCACATTATTAAAGCAGCCATTAATTTCGTGCAACTAATGTATCAATTGTCACAAATGTCGTATATAATACTTTAGTCATATATGTCCAATAATAACATTATGATATAAATGACAATTGAATCACGGGAGTTGTACTGATGACTAAATCAAAATCTTTAACCACAGGAGACATTGCTAAGTATTGCGATGTCAACTTGCGCACTGTTATTCGATGGATAGAGAAAGGTAGTTTGAAAGGATACAAGTTACCAGGCAGAGGCAATAATCGCGTCACGGTTGAAGATTTTTTGAGTTTCTTAAATGAAAACAATATGCCCATACCCGAAGACTTTTTACCAAAGTCAAAAACTATCTTAATAGTAGATGATGATGAAAACATGGCAAATGCTATTAAACGCGTCCTAAGAAGCTCTGGTTTTGAATGCGATACTGCAACCAACGGCTTTCTAGCAGGTAGTAAGTTAATGCAAAAGCAACCAGCACTCATGACCTTAGACTTAAGTATGCCAGGTCTTAATGGGTTTGAATTACTTGAACACCTTAGAAAGCAAGATGATTTCAATAGTTTGAAAATCCTAGTGATATCAGCACTTGATCAAAACAGTCTAGATAAAGCCAAAGAGTTAGGTGCGGATGCTGCTATTTCAAAACCTTTTGAAAAAGATCATTTATTAGACCTCGTCAATCAACTTACTCGATAAGATTAGAATTAAAGAGGTGTAGAAATGTTAAGAATGCTCATATTGTTTTCCTTACTTTCCAGCTTTTCCAGTGGAGTAATGGCACAAAACACTTCCCTAACCTTTGGTATTGTTCCACAGCAGTCAGCCAAACGATTAGCAGCTTTATGGACACCTATACTTGAACAAATTAGTCAAACAAGTGGCATCAACATTGAATTTAACACCGCTCGTGATATTCCTACTTTCGAGAAGCGACTAGCTGCTGGAGAATATGATTTTGCATATATGAACCCCTATCACTTCGTGGTGTTTAACAAAGAGCCTGGGTACCAAGCAATTGCCAAACAACTAGGAAAAACAATACAGGGCGTAATTGTTACGAGAGCAGATAGCAATATAAGAAAAATTGAAGATTTAGAAGGAACCCAATTAGCGTTTCCTGCCCCTGCTGCATTTGCCGCTAGTATACTTCCTATTGCGGAGCTTAAAAAACATGGGGTTTCATTTACCACCCAATATGTATCTTCCCACGATTCTGTTTATCTCAATGTATCTAAAGGTTTCTTTCTTGCTGGAGGTGGCATTAAACGTACATTAAATAATATGCCAGATGCAATCAAATCCCAATTAATTACTATATGGGAAACCAAAGGGTACACTCCCCATGCGTTTGCAGTGCATCCTAGAGTCTCTGAAACCACTAAACAAAAAGTCATGAACGCATTAGATGACTTAAATAATAGTGAACAAGGTAAAAGCTTATTAAGTACTATAAATTTTAAAGGAATTGATAGCGCCAAAAATAGTGACTGGGACGATGTTAGAGCCCTCAATATTGAACTCTTATTGAACGAAAGCTCAACCAATTAGAAGGCTTAAAATGCAATTGTCATTACGTAACAAAACTATACTGGGGGTTGCTTTTATTGAAGCAAGCTTATTACTCCTATTAGTATTCACAGCCGTGGATTTTATGCGTGATACCATGAACGATAGACTTGTTAAGCGAGCCTCCACAATAACAACTCTTTTTGCCGCAACAGCAAAAGATTCAGTTTTATCTTATGATCTTGCTTCCCTAGAAGCTTACAGTAACGAGCTTATCAAAAACCCTGACATTAGCTACATTAGAATAATAAACAGTGAGCAGCAGGTTCTGGCTCAGGCCGGAAACGAAACACAATTAAATTTGCAATTTAAAGCTGACGAAGAGTTAGACTTAGTATCTGATGGAGTCTTCGATAGCTTTGGTCTAATAAGTGAAGCAGGGCACATATATGGGCAAGTTCAACTGGGTATCGAAGTCAAAAGTATTGAACAATCAATCCAAAAGATTCAAAACTGGACAAGTGGTATCGCTTTAATTGAAATGCTACTAGTTGGCCTATTTTCTTTTGTTTTAGGTACTTACCTAACCAAGCAGTTGCAGCGTTTAAGACAAGGCGCTAGAACAATTTCAACCAAAATTGAAGATGGGGATTACTCCAATACAAAAATTGAAATTAATGGTAAAGATGAGTTAACAGAAGTCGCAGAAGCCTTTAACAAACTAGTGACTAACTTAGAAACAGAGCACGAACGAAAAGAAAAATATCAAAATGATTTGAAGATGCTCAATCAAACACTAGAGAAAAAAGTAACCGAGCGTACTTCTTTACTTAACGAACGTAACCATCAATTAGAGCAATCTAATCTAGAACTTCACGCAACCCAACAGCAACTTATTCAAGCCGAAAAAATGGCCTCTATCGGCATATTAGCAGCAGGTGTAGCTCATGAAATTAACAACCCGATAGCATTTGTTACCAGTAATTTAAGCTCGCTTAAAGATTATGCCAATACCTATCGACAGTTAAGTGAACACTTAATTATGCTATCTAATGTAGCATCTGACACACAAACACGTAAGCTTTTAGAATTATTAAAATGGGCTCAAGATAAAGAGTTTGGCTATATTAACCAAGATACAAAGGAACTTATTGAAGAGTCTGTTGAAGGACTATCTAGGGTTAAAAATATCGTTCAAGGTTTAAAGCAATTCTCACGTGCAGACTCAGATGAAAAAGAGTGGTTTGATATAAATGCGTGTGTGGAGGCAACGTTAAGTAAAGTAAGTAATCAACTTCAATATCATTGTAAAATTGAAAAACACTTAAATTCAGTTCCCAAAGTTTTAATTAATGTAAATAAAATCAACCAAGTAATAACGAACTTGCTGATTAACGCTGGGCAAGCCATTAGCAAAGAGGGAATCATTACAATAACAACCCACCTGAAAAATGATAATGTAATTGTATCCATTTTAGACAACGGTTCTGGTATCGAACCTCAACATTTAAGTAAACTATTTGACCCATTCTTTACAACAAAAAAAGAAGGAGTGGGAACTGGCCTAGGTTTGTCAATTTCTTACGGAATACTTCAAGAGCATGGAGGGGAGTTAACCGTTAAAAGTGAACTTCATGAAGGGAGCTGTTTTAGTATTATATTGCCAGTCAAAGATAAGAGTACACACAAAGGAGAAATTCTATGAACAAAGAAAACAGTTTAGATACACCGCCTATGACGGTGCTTTGTGTGGATGATGAATTAAATATTCTCAAATCTATGAAGCGTTTGCTATATAAGCAAAATTATCAATTACTTTTAGCCGAAAATGGAGAAAAAGCCCTTCAGATAATAGAGAAACAAAAGATCCATTTAATTGTTTCTGACATGAAAATGCCGGGCATGTCTGGTGCAGCTTTACTGGGTAAAGTGTCTACTTTGTCACCTGATACCTATCGAATTCTTCTCACTGGCTACTCCGATATGGAGTCAACCATTGAAGCAATCAACAAAGGAAAAATTCATCGATATCTTCAAAAACCTTGGGAAAACCAAGAAATTATTGATGCAATCGAAGAAGGGTTATCAAATGTTAAACTTAAAAATGAAAACACCAGACTGCAAAAGTTAATAAAATTCCAGAATGCAAAATTAAAAGAGTTAAATCAAAACCTAGAAAGTAAAATACAGTTAAAAACTAAACAGATTCAGCTAGCCTTAAAGCGCAATGAAAACAACAATCAGGCCACTCAAAAGGTATTGTACAATCTAATAAGTATCAATCCTAATCTCAGTGGTAGCTTTGCCAATAGTGTTAGCGTGCTAGCAAAAAATTTAGCTGAAAAACTAGAACTCCCGAAGTTAGAAGTCGCTAACATTACTTTTGCAGCTTTATTGTGTGAAATTGGACTTCTTGGTTTAGATACAGCTATCTACTGTAAACCTTTTGATGAACTTAACTTTAATCAAAAGCAAGAATATATCGACCAAACAAAGACTGCACAGTTAATACTCGGGCCTGCAACACACCTTCAAGAAGTGTCAGACATCATCACATGTCAATTTGAGAATTTTAACGGAAGCGGGCCCAATCAACTTTTTGATTCTCAAATACCTATAGGTGCAAAAATTCTATCAGTGGCTAGGGATTTCTGGCGTTATTCATTAGGACGAATTAACTCAGAAAAATTGGATGAAACCGAAGTCAGGCTTACCATGAAAAAGTTTTTGGGAACCCGTTATGATCCCAAGGTTTTAGAGATACTTCTAAATACCCCAGATATAGTTTCTGATGAATTTATTGAAAAGCCGATCCCATCACATGCCCTCAAAGCTGGTATGACGTTAAAATGTAACATATTCAATGATGCACATATTTTGGTTTTACCAGAAGGTCATGTATTTACTAACAAAACTATCAGTAAGTTGCTGCAGTTTGAAAAAAGCCAAGCCGCCCCACTCTCACTAATCGTAGAGGATTGTCCACCGGTTACACCTGAGAATGGTCCAGAAACGACAAGCTAAAAGTAGTGCCTACTCCAAGCTCTGACTCTACTGTAATCGAGGCTCCATGAGCCTCTAGAATTGCGTAGGAAACAGATAAACCTAATCCAGTCCCAACCCCAACTGGTTTTGTGGTAAAAAATGGCGTAAACAATTGACTAATTGTTTGTTTATCCATTCCTTGACCAGTATCTTTAACATGAATAACCAAGCGTTTTTCATCTTTTGTAGATGAGATAGTCAGCTTGCCACCAGCATCCATCGCATAAGCCGCATTCATGAATAAGTTAACAAATACTTGTTGCAACTGCCCAAAGTTGCCCAAAGTAACTAAACTCAAGCCTGTAAGCTGATTTTCAACTTGGTGATCATATTTAAATGCGTTATCAGTGATTCTTAGCGCGGCCTCTACACAATCAGTAATCGAGATGGCGGTTAGCTCTTCTCCACCAGAATGAGAAAAACTTTTTAAATCATCGACTATGTTATTTACTCGTTTTAGGCCTTCAATATTAGACTTGAGTAAATCTACAGAGTCTTCATCAATAAATTCCAAGTCGACGTTTTCAATAACCTCCTTAAAATCAGCTGTAGATATTGACTCGCTGTTTATTATAAGGGCCTTTAAACTAGCATGTAATGATTTGTAATCTTCAAGATATTCCTGAAGAACCTCCATGTTAGCGCGAATAAATGCTATGGGATTATTAATTTCGTGGGCAACACCTGCAGCCAATAAACCCAAAGAAGCCATTTTTTCCGATTGAATTAATTGACGACGGGCTTTTTCAAGCTTATCCAATGATTCTTGTAACTCAGCATTTCGCTCTAACAGACTGGCATCTGCGGACCGTTTACGCACCCCACTTAACAATTGCTCAAGGCCAACATTAAGCGCAAAGAGTTGATCTGGGGTTACAGTTTTACTGCTGTTAAGTAGAATAAGCCAAGTCATTTCATCTTCTGATAAAGTAAGGTGACTATAACTGACTTGTTTGATCTGGCTTGTACCTATGCTGATATCAGTATCTAAATCACAGACTTTCCATATATTCTCTGATTTTTGTGCATATACAGGTAAATAAGATTCTAAAATATTAACTAAATTGACCTTCTCTCCCCATTCATCATTCGAACTCCAAAGGTACTTCAAATTACCCTGAACAATTCCTTTCTTATCCGTAACAATGATGCAGCCACAATCAGACTGACAAAATGTCGCAGCTCGAGCCACAGAAGTATTTAATAACTGCTCCAGCTCAATCTCAGATACAAGGTCACTGGCGGTATATCGTAAATACTCTAATTCATTTTGCTTTAATGTAGATGAAACTAAGGCAGCTTTCAAAGATTGATTTGCTTGATAAATTTCTAAAGAATAACTCTCTAATTTATTCTCTGCGCTCATCCTAGCTTTCTTTTCTCTCGCGATTTTTCGCTCCAGAATGGCAACCCGCTTCTCTAAGCTATCTACAGATAATGAAGAGTTATTCGTAGCACTCAAACTTTTTCAACCTCAATAACACAGCGATGACATGCTTCATGCTTACACTCTGGTTGGGATACCTTTATTTGTTGGCCTGTATGCTCTGCAAGCCCATATATAATCCCTTCACAGAAATAGCATAAATTACGGGGAGATAAGTACTCAAAGGTTAATATGGTGGGGGTTTCAGATAAAAACTCAAACTCGGGGAGTAAAGCGTCTGGGTTTAACTTCTGAACTTCTACATGTATGAAATTTTGCACCGCATGTAAAAACTCGAATACATCTTTAAAATCATGGGCGCCAGCTGGTGCGATATTAAATAATTCTTTGAAGACCCACTTACCAAAAGCAAACTGGGCGTCTTTTGATGTTATACCTTGTTTCTCAACAACAAGCCCTATTAGTGTAAATAACTCTTCATCGTCATAAGTCGCTACGGTTGTGTAGGCGCCTTCACTCTCGAGGTTAGCTTCATTTAAAAGTTCATCCCAAAATTCATCACCCCATAACTCCTCGATAAACTCATTAAACTTTACAAAAACAATTCCCTTCATAGACACCCTTTATTAGTTAAACCCTAATGTGTACCATTTAGATGGCTTACACCTAAAAATAACTTACAAATAAAAAACATCAAACACACATACAATTTACATTATTTTTAAAGATATGGATCGAATTATTTTAAGCTAGCCTATTTTGCATTCAATCAAAAAGCCCCCAAAACCACCCTCGAGATAACTCCTCCTCACACCCTTTGAGCTGAGTCGCATATCTCAAAGAACGGCTCGCTACTGTTTTAGCAACTTTGTTTAACCATGGCTTTTGATGGTAGCTTCCCCTGCGGTATCCGCCCCAACCTTCGTGGTAATTTATATACTGTAACTCTGCATTCCACTTTGAAATGCCATTTACCTTGTGGGTTTTAGAAATAAACCATCCCATAAAGTCCATTGCATCACCAAAGTCAGTTCTATCAGCCCATGAGTTCTTTGTTTCTCGCTTGTAATCATCCCAGGTCGGCGTTTTTGCTTGGGAATAGCCATAAGCAGAGCTCACTCGGCCCCAAGGTATTAGACCAAAAAATATGTAATCCTTAGGAGGGCGAGCTTTTGCTTTAAAGGAGCTTTCTTGATACATCATAGACATAGGGACATGAATGGGTACTCCCCACTTCTCTTTCATATCTGTGGCAACATCAAACCAATCTCGTTTCTCAAAGAAAATATCACAAATATTACTGATATTTTTTGGGGGAGAATTAGCGCAGCCACCCAATAAGAAGACGATGAGTAAACAAGCTATTATTTTTCTCAGTAAAAAGAGTTTTTTTGTGAACTTTTGTTTCATCGTCTACTCTTAAAGTATGTGTTTTTGAAAGTGTGTGATTTCCCTAGTAGTAACGTTTAGCCTGGCATATGTCAGGCTTTTTTTATTTGTCATCTACTTTATGAAAATAACCACTCAAAAATTCATCAAAGGATATAGTGTCCTGTTGCTCAATTAACCTTTGCTTTTGTATTGATAACTCAGCCTGTTTAACTAATTCATCTGCACTCATGTACTCATAATTCACATTGGCTAATTCATTTTTGAAGGACTCTGCCAAATTTAAGCCCAAAGTGCCATTATCAATTCCTTGCTCAATTAGTTGCTCTAAAACAAGGGCTGACGGAGTTAAACTTGGGTCTAAAACTTTCTGCCTTTCAACTTCTAATGCCACTGAGTAATCATCGGTTTTATTGGCACTGTCTAATATTTCAGCGATTTCTTTCATATCAGAGAATAATTGTAATGCCCATTCTTTTAATTCAATTGCTTTAGCGGAGCAAGTCAACTCAAGCTTTGGTTCACGTCCCCTCGCAACGACTGTATTTAGATTCGTTTCGGTCTCTTGATACTGCGCAGCATCCATTAAGCTGCTGGGCTTAACTAAGCAATACAACAAAAACACATCTAAGAAAAAGAACTGATTACGCTCAATGCCTATCGCAGTAAAAGGGTTTACGTCTAAAGCCCTTACCTCAATGTAACTTACCCCTCTTTCATCTAATGCATCCGTTGGCTTCTCTAATGAGCGAGTTGGCTGCTTAGGCCTTATTGGTGAATACAGCTCATTCTCAATTTGTAGTACATTGCTATTAAGTTGCTGGTAGTTGCCATCTTTTTTACCTGCAAATTTTTTGTAAACATCAGAAGGCTGATTTATCGCAGCTCTCAAAGACTCAATATAAGTATCGACCTTGTTGTAACATATGTTTAACCCAGATTGAGCACTGTTTGTATAGCCTAGATCGCTCATACGAAGAGAGGTAGCATAAGGTAGGTAATAGGTACCTTTCCCTAGCTTTTTAAATGGTAATTTAGACTCCTTGCCTTTAATGAATGAGCCACATAGCGCAGGTGATGCACCATAAAGATAAGGAATAATCCAGCAAAAACGTCGATAGTTACGAATTAATGCAAAATATGCTGCCGAAATTGAATCTTTGTTTACTAATTGCTCACCATCAGCTAGCAGCCATTGTTGCCAAAATTCATCAGGTAATGAGAAGTTAAAATGCACTCCAGATATTGCCTGCATCATGCTCCCGTATCGATTCTTTAACCCAACTCTATACAGGCTTTTCATTTTTCCTACATTAGAGGTGCCATAATTAGCGATGGGAATAGCGTCTTGATTTTCAATAAAGCATGGCATACTCATTGGCCATAATCGCTCTTCGTCGATATTAGAGAGGACAAATTTATGTATGTCTTTAAGTTGCCCAATAGTTTTATCAATGGACACTTCTGGAGGGGTAATAAACTCTAGTAATGACTCGGAAAAGTCTGTCGTTATAAACTCATGGGTTAACGCAGCACCTAATGATACTTGATGGGGAGCTTGCGACAATCCACCATTTGGATTAATACGCAAAGTTTCACGCTCTACCCCATGCTTTATACCAGTCAATGAACTCATAATAGGTGGTGTTTGTAACCTAGCTAAACGCTCAGAAAAAGATGTTTTATTTACTTGCAAAATAGTATCCAATATAAAAAATTGTGAGCGCAATGACCCGTATGCTTAACCTGTTAATTATGTTTTATCAAGATAACATGTAACTGAACAGGTATGCCTTAGACGAAAAACGTAAACGTCCTAGTTTCAATTAAAACAGAACGTGTTTATTGAGTTTTGATTCCAATTAAAGATAGTTTATTAGTCTACCCTCAGATGAGGGATAAAGTAACTAGTGACGAGCGCAATAACATCCATCTGAATAATTTTTAAACATCGCAAACATT
Organism: Paraglaciecola sp. 2405UD69-4; assembly: GCF_047525415.1. NCBI lineage: Bacteria > Pseudomonadati > Pseudomonadota > Gammaproteobacteria > Alteromonadales > Alteromonadaceae > Paraglaciecola > Paraglaciecola sp. 2405UD69-4. Next base: position 818,731 of record NZ_JBLIXM010000002.1, read on the forward strand.
AACTAGTTGAAAGTAATGTTTTTAACATAGAAATCTTTATTAATTGACTATTAAAATCATAAGCCTAACTGCTAATATAAACCTATCATAAACTATAAGGGTAGCGAATGGACGCTAGTAAAGATATTTTCAATAGTGAGTTCGCACTGCGTCAGTTTAGTGGCAGCTGTCCATTACTCATAAAAATCTTAGATAAATTCCAGCTACAATATATTAGCTTTAATGAGACACTCAATGAACTCATCAAACAAGGTGATTTTGAAACTTTGCAGCGAGATGTGCACACCTTAAAAGGAGTGAGTGGTAATTTAGGAATGGAAGTATTGCATCAGGCTTCAAAAGAGTTAGAGCCAAAGTTATCTGCAGATGTACAAGAAACAGATATTACTGAGTATCTAGAAATAGTAACAACAACTATTTTAGCGATTACTGATTTCATAAAAAATAATAGTGACCAGCCTGAACAAGTAGCTGACTCCGGAAGTAAGCAATTATTAGTGGCAGCTTTAAAGCGCAATGAATTTATATCTGAAAGTAAAATGCAAAAATTTATGCAAGATTTAGATCTAGCGGATGATGTAAAAAATGCGATCAAGAACGCAATTAATGATTTTGATTACATTCTAGCATTGCAATTATTGCAGTAATTTAAAAGAGTACATTTGTTGAACCCCACAATAAGAGTTTTATTCGACCATTCAGATTTTATTATAGTTGATAAACCGTCACAGATAGCCGTTCAGAACGAGGATAGGCAGCAAGGGATTTTGCCCGTTATATGCCAGCAACTAGATATCGAAAAGTTATGGCTTGTACACCGCCTTGATAAAATCACCTCAGGCATACTCATTCTTGCGAAAACCGCCGAGGCAGCCGCATCATTTGGTCATATATTTGAGCAAAGGAAAATTGAGAAATACTACCTAGCTTTATCGACTAAAAAACCTAAAAAAAAACAGGGCTCAATAAAAGGCGGCATGAAAAAAGTAAGAGATGGAAAGTGGATCTTAAATGGCACTCATACCCAGCAAGCTTTGACGCAATTTTTTAGCTTTTCAGTTGCTCCAAACTTACGCCTGTACTTAGTAAAACCATTAACTGGAAAAACTCATCAGATAAGGGTCGCATTAAAAAGCCTAGGCGCCCCAATTTTAGGAGATGAGCTCTATGGCGGACAAGCTTCAGATAGAACCTATCTACATGCATTTGCCATTAAGTTTACCTACAAAGACATGCCCATTGCTCTAATGTGTCCTCCGTCTGAGGGCGAATACTTCACTGGGCTTGATACTCAAGCAGTGATAAGTAACCAGCAACAACCTTGGTCGTTAAACTGGCCAAAATATACAATCAACTCGTTACCTTAACCATGAGTAAAGCTAAACCTAAAATAGCCATTGTCGGCAAAGGTGCAATAGGTAGCCTAATTGCTTACAAGTGCCAGAATCAAAATATCGAATACCAGCTTCTGTTAAAAAACAAACTTGATATCACTCTAGAGATTGAAAATATTAATGGGCGTAAAACAGTTATTCACCCTAAAAACTCGGCTATCACAAGTGCAACTAATTTCGACATCATAGTTTTACCTATAAAAGCATACCAAGTGCTTGGCGCACTAAAGCAATTAAGGCATAAAATACAGCCTAACCATACACTAGTTTTATTGCATAACGGTATGGGCACTATAGAACAAGTCAAGCTGCTCTACCCTAACAACCCGATCATTGCAGCTACCACTAGTTACGGCGCATTTAAAACCACTGATACTTCAGTCAAAGAAACAGGCTTAGGTGAAACGCACCTAGGCTGGGTAACATCACCGGTAAGCAATAGAAACGTGATTGAAGAAACATTATCAATGCTGCTACCACCTAGTGTTTGGCATGAAACAATACAGCTAGCACTTTGGAAAAAGCTTGCTATCAACTCAGCAATAAATCCACTTACCGCCATTCATAATGTGAAAAATGGCGTGCTAGCCGAGGCCCCTTACACCGAGATACTCATCAATATTTGCTCTGAAGTATCACAGGTGCTCCACGCTGAAGGCTTTAACATATCGCCTGAAGCGCTACTTAATGATGTGAATAAAGTCCTTAATACTACCGCTAACAACTACTCATCTATGCACCAAGATGTTTACTACAAGCGGCAAACAGAAGTTGAATTTATTAACGGTTATGTCAGTAATAAAGGTAAGCAACATGGGATTAGCACACCAGCTAACCGATATTTGTATGAAGAAATACTTAAACTAGAATCCGCTTATTAATGAGTAGTTAAGTTTATCTGCAATAGGTTTCTATAAAACGCCCATAAAAAAGGACGCCTAAGCGTCCTTAATATTTATTGAAACAAAAAACTATTCTGCAGGAGTTTCTGGCTTCATATGGGGGAATAAAATTACGTCTTTAATGGTTGGGCTGTCAGTAAACAACATCACCAAACGGTCAATACCTATTCCTTCACCTGCTGTAGGCGGTAAACCATATTCAAGGGCGCGTATGTAATCTTCATCAAAATGCATAGCTTCGTCGTCACCAGCATCTTTTTCTTCCACTTGCTTACGGAAACGTGCAGCTTGATCTTCAGCATCATTTAGCTCTGAGAAACCGTTAGCTAGCTCACGTCCGCCAACAAAAAACTCAAATCTGTCAGTGATAAATGCATTCTCGTCATTTCTACGAGCAAGTGGTGACACTTCCCAAGGGTAAGCCGTGATAAAAGTCGGTTGATCTAACTTCTCTTCAGCTGTGGCTTCAAAAATTTCACACAAATATTTACCTGCACCCCAAATACCGTCGACTTCAGGCTCTTTAATGTGTAGCTGTTTAGCCATAGCTTTTAGTTCTGGCAAATGGTTCTCAGGATCATTTATCGCTTGGGCATTAGCTTCTGGCCAATACTTTAAGACAGCTTCATTCATGGTTAAGCGAGTAAATGGCTGACCAAAATCATAATCCACTTCACTTACCACATTACCTTCAGCATCTTTGGTCGTATTTTTAATTATTGTGGTACCTAAAACATCTTGTGCAACTTTACGTAGCATTTCTTCGGTCAGGTTCATCAAGTCGTGATAGTCAGCATAAGACTGATAAAACTCTAGCATAGTAAACTCAGGATTATGCCTAGTAGATAAGCCTTCATTTCTAAAGTTACGGTTAATTTCAAACACACGCTCAAAGCCACCTACAACCAAGCGCTTTAAGTACAGCTCTGGCGCTATACGCAAATACATATCTATATCTAAAGCATTGTGGTGAGTAGTAAAAGGCTTAGCTGTTGCACCACCTGGTATCACCTGTAGCATGGGAGTTTCCACTTCCATGAAGTTACGTTCTGTGAGGAAGTTACGAATACCACTTACCACTTTGCTGCGGATCATAAAGGTATCGCGAGTTTGCTCGTTAGTGATCAAATCAACATAACGCTGACGATATTTAGTTTCTTGATCAGCTAAGCCGTGGAACTTTTCAGGCAAAGGACGTAAAGATTTAGTCAAAAGCTTATATTCTGTCATATTGACATATAAATCCCCTTTACCGGATTTATGTAACTCACCTTTTACTCCAATAATGTCGCCAATATCTAAGCTACCATATCTTTCTTTGATATCTTTTTGGGTATCTTTAGCAGCGTAAGACTGAATACGCCCAGTCATATCTTGCAGCAATAAAAAAGGACCACGTTTTGCCAGAATACGCCCAGCAACACTCACTACCTTACCTAGCTCTTCCAATGCAGCTTTTTCATAGTCGCCAAATTCTTGCTGTAATTCATCGCTATAAAATTCACGACGAAAATCATTGGGGAAACCATTTGATTTGCAGTTTTCTCTTATTTGAGCAAGCTTGACGCGACGCTCTGCAATCAATTTGTTTTCATCTTGGTTTTGTTCAGTCATCGACTTTCCTGATATATCTTTAATTTAAAGAGTCTTACAACCCAGATTTTAAGCTAGCTTGTATAAATTTATCTAAATCACCGTCCAAAACGGCTTGTGTATTACGGGTTTCAACGCCGGTACGTAAATCTTTAATTCTAGAGTCATCTAGCACATATGAACGTATCTGGCTGCCCCAACCTATGTCTGATTTACCATCTTCCATAGTTTGTTTTTCTTCGTTTTGCTTAAGCATTTCATGCTCATACAGCTTAGCCTTAAGTTGTTTCATGGCTTGAGCTTTATTTTTATGTTGCGAACGATCGTTTTGGCACTGCACCACTATATTAGTAGGCTCGTGGGTAATACGTACCGCTGAATCTGTCCGGTTTACGTGCTGTCCACCTGCTCCAGACGCTCTGTATGTATCGATACGCAAGTCTGAAGGGTCAATCTCAATTTCAATATCGTCATCAACTTCTGGATAAGAAAACACAGACGCAAATGACGTATGACGGCGACTGCCAGAGTCAAAGGGAGACTTTCTTACAAGACGGTGTACACCTGTTTCAGTTCTAAGCCAGCCAAATGCATAATCACCACTAAAGCGAATTGTTGCACTCTTAATACCTGCCACATCACCATCAGACACTTCAATCAACTCAGTCTTAAACCCATGGGCTTCGCCCCAACGCAAATACATGCGCAACAACATATTTGCCCAATCTTGTGCTTCAGTACCACCAGAGCCAGATTGAATATCAATATAGCCATCGTTAGCATCATTGGGGCCAGAGAACATGCGCCTAAACTCAAGCACTTCTAGCTTTTTGGTAAGCTCGGAAAGTTCAGACTCAGCCTCATCAAAGGTTTCTTGATCTTCTGCTTCAACGGCTAGTTCAACTAAGCCCTCAACATCATCTGTTCCTTGTTGCAGAAGGTCGATTGTCTCAACGACCATTTCCAGCGCGACTTTCTCTTTTCCTAGTGCTTGGGCCCTTTCCGGCTCATTCCAAACATCTGGGCTTTCTAGTTCACGGTTTACTTCTTCGAGTCGCTCTTTCTTTTGATCATAGTCAAAGATACCCCCGAAGCGACAAAGCACGTTGTCTTATATCGGCGATAGCGTTGTTGACAGGGTTTATTTCAAACATAAAATACGAGATAGTCACAGTATAAAAGGGCGGCGATTTTAACGGATTTTAATGGCTAATAACAGTGCCCTTCACTATAATTCGCCTCACTTCATGATTGTGCTAGGGATAATCCATTCCCATTTTCTTTTTGCGCATACCAATAACCCATAAAGTCGGCACATATGGCTTGCTCAATTTCAATGGCTCGTTCAGTAGGACAAAAAATAGTAATTTCAATCTCAGTGTCTCCTAATTCAGTTGTAGACACTTTGATTTGCGGATCAGGTCCAGTAATAGGGACATCTAAGCGGCGCTCAATCATTTGATTATAACGAACAGCAACGTCATAAAAATCTTCACAGTATTGCTTAGCGTTTTCTAAAATTTTATCGATAAATACAAAAGGATTAACACTTTGATCTCGCGTTATGATGAAGTGATGAGTCGCATAACGTTTTAAAAAGTTTAGATTTTTAATGGGGCTTGTCATTAATTTATTGTTTGGAATAAACAGGGTTTTACCTGTGTATTCGTAATTCTCAATATTCACCTCTAGCAGCGTGCTTTTAATCCAGTCTGTTGCCGAAACTTCACCAACAAACTCACCTACTTCAATCCAATCACCAATACGAAACGGGCGAGTTGACACTAAATAAAAGAAGCCAATCACACATTGAATAAATTCCCTAGTTGCCAACACAATAGCAACAGAAAAAGCGGCTATCGAGAAAGCAAACTTTTGAATTTCGTGAGACCATATTCCTAAAATAAGCACAATCATCATAAAGTTGAGAAAGTTCTTAACATTGTTAACTAAATCTCGCTTATCAGCCCCTTTGCTTTTAGCATGGCTACGTAACCATTTAACGATTAAATATTTGGTCGATAAGGCTATAAAAGCGGTCACAAATGTAAGAAAAAACTGATTCTCAGCGATTAAATTGAAGTATTTCATTTAGCTATTTTAGGAATAAAGTGATAAAAAATTGAGTATACACATTACTTTAATTTGTTATAGGAATTTAACGCTTTACGTTAGTGATTAACTAGTCGTAATATGCGCCACTTATCAAAATTGGAAATTAAACATGCGCATCGCCATATTGTCTCGAAACCCTAAGCTTTACTCTACTCGTCGGTTAGTTGAAGCTGGCACGTCACTTGGGCATCAAGTAGATGTTATTGATACCATGCATTGTTATATGGATATTACCAGTAACAGACCATCAGTTAGATACAAAGGTAAACCCCTTCCATATTATGACGCCGTGATTCCGCGAATAGGCGCTTCGGTAACATTTTATGGCACTTCTGTTGTTAGACAGTTTGAAATGATGGGAACCTACAGCATCAATGAGTCGGTAGCTATTAGCAGGTCTCGTGACAAATTACGCTCATTACAATTACTGTCCAGAAAAGGCATAGGAATGCCTCGTACTGGTTTTGCACATCACCCAGATAAAATCGATGATTTGATAAAAAATGTTGGGGGAGCTCCGGTTGTTATCAAGCTACTTGAAGGTACCCAAGGCATTGGTGTTGTACTGGCTGATACTCAAAAAGCCGCAGAGGCAATTATTGAAGCTTTCATGGGGTTAAAAGCCAACATTTTAGTTCAAGAATATATCAAAGAAGCTGGAGGTGCAGATATCCGCTGTTTGGTGGTTGATGGCAAAGTCATCGCCGCAATGAAACGCCAAGCGGCGCCGGGTGAGTTTCGTTCCAACCTTCATAGAGGAGGCTCGGCTAGCATAGTTCGCTTATCTCCTGCGGAACGAAAAACAGCTGTAGATGCTGCTAAAACTATGGGCTTGAGTATGTGTGGTGTAGACATACTAAGAGCAAGTTCTGGCCCAGTCGTCATGGAAGTTAATTCTTCACCTGGGCTAGAAGGTATCGAAACTGCAACTGGTAAAGACGTAGCAAGTATGATTATTCAGTGTATTGAAAAAAATGCCAAACCTAATAGCAACAAAACAAAAGGAAAAGGCTAAATGAAGCCTCTTGAAATAGGTGGTGTGAGTATTCTCCCTGGAGAGACAAAGCGCATAGAGCTGCCTATGCCTCCTTTATACACAGACACTGTTTTGTCTATGCCAATACATGTACAAAGAGGTAAGCGCGATGGCCCTACTATGTTTGTTAGTGGTGCAATTCATGGGGATGAACTAAACGGTATTGAGATCATTAACCGTTTAATGAAAAGTAAATCCATAAAATCATTGCGAGGTACTTTGATCACGGTACCCATAGTCAACGTGTATGGCGTATTAAACCAAAGCCGTTACCTTCCTGACCGTCGTGACTTAAACAGAAGCTTCCCGGGTAGCAAAAAAGGTTCTCTTGCTGGCCGCTTGGCTAATTTATTTATTAAAGAGATAGTCAACAAATGTGATGTGGGGATAGATTTACACACGGGTGCGATTCACCGCAGTAACCTACCTCAAGTTAGAGCAGACCTTGACGACCCCGAAACACTAGCTATGGCCGAAGCATTTGGCTTACCTGTTCTACTAAATGCGGATATTAGAGAAGGCTCTTTACGCCAAGCAGCGGGAGATTTAGGTGTAAAAGTTATTCTATATGAAGCCGGTGAAGCACTGCGCTACGATGAGTTTTCTATTCGTGCTGGGGTAAAAGGCATCATCAATGTCATGCGTCACGTTGGTATGCTCAACAAGCGAGCCCGTAAAGGCCATGAAATATCTAGGTTCATTGCTAGGCAAAGTGGCTGGGTTAGAGCAACCGAAAGCGGATTTGTTAATCATATAGCCCAACTGGGAGATCATGTCTGTAAAGGTAGTGTCCTTGCGTCTATTTCAGATCCTTATGGAACAGAGCTTAGCTCGGTTACCTGTCCTGAAGAAGGCGTAGTTATAGGTAAACAAAACATCCCGCTTACCCAAGAAGGTGAAGCGATGTACCATATCGCCTATTTTCGAAAACCAGACTCAGTAGCGGAAAACCTTGAGCTATTGCAAGATAACCTTGTTCTTGGTGAACCATCCATTGTCTATTAATGAGTAATAATTATGATTAATAACAAACATTTAGTCGGTGCTTTAGAATTATGTGATTTACCATTTTTATCCTTAAGCGGGCTTGAGGCACGGGTTGATACAGGAGCGACAACTTCGTCATTGCACGTAGATAACATTTTAGAGTTTGAAAAAAATGGGGATGCTTGGGTACAGTTTGACATACACCCTGATGTCCACGATGTAACCCAGGTTGTGCAAAGAGAAGCTAAGGTAAAAAGTGTCCGTAAAGTTAAAAGCTCAAATGCAACACTGCAAAAACGCCATGTTATCGAAACTGACATTTTAATAGCCGGGACTCAATGGAGTATTGAACTTACGTTAACGGACCGTTCAGAAATGAAATATCTCATGTTACTGGGAAGAGAAGCGATGTCGGGCCGCTTAATAGTTGATCCAGAATTAGAGTTTGTTTTAAGTAAACCTGAATAAGTTATAAAACTCATATTTTGTTTACCTACAAAAAAACCGCTTTCATTAGCGGTTTTTTATAGATGAAACTAAGCTCCTACGATTAAGCCTACATTTTTTCCATGGTTTCGATGCCTAGCAAGTCTAAAGCCGATTGCAGTGTTTTTGCAGTCAGTTGGGCTAACATCAAGCGACTATTTTTGGTGCCTTCTTCGATTCCATCTTTAAGAATTGGACAAGCTTCATAAAAACTCATGAACAAGCTAGCAAGCTCATAAATATAAGTACATAACACATGAGGTGTCGCTTCCGCAGATACCTGCTTAATAGCTTCAACATATTGCATTAATTTTACAGCTAGTAATTGCTCTTGATTTTCAGTTAAAACAATATCGGCCTGCAAGTTAACATCGTCAACATGGGCTTTTCTAAAGATACTTTGTACACGGGTGTAAGCATACTGTAAGTAAGGTGCAGTGTTACCTTCGAAACTGAGCATTGAGTCCCAATTAAAGATATAATCTGTTGTGCGATTTTTACTTAAATCTGCATACTTAACAGCGCCTATACCTACTTTATCAGCAATAACTTTACGTTCTTCAGAGCTCAAGTCTGACTCACGTTTGTTGATCAACACTTCTGCACGTTCGATAGCTTCGGTTAACAATTCAGCTAATTTTACAGTACCACCAGTACGAGTTTTAAATGGCTTACCGTCATTGCCTAACATCATACCAAAAGGGCAATGTTCGTAACTTTGCTCGGGTTTTATAAAGCCGGCTTTACGGGCGACTATTTCTGTCTGCTTAAAATGTAAAGCTTGACGAGCATCGGTAAAGATAAGAGTACGATCAGCGTTCAGCTTACCATTGCGGTATCGAATAGCCGCTAAATCAGTGGTGGCATATAAATAACCTCCTCCAGATTTTTGCACAATATAAACAGCAGGATTACCTTCCTTGTCCGCCATTTCTTCTAAAAATGCGACTTGTGCACCTTGATCTTCAACTACAATACCTTTTGATTTAAGCGCCTCTACCGTTGTAGCTAGGTCATCGTTATAGGCACTTTCGCCCATGACATCAGCTCTGGTTAAGGTTACATTTAATTTGTCATAAACTTCTTCACTGTGGGCAATAGATACATCGATAAAGTTTTGCCACAGTTGCATACATTGAGGGTCTCCACCTTGTAGCTTTACAACATAGTCTCGCGCCCTATCTGCGAACCCCTCTTCGTTATCAAAGCGAACCTTAGCTTCACGATAAAAATCTTCTAAGTCAGACAATGCGGTTTCAGCCACTTCATTAGCCGCTAATTTATCATTCAAATGGGCAAGCAACATTCCAAATTGTGTTCCCCAGTCCCCCATATGGTTTTGACGAATAACGTTATGTCCCAAAAACTCTAGAGTTTTAGCGACCGCATCACCAATAATAGTGCTTCGTAGGTGGCCCACATGCATTTCTTTTGCAAGGTTTGGCGCTGAATAGTCTACGACTATGTTTTGTTGCTCTTCTGTTTCGATACCAAGGCGTGGGTTTGCATTTGCCCCCTGTAACTGCTTGGCTATCCACTGGGGCTTGAAGTGAATATTTATAAAACCTGGACCTGCGACTTCAAGCTTTTCAACCTCGTTATCTAAATCGACGGCTTCAACAATTTTCTGTGCAATTTCTCGTGGGTTCTGCTTTAAAACCTTAGAAAGCCCCATGGCACCATTAAATTGATAATGACCAAAACCTGCACGAGTACTTCTACTCAAAGGCGCAGGGGTGCCATCTGGAGCACCAATTGTGCTAAGTGCAGTTTTAAATTTTTCTAATAAAAAGGTATGTAAATTCATTTAAATTTTGTCTCAAAAATTCGAGGCCTAGTGCTCTCTCGTCGTATGGAATTCAATTTCAGGATATCTTTCTTGTGCCAATGACAAATTAACTCTAGTTGGCGCAATATAAGTTAAATTGTCACCGCCATCTAACGCTAAATTAGACTCAGCTTTACGCCTAAACTCATCCAAGGTTCTTGCATCTGGTGCTGTAACCCATTGCGCAGTATAGACATTGACGTGTTCATACATGGCATCGACATTGTATTCACCCTTCAAACGCGCAACCACAACATCAAACTGCAATACCCCTACAGCACCAACAATTAAATCATTGTTCTGCAAAGGTCTGAAAACTTGAACTGCACCTTCTTCAGATAATTGTATGAGCCCTTTTTGCAGTTGCTTTTGCTTGAGTGGATCTCTCAAACGAATGCGCTTAAATAACTCTGGTGCGAAATTCGGGATCCCAGCAAAACGGAATTTTTCACCCGCGGTAAAGGTATCGCCGATTTGAATTGAACCATGGTTATGCAAACCAATAATGTCACCTGCATAGGCCTCTTCTAATAATTCCCTATCACCGGCTAAAAAGGTTAAAGCATCTGAGATACGTACATCTTTACCAATTCGGCTATGATGCATTTTCATGCCCTTTTCATATTTTCCTGAGACAATCCTACAAAAAGCAATTCTGTCTCGATGTTTTGGGTCCATATTAGCTTGGATTTTAAAAACAAAACCACTGAATTTTTGCTCGCTAGACTCTACTTTACGCTCATTGGTTTCACGACCTTGTGGCAAAGGTGCCCATTCAACTAAACCGTCTAACATATGGTCTACACCAAAGTTCCCCATTGCGGTTCCAAAAAACACTGGGGTGAGCTCACCGGCTAAAAACTCTTCATGGTTAAACTCATGTGAGGCTCCTTGCACAAGCTCTAACATCTCTCTTAATTCTTCTGCATAACTACCGATTGCTTCGTCTAGCTCTGGATTGTCCAAGCCTTTGACAATACGCACATCCTGAATGGTATGGCCCATCCCCGTTTGATACAAAATAGTTTCGTCTCGTAACAAATGATAAACGCCTTTAAACTCTTTCCCCATACCAATTGGCCAAGTAATAGGAGCACATTTAATATTAAGTACATTTTCAACTTCATCTAGTAAATCGATTGGGTCACGGGTATCCCTATCTAATTTATTCATAAAAGTAATGATAGGCGTGTCTCGCAGGCGAGTAACATCCATTAATTTAATTGTTCGAGCTTCTACACCTTTAGCCGCATCGATAACCATTAAGCATGAGTCTACCGCGGTTAGTGTGCGGTAGGTATCTTCTGAGAAGTCTTCATGCCCTGGGGTATCCAATAAATTAACCAAATGATCTTGATATGGAAACTGCATAACCGAGGTTGTAACTGATATCCCCCGCTCTTTCTCCATTTCCATCCAGTCAGATTTGGCATGCTGGCCTGATTTTTTACCTTTTACAGTTCCTGCTTTTTGTAAGGCATTTCCAAACAAAAGGACTTTTTCAGTAATAGTGGTTTTACCGGCATCTGGGTGAGAGATAATCGCGAATGTACGACGTTTATCAACTTCTTGTTGAAAGGACATGAAAATACTCTTTACTAAACAATTGACTAATGATTTTGGCCGCGCATTGTATATGACTTAAGGATAAAAGTCCTGATTCAAGAGTAACTTTCATTACTTCTGAAAACAATTACACCTAACTAGCCAAATAAAGTGACGAATTTGTTATAACTTTTTAATTTACTCGGGCGCTAGAATATCTTATAGTCTTTCCGGTAAGTTTTTTGCCAAGTGGTTAATTAGGAAGTTTAACAATATGTCCCGTAGAAAGATGTTTAGCGGTGCTCAATTAAAATCTTTGCGAAAAGAGGCTGGTTTTACTCAAGAAGAACTCGCAAACCGAATTGGCATAAGCAGAGAAACTGTTTCGGCTATAGAGAATGAGAAGCCTGAAACTATGGAAAGCATAGGCATGAGTGTTATAAGTAAATGGTGGTCTACTTGCCGCCAAACAGCTTCTGAACAAACCAGAGAATCATTTTTTTCTACCGTTATGGACTATTTCGGCTTTAATTTAAGCTAAGCATACCTTACCCTAGGCCAATGTTAATTCGCGCCTACCTCCCAACAATAATGACAGCGCTCTTCGGAGGGCTTTTTGTGGCGTTTGGGATATTATCTTTTGGCAATGCCTACATTTTTGATCGTGTATTTTTAGCGGTATTAGTATTTACCGCACTTTTATGCAAAGATAATATAAACATAGTTTCAGTTGTTGTTATTTTGTTTATTCAGGCAATAATCGGTGAAACCTTATGGCTTTTCTGGGATGACACTTTAACTTTTAAATTTATCTTCTATATATTTTCCTTAGCTGTTTTATACTTCTGCCGCCACGATAAGATTACACGCGTAATTTTAGCAGTTACCATTTTGATGATTATCACCAATATTTTTTGGTATATTACTTCTTATAACCCACCGAATACAACCTGGTATATGTGGTTGACCATATCCAGCTTAGGCGTTCGCTTCTTAATATTTTCTAGAGTTAGTTTTGTAGAGCATTATTTTCCCAAACGAAGTGAGTCTATTAATTTAGACTGGGCAATTTATAGATTGAGCGCTTTTTTCATTTTCATTCAGGTAGCAATGATATTGGAATACTGGGTTAGGCATGTCTTTAGTTATTCCGACGCTATATTAATGTATACAATCTATCCCTATCTAACGCAAACCATCGCTACCTTGATTATTTGGGTTGTTTTTCATGAAAGTTACAAACTCTTACTCCCCAAAATTATGAAGGTATAGTTTACCTCTCTACATATATATAAAAAACAGAGATAATCCTTGAGTGGGAACTAGCCCACCTTTTAAATATAAATGATCAAGGATTAACAATGAAAAATTTTAAATTACTATTTTTACTTTTAACTGGATTAACACTTCCTACTCAAGCTCACATTATTGACAAGTACTCCACAAAAAATAAAATTGATAGCGAGCAAGGATTACAAATGTTAGCTATGACCAGCTCCAAGCGCACACCACCTGCTCAACAGTTAGCTATGACAAGCTCTAAGCGCACTCCACCTGTTCAACAATTAGCTATGACAAGCTCAAAGCGCACACCACCTGCTCAACAATTAGCTATGACAAGCTCCAAGCGTACTCCGCCTGCTCAACAGTTAGCTATGACAAGCTCAAAGCGTACACCACCTGTTCAACAATTAGCTATGACAAGCTCAAAGCGTACTCCGCCTGCTCAACAATTAGCTATGACAAGCTCTAAGCGTACTCCGCCTGTTCAACAATTAGCTATGACCAACTCTAAGCGTACCCCACCTGCTCAACAATTAGCTATGACTAACTCTAAGCGTACTCCACCCGTTCAACAGTTAGCTATGACAAGCTCTAAACGTACACCACCTGTTCAACAGTTAGCTATGACAAGCTCTAAGCGTACTCCGCCTGCTCAACAATTAGCTATGACCAACTCTAAGCGTACTCCACCTGCTCAACAATTAGCTATGACCAACTCTAAGCGTACTCCACCTGCTCAACAATTAGCTATGACCAACTCTAAGCGTACTCCGCCAAGCACAACTTACGCCTTAAGTTAAATTTATATTACTGCGATGAAGTATTCTATTAAATATCTCTTACACTCAAAACTCAGAGCGTAAGAGATGTAGTATTTAGCTAAGTAAACTTCTGGCTAAAAAAGTGAAATTATTTCACCTTGTGGAACCAAATCCACATTTTTATTTATAAACTAGTTTCCGACAAAGAAAGTAGAGTGTAATAACTTCAAAAATAACTCTGCTGTAGTTTCATAAAAATTGGAGAAATAGATTATGTATATAAGTGGTGCAGATTTAAGAGCAATGCGTCAAGACGCTGGTTTAACAACTGTAAAAATGGCTGAGCTTGCGAAAGTTAAGACTCGTAAAACATACGAAAACTGGGAAAAGAATATTGGCGCTCCTAGCATGAATCAGTTCATTGCTATGTGTGTGGGTTGTAATTACAACTCTTCAAAATTTGTCAAAATGGCAATTGAAGGTGAAGGGCAAGCAGAAAGCTTAAATGTAACTGCGGCTCGAAAGTAAAACCTAAAAGAGGAGGAGCAATCCTCCTTTTAACCTATATATAATCCCATAATTAACGCATCTTCTTTACCTGAAGCGGTTGGGTAATAGTTTTTACGTTGTTCTATCAAAACAAAACCTTGTTGCTCATATAGATAAATGGCAGCTTTATTCGACTCTCTCACTTCTAACCATAATTGAACCGCATTCTTACTACTACATGCTTTTATAAAATGTTCTAAAAGTCTTTTACCATATCCTTTTCCTTGAAATTTACGATCAACTACAATATCCATCAGAGTCACTTCATCTAACACTGGCATTGCTATGTAATACCCCATTACTTGCTCATCAATTAGTAGGCAATTTGCAAAATATGGCGGAGTTATACAGTCATCAAATATTCTCTTAGACCATGGGCTAAACTGGCCCTGTACGTGTAAATCGAAACATGTTTGATTTAAATCAGAAGTGACTGCGCTAAATTCTAAGTCCATAGAGTCGTCGATGGTAAGTTTACTAGGTTACAGTGAGTTAACTTTAGCTTCTTTGAGTAAGTCCCAAAGTTGCTTTTTTAGGGTGGCGGATGTACTTAACCCCTTTAAACTTGTGGTATATAATTTTTTATTTTTGTAGCTCAAACTATCCCCCACTCCCCAAAAGATTGGATACTCTTCGTACCTCTGCTCTTGGCCATTATCTACATGAATAACAGAGGTATCCGCTAACTCTAATGCCAGCAAAACATCTTGAAATATTGGAGTAGATAGATCGTCCTTTGTAAAAGTAGTTAATATTGAATCTGTTTTCTTTAGAGGAGCGTTTTGTTTTTTAAGCTGCTGTAATTTGGTCAATGCACTTTCTTTAACGCTAGATGTGTTGTACGCAACTGATTCTGGCTGTTTTAGCTCTTTCATTTGCGCCTCAGAAGGGCTAGCTTCAACTTTTTCCTGGGATAATAAACCCCAATTGGAAATCCCCATTTCAGTTAAAATGGCGCTTTGATATGTGCTAATTGATGAATGGCTAGTGCGTGTCATATTAAAACAATATCATGAATTGAAAGTTGATTGTCGATACATTGACAAAAGAAAGTTGGCAGGAGTGGAGGGATTCGAACCCCCAACCATCGGTTTTGGAGACCGCTGTTCTACCAATTGGAA
The DNA here is from genome assembly GCF_047525415.1 of Paraglaciecola sp. 2405UD69-4. Taxonomy (NCBI): domain Bacteria; kingdom Pseudomonadati; phylum Pseudomonadota; class Gammaproteobacteria; order Alteromonadales; family Alteromonadaceae; genus Paraglaciecola; species Paraglaciecola sp. 2405UD69-4. Next base: position 834,332 of record NZ_JBLIXM010000002.1, read on the forward strand.
CTACACTCCTGCTGAGGGCCTGAATTATACTGACGTAAAGTAAAAGGTAAAGTAATTTTGGTTATCCCTTTAGCATCCACAAGTCAACTGCACACTTAACAACCAATAAGTGCTTATTTTAAGCTAATCGATTGTTTTTGCAGCTGCAAACCAAAGGCGATTCGTAAACTCAACCAGAGGTAGCATCCCTTTAATTTTTTGCCAAACATCTTCCCCATGCTTTCCCATTAGCTCACTATAAACAGCACACAAATGTACAGCCTCTTTATGGCCTATTTGATTGATCACGACGCATGAAGCCAAATCAAAATAAGGATTGGATAACGCACTGTATTCCCAATCAAATACCTTGGGCGTTTGACTAGCGGTAACGTGAGATAGCGCCAAATCGTTGTGACAAAATACCACTTCCTCAGAGCATGCGTAGCGCCATATGTCAGTGTATTCTTGCAATAAGATTAAGTCTGCTGGCTCTACCCTAGGTTCCAGTATACTAATGTAATGTGCCCACTGTGCTGGTAAGTCTAGAGGATAGGCATGAGTCACTTTCACCTTATGAATTCTGACCAAAGCTTTTGCTAATTGCTCGATAATGACAGTCTTAGATAACTTAGCCTTATTTAAGGTTTTATCTTCTACCCATTGGTCAACTTGAAACAGATGTCGGCCTGATAAATAAACAGGCTCTATGGCCAAATGGTTAGCAAATAGTTCTTCTTGAAGAAGAAATAGGGCTTGCCTATCTAACTTAGCAATTGAATCTGATTCAAATGTTTTTAGAAAATAACAGGTACTGCCACTTTGAAGGCGGTAACTACTATTAAGCGCACCGCCATCCATAGGCGTTATAATAAAATTTGGCTGAAGAAATACTAAACTTGATAATTCTTCTTTTATGGTGCGTAAGAAGGAGTTCATGTCGCAGCTATATTGTCGCTATTAATAGCGCTATCCCCTCGCCATTTAAGGTAACCGTAAACAGCAAACCCCACATAAAACAGATATAAAACCCCAGTCAAAGACATACCTTTAGAAAAGTATAGATACACACCAAATATATTAATGACTATCCAGTACAACCAATTTTCTCTCACTTTATGGGTAACTAAAAAAGTCGTAAATACACTAAAAACAGTAATAAACGCATCTAAATATAAGTAACTAGAATCAAATATCGAGCTAGCATAATAACTAAGTCCAATCGCAGCTAATGATAAACCGCTGATGAACAACAAATGATAAAATATAGGCAAGGTTTTAACAGTAATCGATTGCTCTTTGCTTCCTGTCCATTTGAGCCAACCGTATACCGCCATCAACATAAAATAAATATTCAAAAGGGTGTGAAACGGCAAAGACACGCTCCAAAACAACCATGTATATAGTGCGGTGCTAACTAAAGCACAAGGCCAGCACCAAACATTTTGTAATGCAGCAAGCCAAACATAGGCTAGAGCTAAGATAACAGCAACCCCTTCTAAGAAAGACGTCGCTGTAAGCTGTGCGATGAAACTATCAATCACACTTTTGAGCTCATTTTGTCACCGTTAAGAAACTTACACACAAAAATGGCCTGGCCTATTTCTTTATGGCTCCGTTGCATTTCTTCAGCTAACAGTTGCATTGTGGGTAAATAGTCTCCACTCACAATAGTACTAGTGGCACTGGTGCTCACTTTGATGTTTTCATAGCTATTTAACCTGTCAATAAAATCCTTTATTGGCTCTAAATATTGCTCGTTTAAAGGATACATAGATAACTCTGCAACTAACTTCATCGTAACTCCAAAGTAAAGAGCCGAACTCAGACTGAGTTCAGCCATTAAAAATCAACTAATACTGATATCTAACATTGATACCTACACGGCGCGGTTCACCGAATTGCTCGTATACATGTGGAGCATATTCATCTCTCGGGTCATTTCCGAAGGCGAAGCCTCGATTAGCATATAGCTCATCAAATAAATTTCGGGCATATAAACTAACCATCCAATGCTCGTATTGATAATCTAGACTTGTATGGGTAAGAAAAACGCTGTCAGACTTATTATCGTGACTAAAAGAGTAATAAAAATCATCTTTAGCATCGAATTCAATTAACCAATTAATACTCTCTGTTATTTCCCAGTTTACGCCAGCATTAACGTGATAGGTGGGAGCATGAGCTTGTTCTCGGCCATCGATATTAGAACCATCTTGGCGGGTGATATTACTAATCTCAGTTTTTAAGTATCCAATATTAGCAAAAGCACTTAGGTCATCAGAAAAAATATAATTGATAATTGCTTCAACCCCGTAATTTTTACCATCTGTAGAGTTCTCATAAAAATCAACGAATGATTGCTCGTTAACAATAGAGTTTTTATATTGAACGTCATCTCGTTTTTGGTAAAAAGTACTGAAGTCAACAGTTAGAGTACCCTCTTGGTTGGTACCTTTGATTCCAAACTCAATACCAATAAGAGACTCTGCATCAAAAATAGCGTTATCTAAAATAGTCTGTCTAAAATCAGCGACGTCTTCATCGTCCACCTTACTTAAAGACTGTCCATTGACCCCACCCATTTTATAGCTACGTAATAAGCTGAGGTATAACATGCTATTGTCGCCAACATTTTGGTGATAGCTGATTTCTGCTCCCCAATCAGAGTGATCGATTGATTCATCTGTAGAATAAGAATCGCTATAGTCTAGGGTTTGTGATGCAAGGCGTAGGCTACTCGTTATCCACTGAGAGTCAGATATAAGATATTTATATTGACCAAACAAAGCTAAATCAAGACGGTCGACCTGACTCTCAAAAGGATTTTCCAACCAAGTATATTCACGAGTTAAATCTTCTGACCTATCAGAAAAATAACCACCAACCACCCAAGTGTTACCTTCGCTGTTTTTACTACTTAGTTTTACTTCTAAATTGCTGTCGTTACGGTCTCTCAAATAGTGATCGGTAGAAGAGTATTCCCAACCTGGAGCTATACCAACATAACTCCAATCTTCATCATAACCATAACCTAAATCGGCTTGCATCAGACTTGCTTGAACTTTCAAGTCGGCAAAATCTAATCCTTTATAGTCAACAAGTAGACCTAGAGCTTCACTTTTTTGAGTATCGAAACCAGGCTCGTCTGACAAGGTAGTTCGGTCTCTATTAAGTGAAAAAGCATCATAGCCATTGTCAACATCAATTAAATGCACAACTGTCTTTATGTTTAGTTCCTTATTAACTTCCCAGTTTAGCTTTCCCCTTACCGTTAATTCATCAATGTTATTTGTATCTTCTCTGTCTAACCAAATGTTATCAATGAAGCCATCGCTGGTATTTTGGTGAACGGAAAGACGATAATTAACTGAGTCACTAACCGCACCACCTACAGCGGCTCCAAGGTTCCAACTTCCATAATTGGCGACACCAAACTGTGTGTCAAAACTGGTTTCGTCATTGGCATCATTACTGATAACATTAATCATTCCCGCTAGGCCATCAGCGCCAAAGCGAGCACTATTAGGGCCCTTAAATATTTCTACTTGGGCAATATCAAAAGTACTTGCACCTGCTAGTAACCCTGAATAATTAATTCCGTCGACTAAGTAACCTACTGAAGGGTTTACAGGATCCGTAAACTGACTACGCTCACCTATTCCTCGAATTTGTACAAACCGCCCTCTGCTTGCGCCACTGGCAAAATTAACATTGGCAGCTCGATTTAGAATATCTTCAAGATGTTGTGCTTGACGGGCTGTAATGGCTGCTTCATCCAGTATAGAAATACTAGTAGCCATCTTAGATAAAGGTGTACTTACTAAGGCACCTTGAACTGTTATAACTTCTACGTTTTCTTCAACGGTTTGAGCCGATACAAGAGTGTTAACTAAAAAATAGCTAACTAAGGTCGCTAAGGGCTTTTTACTAAACTTCATTTAGGAGGATCTCTTCAGAATTGATTGAAAAGATCCGGCTTTACGGCACGTAAATGGGAATAATTATGTCTTACCATTCCTACGCCGGTATTATCCGGATCAGGTGTAAGGGTCATGAGTTTGCACTCAAATCTCAGCCGTATTTGGCCCCCCTTGGTGTAAAGCAACAAGTTCTAAACTCGTTGCTATGAGAGCACATAGTGTAACAGTGCCATGCTGATTAGCAATAAAAGTTAAGATATGTGAAAGAGCAAAAAGATATTTAGTAAGTTACTTTTACTTTAACTAATTTGTTCTTGGAGAAAAACGAGTTTTCCTGTGTAAACCAAACTTCATCGTTACTAGTTATACAAACACCTTCCACTTGTCCATATCCTTCTAAGTTAAAGTACTTAACAAGATTTAAATTTTCATCCAATATGGTCATAAAAGGCGAAAAAAATCCCAGCCCCCAAACCTTATATCCAACTAAAACAAACTGTTTACGCTTGGTATCATAATCCCCTCCAGTAATGACACCTGGTAAACCATTCACTTCAAAAGCAGGTTTTATAACTTGCTCATCAGTAGTTTTGTCTAACTTATAGATAAATAGCGTTCCAGTATCCCAACTTTTCGAAAATAAATATAAGTTACTACCATGGTTAACCATGGCTTCAGCATCAAAATCATGGGCTAAATATTTATTATCATTGGTTATGTTATTCGAATAACTAAACTCGACCGTCTCTATAACTTGCGCCTCACCAGTTCTAGTTACTTTTTGGATCTTTAATTTTTTTCTATTGCCTCTGTTATTACCGATATCTCCTATATACAAGTAATTTTCGTCACCGGTTATTGCTTCCCAATCTTTATTTTTAATATCTAGGGAGCGGCTGCTAACTATGATTCCTTTATTATCTATTTCATATATAACAGCCTGGTTTCCCGAGTCGTTTAGCGTAAAGGCTGTGTCATTACTGGAGCAAAATAGCGCAGATGACTCTTTTAATTCAGCTGGCAGGTCATACTCTTCGATAAGAGTATAATTCTCATCTTGTGCTGCACTTACTTCATTTAAAACTAATAGAAAAACTAGCGACGTTAACAATATTTTATAAACCAGTTTCAAGTATTCATCCATTTAATATATGTAGTTAAAATCAACAAGCAGCGTAACCTGATTTACGGTTAAAGTATTAACTTTCTAACAAACTATCTGTCTTTCCATGGGGTTTAGGCAACCTAGTTTCAGCGTCTAAACTTACAAATACTATATCATCAGCCATACATATGGTCTTTTTAGTAATTTTATTTCTCACTAGGCATGTAATAGTGATAGACGTTCTCCCCACTCTCTTAGTTTCAAGTCCAAACTCTACAACATCTCCTTGCATTGCAGGCGACTCAAAACTAATTTCTCCAATATGTTTAGTTACTAGAACGTTAGTTTCCAATTGGCAAATTGCATAAATAGCCGCTTCTTCATCAATCCATTCTAACGCCCTCCCCCCAAACAAAGAGTTTGCATAATTTAGATCATTGGGCATGACCAACCTTCTAGATAAAAAGCGCATTCGTATTCCTCATTTATTTTGCTTACACTATCTCAATTACGATAGAGAAAGAATCCTAATTAAGTGAACTCACCTAGTCAATTAAGTATTTGGTTTAAAAGCCGAAATAACAAACCTTGCCATAGACAATTATTAGTAATTAGCGGTGATAGAGACTGGGTAAACGAGTGTGTAGACTCCTTAACTGAATTAGTTGACGAAAACTCATTATTCGTAGGGAAAAAGCAATCTAACGCCGACACCATTAATATCAAAGACTATCAAAGTAAATTAGGGCAAGAGTACAACCATTTAATCCTAGACTGTTTTGAAGGCTTCAGAGCAAACGCTGCAATAGCCTTAAGTGGTACGATTAAAGCAAATGGGGTAATGATCCTATTATGTCCGCAGTTTTCAGACTGGATAACATATCCTGATCCTGAAAATGCTAACCGTATTTCTTTCGGTTATAACCGCTTAGATTTACAAAATAACTTCTACAACTATTTGTCTTCTAGTTTTGTAAATAGCCAAGACGTAGCTATTTTAACTGAAGAGTCATTTCAATCTCCTATTTGTTATTTAGGCGATACAATTACTGAAAATAGATACGCAGAACAAGAAGAAGCCATACAACTTATATGTAAACATGCACTTGGAAGAGCCCATAGGCCACTTCTTGTAACTGCTGACCGAGGGCGAGGCAAGTCATCAGCACTTGGCATAGCTGCCGCTAGCATGATGATCGATAAAAACTTAATTATATGGGTAACAGCTCCTTTAAAAACGAATACTATACAAATATTCAACCATGCCCAAAAGCGACTTCCCAACGGTCATCAATCCAATAACTACTCCCTAAATATCAATAATAGTTCCCTTAGCTTCAAAGCTATAGATGAAGTGCTGTCGAAGAGCGAGCTACCGGATGTGCTATTTTTAGATGAAGCCGCTGCCATACCAATACCTATTTTAATCAAGCTATTAGAAAAATTTCCGAGAATTATTTTTAGTACAACAAGCCATGGCTATGAAGGGAGCGGCCGAGGTTTCGAAGTAAAATTTATCAATATTATTAAAAAGCTAAAACCAAACTATAAAAGAATACATTTAAATCAACCAATTAGATGGTACGCATCAGATACACTAGAGAATTTTTGGTTTAATACCATGTTTTATAATTATAAAAGAAATGGTATCTCCCATAGCAACAGCAAAGAAAATTTTACTTTTAGAAAAATAAGCCAAGCTGAACTTTTAGAAGATCATAATTTACTGGAGGAAGTTTTCAGCCTACTTCTTGAGGCTCATTACCAAACAAGCCCGGATGACTTACAAAGGCTTTTAGACGCTCAAGAACAACATTGTTTTGCTTTAATGGACAACGACCATGTTATAGGGGTTGTTCAAATTATCGAAGAAGGGGGCGAATGCCTAACTGACATGAAAGAAGCCATAGCAGAATGCAGTAGGCGCTTCAAAGGTCACTTAGTATGCCAACAACTGGCCTCTACGTATTATCTGCCTGAACTATGTCTATTAAGACACTGGCGAATTAGTCGAATAGCTATAACCCCTAAATTACAAAGACAAGGCTTAGGAGAAGCTTTGATAAAACATATCGAGCAACAAGCTAGCTTCGATAATATAAATCTATTAAGCGCTGCTTTTGGGGCAAACACGGATATAATTAAGTTTTGGAGTAAAAGTAAATTTAGCCCTGTTCAAATATCCCACAAAGCAGAGGTATCAAGTGGCGAACAAAGTTGTATTTGCATAAAGGCAATCAACACTACACCAAAAGGCTTAATTGATAGATTAGAGAAGGAATTTTCTGAAAACTTTAGATTTAATCTAAGCAAAGTACTGCAAAATATATCGACTGATATTGCACTGATGCTACTCAAGCAATCGAACCATGAACTAGAAACTTATAATCACGACAAGGTACTTCAATTTATAAATGGAACAAGGCCTCTCGCAAGCTGTTATAAAGATATTTATTTAGCTGTGTCTTCTAATATAGGCAATTGTAACATTCCCAAAAGGCACTCTCTTTTTCTAACTGCTTTTATCATGCAAAATAAATCACATGAAAAGATAAAGTCTGAGTTTACATTAACGGGGAAAAAACAAATTGAATCGCTCCTTAGAGCTTGTATGAAAGACTTAATACTAAATTAAGATTTGCGAAGATATTGATGATATAAAAAAAGCTCCCGAAGGAGCTTTTTTTTAAAGTGTTATACCACGGTTTTTAGCTTTTTCTTTGATATAAGGTTCCCAACTTCTCGCACTACGAGCTGTTGCCTTATCCTTCTTAGCTTCTAACACATGTTTGTAAGCAGTTTTGAAGTTACCTTTATAAAAATTGGCTTCCATCATAGTTAAATGAATACGGCCAACTTTATCAGAGCCACCATCTAAGGCCTTCTGTAAAGCAACTAACGAATCATTATACTGCTCAGCAATATAAAGCATAACGCCTTGTTTTTGATACATATCAGGATCAGAAGTAAGAATAGCTGTCTGTTCATAATAATCAGCAGCTTCTTTGAACTCCTTAGCTTGTTGATAAGAAGTAGCAATACTAGTTAAAGTTTTCGCATCCTTTTCAACAAGTCCTGAATCAATATGCTTCTCAAGAACTTTAGCAGCCTTGATAGGAATATCATTCATCGTATACAACTGGCTTAAAGCTTTAATTTCAGCGGCCTTAGTCAAGTAACCCTGACCATAAGCAACCTCAAATGTAGATAAAGCTTTCTTATTGTCTTCCACTAATAAATAAAAGAATCCTAGTTGCGTCCACTGAGCCTTATCGTCAGAAAAAAGTCTAACAATATCTTCTTGAACAGCTATGGTTTCTTTATACATTTTGCGGTTGTAATAAGAAGTCATTTTGAGCGCGTAAGCTGTTTTATTTGGCTTATCTGACAAGCTAATAGCTTTGTTGATAGGCTCTATAATTTCAGCAAACTTACCAGTTTGATAATATGCGTTTGAAATTCTGAAATAAACATCAAAATCTTCTTTACAGGTTGTATCCAACCAACGGGTATACCACTTAATTGCATCTCCATATTCTTCTTCTTGAAGACTTAAATCTGCAATCAACTTGATAGTACCAACTTGCTCAGAGTCATTTAACTTATTAACAGATACAGCCTTTTGTAAATACTCTATAGATTTCTTACCTTGACCACTTTGAGTGGCAAGTAAGTTACCTATAAACCTATCTGTAAAAGCTCTATCAAACTCATCCGACGTTTCAATTTCGTATAAAACTTCTAAAGCTTCTGGTACTTGATCATTGTTATAAAACTCAAGCGCTTGACCTACCTTTTTACCCACTTTTTGACTAGGGATATTGGTAGGTCCACGTTTATAATCAGGACAAGCTATCGGACCAACTGGTTTTGCTTTATCTTGAGCATATACTATGCTCGGAGAAGCCGCAGCCACAGTTAACGCTGAAACCGCACACAAATGTTTTAAATATTTCTTCATTATGATTGATCCAACTTAAAGTCTAATTGCACAGTTAAGCCAAACTGTTTCATTGGTTTTCCATCTTCGATCTTAGGCTTATATTTCCACTTACTTAATGCCCTACGTGCTTCTCTATCAAAAACACGTTTAGGGTCAGCTTCAATAACCTTAACATCTTCAACACCACCAACTTCGTTGATTGTGAAAGAAAGTTTTACCCAACCTTCTTTACCATCACGAGCAGCTTGAACTGGGTATTTTGGTTCAATACGAACGATTGGTGTAGCTTCACCGTCACGCATTGCACCTACCCCACCGATATTTACAGAAGCACCACCTACATCAACACTCGGCATACTAAACCCAAGTCCATCAGTACTAACATCAGCTACATCTGGTTCTACAGGCTCAATTTTAGGAGGCTGTTTGGGTGGAGGCGGTGGCGGTGGCGGAACACGCTGTCTCAATTGAGTAGCATCATCCGGCGCAGCCATCACTATGTCAATAATTGGAGAATCAGTCTGCTTTTGAGGCGGCATAGATGTATTTGATATTAATTTAGCCATCAATACAAAAAGCCCGAACGCAATTGCGGCCCCTACTAATATAGAAACTATTAATCGACCCATATTAACTTCCCGCCGTTGCTATTGAGATTCGATCAATACCAGCTGACTTAATTTGATCCATTACATCAACAACTACGCCATGTTCGGCTTCTTTGTCTGCTTGAATTATAATTACATCAGAAGGTTGTTCAGCCATCAAACGCTCTAGGTTTGCTCTAACGCTATCAATATCTACTTCACGCTTATCTATCCATACTTTTTCATCGGCGGTTACCGCGATAAAAATATTGGCATTTTTAGGCATGACAGATTGAGTACCGTTTGGCTTATTCACATCAATACCCGCTTCTTTTACAAAGACGGTAGTTACGATGAAGAAAATCAGCATGATAAACACAATGTCAAGCATTGGTGTCATATCAATCTCTGCATCTTCGTCTTCTACTCTAATTTTTCGACCCATAAGATCCTCTCTTTAATGATGGGGCAGGCTGTCTATCAGCTTAGCTCTGGCAATTTTTACTTTGGCCTCTAAACGAGAGCTAAAGAAAACACCAGACAACGCTGCTACCATTCCAGCCATAGTTGGAATAGTCGCCATAGAAATACCTCCGGCCATTAGACGAGGGTTACTTGTCCCCTGAGTCGCCATAGTCTCAAATACACCGATCATGCCAGTAACTGTACCTAGAAGGCCAATCAAAGGACACATAGCAACAAGTATTTTGATCAACATCATTCTTGCGCTTAAACCATCGGATGCTTGTGAAATCCATGTGTCACGGATTCTATGCGCATACCATGAGGTAGTATCAGCTCGTGCATCCCAATTAGAGATAATTTCATCTCTAATTTTTGGATACACGGAACCTAAATACCAATAACGCTCTATCATTAAAACCCACATAAGAAAGAGTGTTAAAGCGACAACGTAAAGAACGTCACCGCCGGCAGCGATAAAGTCCCTGACAGACTCCCATAGTTCTATCAGGTATAACATCTTAAGCTTTCTCCGACTCTGCGTGTGCAGCAACTATGCCTGCAGCTTGCTCATCAAGTATGTGCGTAATAGATTTACTACGTCCAGCCACAATGCTGTGCGTTAGTAACAGAGGTAGTGCAGCGATAATACCTTGAGCAGTAGTTACCAATGCCATTGAAATACTACCAGCCATCAGTTTAGGGTCACCTGTACCGAACAAAGTAATTTGTTGGAAGGTCAAAATCATACCTAATACTGTACCAAGTAGACCTAATAACGGAGCAATAGCCGCGAAGATCTTGATAACATTGATGCCGCTATCAATTTTTGGTAGTTCACGCATGATTGCTTCATCTAGTTTTAATTCAAGAGTTTCAACATCTTGTGATTTGTTATCTTGATAAACTTGAAGGATTCTTCCTAGAGGGTTACCACTAGAAGGAGTACCTACATTTTTGATTTGAGAGCGGATTTTTCCACCAATAATGGTTAGTGTTACGATTTTATACAAACCAATTAGCAAGCCAATAGCTAGCATGATTGTAATAACATAACCTACATAACCACCTGCATGGTAACGTTCCATCATTGTTGCTTTTTCTTTCAACAATCCAAGAATTGCACCACTAGATGGGTCAGCATAGAAAGGAACTAATCCTGAAGATGCATTTAGCAAATCTAAAGCTGACCTCACTAAGTGACTATCAGGCTGACGTCCTAATGGTTGAACCATTTCATTTTGGTCGTCATATACTAAATAGCCTTGAGCGCCAACTAAGTTAAAGGTACCAACACGTAAAACTTCTTGTTGCTCTGAACCACCATCTAAGCTAACTACTTCTGTAGTAAATTTAGATACTTGGCCTGACTCAGTCATTTCAGTTTGTAGTGCGAACCAAAGGTCTTCTAACTCTTTAATATTAGGTAGGCCTTTAGACTCTTCAGACATACGCTTCAAGAAAGCACCACGTCCTGGGAATTCAGCACTAACAATAGAAGTAGAGATTTGACCGTAAGCTTCGGCAGACGCTTGACGAACAACACCAAACATTTCACCTAGCGTACCAGTAGCTTGAACAAGTTCAGCTTCTTTTTCAGCTAATGCGACTTCATTATCTGAGAATTGCTTAGCTAAAGCATCACCACGGGCTTTTTCGGCCTTAAGGTCTGCCTGTGCTTTTCTCACTAGAGCTTGCTTATCAGCTCGCTCAGATTGAAATTCAGCTTCTCTTTCTTTATTAATTTGAGCTTCAGATACTCTATTTTTCTTAACTTCTTCTAACAACTCTTCAAGGGTACTAGCTGCTTGTGCTGATGTTGCTAAAAGAGAAATAGATGCAGCAGCAAATATAGATTTAAATACAGTTTTCATCAATATTACTCCGCTGCTTTAATTGGTAGTTCAAGAAGATCAGGTGGTACTAATGCATTAGCCATACGAACAGCGTATACAACTGAGCTAACGTATGAATCATCAAGTACTTCCCAAGCTCGGGCATCGTTATCCCATATCCAAGCTGTTTTTTGATCAAGAGATAGAGCCATTAATGCAGTTCTACCTAAGTTAAAGAAATCAACAGTAACTTCAGTTCCTTGATAATCAAAAGTACCTTGGTAAGAACGAATCGCTTTACCGTAAGTATTTTCGATTTGGTAGGCCTCTATTACCTGTCTAAATTGTTCAGATGTAGTAACGTTTGAGTTAGCCATTACATCACGTAAACGCTCTACTCGTGCTTTACGCTCTTCTAGATTGATTGGAACATCTAGGTCAATAAATTTCTCTAGACTGTCAATCATTCTAAACATCAAAGGTACAATTCCGCGTTTAACGCCTTCGATACCATCAATTTGAGTTTGAAGAGAATCGATTCCACGTTGTTGATCCGCAACCAAGGTCGCAACGTAATCGTTATACACTTTTAAGTTTTCTGTTTCGTCTACTATCCCACGATATTCAACAAATAACTCCTGAGACTGCTCGTACAGGTTGTTGATTTTCTCTTGGGATTTCGCTGCAGCCGTATGAATTTTTGCTTCTTCTTTATGAAGATCATTTAACGGGTCTGCAGAGACAACAGCGCTGCTACCGAGTGCGAAAGCACCAACGACGGCAGAAGCAATAAGGTTTCTCTTGCTCATTTTGGACATAATTCCCAACCAATTTTCTTTTTTTGAATCCTTTTCACACTTGAAATTTGTGGATAAGGGGCTTTTAAGCTCTGTTATTTAAGGGGCTTAGATCTTTATAAGACTAAAGACTAAGACGTTTGAATATTCACATGGTTACTGGCAAATTGTCAAGGATGGAATAACGTAAAGAGATAATTTGTTTGAGCTTAAAGTCTATGCGCTCAGAAACTAATCAGCCCTATAATATTTATCCCTAGTCGACAAATTAGATTGAGCGACAAAGAAATCATTAATTAAAAAGACAGGCCTAAATTCTGATTTCACTCCTTGCTCTAACAGTTAGATTTTAAGTTAATAATTTGTGGGCTAGGCACACTTAACTTAAACCTTTTATTTACTAAGGTAAGAAAATAAACCAAGAAATTAAAATATCTAACTTATCATCAGGAACTTAGCTAAAATTGGAAGGAAAATAAGGTTTGTAGTTTAGCCACTTTTCTAATCCTTTTGAATTAATCGGCTCCCTTACTTGATTTTCACTGAAAGTGAAACTTGGTTTATTAGACAGGTAAAAGTCTAAAAATTTAGGGTCCCAGTTTAGACCACACCATTCAAATAAATCAGACAATGTTTTATGTGTTTTTTCTACAATGTCTTCATACCTTATATCTACAATATTTTTCGGATAACTCTTCCCCCAATAATCCATCAACTCGTAACTTTGCTGATAAAAAGCCGCTATATCAGGCAAGGTCGTCGAATAGTTGTGTATATCCGAAAAAGGTTGAGTGAAAACAGACCAGCAGACAGCCTCCTTTTTACGCCTCAATTGAATTATTTTAGCATTTGGAAATGCAGCAATGATAAAAGGAGCAAACCTGAAATTGTGTGGCATCTTATCGATACTAATTATATTTTTGTTACCAATAGCATTGATATACGAGTGACGAAAATGTGAAATTTCTGCTCCATTTAGTTCGGGTGGTTGCTTATTTGAAATTTGTTGGATTAATTTATTATTAATCAAATTCCCCCAAACAGCACACTCCCCCATTGGGATTACTCTAGGGTGCTGTGCTAAAACCTTTTCTAATAATGTACTTCCAGAACGGGGCAAGCCGACTAAGAAAATAGGCGCATACTCGTCAGTTTTACTATGTAACGTTACAGGAGAAACATTTATATTTTTTAAGAATTCAAAATATTTACGTTCTGATACATCCGAGAAACTATGTCCTATTTTTTTAAGGTGAATATTTTGTGCTCGATTCGCAATCTCATAACAATCATAGGCTAAACCATAGTTCTTTAGGCGGTCGTAGCCTTTCGCTAAGGCATATGACATCATTTTTGAATGAAAAGGGTCAGATACTTCTTTTAAAGAACTAGTTAAATCTTCAAGCATGTTTGCTAGCTTTTCATTCTCTGCAGTCTCAATCAGTGTACGCCAAACATAACCATTTACAGTGGTTTTAGTAAGCAAAAACGTAGCATGTTTGATTGCTCCCTTAGTATTACCATTGAAGTGATGTATGCGAATTTGAGCTTCAGTCCAGTTCAATAAATGATTATCGTTTGATAGCCTATCAAATATTAAACCTAACCACTTTTGAGCTTCATCTAGCTTATGAGCTAAAATACACAAATCTGCATATGCCAACCCTAAACTTGCTGTAATATCTTTGCCTGACGTAGCTTTGTCAAAAGCCGTTAACGCAGCATCATAATTGGAGAGTCTAGCTTCAACGTTAGCTAATTTTTGCCAAAAATTAGACTCATTTGGAAATCTTTCAGTAGCCGCTAAGTAGGTAATTCTTAATAATTCAAAGTCAGAATTTTGAGGAAGTGATGTAATCAACTGATTATATTCATGGCTAGTTTTCACTTGCCATTGAATGAGTAACTCTTTACACCTTTCTACCTCGTAGTGATCATACAATCTAATCAATAGTGCTTTTAGCAAATTGACAGGAACCACTCCCTTAAAATCGAGTAGCGCTTTAAGAAGTCCTTTAAAGTCTTTCGTGACTAACAGCAATTGACATAGATAACTTAATATATGAATTTCTGAAGGTTCATATTTAAGGGCTAACCTTTGGTATTTAATTGCTGAATTCCAGTCTTTACTCATGGTTTTTACACGAGCTATACCTAATAACGCATCTACGTTTTGAGGCTCTAACTCTATAACCTGAAACAGTATTTGTTCTGCCCCCTTGTTGTCATTGCTATCAAAACACCTTTTCGCCATCAACAACTGTTCATATATAGTTTTACTATTCACTTTTATAATCACTAATAATAAAGGGTAATTTAAACACCCTTACTTTTAAACCATCCTGTAATAGAATAACGATTCTGTGGAGCAAAAGGGGCAACACAGGTGACAGCATGAATATGTTTAACATCAAATAGAGTTAAGGAGTTAAAATGAGGCCTCCATGTATCCGTTGGCTCTCCAGATTGATGATAAAATTGAAGAAGTCCCCCCCAATCAGGGTGCCACTGCTCTGAAAAGCTAAATACATAGGCTAGCTTTCTACCTTCTGCAGCCAGATCGTCAGAATGTCTAGTCAAAAAGTTCCCTGGAGCAAAACGTGTTACCTGAGCATCAGCAGCAATGATATTAGTATGACCGCTTATTTCACGCACAAAATTCAACACACTTTCACTATTAAGAAGCTTTAATACGTCACTTATCAAACCAGTACTTTGCTTTGATATTTTGAAACGTCCATATAGGAAACCACTTCCTTTAGCAGCTTCTTGATGAATACTTCTTAATAACTCTCTTTGTTGACTAACGTTTAAACCGGCAAGATCCTTATCAGTAGCCTCTCGGTTAAGCCCATTTAAACTATAAGCTAGTGAATATGGTAATGTAGAAATTTCAGAGGATAAACTCTTAGCACTATCTTTTTCCCAAAACTCCTCAATACGACATTTACCATTTTGGAGAAAAGTTTCTCTAATGGATTCGGTACGCAGCACTTCCTCATTAAATTTCAGCATTTTTACTCCGTTTAACTATTAGTACTAGGAGCATTAGGTGTAACTGACCCTGAATCTAATTCATCGCCTGATTTTACTTCCATTGCTTCTATACCAATGTCATGTTTTTCGTTAAAGAGGCGGCGTAAGCGATTAAGTTGTAGGCTAGAAGTAGCTAAAGAGTACAAAGGTGCTAAGTAACCTCTTTGTTGATATTCGGCAATTTTATCACTTGGTAACTCACTTAGTTTTTGTTGATCAATGGTAAACATATCAACTATTTTTTTCTTATCACCATTAGTAAAAGCCAAATTTATCTGCATTGGCGTAATCAATTTGTCTTGACTCAACTGTACCAAAAACTCTCCAGTAAGGAGCTCAGCATGATATAAGTTCCCTAACCTTTCTTGAACGTTTTTAAAATATTGGCTTTCTGCGCCCATTTCAAATAATGGTAATCCAATATTATTGTTGACCAGCTCACTTTTAACATCGATATGAACCGTAAGTTTATCATTTTCACTAGGGTGTAGCCCTATAGCGAATGGATAGTTTAAAATTACCTTAGGAATATAAATAGCTTCCCACTGCTGCGGTCTGTAATAGAGATTTTCTCCAGTAAAAATGCTGGTAAGCACAACACTTCTATATCGTTTTAATCCTTTGTCGTATAGAAGTACGATAGGGTAACTTGTAGCAGCATTTGCAAACTCAGTTACAACAACAGGAATTAAGTTTTGTTCCTTTGCTACAGTAAAGTCTTTTGGAGGGTTTACTTTTAATTGCCCATGAACAGTTTCGTCAATCGCCACATACTGGCTCATTCTACTTCTCCTTTATTATAATTTTTTAATGCTTGTTCAATACTATGATAGCGTTGTTCCAACCAAACTTTACGCTGTGAAAATATCTGTTGTATTGCCTCTGTTTCTGCAGATTCGAGGGATGGATTCCAAATAGAAAAAATTAAAACTATACGCTCTTCTTTGCCATGGTTATTAGCAGCATGAACGAAACTATCGTCAAATGCTAATAATTCCCCTTGGCGCCAATAATATTTTTTATTTGCCACCTCAAGGTAAGCAGAATCAGTGTTAACCAATGGCAAATGCACTGTCAAACTATGGTTGGAAAGTCCGTAGTGAGATGGAATACTTTGCCCAGCTTTGAGCAATGAAAAGAAAACCTCAAATGGGGAGTCATCTAACCCATACAAGGGAGCAGACTCTAAATATTTAAGAGTGTTTTTAAAATACTTAGCTGTCTCTTCATTTAACTTACCGTCTTGGTATAGATGTATCGCCCCCCAATTTTTAGACCCAGCTAAGTCCTTAAAATTAGGTTGTGATATATAATTCTGATCAAGATAAGGTTCAACGTTACTTCGCTCACCCTGCAAATATGCCTGAAGCTCACCTGCAATATCATGACTTCCATCACAAAGTTCACGGGCCCAAGTTTCAACAGATAAATCATAAACTGGTTTTGGTGCTAAATGTGGTAGATAAAACAAATGAGGCTTTTGTAACGGGTCTTTAAATGGAATGGGCTTGTCCCACAATTGAACCCAACATGCATCAGACATTGTCTTGGGAAAATTGGCAGTCAACTCTTGATGTTGCTGACGAAAATAACTACTTAAAAAGCGTTTTCCTGAAGAGGAACGTAAAACGACTTCTTCACTCACCCTATCAGTTACTTTTAGCCTTAACGCTCTACCATCTATATCGTCTGCTAAAGAATATAAAATGGCAGCTAAGTCTCTTTGCCCTAAACGCTCAAATACATAAGCTGAATACAAGTATGGAAGGGCGACATTTGGAGAAGCTTTAATTAGCCTAAGGTACAAATAGCCAGCACGATTTAAATCACCATATCTCTCTTCGATAACCCCATAGCGATACAAAAACTGTGGATTATCTAAATTATCTTTACTAAGTTCATGCAACATATTTAAAGCAAGCTGATATTTGCCACTTTTTAAAGCCACATCTACTTCAGAAAAAATCGATACTACCATATTATATTTCGACTTCCTTTAACTAAGTCCCACTGCAAACTATACACAAATACCTTTAGTGCCCTTAGGTACAACATCAAAAGGTGAGGTTAAACGAAATGCATCTTTTTGAGCCAACTTAAATGGAAAAGTGCCGTGCCAAAAGTATGATGGAAATAAAACCAACATTCCGGGAGTAGGTTTCACAGTAAGTTCAATGTCGTCATTGGTATTTAGATTCAATGAACTTTTACCAAAATATATATCTCCCTCAGAGCCGCTCAACCCTTCTGGCACATGAACATAAAAAGAGGAACTAATCCAACCATCTGAATGCACATGACTCACATGGTATCCTTGAGAGTCTAATTTGACCGACCAAGAGCCAGAAAACTCATAGCCTTCTGCCTTACGAGATAAAAGTGGATGTTCAGGGCCATCAGGTAAACTGTGAATATAAGTCTCTAGCAACTCCCGTATCCCCTTTACAAGTAAATCAATTTCCGGGTACTGTTTAGAAAATAATCCCCCAGGGATCTGTGACCCATTAATAAGAGTTTGCCTCAACGGTGCTGTATTAAATTTGTGTAATGTCATTAGGCGCTCTTTAAGCTTCTCGAGAAACTCATCTAAACTTGCAAAGCCCTTGGGCACAGGTAAAGTATAAACCCTAACAAAATTATCGTAATCATTTAACCACTTGTAGCGTGCATCACCAACTAGCCTCCATAGAGTACCTTGTAGGGCTAATGCTAGTTGATTATGAGGTGATACTTCAAAAACTCTATCTAAACTAAGTTGTGCTTCACTTAGTTTATTCAAGCTCATCTCAAGTTGAACTTTATGTAATGCTAACCCAAGATCGAATCCTAATAAAAGCGCTTGTTCTGCAGTTGAAATAGACAATTGAAGCTGGTCAAATTTGGCTAAAAGATAAGCCTTACTTTTCAGAATACTCTTACTGTTATGATCCGATGCCTTTTCAAGCACAAGCTGAGCTCGCTCATATTGCGCTGCACTGGATAACAGATCTACAAAAGCACTACGAAGTTCATCATTTGGGAACAGATCTAATACTTTTTCATAACTTTTACCAAATTGCTGTAAATTCCCTAACTGCCAATACAATTCATTCAAGTTATCATGAATTTCTCTTTGCTGTGGAGCCAACTCCAAAGCATTCAAATAATACATTTCAGCTCGTAATGGCTCTCCTAAACTGACATAACTGTCGCCTAAGCTAGATAAAGACTGATAATTATTAGGCTCTAATTTATTAGCTATTTCAAAATGCTTGATTGCCTGACTTACTTTTCCATTTTTCTGCCAACATAGACCAAGGTTTTGATGTGCGTTGGTATTATTTGGTTGTTTAAGCAAAACTTTTTCATACAGTAAAATAGCAGTCTCTAATTTGCCTTGAAGCCTATAAATATCTGCCACTAACTTTTGCAACACTGGGAACGCTTCTACTATTTTGTGATTTTCTTCGACTAAGTGCAGAGCCTTAACGTAACTCTTATTATCAATGTAGAGAATTAAAAGGTTTTTAAATGGTTCATGTTTAAATTGGCCTGCCAATGAGAATGCGGTTTTATAATACCCTTCTGCCTCTATTGGTTTTGATAAACGTTTTAAACATATAGCTAAATGGTTATATAACTGCCAATCATTTTTGTTGTAATAAATTGCTTGTTTAAAGTCTTTAACTGCAGATTCAAATCGGAGTTGTTGTTTTCCAACTACACCAGACAAAAACCATATCTGATACAAACTTGGATACTGTGCTTTTAGTGGTTTTAATAAGGCTTCAGCCTGACTTAGCTTGTTTTGCTTGATGAAAGTGTAAATTTGATTGAGTTGCTGTTGCAAATTACTATGCGGCATATAATGTACTATTGTTTGTTTATTTATATATTTAACCTAAAACTCTTACTTAAATAACCATTTAAATATAGAAAAAAGCCAGGTATTAACCTGGCTTTTTTAGATCTTCTAGTTTAACTAAAATTAGAAGGTGTATGTTGCACTTACAAAGAAGCGACGTCCTAACAAGTCATATGTACTTGGGAAAGTATTTGCTTGTTCTTGAGAGTCACCCAATGCTGTTGGTTCGTTCGCAAACAAGTTAGTAATACCAGCGTTCACACGTACACCATCAGCTAGGTGGTAACTAGCACTTAGGTCAACATAAACCTCTGAACTAATTTCTGGAACGATTAACTCAGATGCATCAACACCACCAACTACGATTTGGTCATCAGTAGTGCTGTCGATATAACGAATCAAGGTTGAGAAGCTTAAATCGCCGCTTGCCCATGTGATACGGTTATTACTTTGGAACTCAGCAAGTGGAGAACCACAAGTATTACCAAATGCACCCGCACATTCGTTAACTGTACCTAACTCTGCAACTGGAGTGATATCGAATGAATCCAAGAATGTATTTCTAGAGTCAATGATTAGGATAGAATTGTTATCACCGATACCAAAGTCCAAATCAAAGCTATAGTTAATGTTCACATCAAGACCAGAAGTCTCAAGTGCACCAATGTTTTCGTTTAAAACACTAACTGTGTCAACGTTACCATCAGCTCGACGGTCAATAGCTTGACAGAATGGAGAGTTAATATCTTGAACTTGGTTATAACAGATATTCAAAACGTTTTGAACACCACCACCAAGAACGTCAATTGCATCAGTAATTTCAATATTGAAATAGTCGAATGAAACAGTCAGGTCTTCAACTGGCGTTAAAACAACACTCAAAGTAACTGTTTCTGACTCTTCTTCTTTCAGTTCTGTATTACCACCAAACACACCTTCAATTTGAGAGTTTGCTTGAATAAATGTACCAACTTGATCTGCACTTAAACCAGTTGCAACACATAAATCACTATCAGTTGTACCTTCTACGAACCCATCAGCAGAACACGGATCTGTCGCGCTAGGGAAGCCATTAGACTGCCCTAAGAACAACTCAGATACGTTAGGAGCGCGAACCGCTTCTTGATAACCAGCACGGAACATAACCGTATCGTTTACTACCCAGTTAAGTGAAGTAGCAAAAGACTCAACACTGCCAACTGTTGAATAGTCAGAGAAACGACCAGCTACCCACAAAGTCAATTCTTTAGCAAAATCTTTCTCTTCAACTAAAGGTACATCGATTTCGTAGAATAATTCCTTAACACCATAGCCACCGGAAGTTGTGTCGCCAGCGTTGAAACCTAGAACATCACCGGCTGCTAAGAATTCATCAGGGCGGAAAGTTGAGCTATCGTGACGAGACTCAAAACCAACAACCAAACCAACATTATTTTCAGCAGAAGGTAGGCCGAAAGGTAGTTCACCAGCTACGTCAAAGTGAAACACTTCTTGGCTAATGTTAGTCACGTTTGTTGCACCAATTCTGATGAATTCAGCCGCTTCTTCAGTAATTGTTCCTTCACCGAAGATATTCAATGGTACACAACCATTTGATGTATCTTGACACTCAGTACCATCATCTGTCACTAACAATGCCTGACGGAAACGACTAGCAGCAACATCATTTTCTAAAAGGTTTGTTTGGTCTAATTCTGAACGGCTGTAATAAGTATTGTAACCCCAATTATCATTAAAGTAACCTTCAAGACCAACTAAAATACGTACACCAGAGCGAGTGTCGATAGATTGACGAGGACCAACCTCAACCATTCTTCGACCAATAAATGCCTCATAGTTTCCGTCGGCATTTAACTCACCGCTATTCAAAAATGCTTCCTGAACGTCTGCACCAAAAAATACACTGTTAGGGTTAAGCTCAACTGTTGTAAAAGCAGGTGTTGGTGCCAGCTCTTGTGGAACAGTGTTTCTGTTAAAGCCTACTTCTGCGTATAAACGATGATCGTCTGTAATATCAAAATGACCAAACCCATTTACCGCTAAACGCTCTTGAGGCAACTGTAAAAAGTTATCAGGGGCATAATTAAACAAATCGTCAGGACTAACAAAAGTTGCACCTGAACCATCAGGTAAAAAACGGCCTAAAGTATCGCCATTAGGAAGTGTTGGGCCACCAAATATACGAGTACCTGGAATACCACTTGAACCTCCAGCTACTAGGCCATCTGTACCCTCAGTTAAAGCAACATCAGAAAAACTTCTATCTCCTTGATACACCGCGTCACGCTTAGCATATCCCATATAGATAGTTGCATTACCACGGTCGTCAGCAAAGTTGCCACCAATGGTTAAGTCGATATTGAATTTTTCACCATCGCCATCTTCTGTAATGTCGTACAAAGTGCTGATTTCTGCACCTTCGAAATCATCTTTCATTCGAAAGTTAACAACACCACCTAATGCATCCGAACCATATACGGCAGATGAACCACCAGTAATAATATCAACGCCCTCAATAAGAGAACCTGGGATACTGTTTAAATCAACAACCCCAGCTTGAGTCGCTGGGATCCAACGGCGGCCATTTACTAGTACTAATGTACGGCTTGTACCTAGACCACGTAAATCAACACGTGCAGTACCATCGCCTGGGTTGTTTGAGCTAGCGCCAAATGACGGTAAAGTACTTGGCAACTCAGCTAATTTTTGCTCGATATTTAAGTTACCTGAAACTACGAACTCTTCCCCAGAAAACTCAAATACAGGGCTTTTCGCTGTTAGGTTAGCACGTTGAATACGTGAACCTGTAACAGATATCTTTTCAACAGAGGCTTCAGCAGTCTCTGCATCTTGAGCTAAAGCAACATTAGATATCAATGCTGTAGATGCTGCACCCGCAGCCATAGCTAAACGAATTGACTTCGTCAATTTTGAATTTGTAAACATGTATGTCTCCCTGGACCACAATTTTATAATGTGTATAAGTCGTTAAAACGACTTTTAATAGTGAAAGGTAGTGAACCTCACGGTTGATAATATACATAACGTGTATAGTTGGTCAACTGGCTAAACCAGATTGATTTCTTTGAAAACTCAAAAAAAAATCGCTGATATCAAGTTATTACAATTTATTAACAGTATGAAACACTCAGTAATTATAATGGAATAGAAAACTGACAAGAGCTTAACTACTAGGCTTGCTAGGTAAACTTAGAATATTAGTTATTTTGAAATTAGCGTATATAGTAAAGATTACTAACATTAATTAGCACAGGAAGAACGTATGAAGTTAGATGACGATATTCATAATTATTACGAGCAACTAGTATTAGAACGAATTGAAGCATTAGGATTAAATAAAAGCAAAAGTGAAGACTATATAGCTGATGTCTGTTGTTTAGCCCTTAATCAAATTCCACCAAGATACATCAGGTTCGAAGTTGATATGTCTTTTTACTTACCACAAAGTGAGCGTCAACAAATGCAAATGAATGTTGTAAATGCTGTCAAACAAGCAGTAGATTATTTAGATGTGAATGAAGGGCTTGTTACATCAAAAAACAATCGAGAATAATTGGTGGTGTCCTTCCAGCCACACCTCGGCACATGAGTCGTTTGCTGCGGCTGCTCCCTTCCAGGCCTGACCGGGTTCACAAAGTATCATTGCGAGGGGACCAAAAGGCCACCATTGAAGTTCTTAATAAATATCAACTTATTAAGGCCGCGCATTATGAACAAAGCAATAATGTTATGCAACATCATTTTTGATTCAATTGCCTGATTGCTCAATTATTTATCAACACGTATTAATATGAAGGATTTCATCTATGAACACTCCTTTAGCATTAAAGCTCATTAACTTACTTAGTGTCGATTAAACTACCACAAAAGATAGACTACTCGAATAATCAGTAATTTTTAGGAGCTGCGATATTTTTACCTAACAAACTAGGACAAATATCCTAATTATTGCTTGTATAAGCACAATTTTTTAATCATGCTACGCACTTCATTAACCATCCTGTTTGAGTCGAGCAGTTTAAATGAAGCTAGACAAATTTGATCTTGAAATTTTACGTGTCATGCAAAAAGATGCCACAGTATCTATGGCTGATCTCAGTAAAAAAGTGGGATTGTCGCATACTCCATGCTGGAGAAGAGTTAAGCGTTTAATTGCAGAAAAAATAATCCTTCAAAAAGTAACTCTTTTAGACAATAAAAAACTAAATTTAGGTGTCTCTGTATTTATATATGTGACATTGAAAAACCATGATGGAGAGTCATTAAACGACTTTGAAAAAGCCGTTCAAAATATAGAGTCCATTGTAGAATGCCATACAACGAGTGGCGATAAAGACTATTTACTAAAAGTTATTGTAGAAAGTATTGAAGAGTATGAACATCTGCTAAAAACTAAGCTGACTAATTTGCCCTTGGTTGATCATCTGAGCTCTACTTTTGCTTTAAAGCAAGTAAAAAATACGACAGAGCTTCCTATAAAAGACGTATAACTTAGAGCCGATTAAATACAAACTCGCCCCGTTAGCTACCAGCGGGGCAAGCTGCTATCTTCACCTCACCAATTTATACGATTTTTGCTGTCTTTTTATTAATTCCATAATCTCTGAGCTTATTCGCCACAGCCGTATGGCTTAACCCCAACCTTTTAGCTAATTGCCTTGAACTAGGGAAATTGGGATATAGCCTCAAAAGAATCTCCTTTTCAAACTTTTTCACCTCGTCTTCTAGGCTTCCATTAAATTCTTCAGAGATAACATGAGTTGCAGCAGAGCAAGAGGGTAACTGTATGTGTTGTTTATCCAACTCATTACCTTCCAGTAAAGAAACGGAACGATAAATTGCATTCTTTAACTGCCGAACATTTCCTGGCCATGGATAGGTTTGTAAAAAGTCTACACAAGCTTTAGTCAATCTAGGTATCTGCCTTCCGAGCTTCAGACTATGCTCTTTAACAAAACGTTCTGCTAAACCAATTACATCAGACTTTCGCTCTCTTAGTGGCGGTATAAATAGACTAAAAACATTTAATCTATAAAACAAATTTTCATCAAACTTCCCCTCTTGAACTAAAGCACCTAAATCAGTTTTCGTTGTACAAATAATGCGAAAGTCAACGGAGTAATCACTAACATCTTCCTTTTGATGGTAAGTGCTACTTTGCAATATTGTCAAAAGTTTACTTTGTAATTCAGAGGACAAATTTGCAACTTCTTCCAAAAATAATGTGCCCCCTTTTGCTAACTCTACAACTCCATTTTTACCTCCGTCTCTGGTAATGAGTTCTACATCACTATCCTTATCAGATAACATCAGGCAATCTACCACTATAAATTCACCGCCTTTATTTTTACTCTCCTCGTGGCAGGCTTTAGCTAAAAGTTTCTTGCCTGTCCCTGTTTCACCAAACATGATTATTGGCCCATCCAACTCAGCCATTTTTTTAGCGTCTCTAATTAGGTTTTTCATTGCCTTACTTTCAGCGTGTATAGATATAAAGCAATCGACATTTCCTTGGTTGAAAGCCGTAAGCTGTTGTCCCAACCTAAACTCTGACTTAAGCATAAAAACTGCTCCAGCCATAATAGATTTGCCGCCTGTATCAGGTACTATCACTGGCAACATATCAACTAAATAATCTTGTTCTACAAACTTAATTTTTTGAGCTTTAGCTTCTGGCTTTCCAGCTTCCATCCATCTGGATACATTAACTCCTTTTAGCAAATCCCCAATGAAGGTATTTATTACCTTCTCTTTGGGTATTTCTAAATACTTTAATGCAGCATCGTTTATCAGAATAATCTCACCTTTGGTGTTAACCGAAAAAACAGGATCAGGAAGAGTTTTAAGTAATGTTTGTAATTGGTATTGTTCTCGCTCAACTGGCATAAAAGGGGTTGTTTTGACATCTTTAATACCATCAATTTTTCGAATCTTAGGCATCAGGTGTTGGAACTCTGAAAACTCCAAGTTAGGAAAATTCAAAAATATTTTTCCTACCTCATCAATCTCAATACCTCGTAGGTTAATTTCATGCTCAACTAAAATATCAAGTATATCTTGCGCAATACCTAACCTATCCTGACAGTTAATTTCCAGACGCATTCGGTTCTCCAAATAAAAACTTAGGCATAAAATGTTTCGATAGCTATAGTGTTAAACTGTAAAGATATTATTACAATATTTAAAATAAATAGCAGTATAAACCTTGGTGAAGGGTAAGGCCTGAGGGTGGCCTTTTCTATGAATAAAAAATCAAGAATAGACTTGTGAAATAATCCTGAATGGTAAAGTACAGATGAAGCCTAGTTGATCTTACTGTTCAGCTCTGCAAGCAGTTGCTTACTAATATTTCCTATACTGGGTTTGTTGTCTGCCCCCCAATTCAAAGGTCTACATTGCTCCATTGCTTTAATACCAATTCGAGATGTTAGTATGCCTGCGCCCAACCCTTGAGCAACTCTAGTGGATAATCTTCCGGTAATCCCCGCACCTAGAGCGTAATTACCTGCATCAGATAAAATCTCAGAAGCACCTGCATACAACATAGTATTAAAGGTATTGCGAATGAGTCTGACCCTACCCCAATACCCTAATTGTAAGCCGTAGATTTCACTAATTTGATTCATTAATCTAATGTTTCGCCACAAAACAATTAACATATCCAATAAAGCGAATGGACTCACAGCAATCATCACCCCAGCCGCAGAAGCATTATTAGCTATTTGTTTAATTGCAACTCTATCAATCGGTGTTAATACTATGTCTTCAAATAAGCACATGATCTCATGATCATTATGATTTTCATCTACACTATTACGCCAATTTTGAACTAAAAACTGATAATTTTGAGGCAGATTTTGTGCTAAGTTCAGACAATGAGATTCGGCAAGTCCCATGGTTGGGCCACTACTAATCTTATTTGATTCTTTCTTAAATTCAGTTTGCCGTTTAAGCTGTCTTAAGCCTTTCAGTTCTGATATTACCAATGTAAACAGAAAGACTAGCGTGGTAATAAAAACCCCTAACCAAATAGCACCCAACCAATCAGAGCTGCGCGTTATCTCAATTACAAATAAACTAAATTCCACTATGCTAGTGACAAAAATAGCACCCCCGAGAAGCAACCACCACTTTTTACGGGAAGATCTGCTGTTATTCTTGGGGCGGTATTTCAGCTCATCTTCAACAACAGTATCTTCTAGCAAGATATCAACTGGCTCGTTCATATCTAAAATAGCTTTAGGCTTAATATTCTTAGTTTCTGGTTCTGCTAGAACTGAGTTACTGAATACTTTAGCGCTTTGAATATTTAAAGTAGTGTCATCTTGTTGATTAGCAGGCTCATTATTTTTCATTTTAATTTATCAGCCAATAAAAACTCTAAAACTTGGTCCACACGTATATGAGGCAGCGAATGACTTCCCCCTAACAAAGGAGGCATAAAGTTTGGAAACTCAAAGTTTTGAGCATCCCAAAATGAAGCGGGAGGACAAGCCTGTGGCACCTCCCCTGGAAACAAAGTAATCGTCTTACCTAGATTATTTTGTCCTTGTAACACCTGTATATTATCGCCTTCAAGTTCACCTAACCCTGTTCTAGATGTTTTAATTGAAGCAACAGCGGTAGATTCAGTTTTAACCCCATTAAATTGGATGTTTTTTCGGGCACTTCGCAACATACTTTCTAGCAGCTTCACTAAGTTTCCTTGTTGATCAGGTGTGACATGGTCAGCTTTACTAGCAGCGAACACTAATCTATCAATTTTAGGTTGAAATAATCTATTTAGAATACTTGAAGAACCATACTGAAAACTGCCCAATAACCAATCTATGGCTTTTTGTAAGTCTTGATAACAGTAATAGCCATTGTTTAAAGCATTAAGACAGTCAACCAAAATAACTTGCCTATCAAACTTTTTGAAATGCTCTCGAAAAAATGGTTGCACTACTTTGAGTTTATAATGCTCAAAGCGATTAATAATTAAATCAGCTTGACTGCCCTTTGCCACTTTTTTCGAATCGAAGCTTAAATCAGAATCATAAATTGGAAGAAGAGGAAAAAAGTGCAAAGCGGGCGCACCTGCCAGCTCTCCAGGTAGAATAAAACGGCCAGGTTGAAGTAATTGCAAACCTCGCTTTTGACAAGCATGTAAATATTCAGCATATAATTCAGCGATGTTTTTTAAAATTAGCTCATCAGCTACTTCCATGGGTTTTAAAGCTGCAAGAGCGGAAAGAAAAGGCTTTGCTAATTCAGCTCTAACAGGCTCTGCTAGCTCTGACTGACATTGCTCTACCCATTGCTCATAACTCATATCAAGCAGAGGTAAATCAAGCAACCACTCACCAGGATAATCAGTGATATCCAGAGTTAATGTGGCATCTTTTGACAAATATTTACTGACGCCGCTGCTTTTTTTATATTTGATTTTTAATCTAACTTGAGAAATACCTTTAGTAGATAAAGGCCATTCTGGTTCAGCCTTTGATAAAGACAACATTGCATCTTCATAGGCGAACCGTCTAAAGCTCAAGTTTGGTTGAACATCTCTTTTAACACCTACTAACCTTCCTTCACGCACCACGCTAAAAAATGGAAGGTTTGCATCTTCATTTGCTTCCAGTAATTGGTTGACCAAAGATGTGATAAAAGCCGTTTTTCCACTACCACTTAACCCTGTCACAGCTAAATTAATATGATGGTCAACCAACCTTGCAGCAGTCAGTCTAACCTTATCTTTTGTACGCTGAATATTTGGATGTTGTAAAATTGAGCTGTCCATTTAAATCAATATAAACCTATCATTATTAAAAGAGTGACCGTTCATGCTGTATTATCCATAAAGCTAAAGGTTATTTATCTCTCTATTTAATTGAAACTCTGAAGACGTCACGTAGGTTTCGACTTTTCTCAGCCTTTCTTCGTTATTTTCAAACTGCTGCTTGATATCGAAAAAAGCTTTTTTAGGCGGCTCACCAGCTTGCCAAATCTTAGACTTAACAACCACTTTTTCTGCCTCTTCCGTATTGGTGTTATGCCAGCCTTTTCCTGAAGATGTGCTTTGTCCATGACCAGAAAACGTCTGCTGAGCAGCTTTAGCCGTAGTAGGCTTTTTCTCTAAGATAAACCATGCAGCTACGTACCCTACAAATATAAGGGTACCAGCTGATAATAGGCAGGCTGCAACCAACAGTATCCTGACTAACCAAAGCTCGATACCAAAGTACTCAGAAATACCAGCGCATACACCTGCTATCCTGCCCCGACTTGGGTCTCTATACAATGTTGGTCGATTGCTCATACTTTATTTCTCCACTGAGGGGACTCGGCATCTAAAATCGACTCTAATGTGTGGATCCTGTCTGCCATTTTATCAGCCCTATCAGCCAACTCCTGTAAAGTCCCATATTCCTCTTCAGATAGCCCTTGGTTAATTTGCTTCTTACTTCTGTAATGTAAAATAAGCCAGATAGGTGCAACGAATATCATAAATAAAATGATTGGTGTGACTATTATCCCAATAACTCCTTCCACAATAACTCCCCTATATCTTATTTATTCTCATCTGAAGATTTGCTTTTTAATGATTTTTTCATTGCAGCCAATTCATTATCTATCTCATCATCAGACTCTAACTCTGCAAATTCATCCGCTAAGGTTTTCTTACCTAAATCATATGCATCAACCTGAGACTCTAAGTCATCAATCTTACGCTCGTATTGTTCAAAGCGTCCCATCGCGGCATCTACTTTTCCGCTGTCGAGACTTTTCTTAACTTCAAGTCTTGAACTAACGGTTTTTTGACGAAGAATAATAGCTTTTTGACGCGCCTTAGCGTCAGCTAATTTATCTTGAAGTTGCCCAACTTCACTTTGAAGCTTTGTGATTTGTTCATCTACAACACCCAATTCTGATGTCCAAATACGAGCTTGTTCATCACACTTTTTCTTTTCCTGTAACGCTGCTCTCGCTAGATCTTCACGATCTTTACTAATAGCTAACTCTGCTTTGGCCTTCCAGTCTTTTGACTCTAATTCAATCTTGTTAATTGACGCAGAAATTTCCTTTTTACTTGCAATTGTTTTAGCAGATGCAGAACGCACTTCTACTAAGGTGTCTTCCATTTCTTGTATGATTAAACGCACCATTTTCTCTGGATCTTCGGCCTTATCTAAAATGGCATTAATATTTGAGTTCACTATATCTGTGAAACGCGAGAAGATACCCATGTCTAATTCCTCTTTTCTTTACTGTTAGTTACATGGCTTAAGTTAGCCTGATTACAGGTGTTATCTATACAATTAATGGGCCAATCTAGTTGATTAGGGTAACCCTATGATTTTAAAAGATAAATATTTTAAAGTATTAGTACTGGGATATATTGCAATAAGCAAGTACACTACTACTTAGCCTTTTAGACCATTTTTTAAGGATATTGATGAGCCGTTTTCGCCAACAAGATAACCTACTCGGACAATCTAATAACTTTTTAGAAGTATTAGAGCAAATATCGCAGATTGCACCGTTAAATAAACCGGTATTAATTATCGGGGAGCGTGGTACAGGTAAAGAGCTCGTTGCTGCTCGTCTTCATTTTTTATCAAAACGCTGGGAGCAAACCTACCTAAAACTAAATTGCGCTGCACTTAATGAAAGCTTGTTAGAAAGCGAACTATTTGGTTATGAAGCAGGTGCTTTTACTGGGGCGGCTAAACGAAGAGAAGGTAGATTCGAGACAGCTCACAATGGGACTCTATTTTTAGATGAATTGGCGAATACATCTGGAATGATCCAAGAAAAGTTACTCAGAGTAATTGAATATGGCGAGTTTGAAAGAGTTGGGGGCTCACGGAGTGTGAAGGTTGACGTAAGGCTTATAGCGGCAACTAATGAAGACTTACCAGCACTGGCAGAGTCTGGAGAGTTTAGAGCTGACCTATTAGACAGGTTGGCTTTTGATGTTATTACACTTCCTCCACTTAGAGAGCGTAAAGAAGATATTATGATGCTAGCCGAAAATTTTGCTATCAATATGGCAAGAGAGCTTGAAATGGAATTATTCAGTGGCTTTACTGAAAAAGCGAAACGCACACTTCTTGATTATCATTGGCCTGGCAATATCAGAGAATTAAAAAACGTTGTTGAAAGAGCAGTTTATCGCAGCAACAACCCTAACATCCCCGTACATCAGATAGTGTTAGACCCTTTTGAGTCTCAGTACCGCCCCACTAAAAGAATCAAAACTAGCGACAGAGTGACCCAGCCCACGATTAATACAACCCCAGCTCCAGAAACCACAGAAAAAGTAGAAAAAGAAGAGATACTTTCTCCTTCCCAAGAAACAGCGGAGATTGAGTTTCCCGTTGTGTTAAAAGAGCTTTCCCAAAATTTTGAGATTAACTTAATCAATCAAGCCTTAATTGATAGTCAGTTTAATCAAAAGAAAACAGCCGAAAAGTTAGGGTTAACCTACCACCAATTAAGAGGCTATCTAAAAAAATATAATTTATTAGATCAATCTAATGAGGACATGGATTAAGCTACTACCGTGAATATTAAAATGAAACGCCTTAGATACAGTTCAATCAATTCAATATTGATGATTTTTATTGGTGTGATTTTGTGCGCTTGTGATGCTTTAATTACTTCAAAAGTTGATGCCGATGGTATTGTGTATTGCTCAGAAGGCAGCCCAGCTGGCTTCAATCCTCAGTTAGATACTTTTGGGACTACAGTTGATGCGTCTTCCCACCAATTGTATGACAGACTAATTGACTTTGATCAAACCACTGGCGAAATAGTTCCTGCCCTTGCAACAAGCTGGCTAATTAGTCCAGATGGAAAAACTTATACTTTTCAACTTCGCAAAAAAGTCGCATTCCACCAAATTGAATCATTTACACCTTCCCGATATTTTAATGCTGATGATGTCCTGTTTAGCATTAATAGATGGAGGTTAAAGTCACACCCTTACCATCAAGTTTCCGGCGGAAGATACCCATACACAGACAGCCTAAATCTGAATAAACTAATTAAAAGTGTTAAACGTTTAAACGGTTACAGGGTAGAAATCACCCTTCAGAAGCGTGAAAGCTCCTTTCTTGCAAACCTCGCGACTGATTTCGCAATTATCTTATCTGCAGAATATGCAAACACCCTAACATCTCGGAACCAACAACAACTTATTGATACTAAACCGGTTGGTACTGGGCCTTACAAGCTGAGTGAGTTCAGACAAGACCAATATATAAGATATGTAAAACATCCTGAGTACTGGCGTACTGACAAACTGACAGACAAACTCATATTTGATATCACCCCATCTAGCTCACTTCGTTTAGCTAAATTGATTACTGGAGAGTGTGACGCGATTGCACTTCCAGCCCACAGTGAACTTGAAGTTGTTAAGCAACAAGATAATTTAGTGTTAGATGAAGAGCCAGGACAGAACATTGGATTTTGGGCTTTCAATACCACTAAACCGCCATTTAATAATCCAGAAGTACGCCGAGCTTTATCTATGGCAATTGATAGAAACGCTTTGTTAGAAGCTATTTACTTTGATAGTGCGATTGCCGCCAAAAACATTGTTCCACCTACATCTTGGGCTTTTCAGGCTGATGTAAGAAAAGTAAATTTCAACCCAATTACAGCCAAAAAAATATTACGAGACAATGGTATTGAAGACGGTTTTAGTATGACAATATGGGCTATGCCAGTAAAGCGCTCTTATAATCCTAATGCCATGAAAATGGCAGAACTAATAAAAGGCTACCTACAGGAAGTCGGTGTTCAAGTGAATATAGTTAGTTACAAGTGGTCGATATTTAGAGAAAAACTAACCCAAGGTCTTCATGACTCAGTTTTAATCGGGTGGTCAGCTGATAACGGTGACCCTGACAACTTTTATCGCCCCTTATTATCATGCGCAGCTATTGAGTCTGGAACGAACAGAGCAATGTGGTGTTCAAAAGAGTACGACCAGCTTATCAACGAAGCATTAGATTATTCAGACATTGAAGAGCGTGCTTATTTTTATGGTCAAGCTAACGAGTTACTTGCCGAACAACTACCACTACTCCCCATAGCACATGCATCTAGATACCAAGCTCATAGAAAAGAACTAAAAGGATTAGTTATCAACCCTTATGGTGGAATAAGGTTTGCTGGAGTAACTAAGAACTAATGTTAAATATTCTATTGCGTTACGCCAATTTGATTATTATTACTTTGTTTATTCTAAGCCTACTGTCCTTCGCTCTTGCGTATCTTTTCCCTGGAAATCCGATAGAAATATTAACAGGGTTAAAGCTAGAAGAATTACAAAAGCTGCAAAATCAAAGTGTTAACATTGCTTACAAACCTGAAGGAAGTGTGCTTTCACAGTATGGCCACTATATGTCAGAACTGTTCTCTGGAAATTGGGGAGTCAGTTTCAATTCAGGACAACCATTATACGAAGAAATCATGTTATCTTTACCGGCTAGCCTCGAGCTAAGTGCCTATGCTCTCACTATTTCCTTAATATTAGGACTACCTTTAGGATTTTTAGCCGCCTTAAGACACCATAAAGTTTCAGATTACGCTTTGCTGTCCGTTAGCGTTGTTGGCTATTCAATACCAGTATTTTGGTTAGCGCTTATTTTGATTTTAGTCTTTTCTCTGCATTTTGGTTGGTTACCTTTATCTGGGCGCCTTAGCCTAGTATATGAAGTACCTAACAATACAGGGTTTATATTGTTGGACATATTAATGGCCGACATAGAAAATAAACCTGCTGTTTTATTAGATGCCGTGAGGCATTTAATCTTACCAACCTTGTCCATAGCTGTAGTTACAACAACGTTAATACTAAGAATAACAAGGCGATCTGTAATAGAAACACTCAACAGCGAATTTATACAAGCTGCATACGCAAGAGGCCTAACAACTCGACAAGTATTATTACGTCACGGGATTCGCAATGCATTAATACCAATTTTACCTTTGCTAGCGATGCAATTTCCCACTCTACTTACTAACGCTATGATAGTGGAAACAATTTTTTCTTGGCCAGGTATAGGCAACTGGTTAATTCAGGCTATATATCAACAAGATTACTCTGCTATCCGAGCTGGAATGTTGGCTGTTTCGGTGTTCGTTGTAATATTCACTATGTCGATTGACATGTTTCTGCGGTTAACAGATCCCAAGCGCAAGAAGGTAGAACGTGGCACGATTTAATTTATACCAAGAGGAGCATCATCCTTCTCCCCTTCAATATACATGGTTAGAATTTCAGAAGAATCATATAGCTATGGCAGGGCTAGTATGTTTAGTTTTATTTATTATAATCACAATTCTATGCCCAATTCTGGCCCCATTTGATCCTACCTTACAAAAAACTGGCAACATACTCGTGCCTCCATCTTGGGATGCAAACGGTGGTATAACGCATATATTTGGAACAGATAGCCTAGGAAGAGATATCTTATCAAGGGTTTTGTATGGATGTAGAATGACCTTTGGTATCAGTATTCTACTGGTAGTATTTGCACTTTTAGTCGGTGTGGGTTTAGGGGCCCTGGCGGGAATGAGTAGAGGTTTTCGCTCTAGTTTTTTAAATCATACTTTAGACTCTATTCAAGCCATTCCGACAATATTAATTGCGATCATCATAATAGCAATATTAGGCACCGGACTAGTCAATAGTATGTGGGCAATTGTTTTAGCTTTAATTCCACAATTTGTTCATCAAACACGAGACTTTGTTCGAACTGAGCTAGCTAAAGAGTATGTAATGGCAGCGAGGTTAGATGGCGCAAGCAAAGTGCAGTTATTTGTTCGCTCAATTTTACCCAATATGGGTGAAACATTAGTTATGCAAGCAACATTAGCCTTATCCATATCCATATTAGATATCAGTGCTCTAGGCTTTCTTAATTTAGGTGCCCAAGCGCCTTCTTCAGAACTTGGGGCTCTATTATCTCAAGGTATAGAGGTTGCTTATATTGCTCCTTGGAATATCGCACTACCTGGCGGCGCATTGTTTATCATGGTGGTATCTGTAAATATTGTAGGTGATGGCTTACGCTCTGCCTTGAAAAACAGGTTGCTACACTAATGATATTATTAGACGTTAAGAATTTAACCTTGGAAATGGACATTTCTGGTGTCTGGATAAAAGCCCTTGATAAGATCAATTTAGTCATCAATGAAGGTCAAATTCATGCCCTTGTCGGTGAATCAGGCTCAGGAAAAAGTATAATAGTAAAAGCCATAGTCGGTGCGTTACCTAGCCACTGGAGGATCACCGCCGACAGAATGACATGGCGAGGACAAAACCTACTTACCATGTCTTTGAAAAAGCGTCGGAAACTTATTCGAAACGACATATCAGTAATATTCCAAAACCCAATAAACTCACTTGATCCCCTTCTAACTCTGGGTGACCAACTAAAAGAAATGATCCCAAAAACAAACTTAACTAAGCGCTGGTTTTGGCAAAGAAACGCACAAAGACAAGAAATTGCTATAAGTCTATTACACAAGGTGGGGATAAAAAATCACGAGTTATGCTTAAAGAGTTACCCCCATCAAATAGGTAGTAATGTCATTCAAAAGTTTATGATAGCTATGGCTGTAGCATCTGAGCCTAAGTTGATCATTGCCGACAATCCTACTAAAGGAATGGAAGTCACGACTAAAACGCAGATATTAAACTTACTCAGTAGAGTAAATCAGGTTCGTGACTTGAGTATCTTATTTGTAAGCCACGACCTGCTTGCCATATCCAGTATGGCTTCGTATATGACCGTTTTATACTGTGGGCAAACTGTAGAAAGTGGTGATTTACGACAATTGAGAAAGCGAGCTTTTCACCCCTACACTAAAGCATTACTTGATAGCGCACCTAGCTTTAGGAAAGACTTACCAGCCAAATCAACACTCACGTCTTTACCGGGTACAATCCCTACCCTACATCACTTACCCACTGGATGCAGGTTAGGACCAAGATGCCCAAGAGCAAGAAGAGAGTGTGTTGTTATGCCTATATCTAGAAAGGTACATAACCATTACTATAGCTGCCATTTTCCTATCCACAGGGAAGTAAAATAATGGAGTTATTTAAAGTTGAAAAATTATTTTACGATGATAAAAAGCAAAGTTTTTGGTCTAACACACCTGCAACCTTTGAATTAGGACCCGTTAGTTTTAACCTAAAAGCGGGCGAAACATTAGCAATAATTGGTGAGAATAGTTCTGGTAAATCTCTACTTGCAAAATTATTAGTTGGGTTAGAAAAGCCTAAAAGCGGCAAAATCCTGATGAATGGCGCAGAGGTACACCAAACAGAGCTAACAAGTAATTGTCACGACATCCGGATGATTTTTCAAAATAGTAATGAGTCTCTAAACCCGGGATTAACCTTAGGGGCAATACTAGAAGAGCCACTGCGCTTAAATACCAACTTAGACAGCCAAGAGCGTAACAAACTTATTGTAAAAACGCTGAGGCAAGTTGGCTTGATGTCAGATCATCAGTTTTTTTATAGACATATGCTCTCAGATGGACAACGTCAGCGTGTTGCCCTAGCAAGAGCATTAATTCTAAAGCCTAAGGTTATAGTGGCTGATGAGCCTTTCGCTGCGCTGGATCCTTCTGTGCGCTCCCAAGCAGTAAACCTATTAATGCAATTACAAAAAGATTTAGGTATTGGATTTATTTTTATATCCCATAATTTAGGCATAGTAAGGCATGTTTCCGATAAAGTCATAGTCATGCAAAACGGTAAAGTGATTGAGTCTGGAAAAACAGAAGTAATTTTTACTTGGCCAAAAGCAGATTATACAAAGAAGCTAGTTGATTCACACCAAGCATTGGTCAACAGGCAAGCTCAATAAAACTACTCATTTACTAGCTGGATTTAAATCCAGCTAGTAAATGAAATTCATTACCCCACCAAAGATAGTAAAATACCCGCCGCCACAGCTGAACCTAAAACACCCGCAACATTAGGGCCCATAGCATGCATAAGTAAGAAGTTATGATGGTTAGCTTCAAGCCCTACCTTATTAACGACTCTAGCAGCCATAGGGACAGCCGAAACACCCGCAGCACCAAGCAAAGGATTAATCTTTGACTTACTAAACTTACTCATGACTTTTGCCATCAAAATACCAGCAGCGGTTCCAATAGAAAACGCAATTGCTCCTAGCCCTAAAATTCCTAATGTTTCTACAGTTAAAAATTTATCGGCGGACAGTTTAGAGCCAACGGCTAACCCCAAGAAAATGGTAACAACATTGATTAATTCATTTTGAGCACTATTGCTAAGCCTATCGACCACGCCAGACTCTTTCATCAAGTTACCTAAACAAAACATTCCAACCAAAGGCGTTGCAGTAGGCAAAAATAGTATTGTCAGCAGTAAAACAGCTAAGGGGAAGATTATTTTTTCTCTTCTAGATACGACTCTCAGTTGTGGCATCTCGATTTTTCGTTCAGCTTCTGTTGTAAACAAGCGCATGATAGGTGGCTGAATCAACGGAACTAAGGCCATATAAGAATAAGCAGCAACCGCAATAGCACCTAGAAGATCAGGAGCCAATTTTGAGGCTAAAAATATAGCAGTGGGGCCATCGGCCCCGCCGATAATAGCAATAGCCGCAGCATCTTTGAGAGTAAACTCAAATCCTGGTACTAGGTTAAGTGCAATTGCTCCAAACAAGGTTGCAAAGATTCCTGCTTGAGCAGCAGCACCAAGTAACAGCATTCTTGGGTTAGCAATCAAAGCACTGAAATCAGTCATAGCGCCAACCCCCATAAAAATTAACAACGGAAAAACGCCGCTATCAATTCCTACATGATAAACATAATATAACAACCCACCTGCTTCGCTGAATCCTGCAAGAGGTATATTAGTTAGGATAGCGCCAAACCCAATCGGTAATAGTAAAAGCGGCTCAAACTTTTTAACAATAGCCAGGTACAATAATAATGTACCAACACTCATCATTATCACCTGCCCTAACTCAAAATGAGCTAGCGCTGTGCTTTGCCATAATATTTCTAACTTTTCCATTAGGTATGCACCTTAGCCTATAGTGAACAAAGGTTGTCCAGCTTGCACTGCATCCCCTTCTTTAACTGAGATATTAGACACAGTGCCCGTTGCAGGAGCGCGAACTTCGGTTTCCATTTTCATGGCCTCCATTACAACAACAACGTCACCAGAATTCACAATGCTCCCTTCGCTTACCAATACCTTGAAGATATTACCTGCTAGAGGAGAGTTTAATGATTCACCAGAGGTAACAGCTGGCGCCGGTGAGCTCGTCGCAACTTGGGGTTGAACAGCTGTCAATGTGCCACTAGGAGCAACCTCAACCGAGAACACTTGGCCATCAACTCTTACCGAATATGCCGAAGGTTTTGCTTCATCAGATGCTGCAGTTGCAGCTGTTGGCTCACTAACCGAAACTGCGTCCATATCTGGTGCCGGTTCAAAAGCATCAGGGTTATTTCTATTTTTAAGAAATTTTAACCCTATTTGAGGGAATAAAGCATAAGTTAAGACATCATCAACTAGCTCTTCAGCGGTTTCAAACGACTCTTTTTGCGATAGCTCTGTTAGTTCAGTTGTCAATGACTCTAGCTCATCTGCAATTAAATCAGCAGGACGACAAGTAATAGCTTCAGCTCCATCGATCACTCGTTTTTGTAATTCAGCATTTACTGGCGCAGCAGTTGCCCCATATTCACCTTTTAAAACACCTGCAGTTTCTTTACTGATACTCTTGTAACGCTCGCCAGTTAATACATTGATTACTGATTGAGTCCCAACAATTTGTGACGTAGGCGTAACTAAAGGAATAAAACCAAGGTCTTCTCTAACCTTTGGAATTTCAGTTAACACTTCATCCATTTTATCTTCAGCGCCTTGTTCTTTTAGCTGGCTTTCCATATTAGTTAACATTCCACCAGGAACTTGAGCAATCAAGATACGTGCATCAACACCTTTCAAACTACCTTCGAACTTCGCATACTTTTTACGTACATCTCTAAAATAAGCTGCGATATCCGTAAAGGCATTCAAATCTAACCCGGTATCACGTTCTGTACCTTCAACAATTGAAACGATTGTTTCCGTAGCCGAATGTCCGTAAGTCATACTCATTGATGAAATAGAGGTATCTAAAATATCTATGCCAGAGTCTATTGCTTTTTGAGCTGTTGCAATGCTCAAGCCAGTTGTCGCATGACAATGTAAGGCGATAGGAACCTCAATCGTTTCTTTTAGCTTAGATACCAACTCTTCACATTCATAGGGCTTAAGCAATCCAGCCATATCCTTAATACAAATTGAATGAACACCCATGTCTTGCAACTCATTGGCCATGTCTAACCATGTTTGTAAGGTGTGTACAGGAGATACCGTATACGACATAGTCCCCTGGGCATGTGCTCCTTGCTTAATCGCTGCTTTTACCGCTGTGTCTAAATTACGGATATCATTCATAGCATCAAAAATTCTGAACACATCAACACCATTGGAGTGTGCTCTTTCAACAAATTTTTCTACTACATCATCTGCATAGTGGCGGTAGCCCAATAGGTTTTGACCACGAAGTAACATTTGTTGCTTGGTCTTAGGCATTGCTTTTTTGAGTTGGCGAATTCGCTCCCAAGGATCTTCACCAAGATAGCGAATACAAGAATCAAAGGTCGCACCACCCCAAGTTTCCAGTGACCAATATCCTATTTCATCTAACTTGCTAGCTATCGGCAACATATCTTCTAGGCGCATTCGAGTTGCTAACAAAGACTGATGAGCATCACGAAGAACAACGTCAGTAATCGCTAATGGTTTATTCATGGGATCTATCCTTAAATTTAATACTAATTCTGTTGTCTATGTTGCTTAACAGCAGCGCCAATTGCGGCGACTATTTTAGGAGATACGCCTGATTCAACAGGCGTAGCCGGTGTGCTAGTTTGAAAAGGCTTGGTCTGCACATCCAATGAGGGATCTGGGATTAACTTGTTTAACCAAGAAATGAAATTAATGGCCCCGATTAACATAGTCAAAAATAAAAATACAACTACCATTCCAACTAATAATA
Source organism: Paraglaciecola sp. 2405UD69-4 (assembly GCF_047525415.1). Taxonomy (NCBI): domain Bacteria; kingdom Pseudomonadati; phylum Pseudomonadota; class Gammaproteobacteria; order Alteromonadales; family Alteromonadaceae; genus Paraglaciecola; species Paraglaciecola sp. 2405UD69-4. Next base: position 873,969 of record NZ_JBLIXM010000002.1, read on the forward strand.
AGTTTGCGGCTTCCAAAAGTGCATCAGCGACTTCTAATTGCATAACAATAACATCCCAAGATGAATGATTTAGTGATTTGATGGTTACATGCAAGCTGAAAAAAAACAACAAATAGGCAATAGGAAAAGTGCATAATGAATAAGAAAATATTCATTTTTAACTTATATTTATCCATTAAACAGAAATTTAAGTCAAAAAAAAACCTACAGTCAACACTGTAGGTTTCTTTAGTATGGCGCGTGTGGAAGGATTCGAACCTCCGACCGCCTGGTTCGTAGCCAGGTACTCTATCCAGCTGAGCTACACACGCGTATAAAAAACATGGAACGAATAAACTAAGATTAAATAATACTAATATTTTAACCTATATAAAGACTTAAATCTCTATATTAATAATATGGCGCGTGTGGAAGGATTCGAACCTCCGACCGCCTGGTTCGTAGCCAGGTACTCTATCCAGCTGAGCTACACACGCGTAAAAATAAGACTACAAATATGGCGGAGAGGGAGGGATTCGAACCCTCGGTACGAATTAACGTACGGTTCCTTAGCAGGGAACTGGTTTCAGCCACTCACCCACCTCTCCGGAACAATTTATAAACACATTAAGAGAATAATTAATCCTAAGATAAATCCAATATTGATAAGGCCTTTGCCTTAAAAGTATTTGGTCGCCTCTCCTAAATGTGGAGCCGAAGTTTACCGAACCAATTACGTAAGTCAAACACTTTTTATAAACTTAATGACTACTTGCTGAGTTTTTAAACGCTTCCGAAACAACTGCTTAATATTTGAGTTATTTTAGGAAAATTTAAGCACTACAAATTTAAACTCTCGGCAAATTTTAAATATAAAAAAAGCTGGGTAATCCAGCTTTTTTTAACACCCAAACAAAATTAATCTTGTTCGTTTCCTGAGACCTCTCCATGGGCTGCAAGTTGAACGTTCTTTTCAGCTTGGATACGCATATAAATCTCTTCTCGATGCACAGATACTTCTTTAGGTGCATTAACCCCTATTCTTACCTGATTACCTTTAACTCCTAGTACAGTGACAGTTACATCATCACCGACCATTAGAGTTTCTCCTACACGACGAGTTAAAATAAGCATTCTATTGCTCCTTTTCCGTTAATATAAATATCAGTCCATTACTAAGTTAGTGATAATACCTAGATTCACTAGCTACCTACACAATCGGTTTTTCCCTATTTTTGTTGTCACTACAAAAAGCAACCGAAAAATTTTTTAATCAAAGTTTACTATCTAACCAAAGCTTAACAGAGCCTAGAGCAGCATTAAGGTTCTCAGGTTGACTTCCACCTGCTTGGGCCATATCAGGGCGCCCACCGCCTTTACCACCTACTTGCTGTGCCACGTAATTGACAAGTTCACCTGCTTTAACTTTAGAAACTAAGTCCTTGGTTACACCTGTAATCAGACTCACTTTACCTTCTTGAGCGATCCCCAGCACAACAATGACACTGCCGAGCTGATTCTTGAAATCATCGACCATAGTTCTTAGAACTTTAGGCTCAACATCTTTTAAGTTAGCTGATAAAACCTTTATACCTTTAACTTCGTATACTTGTGACAACAAATCCGCGCCGGCGTTCGATGCTAATTGTTGTTTCAATTTATCTAGCTCTTTTTCTGTCGCTTTACTCTGCTCTAATAGCTGTTGTATACGATTAGTAATAGCACTTGGTTCAGATTTAACCAAATTAGCAATATCTACTAATTGTTGACCTTGGCTTTGGGTTACCTCTAATGCACGCTCTGCTGTAACCGCTTCTATTCTTCGGACACCAGAAGCGATCCCACTTTCTGACACAATTTTAAACAAGCCAATATCACCGGTTTGATTTACATGAGTCCCGCCACAGAGCTCCATAGAAAATGCTCCCATAGAAACCACTCGAACATCTTCATCATACTTTTCGCCAAACAAAGCCATAGCACCAGCTGCTTTCGCATCATCCAAGTTCATTAACTTAGTCTCAAGGCTATGATTAGCTCTTATTTGCTCATTTACTAGTTTTTCTACCTGTTGCAATTCTTCATGGGTAACCGCTTCAAAATGTGAAAAATCAAAGCGTAACCTTTCAGCGGTCACCAATGATCCTTTTTGATTCACATGGGCGCCTAATACCCGTTTCAATGCTTCATGCATTAAATGCGTGGCACTGTGGTTTAGTTTGATTGCGTTTCGACTATCTAAGTCAAACTGGGCTTCTACCACCTCTCCAACATGTATAGAATTCTCGGCTATACCTTTATGAGCTATTGCGTTATTTAACTTGACCGTATCTTTAACAATAAAATTTCCTGAAGCCGTCTTAAGTACGCCAGAATCTCCAACTTGGCCTCCAGACTCTGCATAAAATGGTGTTTGATCCAAAATAACAACACCTTCGTCTCCAGGGTTCAATTGTTCAACTAATTGCCCCGATTTAAACAACTCTACGACATTGGCACTATTGCTAACTAAGTCATAGCCAGTAAATTCAGAAACAGTATCTGACTTAAGTTGCTCGTTATAGTCTGTGTCAAATTGACTCGCTTGCTGCGCTCGTTTACGTTGTTCAGCCATAGCAGCTTGAAAACCATCTTCATCAATTTTGAGATCTTTTTCGCGGGCAATATCATTGGTTAAATCTGCTGGAAAGCCATAAGTATCATAAAGCCTAAATACTAGCTCTCCCGGTACGGTATTTGACGTCAGCTCAGCCAAAGCTTCATTTAAAATACTTAAGCCCCTTTCTAACGTCCGAGAAAACTGCTCCTCTTCAGTTTTTAGGACCTTTTCAATTAATTCGCGATTGGCAGCAAGTTCAGGATATGCCTCTCCCATTTGAGCTTCTAACGCTTCAACTAAGCGGAAAAAGAATACCCCAGTGGCACCAAGTTTATTTCCGTGACGTACCGCTCTGCGAATTATACGTCTCAATACATAGCCACGGCCCTCATTTGAAGGAAGAACACCATCACAAATTAAAAAGCTACAAGAGCGAATATGGTCAGCTATAACACGAAGTGATTTATCATTCTTATCGGTTGCGCCAGTAACTTTTGCCGCTGCATCGATAAGGTTAACAAAAATATCAATTTCATAATTACTATGAACATTTTGCAGAATTGCAGAAATACGTTCTAATCCCATGCCTGTATCTATAGAAGGTTTTGGTAGGGGTAACATATCTCCATTACTTTGACGGTTATATTGCATGAAAACCAGGTTCCAAATTTCAATGAACCTATCTCCATCTTCTTCAGGCGAACCTGGAGGCCCACCCCAAATATGCTCACCGTGATCATAGAAAATCTCTGAGCATGGGCCACATGGGCCTGTATCACCCATTGACCAGAAGTTATCAGAAGTACTAATTCTAATAATTTTATCTTCCGGTATACCAACTGTATTAGCCCATATATCATAGGCTTCGTCATCTTCGTGATAGACGGTAACCAATAATTTTTCTTTTGGTAATCCAAGCTCTTCGGTCAAAAATGTCCACGCGAATTGAATAGCATCAGCTTTAAAGTAGTCACCAAAACTAAAATTCCCTAACATTTCAAAAAATGTATGGTGCCTGGCGGTATAGCCTACATTCTCAAGGTCATTATGTTTTCCTCCCGCTCGAACACAACGCTGTGATGAAACAGCTTTGTTGTAACTACGAGTTTCTGAACCAAGGAAAACATCTTTAAATTGATTCATGCCGGCGTTAGTAAACAAAAGTGTGGCATCATTGCCTGGAACCAAAGACGAGCTTGATACTTTTTGGTGACCTCGAGAGGCAAAAAAATCTAAAAATGCGTGCCTAATATCGGCAGTTGATCTATTCATTTACAATCCTGAATAACAAAAATTACTGGCTAATCAATTTAGCACCCCATAAAAGAAGCGCGTGGCCAGCAAAGATAACATGTTTCAGCTACCCTTGTTAACACCACTACAGCTCAAGTATCAAACAGAGTTTAAAAACGTTTGTTTTTTAGACAACTCTATTACATAACCTGACTGTTCTTGTGAAAAGGCCTGACAAAATAAAACTTTCTGCTGCTTTTGTCTCACTTTCCTATCTGCAGAGCAAACATTTGAATACTTGTTTTTAAAAATATTCAGGGCTATCTCAAACCAATCAATAGGCTTATCTCAGAAGCCTATTAATTGGTTCTAATAATATCTTGTGCTCATTTAGTTCATCTCCTATTAGGAAGTGGCCTATGCTATTTTTTGCCCTAATTCTCACTTTAATTTTGGCAAATCAGCTACCTCATTGATGGTGGTTTTCTCTAAATTTATCTATCTGTTCCCTAGCCAAAGATTTGCCATAATCTCTAAGCTGCATTATTTAACCTGCTCGTATTTACTATGTTCTCATCACGCCAATAACCGAGTTAACCTAAACTTAATGATTTTTGAGCCTTTCTCTGTCATATTTAGGTTAAAATACCACTCAAGAAGATTTGAACTTTGCCTTTCAACAACAATATGTTTACATTCAAATTTTTTACTTCTATTGAAAGTATTGGTCAGTCTACTTGGGATGCGTTTGCCGAAAAGCATAGTCCCTTTTGTCATTACAGCTTTTTACATAGCCTTGAAGCTACTGGCTGCACCGGAGGGAAAACTGGCTGGCACCCACAACATGTCGTAATTTATCAAAACTTACAGGCCGTTGGCATACTTCCTTTGTATAAGAAAACCCACAGCTATGGAGAATATGTATTCGACTTTGCTTGGGCTAACACCTACCGCGAGTACGGACTAAACTATTATCCTAAGTTAGTATCAGCCATTCCCTACACTCCTGTTACTGGAGCGCGGTTAATGACTTCTTCAGACATCGACGAATCAGCTTTGATAACAGCTTTATGCGATACACTTCAGCAACATCTTAAAAAATTATCTATCTCATCAATGCACTGGTTATTTGTAGATAAGTTAACCAGTGAATGCCTCGCTCAAAACAATCAACTACAGCGTTTATCCGTTCAATTTCAATGGTTTAATAAAGCGTATACATCGTTTGATAACTACTTAAGTCACTTTAATTCAAGAAAGCGTAAAAGTGTAAAAAAAGAACGCTTAAAGATTTCTGAGCAAGACGTTACCGTACAACGCAAGCATGGTAGTGAACTTACTGAACAGGATATGCAATTTTTTTATCACTGTTACAGGCAAACTTACTTAAAGCGCAGTGGTCATTCGGGCTATTTAACATCAGAGTTTTTTCAAGAAATTTTTTCTAAAATGCAAAATAATTTGATGCTAGTGATGGCCTACAGAGAACAGCAGCCTATAGCCAGTGCACTTTTCATATTTGACAATAATCAACTTTGTGGACGTTACTGGGGGGCATTAGAAGAAGTCTCAAGCTTACATTTTGAATGTTGTTATTACCAAGGAATAGAGTTTTGTATTGAGAAAGGTATCAAAGTCTTCAACCCAGGCACCCAAGGAGAACACAAAATTCTCAGAGGCTTTGAACCTATATATTGCTATTCTAATCACCATTTGGCAGAACTAGCCTTTCACGATGCTGTAGCTAAATTTATTGATACAGAATCAAAAGGCTTAGAACAATACAAAGCCCAAGCTGAACAACTATTACCTTTCAAAAAAGAGTAAAATAATTTGGCTAACTAAAGGTTACTGACCTATTTTACGCCAAATTAAGATGAAGTTATTAGCAGGCATTGCAACTTTATCAACAAGCGTCAACCCTTTTGCCCATGCCACTAATTCTTCTACAGATCTAATCCCCCCACAGCCTTCTGATTCTAGGTGCTTGTCAAACCTTTGATTTGACTCACTGGTATATTTACCGTCGATATTAAACGGGCCATATTGACAAAAAACTCCACCTTCAGGTAAATTTTTAGCAATCATTTCCATCATCAGTTGTGCTTCGGCAGGTTGCATAATATGAGTAGTGTTTGCCGTAAATACAGCATCAAACTCACCTTTAGGCCAATCACTTTTTCCTAAAGTAAACTCCACAGGTGGCAGAATATTTGACGCATCACAATCCGCTAGCCAAGTGCGGATCCCATTATGATTATGTACCATATCGCTAGTTTGCCATTGTAAATGGCTAAGATGCTCACCAAAATAAACAGCGTGCTGTCCTGTTCCTGAACCGATTTCTAACACTTTATTATGCTCTTTAAGAGCCTGTTCTAGTACTTTAAGGATAACATCCTTGTTATTCTCACAAGACTGACTAAAGGGTTTATTTATTGAAGCCATTATAGGTTGGGTCCTAACCATTTTTCGGCTTCTAACCTATCCCACCCCTTTCGCTCAGCGTAATCAAGTAGTTGGTCTTCTTGAATTTTAGCCACTGCAAAATATCTGCAATCAGGATGAGAGAAATAGAATCCAGAAACTGCTGCACCAGGCCACATTGCATAACTCTCAGTGAGTTTCATTCCTGTGTTTTTCTCTACATCCAATAAATCCCATATTAGCTGTTTTTCAGTGTGCTCTGGACACGCGGCATACCCAGGTGCTGGTCTAATACCTTGATACTTTTCACGAATTAGCTCTTCATTACTAAGTGCTTCATCAGGTGCATAACCCCATAATTCTTTTCGAACTTTTTCATGTAAATATTCAGCAAAGGCTTCGGCAAATCTATCAGCTAACGCTTTAATCATTATCGAATTGTAATCATCACCATCATCTTCATAAGCTTTAGCTAACTCATCTTCCCAAGTACCAGCAGTGACAGCGAAAGCCCCTAAATAATCTGCTTTTTTAGAAGCTTTAGGCGCAATAAAATCACTTAAACAGTTGTTGGGCCCTTTAGGCTTTTCTGTCTGTTGTCGCAAATGGTGAGCCATATGAACCACTTTATCGCGGCTTTCATCAGCATAAATCTCTATATCATCTTGCACACGATTTGCTGGAAAAATTCCCATCACGCCACTTGCTTTTAAGTCTGGGTTATCGCACAGTTTTTTTAGCATGGCTTGGGCATCATCAAACAAGTTTTGAGCTTCTTTACCCACCACTTCATCTTGCAAAATCCTAGGGTACTTTCCAGCTAATGACCAAGTTAAAAAGAATGGAGTCCAATCAATGTAATCAATTAATTCGGCTAAGCCTAAGGTAACAGAGGTTATTCCTAACTGCTTAGGCACAGGGGGTTGGTAGTTTTCCCAGTCACACTTAAAACTATTTTCACGGGCCTGCTCTAACGTAATTGGCTTAGTTCTAGGTTGCTTTTTACCATGCTGAACACGAACTTTCTCGTACTCTTCAGATAACTCTTTACCAAAAGCGGCTCTGTTTTCAGGGGTAATTAATTTTTGACAAACACCAACCGCACGACTTGCATTGGGTACATAAACTACAGGATGTTGATAATTTTGCTCAATTTTAACAGCAGTATGGGCTTTTGATGTCGTAGCGCCACCAATCAGAAGCGGTAAATCAAAGTCTAAACGCTGCATTTCTTTTGCAACATGCACCATTTCATCTAGCGAAGGCGTGATCAAGCCAGATAAGCCTATCATGTCTACATTTTCTTCCTTCGCTACTTGCAGTAATTTAGCACAAGGAACCATTACTCCAAGATCAATAATTTCAAAGTTATTACATTGTAAAACCACACCCACGATATTTTTACCTATATCATGAACATCGCCTTTAACTGTCGCCAGGAGTATTTTTCCGTTACTACTTCCTTGGTCTTTCTCAAGCTCTATAAATGGATTTAAGTAGGCTACGGCTTTTTTCATAACCCGGGCTGATTTTACCACTTGTGGTAAAAACATTTTTCCCTCACCAAACAAATCCCCAACCACGTTCATACCGTCCATAAGAGGACCTTCTATCACATGCAGTGGCTTGTCAGCTTCTAAACGAGCAGCTTCGGTATCTTCTTCTATAAAGTCCATTATCCCGCGGATCAAAGCATGTTCTAGACGCTTATTTACCGGTAACTTACGCCATTCTAGATTATCTTTAACTTGGACTTTACCGCCACCTTGATATTTTGGAGCCAGTTCTAATAGGTTATCTGTAGCCTGAGAATGGCGGTTTAAAATAACATCTTCTACTGCTTCTTTTAGTTCAGCAGGAATTTGATCATAAACTTCTAGTTGCCCAGCATTTACAATTCCCATGTCCATTCCAGCTTTAATTGCATGAAATAAAAATACTGAGTGCATGGCCTCACGGACCGGGTTATTACCACGAAATGAAAATGAAACGTTAGATAACCCACCAGAAACATGGGCATGGGGCAAGTTTTGCCTAATTTTACGGGTAGCATTAATAAAATCGACAGCATAATTATTATGCTCTTCGATACCGGTAGCTACTGCAAAAATATTTGGGTCAAAGATAATGTCTTGTGGAGGAAACCCAATTTTTTCAGTCAATAGTTTGTAGCTACGCTCACAAATTTCATATTTGCGTTCTTCTGTATCAGCTTGCCCTACTTCATCAAACGCCATGACAACAGTAGCAGCACCATAGCGCTTTAATAATTTAGCTTGATGGAGGAAGTTTTCCTCTCCCTCTTTTAAGCTAATAGAGTTGACAATAGCCTTACCTTGAACACACTTTAAACCTGCCTCAATCACTGACCATTTAGAAGAGTCAATCATGACAGGCACTCTTGAAATATCTGGTTCAGATGCAATTAAATTCAAAAACCGAGTCATAGCAGCTTCTGAATCCAACATGGCTTCATCCATGTTTACATCAATGATTTGCGCACCATTTTCTACTTGTTGCCTAGCAACGTCTAACGCTTTCTCATAGTTATCTTCTAAAATAAGACGCTTAAACATTGCTGAGCCTGTAACATTTGTTCGCTCACCAACATTCACAAAATTAGCTGATGCCTGAGAGGGTTGCTCAACTTCTACTTCAATTTTACTCATCACAACCGCCTACAATACAAAAGGTTCTAAACCAGACAAACGCATTTTTACTTCTCGCTGCACTATTTTTCTAGGTTCGTAATCTTTTACAGCACTAGCAATAGCTTTTACGTGTTCAGGGGTACTGCCACAACAGCCTCCGACAATATTCAACAAACCTGCCTCAGCCCACTCTTTAATATGCTCAGCCATTTCATCAGCCTCCATATCATACTCACCGAATTCGTTAGGTAGACCAGCGTTTGGATGGGCTGACACAAAACACTCTGCAATTTGCGATACTTCATCAACGTATTGACGCAATAAGTCTGGTCCTAAAGCGCAATTTAAACCAAAAGAAAAAGGGGCGACATGATTCATCGAATAATAAAATGCTTCAGCAGTTTGACCTGATAAAGTACGACCAGAGGCATCGGTTATTGTACCAGAAATCATAATAGGTAAACTAATATTCAGCTCATCAAATACAGACTGAACAGCAAACACGGCGGCTTTAGCATTTAAGGTATCGAAAATAGTTTCTACCATTATTAAATCCGCGCCCCCCTCGATTAAGCCATGAGTAGCTTCAACATAGATTTCAACTAACTCATCAAAAGTGACATTTCGTTTACCTGGATCATTTACATCAGGAGATATTGAAGCAGTACGGCTAGTAGGCCCTAACACACCCGCCACAAACCTTGGTTTGTCAGGAGTTAGCGCCGTATATTTTTCAGCTGCTTTTTTCGCTAACTTGGTAGCTTCAATGTTTATCTCTTTTGCAAGATCTTGCATATGGTAGTCTGCCATTGAAATCGCAGTAGCGTTAAAAGTATTTGTTTCAATAATGTCTGCACCCGCTTCAAAATAGGCACAATGTATGTTGTAGATCAATTCAGGCTGGGTTAATACCAGTAAATCATTATTGCCTTTAACATCAGATTTCCAATCAGAGAAACGCTCACCTCTATAGTCTGCCTCTTCCAATTTATGTTCTTGGATCATAGTACCCATAGCACCATCAAGTATTAAAATTCTTTGCTGTGCTGCGTCTATTAATTGCTGCTTAGGTATAGGGTGACTCAAGATTAATCCTCTTTAATATTACTGTTTTTATAACAACTTTTTCTATTACTCTGAAAGCTTCGCTAAATCATATGGTGTATTTTGATAAACATAGTAGTTTAACCAGTTAGTAAAAAGTAAACTGCCATGAGCCCGCCAATTAAGAATAGGCTCTTTACTAGGATCATCATCAATAAAGTAGTTTACAGGGATTTGTACATCATCATTAGTTAATAAATCTCTCTGATACTCTTGTTTTAACGAATCTTGATCATATTCCGGATGCCCTGTAACAAAAACTAACCTCTTATCATCAGAAGCGATGATATAAGCCCCACCTTCTTTTGAGCTAGCAAGAACATTCAATTCTGGAACCGAATTATATTCTTCTATACTGATTTCACCATAGCGAGATTGAGGAGCATTAAAAGTATGATCAAATCCTCGCAATAATTCTTCATGCTCACTTTGCACAAAGTGACGATACACACCACTTAGCTTATTTTCCCTTAATCGTCGGTTAATTCCAAAATAATGATAAATAGCAGCATGGGCGGCCCAGCATGAAAACAAAGTAGATTGCACATTGCGACGAGCCCAATCCATAATCACTGTCATTTTGTCCCAATATTTTACATCACTGTAGGCCAAATGAGCCAAGGGCGCACCGGTTACAATTAGTCCATCGTATTGTTTATGGGAAATAGCATCAAACTCAACATAAAAATTATCCATATGTGCTGCAGGAGTATTTTTAGGCGCTTGGTTATCAATACGAATCAAATCTATATTCACTTGCAAAGGAGTGTTGGATAACAGACGTAAAAATTGCTCTTCTGTCTCCAACTTGTTCGGCATTAAATTTAAGATCCCTACTTCCATAGGCCTAATATCTTGTTTAGCAGCACGCAATGTGTCCATAACAAAGATATTCTCTCTGTTTAGTACATTTTGAGCAGGTAAATTACTAGGAACTCTTATAGGCATGATGACTCCAATGCTGACAATATTGAGTATTCAATCTTGCCAAATCCCTCACAAAAGTCAACATCTTTACGTCTAGACGTCTAAATGAAAGATATACTAAATAGTTAAATATACTGCAAATCTTAGAATTAGAGCGACTAGGCGACCAAAAGTCTTTTTATACTTACCACCAAGTTATCAATATCCCCACATTAGAAAGATGGTTGATTTTCAACCAGAGTAGTGACAGGATTAAGTAATTGCTAAGCTAGAAAAGGAAATTCACATGCACGCAAATAAGCTAATACTCGCTGTATTCGCTCTCATAATAGTCAGTTGCAGCTCTACAGAATCACCTCAGAAAACTAAGCCAAATTACCCAGATTCAAAACAACACATTGTTATAGATGAATTGCATGGTCATAAAATTGCGGACCCTTTTCGTTGGTTAGAAGAAGATTATTCGCCAGAGACTCGTAAATGGATTGAGTCGCAACAAGTTTTTGCAGAAGCTCAACTCAGCAACCTTCCTACGTATTCCGAATTTAATGAGCTCCTAAACCGAATGTCAAAGTCTACAAAAAATGCCACTCCATTATTAAAAGGAGATTATTTATTCGTATGGAAACACCCGGCAGAAAGTAACGCATGGAAGTATTTCGTTAAAGATAAGGTAGGGAAAGAAAGAGTTTTACTAGACCCCTATGAATTTAGTAACGAGGGCACCGCCAGAGTTGAAATTTTAGATATAAGTAGCGATGGCAAGATGGTTGCCTACGGCCTGACATTAACCGGAGCAGACGAACAAGAAGTGAGGTTTAGAAATGTCGTGACAGGGAAAGATCTTAAGACGGTTTTACCTTACGGGCTATATAATCAGTTAGAATTTAAGCAAGACGGATCTGGCTTTTTCTATGTCAAACGCACTCGAGACGAATCAGAACTTATATATGAACACAGATTTGGAACGAAGTTAAATGATGACAAAGTAATTTTTGGGCAAGGCATTCCCCTTGATAACTGGATTGCAGTTAATGAGTCAAAGTCAGGTCGTTACCAAATTTTTTCAGTTGAACATGGCTGGTCTCGCTCCGACTTATACCTTAGGGATGTCACTGAACCTAATCAGTTAGTAACTTTGGTTGAAGGTAAAGATGGTCAATTCAATGCGTGGTTTATTGGAGAAAGATTATTTATATTCAGTAATTTTTCAGCTAATAATGGTGAAGTTTTTGAAGTTGACCTTGCCCAACCCGAGTACGAAAATTGGAAGGTAGCTATAAAAGAAAACTCAGAAAGGGTGATTGACTATGTGTCTGTCATCGATAATAAACATGCAGTAACCTATTTGCATAATGTGCAAAATGAACTGCATATATTCTCCGTTAACGGAGCCTTATTAGAACAGGTTCCCATACCAAAATTTTCATCAATTACCAAAATCTCGGGAAACGCCGAATCAGACGAATTTTTCTTTGGTAGTGAATCTTTTTTATCACCCAGAACAACCTTTAAGTATAAATTAGGCAGTGAAAAAATTGAGGTATATTCAAAGGACGAAGTTGCGTTTAATAGTGAAGCTTATGAGGTAAAACAATTTTGGATCTCATCAAAAGATAATACCAAGTTTCCAATCTTTTTAATGGGTAAAAAAGGCTTTAATACTTCAGAACCCAAACCCACTATATTGTATGGTTATGGAGGGTTTGCATACAGCATAAAGCCTAGATTTTCGACACCACTGGCAGCTTGGTTAGAAATGGGGGGCCTGTACGCTATTGCTAATATCCGTGGCGGAGCAGAATTTGGAAAAGAATGGCATCGCCAGGGGCAACTTGCAAATAAGCAAAACGTTTTTGATGATTTTATAGCAGCAGCCAGCTGGCTTAAAAGTAAAAGCTATACTTCTAAAGAGCAACTATCAATACAGGGAGCCAGCAACGGTGGTTTATTGGTAGCCTCAGTTATTACTCAAGTTCCCGATCTTGCAAATGCAGTGGTATGCCAAGTGCCTGATTTAGATATGATTGGTTACTATCGCTTCAAAAACAATAATGCGCCTGCATTACTTGAATATGGCAATGCTTCTATTAAAACACAGTTTGAATACCTGATTAAATACTCACCTTATCAAGCTGTAGAAAAAGGGGTGGCGTATCCAGCCATTTATATAAGTAGTGGCGACTTCGACACCCGGGTACCACCACTTCAGGCGCGAAAAATGACGGCAAAGCTACAGCAATATTCAAGTGGTGACGCGCCTATTGTTCTTAAGTATGACGAGCAAGGCGGTCATACATCTGGAGGCTCAAATACGCAAAAAGCGTTAAACTCAGCTGCCGAGTATTTAGCTTTCATGGCTAAATACACTGGCCTCCAACCTAAACGCTAATGAATGGTTACCGGCACAGCGTGCTTGTTTTTTTCATATCGCTATTTGTATTTAGATGCGCTGAGGTACTCCTTTCACTCAATGTATGTGTTGTAGATGAGTGATCGTCTGCTGCATATTATTCAAGGGTAGAGCCAATAGGTCTGCTCTAGGGCCCTGAAACGGACTGTTATATCAGAATCATCCAATGGCTGTAATTCGCTCTTCGTAGTCGAACAGATTTAAGATACTTATTTAAAGTGCAAGATTGAATCTGGATTAAAGTAAATTTACACGTATATAACTATCTTTTCAGGCTAATACTTCAACCAAGATGGATTCCCTTTTTAGAGAGTTTCAACCTTGGCTGCAAATGCTAAATCCTCATTTTATTGAGAATTACTTTAATTTTATATTCTCAAGTTGACCTATAACCTTTTGATTTCTATAGGCCGTGATTTTCATTTCAGAATAAATTCACCAAAAGAGCAATTAGGGCTTAGTTATAGAAGTGAGGCATATTACAGATACTTCAAGGATGTTGTTTTTCTTATTATTAAATGACAATAAATGGACTGCGAGGATGATATGCTAAATCACTATGGTTAAAAAACCTTAGGGATAACAGCTAGGATCAGCGACTGTTCTTATGCAAGTTAAAAAGAAGTTCTGCCTCAGCGGTTGGCATATCACACTCATTTATAACTTCAGACAAACTTGCACCGTCATTAATCAGTTTTGCAGCTTTGTTATAAAATCGACTTTGCGGATCTTGCTCAGCCAGCAGTTGATGAGCAGACTGTAAGTCTTTTAGCTCTTGACTAAGCCCTTTAACTCTTTTGCTCACCCCAATACTACCACTACGAACCTCATGGAGCTCTTCCCGCAGAAGGTTAATACCCGAGCTTAATTCAGATAGTGTATTAAGGCATGACTGTGTTTGAAGCCAAACATCTTTATTACGCTTGTAACTTTTAAAAATAAGTCCTAAGCAGAACACCGCAATGACGCAAGCGACAATACTCAGAATAAGTGGAATAGTCATAAACGCCTCAATGCAGTGACTTATTTTAAATTAGAAACCACAACAGCTGGAAACAACAAACAATGCCTTACAGATGTTAAAGTTATTAAATATTAGAGATTTCGTTCCATTCTTCATCATTCAGTAGTTTGTCTAAATCCACTAAAATTAATAGCTGACCATCTCGGTTACTCACGCCTTGAATAAACTTAGCACTTTCTTCAGTACCTACATTTGGTGCACTATCAATCTCTGAAGATCTTAAATAAACCACTTCAGCGACGCTATCTACTAGTATTCCAACAACTTGTTCATCAGACTCGATGATTACAATACGAGTGTTATCTGTCATGTCTGAAGGCGGTAAACCAAAACGTGAACGTGTATCGATTACGGTAACAACATTCCCCCTAAGGTTAATAATGCCTAGTACATAATCAGGTGCGCCTGGAACTGGGGCAATTTCTGTATAACGCAATACTTCCTGCACTTGCATTACATTTATCCCATAGGTTTCTTCAGCTAGTTTATAAGTTACCCACTGCAAAACTTCATCGCCACTTGCAGCTACGGTATTGCTTGCACTTCTTTCGTCACTCATTCAAATTGCTCCGGCCTGAATCAGGCAAATCGTTACAGCTTAAGCCTTGGTCTAACATAGTAACTAATTGTTTAACGTTTACCAAAGCACACATTTTCTTCTTAACCATACCAGATACCCAAGGGCGACTACCTTTAATGTTACGCCACTTTACATCCTCTGGAGATAAAGTTACGTTGTTAATAAGGCTTTCACAACTCAGTCCCCACTGACTATCACCTAACACTATAAGATATTGGTATTTTGTAGACTCTGCCACCTTTTCTATAGACTTTTCTGGCATTAGCCACTTGATAGTGTCAACGACATTATACTTTTCATCTCTAATAATCATTACACCGTTAAACCAAGCCGGCTTACCAAATAGCTGATTTACGCTTTCAAACTGATGTATTCCACCTAACTCAGTTAAAGGAACAGCCAAAGTCATACCTGCTACCTCAAAGATCAATACCTGAAACTTTTCGGTTGGAATAACACCTAATTCCTTTTCGCTTGATTTTACATCGGTAGATACTTTAGTTTCGACCAGTGGCTTAACAACTTTAGCCACAATAGGCTCAGATTGTACAAATTTATCTTCAGTATGTTCGAAAGGCTCGCTTCTAGAAGCAGGAACCGCCTTTAACAAATGCTCTACTGCCTGCCTTTGAACTTCTTCTACTGGCGGCTCTTCGGTCAATAGTGCTGACATATAGTCTTCCATAACGCTTTCATCAGCAAAGTGGCGACGACTCATATCTCTCCTTCCAATTTCTCTAAAAAAGTAAGAAGTTTACTGTAAGCAAACACTCCTCTTGACTTAGGGCTATATACCGACGGGGGACTTTGTGCTTGGCTAGCATCTCTAAATTTAGTATCAATAGGGATTAAGCCAACCCATACCTTGTCTTTATATGATCTGGTTAACGTGCTGTAAGACCCTGTCGCTGCTTTAACTCTCTTGTCATACATAGTAGGTACTATTGTATATACAAACTGCTTCGATAAGGACTTTTGCATGACATCCATGGAATGCATCATTCTCTCTAACCCTTTTAATGCCAAAAACTCAGTTTGTACGGGCACAATAACACGGTCACATGCAGCTAAAGCATTGATCATCAGGACGCCTAAAACCGGCGGACAGTCAACTATCGCATAATCAAACTCATCAGATACTAAATCCAAAGCACGGCGCAAAAGAAGCCCCATACCATTTTGGGTTCCCAGCTTCCTATCCAATGTCGCCATCGCCATAGTCGCCGGCAAAATAAATAAAGAGTCTAACTTAGTTGGGCATAAACTATCTAAAACTGTATCTTTACTTAAGCCCTCCCCTGCAGTAAAAACAGTGTAAAGGCTAGAAGAGAGCTCTTCTGAGTCTACCCCAAAATAGTAACTCAAAGACGCTTGAGGGTCTGTATCCACAAGTAGCACTCTTTTGCCTTTTTGAGCGAGTAAGCCACCTAGGGTAACAGTAGTTGTAGTTTTACCTACCCCCCCCTTCTGATTAGCAACAGTCCAGGTAATCACAATTACGCCTTAGCTATATAATTAATGAAAGAGGTATAACTAACTTTATAATTCACAGATATGCCCCTCCAAATTTACCTACGCATTTCAGCTTTAATACGACCAGACATTTGTTCTATGTCGTAATTCTCTTGTGATATTCCAGCAACAGTTACTGCTTGTGGCATTCCATATACAACACAACTATTTGCATCTTGAGCCCAAATAGTGGCCCCTTGGCTTTTCAGTTTACGGCACCCTTCTCTACCGTCAGCCCCCATACCAGTCAAAATAACAGCTAAAACGTTACCCAAATAAACATCACTCAAGGAGTCAAACGTAAGATCAACACTTGGCTTATAAATATGATCAGGATACCTTTGCGTTTCATGGATAGTTAACCTTGCTAAACTTCCCTTTCCCTCCACAATCATTTGTTTGCCTCCTGGTGCAATATAACAAACACCTGGTTTCAAACTATCCCCTTGCTCTCCTTCCTTGACTTGTATCTGACATAAATCGTTTAAGCGCTTAGCAAATGCCTTGGTAAAGGTACCTGGCATGTGTTGCACAACAACAATAGGAACCTTAAAACTAGCTGGTAAAGCGGTTAAAATTTTCTGAAGGGCGACTGGTCCACCAGTAGATGCCCCGATTGCCAAACATTGATAATTCTTTACTTTATAGGTGCTGCTACTAATATCGCTTTTATTTTCATGACTAACTGCCCTAGGAGGCGGGCGGCTTAGTAGTAAATTTTTCTGCCCTTTGTTTACCACTCTAGAAGAAGGGCTACTAATATGCCTTTTTTTGAGACAAAGCGCTTTCACGCGGCCTTGTAGTAAACGTACAGCTTCTTCTCTATTTAAAGCAATATCTTCAAATTTCTTAGGAAGAAAGTCTAATGCGCCAGCATCTAAGGCCTCTAATGTAGCTTTGGCCCCTTCACTTGTTAGTGATGAAAACATAATAATTGGAACGGGGGCAGTAGCCATTATACTTTTAACTGCAGTAATACCATCCATTACTGGCATTTCAACATCCATGGTTACCACATCAGGCTTTAATCTTCTTACTTCAGCTAACGCTTCTCTACCGTCCTTAGCTTCGCCTACCACTTGAAGCTCTTTATCTTTCTCTAATATCTGAGTGATCCTACGACGAAAAAAAGTTGAGTCGTCAACAATTAGAATCCTATAAGCCATGTCGCCTATTACCTTATTAACATTTTTAGCTTAGATGGGTGGTTATTGCAGACCTGCTCCACTTTAGTCGCTATGATTTTTTTACAGCGTACCTTTTAAGTAAGCCGGGAATATCTAAAATTAGCGCTATACCACCATCACTAGTGATGGTTGCACCTGCCATTCCTGGCGTGCCTTGCAATAACTCATCCAAAGGCTTTATCACGACTTCCTCTTGACCAATTAGCGCGTCGACCACAAATCCAAGCTGTTGCGTACCGATTTGGACCACGACAACATGTCCTTTTGCTCTATCAATACTTGTTTTATCTTTACTCAGCCACTCTGCTAGATAAAACAGCGGAATCGCCCGTGAACGCACAATCATAGTCAATTGGCCATCCACTTTATTGGTCTTTTCAATATCCATGTTAATAATTTCATTCACAGAGCCCAGTGGCAAAGCAAATGTCTGTTTACCAATCACGATCATCAAGGTAGGTAAAATAGCCAGAGTCAGAGGCACTTTAATCTCTAAGGTTGTTCCAACCCCCATTTTTGAATCTATATTTACCGTACCATTTAATTGATTAATTTTGGTTTTCACGACGTCCATGCCGACACCACGACCAGAAACCTCAGATATTTCAGTCTTAGTTGAAAAACCTGGCGCAAATATCAAATTAAATGCTTCAACATCAGTCATTCTTGCTGCAGCATCTGCGTCCAGTACTCCTCTAGAAATAGCAATCTCTTTTAACTTATCCGGGTCCATCCCTTTACCATCATCAACAATTGTCAAGAGTATATGGTCACCCTCTTGTGATGCGGATAATTTTACCGTTCCTAAACTGGGCTTACCTGCTGCTTTTCTCTCTTCTGGCATTTCTATGCCGTGATCGACAGAGTTCCTAACTAAATGCACCAATGGATCAGCTAGTGCTTCCACTAAGTTTTTATCTAAATCTGTTTCTTCACCTTCTAATTCTAAGGTAATCTCTTTTTTCAATGTTCTAGCAAGGTCACGAACAACTCGAGGAAATCTTCCGAAAACCTTTTTAATTGGCTGCATTCGCGTTTTCATCACAGCACCTTGCAAGTCACCGGTGACAACATCAAGGTTAGCAATCGCTTTTGACATGCTTTCATCGTTGACATTAACCCCCAAACTCAACAAGCGATTTCTAACTAAAACCAACTCTCCAACCATATTCATAATCTGATCTAAACGTTTAGTATCAACACGAACCGTGGTTTCACCTTGAACAGGAGTCGCAGGCTTTTTCTCATCTTTGGTTGTTGTTGGCTTTGCAACTCGTTTGGCTGGTGCGCTAGGCGCTGTAGGTTTATTAGGCGCAGCTTTTGATTCCGGCGCTGTGTTTTTAACAACTTTGTCTGCTTTGACTTCAGGCTTACTTGCTGGGGTATTCACATCAGATGGCGCGGGGGCTTCGTTTGCAGCAGGCCCTTTGCCTTTACCGTGCAATTCATCTAATAATGCTTCAAACTCATCATCAGTAATATCATCACCTGAAGAACTGCTTGGGGTTTCGCTACTATCTGCTACTGCGGGTGTTGCTTCTGCCTTAAACTGCCCTTTCCCGTGAAGTTCATCTAGTAAGGCTTCAAACTCATCATCACTTATA
Source organism: Paraglaciecola sp. 2405UD69-4 (assembly GCF_047525415.1). Lineage (NCBI taxonomy): Bacteria > Pseudomonadati > Pseudomonadota > Gammaproteobacteria > Alteromonadales > Alteromonadaceae > Paraglaciecola > Paraglaciecola sp. 2405UD69-4. The sequence continues at coordinate 893,209 of NZ_JBLIXM010000002.1, forward strand.
TCTTCATCCCCTGAAGAAACAGGCTCTGAAACCGGAGTTTCTTTAGAAGCTGGCGGATTATTACCATGTAACTCATCTAATAATGCTTCAAACTCGTCCTCACTAAAGTCATCTGTGGCAGATGGTGTCGCTGAATCATCATCGATGGGTTCGGTTACTGGCTCTACTTCCTCAATCACAGCAGCTTCTTCAATTGTCTGTACTTCGTCTTCAGATTCAGGTTGGCTTAATCTAGTTAAGGTTTCGATGAGTTCTTGGTCGGCTGCTACTAGAGGTTCTCCAGCTTTTACATTATCAAACATGACGACCACAGAGTCGGTAGCTTGTAAAATAACATCCATGAGCTCTGGGGTTAGGGTTCGCTGGCCATTTCGCATAACATCGAATACATTTTCTGCACCATGGCAAATTTCAACTAGCTCAGTAAGCGACAAGAAACCAGCGCCGCCTTTTACTGTATGGTAGCCACGAAATATCGCGTTGAGTAAATCAGCGTCTTCAGGGTTATTTTCTAAATCAACCAGTTGCTCCTGCAACTGCTCTAATATTTCCCCTGCCTCGACCAAAAAGTCTTGTAATATTTCCTCATCTACATCAAACGCCATATCTTCAGTACCCCTAAAACCCTAGACTCGAAAGCAAATCATCAACGTCATCTTGATTAGACGCTACATCTTCTCTACTGTCTGCGTCCAAGATTGGACCCTCAGCCTTAACCTTATCGGCTTTGTTATCAGATATATTAGAACTTTCAGATGCCTGCTCTTTATCTTTTAACTCAAGCCCCCCAAATATCGTCAGCATATCGACTAAACTGTCTTCAACTTCTTTTACTAACTCGATTACTCTGCGGATTACTTGACCTGTCAAATCTTGGTAGCCTTGTGCCATCAGCACTTCTGTCAAAAAGCCAGTAAGATTAGTGGTGCCATCAACACCATTTTGAAGAAACTCATCCATGTTCTTAACTAACTGATTAAACTCGCCTAGTTTCAGCTCACGTGCCATCAGCTTTTTCCACTCAGGCTGGAGTTTTACAATGCCAGAATTTAAATCGGTAGCAACCAACATACATGAATCCACCAAATCCATCGTTTTATTTGCTGCGTCTTCGGTTAGTTCCATAACATAGGTAAGCCTACTCTGTGCATCTGGAATATCTTCATTTGCTAAATCGGCAATACGAGGATCGAGTTGAAAATGATTCAAAGAATCATGTAATTGACGAGTTAGCTTTCCAACTTCAGCAAATAACTCAATTGATGCATGCTTTCCTGTACTATCAAGAAGATCATGGGCTTCTTGGTTTTCACCACTTTCAATCAAGCTTACCAATTTCTTAGCATCTTCAAGCGAAATGGGAGGTGAACTTAGGGTGTTCATATAGTCTCTCCTAGCACTCAGGGAAACCTGAATTTAGCCTAAACGTTCGAATATTTTCGCCAACTTCTCTTTCAGTGTGGCAGCAGTAAAAGGCTTAATGACATAACCATTAACCCCAGCTTGAGCTGCAGCAACTATTTGTTCTTTCTTTGCCTCAGCTGTTACCATTAAAACAGGAATGTGCTTTAGCTTTTCATCTGCTCTAATTGCTCTTAGCAAGTCAATACCTTGCATACCAGGCATATTCCAGTCAGTTACTACAAAGTCAAAAACACCTTGCTGAAGCATAGGTAATGCAGTACTGCCATCATCCGCTTCTTGTATGTTAGTAAAACCAAGATCTTTTAAAAGATTCTTGATAATACGGCGCATTGTCGAAAAGTCATCAACAACAAGAATTTTCATGTTCTTATCCAAAACCACCTCCGGTGAGAATCAAAACGTCCCGTTCTGTTTCATATATATCATTACGTTATTCATGTGAGCGCCAATATTGCATACGAGATTTTAGTTTCAACATAGCTTGGCTATGTATTTGACTTACTCTAGACTCGCTAACATCAAGCACTTCACCTATTTCTCTTAAGTTTAATTCTTCATCATAGTACAGAGACAGTACAATGGCTTCTCTCTCTGGTAAAGTAGTGATGGTATAAGCAAGTGCTTTTTGAAATGAACCTTGAACCAAATCATCAAAAGGTGCATCAGATCCTTTCGTTTGCTCAGTTCCAATCACATCTTCAGTTACCCCGAGATCTTCCATTCCTATTATTTTGCCAGCATTCACTTCATTTAACATTTGATGATAGCTTTCAATACTAACTTGTAATTTCTCAGCAACATCAATGTCCCTTGCATCTCTACCCGTTGCTCTTTCTACTTGATTAATGGCCTCTGTTATCGCTCTACCATTTTTATGTACAGATCGTGGCGTCCAATCACCTTTTCTAATCTCATCTAACATGGAGCCTCTTATCCTGATACCAGCAAAGGTTTCAAAACTGGCACCTTTACTACCGTCAAAATTTCTAGAAGCCTCTAAAAGCCCAATCATGCCTGCTTGAATCAAATCGTCAACCAAAACACTTGCTGGCAAACGCACCATTAAATGATGTGCGATACGTTTAACCAAAGATGCATGGCGTTCAACCAACTCATTCTTATTAGCTAGTTGTTGATAGGCTGATGCTTTACTAGTCACCGGTTATCTTCCACTGTTTTCTTTGTTACTAATTGCTCAAGAAAAAACTCTAAATGCCCACCTGGTTGGTTAGGAATTGGCCAGCTGATTGCTTTTTGAGCCAAGCCTCGAATTGCTTTTGCAGCTGGCGCTGTAGGAAAAGCTTCAACAACCGCTTTTTGTTTTCTAACAGACTTACGTACATTCTCATCAAAAGGTACCACTGCAACCAATTCTAATGCGACATCCAAAAATCTATTTGTCACTTTGGTTAGCTTTGAAAATAGCTCGTCACCCTCACGTAGACTACGAACCATGTTAGCAACAATTTTAAAGCGGAAGATCCCATGCTCTTTGTTTAATATTTTGATTAATGCATAAGCATCAGTCAATGATGTGGGTTCATCACACACCACAACCAAAATATCTTGAGCTGCTTTTGAAAAGCTTAAAACCATATCTGAGATGCCAGCAGCGGTATCCACAATCAACACATCAATTTGCGATTGTAGCTCACTAAACGCTCGAATAAGACCTGCATGTTCAGTGGGCGTCAACTCAGTCATTGACTGACTTCCACTTGTCGCTGGCGCTATTTGAATTCCATATGGTCCTTCAACCAATACATCATCTAACGTACATTCACCGGACAAGACATGAGACAAGTTTTTCTCAACCCTAAGTCCCAATAACACATCTACGTTAGCTAACCCTAAATCGGCATCGAGAACCATAACTCGCTTACCTTGCTGTGCCATAGAAATAGCAGTATTCAAGGTAACATTGGTTTTTCCTACACCACCTTTACCGCCTGTGACAGCAATAACTTTAATTAATCTAGATTGATTCATTCTTCTAAGGCTACTCGCTTGGTCCTCAATCATATTGCCGCTACTTCACTGTTAACTTGACTAGCGGTAGTATGAATTAAAGCATATTTTTTATAAAGCTTTGCTGCACTTGTAATTAAATACTTAGTGCTGGCTGACTGCAAGTCTTCTGGGACTCTTTGCCCGTCAGCTAGATAACAAACCTGTAATTTGTTTTCGATGGCCACACTTATGGCCTCTCCTAAACTGTAACACTCATCTAACTTAGTCAAAATACACCCATGCAAAGAAATCTTTCGATACTCGTTCACTGTTTGCTGCATAGCTTGATATTGACAGTTCGCTTGTATCACTAAATATTTACGTATGTTAACACATGAATTTTGTTTTATTGTATCTAACTGCTTGATTAACCTTGCATCTTTTTGACTATAACCAGCAGTGTCTATTAATACTAACCGTTTATTCTTAAATTGAAAAAGTAAATCAGTTAACTGATTTGCGTCTTGTGCTTGTTTTACAGGACACCCAATTATTTTACCGTAAGTCGCTATTTGGTCAAATGCCCCAATTCGGTAGTTATCTAGGGTTATTACCGCAACGTTTTCCACTCCGTATTTTCTTACTGCTTGTGCAGCCAACTTAGCAATTGTAGTGGTTTTTCCAGTTCCTGTTGGCCCCATTAAAGCGACAACGCCAGGTTGAGACAAAATATCATCATGTTTAGTCTGCAATTTATTAGCAAGTAACTTTAGCAAAAATAGCCAAGCCTGGCGCTCATCACATGACTCTGGGGTATATGAAACCACTTCATCTGCTAAAGAGGACGAAATACCCATACCTTGTAATTTTTCGAGCAAGTAGCCGTGTAATGGATGTTGTCTTTGTTTTTCTTGGGCAATCAAACCTGACACTTGAAACTGAAGAATATTTCTTAAAGATGATAACTCTTTACGCATATCAGCTAACGCATCGGTTTGATGGTTTTGACGAGGTGGTTGAGAACGATTAACAGCATGACTTTTCGAATCTTCGGGGCGATAAGTCTCAATATCATCGGTTTTATTGACCTTTGCTTGAGATTGTTTTTCCAGTAAGGCTTTTAAACTATCAGGTGCAGTATCACCTATAATCTCGCTCAAAGATGGTGTTTTAGTAGCTGTTTGCTGGCTAGTTACATCTCTTGATTTCTTGGGTACAAGTTGTGCATCTGGTTCTTTGTCGTATGCAGCGACTATCTCAATACCATCTGCGTGCTTTTTGTTAGACATAATAACAGCATCACCGCCTAACTCATCTTTAACTTGTTTAAGCGCTTCTCGCATGTCTTTGCCATAAAACCGTCTAATCTTCACTTTTCCCCCTTAGGCTAATAATTCAACGCTATACCGTCAGATTATTGACCTACTGCACTTACAATTTTAATTTGTTTGTCATCAGGAATTTCCTGATAAGACAATACGTGTAACCCGCTCACTGAGTGTTTTAAAAACTTAGACAACACTGGCCTTAACATGCCTGATGTCAGCAGCACCGCGGGCTCTCCAGCTAACTCTTGTTGCTGTGATGCTTCATTCAATGATGTTTGTAATTTCTCTGCTAGTCCTGGCTCAATACCAGCACCGTCTGCACCACCAGCCTGTAATGACTGGTGCAACATTTGTTCCAGTTCTGGAGCCAGAGTGATCACGGGTATTTCCATCGCTCCGCCATTAATTTCTTGAACAATTAACCTTTTCAAAGCAATTCGAACAGCAGACACAAGTACATCTGGATCTTGGCTTTTGGGACCAAACTCGCATAAAGTTTGAACTATGCTACGCATATCTCTAATTGGTACCCCTTCGTAGAGCATAGTTTGTAGGACTTTTACAACCGTGCTCAAAGGCAACACATCAGGTACTAATCCTTCTACTAGCTTAGGACTGTTTTTCGCTAACATATCCAATAGCTGTTGAACTTCCTCATGACCAAGTAATTGATAAGCATTGTTAGTAAGTAATTGGCTTAGGTGCGTTGCCACAACGGTTGCAGCATCGACCACCGTATAGCCTAATGTTTGTGCATGCTCTCTTTGATTTGCTCTTATCCATACGGCATCTAAACCAAAGGCGGGATCTTTCGTGACTTTTCCTTCAAGCTTCCCAAAAACCTGGCCAGGGTTAATTGCGAGCTCATCGTCATGACTTATTTCAGCTTCGCCTACTGTTACCCCAAGCATAGCAATCGTATAATTATTTGGACTTAGATCTAAGTTATCGCGGATATGTACTGGGGGAATTAAAAAACCTAGCTCTTGAGATAACTTTTTTCTGACCCCTTTAATACGGTTTAACAATTCACCACCTTGGGCCTTATCCACCAAAGGGATTAACCTATAACCTACTTCTAACCCTATGGTATCCACATGTTGTACGTCATCCCAACCTAACTCTTTTATTTCTGCAGGTTGCTGGTTTTGCTCTGGTAAATTGCTTACAACTTGAGGTTCATTCGCTGCTTTTTGTGCACGCCAATAGTTGTAATAAGCATAACCGCCGACAACGGCACTGAACCCCAAAAAGGCTACATGTGGCATACCAGGAACAATCCCCATTACAAATAATACACCAGAGGTGATATATAAGGCCTGCTGATTACCCAGTTGCTTGGTTAACTCTGACCCCATTTCCTGAGAGTCATTTTCACGGGTAACTATAATCGCAGTGGCGACTGAGAGTAAAAGTGAAGGTATTTGCGCCACTAATCCATCACCAATGGTTAATAACGTATATATTTCGATTGCTTGTCCAAAACCTAAATCGTGTTGGATCATCCCTATAAATAGCCCCCCTACTATGTTAATCAACATAATAAATAGACCAGCTACAGCATCACCTTTTACAAATTTGGATGCACCATCCATTGAACCATAAAAATCTGCTTCGGTAGTTATCTCCACACGCCTTTTTCTAGCTTCGTCCGAATCTATAAAGCCCGCGTTCAAATCTGCATCTATGGCCATTTGCTTGCCGGGCATAGCGTCTAGTGTAAATCTAGCACTTACTTCAGATATACGGCCTGCTCCAGCGGTTACTACTTTAAAGTTAATAATGAGTAAAATGGCAAATACCACTATACCTACAGCATAATTACCACCGATTACTACCTCACCAAAGGCCTGAATAACCTTACCAGCGGCATCACCACCTTCATGGCCTTCGAGTAAAACTATTCGTGTCGATGCCACATTAAGGGCTAACCGCAAAACCGTTGCAATTAACAACACCAAAGGAAAGATTCCGAAATCTACTGGTTTTTTAGTAAAGACAGAGACCAAAATAACTACTAATGAAAGTGCGATATTAAAGCTGAATAAAATATCTAATAAGAATGCAGGCATAGGTAAAATAACCATGCCCATAATAGCCAACAAAACTACAGGTGCCCCTAAGCCAGAGGCAGCGGTTTTAAAGTTATCTTTATTAAATCTATTTAAATAAGGAGTAAGTTCCATAAACGAAAAATTGACACTTCTGTATTTTATCGACTAGTTATTTACTCAAAAGCAACTAGTGCGCCAAAATTAGAAGATTCACAATAATTCAGACTATCGTCGTAATTCTGGAGGAATAGGCAAGTTAGACTTAAGAGGGGTTGGCCTTTTTCCTTTACCTTTTTTATAGGCTTTGAGCTGATAAACATAGGCAAGTACCTGTGCAACCGCCATAAATAACTTTTCTGGAATTTCGTGTTCGGCTTCAGTGGAGTAATAGATAGCTCTTGCCAACATTGGAGAGGCAACAATAGGCACATCATGAGCTTTAGCAATCTTTCGTATGTGCATGGCCATTTCATCAACCCCTTTAGCCACAAGTGTAGGCGCTTTAGTTCCAAGCTGGTCATACTTTAAAGCCACAGAAAAATGAGTAGGGTTTGTAACTACAACATCGGCATGGGGGACTTCCTGCATCATTCGGTTGGCAGCAGCTTGATATTGCAACTTACGTATACGGCCTTTTACTTGGGGATCTCCATCAGCATTTTTCCGTTCATCTTTCACTTCCTGTAAAGACATTTTCATTTCTTTATTATGCTTATAGCTTTGATAAGGCACATCAAATACAGCAATAGGAATAAGCGCACAGCACATAATTAAAAAAGCCCAAGCAATAAGTTCTAAGGCGTGAAATATATTCTGTGGGTAGAGTTCTAAGTCTAAATGTAATGCTTCATCTTGAAATACAATTAAAGAAACATAAGCCATAGTTGCCACGACCAAAAACTTAGCAATTGCTTTAAATAGCTCTACGATACTATTCATACCAAACATGCGTTTAATACCGGCAACAGGACTAATTTTACTTGCTTTTGGCGCAGCCGATTGCCATGTGAAATTGTATCCTCCTAAAGCAATGTTCCCATACACACCCGCGACCGTTACGATCAACATGTAAAACAAAACTGGAAAGCTTATAGTTTCAAAAGCAAATCCCCAAGCTTGAAACATATGATTTAAGTCATAAGTTTCATCTCTAGATAATGTAAAGGTTCGTCGCGTTACCTCAAAAAGCGCACTGGCTATTTGCGCCCCAATCATTAAAAAAGCAACGGCACTGGAGACTAAAACCAAGGTTGTAGCTAATTCTTTAGACCTAGCTATTTGACCTTTTTTTCGGGAGTCTTCAATTTTTTTTGCGGTGGGTTCTTCTGTTTTTTCGTTTGCATCAGCCATAGCCTTCCCCCTTTAAGAACACACTAAGACTAACTGACACATCATATTTTGAGCTCGTTCCCACAGTAATTCAAAGTGATGGGTTAAATTACCTAAGGTTAACCAGATAATGAGTAGCCCCATAATTTGCGCGATGGAAAAACCAATACTAAAAATATTCAGTTGAGGTGCTGCTTTAGTCATTACCCCAAATGCTAAATTAACAATAAGCAGAGACACAATCGGCGCTAAAGATAAAGTTAAAGCAGAAACAAACATCCAACCAGCCCAATGGGCGATTTCTCTGAACTGTTCTGGAGAAAACCATGCGCTGCCAATTGGAAAAGCTTCAAAGCTCATCACCACCATTCTAATCATGGCTAGGTGTCCATCCATGGCCCAAAAAAGAAGTGTCGCTAAAATCAAATAAAATTGGCCCACTGCTGGTACATTAATACCATTAACAGGGTCAACAATAGATGCAAAGCCTAAACCGGTTTGCATAGCTACGACTTGCCCAGCTAACACAAAGGTATTGAGTACCATATTTGATAAAAAGCCCAAAGCAATACCAATAATTAACTGTTGAATTACCAGCATAAAAGTTCCTACTGAAAATACTTCAGCTACTGGTACAGGTGGTATAACAGGCATGATAATTATAGTAAGAAAAAGCGTTAGTAAAGCCCGAGTTGTAGGGGGTACACTCTTAGCACTTAAACCTACCATAGACGCAAACATACCTGACACCCGCATAAAAGGTAACAACAAATCCGCGAGATATTGAGTAATGGTAGAAGTAGCAAATTCCATAGTCTGAGCGTTACCCTAAAAAAACCAAAGACTAGCCAACCACTTCGGGTATGCGTTCAACCATAGTAAAAGTGAAATCCATCAACTTCTGTACTAACCAATGGCCTCCCCAACTCAAAGCCAGCAAGGTTACTATCAACCTAGGTAGAAAACTCATTGTTTGCTCATTAATAGATGTGGCCGCTTGAAACACAGCAACAATTAACCCCACAAATAAGCTAGGCAGAATAATGACAGACACCAGCAAAATAACCATTTGCAGCGCTTCTTTTAATATTTCGACAAAGACTTCTGGGCTCATTTAAACATTCCTTAAATATGGGCTAAAATCAAAACCAATCATCCCATTCCAAAGCTATTAGCTAAGGTACCGAAAATTAAGTTCCAGCCGTCCACCAACACAAATAGCATGAGCTTAAATGGTAAAGAGACAATCATGGGCGATAACATCATCATCCCCATTGCCATCAAAATTGAAGCGACAACCAAATCTAAAATCAAAAATGGAATAAATAACATAAACCCAATTTGAAACGCTGTTTTTAGCTCACTGGTAACAAAAGCAGGTATCAGCACATTCATAGGTACATCAGCTGGGTCTTGAAACTGGCCATCCATGCCTCCTATCTGCACAAAGGTTTCTAAATCTTTCACCCTTGTTTGCGCCAGCATAAAAGCTCTCAAAGGCTGTTTACCAATTTCGTAGGCTTGTATAGAAGTGATCTCTTCATTTAAATAAGGCTGGAGTGCTGTCTCGTTAATTTTTTCAAATACAGGGGCCATGATAAACATTGAAAGAAATAAACTAACGCCTATCAATATTTGATTCGAAGGAGATTGTTGCAAACCAATCGCTTGCCTCAAGATAGACAACACAATAATAATTCGCGTGAATGAGGTCATCATCATTACAAAGGCAGGCAATAAGCTGAGGGCTGTCATGATAGCCACAACTTGCAATGTCATGGTGTAATCTTGGGAGCCATCTGGATTATCAGTTAATGTTAACGCAGGGATACCAGGGGCACTGTAGGCTGAAATACTAAAGATCCCAACTCCAACAAATAAAAATATCCTTAACCAGTTTTTATTCATCACTTTTTCTCCTTGTTTGCAGCAGGAGAGCTAACGGTTTGACTTTCTTGATTCTCAGCTACACTTGGGTTGAGTTTACCAGCCATAAACATAGCTAACTTATCTTTAAAGTTATCGTTACCCGTGGCTGAATCATTTGCTAGTGGCACTTCAAGCTTCGCCAAATGGTTTATATTGTGTGCAGTAACACCAACTAAATGTTGTTCATTACCTACTTCAATCACCATGACTCTCTCTCTGGTGCCAGCCATCATTGACGCTACGACTTTTAAGTCTGATGAGCCTGACTGAGTGACGTTAAACCGTCGCATTAAAAAAGCAACGACAAAAACAACACCTACAACGAGTAACAAAGATAGGAAAATTGACACTATTGAAGTGGGGTTAGTAAGATCTTGAGCCGCAGAATAGGCTCTATTTGAGAGCAATAAAAAAGGGCCAAGTACACACCAAGCCCATGTTTTATATGACTTTTGTTTACCTGAGTTTTTTGATTCTTTCCAATTGACTAATAACATCTGTTAAGCGAATACCAAATTTGTCGTTGACCACTACTACTTCTCCATGAGCAATCAACGTGCCATTAACTAAAACATCTAATGGCTCACCTGCTACGCGGTCTAATTCAACAACAGATCCTTGGTTTAGCTGTAACAAATTACGAATACTTATGTTACTCCTTCCTACTTCCATAGAAATAGTGACAGGAATATCTAATATAGTGTCCAGCTTACGTTTTTCCTGGCTAGTAATCTCCCTGTCTTCTTCAAACTCATCAAGCTCAGCGACTTCTGCTCCAAGACCAAATTCGTCTTTAGCTCCATCACCTTTAGCCTCTTCATCTGCTTGCTCAGCCATAGCCGCAGCCCAGTCATCTAAACCGTCTTCTTCACTCATTTTGTACTCCGTACTCGATTAATTGGCATATACTTACCAATCATCTTCGAGGGTTTGCAGTTCGGCGTCGTTATCGATACGACGACCGCCTTTAGTTAATAATTGCAACTCAGACTTAACTGATGTCGGCCGCGGAATTTTTTCAATAATCTTAAGCGCTACATTTTCTCTTGACTGTCCCATCTTGGCTCTAAAGGTGGGTAACTTCTCAATCATGACAGTGATATGTTCTGGCATTTCAATGGGAATAACAAAACCCGCTTCAAAATCCATCACTTCTTTAAGAGACATTTCGATATCCATCATATGAGTAGATAACTCAACTTTGACATCCATGATTTCATCTCGTAACGCTTTACTCCATCTTAAATCCGTATCTTCCTTATCACTTTGCACACCAGCGTCTAATAGTTCCCTTATGGGCTCTAACATAGAATATGGTAACGAGACATGAAAATCCCCGCCACCACCATCTAGTTCAATATGAAACGAGCTAATCACCACCACTTCAGTGGGGCTGACAATATTCGCCATAGCTGGATTCACTTCCGAGTCAAGGTACTCAAAAGAAACATCCATAACAGGTGCCCAAGCTTCTTTGTAATCTTCAAAGATCAATTTAAGCAACATTTGGATGATACGGCGTTCAGTTGGGGTAAACTCTCTACCTTCTATCTTGGCGTGATAACGGCCATCACCACCAAAAAAATTATCAACCAAGATAAAAACGAGCCTGGCCTCCATGGTGATGAGGCCCGTCCCTTTTAATGGGCGAAACCGAACCATATTCAAACTTGTTGGAACGAATAAAGTATGAATATATTCGCCAAACTTAGTCATCTGGATCCCATTGATGGAGACTTCAGCAGAGCGACGCATCATATTAAAAAGACTCACACGCATATGCCTAGCAAACCGCTCATTCACGATTTCTAGGGTAGGCATACGCCCACGGACGATACGATCTTGCGAGGAAAAGTCGTATTCCATAGCAGATCCTTCGGATACGCTTTCTGATACGTCCTCTTCTTCTACATCGTCGACACCATGAAGTAGCGCGTCAATTTCGTCTTGGGATAATAAATCGCTCAATCTAATTCTCTCATTTAATCAATGCTATTTACTGCATTACAAAGCCTGTAAACAGAACTTCTTCAACGGTTTGGTTACCGCTAACATCAGCCATTGTGCTTTGGACGGCTTTTAAAGCACTAGCTCTTATTGCGGTTTTTCCTGCCTCTGTAGCTAAATCATCAGCATTAGCTGTGCTAAATGTTCTTAGCAATGAGCCCTCAATCAAAGGGATGTGCATTTTTACTTGCTCTTCGTTATCAGAGCCGCGCATCATTAATTGTACTTTAATCTCTACGTATCTATCGCGAGTTGCCCCCGGCGCATTAAATGTAAATGGCCTAGGCATTGCCACATACAAGGCAGTTCCAGTTTTCACTAATGCTGTACTGTCACCTGATTCACTAGAAGCAGAATCTGTGCCAGCAGCGGCCTCTTCTGCAACCGGCTCAGGCTCATCTGAGCCCATCAAAAAAAAATAGGCAGCCCCGCCACCAGCTATCAAGACAACAACAGCAATGATGATGATAATCAACTTGCCTTTCTTGCCGCCTTCTTCCATCTGTAATTCTTCTTCAGCCATTTATCTCTCTCAATTTCTAAACTGTGCTGCCTATTATCGGGTCCAAATAAAATTTGGCAATGTGCTTTATACTTTTAACCTAGCTTTAGACAAAATAATCAACACCACCAAGGGCACCGTTTACAATTTTTTGCTGCGATATTATATTTTCTGGTACCTCAACTTCTTCAGTTTTATTATCAGCTGAACTCCCGTTACCTGCAAACTCTCCTTGTTCTTGTTGCTGATTGTCACTATCTTGACGCACTGAGGACTGCCCCAGCTCAATTCCTTTATCAGCAAGCATTTCTCTTAACCTAGGCGTAGCAGAATCAACCGCATCTCGTGCATGGTGAGACTGAACTACAAAGTTAACTGTTGCTGAATCTCCAGACATTGCGACCTTAACGTGTACTGAGCCTAATTCAGCGGGATCTAACCGAATATCAGCAACTAAGTTTTTAGTGTTTACCATCCAGCGTACTTTTTCAGCTAGCTGTTGATGTCCTTCTGGTTTGGTAATATTGATTGCTTTATCGAGCTTAGTTTCAACCTGACTTAGTTGAACTTGCTTACTTTGCTCCCCTTGAATTTGGGCAACCTCTCTAGCATAACTGTTAAATGACTGATTTTGATTATGCTCTAAAGCCTGGCTGAGGCTACTCGCAAAGTCGATAACCTGAGAAACACTATTAACGGTAGTGTCAGCACTAATAGCAGCTTTATTGACAACGCTTTGATCTGTTACTTTTGTGGTAGCCTCGGCAATTAGGGCTTTTAAGTCAATACCTGGCTCCCGCCCTTTAGAAAGCTGCTCTTTAAATTCTTGTAACCCAGTTTTAAGTGCTGCTACAAATTCTTTTGATGCTAACTCCCCACCTACTGGAAAATCTGCAGTCAGCGAACTTGCCACTTGCTGCGCTGTAGCCTGACTCTGCTCAGTTAAGTCAACTGAATTTCCCTGACTAGTATCGATTACTCGATGACTTATGTTCTCTAGTACTTTATTTAATTTGGAACTAGGTAAATCGAGTAGCTTCTTCACATCAGATTGCTTAGTTTCGACAGGTAAACTTGCTGTGTTTATTACGGGGATAGCAGCCGTGTCAGCCAGGTCTGTCTCACTGTCAATAATATCAGCCACAAATGGCTGCTCTGCCCCATCAGTTGTTGAGGCGACATCGATTGTTTCAGCAACGCTTGTTTCAATAGCTGTAGTTACTTGAGATATCTCTGCTTTAGGAGTGAGTGATTCAGTAGTCATTAGATCATCAGCAGCTAAATCATCAAGGTTGAGCTCTTCGGTTTCTTGCAATAGATCAACAAATAATGCTTTGTTTACCTCTTTTGTTAAATCCGCAACAGTGTGCTCAGCGTCTATTTTATCATTAAGGTTCTTTGAAAGATCGAGTGAGGTTTCAGTTGCAATGACTAAATCATCACTCACACCCTCATCATCTTGCGTTAGCGTATCTAGCATTTCAGAGACTATTTTACTTATTTCTTTATCCCTTGGCGCTTGCTCTACTTCACTGAGTATTTTCGAAATAAGTTTTTGATTAACAAAATGCTCACTTACTTCGCCCCTGCCTATATCTACTAACTCAGAGGTATCTTCTTGGTTAATAGCTATATCAGTGCTGCTGTTCGTTGCGTCAATCTCTTCTGTATTAGAGGTAGACAGCATACTAACTGCTACATTTTCATCATTAACCTGCTTATCTAACTTTTTGCCATCACTTTGAACTAAACTATCTCGCCCTAATCCTTGCAAGTTACCAACCAGATCAACCCATTGGTCCACGTTTATAATGTCTGATTCCGCATCAGATTTACTCTCTCCATTCACTTCAGACTCAATATCAAAGTCTCTGGGTAACACATCATGTTCACCACTTTTTAAAGCCTTTGCATCACTGTGACCTTCAAGCTCTACTTTTGTTGATTCAACAGCCTCACCTGACGAGGTTTGCTTGGTTTTTTGGCTGTTCTCAAATTCGTCTTTGGTGACATGAGTATTTTCATCTAGGACTGAAGCAGTTTTAGACGCTTTACTATTGCTTAAATCAGTACTCACCTTCTTTTGCTTGTCTGGAGTTGCATCAGCACGCTCGCGGGCATTATCAAACGCCGAGCGAGCTGAATTACTATATCCATGGTCATTCTGATGACCTTTTAGCAATAAACCAAATTGCTCTTTAGTATTTGACTCTAGCTGGCTGCTAGTTTCAGCTCCGCTGGCAAAAGCGGCAAGTTCTGATTTAGTAGTGGCAACTTGTTGCATCATTATAACGTCCTTAACCTCATTATCATGGGGCTACCTATAAACACTTAAATTTCAACAGCTTATATATAAATCATTAATCAAAAATATAAGAATTAAATGCTTTTAGGTAAAAATAAATTGAAACTCAAATCTATTACAGCAAAGAGTATTCCAATTTATAAAAAGGTTAAAATAATGAAAAAGGATTTACTTACGAAGGTATTTTTGCAGTGACATTTCATCGAGCATTGCCTGCTCTTGTTTATCTTCTCTTTTTTGCTTGGCTAGCTGCTGCTTCTGCAACAACATTTCAACGGCTTTTCGTTTACGTTGTTGCTGTAACCACTGTGAACGCCTTTGATCTGCGACTATCAACGCTTTATTCAAAGCTTGTGTTTGCATCTCACAGGCTTTATCCAACTTGCCAATAAACTGGTGGTGTTGCCCAAAGGTTAAACTCCCAATTCCATTTTTAGCTTTTTGTTGTACTTCTCTAAGATAATCTAATCGATAGTTCTCTAATCCAGATAGCTTTTGTTTATTACTCTGGGCAAATTGCTGTGCTTGGCGAAAATCTTCCACCATTTTTTGCTCTTTTTGGCGCTCCCACTGAGCCACCAGATCAAGCTGAGATTTAGACATCCGCATGCCTCTTCAGTATCAATATAAAATTAATCACCCGGTACCTAGCCCACCGCTTAAGGTATGCATGTCTGCTGTGCTATGTTCAAAATCCAAAACCTGCGTCATACCTTGCTGCAAAAACGCGTTGATAGCAGGCTCAGCATTAACAGATAAATCAATTCGGGGATCCGTGCCTTTTGTATAAGCTCCTATGCTAATAAGATCTCTGTTTCGTTGATACGTTGCATACACTTGGCGAATACGCCTTGCTCTTAATACATGCTCTTCAGACACAACCATGGGCATCACACGACTAATGGATGCTTCAATATCAATAGCTGGATAGTGGCCTGAGTCTGCTAAATCGCGGGACAAAACTATATGCCCGTCTAATATAGCTCGCGCAGCATCAGCAATCGGATCTTGCAGATCATCGCCCTCAGTTAGCACAGTATAAAATGCGGTGATAGAGCCTTGGTTTTCAGCACCATTACCTGCCCGCTCAACTAATGCTGGAAGCTTTGCAAATACAGAAGGCGGATATCCTTTTGTAGCCGGCGGCTCGCCAACAGCTAGGGCAATCTCTCTTTGCGCCATAGCGTAACGGGTCAAAGAGTCTATTAGTAATAAAACGTTTAATCCTTTATCTCTGAAATATTCAGCAATAGTTATGGCCGTCTCACACCCTTTAAGGCGCATCAAAGGAGAAGTATCGGCAGGAGCGGCAACGACAACGGCTTTTTTCCGCTCTTCTTCACCCAAAATATCTTGAATAAATTCCTTTACCTCTCGGCCCCTTTCCCCCACTAAGCCTACAACCACTACATCTGCAGTCGTCCCTCGGGTCATCATTCCCATTAATACACTTTTACCAACACCACTACCTGCGAAAAGCCCCATACGTTGCCCAGATCCAACTGTAATAACAGAGTTTATCGCCCTGACGCCGACATCTAAAGGTTGTGTGATGGGTTTGCGTATCAGAGGATTCATAGGGGGTTTGGTCAGTGGAACACGGGTTTCGGCATCGATAGGACCTAGGCCATCAAGGGGCTGCCCGTTACCGTCAACCACACGGCCTAATAACCCCATACCAACAGCTAAACCTTGCTCTCTATTTAAAGGCATCACTCTAGAGCCAGGTACGATACCTTTTACTGCTTCGGTGGGCATAAGATAAGTAATATTTTCTGCAAACCCAACCACCTCAGCCTCTATCTCACCTTCTATAGTTTGTATTAAACATTGGCTGCCTACTGGCATTTGACAGCCCACAGCTTCTAGAGTCAAACCAATCCCTCTAACCAATTTTCCGCTGGCAACCACAGGGGCATGGGGAATTTGATTCTTAAGCTTTTTTATCCGTTCTAACATTTTTAAGAGTTACTCGTCAGTTGCGCTGGTTGCTAAATGACTTAAACCTTGCTCTAGCAAAAACTTATCAATAACGTCTCTTACCCTGCGCTCAACTGTGATATCCACCGCATTAGTATCTGTTACTATTTCACACCCGCCAGCTGATAGTTCAGGAGATGCAATGATATCCCATCTGTGCTTTGTAATTTCCTCTTCAGAAAAGTGGTTGTTTATTCGTTCAATATCATTTGGATGTAAATGGATTTGATAATGCTTTTCTTGGATGGGTAGTACTTTCAACCCCTCACTAAGGGCTTGAAATATAAGGTCATCGTTGGTTTTAACTTCACTACGAATTACGCCTCTGGCTAAACTTACCGCCAATAACACCAACTCTTGCTCTAGCTGTTTTTCAACTTTGCTAACAGGATGTTGAATACTCTCAATCAAGCTTACCCAACTGGCTAGGTTTTGTTGTGTTTGCTCTTGCCCACTTGCCAAGCCTTCTTGCATTCCCTCTTCTAGGCCTTTGCTGTATCCTTCTTTTTGGCCATCTTCTAAGCCTTTTTGAAATCCCTCTTCTTGTCCTTTTTTGTGGCCATCAGCATACCCTTCGGCATGGGCTGCGGCTCTAATTTCTTCAATTTCTTCAGCAGTAGGTGGCAGAATTTCTACTTCAGGCTCTGGCGGTTCGTATTTCCAATCAGACTTTCGGTTCAAAGCGTTGGTTTTTTCTAAATCTGCTTTGTTTACCTGCGATTCTACATAAGGTAAGTCCCAAGCTTTAAACTCTTCATCTAATTCATCATCAGTCATACTGTTTCTCCAAAAAAATCAGTAGACATTTATAAGAACTCATCACCGCCACCACCGCCTAGCATGATTTCACCTGAATCAGCTAAACGCCTGGCAACAGACAGAATTTCTTTTTGAGCCGTTTCTACTTCGCTGATACGAACCGGCCCCATGGCCTCTAAATCATCAATAAGCATTTCAGCGGCACGTTTAGACATATTCTTAGTTATCTTGTCTTTGAGTTCATCTTCAGCCCCTTTTATCGCTTTGAGCAGTGCTTCTTGCTGCACTTCTCTGAGTATGGCTTGAATTGCTCTGTCATCCACTTCAGAAAGATTGTCAAATACAAACATTAGATCTTGGATTTGTTGACTCATTTCTTCATCTTGCTCACGGATAGCATCCATCAACTGACCTTCAATATTAGTATCTAGGTAGTTCATGATATCAGCAGCAGACTTGAGCCCTCCCATTTTCGCCGCTTGGGTACCAGCTTGACCGGCAAACTGTTTCTCCATGATCTCATTCAATTCTTGTAATGCTGCCGGTTGTACCTCTTCTAAGTTTGCGACTCTCATCATTAGATCAAGGCGGACTTTCTCAGGGAATTGACTCAGAATTTCAGCTGATTGCTCAGCATCTAAGTAAGACATAACAATAGTTTGGATCTGCGGATGCTCATTTCGAATAATACTGGCAACCTGTTTTGAGTCCATCCATTTTAACGAGTCTAAGCCTTTCGCCCCAGAGCCCATCAATATTTGATCAATTAAGTTAGCAGCTTTATCTTCACCTAATGCAGACGTTAAAGCTCGCTTAACAAAGTCAGTACTTTGGAATCCAATGGTGCTGTAATTTTGGATTTCTTCGATAAAATTTTTGTGAACAGCAGTAATTTTAGGTTGGGTCATGTCTTCAATTGAAGCCATAGCTTGCCCTAGTTTTTGTACTTCTTTAGGTTCAAGGTGTTTAAGAATTTGTGCTGCATCTTCTTCTGATAAGCTAAGTAGTAAGATAGCGGCTTTGTCAACGCCTTCTAACTTTCCAACGTCGTAGCCTACTTCACCGGTTTCTTGTTCTTCATCCACAATCTAGCCCTCAATATCCCGCTTACTGAACCACACCTTAATCATCTAACATCATCCAATTTTTAACAACCTGAGACGACAACTCTGGCTCATTTGCCACTAATGCTCTAACAGCTTTTAGTACATCTTCATCTTTGTGTAAATCAGGTAGCATGAAAGTACCGTCTGCCGCAAAACCAACTTGAGATTCATCAAACTCTTCAGCTAATAGGCTAATATTTTCATCCCCTAAATCTAAGCCCTCATCTGCATCCAAGTCATTACTCTTGATCTCTTCTGGGTGAATCAGTTTACTCACCATAGGTCTCACCACAAATAGAATTAACAGTGCGATGATAAAGATGCCCCCACCTAGTTTAATCATAGGTAGGAATACAGGGTCTTCCCAGAATGGAACATCAACGGCTTCAAAGTCTCCCTCCCTTGTAAAGGGAATACTTACCACTTCTAAAGAATCTCCTCGGGTTACATCAAATCCAATACCGCCTTGCAGTAAACGACGTATATCTAATAACTCTGCCTGCTGCCTAGGCGCGGTTGTTTCGGTACCATCTGCTGCGATAGTTGAAACATAGTCTAAGGCCACAGAAACACTTAAACGGCGAATAACCCCAACTTGCTGCTTAGTATGGCTGACTGTGGTGTCTAATTCGTAATTGCGAGTTTCTTCTTTATGGTTTCTACCAGGTGTAGTTTGTTGACTTGAGTTAAAGTTGGCACGTTCTGGAATATTTGCATCCAACGGAGGTTGGTTAGTCAGGGCACCAGGAATGCCTGCTATCACGCCACCTACACTGTTATCTTCAACTGTCATTTCGCTTCTGATAGCAGGTAAATCAGGATTATAACTGCGCTGCGTATGCTCTACAGACGTAAAGTCCATAGTGACATCGGCCTGTGCTGTATAGTTGCCAATCCCTAATACTGGAATAAGAATAGAGTCAATTTTCTCTAGGTACTCACTTTCACGCTTTTTTTCTAACTCATATTCTTTTCGAGAACGAGCCGCTTCGGCATCTTGAGAGCCTGAGTTTAACAAGCGACCATTACTGTTACTCACTGTGACTCTTTCTGGCTCTAAACCTTGAACGGAAGAAGCTACGATATCAATTATCGAATTGACCTCGCCCGTAGAAATCATTGATCCACGTTTACTAGTGACTACTACAGTGGCGCTGGCTTTTTTCTCTCGCCTTGCAAACACATTTTCTTTGGGTAGGGCTAACAAGACTTTTGCTCTGGCAATGGAGTTTATTTCTTCAATTGTACTGGCGATTTGTCTTTCTCTGGCATGTTTTAAGCGCTCTTTCTCAACACGCTGGCTCACCCCAAACCCCATATCTTGCATAATAATATCAGTACCAGCAGACTCCCCTTGGGAAATACCTTGTCTAGTCATACCAATTTTTATACTTTGATATTGCTCAGCACTAACATAAATAACATTGCCTTCTAAACGGTAATCTATCTGAGCTTGATCAAGATAATCTAGTGTTTCTATTAACTCCTGAGTCTCCATCTTTGCTAAAGGACGATAATCTGGCTCTCGCGCCCAAAGAAAAATAAGCACCGCTATAGCAACACAAATCACTAAGGCTACAATCAAAGTGATTTGGCGCACCATGTCGGCATTGCCAACAGAGTCCATAAAACCTGATTTTTGTTCTGCACTTGAGTCGTTAGGATACAAATCTGTATTCATATCGCTCATTGCTAATTCTGTACCCGCAGCTTCAGCCAAAACCTAACTCCTAAACTGGCATGTTCATTATTTGTTTGTAGGCATCAAGTACTTTATTTCTTACTTGAATCGTAGCCTCAAACGCGATACCGGCTTTTTCTTTAGCGATCATTACGTCAGCTAAACTAAGGCTCTTATCGCCCATCTCGAAAGCCATAGCTTTATCTTTTGAATCAAGTTGCATTTCATTTACGGTACCAACAGCTTGGCTCAATAGCTCTGCAAAATTTTGAGAAGATGGATTAGTCGTCAGTGAGTTAGGATCACCAAGCCCTATTTTTGTCTGCTCGGCCATGCCTTGCAGTTCTTGATAGAGTGACTGTGCTTTTATATCCATGACTAACTCCCAATGCTGGTGATGTACTTTATTTTGAAACACTATATCTTTGTAATTAGCAAGCTGAGTGCCAAAGTACCAAGTCTATCCAAAAAAATATTTCATATAAATTACAATAACTTACGAATTTAAGAAGTGTATATTCGGGTGTCATATTCTTGACAATTAGCACAAAGACGTAGGTATAAAAAAGCCACCAATCATGGTGGCTAATATTTAAGCTGGCTAAACCTTAAACAACAAAAAATATTAAGCTGGTAAGTCAATTCCAACTTCGCGCATTTTTGCTAACTTGTAGCGTAATGTTCGTGGGCTTATTCCTAAACGTTCCGCCACATCTTTACGGCGACCTTTACAGCTTTGTAATGTATCTAAAATAATTTGATGTTCTTGCTGTCTTAACTCAGATCCTAATTTACTGCTGTCTTCCTCAATGACTTCAGTCTCAAACGTTCGGGTCCCTGTCGATAAGTCTTGTTCTATCATAAGATCGATTGCATCAATCTGAGTGCCATCAGACAAAATCAACGCCCGTTGAATGACATTTTCTAACTCACGCACGTTACCTGGCCAACTATGCTGCAATAGCTTGCTGCGACCAGCCGCAGTTAGTTTTGGTATTGCGTTACCTAATTTTTGACAATGCCGTTCGATTAAATGCTCAGCTAAAGGCACTATATCTCCAGCTCGTTTATCAAGCGGTAACCAAGTCAGAGGAAACACATTAAGGCGATAATACAAATCTTCTCTAAATTCACCTGCGTCAACAGTTTGCTTTAAGTTGCGGTTACTTGTAGCAATAACCCTTACATCAAGGGCAATAGTTTTACGGCTTCCTAGTCTTTCCACTTCTTTTTCTTGCAGCACCCTTAACAACTTGGCCTGTAGACTAAGGTCCATCTCGCTAATTTCGTCAAGTAAGATGGTGCCTCCCTGAGCTTGTTCAAATTTACCGGGGCAAGCTTGTAATGCTCCAGTGAAAGCACCTTTTTCGTAACCAAATAATGTGGCTTCAAGCATGTTTTCTGGAATAGCAGCACAATTAATCGCCACAAACGTCTTTTTACTGCGATTTGACTGATCATGAATATATCTTGCCAATACCTCTTTACCAGAACCACTGGGGCCGAGCACCATGACGGTGGCTTCTGATGTAGCTACTTTTTTAGCAAGCGTCAAAAGTTGTAAACTACTAGGATCATCAACAACAGGGGTTCGTGACTCAACCTTATGGGCTGGAGCATAACACCCCACTAAATTAAGCAGAACTTCTGGCGCAAAGGGCTTAGACAAATAGTCTGTGGCTCCATCGCGCATAGCCTGTACTGCATCATTAATCGTTGCGTAAGCTGTCATTAAGAGAATAGGAAGATTAGGATGCTTATTTTTGATATTTTTAAGCAAAGACAAGCCACTCATACCCGACATTTGGATATCACTAACCACTAAATCTACTGACTGTTCTGATAAAATTATTAACGCTCGCTCTCCGCTATCAGCCTCAACCACTTGGTAACCACCAAGCAACAAGGTATCAACTAGCGCTTCACGTAAGCCAGCATCATCTTCAACGATTAGTATTTTAGCTTGACTCATATTTATCTCCCCGCCGCATCGGCATATTGTAGTTGCGACTGATTGTATTGCGCAGATTTAGCCACATTATCGGCCTTATTGTTTGCTTCAAGTACTGGTAATGCCATAGTAAAACACGCACCTCCTGTGGCTAAATTACTAACAGCAATTTGCCCTTGATGAGATTGAGCGACACTTTTAACCACTGCTAAGCCCAACCCTGTACCATTACTTTTTGTGGTAAAAAAGGGTTCAAATATTCGAGTGACATTTTCTTTTTGAATACCAGGACCATTGTCCATTACACATAGCTTTACAGTATTTGGTTTCTCGGTGCACAATTTGGCGGATAGACTAATTTCAGCATTCGCTGGAATAACAGACAGAGCATTGTGAACAAGGTTTTGCAAGGCACCAAGTAACGCAGTTTGATTCCCTAAAATATGAATATCCTGCTGCGGCTCTTGAACCAAAAACGTGGCTTGGTGTTTTTGCAACATAGCATCAACCCCCTGCTGCAAATCGGCCAACAAGCTTTTAATTGAAACACGACTGACAACTTGAGCATCGCCACTTTTTGCAAAAAGTAACATATCATTTACTTGGCTTTCTAAATCTCTGAGCCTAGATTGCAGCTTGTCACTGAATTTGTCGCGAGCATTTTTCGTTAAGGTGTTATTTGATAAATTAGCCGCATATAGCATAGCAGCAGACAAAGGAGTACGAATTTGATGGGCTAAAGACGCTATCATTTTTCCCAATGAGGATAATTTTTGTAAATGTCCTATACGCTGTTGTAACTGTCTAGTTTCAGTCAAATCTGTCAGCACAATAAGCTGACCAGGCTCTTTTCCTAGAGGCGTAATAGATAATTTTACTTTGCGACCATCAAATAATGAAACCTCATGGCCATCATCCGCTTGAGGCTTAAATGAACGAAGTATAATGGCCCGCCATGATTGACCTTCTAAGGGCTCACCTAGTAAAGTTTTAGCTAGTTGGTTGGACTGTTTTACTACCCCTTTGCCATCAACTACAACTACACCAGCAGGCATGACCTGTAACAAATGCTCTAGGCGATTAGCTTGTAACCGCAATGCCTCTACCTCTAAAGAATCTTCAGAAGCAATGTGAGAAGTATTGGAAACAATATCAGTCCTCACTAAAGTGTCTTTAAATATATTATTTGGCAAGCTGTTGGTAGACCCCATAAATTCCTCACGTCAAAACTTAGACAGAATGATTACAGGTATTACAAAGCACATGTCATGCCAAAAGAAATTACCTTTTAAAACATAATGTTACGAGAATAAAATGAGATATAGCCTGTCAAAGAAATGGCGGCCAAGTGGACAAATAGGCCAATGAAGAGGGTTATGCTTTGTTAATATTATATTTGCGCATTTTTTCTACCAAGGTGGTACGACGCATTCCTAAGGTCTCGGCTGCACGGGCAACCACCCAATCTTGTTGCTCTAAGGCTTGTGAAATTAAGCTCACTTCAAGATCAGAAATATACTCTTTTAAGTTTAAGCCATCTGCAGGTAACTCTTTAGAAGATGAATCATCAATAGTACCAGATTCTTCATCTTCAGCACTTTCTCTAAATAACGCATTAATGGCTTCACGCTCAAGTAACTCATCTGGGTACTCAGGCTCATAAGGGTCAATATCTAAATGTTTATATTTAAAGGGAAGGTCCGCTAAATCAATGAGCTGCTCTGGATAAAGTATCATCAAACGCTCAACCAAGTTAGAAAGCTCACGGACGTTTCCAGGCCACTTATGTTCCATCAATGAGCGTATTGCATTTTCTGTAAATTTAATCTGTGCGTTATCTTCTTGTAATCGACACACCAGCTCTTGTAACAATAAAGGAATATCTTCTTTACGCTCTCGCAATGCAGGACTATCAATCGGAAATACATTAAGGCGATAGTATAGATCTTCTCTGAAGGTACCATCGGTGATCATAGACTCTAAGTTTCTATGGGTAGCAGCAATCACTCGCACATCGCACTTAATAGGTTTAGTACCTCCAACCCTTTCGTAGGTCCGCTCTTGCAAAACCCTTAAAAGCTTGACCTGCATTTGCAATGGCATGTCGCCTATCTCATCTAAAAAGAGCGTACCGCCCTCTGCCATTTCAAATCGTCCTTTACGCGTTCCAATAGCCCCAGTAAAAGCACCTTTTTCATGACCAAACAGCTCACTCTCAAGAAGCTCACCAGGTATAGCACCACAATTAACAGGTATAAAAATACCCTCTTTGCGATTTGACAAATAGTGGACGTTTCGAGCAATAACTTCTTTTCCGGTTCCTGACTCACCTAAAATTAACACATTTGCTTCTTTAGGTGCCACTTGCTCAATCAGATGCCTGACATTTTGGATTTGATCACTTTTCCCCACCAAGCTACGAAACAGCTTTGGTTTATGGTTTGCTAAGGGATTAGTAGCCGGTTGACGACGGCGGTATTCTTGACACCTATGTAACATTTGCGTCAATGCAGGATAGGTAATAGGCTCGTTTATAACACCAACAATATTCGAAGTTGGTTTAAAATCTTCATATTGCCCTAATATAATAAAAGGAACACTCGGAAATTTTTCAGCAACATCACTTACTAATTCGGGACTCGTACCGTCGACAAGAACGGACTCGATACCTTGATTAATCTTTAATGTTTCTACGGCCGAAGAAAATAAAATACTAGAGCAGCATTCACCAAGAAAGGTAAGAATAGTAGTAAGATTATTAGCTTGCTCTTCATCAGAACAAATAATCAAAATATTGCTCATGCATCCTCAGTTTTGCGTTTTTTCGATTTTACCATATGAGATGATTCTAACCATTCGAGAGGGGATAGCAACTGAATTTCAAGCAATTTTAACAAAATGCTTTTTTATTGAGCAATCACTAGCTTGTTGAAACAAACCCCAAAAAAAAGAGTAGCTTAGCTACTCTTATGAAAAACCTACTAGGTAAGCAAACTATCCATTCAACAAGGATAACGCCTGCCCTTGTTGTTGGTTTGCTATTTCTTGAACAGCTAAACTGGTTTGCCCCAAAATACTTGCCACTGCATTTTCAGATGTGGCTTGGGCATAATCAGTATCCTGAATACGGCTTCTTGCAGCAGCTAAATTCACATTAGTTTGAGTAAGGTTTCGCGCGGCACTTTCAAATTGACTTTGAGTAGCACCTAAGTCTGTTCTAGCACTACCAACAAACTCAATTGCAGCATCAGCTGCAGCTAGGGCATCCTCTACACCATCTGCGGTACTCAAGTCTACATTCAAAATATTATCTAAACCCGCTACAACGTCTTTCGTAGCCACACCTATTTTCTGGTCAGCATTTGCGCCAACTTGAAAGTCAATGGAACCATCACCGGACAATAGTGACTTTCCTGCAAATTCTGTTTGCTCTATTGTTTGAGAAATGTTTTCTTGCAGTTGACTCACTTCTGATTGAATTGCTTGACGGTCTGCATCACTTAACAGACCATTACCAGCCTGCACTGATAATTCGCGTATACGGTTCACATCATCATTTATTCCCGACAAGCCGCCTTCTGCAACTTGGGTCAAAGACACACCGTCATAAGCATTAGTTACTGCTTGACGGCCGCCTTCTACTTCTGAAGTCAAACGATCAATTATCTGTTGAGCGGCAGCACCATCTGCGGCACTGTTAACCCTTTTCCCTGATGACAACTTCTCAAGTATGGACTCTTGCTTATTTTGTACTTGTTGTAATAACGACGTATTTGATTCTGAATTAAAATTAATCATGACGTTTCCCCAAATAATATTTCTAAAATACTAGCAGAGAGATGCACAAAAAGTAATCTGAAATATAAATCCCCATTAATACCTTTGCATAATATTTCATTGCGGAAGATAACAAATCAATGAAATAATAAAATTATATGCTTAGTTTCAATAAATAGAGTTCACACAATACATGCTTAAAAATATCCGTTTACATATCGAAAAAGATGAACAAAAGCAGGCATTATTAGAAGATAAACTCGCTAAGCACGTATTAAAAACCCAAAAAGAAAACATTAACGCCTTTCAAAGAAATATTCCGTCGTTATTGAATTATATAGAGTCTACAGACTTAGCTAACTTTTCATTGTTCATTAACAAATATGGTGAACATAATATTGTTGATTACGGCCAGGGGCGATCTATTTATGGGTTTCACCCCGAAGAAGAAATACTTGCTCAATTAAAACAAAAGCAAAAACACTCCCCAGAAGTAAATCTTAACAATGATAAACAAATCTGCAGTAATGAATTAGAAGAAGAAAACCTTGCAGACATCCAAACATTGCAAAGCTTTCAACTACAGCAACAACTGCAGATACTGCCCCAAAAAATTGAATGTTTAGTTGTTTTAGGGTGCGGGTTGGGCTTGCACTTAGAGCCTTTACTCGAGCAGCATGATATTAAAAACTTAGTGATTTATGAGCCAGAATTACAGTTCTTTAAGTGCTCAGTAATGGACGTTTCATGGGCACGTATATTTTCTTTGATACAACAAAAAGACACATCTATATTTTTACAACTTGGCAAAGATGGACGAGATTTAATAGCAGATATTAGAGAGCTGAAAGACCACTGTGGGGTATCTAGTTTTCACCTGTATAAACATTACAACCACCAAGTATTTGACTCAATTGAACAAGATATATTGACTCGAAGCTGGTCAGATATACAAGAAAGTGGTTTTTCAATTCAAACAAAAGATAGCTATTTAGACTATGTGCCTAATTGGACACCCAAAGTAGACTTAGAGACCCATAAAACAATAAATGCAAACAATAATAAACTCTCTAATAACCTAGCTGCATTCAAAAAATACTTCCCAGATATCTATGAAGAATTTAAAGATTATAAGCCACAAAAATGGCTTCCAATTGAATCCCCTAACGGTGAAATAAATTTACTACATATTAAAGAGTTGCATACTTGGTATGGAACTAGCCCAAAACAAGAATGTATTTTAAATTTTGAAAACTTTGACGAGCAGCCCAATAAAGATGGCTTAGTATTAGGGTATAAAGGAACTAAACTCGCTCATTATGTCCATTATCAATTCGTGAAAGAAACCGAAGAGCTATTGCAAAAAGCAGAAGAAGAAATAGGAGCCCTTCCTGATACTGTTCAGTCTCTAATAATGTTTGGTATCGGTACTGGTTATCAATTAGAGAAGCTTCTCGAGGAACATACCGTTGAGAAGCTTTTTGTATGCGAGCCCAACCCTGACTTTTTTTGCGGTTCACTTTTTGCGATAGATTGGCATGCTATTTTTGAAACGGTAGAGAAGTCTGGGGCTCGGATTTATCTTAATATTGGTGATGACGGTACTAACTTATTTAGAGATTTATTAAATCAATTTTATGCTATTGGTCCTTATATATTAAACAGTACATACTTTTATCAAAGCTACCACAACGCCTCTTTGAACAAAGCTATTTCACAACTTAGAGAGCAGTTACAAGTTGTTATATCTATGGGGGAATACTTCGACCACGCATATTACGGAATAGCTCATACAGCAGAAGGAATGAAACGTAAAATTCCAGCGTTAGTTGCTAACCCAAGTGAAAAACTAAGTTACGATGATAAAGAAGTACCTATATTCATTGTAGGAAACGGTCCTTCTCTAGACTCTTCTATCGACGCTATAAAAGAATGGCAAGGACAAGCCATAGTTATTAGCTGTGGTACGGCGTTACAAGCACTTCATCGACATGGAATCACACCAAATTTTCATGCAGAAATTGAGCAAAATCGCTGTACCTTTGATTGGGCAGCATTAATCGGTGATTTAGAGTACTTGAAACACATTACTCTGATTTCATGTAACGGCATTCACCCGGATACTTGTGATTTATACAAGGATGTGATGGTCGCCTTCAAAGAGGGTGAATCTTCAACGGTATCAGCATTAAACGTATTGGGACGTGAAAACTATCAAGTGTTGCAAAATGCTTTTCCAACAGTAAGTAACTTTGTATGTGATTTATTCAGCACTATGGGATTCACAAACATTTACTTAATCGGTGTCGATTTAGGCTTCATCAATGTTAAGCATCACCATTCAAAATCATCCGGTTATTATCAAGAGGATGGTGAAGAGACATATGACTACTCCGAAAAAAACAATACCTCTATTGTGGTACCAGGGAATTTTCGCCCTACAGTAAACACAAAACATGAGTTCAAGGTATCTAGGCAGGTAATAGAACAGGTTACGGCTAAAAAGCCGAAAGGCCAATCTTTCTATAACTGTAGTGATGGAGCAAAAATTCTAGGTACATTACCATTGAGGCCTGATGATCTTTTAATAGTTGCGACAAATGAACAAAAGAAACAGCTATTAAATAAACTGAGTACAGAAGTGTTTTCGTCAAACGGCTTCGATAACTATGAACAACGCTTTAACGAACATTTTTCAAAAGAACTATTAATAAAAGAAATTGGCGAATTTGAACAACTATTAGAAAAAGATATAACGAGTGTTGATGATGTGCAGTTCATTATTACTAAACAAAAAGAAATGCTATTTTCATCTTACAAAACGGGTAAGTCGTTATTGTTTTATTATTTATACGGCACAGTGAATTATGCCAATGCGGTTGCTGAAAAGTTAAGGGCCAACTTAACATTATCTAGATCTTCTAATTTAGCGTGGCGAAAGTATTTAAAAAAAATAAAGTTAATGATGGCCATTAAATCGTCCGAATTTGACCTGTCTAGCTATAGAGAGTCGATGAGAGCGGAGTTACTTTTAAGTAACTTCATTTCTACTAAAAGTATATTAATAATTACTAACTCTACTGCATTCATTAATTCTATCAAATGGGCAGTTGAATCGATGTTCAGAAGCTTTGCTGAAGTAATTGCTGTGTCTCCTAAATATATAGATATCAATAAAACGTTCGACTTTGTAATTTACTATGTTAACAATCATTTAGAAGAGAGAGAAAATAGCCCATTTGTGGCTTCCAAATTACCAATTAATGGTAAGTTAAAAACACTTTGGGTTATCGACAGCTCAGCGGTTAGGCCTACGACATTTGCAGAAGCTATACCGAGCCTTTCGATAGTAATTAGACCACCAATGCTTTCGGTCAAATCCAAAAAAATTCATAACATATTTGTTTACGCAATAAATGCAATTCGAGCATGTGTTGACTCACCGATGCCAGGTGTCATAGTGCCACGTTTAAAATATACAGATACTAGTCAAATAAAGCCGTATGACTTCGCTAAGGTTGGGATTAGCACCAAATGTTTTGCAGTTCGCTTCAAGTATTACTCTGTGATCCCTTTTGAATACTTAAAACACGTAACTCTTACTAACAGTTCAGGCAATGTAGGTTTTATATCAGAACAACTTGATGATGATAGTATTTATATGTTTCAGAAATCAAACGATGACGAAATTGAAAATAATGTCTTAAATTACCAAAGAATAAACAAGCATTTATTTATTGATAAAAAGTTTGACTCCTTAGTAAAGTTGAGTAATTAGGTTCATTATTTATATTACAACTAGGTGAATAACATTAATTCACCTATACATATTTCGACTTATTGCAAAGTATCTTCCAACTGCTGAACCCTCAAAATTAACCCATCAATTACTTTTTTTTGTTCATTGATTTGTATCTGTTGGGTGCCAAGTTTTGAGGTCAGCTTATTTTTCTCCTTTACATTTTGTAAATGTAAAATTCCAAACATTTGGATAATAACCTCAATTGGTATATCTGGAGTCGGATGCCATTTTTCAGAAAGGCTCGGTGTTGGTTCGATGAATAATTTCTTGTTATTCAAAAATCGTTTTTCGATCATTTCATAAAACGGTGCGTGCTCACTAATAAAATCAATACGTTCTTGAGGAGAATAATGACTTTGCAACCAAGTAGATTCAGACTCTAAAGTAACATTATGTACGCGATACTCTCTACAAGGAGTAATAAGTTCTTTTAAATACTCTGGAAAATATTTTCGGATATACCAATAAAATTCAACCACAAACAAGTTTTTTTCGGTCTCATTAGGTCTAGCAGATAGAGACTGAAACTCATTTGTTTCCTCAATATTTAGAACATTAAGAAAGTCGCTAAAAATACTATGATTTTTTAACTGCTCTCTCTCAAAAGGTCTCACAATTATATGTTCCTCACCAAATACTTCGGCATAGCTGAATATAGTCTTATATGCATCCATGATATAAATAGGGTCGCCTTTTTGTAGATCTTTTTTATGTACAACGTATGAGAAAAAGTTATAACATGTATTGGCTAAGTCGTCAGCTCTACGTAAATACATTACAATTGAAATTTCCCTAAAATACTTTTTCAATAATTTAAGTTCATTAAAGTTTACAGAGGGGTGGCATAACAAATCACTTGATATTACAACGTTGTTATAGCCATCTGATTCAGCAACTATTGAAGATACATATTCTTCAAACTTTAAATTAGTATGATGGTTTACATTTTCATGAGGCTCTTCACGAAGAGATGAAGCTAGCTTATGATGCGCTATTTTACCCGCGTAAGGATTTGCCATACATCGACCACTTTCGGGGTAGATGAATGAATGTTTTTTCAGAGCCTCACTGTTAATATGTAAGTACTCTTCCAAAGATGTCGTTGCTGTTTTAGACATTCCAATATGTATATATAAATGCTCTATCATTAGTATTCTAACCCACTTTAAATTATTAATATTCGTATAACCAGCACCAAATATACTTTACGAAAGATAGTCACCCGGTAAATATGCAAGAAGCTTCTCAACAACTTTCTGCCAACCATACTTATCAATAAAAGCAGTTCGCTTGTCCACTCGACTTCTTGTTGATAGCTCATGGAATAAGTTTAAATCAGTTTGAAGGCTATCAAAATCATGGATAACAAAGCCGTTATCCATTTCTTTAACATATCTAACACTTGGAGCTAACTCTTCGGTCAACACATACATTCCAGTTGACAGATAATCTATTGTTTTCGTATTGTCATGTTTTTGACCAACAGACCTAGAAAAATCAAGCCCAAAGTTATGTTCGAAAAGTACTGACTCATAATCATCATCAACCCCCCCTAAAAACCTGAGGTTATCAGGCCATGACATACCACACCAGTCAGACAATACTCTTGTAACATCTGCATTAAAGCCCTTATCATCAAGCAAATTGACAACTGCATGTTCAATAGGTCTTTCCGATTGTTTGAGTTTTTTCGTACAGTCAAATATTAAGCGACTAACAATACTAAAGTTTACATCATCAAAAGCTCGGCATGTCTTAAAAATTTTTACTAGTATTTCAGGATGACGAATACTGCCAACCCATAACCCTTTAGGTTCTAGAAAAGGCCTTATTTCTCCTATCAAGTTCAACGCACCGAAATCTAGTTGTCGTACATTTAATTTTAAAGACACTTTTTTAACTAAGTCTTGTTGGTTGTAGTTATTGACCGTAATTAAATCAAAACCTTCGTACGCTTCTTGCGCCAAGTGTTTGGGTAAACTGGATACGAAACAAGAAAGCAATATTTTTCTTTTGTGTTTAATATTTTGGGGATTAATACCATGAATGCCAGAGAGTACTTCAGGCTTTGTAGTACTAAATATAAGAACTTTGGCTTTGACATAAAACTGCTCTAGCTTTTTCTGACTTACAAGAACAAGATCGCTAAACAATGAGCGGGTTATATCTGGCGAGGTAAACTCTACAACGAGTCCAACCTTAAAACCTAACTTTACAAGCTCAGTAGCAACATTGACGCTTCTGATTGCGTTCCCATAAACCTTTGAAAACGGCTTATTCGTGTCATTAACTTCTATTTTGTGACCAATGATTAGAAAATCAAACATAAAAATATAGCCTAATTAGATGAAATAAATGTACGTTACAGGACAGAGTTTCCCTACATCATACGAATCACTGCTGCGAGTAGATGAGCATTTAATCAAATAATGTTGCACTACAAATACGATAGAGTTAGAAAGACAATTAAATTTAATATAGAAACCCAACAATTACTTCAACTCTGTTTGGATAGCTGTTAAATCGTCAACCCAATTGTGGACATATTCAAGTTCTTTGTCTGATACCAACTTGTCATAAACTAATTGTTGGTAACAATTCAGCAATGCTTCCTCAGGGCTATTTTTTTCATTCATCTCCATAGAAGATAACGACTTGAGAACATGAGGGGTGTTCTGATAACACTCCAACTCATCACTAAAATCTTTATAAAGATCATGGGCATTTCTTTCTTGGAATACAGTAGCAGGAGCAAATGCTAATGATTTCTGCATATGATCTAAACACCGCTTGGCAACGAAAGATCTTAGTATATCAGTAAACCTGAAACTAACTGTTACAGGCAAATACATTAAAGCAAAAACCCTATGGCTCCAAAGTGTATTCTGAGAATTGAACGGACAATAAATTCCTTTAGGTAAAGCATATGAAGAGTTACCTTTAGAAAACTTAAATTCATCTGACGCTTGAGTTAAGCGATAGATAGCATCTACATCAGGATCTTTATCTGCTAGTCCTTGAACAATATCTGCGTTTACCATTTCTGATGAAATATCAAAGTTTTGTGTCTTTGTTACTTCGTGTAAGGGAAAACCCCTAGGCCAAATTTTTTCATCTGAAAACAACTGATAACAGTTAAATGAAGTTAACTCACTCAATTCTAAAACTAGACGATTTGCATTTTTAAACGAACTCAATGACTGTTCTTTATAAGGAAAGTTGTCATCATCAGTTTCGAAAATTTCAGTCGCGCCAGCTCGAATAGCTAAGAGGTACCCCAAATTCTTCCTACTGTAATGATGAAAAGGCATGTCAATAGACTTAAACTCATTCAAGCTAAGCTGCCTTTCATAGGAATAATATTGCAATCCCTTTATATGTGAATCTATATCTATCCCTCCTTTATCACCTATCACAATAATATTGTTAAATTTAGGAAGTGTTAAGAATTCCTCTATTGGCTTAGTTAAACCATTAATGGTTGTTATTACGGTATAAATCATTCATGTATCCAAATAAATACTTTTTAATCGAGTGTGAAGGTGAAGGAAAGCTCAGCCCAAAATCAGTAATCAAACGATGAGAAATTGAAAGTTCGCTATCGCTTAAACCATTTGAAGAGGCGATTGATTTTTCTAACTGTTTAAATGTGAAAACGGTTTCTACCCCATAAGCCTCCCATAATGTTTCCACAAATTCAGAAGCGATAGAAATAGCTCTTTTCCCCATCAACTTAGCCTCTAACAACATAGTGCTGTTTATTGAGAGAACCACTTCGGAATCATTTATTGCGTCTAAAGGATCATCAGTGTTATTAAAAAGTACTAAATCATTCAGCAGCTTATATTTTGCAACTATTGAGCTAGGGATTAGATCAACATTATTGGGAGGGTTTCTAATCACTAGACGCTTGTGCATGTTTACTGCATATTCGCACATAAACTCTATAATTGAGTTTTGAAATTTCACAGCCTTTTTTATGTCACTTTGACAGTCCATATTTTGCAATACAAGCAAAAAGGTAGTAGCTGTCTTAACGGTTTTCATGGTAGTGAAGGTTAAAGCTTCAATCTTCGGAGCCCCAACAATTACAAACCCTGCACCAGAATGGCCACGTCCTATAAAAACTCTTTTTTGCAGTTCCCCCCACAAAAGGCAATGCTTACAAATTGGAATGTCATAACCGTATTCTCTATCCAAATAATAACGGTCCTCTGATGAAAAGACCCCTTCATGAGGAATTAAAATAGTTAATATGCCCTTTTTATTAGCTAAATCGACAATATCTCTGAACATAAAATACCAATCGAAAGTAAACACTATCCCTTTTATATTGGAATCTAATACTTGTTCAAGCTTATCTCGATACACACTTCTATTTTGCTTGACAAACTGATGAATTTTTATTCTGTTCTGTGGCGAATTAGGTTTTTTAAAAAAATTAATTGGAAATATGATTTCTTGGTCGGGATCCACCATATTAATTAACTTATCACAGGTATTTTTTATCCAATTTATGTAAACAAATTTGTTGTCAGGAATACTAGCAAAAGCCTCCCAATTGAATAAATTTTCGGCTTTATTCATACCAATTGTACTCATAAATATCGCCATCAAATCCTTGCTTTACAAAATGCGGAAAGAACTTTGATAACAATTCGAGATCACCAGCGTCAAAGCTTAACTTTGGAGGTAGCCTAATTGCTCTCTTTCTAATGATAACCGTAATATTGTAACCATATTTAAGAATAGATGGATTTGAACAATCAAAACCTGCCATGACCAAATTATATAAAAGTATGCCAGCGTTCCACAAAGTAAAATGACCACCGACAATATCTTGCTTCAAGGGGGGTACCGTTATGGCAATAACCCCCCCCTCTTTAACCAGACGATTAATCTTAGTTAAAAAGAGATTTATATTTAGTTGGTGCTCAAGAACATGGGAGCACCAAGCACAGTCAAATAATTCAGTTTCTGGGAACTCATTAAAATCACCATAGAAATAATCTATCTCTTCCGGCCTCTTATTCTTTTTGTAATAAATTGACCGCCCATAATCGATAGCTGTTACTTTTTTGCCATATTTAGTTAAAAGTTGGGAATGTAGTCCTTCCCCAGCGCCAATATCCAGTACGGATGAAAATGTGTAGTCATCAACAAGTTTTTGCAAACCTTGGGCTGCAGTCGAATAATTTACTAACGTTTGAAAATCAGCTCGAAGTGGCTTTAAATAAGACTTATAAAAATTTCTAGAACAAATCATTTTAATAACTTTCAATAAAATTCTAAGGGGTCAATTAGGTTGTTATCGGCATATTTAAAAGAAACTGAACTACCAGATAAAAAGTTCATTTTTTAATAAAAATTTACACAACTTTTTACTCTAATAAAGAGGAACAATTTCTAGCTGCAATTTAGAATTTTTCAACTGTAAGGTGATCTCATGTGTATATTTAAATGCAGATATCAATACTACGTCGCCATCAATTAAATCTGCAGGCTCCAAAACTGGCACGCCTTCATAGTCTAAACTTAATTCTTTATCAATTACACCGCGGATTTGTGGCTTTAAATAAGGAAACAACAGCCTTCCTATACTTCCAACCCCATAAAGAACAATTTTATTCCGTATCGACAAACATTCTAAATTTTGCCCTATTTGAACCAATGAATTGTAAACTATATTTTTGTGACGTAATGAAGAAGTACTTACTAACTCTTGAGAAAATAGCTTATACGCATAAAAAGCATCAAACTTGAGTCGTAAAAAATTATCAAAATTGAGGTATTCCCATGATTTCTTTTTATCATCAATAGATAAAATATCTTTCCAAAAAGTTGACGTAAAAAACTCTTTGTATATATCTATATAATTTTGATTTAACGTTGGTCTAAATAAATAAATAGATTTTTTGCCAAAAAATCTAGCTTCTTTCAAAACCGAAGATGACAACGCAACAACTACATCAATCTGTTTCATGGATAGTAGTTGATAAACGTTTTCATTTTGCAGGTACTCAACGTTTTCGAGACCTAAATTATTCAAACCATCAACAATTTTTCTAAAATCATTTTCTGACATTAGAGGGTGTTTTAAGAGGTATAACTTGTTATAACTTGCCGATAACTTTTGCAATTCAAGCGGAAAATCTAGCAACGTTAAAAACCTATCACCATCTTGACAGGCTTTATCCACAAACAATTGACCAATTAAGAGAGCACTATTATTTACTAAGGTTAAATGGCTTTTTTTAAAATGTTCACAATAGGCACTTAATATGTTGGCTTCATGGATAAGCACATCGTTTTCTATTTGGTAAGATATTAGCTTTGATTGAATAGCAGTATTATTTGAATAAAATGAGAAGAAAATGTCTTTACCAAACCTCAATGGAGACAACCAAATATCGATATATCGTAAACCTAAATGATCAAAATAATTTCGAGTACTTTGTGATAACTCATAACCGATAAACAAATCACTTTTACCAATATAACTTTCAACTAGTTTTCGTGAACGCAGACAGGATATATCAGGCTCTATATAATTTAACAACTTATTGCTATAAGTTTTATTGTTTAACTGATAAAACTCTTCAATTGGAAAAGCATTATTTAAACTAGTATCTAATGTTACTTCTGCACCAACTTTAGTTAATATTTCAACGAAAAAGTCTAACCTCTCAAGTCCTCTTTTCCCAACAAAAACCTGCGTTGTAAGAAAGTCATAACTAATAAAAATCTTTTTTTTAAATGGTTTCAATTTTTCATTTCTCTCAAGAAAAGCGTCAAGGAGTAGCATACTCATTTTCCCCATAAGCGCTGACTGCAGTAACTACTTCAGAATGCTCTTTTATTGAGTCATAAATGGCTTTAGTAGAACCGACCGAACCAATAATTACCACATCATCTATATTACAACCTTTTATAACATCAATGTCGAACATGGGGATTCTTTCCACTGGACTAGGAGTTGGAAAGGTGCTGATAAATCCCGATAACTGCTTACTCTCTTTAATTATTTTTTTTGCTATAAGTTTAGCTAACTTGCCACTACCGAATATATAAACTTTAGCCGTCGGTGAAATTTTAGAAAGATCAAACTCTTTGATGATTAGACTTTCACAGGAGTGTCTTTTCAAATTACACTTTAGAGTGTAATAATTTAATATCAACTTAAAGTACTTTACTGGTGTTTTAATTTCTCCAATAAAACTAATTCTCTTTTTGTTTCCATTAAAAGTTCGAAGAAGCCTCACATCTATAAACGGTAAAATTTCAGATGAGTTGTTTCCTAATGCTTTTAATATTATGTTTCTAACTATTAATCCGTCATATAATCGCTTAGAAGCAGCTCGACTATTTTGAGCAAGAGTTATAGACTTTTCATGTCTGAAATAACGATAGCCCAAAGTAGAAAGAACTGATATTTTTTGATTATATTTATTATCGAAAAATAAAAAAACAGACCATAATAAATCCTCAAACATATTTACTCTGGGGACTCCAGATAATCGCTTTAACGTTTCTATTGCACATGTACGACGAACTAACTTGTTTACTGCAATATGCCAAACCCATGCGTTTGGCAGCATTAAAATTCGTTGAAGTATTTCATGTCCCGAAATATAGTTTCTACTCGACAAGGTATTATTTGGTGAAGACCAGGTACTACCTTCGATGTTGCATTCCTCTACACCGAAAATTACGATATCTAAATCACATATTTGAGCTTTTTTCAATGCTTCATAGTATATATCTTTCTGAACCCAATCGTCAGGATCCAAATGTACTATATACTCTCCATTAGCAGCCTCTATTCCAGTTTTTCTAGCTGCAAATAATCCTCTATTATATGTATGTTTTATATACTTAATATCAGGGTAACAAGCTATAATATCTTGGCAGTTTCCAGGTGAATAGTCGTCAACAATAATCACTTCGAATGATGTAAGTGAGCTAGTATAAATAGATTGTAGCGCTCTTGAAAGGTACTGTTCCGCGTCAAAAACAGGAATAATTACACTTAAATCAAAAGAATTTTTAATTGAAGCGGGGTCGTGCATTTTTAAAACTCCCATTTAATTTAAACCGTCACAAAATTTATTGAATTTCAGTTTTACGCCTAAACAAGAATTAGGGTGTTTTATAAACTTATAATCTTCATTGTGTTACAACTAAACTCACCCGACTTTTTATAAATATTCTGCGCAATTTCATCTTTAAAGCGTTTAGAGCATATTACAATATTCTTACAATTCGATTTTATTGCCTGGTTTAGTGACACAACCTCATATCCTAAATGTTGAAATGGTCCAAATATTTCAGCTTTACGATCTATCACCATATCCACTATGAGATCATTTTTATTTAAGTGCGGAAGTAATTTTTCGAAAAATACTCCAGCACCA
This sequence comes from Paraglaciecola sp. 2405UD69-4, assembly GCF_047525415.1. Taxonomy (NCBI): domain Bacteria; kingdom Pseudomonadati; phylum Pseudomonadota; class Gammaproteobacteria; order Alteromonadales; family Alteromonadaceae; genus Paraglaciecola; species Paraglaciecola sp. 2405UD69-4. Next base: position 931,508 of record NZ_JBLIXM010000002.1, read on the forward strand.
TAAACAGTAAAATTAGTCCACCCTCGTCTCAAAATTCTATCCGCTAGCTCAGCAGCATCATTATCTGTATCCATAAGCAATAGGCCATGTTGTTTTTGCATAAACTCTTCTGACAACAAATTCAGCATTGCTTGAGGCCAATGAAGATTGTCAATTTTCCATTTTATATTCCTACTGAATTCAAGATACACACTTTCAACACCGAGTCGTTTTACCAATTCGAGCTGTTCATTGCTAATCACTGCATAAGAATTATCCGAACCGAAATTATCTTGCTGCTTAATTTGGGTAAATAACTCGGCTTCGTATTTGGTTGGATATTGAACGTAGCGCAGTAATATACTCATAACCTCTGAAAGGTTAATTTTATGAAAACCTAGTTGGTGATGGCAATTAACATACTCTATTGTCCCTGCCAAAAATGCTTTTACTGGGGAAGTATTCTCTTTAAGTTTGGGTGCTAATATTGGCGTTCCTTTAGGATCATCCCCATAACTCAGCGTTGTTCCGTAATCACCTAGTAAAAATGCTTCAATACACTCAGATGACCTACAGAGAAGTCGCCTTAAATGATTAGTATCTGTACCTGCATTTATAAAACTAATGTAAGCTGTTGTTTTAGCATGCTTATAAACTCTATCAGATGAAACAAATAATAGATTTGCAGCACTATGTTGGTCAAAAATCATTTGTAGGTTATGTTGGATAGTCCCACCATAACCAAAATCTACAACTGTACATTCTTGATATGGAACAGAAATTTGTGAACTATAATATGAAGTGAACCTCACCTTTTGTTGCTTAATTATTTTTTCTATTTTAGCGATGTTATTCGTCGCTAATTCAATAAGGCAATTAAGTATGCTACGGCCGCCATAAAATAGGCCATCAGAACTTTTCATGAATTCAGATTTAAATTTACTATGCAGTGCATCAGGGATAAGCTGAAAGTCACGATAAAAGTCGTCAACTGTGTACCCTCGTCTAGAAACTAACAGCGCAATTAGGTCATTAAACCAATTAATTGAATCAAGATTTATAGAGGGCCAAATAGTGGATTTACGGGAAGCAAAGAGCTTTTTGACTACTATATGCTTTATATTTCTCTGTGATAGCCTCAAAGAGATAAGCGGAACAAAAACTTCAGCTTCACGCATTAGGCACAAAATTGTAGAGCTTTTTACACTGATAGTCTTATCAATAACCCAATCAGAGAACGCAAAAAGCGCAGGTCCCCACACAAAAGCACCTAATTCGAATGCTTTTGGTTCAACTAAAGCATACGTCTTATCCTTTTTATGAGTAACAGCTATTTGCCTAATAGAGTTGCAGGTGAATCCTGAAGGAGAAATAAACTTTTCAGTTTTAAGAATTTGAGTACTACTAAGTCTCCCTCCAGCGTAAATAGCATGTAAGCCAATTTTATTAGGTACTTCAAAATCCGACTTTAGATTATCCCCAACATGTAGCCATTCAGAATACTCCAAACTAAGTTGCTCTTTTACATAATGAAACAATTGCCCTGATGCTTTATTTTTTTTATATTCTGATGATACGTATAGTGGGATATCGCAAACCCACTTATTTTGATCAAAAAATGTTTTGTGAATCTGCTCTTTACTAAGATACATATCAGACAAAAATAAAATCTGAATTCCTTGAGCTTTTAACTCAGTTATTAGATTCAACAGGGGCTCATATAAAAAACCATATAGAGCTTCAGTCTCTAATTCACTTTTCAGTAATGCAGCTTTAATTGATTGCGAAAAAGGCATGTAATCATATATTTCCTCAAGTGAGACCTCATTACTAGGCACATTATATTTCGCCTCTTTTTCAGCAAAAAACCTCAACTCCTGAAATTCTTTATCATGTAACCCTAATAGAAGTTCATCTTTAACCTTGGCATACACGTGAGAAAAAATATCTGTAGGTTTAGATACTTTTCGATAAATTAACGTATCAAACAAATCAAAAGACACCACTTTAATGTCATGATCTTCAATGAAAGAGTTAATGTTAGCGATCAATACAGACATAAAGCGTCCCTTTAAAGCGGTGTGAATAATAAAAATCTGAGTTAAATATCAACATTTCTCGGTCAGCAACTTTGCAGCTTCGGCAAAAATAACGGCTGAACTATTTCCAATATTTTTAGGCTCATAAAGTTTTTCAAGCAGGTTATGCCTTTGCTTTACATATTGGTCTTGTTTTAATGAACTTAAAATACTGTCAAACAGATTCAATAAGTTTGCAGGTTTCAAACCGGGAGTGTTTTTGTCAAAATCTAGCATAAAATCACCGTGACGCTTTACGTACTCCTCCTTGTCATAAACAAAAAATACAATAGGTTTATCTAAAAGCAGGTAGTCAAAATAGATCGAGGAATAATCTGTAATTAATAACGATGACATGGCTAGGAGCGGATAAATATCATTCGTACTTGGGTAAAAAACAATATTGTGTTGATAGTCTGGTGTAAACTGATAATCCTCATTTTCCATTGAATCAAAAAATGATTCTGGACGAATGAAAGGGTGCATCTTCAATACAATAAGTAAATCATGTTGCAAAGCAAACTTGTTTAAACTGTCTAGATTGATGGGGTTGTTATCAAAAGAGTCCCCACGCCATGTTGGGGTATAAACAATCAGTTTATTATTTGAAGTTTTCGCCCAAGCATATATATCTTGATCAACCAGCGCTAAACTTTTTTTATTATCGCCTTGTTCAAATAGTACATCGTTTCTGGGATACCCAGAGTTAATAATTCTTTTATAATCAAAAATTTTTGAAAAGGCGTAATCTGTCACAAAATCTGAAGTTGATATAACTAAATCATATTTCACGGCTTTGTAATTGGCTAGGTGACCAATTTTTTTTAGGGGAATACCATGCCATATTTGAATGGTTTTCGCGTCATTAATTGCGTAGCGTAAATCTTGGGTGATGGGGTTATGATCTAACACCATCAGTTTAGATCTTAGGCTGTAAAAAATGAATAACCATGAGTTAATGTCGACTATCTTGAAACCAAGAGGTTTTAACAACGCGATTTGACTTTTATTGTCGGTGGCTATTACCGCATTAATACTTTGCTGATTTTCAAAGTACAAATAGAGCTGTTTGATGTTAAGGTCAATAAACCCCTGCCCTAAAAATAGTACGGTGTTATCGCGTTGCATGTATTTTTTAAAATATCGCTGTAATACTAAATGGATTCGCGGCAAAGCACTGTTATTGGTTTTTTGCCACCATAATTTGAAGTTAGATATTTGTCGGAAACCCTCATTATAAATCACCAACTGTCGTTGTGAATTGGCAAGGCCGATATGTTTCAAAGCTTTGTTTATTTCTAACCCATAATTAGGGGAAATAATAAGTACTTTATCGAATTTTTTCTGAGCTAAATCATCAGGAGAGATGATATCTTGGCCCTGCTTACTTTTATCCACAAAACCTAAAAAATTGATACTGGAGTCTTGCTCCAGATAACGCTTAAGTTTTTCTGACATGGGGGTAAATGGGGTTATATAAACGGACTGTCCAGGTTTAAGACCAAGCTGCTCTATTTGTGATGACATATTATTTCCATAACGGCTTTTTAACTCTTTCTCTTCGTCCAATATATTGCAAAACACCAACCATTATAAAATCACCTATTCTAGTGCTTTTACAATATCCAACACCCCATCCAATCCTTGTTTGATTTTTTGGATTGCTTCACTGTCTATTTGCGATAGTGCTTTTTTTAGGCTTGTTGTTGAAATACTAGGAGTACGTGGCAAATATATGACCTCACACAAAGTCTGTAGCTCATCAAATTTACCTTGCCAATCTGCGCCAATACCAAATAAATCAATATTATACTTTTTGATATCCCCACTTTTCTGAGACCAATTATTTTCTGGAATTACTAAATCAACACAGCCTAATGCCCCAACAATCCTTGCCCGTTCAGCGTACCCGTAAATACACTGCTTGCCTTTTAAAAGATTAAATTCATCGGTAGACACACCCACAATAAGTTTATCTCCCAAAGCTCTTAGCCTTTCCAATAAATTAACATGACCAACATGGAGTAAATCAAAGGTGCCATAGGTAATAATTGTTTTCATTTAACTCTCAGCAGTAAATACAGTCGCAGATCTAATATCACTTAATGACCAATCTTGTTTTGGAGTACGCCAATCCCCATAATGTCCACTTAAATAGTCCTCCACATCGCATGGAAAATAGACGATACCATTAGAAAAAGAGTAAGGTTTGGGGTCTATAAAATGTTTAGCTGGCATCCGAAAACCACGGGATGCTAAACAATAATCCATATACTCCCCATGTATATACTTAACAAAAAAATCGATTCCCGGAAAACCCCCAGAGTCATCATTTGGTAGCAACTTTAGCGCTCGAATAGCTCCCGCTGGGACAGCCCCGTAGGCTTGTTGATTAATATATTGATGTAAGGTCCAAGCTACGCCTGTTATTGTAGATAAGCTAGGAAGTTGCTGTTCTATTACGTTTATACTGAGATTTAAATAGTCCGCATCAATAGCAAAATCTAAATCATCATCCCAAGGTATAAGGGCATTATCTCTATAAACTCCTAATAAAGTACCAGCATCTATATAATGTGGAACTTCATGTGCTCTCAATTGTTTAGATAATAACAATAATATATCTACAGCAGTTTGGCCTTGGCGATGTGAGTTTTTTAACTGAATGGGTTTAATTACCCGAGCAGGTAATACTTCTACTTCAATACTAGGAATAAGTTCCATTAACTGAATTTTTATTTGTTCAAAAAATTCACTTGCGATAAGAATTTTATCTGGCTGTAACTCCCCTATTTTATCCGGTGGTATAACAGGGATATTTTGAATATTAATTCCATGCTTAGATACATCGTTGTCAGCAAAAGCTAAAACGTTAAATTCTTCAGAAATGGCCGACAATGCAGAGCGTCCAGATAAGCTGGCTCCAAAAATAACTACATTAAACATTGGCTGACATGCGCCGTGCATTTCATTTCCTTTTAAGTTTCGAAGTTTGGTATTCACTACTATAGTTATCGACTACTTTTTGAAGAGCTTTAACTTACAAAACTAAGCTGTACTTCCTGCATCAACAGTCATCACTGTGCCTGTTATTGCAGCGGCTTGCTTACTCATAACAAACACAATCATAGCAGCGACATCTTCTACTGTTGCAAGCTTCCCTAAGGGGCTACGACGCTTTACTGATTCTAACTTTTCACCTTGTAGGCTGTTAGTCATATCCGTTTGCATATAACCAGGTGCGACGCAGTTTACTGTCACTCCAGCTTTACCAACTTCTCTTGCTAGTGACTTTGTGAACCCTTCCAGGGCAGCTTTACTTGCACCATAAACGCTTAAACCATTAAAACCAGTTTTAGCGATAATTGATGAGATATTAATGATTCGTCCCTTGCGATTCAGCAGCATTGACCGTAACAAGTACTTGCTTAACAGCATTGGAGCCTGAACATTCAATCGCATTATATTATCTATATCAAGATTTGGCATAGTCGCTAGCACACCGTCATGGCCAACTGCAGCATTATTAATTAAACCATAGGGGCGACCGAACTGTTTCGTAATCTGACGGCAAAGTTCGGGTATGTTATCTAACTCACAGAGGTCTGCTTTTACAAAATGACATACTCCTGGGTACGTTTCTGTCAAAACCTGTAATTCATCAGACAAAGTACGTGCTATGGCTACAAGGTGATAGCCTTCACTGAGAAGTGCTTTACTTGTGGCAAGCCCTAAGCCTTTACTAGCACCTGTCACTATCACATAGTCAGTCATTTACATTACTCCGAGATAATTTACCTGATGAGTTAACTCTAATATTTGCCACTTGCGTTAATTTTACAGGTATTTCAAAGCGTTGCAGCTGTAACTTACATTCTTCTCGAATATTTTTGAGTACTGAGCTCCAGTCAAAACTTTTACCTATAACAATATCTGCTTCTACCAAAGCGCCTAAAACACTATTTGCTTTGGCATAAACTCTACTTTGTTGCACCCCGTCTACTGATAACAGCACCGACTCAACTTTTTCTGGGTGTACTTTATTGCCACCCACATTAATAATGCCACTGGCTCTACCTAAAAAGAGTACTCTATCATTTAGTAAGTCGACTCTATCTTGAGTATCAAGAAATCCATTACTATCAATAAGTGCAGCAAGGCTCTTATCAAGTTCACCTTTAGGTTTAATTCGCAGATGCTGATTGTCATCAACCATCAACTCAGCACTATTAACTCCTTCTTGTAGCCAAGACTTAGGAAAACCTGCTCTTTTATCAGATACAACAAAGCCAACGCCAGCTTCTGTCGAAGCATAAATATGACGAATATTAGCTTTGGGGAAAATATAACTTAAAGAATCGAGTATCCCTTGGTCGGCTATTTCACCGCCTAGGGTTATATTAGAAAGAGATAAGCTTTGTAATTGATTGGTCATTAACAGCTGCCGCCACATGCTAGGGGTGGCAGATATTGCTGAGACGCCTTGCTGGGCGAATATCTTAACTTTATCAATGAGACTAGTCTGCTCTGTTACCACTAAGCTTGCCCCACTCAATAAAGCCTGTAGTAAAACCTGTAAACCAGCAAATCTGTGGGGCTCATATAAGTTTGCCCAACATAAGTTTTTTAGCGTGTCAGATACCCGAATTTGACTAATGAGGTTATTAAAACTGTGAGAAAACCACTTAGGCTTTCCAGAGGTGCCTGAAGAAGCTAGGTACCATTTGGTTTGTAGGGGTTGGGATAGTTCCCCCCCTTGAGTAACTTCAGTAAAATCACTAATACTTTTTACAGACCAGCGATAGACATCCTGAGGGGTATCTTTAACTGAATCCCTAGAGCATAAATAAATTTTTTCACAGAAACCATCAAACGCAATCAAAGCTGTGACAAATGAAATTGAATCAGTGTTTACAACCGCCACACTTTTCGCTTTAAGCTTTGCAAAAGCCGTGCGCAAAGCAAGGGCCTCTGCTAGAAGTAGCTCTGCCGTTACCTTGTCAGCATCTGTAATAATTTGACTTTGCTTATTAAGGCTATGTAGCCCGCTCTCAAATGTAGACATTAGACAGACTTACGAGCGAAACCTTGTTGATAAATAGCGACAAACTCTGCAAATGTAGAAGGATATATAGTTATGGCCATTTCAGTAAAAGGATCTATTCCCAATTCTTCTTCTAACTGCCCCACCAGCATGGCATACCCCAGAGAATCAAGACCTGACTCCAACAACACAGTATCAGCTTCAATTGCTGTAACAAGTTTACAGTCACTAATTTCTGCCACTTCAATCATGGCATTTCTTACGACTTGCTCTATATCCACCACTGTTATTCCTTCTCTAAAAATTGAATTTGGCTAATAGCCTTTTGAATAGGTTTGGGCATTCTAGCCAATACTTTGAACTGCTCATCTTTCCACTTTTTGGTAGCATAACTAAAAAAGTGAACTTGATAGGGCTCTTCTATGCCGCAATCTTGCAGCACTCTAACTCCCCCTTGCTCACTTTTTATTTTTTCATAGCCAAATAATTTATGTAGCTTTAAAGCAGAGCGATTAAAGGATAAAACTTCGGCATCTAAGGTTAAACAGCTACTTTGCTGCATAGCCCAATTCAAAGCTGCCCACTCCAGGACTAAGCCACTACCAGGTAAAATATCTATTTCACCTAAATAACACCCCCATTCAATATGGGCAGTTTTTACCTGACTAAAGTTTAACACTCCAACTGGCCTTTGATGCTGACAGTAAATCCAACACTGGCGATTTTGATCTTCATTTAATGCAGCAAACCAATTTTCATGCTCACTTTGAGTAATTGGCGTACTAGTGTGCATATTTACCCGCACGCGCTCACTGTTTCGCCATTTTAAAACTAAATTTAGATAATCCGCAGTTAAAGGAACAAAGAAGTGTTCACTTTTCGTTTTTAGTAAGTCATTGACCACTATCAAAACATCGCCTTTATGATTTTCTGAATACCAGATAAGTTTGAATGTATTTTAGTATTTTGATGCATAAAATTTAGCTTGGCTGAGTTTTCCCATAAATTAACTGCAGATTGAGCGATACCTTTAATCAAAGATTTAGCTTCCACATTATGACTCCCTACAAGCTCACACCACCCCTGCTCTTTTGCTTGCTGACTGGCAAATACTTGATTTTCAGCAACAATCACTAATACAGATGGCGTCAAACAGGTAAGTAACTCAAATTGACTAGCTCCAGCGGCAGATATAGCTAAACGAGCTTTCCCCATCAGTTGCGCAATATTTTGGCTGTCATGGTGATGACTAACAGACAACGAAGAAGCTTGGATAAATGCAATTAACTGAGGCAATGCTTGGTATCCAGCCCCTGTCACTACGGTTATTGGCATATCAGCTTGTAAAGCTGCCAACTCTTGCAATAAAGGGAGTGTAAATTTAAAAGGGTCACTACCGCCAAACATAAGCAATAAAGATTTTCTATGCTCATAGAACTCTAGTTCAGATTGGTAGAACTCTTCTCTCAAAACTCGATAGCTATCCCCCACACATAAATAAGCATTAGGTGCATATTTGTCATAAGGTAAATGTTCAGCCCCGGTAGACCAGTTTATAAGCAGGTTTAAATTAGGTTCAACACTCTGGGATTTACATAATAAACCATCGTCAAATATCCCAAGTTTGCAGCCTATTTTATTTAGCTCATTGCGATACTCACAATCAAAATCATAACCATCTAGAATGAGCCACTTTGCCTCCACGTTATGGCAAAGTGAAGACAATGAAGCTAGCTCAACTTGTTTAGAAGTAGTTGGCAATATATGTACTTCCCCAACCCAGTCTTGACGACTCTGGCAATAATGTTGAGTGCTATCGGTAATTGCGAACACTAGCTTGATCCCTTCTCGATACAGTCCCTGTGCCACAGCAAGGGATCTCATCAAGTGACCAAGACCTATAGTCGGGTTTGCATCAACCCTAAAAACCACACAGCTAGACATAAAGTTACGACTCTACAAATTGCCAAGATAATGGCGTCCCTTTTTTCAAATCACATTTTGAGACTTTATCGCAAATATCATCCCAATGTTTTGGCGCTAAGCCATAAGCAGGCCGAACTATTTTTATATTGTCTTTTGAAAATGGCTCCCCTGCTTTCATGTCTTTACTAATATATATTGAGCGACGATATAACTTGGATTTTTCTTCGGCCTGAGTTCCCCCATAACAAACTTGCCCCATAGCTTGGTGTGCTCTAGTGGTTTCTTTTACTAAAGACGATAATTCATCTGGCTCTAGTGAAAATGCAGCATCAACTCCACCAGCATTTCTATCAAGCACAAAGTGCTTTTCTATCACAGTGGCTCCCAATGCAACTGCGGCCACAGATACACCGACTCCAGCGGTGTGATCAGACAAGCCTACTTGGCATCCAAATGCCTCTTTTAGATGAGCAATAGTAACGAGGTTAGTGTTGGTAGCCTGGGCAGGATAAGTACTTGTGCATTTGAGTAGTATTATGTTTTCACAACCCGCGCTTTTAGCGGTATTAACAGCCTCTTCTATCTCACTTAAACTAGCCATACCGGTAGACATAATTAATGGCTTACCTTTAGTGGCGGCTTTACGGATTAACGGTAAATCGGTCAACTCGAAAGACGCAATTTTAAAGCAAGGGACATCTAATTCATCCAAAAAGTCCACAGCGGCTTCATCAAATGGTGAGCTAAAAGCCAACATGCCTAAAGCATTAGCCTTATCAAACAAAGGCTGATGCCATTCATAGGGTGTGGCGGCTTTTTGGTACAAACCATAGAGCGATTCACCCTCCCATAAACTATCTTTTTCTTGAATAACAAAATGTTCGTTATCTACATCTAAGGTCATGCTATCGGCTGTGAAGGTTTGCAACTTGATAGCATCAGCACCAGCATTGGCTGCCGCTTCTACCATAGCAAGCGCAAGATTCAGGTCTTGTTGGTGGTTTCCACTAAGCTCAGCTATTACAAAAGGTCGATGGGATGGGCCAATTAGCCTATTGCCAATTTGAATATCAGCCATTATGTACACCTTGGGCTTCTTCTGCTAGATGCTCAAAAATAGATTCAATGCTTTCCGTTAAATCAGCAGCATTATCACAATTACATGCGCGTGCATTTGTTTGCCCCAAAGTATTACTTCCAGCAGAATGCCTTAAACAAGGTGAAACTGTATCTGTAGCAAATTCAGGCATTAATAAAGACGGCTCACTGGCTCCGCTAACCAACAAAGTTGGGCACTCTACAGCTTGGGCATACCATCTAACTGCCGCTGATTTACATACCATTAAATCACTAGCAGTGAGCATTTTTAGCAATTGTTTAAGATCCCCTTTGCAGTCTTGCTCTACCCAAACTACATATCCTAGCTGCTCCAAAGACTTTTTTAACTCCCCTTGATAGGGGTAAACATAGCTGTCTGCAGATTGTTCAAAGCACAGCCCTATCACTTTAGTTTTTTTCTGATTTTTAGATAAACGCTTATCTGGCGTGACAATAATCTCGGATTGCAGTTTATCCACCACTAACCCACAACACTTTTTTAGATAAAATTCAGGGTATCCACCATCAGGTGCATCCTCATACTTCCACCATTGACTATGCCACTTGTACATCAGGCTAAAAGTACTGTCTGTAAACCTCTGAGGAGAGTTCACATAATCAGCTTCTAGTGTCTGGTTTTGCACTTGTGTTAGCAATTCTTTTACAGACAAACTAAGAAAATTACCGCTTACTGGCTCAAGTGCATCTTTTAAAAACCTAGCAAGAAAACACGGCATAAAGCTAGTATCAAGATTGATTATTTGGCTATATGCCTCACCTACTATCTCTTCAGCTAGTGCTAAAAAGGCTTCTAATCCTTGAAAAAAGTCGTCCGGCCATTGCGCTTTAGTCAGTCCATAGACTTTAACCTCTGGCTCTGCGAGTTTCATCAATTTAACCCCATCACCAAATGTTAAAAAGTGTAACTCTGCATTAGGGTTTTGCTGCTTAAAGTATCGTACAACAGGTAAACCAATGGCGCATATGTCAGCAGTACTTAACATACGTATAACTAATATTTTTTCTGCGGGCTGAGTATTATCTAAAATTTCAGTCACTTTTTAATCCTTGTATATATGCTTTGTACATCAACTCTGCTCTGTACCAATCTTCTGGAGTATCAATATCTTGAACAAGGTGACGAGGTAAAACAACAGGAATACTATGCTCACTAAACATTCGCTTTTTAGAGAGGTAGTCGTCTGTTCTGCCCCAATAAAATTGTCCTGCATCATGATAGGCTTCAGGTAAATCTTGAGAGCGTTTACTTATAGTTTCAGGAAACATAGGCGCCACGCCAGAGCCTTTTTGAATCAAAGCTCTTTGGACTGGAAAAGCAAAGCTAGTAACAGAAAAAGCAAATGCCTTATCATGATTTTTTTGCAACAAACCTAAAGCGTTTTGTAAATATTTAGCTTCAATAAATGGCGCTGTGGCATAAATACAACAGCAAAACTCTGGTTTGTAGAAATTTTCAATACAAAAATTTATCGCATGGTTAGTTACAGGTACCGTTCCAACAAAGTCATTTGATAACTCTTCAGGGCGAATAAAAGGCACTTCAGCACCATAGCTAATAGCAATATCTGCTATGTCTTTGTTATCAGTGCTTACAATAACTTTATCAAACACACCCGATAATCGTGCTGCCTCGATGGAATATGCTATGAGAGGCTTTCCAGCGAAGTCTTTTATGTTTTTCTTAGGAATACGCTTACTGCCACCTCGGGCAGGGATAACCGCAATATTCACACTAATACCTGTTCAAGTGCATCTATAACAGTCTGTTGCTCAGTGACTGTGAGAGTGGGATATAAAGGCAAGGTTAAAGCATTGTTGTAAAAACCTTCAGAGTTTGGAAAGTCTCCTACCTGAAAGCCCATATTTTGATAATAAGGCTGAAGGTGTATGGGAATATAGTGAACATTAACCCCTACTCCCATCTCGTGAAGTTTTTGATAAACGTCTTTTCTATCATGGTGTGTTAATTCAACCATATATAGATGCCAAGCACTTGTTGCAAAGTATTCCACACTAGGTAATCTCAATGGTAGGTATGCTAAGGCCTTTTGATAAACTTGAGCGCGCTCTAATCGCTTAGCAATAAAACTATCTAACTTTTTAAGCTGTGATAGCCCCAAGGCAGCATGCACATCGCTTAATCGATAATTATACCCAAGTGTAACTTGTTGGTAATACCAAGGACCGTGGTTTTCACCCTGCATCAAATTGGGATCTCGGGTTACTCCATGTTTTGCATACAATTGTATTTTTTCTGCAAATGGAGGGCAATTTGTGAGAATTGCACCGCCTTCTGCACTAGTTATGGATTTGACAGGGTGAAAACTCAGCACAGCCATATCTGAAAATTGGCAGCTGCCTATTTTTTGCTCTTGATATACGCCCCCCAAAGCATGAGCGGCATCTTCAATCAAGATAATGCCATATGGTTTTACTAGCTTTGAGATGTTCTGCATATCACAGCTTAGTCCTGAAAAATGCACCACAATTAAAGCTTTAGGAAGCTTGCCTGCTTGTTCGGCCTGTTTAAGTTTAATTGCAAGCTGGGTAACGCAAATATTTCTAGTTTGAGAGTCAATATCCACAAAGTCGACAGTCGCACCACAGAATAGTGCACAGTTAGCCGACGCTACAAATGAGTTAGGTACAGTCCAAACTATATCACCATCCCCTACTCCAGCAGCCAAACAAGCCACATGCAACCCTGAAGTCGCACTGTTTACTGCAGTACAATATTTGGCACCAGTGTATTCACAAAGGGCTATTTCGAACTGAGGAACAACTGCTCCTTGTGTTAAAAATTGGTTTTCCAACACTTCTACTACAGCATCAATATCTGCTTGGTCAACTGCATGTTTACCGTAAGAAATCATGTTTACATCCAGTTTTAGACTGTAACCTTATCGAGTTTTTTCAGCTCATCCACTGTCAAAAAGTGTGGATTAGTACCCGAGTGATACTCAAACTTTTCTGGTACCGCTTGCCCCTCTTCACCTAACTTGTTTTTAAAATAATTTACCGTTTTATCGAAAAACTTTATGGCTGGAGTAATAACATAGTGGTCGTCAAATTCTAGTGAATGATGGGCCATTTCTTCTGGCACCATAACCTCATGTAACTTTTCACCGGGGCGAATACCAACAACTTCATATTCTCGATTACCACTGATGGATTCTACCAAGTCTAAGATTCTAATTGAGGGAATTTTTGGTACAAAAACTTCTCCACCTTGCATTCGCTGAAAGTTCTTAACAACAAATTCCACGCCCTCATCTAAGGTGATCCAAAAGCGTGTCATTTCCTTGTGAGTCACTGGTAATACTTTTACGCCATCATCTAATAATTTGTGGAAAAATGGCACAACAGACCCTCTAGAGCCCACCACATTACCGTACCTAACCACTGCGAACCTTGGGCCTTTCGCCCCAGAGATATTATTAGCGGCAACAAATAATTTATCAGACGCTAATTTAGTTGCTCCATATAAATTGACCGGGTTAGCGGCTTTATCGGTAGACAAAGCAATAACCCGTCTGACATCAGACTCTATGGCTGCATCAATGACATTTTGCGCACCATTAATATTGGTTTTAATACACTCGTTTGGATTATACTCTGCCGCTGGAACTTGTTTTAAAGCAGCGGCATGGACCACATAATCCACATCTCGCATTGCCGCCTTAAGTCGCTCTTTATCTCTTACATCACCTATAAAATAACGCATACATGCAGCGTTAAAGGTTTGCTGCATTTCAAACTGCTTAAGTTCATCTCTAGAATAAATAATTAGCTTTTTAGGAGTGTAGTGCTTAAGTAAGTGGCTAACGAAGCGTTTACCAAAAGATCCAGTACCACCTGTTATTAAAATTGATTTATTTGAAAACATAGTTATTTTTCCCTAAAGGTGGGCAGCTAAAATTCTTACAAAAAAACAGCATTAAACATGATTACAGGTATTTTTTCACGGCTTTACGCCCACGTACTAACCCAGATAGCTGTTTTAATGACGCTTTTGCCATCTTTTCACAGTAAGCAACTAATAGACCATTCATTATTAACTCTTGCTCTGCAAAATTTTTTAAGTGCTCTTTGGAATGCTCTTTTAAAAAAGCCTGAATAACATCTTCACGGTTTTTGATAAGTTGCAAAAGTACAGCTTCATCGGGGTCATCAGTACTGAGATGTTCCACCAACCTTTGATTAACTGTACTTAATTGAGGGGGCGTATAGGGATGGTCTAAAGTTAATTTTTTCAAACTGCTGCTTGACGTTTTTGCCTCTGCGCTTCATAAGCCTCTTGTTTAGCAGACTCAGGAATTTGTGACCAGGCAGTTTTAATGGGTAAAAACAGAGTAATCACTTCATCTACAATCTTCAAGTTATTCTGCACGTTGGCATCAATTAACCTTTGTAACATATAATCATAAAGGTCAAACAAGTTGCCGCCCACATCACCGCCAACCTCTAAATCAATGGTATCTCGTAAATTCATAATGATTGCAGATGCTTTAGATAGATGTTCAGACTTACCAGCATAGTCTTTACGCTCCATACAACCTTTACCATAGGCTAATTTATCTAAGGCTCCTTGCATTAACATTAACGTTAATTTGTGTGGGTCTGCCTGCGCTATATCTTGTTTAATGTTGCCTTTTTTATAAGCGTTGATGCCTTTTAAAGCCATAATAAATTTCCGTGCTATAAATAATTATATTGCACAACTAGCCTAAGGTTGCCAATAAGGCAGAGCTAGTTGAGTTTAATGAAGCTACTGTTTGGTCTAAATTTAAGTACTTGTCTCGCAATATTTGTTCAGTACTGGCTAATCGTAATTCTAAGGTTTCTCTATCGTCATAAATCTGTTCACGCTGATCTTTTGCTGTATCTTCCCGAAGTTTAAGTAAACCACTGAAATTAGTATATTCTTCGATAAAATCATACAAGCGAACAGCAATACCACTTTCTTCATCAGTAAAAAGCGCTGCTATATCATCAAAATTATCTTCTAATGCCTCTGACAAGCGATCCTCACCGCTACCTAGACCAATATTATCCGTAGAGCTAATTTCCAGTTCACCATCGTCATTAAACTCAATACCAATTTGATAAATGGTCCCTAGCGCAGATGAGTCGACTGATGAAAATAAAATACTAGCAATACCATTTTCGATACCACGAACCAAAGAGTCTCCAGCTAAGGCTCCATCTTCTTCTAAGTCAGACTCACCATAGTTAGTTAAAACCTCGATTTCAGCTTTTAATGCGTTATAATTATCTACAAATGCTTGAATAGTCTCTTTTACCTGATCCGTATCAAAGCCAACACTCAGTTTAGAGGCTTGATAAGTTAAGCCGTCGGCAGCAAGCTCGGATAGCTCAGATACTGTGAAACTCACATTTTCAATAACATTCTCAAACTCATCAGTATCACTTTCAACATCAATACCGTCTATAGTTGCTTTTGAGTTTTGAGCAGACTTAACCGCTGACAAATGCTCGATAGTTTCTAGAGAATTAGTGGTAGAAACACGGTCTAGCTCAGCAATATCGTTGTTATTTACTATAACCAAATCATTGCCTTCCCCTGTTACACTAGAGGTAAAAACTAGTTTAGCCCCACCTGCTTCGGTACCGGTTGAGATGATACTTGCTGTCACACCAAAGTTATCGTCCGAATTGTTAATGGCGTTTCTTAAATCTTCTAGGGAATCACCTGCCGATAAATCAATTGTAAAAGCATCACTAGTGGCATCAACTTTAAAAGTAAGACTAGCCGTTCCTGAAGAAAGCACTGAATCAGAGGAACTTTCAAAACCGCCATCTTCTGCATCAGCGGTTTCTATCCTACTGCCAGCAGCTAATTGAGTTACTGTGATTTGGTACTCGCCTTCTAAGGCACTATTTGAAGCCTCAGCAGTAAAGGGCTCAATATCAGAAGAAGGGTTATTTATGGTCGGCTCTCGGCCTTTAAGGTTAGTTTCACTTCTCAAATCATCTAGGGTTTCTTGAAAGTCTTCTAATTTAGACTTTAACTGGCCAATAGCAGAAATTTCAGCTTCAACTGACTCTTCTCTAGCATCTAAAGCTTCTGTTTTAGGTACACTTTCAGCCTCTAGTAACTGAGTTACTAAGCCTTCCAGGTCCAATCCAGACCCTACCCCTAAAGATTGTATTGACATTTTACACCTCTAATCCAAGCTTAATGAATGTAATTCATCCACTTCAATTACACTTGCTTATTAAATAATAACCCCACTGCCGTACCAACATCAGCTTGTAAATCTTGCAAACGCTCAGATAGTTTCAATACTTCTTCTGACGGGATCTGCCTAATAACATCTCCAGACTCAGCATCCGTTACTTTAACAACTTGTTTATTACTGTCTTCATCTACAGAAAAATTTAACTGTCTGCGACTGCTGCTTTGCACAAACTCACTGATTTGCGTAACAGCGTCTTCAATTTGGCCAAGGTTCGTGTTTTGCTGTACTGCTTGGTTATCGGCAAAACTTTCGGTAACTTTAGCTTGCAGATTTAGGTCTTCTGACAACTCAGGTGGTGATATTTTACTTTGTATATTATTTACTTCAAGCTCATCAGATTTCGAAGCAAAAGTCTGGCCAACTTGAAAAGAATTAATTTCCATAAATCCCTCCTTTAAAATACAAATGGCCGCTATAAAGAATAGAGGCCAATCATAGAGCTATATGTATCTCCAAAAGCAAATCATTAGCCTAGTAATGACAACGCTGACTGTGGTCTTTGATTTGCCTGGCTTAATACAGATAAAGAAGCCTGTTGAACGATCTGGTTACGGGTCAACTCAGCTGTCTCAGATGCAAAATCAGTATCTCGGATACCTGAACGGGCTGCAGAAACGTTTTCAGAAATATTCGATAAGTTACGAATAGTCGATTGGAAACGGTTTTGTAAAGCACCCAAATCCGCTCTTACACCACCAATTGCAGATATTGCATTTGTTATAGCCGTTAACGCTGACGCTGCACCTGCTTCAGTTGCAACAGTAGTATCAGTTAGAGATAACCCTGAAGCCCCATATCCACCGGCTCTTGTTAACCCAACGGCAATAGTTTGCCCTGCGTTCGCACCGACTAAGAAAGTAGCAGAAAAATCTCCTTTTAAGATATCCACCCCACCAAACTGAGAGTCACTAGCGATACGGCTTATCTCATTTTTTAGGGCGGTCACTTCTTTTTGAAGCGCTGTACGGTCAGCTGATGAGTTGATACCGTTTTGTGATTGTACTGCTAAAGTACGAATACGTTGTAACGCTGTAGTTACCTCATCTAACGCACCCTCAGCTGTTTGAGCTAACGATATTGCGTCATTTGCGTTACGTGCGGCCTGGTTTAGACCTTGAATTTGTGTTGTTAATCTATCGGTGATTTGTAAGCCTGCAGCATCATCTGCAGCACTATTAATACGGAATCCTGATGACAAACGTTCAAATGATGTACTTAAAGCATTTCCTGAATCAAACAACTGGCGTTGAGCGTTCAAAGAAGATACGTTGGTGTTAACAAATAAAGACATAAAAACCTCCTGAAAACTCACTGCACGCTTTTAGCGCTATTTTTAACAGCAAGTTTGCCTCAATATTAATGTTCAGAAACCTCTTCCTGAACATCACCTCATTTACATTGATTAGTAACACCTCTATTACTAATCAAAGCTAAAGCAATCAAGTTAGACTACCTCTCAACTAATGGTATCGACCTCAGCTAAAGTAACTTTAATTTTTTTTCGATTTTATTATAAACTCTCTTTAAAAAAGTTTTAAATCCATGTTTTTAATACATAATTTTTAATATAAAAAACTCAACAATGTCCTCAAAGGTAATTTTCATTTAGATTTAGCCACAAGATAAATCGTACTTATTTTTAGCAAAAAAAATATGAAGATATAAAAACAAAGGTATGAAAATAGATAGTCAATTTTACTAAAGTTTATAGCCCAGTTTAAAAGTACCTTTATGAAACTAGACCATGAAAAAAAGTGAAAATAACATCAAATGAACTGAGAAAAAGTTAGAATCTCATACCAATAAAATATTGGCACAAAGAATGCTTTGTTTCTGATGTGTAACCTTAAAGGGTTATATAAAAAAGGCCGAGGTATCTTCTAAAAAGAAAGCCTCGACCAACTTGCTCACGTTAGGAGATGGAGCAAAAAGGTTTCTGTCCGACTGGCAGGGTTAGAGATGAATACTGGCCTCTCAACCAAACTTCTACACTCTTAGTCCTGTTAGTCGGCGTTTTAAATTACACCCTAGATGTAACATAAACATAGAAATACTTATTGTTTCCGAAGGCTTCTACTTTAAAGCCTTTATATAGTTACTTAGAAAAAAGGCCTGAGTCACAGCACATTGGAATGACGGAGACTCAGGCCAACTTGCTCACGTTAGGAGTTGGAGCAAACTTGGCACTTATTAAGGTTATAAACCTTAATGTATAAAATAGTGCCCTCCTTAGCATATGCAGCAAACATCCATGATTGCATTTTTTAGGGCTTAGCCCCGGGTTGGCCTCTCATTTCCTACCCTCTTTATTTAATTTTTCGAGCTACTTACCCAAGTAAACTTAAAGCTGACTGTGGACGTTGATTAGCCTGACTTAACACTGTAATGCTGGCTTGCTGTACAATCTGTACACGGGTTAATTCTGCCGTTTCAACGGCAAAATCTGTATCGCGGATACGACTTCTTGCCGCAGACACATTTTCAGATATGTTACTTAAGTTTCTGATAGTAGATTGAAATCTATTTTGTATTGCCCCTAAATCTGCTCGTTTTGCATCAATGATTGAAATAGCTTCTGAAACAGCTTTCATTGTTGCCGAAGCCTGTGCTTCTGTAATAACAGATGTATCACTAACAGCTAAGCCTGAAGCTCCAAATCCACCCTCTCGCTCTACATTCACACTAATAGTTTGGCCAGCATTAGCACCCACTAAAAATTTTGAAGAAAAGTCACCTTTTAGTATGTCAACTCCACCAAATTGTGATGTAGATGCAATTCGACTTATCTCCTCTTTTAGAGCTGTCACTTCTTTCTGAAGTGCCACTCTATCAGCTGATGAATTTATGCCGTTTTGAGATTGAACCGCCAGCACTCTTATTCTTTGTAATGCTGTGGTAGTTTCTCCTAAGGCTCCTTCGATTGTTTGTGACAATGAAATACCATCATTAGCATTTCTTACAGCTTGATCTAGCCCCATAACCTGAGTGGTTAAACGGTTAGAAATTTGTAAACCTGCTGCATCATCTTTTGCACTATTAATACGAAAGCCCGACGATAGCCTTTCAAAGGATGTGCTTAAGCTATTGTTTGAATCAAATAATTGTCTTGTCGCATTTAAAGACGACACATTAGTATTAACGAATAAACTCATTTTTTATCTCCTAACCATGCACTGACTTATATTTTTATTTGTAGCGTCAGTGTTTTTTGGTAATGCTAATATTAAAATTTACACCCGTAGTGCACATTTGGCACACTACATGCTTTTAGTTAATTGCTAGCTGGTACCCTGGTTAGCATTTTTGTTAAGTGTTAGACGCACATAAACAAAAGCAAAAAAGTGTGAGCATATGCTCAAGCTGACAGACGGAGTTGGTGGCCTATACCTCAATACCTCACTACCTCCTGGCATCTACTTCGTCTGTTAGCGATATAACAAAAAAGTTCCAACTACTCTTGTTATATCAAGTTAGCTTACGCTAATCTTGTTTTTAACTCGTTGATAATACTTAATAAATTTAAATCCCTCGGTCGGTTGCAGCCTGTCCCCACATTTTGCAATTCGACCGTTTTCCTATGCTCATTGGGTTACCCCTCCCAACAAACAAATTATCCTCGTATAATAAGTTGCAGCCTGCCCCCGCGATTGCTCAACATTTGATACATAACCTTTACTCACCAATCTAGCTAATTGTTAACCTTGTAATAAACTAAGTGCTGATTGTGGACGTTGATTTGCCTGCCCAAGCACAGTAACACTTGCTTGCTGTATGATTTGCCAGCGGGTTAACTCTGCCGTTTCGACGGCAAAATCTGTATCACGGATACGACTTCTCGCCGCTGAAACATTCTCAGAAATGTTACTTAAGTTACGAATGGTAGATTGAAATCTATTTTGCACGGCCCCTAAATCTGCACGCTTAGCATCTATTATCGAAATAGCTTCTAATACCGCAGTTAAAGTAGTTGATGCACCACCTGTTGTCTCAACGCTTAATCCCGCCACACCAAGGCCGGAAGCACCATAGCCCCCTTCTCTAAGCACGTTAACACTGATAGTTTGTCCGGCATTTGCGCCCACTAAAAAGGCTGAAGAAAACGCGCCTTGTAGTATATTCACTCCACCAAACTGTGAAGTAGAGGCGATTCGACTAATTTCTTCTTGAAGTGCCTGCACCTCTTTTTGTAATGCAACTCTATCGGCAGAAGCATTAATACCATTTTGCGATTGAATTGCGAGTACTCGAATACGCTGCAATGCAGTAGTGGTTTCTGCCAACGCACCTTCGATAGTTTGCGATAAAGAAATTCCATCATTTGCATTTCTTACAGCTTGATCAAGACCAAGAATTTGAGTTGTAAGACGGTTAGATATTTGAAGGCCTGCGGCGTCATCTTTCGCACTATTAATACGAAACCCCGAAGACAGACGTTCAAATGAAGTAGTTAAATTATTGTTCGACGTAAACAACTGGCGAGTTGCGTTTAACGACGACACATTTGTGTTGACGAATAAGCTCATTTCAATCTCCTAACGATTTTTTTGTAAATTCTATTTGGCTGTTTTTATTGTTATTGGCCTTAATAGATGTAGAGCTTTTCTTTTATTATTATTTAGCTTCTACTTCGCCGTTCGCTTATATTTTTGTTAGTTGCGTAACGTCTATTTAAGTTATCGTTGCTTTGATGAAAATCCTTTAGGAAAAAAACAATTTATTTTAAAAGTTATTATTTTTCAGACACTTAAGACATGAAAAAGCCGGAGAAACTCCGGCTGAGGGCTCTTTTATTAAGAGAGAGTGAGCAAACTCTCAACTGCTCGGTCCGTTAAATCCAGAGCACTACCTCCTGGCTTCTACGCCTCCAAACAGGAGAAGAGTTTTGAAACCTAGGCTATTGTAATACTTAACCTAGTAAAGATAGCGCTGATTGTGGTCTTTGATTAGCCTGACTTAATACTGTCAAACTAGCTTGTTGAACGATCTGGTTACGGGTTAATTCAGCTGTTTCAGTAGCAAAATCAGTATCTCGAATACCTGAACGGGCTGCAGAAACGTTTTCAGAAATATTCGATAAGTTACGAATAGTTGATTGGAAACGGTTTTGTAATGCACCCAAATCCGCTCTTACACCACCAATTGCAGATATTGCATTTGTTATAGCCGTTAACGCTGACGCTGCACCTGCCTCAGTTGCAACAGTAGTATCACCAATTGATAAACCTGAAGCTCCGAACCCACCGGTTCTTGTTAATCCAACGGCAATAGTTTGCCCTGCGTTCGCACCGACTAAGAAAGTAGCAGAAAAATCTCCTTTTAAGATATCCACCCCACCAAACTGAGAGTCACTAGCGATACGGCTTATCTCATTTTTTAGGGCGGTCACTTCTTTTTGAAGCGCTGTACGGTCAGCTGATGAGTTGATACCGTTTTGTGATTGTACTGCTAGAGTACGGATACGTTGTAACGCTGTAGTTACCTCATCTAACGCACCCTCAGCTGTTTGAGCTAACGATATTGCGTCATTTGCGTTACGTGCGGCCTGGTTTAGACCTTGAATTTGTGTTGTTAATCTATCGGTGATTTGTAAGCCTGCAGCATCATCTGCAGCACTATTAATACGGAATCCTGATGACAAACGTTCAAAAGATGTACTTAAAGCATTCCCTGAATCAAACAACTGGCGTTGCGCATTCAAAGAAGATACGTTGGTATTTACGAATAAACTCATGGTTTTCTCCTACACTCTCAGTCCAGACTTTGCTGGCGACCGAATAAATTCGGCTGGTTAAATAACACTAATAGAATAATGATTCGGTACTTCTAAAATCATTATTACTGGCTCTCTCAAAAAATGTATCGACCCTTTTAAAAATCCCTTTAGCCATTCGTTGCCTTTATTTTAATAATTCGGCAATTATTTGCCGGCTTGATATTAATATTTACTTGCGTTTCAATAAGTTAAATTCTACAAAATAATTTTAAAATGAAGATAAATTGGTCAATTAAAATAGGAAATAAGGCTGGTCATAATGCTTTTGTGGATGTATGTCACTTTAATAACTGGTTTTATTGTTGCTACAGAGAAGCAACGAATCACATAAGTGCAGACGGTAAAATTTGCATATTAAAGGTAGATCACCAGGGCGTGGTTTTAAATAGATCTCTGATTCAACTCCCTTCAACAGATCTAAGAGATCCTAAGTTGACCATTACCCCTGATGGAAAGATGTTACTTATAGCTTATGCAAGGCGAACAAATAGTGAAAATCGCACTATTGGAACCCGAAACCTCTGCTGGGTATCACAGACAGGTGATAGCTGGTCAACACATAAGGAGTTTGCTGAAAAGGGTTGGTGGCTCTGGCGAATAACTTGGCATCAAGGTTTAGGGTATGGCTTTGCCTATAACCGAAAGCAAAATGCTATCAACTTTTTTACTGGCGATCCCCGTCGCAGTTTTCATCGTCATGTAACTTCAGCATTTAGCTTGAAAAAACATGGCAAAGGTTACCCTAACGAGAGCGATATTATTTTTAACGAGAAAACAGCATATGCAATTATTAGACGAGACGCCGACAGTTACACCGCTCAACTTGGAATAAGCAACTTTCCATATAAGCGCTGGAAGTGGACAGATTTACAAAGATATATAGGTGGCCCAGCTTTGATAAAGGTTAACGCTGAACTTGCGATACTAGCTGGCAGGATTTTTGAAGAGGGGAAGCTAGTAACAGGGGTATTTACACTCAACCTGAATACGGCAAAATTAATTAAACAACTCGTTTTACCGTCTCAAGGAGATAATAGTTATCCTGGTTTAGTTATCGAGAACGATAAACTGTACATTTGTTACTACTCTTCCCATGAAGACAACAAAAGTAGCGTATATATGACCGAGTTGGATATATACCCTTTAAAAGAATAAACTACAGATAATCAAATAGTGACGTACCTGTAACTAAACTAAAGGTAGACTGTGCAGCCTGGAGCGCAGTTTCTTGACGGCTTAACTCAGAAACAGCCTCTGCATAATCAACCTCTTCAATATTTGCTCTTGCAGTTTGATTGGCAATTTGTATATTCAGATTAGAAGCTAATACCGAGTCAGCCACATTCATTCTAGCGCCGATAGCAGACATTGACTCGCCAATGCGAGTTAACGCATTGTCTGCCCCGGTTAGTGCATCAGTTAAAGCTTCTTCAAATTCCGAATCACTCAGATTTTCATTGCTCAAAGCGATAACAAAATCATTTAGTGTTTCAGCAATATTCTTCTTTTCCGGTGGAGCTAATTCAAAGTCAACAGAATCGCCAGTAGTACCACTGATATTAAATTCTAAGCCCTGATACAAAAAGCTACTGCCACTTTCAAAATCAACAGTATCTAATACAGCTCCCGTACCTAGATTTGTTACTTGCACCTGAGTAGCGGACACTACAGTTAATCTAAACTCATTATTTGCTAGGTTCACTGCATCATAATTATTTTCATGAAAAGCATCATAACTTGCTTGTTCAGCTATCTTCATACTTGCATCTAACACGCCTGTAGAGCCACTGATAGAAGCTTTATTTCTAGCACTTACGTTTTCAAATACCTCAAAACCACTATTATTAACTTGTAGTTGCACTGAGTCCGATATTTTAATTTCATTAAACCCATCATCGCCTTCAAAGCTATACTTGTTGCCTGTAGAGCTCTCGTTATAGCTGAAGGCGGGTGAGTCAGATTGATAACCAGCAAAGATGTAATCGCCAGCGGAATTTTGAGTATTCATTAAATCAAAGACTTGATCTCGAATTTCTTCAATCTCAATAGCAATAGCGCGCTTATCGTCACTGGTATAAATACCATTTCCCGATTGCACCATTAAGACTCTGGCACGGTCAATGGCATCATTTACACTACCAAGCACTGTCTCTTCTTGCTCTAAGCTATTGTTTAACATGTTATTGTTAACTTTGAATTGATTAATCTGGTCAATTTCTTCAGTTAACCTAATAACCTGTGCAGCACCTACAGGATCATCAGCTGGTGTAAGTAATTTTTTACCTGACGATAACTGCAGTTGCACATCAGATAGGTCACTTTGATTATCCAAAACCGCTTGGATACTACGGTCATACAATTGTGCAGTAGAAATACGCATAAATAATCTATAAGCCTCTTAAGAAACAACGCCTAATATTGTATTGAATATATCTTGAGCCGTGCTTAGCAACCTAGCGGATGCAGCATAAGACTGCTGATACTTAACCAAATTTGCCGCCTCTTCATCCAAACTCACTCCTGATATTGATTGGAACCAGTTATTAGATTGGGACTTTAATGCATCTGCAGCTTGCAAGGATATGTCGGCACTTGATGCTTTTTGTCCGATATCAGTCACGATATTTGAATAACTTTCATGGAAAGTAATAAGGTTTTCACTGCCGTTATTATTTAAAAGCATTTTGTCGGAGTTTTGTAGGTTAGCCAATGCTAATCCATTGCTGGTGTCACTCAGACCGTCTGTGTTGTAGCCTATGGTAAAACTATCTCCGGCTTTAGGTTCACCCTGTAAACTAAAATCATAACCAGGATAATTATCCATTGCTGAAAACTCAGTAGGCCAAGCCGGACCAGAACCTGAGGCTTCTGCTTGAGCAAGCATATTGGAAAAACTTGTGGCACCAGTGACTTCTGTAATGACATTACCAGTATCGTCTAATACTTGATAATCTGTCGCTGAAGTAAAATAAATTTCAGCAGGTGCACCCACACCGCCAGCGCCTGTAGGCGAACTACCTGCACTATGAATACCACCAGCACCATCAAATGCTGACGCGCCACTATCTGAAAAAGTATTATCAACCACGGTATTTGTGACGCCACTGGCGGTCACAGTAGTGTCACCAAGGTTATTAATACTTCCTTCAACACGAATGGGTGATGCAAAAGCCAAATCTTCTGGGCGAGTAATCGCAAGCTCTATAACACTTGCCGCTTCTTTAGTGGGTTGTAGTAAAAACTCATCACCTACGGCATAACTTGAACCACTTGCAAATTCTAACTCGATACCACCTATGACTGAGTTAAATGTGCCTTCTTCGGCAGTTAACCCCGTATAGTCTTGAGTAATAGCATTGCCATCAACATCTAACACAGCCGTTCCATCTGGATTTACCAAGGCAACTGTAATATCAATGGTGTCAGGCGTACCACCATTTACGCCATTAACTGTCACTCTATAGTCAGCACTGGTAATACTGCTACTTTCACCAGCAGTCATTCTGCCAGAAACAAGTAAACTGGGGTCTGAGTTATCTGGGTATTTTAAACCTATAACTTCTGGTCTAGTAAAAATGTCACTACCAAGTTGCTGGTCGAAATCCATCCCCTGGTTATTCTGAGTATTAACAGCGTCAGTCAAAGCTAGGGCTATTTGTCCTAATTCTCTGCGGCTACTTTCTAATACTTCATCACGATACCTAAACAAACCACCTAGCGTTCCCCCCATGTCAGTTTCATGGATATTCAAGCTAGTTGAGTTGTCATCACTGGTTAACTGTAATGAGGTATAGCTTATATCCGCATCATTACTGACAGTGAATACGTTAAACGAGCCATCTTGTAAGACTAAAGACTCGCCAGATGATAGGTTCACCAATACGCCACCGTCATCAGCGTTTACCCGTGTTTCTATAGACACAAGTTCCGCAAGCTCCATGATAGCTTGGTCTCGTTCATTTTTAAGGGCACTAGGTTCACTATTAGGGTTATTTCCTTGAATGCTGCGAATTGATTCATTCAAATCAGAAATAGATTGAATTAAGGTATTGGCAACACCTATGGTCGTTTCAAATTCTTTATTAACTTCATCTTGCCTTTCATCTAAGAAATTCGAAACAATTCCGATTTGGCTAACCATTAACTCAGCTTCACCCAGTACAACTTGTCTTGCTGCCATGCTAGTAGGATCATCTGTAGCGGTTTGAATTGAAGCAAAAAAACGGCTCATACTGCTAGAAATACTATTGGCTTCACTTGCAAATAAGTTATCTAAAACTGAGGTTTTATCGTAATAAGTCTGAAACTCGCTTTGCATGGTGGTATCGCGGCGTAATTGATTTTGCGCAAAAGTGTTCAATACCCTAGAAGTGGTAGACTCTCCCACACCACCATACAACTGCCCTACAAATGTAGTTTGCTCCCGTACATACCCATCGGTATTTACGTTAGCAATATTGTTACCTGTAGTGGTTAATAATTGATTACTCGCATTCACACCACTAGTAGCAATAGAGTAAAGATCGGCAGTGACAATATTTCGATTAGAGTTACTAGTAATCAATGTAAGCTCTCCTAATTACAACGGCATTCGTTAGTGGTGTTTTCATGGTAAATACTGCTTAAATTGTGCACTTTCGAATACCGATATAACTTTGTTTGCGTACTCGGGATCCGTTGCATAACCGGCTTTTTGTAATTCAGAGAAATAATTTTGTGGCGAAGCAGAATTTTTTACTGCTTCTTCATAACGTGGACTTTGCTGAACTAAATTAACATAGTCATTCATCGCTTCTGCAAAGTTCTCGTATACTTTAAATGGTTGTTTTTTGGTGGAGGCAATGCCTTGTTCAAATTCCACAGTATCCACCATGGCTCTATCACCCTGCCAACTGCGACTTGCTTTAATACCAAACAAATTATGGGAATTTTCACCGTCAATATTGTGGATCATGTGTTTGCCCCAGCCTGTTTCTAGGGCGGCTTGAGCTAGCAGAGCTTTAGGATCAAGGCCAAGGGTTTCTGCAGCCTGCTGAGCAATAGGGTAAAGCTGCTCAACAAACGCTTGAGCATCTGTAAAAGCAGGAGATTTAAACGCATTAGTGGATTTGGCCTGTGCTTGGGTACCACTTGGCTGCTGAGAACCACTTACCTCGCCTAAAACAAGACTTTGAGCAGATCGTGTTTGCTCTACTGCCTGACGGTTAATACTTGATAGGTTACCGTCATCGCGGATCACCCCAGCAGGCATATAACCATCGCCTAATTGCCCTAGCTGCCTAACAATAATATCTGCAAGGCCAATACTGCCATTACTGGATAAATCAGTGGCGAGCTGTTGGTCGTGCATATCACGATAAAACTTAACTTGCTCAGAGTTTGTCGTACTGTCTTTGTCTGCCAATACATCTTGGGCTTTACGCATAGACTTCAACATCATTTGAACGAATATGGCTTCAAACTGCTTAGCCGCCTCCTCTAGAGCCGCTCTATCACCACTTTGAGCAGCTTGGCGTAAAGTATCCAAACCTTTTATATCATTGGCGTTTCTTGATGCCTCAAGTGGGCTTTGGCTAAGTAGAGTTTGATCCATGATAATTACCTAGATAACCACTAACTCGCCTTGCAGGGCACCAGCCTCACGCAAGGCTTCAAGAATCGCCATCAAATCACCAGGTGCTGCACCCACTTCATTTACAGCCCTGACCAACTCATCGAGCGTCACGCCAGGATCAAAACTGAACATTCGGGTATCGTCTAGATTTACATCGACTATAGATTGAGTTGTCACAACTGTCTCACCGTCAGCGAGAGGGTTAGGCTGTGATACAGTTTGGTTTTCAGCTATAGTAACTGTCAATCCACCATGAGTAATAGCTGCAGGTAACAAGCGAACATCTTGTCCTATAACAATTGTTCCTGTTCGGCTATTAATAACTACACGAGCTGACGCTTTAGCTGGTGTAAATTCAAAATTTTCCAATGTGGCCAAAAATCCAACCCTTTGCCCTACATCTCTAGGTGCAGAAACCCTAACCGACGCGGCATCTAAAGGTGTAGCAATCACATAGCCTTTTGATGGGTCTGCCCCTAATCGACTATTAATGGTGTCAGCCAAAATTTTTGCTGTGGTAAAGTCTGGGTAGTTCAAATTCAAAGTTAAATAATCATTTTGCATAAAGCCACTGGTTACCGCTCTTTCTACCAGTGCGCCATTGGCTATTCTGCCTACTGTTGGTGTGTTAACCACAATTTTTGAACCGTCACCACCTTCTGCCCCAAAACCACTAACCACTAGGCTACCTTGGGCAACTGCATATACATTACCATCTAACCCTTTCAAAAAGGTTTGTACTAAAGTGCCACCCTGTAAACTTGCAGCCTCGCCTATTGAAGACACTGTCACATCAATAGTTTGACCTGGTTTAACAAAAGGTTTTAGCTCTGCGTGTACTGCCACTGCAGCCACATTTTTTATCTTGGGCTTAACACTGCTATCTAAACTTATGCCGAAGTTAGCTAACATTGTCCGAAAACTTTGCTCGGTAAATGGACTTTGTTCTCCAGTTCCTGGTAAACCAACCACTAAGCCATACCCTACTAATTGGTTACTTCTGACACCTTGAATAGACGCTAAGTCTTTAATTCTTTGAGAAGAGGCTACTGGCGATAACAGCAAACTCGTTACCACTATTATGGAAACAAAAAATTTCATTTAACTCTCCAGCCTAAAATGGCCAATATTCAGATGAGAAAAAGCCACTTAACCAGCCAGCTTGTTGAGCAGACGCAAAGCTGCCTGTGCCACTGTATTGAATGCGCGCGTTAGCAATTTTAGTGGAGACAATTTCATTGGTAGGGCTTACATCAGCAGGGCGTACCACACCCGTTAAACGGATATACTCATCTCCGTTATTTAAGGTTAGCCATTTCTCGCCACGAACTAATAAATTTTGATTAGCTAAAACCTGTACCACAGTGACCGAAATATTTCCGTTTAGGTTGTTACTCTGATTTGCTGAAGCATCACCATCAAATTCATTACTTGTATCTAGCCCCAACTGAATCGACTGGCCGCCAATATTTACTGCGTTACCGCCTAATCCAACAATTGGGCTTACGTCTACTCCTGTCTCTCTTGATTTGCTGGTACCTGCAGATTTAGTTGCACTGGTGTTTTCTTGCAGGGTAACCGTAATAATGTCACCTACTCTTCTGGCCTTTACATCAGAATATAAGCTGTCAGCCATATCTGATTGGAAAATTGCACCATCACTGGAAATTTTTTGCCTAGGTGATTCAGGTACAATAGGCGCGTAAAAAGGATCATTAGGCAAAGGGTGCTGTGCGCTAGTTGAGCCACATCCCGTAAATAATAACGCGGCTCCTAAAAGCACAATCGTCTTCAATAAAATTTGATCAACCATCAAACTTCCCTCCTACTATAACTGCTGTATGACCTGACCTAACATAGTGTCGACGGCAGAGATAACCTTTGAATTCATTTCGTATAAACGTTGGCTTTCTATCAAGTTAACCAACTCTTCAGTTACATTTACATTCGATGTTTCAAGAGCGCCTTGCAATATAGTTCCAATCCCCTCAAGGCCAGGCACCCCTTGAATTGGCGCACCACTTACCGCTGTCTCAACATATAGGTTTTGACCAATAGGCTGTAACCCAGTGTCATTAATAAAGTCAGATAACGTTATTTGCCCTAATACTTGTGGCTCTGCTTCTCCATTGATAGACGCTGAAACTTCACCATCTTGAGAAACAGTAATTTGTTGTGCGTCTTCTGGTACTGTGATTTCTGGTTGCAATAAGAATCCAGCGCCAGGCGTCACAATTTGCCCTTGGTCATTCAAGGTAAATTGACCGTTACGGGTATATGCGATAGTGCCGTCGGGTTGTAACACTTCAAAGAAACCATTGCCGTTAACCAACATATCTAAAGAGTTATCTGTGGTTAACATATTGCCTTGAGTATGACTTTTTTGAGTTGCAACTACTTTACTTCCGGCACCTAGCATCAACCCAGATGGAAGTTCTGTATCCGCAGACGAGCGACCTCCAGGCTGATTAATGTTTTGATAAAGTAGATCTTCAAATACTGCTCTGTCTTTTTTAAAGCCAACTGTACTAGCATTAGCCAAGTTATTAGAAATGACCGCTACGTCAGTTTGTGCAGCATCTAAGCCTGTTTTACTTATCCATAGTGCGGGATGCATAATTTATCTCCTAAAAT
This sequence comes from Paraglaciecola sp. 2405UD69-4, assembly GCF_047525415.1. Taxonomy (NCBI): domain Bacteria; kingdom Pseudomonadati; phylum Pseudomonadota; class Gammaproteobacteria; order Alteromonadales; family Alteromonadaceae; genus Paraglaciecola; species Paraglaciecola sp. 2405UD69-4. Next base: position 961,938 of record NZ_JBLIXM010000002.1, read on the forward strand.
CAATGTATCTATTACGTTTTATTAAATGATGCGCAGCAATTGATTGCCGCGAGTATCCATACTCTCTGCGCGTTTCATCAACTTAACTTGCATTTCATAATGGCGCTGCAATGTAATCATGCTGACCATCTCTTCTACCGGATTAACATTACTGCCCTCTAAAAACCCTGTACGGACACTAACAGTCGGATCTTCTGCTGCCGGCTCCCCATCTTTCATTCGAAATAAACCATCTGTTCCTCGCTGCATATTGGATACGTCGGGATTAACAAATTTAAGGCGCCCTACTTCTTCGAGTACCGTCTCAGGTGCTCCTTGAGGCCGAACTGACAAAGTACCGTCATTAGCAATGTTGATATTTGATACGGGAATAGGCAGGAAAATAGGTCCAAAATCACCAACAATAGCATTACCATGGGAGTCTTTTAGCTCACCATTAGCGCCTAATTCAAAGCTACCATTTCGACTGTAAGCTTCGTTGCCATTTGCATCTAATACTGAAAACCAGCCATCTCCTTGAAGTGCTACGTCCAATTCTCGGCCAGTTTGAATCATAGTGCCGCCTTCATAATCATTAGAAGGGCTTTCTGTCATCGAAAAAACGCGAGTCGGCAAACCTTCGCCGTATGCCGGCATAGCACGAGCTTGCTCTAACTGAGCCTTGAAGCCTGTAGTTTGAGCATTAGCAAGGTTATTGGCTCGTATTGCAGAGCCTGTTAGGTCTTGATTGGCCCCACTTGCGGCTATGTATAGTAATTTATCCATGACAGAATCTTGACTAAATGAAAATATTACTAACGAAATTGCAATTAGGATGCCATCTATGTAAAAAGCTGGCAGGTCTCCCTATTTACTGACTAAAATAAAAAAGGCCACCAATTGGCAGCCTTTAAAGTTCATAAAAATCAAATAGTTATTATCTAATATTTAAAACTGTCTGATTTAACTGATTGTTTATTTCAAGTGCACGAGAGTTTGCCTGGAAGTTACGTTGGGCAATAATTAGGTCTATTAGCTCTGTAGTGAGGTTAACATTTGCCTGCTCTAATGCCGATGAATTGATATCACCAAACGTACCGGTAGTCGCTTCGCCCGCTAAGCCTTCACCAGAAGCAATACTTTCTTTCCATGCGGTATTACTTTGTTGCGTTAATCCTTGCTCATTAGCGAATCTAACTAAGGCGATACGAATGATTGGCTCAGACGTACCATTTGAGTATGTCGCACGTAACAAGCCATCAGAATCAATATCGATACCAGTCAATCTACCAACTGCTAATCCATCCTGCTCCAGTGATGTCACCTCAAAAGACGATGCGTATTGAGTGGGTTCATCAGCAACTGAGGTAAGGGAGTTTAAAACAAAGTTAGTAGTAATGGTTTGCGTCGGCTCTGAACCATTAGTTAAGATAGTTGCACCGAGCTCGGCTGAAATCGCATCACCTAATGGTAGGTCATCACCATTAGAATCTTGCATAGACGTAAAGTCACCGCCACTACTGAACACCATTTTAAAAGCTGACACGCCAGAGCCTGCAGTACCATCTCCTAAAGAAGTTACACCTACTTCGTTTACTGTTCCTTCAACGCCATCTTCAAGAGGCAGATCATCAACATAGGTTACACCAATCCATTCGTTACTACTGGCCGCTGTGCTATCTTTCATGAAGTAATAGGTCATGACATGACTATCACCTAACGAATCATATACGGTTATTGAGGTTGCAGAGTTGTAGGTTGTAGGATCATCTGGGTCAAAAAACGCTGGGTCTACCGCTTCGTCACCTGCCGGTAAATTCATAGTAAGAGACACTTCAGAAGTGGCTGAAGGCGAACCCGATGAGTCAGGAATAGTAACTGGCTCAGTGGTACTTAATGCCACTGACGCAGAGGTTCCATCAACATTTACTGGAAATCCTAATAAATGGTCGCCATTTGAGTTAACAACAAAATTATCTGAATTTAACTTAAATGCACCTGCACGAGTATATGAAAAATCTCTATTTTCAATATCTGGGACAGTGGCAAAAAAGCCTGTACCAGTTACAGCTAAATCCAGAGCATTTTCTGTAAATTGTAAGCTACCTTGAGAAAACTGTTGTGCTACTTCTTGGGTTAATACCCCATCGCCGACTTTAGTTTTACCACCCGCCAATAAAGATTGCGCGTAAACGTCACCAAACTCAGCACGAGACTCCTTAAACCCTACAGTATTAACATTTGCAATATTATTTGCTGTTGTATCTAGGTCTCTTTGTGCTGCAGACACACCACTTAATGCAATATTAAAAGACATAATTAGTTTCTCCTGTTAACCACCGATTTGAATGACGTCGTCAAGTGTGACACTAACATCACCATCTAAATTAAGAATGATACCTTGGCTGCTCGCAGCCAAACTGACACTGTCTACATGCCTATTGATAGCAGTTGGCATTTGTACCGACTCGCCGCTTATTTTTCCTTGGGCACTGACAACATAGTTTCCAACAGGCACATTATTGCCGTTTGCATCTGTGCCATCCCAATTAAACTCAATATTGCCAGCAGCTTGAGTACCGGCACTAATGGTTTTTATTATTTCACCTGTCTCGTTTTCTATAGTGATTTCAAGGTTTTGGATAGTTTCCTCACTAATGACAACCCCAGAAATATTTTGCCCTTCTTCAGAGATATATCCGATATCACCTTGTAACAAAACATCTTGCCCAATCAAGCTAGAGGCTTGTAATGCTTGGTTTGAAGTCATTGAACTCGCAAAGTCACTAAACTGGGTATTTAACTGATCAATACCGTCAGCCATAGTAAAGCTGGTCATTTGGGCAACCATTTGATCATTATCAACGGGGGCCGTTGGATCTTGGTTGGCCAATTGTTCAGTCAATAGCGAAAAGAAATCTTCTTGAGATAAAGTCTGATTAGAATCATCAGCCACTTCAACTGTTTCTGGTTGCCAATAAAGAGCGCTGTTTAAGCCATTATTTACTGTATCCACAATCTATCCTCTGTATGCATCATCACTAAGCCCAACTAGCTGCCTTGGCCTAGTCTTAATACATTTCTAAAAATACGCTTAGTCGTATCTGCTACTTGCACATTGGTTTCGTAAGCCTTTGAGGCTGACATCATATCTGCCATTTCTTCAACAACATTGACGTTAGGTTTATATATGTAGCCATCACTATCAGCCATGGGATGCCCTGGGCTATATTCAATTTGCAAAGGTTTTGTACTCTCAACAACACCTAAAACACTGACTTTAGAACCTGCACTTTGTTCTTGAGATGCTCGCTGCATTTCAGCAGCAAACACTGGATGACGAGCTTTGTAAGTATCTTCGTAGCTACTGCTAACGCTGTTAGCATTCGCTACATTACTAGCGGTAGTGTTCAAACGAATACTTTGCGCACTCATGCCTGTACTTGCGATATCCATTACATTAAATAGACTCATTATTGCTGTCCTCCACTAATGGCTTTTTTCATGCCTTTAATCTTTCCATTAAGAAATTCCATACCAGCTTGGTAGCGAAGACCGTTATCCAAAAAGGTATTACGTTCTATTTGCACGTCGACTGTATTACCATCACCTGTGTCCGGTTGGTCGGGTGTTCTAAACTGTAAATTATCGACGGCTTTCATTGAGCCCTTGATATGTCCTTCATGGGTACGGGTTAAATTATGGCTTTGATTGAACTGGGCAGACTTCATTGCCTGCTGGAAATCAATATCTTTTGCCTTGTAACCCGGCGTATTAGCGTTGGCGAGGTTTCCTGCAATAACTTCCATTCGCTCAGTGCGAACTTGTAAAGCTTTATGGTGGAACCCCATCAATTTGTCTAAGCTGATTGCCATGTATTTCTCCTCTATGGATTTAACTTAGCAAAGCCTATGCCATAGGGAGTAATTTAGGTAAAAATAACGTGGATACTAAGGTTTTTTGGAGGTTTTACGGTAATAGAGGCCAGGATGGCATCGAACCATTGAGAATTCTTCTGATAAATTGGTAATGGACTCGGAGGCCCCTAAAAATAATATGCCGCCTTCTTGCAGGCAAGCGGCAAACTTTTGCAGGATTTGTTTTTTAACTTCAGGAGAAAAATAAATCAGCACATTTCTACAAAAAATAATGTCAAAGCGTCCTAGAGATTGATAACTACTTAGCAGGTTCAATTGCTTAAATTGAGTCATGGCTGTCACATTTGATTTTACTTTATACTTGTCATTACCACTGGGTTCGAAATATTCTGCTTTAAGTTTCGCATCTAACCCCCTAGCCATAACTAGATGATCATATTCTGCTAGTCTGCAACGTTCTAGCATTTCTTTAGATATGTCAGTGCCTAAAATATCAGCATTATTTCTAAGCTGTTTACCAGACTTTTTGTAATTAAGAATGGTCATGGCTATGGAGTAAGCCTCTTGACCTGATGAGCAAGCTGCACTCCAAATTCTAATAGGACCGGCTTTGTTAGCAAACTGGGGTAAAACTTCTTTTTCTAGAAGAACAAAAGGATATTGATCGCGAAACCACAAGGTTTCATTGGTGGTCATTGCTTCAACGGCTAAATCTCGGCTTTGTCTGTTACCCGCTAAAATACTATCAATGCAAGCCTCAACTGAATCTAAGGATAACTGTCTAGCAACAGGTGACAAACGACTACGAACCAAATACTGCCTGCTATCCCCTAAAACGATGCCGCATGTATCTTCAAGAAACTTAGCGAACGCAGAATATCGCTTAAAGTCGAGTTCGTGTTCTGTCATTCTAGCCTTTTCCTTTTCTTACATCCTAACGCCTAACTACAAAGGCATTTACTAGACAAGCTCTACTTAGTACTACCAAACCATTTTTGCACTGATGAAGCTAATTCATCAGGGTGGAATTTTGCGATGAAATCATCGGCCCCTACTTTCTGAACCATTGCTTGGTTAAAGACTCCACTTAAAGATGTGTGTAAGATAACGTGAAGATTCTTAAGTTCAGGAGTATTCCTGATCTCAGCAGTTAGGGTATATCCGTCCATTTCTGGCATTTCAATATCAGATACCAACACACCAACCTTATCGGTAACATCTCCGGTTTCAGCTCCTATTTCTTTTAATCGCTCAAGTGCCTCTAAACCATTTTTAGCAAGTTCAATTTCTAATCCAAGGGCTGAAAGCGCTTTCTTAACTTGATTACGAGCAACGGAAGAATCATCTGCAATAAAGATAATTTTTTGCTGGTCGTTATCTTCTGTCTCGATTGTACTTTCAAAATCATCACTCAAATCAGTATTAACAGGAGAAATCTCATTTAAGATTTTTTCAACGTCTAAAATTTCAATAAGCTCGTCTTCTATTTCAGTAACCGCCGTTAAATAGCTTGCTTTTCCGCTACCTTTTGGAGGTGGCATGATTGACTGCCAATTGGTGTTAATAATGCGTTCCACAGAACCAACTAAAAAGCCCTGCACTGAGCTATTATATTCAGCGATAATAATGAAAGAATTAGCGACATCTTCAATTCGTTTGCCACCTGTGGCCATACTCATGTCGATTACAGATATAGTTTGCCCACGAATATGCGCAATACCTCTTACCAAACTGTTTAGTTTAGGCATTGAAGTTAAAGGGGGGCATTGTAATACTTCACGCACTTTAAATACGTTTATACCAAATCGTTGTCTTGAATTAAGTTTAAATAATAATAACTCTAATCTGTTTTCACCCACCAACTGCGTTCGCTGGTTAACTGAGTTAAGAATTTCAGACATGTGTCGCTCCAATTCATTTAAATCCGGCTCAAAATTTGCTTTCTCGTGATATCACAACAAATAATTGACGCTTTCTACCTAACCTACTGAATCCAACTAACTCATTAGGTTGTATTCAAAACCTAGGAGTTATTGCCTCGGTTAATATGCATCTAGCATAGACAACTTAACGACAAGTGAACATGAAAAATTCATATTTTTATCAAACGCTGGTCAAGTTTATAGCAATTATTTGTTATATATATACCAGTGTAACGGCCGCATCAGAAAATAATTTAGCTAAACAACAACTTATCCAGCAAGGTGAAAGGTATGTATTAGAACAATTAGAGGCTGACACACAACATCAAATAGATGTATCTGCAATGCCAATTGATGACAGAATAGTAATACCAGACTGCCCGTCAGATTTACTTTTTTCTGCCAGTCCCGAAGCACTTAAACAATCAAATGTAACGGTAAAAGCCCAATGTGCCTCCAATGGATGGTATATATTTATGGTAATCAAGGCCCTTCAAACCCAACCTGTCGTGGTTATATCAAGTGCAGTGAGTCCGGGAACCATACTAACAAGAAACAACGTCAGCACAGTAGATATGGATGTAAAACGGTTGAGAAGTACTACCTTTTCAAGTGTTGAAGAGGTAATTGGCGCTCGAATTAAACGTAGAGTTACTGCAGGTAGACCTGTGTCTCCACAAAACTTATGTTTTGTGTGCAAGGGTGATAACGTCGTAATTTCAGCAGGTTCAAAAAGTATGCGAGTTAAAACTAGCGGGATTGCCATGGAAGATGGTAAAGTCGGTGATACAATTCAAGTAAGAAATAGTCGCTCAAACAAGCGAATTCAGGCTAAAGTAACCAGTACAGGGCAAGTAGAAGTAAATTTTTAATTTTGAATAAAACTATAAATAACAGTAGCTTTATTTAATTCATAATTTTTTTTACTTTATTTACTAAACTAATCACGTTTGTAGTCGATAATATGTTTGAGGTTTTAATTTAAGGTATTGGATAGTCATCATGTCTATTAATAATGTGAATAACGGCAGCCCTAAAACGCCGATAGATAATCAAAAGTTAAATCAACAGCAGCAAGCTTTAGATAACGATAAAGCGCAGCAGCTTGGTACGCAAAAAAGCGCGTCTTTACCTCGACAAGATTCTGTGTCGCTGACTTCTTCAGCTCAACACCTAAATCAAGTCCAGAAGAAAGGCTCTGAAGCACCTGTTAACCAAGAGAAAGTTGATAAGCTGAAAAAAGCCATACAAAGCGGTGAATATACAATTAACGCTGAAAGCTTAGCTAAAAAAATATCAGCATTAGAGTCAGAAATATTTGGTACTGATGCTTAAAAAAAGCATAATGAATTACCTTGGTGATTTCGGTTATTCTTATGCTTGAATTAAAAAATACAATTACTGCACAAAATACGAACTTGCAAGAGCTTCAAAAAGTTCTAGAAACAGAATTGCATCTTATTAGCAGTCGAGACGCAGAGGCTCTTATTTCACTCCTTAAAGTAAAAGAAGCCTTACTCAATACAATTCAAGAACAAGATCTCGTCATTTCAAAGGTTTATACACAAGCCAGTCAAGAGTTAAAAGACCACCCTGAGATCACTTCTCTATTTAGTGAAGCAAAAGAATTAGTAAATCAATGTAAATTCCGCACTCAGATCAACGAAACTGCAGTGGAGCAAGGGCAACTTAGGCTCGAGCATTTACGCAGTTTGTTACTTGAGTCCAGAGCCAAAGAATCCATGACCTACGATAAAAGTGGCAAAACCCGTGGTGGCTCGGCAAGTGGTGGGATCAGCGCTTAGCTTGGCGTAAAGCTTTCCTACTAAGCACTGCCAATTTAAGTAAATCCTGTAAAATTAGCCTAGCAAGGCCATTTAACCGCTTGCTTTTTGTTTATACAACGCTTTGATTCTTGCCAGCATAGGACCAGCCTTTCCATCTCCAATTAATCTACCATCAATTTCAGTAACAGGAGTTTGCCCTGCGAATGTACCTGTCAAAAACGCTTCATCTGCGGAGTAGGTTTCATATAAAGAATAGTTTTTTAACTTTATAGGGATCCCGTTTTCTTCACAGATTTCGATCACTTTTTTTCGAGTAATACCGTTCATGCAATAGTCACCTGAAGACGTCCAAATCTCACCTTTACGAACAATGAAAAAATTACAGGAGTTGGATGTGTTGACAAAACCATGTGGGTCAAGCATCAAGGCTTCATTAGCACCAGCCTTTAAAGCATGGTTAAGAGCAGTAATGCAGTTTAGTTTGTTGTGACAATTTAACTTAGGATCTTGAGTGGTAGGTAAACCTCTTACAATGGGTACTGTGTGCAAAGTCACACCATTATTTGCAGTTTCTAAATTAATCACACTGTGTTCGGCAATAACGACTATGGTAGAGCCAAAAATACTTAAGCGAGGATCCTGGAACGGTTTAGTTTTTTTACCTCTGCTTACCATCAAGCGAACATGAACATTGTCACTCATATTGTTGGCATCTAAGGTTTGTTGTAAAATGCCTTTCATTTCATCTCGGCTAACGCCAATATCTATATCCAAAAAATAAGCGGATTCATATAAACGCTCTAAGTGCTCATCAAGAAAAGCTAATTTTCCTTTATACAAGCGCAAGCCTTCCCACACACCGTCCCCTAATAAAAATCCACTATCGTACACAGAGACTTTAGCGTCTTCTTTATCTACTAACTCACCATTTACATAAATTTTAATATGCTCATTACGAGGATCATTCTCGCTATCATGGGTTGAAGGTACATATGCTACGGTTGCTGGTTTCACGTTTTTCTCCACATTAAAATAACTTGTATTAACTTCTATTGCTTATGCTTAGCATCGCAATAGATGATTAGGTTTTTGGTGTTTTCAGGGCTTGCCTCTTCCATTACTCCACCATGTAAAATAAGCGATTTCTGTTGGCACCATGTTTGAATTTCTTGTTCAGAAGCCTTAGGTATAAACCAACCAGTTATTCCCCAAAACAAATTAAACAAAAAAGATATCCAATTACAAAAAGCAAAAGGGGCATAAAGTAGAGTAGGAATACCTAAGGTACTTGATACAAATACAGCACCCGAATTCCAAGGGATAAGAGGAGCACTCATGGTGGCTCCGTCTTCTAAAATTCTTGAGACATTGCAGCTAGATAATCCCTGCCCCCTAAATGCAGGCGTAAACATTCGACCAGGAATGGTGTAAGCAATAAACGCATTGCTAGCAAAATTAAAACTCACTGTTGCAAACATAGTGGCAAATACCAAGCCTATGCGCCCTTTAATGAGAGGCATTACACTTGCTAAAATAGCATCAAAGCACCCCGTTTTTTGTAACACTCCGCCAAACGCCATAGCAATCATAATGAGTGTAATTACCCAGGTCATGGACATAATACCGCCCTTGGATAACAGGCTATCTATGGCAGAATTTCCAGTATCACTTATGTAACCATTCATCATCACTTGTAAGATATTGTTTAGAGACATGTCTTGTACGAAAAAAGCAATGGCACTGGCTGTAAACACACCTAGGAACATACAGGGCATAGGTTCAACTTTTTTCCAAATACACATAGCGATAACCAAAGGTGGAAATAACACCCAGATGTTTAATACGAAGGTTTCTGTCAACAATCTATCTAGCGTTTCAACATTGCCCAATTCAGCTAACGTGCTGGTGTAGGTATTGCCTAAATAACTGTAAATAATCAAAGAAATAACTAAAGCAGGTAAGGTCGTAGGCAGCATATTACGCATATGAGTGTAGAGATTAGTGCCGGTTATAGCTGCTGTAAAATTAGTGGTATCTGACAAAGGCGACATTTTGTCACCAAACCACGCGCCAGAAACAATAGCACCGGCGGTAAAATAACTAGGGATCCCTAAACTCTCCCCAATTCCTAGTAGAGCCAAACCAATGGTTCCCACTGTTCCCCATGAGGTACCTGTAAAAACAGAGACAATGGCACAGATAATACAAGTTAATGGTAGAAACCCAGCTGGAGTCAAAATTTCCAAGCCAATTTTAGTCAAAAGAGGAACAGTACCACTGGCTATCCAAGTGCCAATAGTCATACCCACCACCATAAATATACCTAGTACTGGCAAGGCCACTGCAACACTTGATAACATGCCATCTTGCAAGTCAGACCATTTATGACCGTGAGCTATTCCAAATACAGCAGTAATTCCAATACCTAAAATAAGAGGGACATGGGGTGCGCCATTGAACATCAATATTTGCAGCATCAATATAGCCAAGGTACTCACAATAGGTATCAAGGCTATTTGCCAACTAGGTTTACGGATTGTTTTCATTTATTTATCACCCACTAGCATATGATGGCAACAGCATAACAATTGTCGACATATGTGTATACAACAATACAAACTAAGGTATATAGTCATAAGAACAAGGCGCTCGTATCTTAAAATGGGAATAAAACGTGACTTGGCTAAAAAATTACAATTGGAACATGTTTGTCAGTGATTGTGTGGCAGGTATAGTGACAGCAAGCATTGCCCTACCCCAGTCTTTGGCTTACGCTCAGCTTGCAGGTTTTCCTGCTGAATATGGCCTTTATGCAGCTGTTATCCCTCTTTTTTTATACGCTTTTTTAGGTAGTAGTCGCACATTAGTGGTTGGCCCAGCAGCTTTAATTAGCTTGCTAATCGGCTCCTCAATAAACAAATTAGCGCCTCAAACACCCCAAGAGTATTTGAGCTTAGGCGTGAATTTAACGATTTTGACAGGGCTGTTTTTAACTTTATTAAGCTTGTTGAGACTGGGCCGTTTTACAACATTTATAAGTAAGCCAGTCATAAGCGGTTTCACTAGTGCATCGGCTATTGTCATTGCTTGTAGTCAACTGCCTATCATCTTAGGTCTGCAGCCTAGCAGTGGTCTAACATTTAATGATGCCCTAATATTTACAGCTACCCATCTAAATCAAACTAATTTGGCGGTATTATCCTTAAGTACTCTGGGTATTGCGCTGCTATGGTCAAGTAAGTCTATATTTCCAATACTATTAAAAACTATACAACTAAAAGGGCCTGTAGTCTTAGCACTTAGTAAATCAAGCCCTGTGATTTTAGTTATTTTAAGTATCCTTGTAGTGAGTCACTTTGACATGCACCTTGACCATGAAATTGCAGTTATTGGTCAGGTTCCTAATTCATTACCCAGCATAAATACCGATATTTTAGCATTTGCACGCTGGCCAGATCTGGCCTTGCCAGCATTATCAATTGCATTGATTTGCTTTTTAACCAGTATTGCCACTGGCATTACCCTTGCCAGTAAAAACGCAGAAAAAATAAGACCAAATCAAGAGCTACTTGCATTGGGGGTAGCCAATATTGGCTCCGGTTTAGTAGGCTCATTTGCAGTTGCAGGGAGTGTTAGTCGCTCTATGGTGAACTTTGCATCTGGTGCTATCACCCAAATGGCAAACGTTATATCAGGGTGTGTTCTTCTCCTGAGTATTATATTTTTAACGCCTTATCTATTTCACCTACCCAAAGCAGTTTTGGGAGTGATCGTAATTATGTCTGTATTACCCATGATCGAATTTAAGCATATTCGACGTTGCTGGGTATTCAACAAAGCAGATGCTATTAGCTTGTTGTTTACATTTTTCAGTTCATTATTTTTAGGAATAGAAATCGGAATTTGGGCTGGTATAGCCTGTTCTATTGTACTGTTTATGCATCGTACCACCCATCCCCATATTGCAGAGGTTGGGCGAGCAGACAGTGGCTACTTTAGAAATGTGAATCGGCTCAATGTGAAAACCCAAAAAAACGCAGTGTTTCTTAGGATTGATGAAAACCTATTCTTTGCCAATATCCAATACATTGAAAATTACATTCTTGAGCGCTGCGCCAAAAGCCAAGAGGTTACTAATTTAGTGTTAATTTTTAGTTCAATTAGCTCTATAGATGAAAGTGCACTAGACACATTAGAAAAGTTAATTGTTAATCTCAGAGAAAGGGGTATCACACTGCACTTGTCTGACGTAAAAGGAATTATTCAAGACAAATTAAAATTAACAGATATCTTCAAAACTCTCGCCCCTGGCAAGTTGTTTTTCACCGCAGACGATGCCATGAACTACATCGAAAATAAAAACAAATAATCGGCGTTTTTTTGTTTTGCTGTTTATTGGCACGAACCTATTTATAATATCAACAATCTCGTTAAAAGCTGTTAAATCAAATTATGTCTAAAACTCCCTCCAATACTCATAAAGTATCTAATGCAGTATCTATTTACGAAACCATTAGAGAGGAAATACTTACCCTGGAGTTAGCCCCTAGCAGTACGATTGATGAAAATAGTATGGCAAAACGCTTTGATGTCTCACGCTCCCCGGTAAGAGAGGCTTTTATTCGTTTAGCCGCTGATGGCTTAATTAAAACGCTACCTAACAAAAACTCTCAGGTATCTCCTTTAGCATTAGAAGATTTCCCACACTTTATGGACGCCCTTGATTTAGTTCAAAGAGCAGTTACCAGGTTAGCCGCAGCCAATAGAACAGCTTCTGATCTACAAATAATAAAAGATAAAAATCATACATTTAAAGAAGCTGTGCGCTCCCATGATGTAGTTGCCATGATTGAATCTAACCACGCATTTCATTTAGCGGTAAGTGAGGCATCTAAAAACAACTATTTTACAGTTATGTACAAGCGTTTATTAGACGAAGGAAAACGAACCTTAAGAATTTACTACAGACTTTTCAATGACAAACCACCAGCTGAGATGGTAAACAACCATGACTTGATTATTGAAGCGATTGAAAATCAAGACACTAACCTTGCTGACCAATTAGCCCAACAACATGCAAATCAACTTAGTGACGGGTTTATTGCTTATTTAAGCCAAAGGCAATCTCAAAAAATAACCTTAAAATGACGATAATCAAGCTAACTAACGATTAATAATACCTAACATCCTTGATTCGTTTAGGTTTAGCAGTAGATAGATATATGTCATTGACTAACTTAAAATCTAGTTCCAATTCAGTCGCGTAGGTATCATTACCAACGGGGTAACTCTTTACTACTCGCGCGCCTCTAATGACTCCCTGCACAGAACTATCTAAATGGGTATTCTCTAAAACAAGACTTTTTAGAGATTGGCCGCCGTCAACTTTTTGTCCGTAAACCTGCTGAGTTAACTCACGGTAAGCATCTAATTTTGACGCTTTCAGTGCCATTAACATTTTTACCGAGTCATCAGAGCCTCGTTGCGCAGATATTGGCGCATAGCCGATAGCAGAGATAACAGGATAGCTCTCTGGCTCAATTGTTTCCCAAGTGACATGCTTGTTAAATAAACTAGTGCACCCCATGAGTAAAACCGGCAAGGCTAACACCACTATCTTTAAAATTTTATTGAAACCAAACACCATTGCGATAACACCTACAAAACTCTCATGTAAAATATTTAGCAATATCCGTACCTAAAACTTGTTAGGTATGGTTTGTGCTTAATCACAATAACAAATAAAGGTTATTAATAAAGTGACAAAATATTGCCTTTGTCATAATTGCAAAAAATTTAACGAGTAAAACTATGTCAGCAGTGAAAGGCCACATTCTATTTTTAATACTAATGGTAGCTAACTTTGCAGCGCAAGCTACATGGTTTGAAGCCAGTGGCCAGGCCGTTATTCACGATGGTAACAAGCAAGCTGCGAGACAAATTGCCACCCAAGAAGCCATTAAACAAGCGCTTATGTTCTCTGGGGCCTCTGTAAAAAATGTACAGACAATGGCAAATGGATTACTCGAAGATGACACATTAGAAATCACCTCCTCAGGAGATGTGGAGCACATTGAAATCATTGATGAGGTCTACCATAAAGACTATGTCACTGTATCTATTCGTGCAGATATATTTCCAATTGAGACCCAATGTGCCGCATCAGATTACAAAAAAAGCATTGTAACCACCTGGTATGATCTACAAAAGCGGCAACAAGCTGCAGCCGGCAATCTATATGACTTTGGAAAAACCTTTGCTACCCGGTTACAACTTGAGTCTCAAAAAAGCAGTAAATTTGGCTATATAAAACAGGTAGAGCCCTATTATTTAAAACCTCTACAAAGTGAGCAGAAAAATATTGCTTATGAACTATCCAGAAAAACCAACAGTCAATTTGTCATATTTGGAGAAATTGATGAGTTTTCAATTGAAAGGATCCCCAATAATAGCTGGAATCCATGGGGTAAAGACACCATAACTCGCAACCTAGCAGTTACACTGACTATGTACGATGGTAATTCTGGAGACATGGTTTTTCGTAATCACAAAACCATGAGCGCACCGTGGCACTTTGATTTGCATCAAAGTATCGATAGTAATAGTCACATGCTTTGGAATTCGAGCTTTGGTCTAGCAACTCAAGAACTAATTGAAAAAAGTATAGAAGAGGTTGACGAAGCCATTAGCTGTCAACCGGCTTACGGAAGAGTGATTACCACTGGAAACGAAAGCCTGATCATTAATATAGGCTCACAAAATGGGGTAAAAACAGGCGACCAACTCACCTTGTTTAAAATGAACCAATATTACTCCCCTCAAGGTGAGCAACGCAGACAATTTCATTTACACCCAGAGAAAGTAACAGTGGTTGAAGTATTTGCCGAAACAGCCATAGTTAAATCACCTACAGGTGCCCTATTGATGAATATTCAAGCAAACGATTTTGCAGCCAGACAATAGCAGTTTAATTCCTAACTGTACTGATACATAATAGTCCGCTAACAACTGCAAGTCCCCGTAGTTTAATGGATAAAACAAGGCCCTCCTAAGGCTTAGATCTAGGTTCGATTCCTGGTGGGGACGCCATTTAATAATCTTATGATTAGTTTGATTGAATGGCTCTCAAGCATGTGGCTTATCCCAGGCCATAGCGTCAATGTTCACTTTTGCTACAAGACTTTACTTCCCCCTATTGTAAACTTTATACAATTTACCTAGTCTGACTAAGTGTTAATAAGTCAAGGATTACAAAATACATGACACGCTTGTTCAAGCGCCCTCTTTTCTTCAAAATTTTCAATGCTGTTTTACTACTTTTGGTAGTGTTAACACTTTTATTTTCTTTTAGGCGCCCTATTGCCATTAATCTAATTGAGCATTTTGCTTCATCAAATAATGTCAAAATTGAGTGTTTAGACTTTTCTGTTTCTTGGCCGATGACTATTGATATTCAGCAAGCCTGTGCCACCTCCCCCATAGGAGAGCTACAATTACAGAGCTTAGCTTGGAACCTATGGACAAATGAGCTAGCGATTGAACAAATTAACATCTCACACAAACCTAGTAGCGAACCTGACACTAGTCATGTGGGCGTTCAGCAAAGTGGCGCCCTAGAGTTACCTAACTCGTTACCCAAGTTCAACATATCAAATATACAGCTTGAATCTTATCTTTTAGAGCAACCTATCAATTTAAGGGTACAATCAAGCTCATATTCAACACTTAATATTAGCGGTGATCTAACAGCAGAAATCGAGTTCACCCCCAAACATGTTTCAGCTAGTCTTACGTGGTACTTATCTGATCCAGTTAAATTTATCTCCGAGGCTCAAAGTTGGAATCAAAAAATTGCAACAGCTCTAAAAAACGAAGATTTAGGTAAAAGCGAAATCAACACTCAACTAAGCTACGATGGCTATAAATTACTTACCGAGAGTAACGTAAATATAAAAGCACCTATTGCCCAAGAACATTGCCCCGTTGAGCTCGCTATTGAAGGCAAAATTGCTGCTGATTTAAACCTTGATAACAATCAGGTCAACACAGATTTAAGCCAATTATCTAGCACAGTATCTTTACTTAACTGTCAGTGGCTAAAAAACTATTTAGTTGCAGATGACGTTCCTAAGTTAGCAATACATTTACCAAACACCATTAGCCTTGATGCTACTAAGATCACTGTCCCTAAATTGGAAGTGACTGATTTACAAAACAAGGATAATCAAAACATCTACCGAATAATGACAATAAAGGACCTTAGCTATGATTTTAATGGGAAGCTTGAGCTAAGTTATAATACAGTGCTTAAGCAGCCTATCAAAAACAAACAGCTATCTGCTGAACAGTTAAAATTATCTGGACGAGCCACAATTAAGGCTTTACCTGTGGCGCCAAATAATCAACATCTAGATCATCGCCTTAGCATTAAAGTAACGGATGACAATCACTTAATCACTGTTACCAATTTTGAGCAAGACTCACTAAACATAGAAGAGATAACAAGCAAATTTAAGTTCAGCCAAACCGCAATTGATAACAACAGCTTACGATTAGGAATAGACAGCCATATATCTAAGTTAAAATTTGCTGACCAAAGTATTGGGGATTTTCATAACCAATTAGATGTAGCCATAATGAACTTTGATGTGTTCAATGTTACTGGGCACTCAAGCATCAATGATTTAAGTGTGCAGAATATCAAATTTCAACCAATCAAAATCACCCACTCAAGCCAAGGAAACCTCAATAACCAGATAATATCTAGCCAACATAACCTACTGTTAGAAGATGGTTTTGCACTAAAAATATCTCAACAACAAGCAAGCGCTAAGTTAATTGTAGCGCCTCAAGAAGCCACAACTCTCGCAACTATATTTACCCAAATAGACCAATCACTAGTTATTAATCATGGAGAGTTATCTGCCAAGCTAGACTTAGCCTTGCCCCTTGAAGGCCAGGACCCAACTGTGTCAGGGCAAGTTGCAACCACAGAGTTATCCTTTAAATATCAGGATTACCAAGTCAATAATATCAATTACCAAAGCCCAATAACCTACAATTCAGCAGGGCTTCAGCTACCCAAGTCTACTCTAAATATAGATGAAATTGATGTCGGCGTAATAAGCTCAGATATAGTAGCGAGTCTAGGGGCAATAAACGGGGAGCTAGCTTTACATAATCTGACAGGAAAGCTATTTGAAGGACAGTTTCTGCTACCCAAGTTATGGCTAGACGGCAGAGATCAAAACTTTAATGTGGAGCTTACAAATATTGAATTATCCGAGGTCGTTGCACTGCAGCAACAGCCTGGCATAAACATAACAGGACGGGTAAACGGTGATTTACCTATTAGATTAACCCAAGAAGGGATATCGATAGATGAGGGCTGGATGGCAAGTTTAGAAGGAGGAAAGTTAACAATAGTCAATAACCCTTCTTTTGATTCCATTAAAGCCCAGCAACCTGAATTAGCCCTATTAGAAAATCTGGACTTTACACAGTTAAGTAGTAACGTTAAGTTCACCCCAGATGGCTGGGTATTTTTTGATATCGCCTTAAAAGGCAATAATCCAGATAAAAAACAAAGTGTTAACTTTAACTATAGCCACGAAGAAAACTTATTCTCCTTGTTGGAGTCTATTAGATTAGTTAATTCAGTAGGCAACTCGGTTGAACAAAAAATAAAGCAAGGTGATAAAAAGTGAGAATACCCATTTTAGTGCTTACCGTATTAGGAATAACTGCTTGTACACACAAGGTACAAGTTGAAACCAAAGAGCCCATAACGATTAATATAAACGTCAAGATTGACCATGAAATTAGGGTCAAGGTAGATAAAGAGCTTGATGACGTATTTAATGAAGACAGTAGCTTATTTTAAAGCCCTATAGGAGCCAGATCATGAAACCCACATTTATTTTTAAATCTTTAGTATTTATTAGTCTTTTATTTAGTAGTGTCACTTTCGCATTAGAACTAGACCAAGCCAAACAACAGGGCTTAGTTGGCGAAAAAAGTGATGGTTATTTAGGAGTTATAGTTGCCAAAGCTGAAGTACAAAATTTAGTAACCGAAATTAATACAAAGCGAAAAAATGTCTATTCAAAATTAGCGGCAAAAAATGGAATAACCTTGCAGCAAGTAGAAAAACTAGCAGCAGAAAAAGCCTATAATAAAACGTCATCCGGTCACTACCTATGGGTAGATGGCAAGTGGGTCAAAAAGTAACAATAGTCCCAGTACCTGCATTAGAAGGCTACAGCTAGTAAATAAGTACCCATACATGCTCACAATGAAATGGGTATTTATTTGAACACTTTATACAATATGAACATTTACCCTATCCCATTATTTATTTAGCTATGTATAATCTAATTTTAATGTCACAGCCTAATAACAAAACATAAAATGACAAATGAGAATAATGGGGAGTTCCCCAACATAACCTTAGACAAAGATGACCTCGATAGCTTTCATCGCACCCGCTCAAAGGGCAAGACAAAAAGCAAACCTAGCACAGGCGACAACAAACCACCTAAAGAGCCTAATAACTCTCCATCTTGGTTGAGCTTTTTATTTTTAATTTTGTTACTAGGAGCTGGGTTTGGATATTGGTCGTTTTTGCAATATGAAGTGCTACAACAAGCACAAACCCGCATCACTGAGCTAGAAAACCGCCTTTCTGCTACGGGTGAAGATATGGATCAATCCGCAGCCGCTCTGCAGGTGAAGGTAGTTGAACTTACAGCTAAAACCAATGAACTTTGGGAGCAAATGGATAAACTTTGGGCTTCTGCATGGCGCAAAAATCAAGGGCAAATTGGTGATTTAAATAAGACAGTAGCAGGTTTAAAAACAGCATCTGAGCAACTAGATAAACAGCTCAAAAGCAACAATGCTGACAATCAAACAACCCTTGGGTTGCTGCAAGAGCAATTAGAGAATCAAACAAGCTTAGTTAAACAGCTAAATATGGAGCTAGATGATGTTAACTTATCAGCAGCTAGCACAGAGCAAGAGTTGGCCAGCTTAAAAGAAAAAATGATTTCTACTGCACTTGCTAATAACAACCTAACAAATAGAATCAATGATTTGAGTAATAGTATTGACGTGTTAAGTACTCGAGTACTAGCAGCTGAAAGAGCAAACGCTAATATTGGTAATATAGTTACACCTAAGTCTTAAACAATATTACAGGCAAAAAAATAGAGCATTTAATGCTCTATTTTTTTGTCTTTAAAACCAGAAATAAAATTATTCTGCAGGTTTTTCTGCGTCACGTTTAGCGGCAGACTCTTTAACAACTGCTTGTAATTCACCTTGTTGTGTCATTTCCATAATAATGTCACAGCCGCCAATTAGCTCACCGTCAACCCATAATTGTGGAAAGGTTGGCCAATCAGCATACTTTGGTAGCTCTGCACGAATATCAGGGTTTTGCAAAATATCTACATAAGCAAACTGCTCTCCACAGCTCATAAGAGCTTGTGACGCTTGGGCTGAAAAGCCACAGTTTGGCAATTTAGGTGACCCTTTCATATATAATAAAATTGGGTTTTCTTCGATTTGTTGCTTAATTTTTTCAATAGTGTCCATAAGGGCTCTCGTATAAATAATTGCTAAGGCAGATCTGGCATCAAGTTTAGCGTTTTCAAGCTCAAATTTACACACTCTTGATCTTTTATTGATGTAATTCAGTAAAGCTATTTAAAACAATCACTTGAAAAATGTGTAAACAACACAATATAGATATTTAGTAATCATAATAAAGCAATGCTTTTACATTAACCTATAAAGTAATAGCATTAGCGAATTGTGTTTTTCTGTATCTGGTTGCAAAATGATATTGAGCAATATCGATGCAGCAAACGGATAACATAAATACTCTAATAGAGACTTAGACCACCTATATACTTGGAGAAAAAAAATGGCTTTTGAATTACCCGCTCTTCCCTATGAAAAGAACGCACTAGAACCACATATCTCAGCTGAGACATTGGAGTATCATTATGGAAAGCATCACGCAACTTATGTAACTAAACTTAACGGCTTAGTTGAAGGTACAGACTTAGCAAGCAAAAGCCTTGAAGAAATCGTAAAAACTTCTGAAGGTGGTGTATTTAATAACGCTGCTCAAATCTGGAACCACACATTTTACTGGAATAGCCTAAGCCCGAATGGTGGTGGCGAGCCAACTGGCGCACTAGCTGATGCTATCAACGCTAAATGGGGTTCTTTCGCAGACTTCCAAGCTGCATTAAACGACAAAGCAGTTAACAACTTTGGTTCAAGCTGGACTTGGTTAGTAAAAACTGCTGATGGCAGCCTTGATATCGTTAACACCAGCAACGCAGCTACACCTTTAACAGATAGCAGCCTTACTCCTCTACTTACTGTAGATTTGTGGGAGCACGCTTATTACATTGATTACCGAAATGTACGTCCTAAATACCTTGAAGGTTTCTGGGCTCTAGCTAACTGGGATTTTGCTGCGGCAAACTTTGCTTAATAGCTAAGTATCAAAATACTAAATGGAAGCCCTGTTCAACAGGGCTTTTTTTTTGATATTTTTCAGCGGACAATATCCATTATGAGTCAGACTGTATTTCAATTTTTATGCGATACCTTAAAATTGGAATTCGGTATCACTTCCAATATTTGAGGCATAACCCTTTAACATGGCAGCACAACAGAAAAACAACCCTTTGCATGGCCTAACCCTGCAAAACATTTTGGAGACCCTAGAAAGTGAATTAGGGTTTGAAAAAATGGGACAGCACGTAAAAATTAACTGCTTCACCTCAGACCCATCCATAAAATCCAGTTTAAAGTTTTTACGCAAAACCCCATGGGCCAGAGAGAAAGTAGAACAACTCTATTTGTCTACTGTACATAAGCAAGCAAAAGAGCCAAAAGCCGATACAAGCGAGTTCGTTTGGCCTGACATTAGTAACAAACCAGAGTAGCAATATATTTATTGCGACATTATTCAACAAACAGGAATCTACATGAGTAAAACCCTAGAAACACTTTTTTCTGCCTTCAATATGAAAGGCTTATCTCTAGAAAATAGAATAGCCATGGCCCCAATGACACGTAGTTTTTCTCCAAATGGAGTGCCAACAAAAGAAGTCGCAGGCTATTATCGGCGAAGAGCCGAAGGTGGAACAGGGTTGCTTATTACCGAGGGAACCACAATAAACGATCCTGTTGCGACTATGGATGGCAATGTTCCTAAATTTCATGGAGCTGAATCTTTGGCTGGCTGGAAACAGGTAGTAGATGAAGTTCACGCAGCTGGGGGCAAAATCATGCCACAGCTTTGGCATGTTGGAATGGCCCGTAATCCCGAAAAAGCGCCCTTCCCTGAGTTACCAAGTGCAGGACCTTCTGGCCTGTTATCACCCGGTAAAAAAGTTGCTGAGCCGATGACAGTTGCACATATTCAAAAAGTTATAGAAGGATTTGCCCAGGCCGCTTTAGATGCTAAAAAACTAGGTTTTGATGGTGTCGAAATTCATGGAGCCCATGGCTATCTGATTGATCAATTTTTCTGGGAAGGTACCAACCAACGAACTGATGAATGGGGTGGTAGCATGGAAAATCGGGGGCGTTTTGCTGTTGAAATAGTTAAAGCAATTCGTGCTTCGGTAGGCGAAGACTACCCGATTATGTTCCGTTTTTCACAGTGGAAACAACAAGACTACACAGCCCGTTTAGCAGAAACGCCAGAACTGCTAGAAGCATTTTTACTTCCATTGAGCCAAGCTGGCGTCGATATATTTCATTGTTCAACCAGACGCTATTGGGAACCAGAATTTGAAAGTTCTGATTTAAACCTAGCTGGATGGACCAAGAAGATCACCGGAAAGCCGACAATGACAGTGGGCTCTGTAGGATTAAACGATGACTTTTTTGGGGCTTTTGCTGGTAAAGACTCCAGTACTCGCTCAATTGATGACTTAATTGAAAGGCTTGATAAAAATGAGTTCGACTTAGTCGCTGTGGGGCGCGCCTTGTTACAAGATCCTCAGTGGGCAAACAAAGTTCGTAAAGGTGAAATGGATAAACTTGAACAGTACTCAGGGGAAGCTCTAAAAACCTTGTCTTAAATCACAAGTTGACATTGTACTAAGCAGCTAGCCTTTAGCTGCTTAGTACTAGCCTTTAGCTGCTTAGTACTCGTCTTTGGATATCTACAACTCTGCGGCTAACCTTGTGCCTTGATTAATTGCTCGCTTTGCATCTAACTCTGAGGCTAAACTGGCTCCCCCGATTAAATGATAAGGTTTAGTTAGCCCAGTCACCAGCTCAACTAATGACTCTTGCCCTGCACAAACAATCACGTTGTCTACTGCTAGCACTTTAACTTCTTCATTTACTTTAATGTGTAATCCAGCATCGTCTATTTTCAGGTATTCAACGCCAGCTAACATGTGCACACCTTTACTAAGTAAGCCAGCTCTGTGGGCCCAACCTGTCGTCTTACCAAGTCCCGCGCCAACTTTAGTCTCTTTACGCTGTAATAAATATATCTCTCGCGGAGACGGAGTCGGAGCTGCTTTTACGCCTTCAATACCGCCTCGAGAACTAAGACTCATATCTATTCCCCACTCTTTCATAAAAGCCGGAATATTTACGCTGCTTGACTCACCTGCATGGGACAGATATTCAGATACATCAAATCCAATTCCACCAGCTCCTATTATTGCGACTTTATTACCCACAGGCTTTTTATTGGCAATAACATCTATGTATCCCAACACTTTAGTATGCTCAATCCCTTCGATTGGTGGAGTTCTAGGACGTATCCCTGTAGCCAGAATGACCTCATCAAACTCACTATTGTTTAACTGCTCAACATCAACTCGAGTGTTTAAATTTACGGTCACATTACCTAATTCCAGCTGGCGAGAAAAATAACGAATGGTTTCATAAAATTCCTCTTTACCTGGAATCTGTTTCGCAATATTAAATTGCCCGCCCACTTCCGAAGAAGCTTCAAATACAGTGACTTTGTGGCCACGCTGAGCTGCTGTAGTGGCAGCCGCTAACCCAGCAGGCCCCGCGCCAACAACGGCAATATGTTTAATTTTGGTTGCAGGCTCAATAATCAATTCTGTCTCATGGCAGGCCCTTGGATTCACTAAACAGCTTGTCATTTTTCCTACAAACACATGATCTAAGCAGGCTTGATTACAGCCAATGCAGGTGTTGATTTCATCCGCTCTGTCTTGGGCTGCTTTAATGACAAAGTCAGGATCTGCCAAAAATGGCCTAGCCATAGATACCATGTCAGCATCACCTCGCGCTAAAACCTGCTCAGCAACGTCTGGTGTATTGATGCGGTTCGAGGTAATAACAGGTATAGATAAAGCTTCCCGAAACTTAGCCGTCACCCAAGTAAAAGCAGCTCTTGGAACTTTAGTTGCTATTGTAGGAATACGAGCTTCATGCCAACCAATACCTGTATTAATAATAGTGGCGCCTGTTTTCTCAATAGCTTGACCTAATTGCACAACCTCTTCATAGGTCGAACCACCTTCAACTAAATCCAGCATAGATAAGCGATAGATAATGATAAATTTTTCACCAACGGCTTCTCTTACTCTGCGGACTACCTCTAGCGGTAAGCGAATACGGTTTTCGTAACTTCCTCCCCACTCATCATCTCTATGATTGGTTCGTGCAGCAATAAATTGATTTAAAAAGTATCCTTCGGAGCCCATGATTTCGACACCATCGTATCCTGCCTTTTGAGCCTGCAACGCAGTATTCACAAAGTCTACTATTTGTTTTTCGATACCATGAGCGTCTAGCGCTTTAGGTTTAAAAGGGTTGATAGGAGCTTGTATCGCCGATGGAGCAACTAATTCTGGGTTATAGGCATAACGTCCTGTGTGCAGAATTTGCATGCAAATCTTACCACCGTGTTCGTGTACTGCATCAGTGATCATTTTATGTTGTGTTATAGCCTCATCGGTATCTAGCCTATGGGTATCTTTGTGAGTAGCCCCTTCATCGTTTGGACCTATACCACCGGTCACAATCAGGCCTACTCCACCTTTAGCCCGCTCTGCAAAATACGCAGCCATACGCACATGGCCATTGGGAGCTTCTTCTAATCCCGTGTGCATCGAGCCCATTAGTACTCGGTTCTTTAATTGTGTGAAACCTAAGTCTAATGGTTTCAATAAGTGAGGGTATTTAGCTAAACCTTTATCTGTGTTTTGGTCTACTGAAGTACTAGTTGTCATGTGGACAATATTCCTATAAAAATTTGGAAACTAACTGGCTTTATAAGCCAGATGATTTTTTATGTAAGTTAGCAAACACTGGGAGGCGTTTTTCTTGGCCTGCGGCCATAGCTTCTTGTACATCTGGCATTTGAAACATGCCACTTTGCCAAGTAGCCATATAAGTTAAGCTATCATTGACATCATGATCACGGGTGTAATTGATCATTTCTTTACACCCAGATACCGCCATTGGTGAATGGCTAGCTATTTTTGCTGCTATCTTCATTACCTCCTCAAGCATACTTTGTTGATCTGTATAAACTTGATTAACAAACCCACACTCCTTTGCCTCACCACTTAGCATATTACGCCCTGTATAGGCCAACTCTCGTATTAGGCCTTGAGGCATTAGATGAGGTAAACGTTGCAATGTGCCTACATCCGCCGTCATTCCTAGCTCAGTTTCTTTAATAGTAAAAAATGCATCTTGGGTACAATAGCGACAATCAGCAGCGCATATCATATCGACTGCACCACCGATCACTCCTCCTTGAACAGCAACTAAAACGGGAACACGCACTTCTTCCATAGCATTAAAACTATCTTGTAACGTCAGAACCATCCGTCGAGTTCTTTCAGCCCGCCGTGCTGGCTCCCCTTTAAAATCTTTAGCCATATTGGTAAATACTGACAAATCCATGCCAGCACTAAAATGTTTACCTTGAGACGAAATAACAATCACCCGAGCAAGTGAATCTGCATCTATTTTTCGTACCACTGCCGGAAGCTCTATCCAAAAAGCAGGCACCATACTATTTAACGCTTCTGGGCGACTGAGTTGTATGTGAGCTATATGATTGTCGATACTTACAGAAAGTGTCTCTAAAGTTGAAAAGTCTATTTCTGGCACCTGTATTCCCCTTAAATTAGCTTAATGTCGCTAATGAAAACTCAAACTAGACTGCGTCAAGATAAGAGTTTATATTGACACTGTCAAGATAACCCATATCATAATTATTAATAGACATATATGAATCAGAAAACATCAAAAATATCGAGTTTAAATAAATCCAATTATCACCATGGGGATCTGCGTAGCACCTTGATAAATGAGGCCACAGCTATACTCAAAGAAAGCGGTGTTGAGGGCTTGTCCCTTCGAAAGCTGGCTGACAAAGCTGGTGTATCGCGAACTGCCCCTTACCATCACTTTAAAGATAAAAACCAGCTATTGTGTACGATTGCTGAGCAAGGCTTTGTACGTTGGCAAAATGATGCAGAGTCAATATTTAATCGTGATGATTTAAGTGCCCATAAAAAATACCGCGCCTTCTTTCATGGCTACATTCAGTATGCTGCAGATAATCCTGAGTTGTACGATTTAATGTTCGGACGCACTATATGGAAACAAAACAGTGCAACCGAGGAATTAAAAGGCGTCGCTTTTCCTTGTTTTCATCATCAAGTGGAAATGACTAAAAGGTGGCAATCACAAGGGGTTATACCTAACAACGAAAATACGTTACGATTGTCTCAAGTGACATGGGGAACGATGCACGGTATCGCGCGTTTGTTAATTGATGGAATTTACGCTGATCGTACCCATATAGATGAAATGTGTGACTGTGCGGTAAACTTATTTACACAACAGTTAAGTATCTCCAATGAGGTAGACTGAGTATGAGTCAAAGTATCCAATCCATTACTTTGCAAACAAAATCAGGTGACAAACTTCAAGCCTATTGGTTTACGCCTGAAGACCCGCTAATTGACACTGTAAAAGGTAAAATAGTTATAGCCTCTGCCATGGGCGTAGAGCAAAATTACTACCGCCCTATTGCTACTTGGCTAGCAGAACAAGGTTATTCTGTGCTTACCTTTGACTGCCGCGGTATTGGTGAAAGCAAAAGCCACCCCTTAAAACACTATCAATGCGACATCATTGATTGGGCACAACAAGACTATTCTGCCGCATTAGATTTTACGTTAAAACAAACTGAAGACACTGTTGAGGCTAAGTTACCTGTCTATTGGGTAGGCCACAGTTTAGGTGGACAAATTTTTCCGCTCGTAGAAAACATTCAAGATGTAACTAAGATCATTACAATTTCTGCAGGTACTGGATATT
The DNA here is from genome assembly GCF_047525415.1 of Paraglaciecola sp. 2405UD69-4. Lineage (NCBI taxonomy): Bacteria > Pseudomonadati > Pseudomonadota > Gammaproteobacteria > Alteromonadales > Alteromonadaceae > Paraglaciecola > Paraglaciecola sp. 2405UD69-4. The sequence goes on from NZ_JBLIXM010000002.1 coordinate 987,873, forward strand.
GGAAGCACAATGTTACAAACTTAAGGAAAAAAGCATTTCTGTTTTGGCACCTTATAGCACCAATAAGCACAGCCCTATATGGATACTTTCCAGGGAAAAAGCTAGGAATAATAGGAAACCTCCCCAAAAAAGTCATGTCTCAATGGCGCAAGTGGTGCCTTCATCCAGAGTATTGTGTTGGCGTAGAGTCTGAGTTGGTTAGAAGGGCTTTCATGCAAATTAAAGTACCTTTGCACTCAATTGGTTTTAGCGATGATGAAATGCTATCCGTTACCAATATGCGTGACTTACACTGTTTATTTTCACACCAAGACAAGCGGTTATCTGAATTAACTCCCGTCGACATAGGGGCAAAACATGTAGGGCATTTAGGTTTCTTTAAGGCACAATTTGAAGATAGCTTATGGCCAGACTTGTTACTCCCTGAATTAATTCAACCGGGCTCTTAAAGACAACATTTTTGCTAAATAGTCTTAACCCTGCGGTTTCCTGGTTTTCCCCTACCATTACAAATATATTTGGCGCTGTTTTATGGCTGCTCGTAAGCTTTTAGGGTATGTAACTTAGCGGAGTATAATTTTTCTTCGTTTGGCGTGTAGGCAAGCTCCACTGCTTTTTTCATTGCTAGTTTAGCTTTTGAGGTATCGCCTAATTGAAAATAAGCCCTAGCTTGTCCAAAAAAGCTCTCATGTAAATAAGGTGCCATCTTAGAGGTTTTTGCGAACAAATCTAAAGCCTGTTGATAATTTTGAAGACCATAAGCTTGATTCGCCAAATTGTACCAGCGATAGGGGTTATCATCTTCGATTTCACTATAGCGGCTGGCATATACCCTAGCTTCGTTATCACGGTCTTGTTGTTTTAGTAACAGCACATAATTACTTAACGCACTAACAGAGCCTTGAGTATGATTTAGAATATAGTGATAAATAGACTCTGCTTTCGCTACGTTTCCTGACTTTTTATACAAAACAGCTAAGGTATTTAAGGTTTCAACATTATAGGGGGAGCGCTCTATGGCCGCAGCGAGCAATGAGTAAGCTTTATCATAATTTTTACTGGCTAGTTCTATTGCTGCTAGGTTTTGATAATACATAGAAATAAAGTCATCAAAACTCACAGCATCCCCTAACATTCCCCGTCCAGAGGGAAAATAATCAATTACAATCTTTGAGAAATAAAAATGCCCTTTTTCAATATCTTGTTTCTTAGGAGCATGCACATGAGTTTGAACATGAGATGAAATTGTTATTAGGCCACCTTCCTTAGCGTACACAGGAGCTGAATTAACACGGCGATACTCAATTTTCAGGTCAGCCAGTAAAGCATAAGCCTTGGTTAAAATGGCCAAAGATAAGCAGTTACCAGCATGCTCGGTAGAAGCTAGGTCAGCGTTGTAAGTATTCCCTTTATAGGAAAACCCGCTAAGAAACAAAGCGATAAAGTTACTAAGGCGCTTGTGGCCTTGCACCTCTTGGTTTTCTGGTGCGTGATAATAATCTAAAAATAATTGCTTATTTTCGTCGCTAAGATAAAAAATACTCTCAACTGAAGGTACATTGACTGACGAAAAGGTGTCGCTTTCCCAGTTTAATTCAGGGGTTTCTTTTACATTTGACAGCTTAACTGGCCCAGCACAACCAGTTAAAAGCGCTATCAATATCAATCTAAAAACTAGCATAGAAGACATACCCACCCGCAAAAAAACAATCAAATAGGCTTGGAACATATAATTTTCAGTAAAGAAAATCTACTTGAACATCTTTGAGTTCTTAAGTAGCAACTGTAAATCAAGGACTAGCATAGCTTGATTGCATAAAGCTATGCTGGCAAGTTAAGAAATAAAAACTTTAGGAAATTCTCTATAGAAAGTTAATTGATTTTGAAATTAACTAAGCTTATCGCCAATCAACTAAGGTTTGAGAATGGCGACTAATCCACTAGCCCTTTGGGCATATCTGCTCGCATACCTTCCCAAAGTTTACCACTTTCAATCCCGTAATTACGCACTACCAACTGCACCTTTTCGTAGTCCTTGGCTTCTGCTAATTCGAGTAATTGATTGTAATAGTTTCTGGTTAAATCTCTCGATTCTTGATTTGAGAAGTAATAGCTTCCAATTCTTGCGTACAAGCCTTTAAAGCCATTCATCATTAACACATAGACAGGATTTCCCGACGCAAAGGCTAAGTCGTGGTTGATTTGATAATCTTTAATAGCAAACGTTTGGCTATCATCATTAATCTCTAAGCCTTTCTTAACGATTTCAATAGCTTTCTCTTGATTATTACGAATAGCACCTCGAATAAAAACAGCGCTCAAATTTGTTCTTGCCGCCAGCAAGTGGTCAACAAGCTCAGATATACCGTCTTCATCCAATCTTGCAAGGGTTTCCAAAATATTTAATCCAGAGGTTTCCCAAAAATTATTTACTTTAGTAGGCTTACCATGCTGAATAGTTAACCAGCCATCTCTGGCTAAACGTTGCAACACTTCTCTTAGAGTAGTTCGCGTCACGCCTATTAATTCAGACAGCTCCCGTTCAGCGGGAAGGATAGTACCAGGGGGAAAGCGTCCACTCCAGATAGATTCCACAATATACTCTTCGGCGAAACCTGCAGGGCTTTGTGCTTTGTAAATCATCAATAACTCACTTTTTGATTATTGTTTTTGTCATTTTTCAACACTGATTGTACCAGATCATAATTGACGGTAACAATGAATCTTTAAGGTGTAACTTACTATTTGTTAAGAAATAGTTAAAAAACACCTAATTACATATCAACTATAGGATTTTGTGAAATTTTTTGGGTACACTCTAATCCTGGTTTATTTTAAAAATATAATATTCAGCAAGGAATTTTTGCTTATGCAAATGTCAATATCTAAAGCAGTAGCCTCCAACTTTTTGGGAAAAGCCCCAAATTGGTACAAACAAGCAATTGTCGCCTTTCTCGTTATTAATCCCATCTTATTCATTTTTAACCCTTATATAGCAGGTTGGGCATTGGTAGTAGAATTTATATTTACACTAGCAATGGCATTAAAGTGTTATCCACTGCAACCTGGAGGGTTATTGCTGATTGAAGCACTTTTTATTGGTATGACAACCCCAGAGCACATGAAGCATGAAATTGTTGTCAATATCGAAGTAGTACTGCTGCTGGTATTTATGGTAGCAGGCATATACTTTATGAAAGGTCTGCTCCTCTTCCTTTTCACTAAACTTCTTTTAAAGTTAAAGAATAAAATTGCACTCTCCATTGCCTTTGCTGCTGCGTCAGCTCTACTTTCGGCATTCTTAGACGCTCTTACAGTGGTAGCAGTTATCATTACGGTAGGTCTAGGGTTTTATTCAATCTATCACAAAGTTGCCTCTGGCAAAGACTTTCACTCTTCTCACGATCACTCAGACGATGATGGGGTTCCCCACCCTAACCGTGATGACCTAGAAAACTTTAGAGCTTTTCTTCGTAACTTAATGATGCATGCCGGAGTGGGAACCGCTCTTGGTGGTGTAATGACTATGGTAGGGGAGCCTCAAAACCTTATTATTGCAGAAAAAGCAGGGTGGGACTTTATTGAGTTTTTCATGCGAATGTCTCCTATAACAATCCCGGTTTTTGTGGCAGGTCTAGCGACGACATTTGTGGTAGAGAAATTTAAATTATTCACTTACGGTGCCCAGCTACCTCCAGTAGTGAGAACTATACTTACTGATTACGATAAGCACACTCAAGAAAATTTAACTACACAAGACAAAGCTAGACTAGCAATTCAAGGACTTATTGTTATCTGGTTAGTGGTCGGGCTAGCAGGCCATTTAGCTGCTGTAGGCTTAATTGGATTATCAATTATCGTATTAGCAACATCTATGAGTGGCATAATAGACGAGCACTCAATTGGTGAAGCCTTTGAAGAGGCCCTGCCGTTCACTGCCTTATTATGTGTGTTCTTCGGTGTAGTTGCCGTGATTATCGACCAAAGCTTATTTAGCCCCGTTATAAACTGGGTGCTTACATTCGAAGGTAAAACGCAGCTTGTGATGTTCTATCTAGCGAATGGTTTATTGTCTATGGTTAGTGATAATGTATTTGTAGGCTCTGTTTACATCACTGAAGTCACCGCAGCTTTGAATAATGGCACGATAACTCGTGATCAATTTGATATGTTAGCAGTTGCTATAAATACTGGCACAAACTTGCCTAGTGTAGCGACACCAAACGGACAAGCAGCCTTCTTATTTTTATTAACCTCTGCCATCGCTCCACTTTTAAGATTGTCTTATGGCACCATGGTTTATATGGCACTACCTTATACAATCATATTAACGCTTACAGGGTTAGCTGCGACTTACTTTGGCTTGTACGATCTGACAAATTGGTTATACGACCTGCACTTAATTGAGCATCATAGTGGCGCGGTACCAGGTGCCGCCGCACCTGCACACCATTAAGGTATGACTTTTAAGTCATAGTATTACTAAAATATGTTTACCACTATTTCAACGTTTACAGCCTCCAGATTATCATGGGGGCTACTATTTTTAAGTGCACTAGGGTTAGAAATAGCTGCGCTGTATTTCCAACATGCGTTGGATTTACAGCCTTGTATCATGTGCATTTATCAAAGAACGGCTGTATTTGGCGTTCTTTTTTCTGCACTTCCAGCAGCGTTAATCAATAACATAATGACCCGCGCAATAGGGTTTGTAGGCTGGGGAGTATCTTCAATTTGGGGGTTAATGATTGCGATTGAACATGTTGATATTCAAACGGCAATCAATCCATTTTTTGCCACCTGTGAGATAGTACCTAACTTCCCTAGTTGGGCACCACTACATCAATGGTTACCAAATATCTTTGGTGCGACTGGCGATTGTGGTGATATCAACTGGTCATTTTTAGATATGAGTATGCCACAGTGGATGATAGTTATTTTTGCAGTGTATGCTTTGGTGTGGGTGCTAGTACTTGCAAATAGAGCACTCATTAGTAGAACAATATAATTACCTACCTCGCCCAGCTCCTATTGCTGGGCATTTAATCTGGCGTTAATCAATATCCTCTATTGGCCATATGGCAATATAATCTTCGAAGTTCTCCAGATCTACGTCATGATCTGCAACAGTTTTTCCTCTCACAGACATTCCTGCTTTATGCATAGCTGACTTTTTACCTTTATGTAAAAGTGGATGCCAACTGGGCAAGCCTCGACCTTCATGTAGCCTTCTATAACTGCAACTAGGTGGCATAAAAAAGATATCTTCTAAGTTTTCTTTAGTAAGTTTTACACATTCAGGTACTAACTTAGTTCGTTCCATGTACTTAGTACATGAGCAAGATTTTGTATTCAATAAGCCGCATGCAATATTGGTATAATGAATTTGCTCACTTGGTTTTATGTGATCTGTTGTCGCAGCTTCACTCACCTCTTCATCGTCAATAAATTTGTGTAAACAACATTTAGCGCAACCATCGCAAATGCCTTCCCACTCACTCACAGTCATGTCAGATAAAGGCTTTTCTTCCCAATATTTATTCATAGTAACTTTAAATATTTCCCAAATTTCACGTTGTTTTAAGTTTGTCAAAGAGTAACCACAACATAGCGTCGCTTCGAGAAGTAAAGTTCTTAATTGGTAAATCGAACCTATCTGCTAGTCTATTGAGCATTTTGTGACTGCCGTGATTGACCTTTACTATACGAGCAATTTTCAGGTCCGAGATCCACCCTTGTTCTCGAGTCTCCATCACAAACTTTCCCATTTCTAGGTTAGAGCAACGGATAGAACATCTGGTCACGTCATGTACTATATCTTTCATCTGGTTTTTACCGGCCATTTTGACAGACGTTTTAAGGATATGCACAAGTGTTAACCCATCGGAAATTTCTCCCTGCACCTCGCAGATTAAAATTTTATTGGCGTTATCTAGGGTGTAATCATACGTAAACGACATGTTTAAATAACAAAGGTCCCTACAGAAAAGTGGTTCTCTAATGTCACCTCAAGCTGTTCCTCAGCACACAAGGGACCGACTCCCTCTGGCGTACCTGTCATCACAATATCACCAGGCATTAACTTAAAGTGCTTTGATATCTCCACTATTAAATCGGTTATCGAGTAAATCATTTGCTTAGTGTTACCTTGCTGACGCAACTTGCCAGCGACCTTTAGGCTAAACTCCAGATTGGCGTAATCTTGTATATGTTTTTTTTCAATAAACTGCGAAACAGGGCAACTGTAATCAAATGCCTTAGCTCGCTCCCAAGGTTGTCCTTTAGCTTTCAACTTACTTTGTACATCTCTCAAAGTTAAATCTAACCCTAACCCTATACCCCAAATTGCGTTTTTTGCTTCTTCGCTTGACCCATTACTGAGTGGGCTTTTTATCAATACGGCCACTTCCAACTCGTTATGGCAGGCACCTTTATCTTTAGGAATAATCACCGGCTGCTTTAGAGAGCAAAGTGCGGTAGCGGGCTTCATAAACAACAAAGGCTCACTTGGGACCTCGTTATTCAACTCTTCAATATGTTTAAGGTAGTTCCTTCCAACACACACTACCTTTCCTAAAGGTAGAGGGATTTCTTTCCCCCTATTATCAATATGTTTATAAGCACTCATTTACTTAAAAGCCTTTATTTATACGTTCAGAAAGATAACTCACCGAAACACCAAAATAGCTTGAACGATTCCATTTCATTAACGTATGAAAATTTTCGTATACCAGGTACACTCTACCGTTAAGGCCATCAGGGGCGATTACAGATGCTTTAATATCTGCAATTGGCAGTGTTTCACCATTATAACGTTTAACGCCTAAATCAGACCATTGGTTTAATGTTTTCATCTTTTGACGGGCTAACCCAATGTGACTTTTATCAAAATCATCGCTTAGGGAAACTTGACGCCCCCAAGTTAGCTGCTTACTCCATCCCTCAGACTTTAAATAATTCGCAATTGACGCGAATACATCAGCTTTGTTGGACCAAATATCTTTTTTACCATCACCATCAAAGTCAACTGCATAATTTAAAAATGAACTAGGCATAAATTGAGTCTGCCCCATAGCACCAGCCCACGAACCTACAAAGTCCTCAAGTTTAATATGGCCTTGTTCAATGATTGATAAAGCCGCAAAAATTTGCTTTTTAAAAAAAGCTTCGCGGCGTCCGTCATATGCAAGAGTTGTTAGCGAGTTGAACACGGGGTGACGCCCCATGAACTTTCCAAAATTACTTTCATTGCCCCACAGTGCAACAATAAAACGTTGCTGCACACCATATTGCTTTTCAATAGCATCTAACACTTGCTTGTTTTCATTGAGAAGCTTCACAGCTTGTTTTACTTTCCAGTCTGGCACCCTAGTAGCCAAATAACTATCAAGGGTGATCTTAGTCTCTGGTTGGCTTTTGTCAGCTTTCACAACAGATTTTCTATACGTCACCTTAGAGAAGGCAGCCTCAACCAATTCAGGATCATGGCCCTGAGATATTGCCTCTTGCTTTAAATCCTCAACATATACTTCAAAGGTTTTCTTAGCATAACTATTACAGCTGACCACTAATAAAAGGGATATAACCAGTTGTATTAAGCTTTGACCAAGACTTTTTATCATTAACATACCGGCCATTACTTCATCTTATTTTGTGCTAAGTGAGCTTTTAACAGGTTTTCCTGCGGCGGTGGCAGTTGTAAATAGAACCCCTTGATAGTTAGCTCACTTCGGAGCTTATTAATATCAACCTGTGCTAAAGGGCGGTCTTTCTTAAGGGGCATAATCATCAAAAAAACAGGTGTGCCAAAAGTTTTCATAAGTGCTTCAGGCACTTTAGAAAAGTCATCTCTACCAGGCACATATAAATATGTCTCCTGCTTTTTGCTACTTTTATACACTGCGCACAACATTATTCTGCTCCTTCAATTTGGCTAACTGCTGCTCTTAAATTATCAACCTTAAGTAGCTCTGGAACTAAGTATTCTCTACGCCAGCCACTTAACAAATCTGGCAACAAGCCCAAGGCTTTGGTTTCATCAATATCAAACCAACACCATTTAAATAATTGATTTAACTGTTTTTTTGACCCCATTAGTTCAATGGGAACCTCTAGTTCATTAGCGATTTTTTCGCATATTTTTTTAACTTGAGAGTGCGTATTTTTATACTCTGGATAAAAATTAACTCGCTCAACTTTAGGAGGAACAGAAGCAGCATCAAGGCCATCACACTCAGCGACAATAGCCAATAAGGTTTGGCCGTGAATTCTTATTTCGTGAGGGTTCATGCCTTGAATACTTCTGAGATTATTCATAGTGATAGGTTGACGCTTAGCTATCTCAATTAAGTTTTCTTCACGTACAACAAAGTTAAGTGCTAAATCTCTTTCTCTGGCTGTCTGGGTGCGCCATGCAGCAAGGTGTTTAAGAGTAAGTAGCTGTTTTCCCGCTAACTTCCAATTATTCTTAATTGTTAAATACACAGCATCTAACGGCAACTCAGATTGTTTTTTACGAGCTAAGTGTTCGATTTCAGCATACACCCAAGGTAACTTTTGCTGTTCCTCAACTTTAGCCTTTAATTCTGGATACAACTGAAAAAGATATAGAACATCATTGGCAGCATACACACATTGCTGCTCACTTAAGGGCCTAGCAATCCAATCTGTTCTAGACTCACCTTTATCGACTACCACCCCTAACATAATTTCAACTAATTTTGCATATCCTAAAGCTGGCCCCATACCAACAATACTTGCTGCAAATTGACTATCAAAAATCGGCGTGGGGATAACCTTTAAAGCATGCCAAAAGGCTTCTAGATCTTCTGAGCATGAGTGTAAAACTTTAACAAGCTTGGGGTTGGTTAGTAATGCTTGTAAGCTTGAAAAATCATCGATACTCAAAGGGTCAACCAACACCAGTTGCTTACCATCATATATTTGAATCAGACCTAACTTGGGATACAAGGTTCGCGTTCTAACAAATTCAGTGTCTACGGCAATCGCTGGGGCTTTGATCGCTTGCTGGCAAAAATCATTTAATGCCTGAGTGTCTGTGATAAAAGTGTATTCCATGAATATCCAAAATTGGCTGATAACAGATAAAAAACCGGCTTTCGCCGGCTTTTTAAAGTGAGTTTATAAATAAAAATCTAGAAGCAGTTAAATTTTAATGCATGAACTGTTTTTAAACTACTGGAGCAGCGTATGGGCAAAATACCTACGACTGAGCCACTCTTTTATCTAAAACAATTAGTTGCAAAAACATCTACTCAAACGCTATCGCCCTAAACCTTTACTTATCTCTTAATTCTCTACGTAGTATCTTACCAACATTACTTTTAGGAAGCTCGTCTCTAAACTCAACTTTTTTAGGTACTTTGTAACCAGTTAAGTGCTCACGGCAATGTTTAATCACATCTTCTTCTGTCAAAGCAGAATTTTCACTTACCACATACAGTTTTACTATTTCCCCTGAGTTTTCATCGGGTATGCCAACGGCGGCAGCTTCTACTATATCTGGATGCATTGCACTTACATCTTCAATCTCATTCGGATAAACGTTAAACCCAGAAACCAAGATCATGTCTTTTTTACGATCAACTATATAGAAAAAGCCATCTTCATCGCATTTTGCAATATCGCCAGTGGCTAACCAGCCATCTTTTAATATTTCATTGGTTGCTTCTTCTCGATTTAAATAACCGGACATAACTTGTGGCCCTTTTACGAACATCTCTCCAGACTCTCCAAGGGGCACTTCAGCACCAGCATCATCTAAAAGCTTAATGTCAGTTGATGGAACAGGCATGCCAATTGAACCTTTATAAGTCTTTAAAGAAGGATGATTAACGGTAACAACTGGAGAACACTCAGTTAACCCATAGCCTTCAAGTAAAACGTGACCAGTGGTGGTTTTCCAGCGCTGCGCAACCGACTTTTGCACCGCGGCTCCTCCAGCCAGTGACACTTTCACGTTAGTGAAATCTATATCAGAGAAGCCCGCTGTATTAAGCAAACCATTAAATAGAGTGTTTACTCCTGTAATAATGGTAAATGGATAGTTAGATAGGGCTTTAACAAACGCTGGCATATCCCTTGGGTTGGTAATTAATAGGTTTGGACACCCAAACTTTATAAAGGCTAAGCAATTCGCCTGTAATGCAAATATATGATACAGAGGTAAAGCGGTTACCACATATTCCTTACCAGGTATAACAATGGGAGCCAAAATACTCGCAACTTGCTCTAAGTTAGCCACAGCATTTCTATGGGTCAACATAGCACCTTTTGATACGCCAGTGGTTCCCCCCGTATATTGTAAGAAAGCTAAATCTTTTCCTTCTAATGTGGGGCGAGTGTACTGTTTGGAGGCACCAAGTTTGACTGCAGAGACAAAGGATTCTGCATCAGGTAAATGATAATTTGGCACCATTTTCTTAACGTATTTAATCGCAAAATTTACAACCCATTTTTTTAAACTGGGTAACATGTCACCAATAGAAGTAAGTAAGACTTTTTCAACATTAGTGTCGGCGATCACTTCACTTAGTGTGCACGCAAAGTTTTCTACTATAACAATAGCTTTAGCGTTTGAATCTTTTAGCTGATGCTGTAACTCTCTTGCCGTATACAGTGGATTAACGTTTACCACTGTCATTCCAGCTCGTAAAACCCCAAACAATGCCACAGGATACTGCAACAAGTTAGGCATCATAATTGCCACTGCATCGCCTTTATTTAGACCGATACTTTGCAAATAAGCTGCGAAATTTTTCGACAACTGGTCAAGCTCAGCGAAGGTAATACTTTTACCCATATTGATGTAACTGACATTATCAGCAAATGTCGCCACTGATTGCTCAAAAACGTCTACAAGAGACGGATACTTATCTGCGTCAATCTCCGCTGCAATGTCAGAGTCATAATTATTTAACCAAATTTTTTCCACTACGCCTCCGGGCATAAAACATAAAAAGTACATAGGTAAGAACACCTACGGGCCGAAACACCTCTAGAGGTTGGACCACTTAGGCTATAGTACCTAAAAAACCAATAAATAGTAATCAACAAGTGATTAACAATTTTAACTTTTCATAAAATCAACAATAGCCTCAGCTACTGGTTTGGGATTATCCATATGCAAATGATGATGACCGTCATATTCAAATGACTGTAATTTTACTATCCAATCTTTTCTTGCAAGGAAAGCGTCTCCCATAGACTCGTAACCAGAGCGGCCCATAATCACTAAGACTGGGCACTTTATGTTACGTAAAAAGCTTTCTACTTGTTGTTCAGTCAATCGCATCGAAGATAAGGTTCTCAAACGTCTGTCAGTTGTAAAACGCAACTGCCCTGCAACCGTCTGAGTATTTCTTGCCACCAACAGTCGTGCAGAAGACACGCTAATATCACCTACCATAGTCCGCGCTTCTACAGTTCGCTCGAAACTAGTAGGATGCCTCACCCTGCTTTTTTGTGCCTTGAGCCTACTATTAATAGAATCTCTTAGTTGAGATGGGCTAGTTTGAGGAGCTTTCGCTAAAGGGCCTAATGATTCAATGGAGATAAACTTGCTGACTCTTTCTTCAAAACAGGCACTATACAAAGATCCAATAATCCCTCCCATTGAATGTCCCATTAATACTAAATCAGTCCATCCTTGAGATTCTACTAGTTCATGCAAATCATGCACAAAATCAATTAAATGGTAATGGGCACCTGGTGTTCTATGGTCAGATAAACCATGGCCAGTTAGATCAATTGCAACAATGTAAAAGTCTCTTAGGTATTGTGAAATAGGCTCAAAACTCGCGGCATTATCAAGCCAACCATGCAAAGCCAAAATCATTGGTTTTTGGGGATCTCCATACCCTACCCCGCGCAGAGTTAAGTGACTTAATGAAAATTCTAGAGCTTGTTGCATTAATTTCCGTTATCTCAAACATAAAAAAAGCGGCAATTACTTGCCGCTAAGACTGAATAAGTATGCCATATCTGGCGCTAAATGGCCGCTACTTTTTATGACTCTTAACTTGTACTGGTCTTGGCAAAGTGGCTGCCCCACTTGGTCTTAACCCTTTATTAGAATTAACTGAACTCCTGATCACCGCACGGTTATAGAAACCTCTGTTATAGCGACCATAACCAAAACCAAATCCGAAACCATGGGGCCATATGCTAACTGTGCTGATATTGACTCTTTGGATGTTCTTCCATAAATGGTGTTGTAATGCAGTCACACTAGGAAAAACATAGTTGTGCTCCCCTACTAAGCCTTCTTCTAAACCATTTAACTCACCGGTAAAGGTCATCAAACGTCCAATTTGATAAACCATAGGATCCATAAACCCATTTACAGTAACACGATAACGGCCGATGCTTTCATCGCCAGAAATAGGTTTTCCATAACTTGTAAGGGGGTAATGCACCATTTCTAAAACGGTTGACTCTGCTTTGTTCTCAATCTTTGCGATTGCTCCACCCCAGCGGATAGTTTTTCCTTTGACATCCTCAGCTTTAGAGGAAGCATCTTGATAACTCACTAATTGCGAATCATCTTCAATTTGTAATTCTTCTGGAAAAGTTGCACAACCACTCACAAACATGGCTAACAACAGTAGACTTACCCGAATATTCATATTTGCCTTCTTACATGTTTAGTAGAACATTATCGTATTCTATTAATATTAACTGAACTGAGACTGAATTTAACGGTTTTTTATCGGGCTATATACTCTAATCACCCCACAATTAAGGACGGTTAGCTTGTTACAAAGCGCTACACAAAGGTATCAACGCCTAAAAGTAATTGTATACCTTCCCTTTGCTGGCTCTTTTCAATGCTTTGATATGCCTCAATCGCAGACTTCTCATTAAGGGTTGCACCGGCTTGGGATGAGGTGCTTTGACTAAAACTAGCAGCTTGCTCAAATGCTTTAGGTGTACCAGACCTTATGATGTCGACTTTAGAGTACGAATCAGCTGCCTTATCTTCTTGGATAGGCTTAACACTGCGACTTTTATCTCGTGTAGAACGAGTTAAATCCGCAGTCTTTAAAGCATTTGAGAGAGAATCTATGGTCAACAAAAAATCCTAATCTATGGCAATATTTTGCCTTAAACAAAGTTTAAGGCCATGTTTAGCCGTCTAGTTATACAAATTTCGTTCCATAAAAATAGCTTAAGGGGAATTATTCTCGGCCTGGTAACTTTTTCCAAGTTACTTTATCTCTTAAATATACTGGCTCTATATCTTCAACATCCACGGCATTACCAGCGTTTATTTGCGAGACGGCTAACGGCAACATGTACAAAGCATTTGGATACAAAATATCGGCTAAGACTTCTACCTCATGACTTTGGTTAATGGTTTCATATGCAGCCCACCCCGTACCAACACCTACAGCTTTTTCATCAAGCTGAGTATTTGCAAGGGCTAACTCTGGTGGTATTACTTTTTCCTCAGCAACCAAACTGACTACCCCTTCAACTAAACGATACTCAGCAAAATAAACTTCTGACATTCGAGCATCAATCGCGGCAAATATTCTACTACTCTCAGTGTTAGTCGCTGCTTCTTGTGCCATCGCTGCTAATGTCGAAATCCCTACAACCTTTAACCCAGATCCTAGCGCTAAGCCTTGTAAAATACCTGTTGCAATCCGTACTCCAGTAAAACTGCCAGGACCTCTTCCAAATGCCAGATAATCTAAGGCTTGCAACTTAACCTCAGCCTCTTTTAATACTTCATCAATCATTGGCAAAATACGCTGACTATGCTGTTGGGGGCATATTTCAAAACGACTATATGTTTTGCCATTTACTTGTAATGCAACGGAACAGGCTTCTGTCGCAGCATCAATTACTAATAAATTCACAAATTTTCCTCATGTATGGAGCGCAAAAACTCTATTGCTTTATTTAAATCCCGAGTACGGTGCATATCAGGCAAACTTCCCATAAATATTTTTCCATAGTCTTTTGTAACAAGTCGATTATCACAAATAACTAGCACTCCTTTATCATTTTCATCCCTGATCAACCTACCCGCCCCCTGCTTTAAAGAAATAGCAGCTTGGGGAATTTGTAATTGAGCAAAGGGATTACCTCCTTGCTTCCTACAGTCATCGATACGGGCTTGTAATAATGGATCATCGGGAGACGCAAACGGTAGTTTATCTATCAGCACACAGGTTAGATCTTCTCCGCGTACATCTACTCCTTCCCAAAAGGCACCAGTCCCCAAAAGTACTGCGTCTTTGTTTTCAATATAGCGCTCTAGAAGTGCTCTTTTAGTGGTAGTACCTTGAACAAGAATTGGGTTATCTATTTTATCTTCTAACTGCGAGGCCACTGCATTAAGTGCAGCATGGCTGGTAAACAGTAAAAAACAGCGCCCTTGGCTTGCTTTGACCAGTTTCGCAGAAATATCTATCAGCGTAGCCCGCATTTCTCTTGCATTTGGTTCAGGTAAAAAACGAGGGACACAAAGCATAGCCTGTTTAGGATAATCAAAAGGGCTGTCTAAAGACAAGGTACTCGCGTCATCTAACCCCATTTGTTTTTGAAAGTGGGTAAAGCTGTCATTCACCATTAAAGTAGCAGAAGTAAAGACCCAACTGCGCTTAGGCTCAGCGATAAAATCAGCAAATTTATTAGCAATACTCAAAGGTGTTAGATGCAAAACTATGTGTCGTTTCGTGGTTTCATACCACAAACTGACACCTAACTTAGTGGTATCGATTAAGCGAGATAACTTACCTTTGGCCTCAGAGATCCGTTCAAAGATGTTATCAAGCTCTTTATCTCGACCAATATGAAGCTTTGTCACCTCGTATAACACCCCAAGCCCGTCCGTTAACTTACTCACTTGAGTTTGTACATCATCACGGAGCAACATTTGTCGCCAATTACCTTTATGGGGATTTTCTGGAAACAATATCCTTAAATCTGCAGCGATCATTTTGCATTTTTCAGCGGCAACTTGTACTTGCTTGGCATCTTTTAATACGGTGCGGTAAACCATATCGATATCACGGCTAATGTCTTGAATTTGTCGACTAGAAAAGGTTTCACCAAAATATTCACTCGCGATATCCGGTATTTGATGGGCCTCATCGAATATCACTAAGTCAGCCTCGGGAATGAGTTCGCCGAATCCGGTATCTTTTAATGCCATATCAGCAAAAAACAAATGATGATTCACGACCACAACATCGGCATCTAGGGCTTTTCGCCGCGCTTTAACCAAGTAGCAATCTTCATAATCTTGGCAATCTTTACCCAAGCAATTATCTGTAGTGGATGTAACAAAAGGCAGCACTTTGGCATCTTCGGCAAGAGACTTTAAATCTCCCATATCTCCCGTTTTAGTACTTGAAGACCACTGCCTTACCTGTGTTAACTCTGATAAGGTTTGACGCTCTAACAAGGTGCTATTTCCACCATGTTGACGCAGGCGATGGATACACAAATAATTTGCGCGGCCTTTTAACAAGGCTATTTTGCCATTACTTTTTAATGCTTTTTTAACTAAAGGTAAGTCCCGATGAAAAAGTTGTTCTTGTAGGTTTTTAGTACCCGTTGAAACAATTGTTTTCTTTGTAGATAAAAGAGCAGGCACTAAGTAGGCAAAGGTTTTCCCCGTTCCAGTGCCTGCTTCAACAATCAGTTTTGACTTATCTTGAATGGCTCGCCCTACCTCTTTGGCCATATCAGTTTGAGCCTGACGTGGCGTAAAGCCAGAAATAGCAATTGAGAGATCGCCGTCTTCAGAAAAAGTCTGTGAAATACTAGGCATAACACCTTAAAAAGGAATTCAGAAAATTAATATGCTTAATTATGCCAAATAGATCGACTTCAAACGAGAGTTATTCTTTGTAAGTCTAAGTAATTTCTGATTATCTAAGCTTAACAGCAGATATTAAATTGAGTTACCCCTGATGTAGGTTAGAATAATATTTACCGATAAAATTATTTATATTGAAGTACTTATGGACCCTATTACTGATTTGACCATAACTATGAGTCATCCAGATAAATCTGCCACCGACAAACTAAAGCTAGCCTGCACAGTGGCCTGTCAAAGTATTTCAGGAGCAAATCGAACCAGTATTTGGCGCTTAGTAGATAACAAACAAAAAATAGAGTGCCTGATGTGTTTTGATCAACTAAGTAACAGCTTTTCATCTGGGCAAATATTAACGAAAGAAGATTTTCCAGAATACTTTGAAGCTATATTAGAAAATGAGCATATTGTTGCCTCTGATGCCAGAAACCACCCATCAACAGAATGTTTTAATGCCGATTACTTTATTCCTAACGACATTTACTCACTGCTTGATTACATACTTCATCAAGACTTTTCACCTACAGGGATATTTTGCTGTGAAAGCGTTGGGACATTTAGCCATTGGGAAGAACAAGATTCCACAAAGTTAAGAAAAATGGCAAATATAATTTCGATGTTTTTTACCCCAGATCTATAACCGAAATAAAAAACATCAAACAATTAAATTCTCTTCACGCAGCCAGTACTTACTTTGAGAAGTTAAACTGTGCCAGACTCACACTGTTTTTCTCGCAAATTACCAACAAAATTAGGAAGCTCTAATTTTTCAGTAATAACCTCAGACACAACTAGGCCTGTTTCGGACTCCTGGATCCAAAGTGATACTGTGTCTGCTTTAACATTCCTATTCAGCATATAAGCCTTGCCCTCATCTAAGTTCACTTTAAAATTAACTATTGCTTCCTTAGCAGAGCTCATCCGCTCAATATCGCCAAACTTAGCTTTCACCCATAAGTCATGTTCACCGCTTGTAAATTGCTTAGGAGAGGTCCATGACACCGGTCTATGGTTTTCACACATTAAATAAACAAGCTCAACGTCATAATTTTGCAAACGTCTAAAATTTTCAAACCTCAAATGATTATCAGCAATCTTAGGTGAAAAATTGCTACACCCTGATAACGTAAGGCCTACTAGTATACTCGATAATACAACTTTCATATTAAGCTCCCTGTTCTTTCACTTTAGTTAATGCTATCTATTAAATTGCTTAAAAATAATACTCTACGCCAACCCAGCACATAATTCAAAGGTTAAAATACGTACCCGAGTTAACATAAAAAACGTCAATAAATACAGCTACCAGTTTGCCAACTTTGTTTTTCATGCTATTTTCTGCCGCAAATAATTTGAGAGTGATTCCAATGCCTAAAGCCAGTGAAATAAAAAAAGGTGCCGCTATAGAGCACAATGGTAAAGCCTATCTTGTAAAAGATATCAACAAACTAACCCCAAGTGGTCGAGCCGGTGCTAGCCTCTACAGAATGCGCCTTTACGAAGTAGGCACAGGGGCAAAAGCTGACGAAAGCTTTAAAGCAGACGAAGTATTAAATTTAGTAGATTTCCACCGTAGTAAAGTCACATTTTCTTATGTAGACGGTGATGAATATGTCTTTATGGACAGTGAAGACTACACATCTTATTTCTTAAACAAAGACACTATCAGCGAAGAACTACCTTTTGTCACAGAAGACACTCAAGGGTTACAGGTTCTATTAGTTGAAGGTAAACCTGTCGGTGTTGAATTACCCCCCAACGTTGAGCTTGTTATCACCGAAACCGACCCGTCTATAAAAGGCGCATCTGCAAGTGCTCGTACTAAGCCTGCAACACTTAGCACAGGTTTAGTGGTACAAGTACCAGAATACATATCTAACGGTGAAAAAATTAAAGTGAGTACTTCTGAAAGTAAATTTGTAAGCCGTGCTGACTCATAACCCCACCTAAACAACCTCTATCAAGATAGAAAGCAAACTTCAGTGTTGCTTTCTATCTTGAGTTTCACAATTAACTGCAGATTTCACAAAAGCTCAGCTTGCAGTGGCTAAACTTATCACCACAGACTTGTATGCTGGCGTATTACTTTTTTCTGCAACACTACTAAGTGGAATTAAATCATTGGTTTCGGGGTAGTATGCTGCAGACGAACCTTGAGGGATATCAAAAGCCACTAAAGTAAAGCCTTTTACAGTGCGAGTTTTAATATCTTCACTTGGCCAATGGCTGTGAATATCCACAGAATCACCTACCTCAAATCCCAAAGCAGCAATATCTTCCTGGTTTAGAAACAACACCTTACGGCTACCATGTATTCCTCTGTACCTATCGTTATTGGTATAAACCGTTGTATTAAACTGATCATGACTTCGAATTGTCATCATCAATAAACAGTTTTCGGGGACCGCTATGGGCTCAATTTGATGTACGATAAAGTTGGCTTTTTGAGTGTTGGTGGAAAATTTACGGGCGTCTCGAACGGCATTAGGTAATACAAACTCACCTAACTCATCTATACGACGGTTAAAGTCCTCAAAACCGGGGATAACCTTAGCAATGCCATCTCGTATTAAACTATAGTCATCTCTCATACCCAGCCAGTTTATGTGACTAGCATCTAGGGTTAAATCTGCAAGTTCGGCGATTATGGCAATTTCGCTTTTTAATAAGTTCGATGCAGGGGGGATCTTCCCATGGGAGGTTTGCACGACTCCCATAGAGTTTTCTACGGTAACAGTTTGAACGCCAGAAGCTTGAGTATCAATCTCAGTTCGCCCCAATACCGGCATAATCAAAGCGTTTTTACCGGTATACAAATGACTTTGATTTAACTTAGTTGATAGCTGCACTGTCAATTCACAATTTGCCAAAGCATCTTTAGTTAATAAATGATCAGGCATGGCTCTGTAAAAATTCCCGCCTAAGGCAAAAAACACTTTAAGCTTGTTTTCGGCCATGGCGGTAACCGTTTCTACAGCGTCGTAACCAAACTCTCTAGGGACCTCAAATTGATAGGTATGTTGCAAAGCATCAAGTAAAGCATCACTTGGTTTTTCCCAAATACCCATAGTACGATCACCCTGCACATTACTGTGGCCGCGCACTGGACACACTCCCGCACCTGGTTTACCTAGATTCCCCTGCAACATTAAAAAGTTTGTCATTAGCTGTATGTTAGCCACTGCATTCTTATGTTGTGTGACTCCCATTGCCCAGCAACAAATCGTCTTTTTAGAAGACGCCGCAATATCGGCAGCTTCATTAATTTGAGCCAGAGTGACACCACTATGCTTGATAATGTCATCCCATGATGTTGCCAAGATATCTTCCTTAAATGCATCATAACCATGGCAATACTCAGCGATAAATTCTTTGTCTAAGATATCTAAACCAGAATCATCTCTTTCTATCAAGGCCTTACACAAGCCCTTCAATAAAGCCACATCACCATTTATTTTTACTGGTAAATGTAAATCACGTAACTCTGTTCCTGTACCGATTACACCGCCAACCTCTTGGGGATTTTTAAAGCGTTTAAGGCCCGTTTCATCTAGGGGGTTTATAGAGACAATTTTAGCGCCATTACGTTTAGCATCTTGCAGTGCACCTAGCATTCTTGGGTGATTTGAACCGGGATTTTGACCAAATACAAAAATGGCTTCAGCGTGTTCTAAATCTTTAAGGGAAACCGTACCTTTACCCACACCTATAGTTTCACCAAGACCCACACCACTGGATTCGTGACACATATTTGAACAATCCGGCAAGTTGTTGGTACCAAACTGACGCACAAATAACTGATATAAAAATGCCGCTTCATTGCTCGCTCGGCCAGAGGTATAAAAAGCCGCTTCATTTGGCGAGTCCAACTTACTTAAGTGGGTAGCGGTTAACCCTAAAGCCATGTCCCAACTGATGGGTTTGTAGTGAGTGGCACCTTCAGCCAAAAACATAGGCTCAACTAATCTGCCCTGGGCATT
The DNA here is from genome assembly GCF_047525415.1 of Paraglaciecola sp. 2405UD69-4. Lineage (NCBI taxonomy): Bacteria > Pseudomonadati > Pseudomonadota > Gammaproteobacteria > Alteromonadales > Alteromonadaceae > Paraglaciecola > Paraglaciecola sp. 2405UD69-4. The sequence goes on from NZ_JBLIXM010000002.1 coordinate 1,007,709, forward strand.
CAACCATCGGTCTGATTTTTGTTTAAGCTCTGCAACACTGTATTTGGCAAAAAAGCTCGCATCGACAATGTCTTTCGTTGCTTCATCTGCGATAGCCTTAGCGCCATTTTCACAAAATTCAAACGTAGCTCGCTTTCCTAAAGGATCCGGCCAAGCACAACCGGGGCAATCAAACCCTTCAATTTGATTTAAATGGGTTAACAAGCGGGTGCCTTTTATTGGGCCTACTTTGCCACCCACATTTTTATAGGCAGAGACTACGGCAGGTATACCTGCTGCCCATTGCTTTTGAGGGGTGACCTGTAAGTTTTTAATCGCTATTTTATTAGTTGTCATATCACACTCCTTGATGGGTAGGTTTATCACTTAGTAGGTGTCCACCTGTGTATAAATTACAGTGCTCCGGCTTCACAAAGCCGAGTAGGCAAATATCACAATCTTCAGCTAAATCAATCGCTAGGCTAGATGGAGCACCCAAAGCGATAATATAGTTAAGACCAGCCATCGCAGCTTTTTGTACCATTTCAAAGCCCACTCGACCGCTTAAAACCACTCCTGCAAGATTGTGGTTCGACTTAGTAATCATACTGAGGTTGGCACCAATGAGCTTATCCAAAGCGTTGTGACGTCCAACGTCTTCACGTACATCAAGTATATGAGTGTGATAATCAAACAGGGCTACACCATGATTACCGCCGGTTTGTTCAAAAATACTTTGTCGCTCACCCAAACCTGATACCAATGTGGATAAACTTTGAAGAGATAGCGTTTTGGTTTTTTTCGTAGTTTGCGCCCTATTAGGTAACTTTTTTAATATGCTATCAATACTCTGCTCACCACATACACCACAAGCAGAGCTCGCCACATCAGCTCTTTTAGACTGACTCACATCAATCACCTTTGAAAAGGTAACCATAATACGGTTAGTGGTGTGTCGCTTTAACCTGCCTGTGCCAGTGTGGTTGATAGAATATACGTCAGATACATTTTGAATAATGCCACTGCAAAACAACCAACCTAATACTAGGTTTAAATCATCACCTGGGGTGCGCATAGTGGTATACAGTAGCTCAGCTGGAGGAGCATGATTAATATGATAACAACACCAAACCTCCAAAGGCTCCTCAACCACTATGCAATCTGTTCTAGATTTACTGGCAACCGAGTACTCTGACGCATTCGACAAGGATATTTTATCAATAGAATAATGTTTAACGGGTTTCAAACAAGCCAACAAATAAAGTTAATGTCCTAATCCTGCTCCATATCAATAAAAGCGAACAATTAGGTTACTAGAAAGGTAAAGAGGTAAGGCCTAAGATAAATATCCAAACGCCAAAAAACAACTTTAAATTTTTTGGCGAAAAATAAAGAACTAACTTTTTAGCTAACACACCACCGATTATTGCCCCAGCACCGGCAAATAAAACCACAGGCCAATACACGGCTGACGTCACAAACAAGTGATACACAATCCCAGCCCAGACAGTAACTGCACTGACAATCACAGCCGCAGCAATAGCGAAAGCAACGTTAAAACGCCGCGCAATTAAATACACAGCTATAAGCTCTCCAACGCCAATCGAAAGCCAAGCAGTAATACCGCCCCCAAGCAGCCCTATCATGCTTAAAGAGACATAATCAATTAAACACAAGCTTTTATTAAAGCTTTGAGTTTTCACCCAAAAAACACTGGCGATAATCCCCAAGGATAACCCCATAGAAAAAATCCCAAACCCTAAGTGTAAAGTATCGGGGTCGCTAAGTTGCTCTAAAGATTGAGAATTTAATTGAACCAACCACAAGCCAATCATTGAAGCAGGAATAGTCAATATCAAAACTTTTGGTAACACCGACCACTCTTGAGCTTCGGTGAGTTTATGTGCCGTTAATTGTTTAAAGTACGCATACCATGTCAGCGCACCAGCAGTCATTCCGCAACATTGAATAGCAAAACTCGTTGCCACAGAGGTCGTGACACTAAAGCCTAACTGATTAAAAAACGGCATGAATACCACACCGCCACCAGCGCCCGTTGAATTGGCAAAAATCGCGCCGATAACACCTAAAAAAGCGAAGGGGCCAAAGTCTTTAAGCAAACCCCAAGGGTTAGCTTGGCAAATAAAAATAGCCAACCATATACCCAAAAGTGCTAGCCTAATAATTAAAATGGAGGAAGGTGAATACTTCAAAAAGCGGAAATCCAAGCTTAAACGCAATGATTAATCTAGTAACGTTATTTACAATAATAATGATTTCATCATAAAAACAACGAGTGAACTAGTATCAATTGTAGATATATTTTGAAAACTTATCTTTAGTAAATATAAAACACATTCGATACAGACTTTGTTTAGTCCACCTAATGATTAAAAGCCAAAGTGGGTTTAATTCTATTACCTCTTACGCATGAAGTACAAATGCTACTCGCGTACTAAAACGTCAATACATTTAGTTCTACATTATTAAGCTTGTTTTCAAGCCCAGTGTGATAAAGGCTCTCGATAGCGGTTACGCCAGCATACTCAGCTACTTTCACCTTATCATTCATATGCAGTGCGAAACTCTGCCAGGCTTTTGCATAACGCTCTGCAAAGCCTTCATGGCCCCATTCGCTAGTACGTTTTTTCACTTGGCTTGGCGCAAAGAAAAACTCACTATTTAGATGTCCTTGAGGTTTGTTTTGCTGGGCTTCCACATCGGTAGAGCCAATCAAAATCAGCTTACCTAAGTTTTTAGCAAACCCTTGCTGCAACTTAAGCAATAAACTTTTATTACCTGCAAAATCTAGAACCAAGCTAGATTTACCTCCATCTAATGTATCAATGTCATCATAACTCACTACTTGGTCGTAACAGGCTAAACCTTCGGTAAAGGTTTTATTATGTGTAGATGTTAACCCTATCACCTTATAACCCAAACCACGGGCTTGCTTATGCTTCATTAATAAATGGGCCGTGCCATAGGCAGTTTTACTGGAGGCGCTGGTAACAAAAATCTGCTCAACAGGATTTACAAGCTCAGCTAGCCCTTCACCAACAAAATCATCTAATACAAAGGATGTCATAAACAAAGGGCGATAGTTTAATTGCCACGCTTCTCTACTAGCTTGATACCCAGGGTCTGTGGCGCAGCGCACATAGTTATCGTATACCGGAGAAATACTTTTACGTTTATCGCTAACATCAAAAAAGTGAGTGGCAGAGGTTTTACCAGCTTTAATGATTAAGTGAGAAGCCATAGGCAAATAGCCGTATACTTTTTCCCCTACCTGCACATCCAAATGGTTAGATTTGATCACAGTTGCAAAGCCCCACATAGGCACAATACCCCAGTTATCAGAGGCAGGAAAAAAGCCCCAATATCCCATTTTATCTCCAAATACAGCATAGGTAATATTGTTAGCAGAAAACCCTAATGAATCGATTTTCAGTACAACCTCACCCTCTTGTAGTAGGTCAATATCTATATTTTTTTCAATAATTTTAGTGTTCGCGACATTAGACTTCTCAATCCAAACTTGGGTAACTGTAATAGAATTGCTCATATACTCTGCCTGTAGCTAAAGATAATTAGTGCACTGAGTATAAGATTGAAGCCTAAGACAAGGGCATCATAAATTTGAATGGCTCGGCATAAAACCCGCTGATTATCAAAGCCTAGCAATGCTGACATATAGGCTCATTAACATAAGGTGATTGAAGAATGAGTACGAGTGGCGAGCAACAAAACCTAAAACCAGTTTTGTGGCATTAGAAGTTATTGAAAGCCATTTATAAAACTATGTTTTGCGCCATTCCATCAAAATTTCTTCATGCTCGGTTTGTTCGCATAGTTGACGATCAAAGTCTTTAAAGCCTTGAGACTGATAAAAACTGTGAGCTCTGTGATTTTGGACATACACAGCAAGCTGTAATTGATTGTGTCGCTGTTTAATAAAGTTTAGTAACTTACTGCCAACACCTTGAGACTGTGCATTTGGAGAAACAAACAGCGCAGGTACAAAGCCTTGATGATAAGAAATAAAACCTAAAATATGATTATTTTCTTCGTAGATATAGGTGTCACTATTCGGTAGATAACTTTCTTTCATCGCCAAAATTTGGCTTTGCCAAAAATCTTCTGGGATAAAATTATGCGCCTTAACAGACGATTTAAACCAAAGAGATACTAAAGTATCTACTTCTACTGTATTCATTTTTCTAATCATAATACTTCTTTGTGAACTAAGATGAACTTACGCCGCCATAAATATCAATGGTAAAGCCTCGCTCTAACAGGTACTTGTTTGGTGTTGTACCTATTTGCTGTTTTAAATAACGGATCAAATGGGGTTGGTCGCTGAAACCAAATTGAAATGCTATATCAACCCAATCAATCTGCCAGGCTTGTTTTTGATATAGGTATTCCAACATTAATTCTAGCTTGGTCATCGCCTGATATTGCTTTAAGGTCAGCCCTGTAACACGGCGAAAGCTACGTTCAATAGTGCGCTTCGAGCAAAAAAGCTTATCTGCCAAAACAGCAATACTTACCTCTTGTAAGGCTTCAACTACCCTAAATGTTAATTGGCTATGCTGATCATGTTGAATCTGCTCCATCCAGGGCGTTAGAATACTTTCTAACCTAGTGATACAAGCTTCAGGACTCTGCCTAGCCAATACAAAAAATTCACTTAGTGCAGCCGCATTGACTGACATTAACTTATCGGTATCTATTTGCTTAACAATATCTAATTGCCCTTCTTCGCTTGTTGTCAGCGACATCATATAGGGCACACCCACTTTAAATTTAACCCCTAGATGGGTGAACGACTTTGAATGGTCCAGATCAAACGTATTTTGGTGCGCTAACAGCAAATGACTGCCTTGCCCTAACTCCTGTTGTTTTGCATAACCATAGCTGTAAGGCTCTGAGCAAGGTGCAAAAATTAGATGCGCACAAGGGTCAGGGTTGAGCTTTGGAAAATTATCACCAGCTCCTGTGTTTTTTTCAATAAACCAATAACATTCAATAAAGTCACTGAGTTTACTGGTTGATGGAATAATCCAATGCAGCATAACTTTTCCGATTAATAGTCCTTAAGACACCTTAACAAAATTAAAGATCACATTAACCAAACTATGAAGGATTCAACATACCTACAGTCATTCATGCAAACGTTACTTGCAGCAAACGGTGATTTGTCACTAAACCTGCTTTTGCTATGGCCTTTTGTGCTCCTAAGTTTGCTTTTTCTGTTGAACACATTGGGATTAGCTCTTGAGACTTTGCCAACGCAATAAGTGCTCGTAATACATCAGTGGCAATTCCATGCCCACGAAAATCTGGCGAGACAATCACACCAAGATCAGCATATTCAGTTTGGTGTTCAGCAAATTTTCGACACTCGCCGCTTGCAATAAGTTGCTGGTCTTTCCAATAGCCAAATAATTCTTGCTTTGCTATTAAGTCACCAAAGTAGCCTTGTAACCACTCCTTAGGCGCTCCAATTGCGTTTACTGCAAAGTCAACAAAGCGCACCAGTTGCTCTTGGCTAGCTTGTTGTAACTCTGCACTAGTAGCTTGGCTTGTATTCCCCTGAACCCCACAGTAAAGCAAAGCGTTAACAGTCGATGATAAGTTGTGGTCTAAACACATCGCTAGGAATGCAGGATCACAGGTGCTAACAAAAGCCCCAGCTACCTTGCCAATTACATTACTATTATTTTGTATTATAAGTTCAAATAATTCGTCGGCTGACGTGATGGCTTGTTGAGAAACGTAAAATTGCAATAAATAACCATCTGTGTTTAAACAACAAAAACCAACTAAATGCTCACTTTCATAAAAACCAAAGTGCTGTGCCATGGGAACAAAGCCAAAGTGCCACATGCCATCTAACGGTGCAGTAGTTTGATTAAAGTACTCTGCCTTTAAAATGCTAAGCCTGTCGTTTGTTTCTATCTTTCTAATTTCTAACATGATTTAAATACTCAAAAATATTGGTTGCTAGGAAAACCCTGCCTAACCTGATGGAAAGATAATAATTCAGCGGCTTTTCGTCGTATTGAACAAAAGCGACAATATTAAGAATATTGAAAATAAAACAGCTTTAACTGCCAAGATTATTTAAATGGGGATACTGAATTTCATAGTTAATTCATATTATTCAGCGCAGCTTTAAGGATAAAAGTAAGTTAGGCATGTCTCCTGAACGCTAAAACTCATCTATCAAAATTTCCGCTCAGATAGCAAATCTCAGCTAATAAGACTAAACATATACATCTAAATGCTTGGGGCCCTTCGGCTTTTTAGGGGCGGTATCTTGGCTTTGTTCAGTGTCATCTTTCTGAGCGGTTTGCTCATCAGAATCTTGTTTAGCCTGATTTTGCTTTTTTCCGTTAGGGTCTTGTTGCTGACCTTTTAGTTTTTCATCTTCCTCTTTTAATGCTCGCGCCCTTGCTATCTTATCTATTTTTTCAATTTTTTGGGTGTCGTGGGCGATAGGCTCTTTACCTTCTCGAGGTAATACTGAAAACAATAAATCATTCACCATTTGCCTCTCTCCTTTCAGTCAAAATGAATAAACGCTCAATAATTGGACAACAAAATAAGCATTTCATTCAATCAAACCTATCATAGTTGATTTTATTGTAAGAAAGCAGGCACTTTCCCTGTAAATCCCCTTGCATTAACTAGGCCGATTGCATAATGTATGCGCCATAATTTAGGGCGTAGCAAATATTTACGCACTAACCACGATAGGGTAAGACAAAATTTTGAAAAACGTACTGCAAGCTATTCATCACCATCATAAAGCTTAACCTTTCAGGTTTGGGCTGGAAGGTGTATTGAATCCTTCTAGCGGCGCAGAATTTTTCTAAACCCCCGGAAGGCGACTTTCGGGGGTTTTTCATTTTTAAAGGTTTTTGTACTGAAATTAGGTACACATTAGCCAGAGTTGAGCCACATCAATTTGACAATTAACTATTGATATTTAATCGGAACAAAAGATGACTGATAACAACAGACTTCGTATTGCAATACAGAAAAAAGGCCGCTTAAGTGATGACAGTATTTCACTGTTAAAAGCTATTGGCATTAAATTACAAATTCGCGACCGGTTATTAATAGCTCACTCTACTAATCAACCTATTGACCTTCTATTGGTGAGAGACGACGACATTCCTGGGCTAGTGATGGATGGCGTAGTTGACCTAGGTTTTATCGGACAAAATGAACTAGAAGAAAAAATGCTAGAGCGCCAAGCTTCAGGTAAACAAGCAGAATACATTGAGTTAAGACGTCTAGACTACGGTGGTTGCCGTTTATCTATCGCAGTGCCTAACGAGATGGATTATCAAGGCATAGAGTCATTAGAAGGTAAAAAAGTTGCTACAACTTACCCTTACTTACTAGAGCGTTTTTTCAAAGCGAAAAACATCAACGCCAGTACCGTAATGTTAACTGGTTCTGTTGAAGTTGCTCCTCGTGCCGGCGTAGCCGATGCAATTTGTGACTTGGTGTCTACTGGCGCCACGTTAGAAGCTAACGGTTTACAAGAAGCTGACGAAATTTTCGTCTCAAAAGCGGTATTTATTCAACGTGCAGGCAAGCTGTCTGAAGAAAAACAAGCGCTAATTAATAAAATGCTACCCCGTATGGATGGCGTTACTCAGGCGAAAGAAAGTAAATACATCATGCTTCACGCCCCTAAAGCTTATTTAGAACAAGTTAAAAGCTTACTACCCGGTTCAGAAACCCCAACTGTATTACCACTAGCCGGTAACGATGACGCAGTGGCGATTCATGTAGTAAGTCCAGAAACCTTATTCTGGGAAACCATGGAAAAACTAAAAGCACTCGGATGTAGTTCTATCCTTGTTATGCCAATCGAAAAAATGATGTCTTAAGATACTAAGCGAGTATTAATCATGGAAATATGGGCCAATTTAAATTCTGAGCAACAAGCTAAATTACTAAGTCGACCAGCCTTGTCTGATAACCGCTCTTTAAGTGAAGCGGTTGCAGATATTATTCAACAAGTAGCAGACCATGGCGATCATGCCTTAAAGCAACTAACCGAACGCTTTGACGGGGCCAAGCTTGAATCATTACGCCTTGCTCAAGACGAACAAGACACCTTTGCTAGCGCATTAAAGCCAGAAGTTAAATGGGCCATAGACCAAGCGTACGCTAATATTTACGCGTTTCATGAAGCTCAGTATCCAGAAGACATAGAAGTAGAAACTACCCCGGGGGTGGTATGCGAACTTAAACATGCACCACTGGCATCGGTAGGCTTATACATTCCAGGGGGCACTGCGCCACTACCATCAACTGTGCTAATGCTTGGGGCAACAGCACAAGTAGCGGGTTGCCCACGCAAAGTATTGTGTACCCCGCCTAATAAAGACGGTGAAATCGCAGTAGAAATTCGCTATGCGGCCAGTCTTTGTGGCATAGACGAAATCTACCTAGTAGGCGGCGCACAAGCCATTGCTGCTATGGCATTAGGTACTGAGTCTATTGCTAAAGTCGATAAAATATTTGGGCCAGGTAATAGCTTTGTCACAGAAGCTAAACAACAAGTAAGCCGCATTCCAGCAGGCCCTGCTATCGATATGCCAGCCGGCCCATCTGAAGTGCTAGTGATTGCAGATAAAGACGCCAACCCTGTTTTTGTGGCATCTGATTTACTGTCTCAGGCAGAGCACGGCGCTGATTCACAAGCGGTATTAGTGTCTGATAGCGAAACCTTAATCAAAGCTGTAAAACAGCAGGTAGACATACAGCTTGATACCCTAAGCCGTAAAGAAATCGCCGAAAAAGCCGTGCAGCACAGCCGTTACATTTTAACAGGCAGCCTAGAGCAAGCCTTTGAAGTAAGTAACCGCTATGCACCCGAGCACTTAATTGTACAAATAGAAAATGCCCGTGACAGCTTAGGTAAACTTACCAATGCCGGCTCAATATTTGTAGGTAAATGGTCGCCAGAATCAGCGGGAGATTACGCCAGTGGCACCAATCACGTATTGCCTACCTATGGCTATGCTCGCAATTACTCTAGCCTAGGCCTAGCAGATTTTATGCGCAGATTTACAGTGCAAGAACTGAGTTACCAAGGGCTTCAAAATATTGGCAACGCCATTATGGATCTTGCCGATGCCGAAGGTTTAGACGCCCACAGACAAGCCGTAGCCCTTAGGTTAAACACCGAGGTGTCAGAATGAGTGAGTTAGTCAATAAACTAGTATGCGAAAATCTTAAGGCTTTAAAGCCCTATGAGTCAGCACGCCGCATTTTTGCAGGCGGTGACAGCGACAGCGAAATCTGGCTAAATGCCAACGAGTCACCTTTTGCCAACAATTACGACGTCGACTCAGCGCACTTTAATCGTTATCCAGATTGTCAGCCACCAAGTGTTATTTTGCCTTACGCAGAATATGCAGGCGTTGAGAAAGACCAAATAGTAGTCACTCGCGGCGCAGATGAAGGTATAGAGTTATTGATTCGTACCTTTTGTACACCAGGCAAGGACAGTATCTTAATCTGCCCACCTACTTATGGTATGTATGCCATCAGTGCCGAAACCTGCAATGTAGGGGTGAGTAAAGCGGTATTAAATGAAGATTTTTCATTAGATATCGACACCATAAAAACCTTCAAAAATAAGGTTAACCTGGTATTTATTTGCTCGCCTAATAATCCAACTGGCACATCGGTAGATAAAGCACAGTTAACTGAAGTTCTAGAGCACTTTGCTGACTCTGCTCTGGTTGTAGTAGACGAAGCCTATATTGAGTTTGATGCCGCCAATACTTGGGCAAAAGAACTTGCGCAATATCCTAACCTAGTGGTTTTGCGGACACTGTCTAAAGCCTTTGCTTTAGCAGGCATTCGCTGCGGATTTACCTTGGCAAATCAAGATGTAATTCAAAGCATAATGAAGGTAATTGCTCCTTATCCTATGCCAGAGCCTGTAGCGCAAATTGCCGCACAAGCCTTAAGCCCAAAGGGGCTAGCATTAATGGCTGAACAAGTAGACTATCTGCATAGTCAAAAAGAACACTTGAAACAGCAATTAACCAAGTTTCCAGAAGTAACACTTGTGGGCGATGATAAAGCGAATTTCATTTTATTTCGTCACCCATTAAAACAAGCAATAATGGACTTTTTGGTCGCCAACTCAGTGTTGATCCGCGATCAGTCCAAACAAATTAATTTAGATAATTGCCTTCGCATTACCCTTGGCAATCAACAACAAAATGAAAAACTTTTGTCATTAATGACAGACTTTTTTGCACAGCAGGAACCATTAGCATGAGCCAGCAGCCTATTCTTTTTATCGACCGAGACGGCACCCTAGTTGAAGAGCCCGCTATCGACAAACAACTTGATACATTAGAAAAACTGGTTTTCGAGCCACAAGTATTACCCGTCCTACTTAAGTTGCAACAAAATGGGTTTCGCCTTGTCATGGTATCTAACCAAGATGGACTAGGGACAGATAGTTTTCCTCAGGCTGACTTTGATTTACCCCACAATAAAATGATGGACTTTTTTAGTAGCCAAGGTGTGGTGTTTGACGACGTACTCATTTGTCCTCACTTTGACGAAGACAACTGCACCTGTCGCAAGCCTAAACTGGGTTTAGTAAAAGACTACTTACAGCAAGGTAAAGTCGACTTTACTCGCTCATTTGTGATTGGCGACCGCGACACAGATATGCAGCTTGCAGAAAACATGGGCATTGTCGGTATTAAATATCACCCACAAGATAACAACTGGCTGGCTATAGAAAAGCAATTGCTTGCATCAAGCCGAGTGGCCACTGTTGTTCGTAAAACCTCAGAAACCAATATAAACGTTACTGTTGATTTAGACTCAACGGCAAAATCAACCATAGAAACAGGGTTAGGATTTTTTGATCACATGCTAGATCAAATAGCCACCCACGGTGGCTTTGAGCTAACACTCACAACAGATGGTGATTTACACATAGATGATCACCACAGTGTAGAAGACACTGCCCTTGCTCTTGGTGAAGCCATGAAAAAAGCCCTAGGCGACAAACGTGGTATTGGCCGTTTTGGTTTTGCCTTACCTATGGATGAATGCCGCGCAGAATGTATTTTAGATATTTCTAACCGCCCTCACCTAAAATTTGAAGCAGAATTTAGCCGTGACCAAGTAGGCGAAATGGCAACTGAAATGGTGCCTCACTTTTTCTATTCGATAGCACAAGCTATGGGGTTATCGCTGCACTTGTCTACCACAGAAGGCAATGCGCACCATCAAGTAGAAAGCTTGTTTAAAGTATTTGGCCGAGCCTTACGCCAAGCAATCCACAAGCAAGGTGAATCCTTACCAAGCAGTAAAGGTGCTTTGTAATGATGAAAGCACAGCAAATAGTAATAGTGAATACAGGGTGCGCCAATATATCTTCGGTGAAATTTGCAGTCGAACGTTTAGGTGTAAACGTGACTGTAAGTGATGACACTCAAGTGATCCAAGCAGCCGACAAAGTATTTTTACCCGGCGTAGGCAGTGCCAATGCGGCTATGGCCAGCATAAAACAAAAGCAACTGGTTAGCTGTGTACAAAAGTTAACCCAGCCAGTACTTGGCATTTGTTTAGGTATGCAGTTAATGGTTGAAGCATCAGAAGAAAGCTTAACCGAGAGCACTGAGTGCCTAGGTTTAATACCAGGCCAAGTAAAACGCATGCAAGTGGGTGATTTACGCCTGCCTCACATGGGCTGGAATACCGTTACCCCTGTTGCAGACGCGCCCCTATTTAAAGGCATAGATGCCAACAGCTACTTTTACTTTGTACATAGTTTTGCTGTCGGTATCTCAGATTTTACTATGGCAAGCTGCCAATACGGAATGGACTTTTCAGCCGCCCTACACAAAGACAACTTTTTTGGTGTGCAGTTTCACCCAGAGCGCTCTAGTGATGTAGGGTCGCAGCTATTAAAAAACTTCATTGAGTTATAAAACCAGCGAATGAGAAAGGTTAGTAAATAAAATATGATCATCCCAGCCATAGATTTAATTGAAGGTTCAGTCGTACGTTTATATCAAGGCGATTACGAGCATAAAACAGAATATAAATTAGACCCTATTGATGTGGTACATAGCTACGCAGATCAAGGGGCTGAATGGTTGCATATTGTTGATTTAACAGGTGCAAAAGATACCAGTAAACGCCAATTAGATTTAATTGCAAAAATGGTGGCCACAGGCCGCATGCAGTTTCAAGCAGGTGGCGGTATTCGTAGCGAGCAAGACGTAGCCCAACTCCTAGAGATAGGCGTAAAGCGCGTGGTAATTGGTTCGTTGGCTGTTAAAGAGCCTGAACTAGTAAAAGGTTGGATCACTAAATATGGTGCCGATGCCATAGTACTCGCTTTAGATATTAATATTGATGAGTCAGGTAACAAGTTTATTGCCACTCACGGCTGGCAAGAAAACTCTGGGGTATCAATAGAAGCCCTACTCGAAGACTTTTTATCAGTGGGTGCCAAACATGTACTGTGCACCGACATCAGCCGAGATGGCACCTTACAAGGCGCTAATCACCAGTTATACACAGAAATGACCGAGCGTTTCCCAACTGTAGGTTGGCAAGCCTCTGGCGGTATAGGCAAGCTTGATGACATTGCCATACTCAAGCCCACTAAAGTAAGTGGCGTAATTTTAGGGCGAGCCTTACTAGAAGGTAAGTTTACAGTCGAGCAAGCAATATCTTGCTGGAATACTACAAGTTAACCCTAAGATTGCTTTACAATAGACAAACAAGCGAATAACAAAATTATATAACAAATTAGGAAATTATCATGGCGGCTTTTGGTACAGTGTTTATGCCTAAAATGGCTCTCGCTACCTTTGAAAATAACCAGTGGAGCACATCTGAAATTGTTGACTCCAATAGCATTCAATTGCACCCCGGCGCTCACGTATTACATTATTCAAGCACCTGTTTTGAAGGTTTAAAAGCCTTTAAACATGCCGACGGCAGTGTGCATATTTTCCGCATGGATCAAAACATTAACCGCTTTGATCAAAGCAGCCGCTTGCTTTCTTTGCCTGATATTGACCAGTCTCAAGTGTCACAAATGATTTTAGACATAGTGGGCCAATACAGTAGCGAAATCCCTGAGCCTCCAGGCTCAATGTATATTCGCCCAACCCATATTGGTACCGAAGCCGCTATTGGTAAAGCAGCAGCACCGAGTGTTAACTCCATGTTGTATGTGCTGATTTCACCAGTAGGTGACTACTTTGCAGGGGGCGCTAAGCCACTAAGAGTATTACTAGACGAAACCGGCATGCGCTGTGCGCCGCACATGGGCATGATAAAAAGTGGTGGTAACTATGCCAGCGCACTAGGGCCCATTATTGCCGCTAAAGAAGAGGTACAAGCAGACCAAATTTTGTTTTGCCCTAACGGCGATGTACAAGAAACAGGCGCAGCTAACTTTTTATTGATAGATGGCAACGAAGTCATTACCAAAGCATTAGACTCAAGCTTTTTACACGGCGTAACTCGTAGCTCTATTTTAACCTTAGCCGCCGACCTTGGGATGAAAGTTACCGAAACCCAGCTGTCGGTTGATGAGTTACTACAACGGGCTGCAAAACCTGGTGTAGAAGCGGCCTTGTCAGGTACTGCTGCAGTACTAACGTCTGTTGGCACCCTTATTCACAATGATAAAGAGCACACAGTAGGTAGCGGTGAACACGGACCAATCACCCAAAAGTTACGCCAAGCGCTAAATGATATCCAATGGGGTAAAGCGCCAGACACCCACAATTGGTTAACCCGAGTTAAATAAGGCCTGTTATGTTAGCTAGACGTATTATCCCTTGCCTAGATGTAAAAGACGGCAAGGTAGTCAAAGGTGTTAAATTTCGTAATCACGAAATCATTGGCGACATAGTGCCACTTGCTCAGCAGTACGCTGAACAAGGTGCCGATGAGTTAGTTTTTTATGATATCACCGCATCAAGCGACCAGCGCGTAGTGGATAAAAGTTGGGTAACTCGCATAGCCCAAGTTATCGATATTCCATTTTGTGTGGCCGGCGGCATAAAAACCGTTGCAGATGCAGGCAAAATACTTGAAATGGGTGCCGATAAAATATCGGTCAACTCCCCTGCTCTGGCTGATCCTGAGCTTATTACTCGCCTGCACGACACCTACGGCCAACAATGCGTAGTAGTAGGCATAGATAGCTTTTTTAATGCAGAAACCGGGAAATACCAAGTTCACCAATACACAGGTGACGAAAGCCGTACCCAAGTTACCGCTTGGGAAACAGCCGACTGGGTAAAAGAAGTTCAAAAACGCGGTGCCGGTGAAATTGTACTTAATTGCATGAACCAAGACGGCGTTCGCAAAGGCTATGATATTGCCCAATTAAAAGCTATTCGCGCTAACTGTACCGTGCCTTTAATCGCCTCTGGCGGAGCTGGCGAAAAAGTGCACTTTACCGATGTTTTTCAACAAGCTGATGTTGATGGCGCACTCGCCGCCTCGGTATTTCACAAAGGTATAATTCCTATTCCAGAATTAAAGGCCTACTTGCGCGAGCAAGATATTGCCATAAGAGATTAAGATGATAATTACAAAGCAAAATGTCGAAAAATTAGCCTGGGACAAAATGGACAACCTTATCCCCTGTGTCGTACAAAATGCCGTAAGTGGCAAGGTATTGATGCAAGGATACATGAACCAAGACGCCCTAGATAAAACCCTTGATACTGGGCTAGTCACCTTCTTTAGCCGCTCTAAACAACGTTTATGGACCAAAGGTGAAGAATCAGGCAACAGCCTTAACCTAGTGGAAATCACCTGCGACTGTGACAATGACTCTATCCTAGCGCTAGTCAACCCTATTGGCCCCACATGCCACACAGGTACAGAAACCTGCTGGTTCGACAGCCAGTCTGCTGACATAAGCTTTATCGCAGACTTAGAGCAAGTCATTGCCTCACGTAAAGGTGCCGATGCAGACTCTAGCTACACAGCCCACCTTTACAGCAAAGGCATAAAACGCATTGCTCAAAAAGTCGGTGAAGAAGGCGTAGAAACCGCCCTAGCCGCCACAGTAAAAGACCTAGAAGAACTTAAAAACGAATCTGCCGACTTGCTATATCACCTACTTGTATTGCTTCAAGCCAGTGACTTGAATCTATCTGATGTGGTTGCTGTGTTAAAACAAAGGCACAGTAAGTAAAGCTTACTAGTTTCATTAGACCTGTTTTAAAAAAACGAAGCCTAGGCTTCGTTTTTTGTTTTTAATTGTTGAGGTTTAGATAGGTACTGCGCCTTCTTAGTTAACTCCCTTGAATTACCTATGCGCTACGCTTACAAAACATTCGCACTGCTCACCAAGCATCTGCTACACATACCAAACATTCACTTTAATCACAGAAAAATGCATATAAAACTTGTAGGTCGGGCTTTAGCCCGTCAACTCACCTAGCGATAAATATTTTGCCGTTTTTAATTGGAAATAAATATTATTAAACAATAGACACAACCAAGCTTATGCCATTGTTTATAATCAAGTTATTTTGAAAGCTATAAATACAATACTCTGTATTTATCCAGAGTCGTAGGTTCTACATGGCAAGCCAAGAATTCTGCGGGGGCAGAGTCGTTGACTCGGCCCACCTTAGTATTTAACATGGATATACATATAAAAGTCCCGTCCTGAAATAAATTGGCATAACAGCGCATCCCTGGTTGTATAAAGCCCGTAAAACTTAGAAGAAAGTTAGTGTTTTGCTAATTTTTAGAATGGATGCCATGATAAGAACAACGAATCTATTTTAACACTAGTATGCAATGCTGTTAACACAAAGCTCACTTTGAAGACCAATCGGTGGCCTTCCGGTCAAAAGGTTGTCGTGTTTTCTACTTAGCCCAAGTGTTATGTTTAAAGGGAAGTTTAGTGTCATACGATAAATTTTTAAGTAGCTTTGACTCCATGTCTCCTATGATGGGAGAGTTGCTGACATTATCTAATTTTGTTCAAAGCAAAATAATTGAAATATCTCCGGAAGAAAAAACCACAAAGCTTTATCACTATACTTCGGCGCAAGGTTTAGAGGGGATAGTCTCAAATGCTAACTTGTGGGCAACTGACTATCGGTTTTTAAATGACTCGAGAGAAATGAAAGACGGATTAGATGTGGTATATAAAGCCCTCATTGACCGTGAAGAAGTCGTTCTACAAGAACTGGCTATATACCTTAAAGAGCACAGTGAAAATTTAACCGAATTTCTTACACCATATATCATTTCATTCTGCTCTAAACATGACCTTCTGAGTCAATGGCGAGCCTATTCAAATCAATCGGAAGGTTATTGTATTGAATTTGACTTATCGGATTCTCGATTATCTACGTATCAAAATAGCACTGTTATTATCTGCAACTTCTTACCAGTCATTTACGACGGTAAATTAAAACTTAAAATAGTTAATTTCATCATTGATGAGCTATCTAAAACTATTAAAAAATACAATATTGATAATGATAATATTTCAGAGTTAAACCCAGAGAATAAAGGCATGATAATTGGCTTGCTTCAAAATGTTTTTCAGATTCCTTTATTAACATTCAAAGATGAAGGGTTCTCTGAGGAAAAAGAGTGGAGAGCCATATTTTTGGCTAACTCAGTTCAAAATGAAAAATTAAGAAAATTCAGAACTACTGGAGGCACTTTTGTACCTTATGTTGAAAGTATATTTCTTCAAAATGATGAAGAAAATCTATTCCAACGCAAAACACTTCCGATTAGAAGTGTTTGTTTACCGCCTGCTGCAGGTAACACAACACGAAAAGGTTTGGAGTTATTTTTACATCACAACGGTTTTCAAGCTAAAAACAAAGTGTCAGTTTTGAATTCTGCAATACCATTACGCAATCAGAAAAACATTAATTGGTAAAATTTAAACATAATCGAGTCTAGTTAGTAGAGGTACTTACAGATACACCCATAGTAACAAATTCAAAATAATTATTTAAATCAAAGCACTAGAGATAAAACAACTGAGTAAAGTCACGATTAGAAACCAGTGCTACTTGCTTGAAGCTTTAGATTAATTATCATGGTTGTCTATATAAGAGCCTGACACCCCCTATCCTCGAACATCTTAATCCCATTAAACTGGTTATTTGAAATATGATAAAGAACAAAAATTGTGTTTATTGCGGTAAAGAAGTTAGAAAATCTAATAATAGCGATGATGGCCGCTCCGTAGAACATTTAATTCCACAAATAGCAGTCAGTAAAACAAGAACTAATGCTCAAGGTGATTTTCATGTTTGCAGAAAATGCAATACGGAGAAAAGCAAAATTGATGAGCTTTTTGGGCTTTTATCAAGGATAAATGCTCCCGGTAGTAGTGATGGTGAAGCCATATCTAAATTAGCTAGAATGGTTAATAAAAAAAATAAAACGGTACTCTCTATGGTGAATAGTGCCACTAAGCACGCTAATGGGGTGGAAGTAAAACTGCCATTTAAAGGCGGAAATATTTATAAATATGGAGTATTCCTTACAAAAGGAGAATATTTTAAGAAACATCGAAGCTTGCTTAGTGCGGATAATAAAATTGTTTTAGTTACTTGGGGTAGTCCACACCTAATTAAAAACCTTTTATCTAAGTACAGAGCAAAACATGGAACTAACCTCTTTGAAGGTTTATCACAAAATGCTCATGTTGAGAGTATTTTTGACGAATGCTTTATTATAGAAAGAAACAATGGCACTGAATTTTTATTTATTTTTAATCAGTCATATCTACTAATTACAAAGGTGGTTGATGACACCGAAAATAATAAAATTGAAAAACGAATAAACATACGTGCCTTAATTGCTGGTTTTTCTAAAAATGAGAAAAGTAAGTATTGTGCATAAATGGAATAAAGATGGCGTATTCCATTATTTATTAACTTCCAACTTTTTAAAGGAATGCGCCCCTTTTCAGCTGTTAAATGCCAGACAAAAACATTCTAGGTTATTAAAAACCTAAAAGCCCACCTCCCCCTCTAACCTTAACCTTGGCAAGTTAAGATGCCAATGTCATATCATTTGATGAGAAACCCTGCTCAGAATTGTCATTAACTTTATTGGTTTCTTGGCTTTCAAATTTCTTCCATACACGTTCGTGAAAATAGAATACAACTGTATTAACAGCTGGCTCAACAAGGGCCACTGCACCACCGATAACGGCACTACCAGTTAATAAATAAGTGACCGTAAACGCTACGGTAAAGTGTAAACAAGCAAAGGTAATTGTCTTTTTCATAATGTGTTACTCAATAATAGTTTTAATTTGATAATGAGAATTATTATCAAAAAGAAACATAAAAGATAATTGATTTTTAAGAACAACATCATCAGATAATTTAATGCTATAAATCAGAGTACATTGCGCACTACGAATAATAGAGCAAGCCTCTTTAAAATTCCTTATAGAGACACCCATTGCAACAATTTCAAAAATAATTATTTTAATCAAAGCGTTATAGATAAAATAACTGGACAAAATCACGGTTTAAAAAAGTGTTACTTGCTTGAACCTTTAGATTAATTATCATGGATGCCCAAATGAGGGGTTCGCATCAGGAGACAGGCAATGATCCTTGTATATGGGATTAATGAATATTTAAATCCAATAAAACCTAAACTTTCGGATGTGATACACGCGTCTATGAGGGAAGTGTTAGGGTTACCTGAAGATAAGCGCGCTCATCGGTTTATTCCTATGGAAAAGGAAGATTTCTTTTATCCTGGCGGAAGGACTGACGCATATACTGTCATAGAAATAAATATGATGGCTGGTCGTAAAGTAGAAACTCAAAAGTTACTGATAAAATCTATCTTTTCAAAAATTGAAAAAGAGCTTTCTATTTCCCCTATAGATATTGAAATTACGATAAAAGAGCAGCAGCCATATCAGTGGGGTTTTCGAGGGATGACTGGCGATGAGGTACGAGATCTCAAGTACAAGGTGAGCGTATAAAAACTGCGTCATGATGGGAATTTAGAATAAAATGGGCCACAGTCACTTTTTCTTCAAAGTAAAAACGATTTAGCTTAAGGCATTGTTTTTAATAGAGTTAAAGTGGTGAGACTAAGTTTCATATCCTGTATTTATCCAGAGTTGTGGTATCTAGATGGCAAGCCAATAAACATTCCGCTTTGAAAACCAATAACTATATGAAAAGATGAAACGGATTAATTAGCAGAATCATTATTCTTAGAGCGGCTTAAGCCTATGGTTTGGCTAATATACTGTTAGGTGTTTTTCAACAAGTAAGTGGGGTACAAATGGAAATTGCACTTTTATTGATTTTGTTCGTGGTTGCGTATTTATTTTACATTCAGAATCTAGACGAGCCCAAACGGAGAGTTCGAGAAAAAAAGTTTAGTAATGTCTCCAAGCTACATCCAGACTTAAAATGCCTTATTGATGAAGATAAAAAGATAGAAGCAATCAAAGAGTATCGTCGTATATATGGTGCTGGTTTAAAAGAAGCGCATGATGTTATATGTAAGCATTTGCCACAAAACACATAAAAATAGCAAAGACACTGATTGTACCAAATTCAAAAATAGTAATTTAGAATAAAGGAATGCGTCCCCTTTATTCCATTGCGATAGGGCCAATGATAAACCTCTATCCAAACAGCTACTTTAAATGTCTGCCACCATCTAGGTGTATTGTGCGGCCGGTGATGTAACGGCTTGCTAATAACCATTCAACGGTATTGATGGCTTCTTGAAACGAGCCTTCGGTTTGCATTAAGGATTTATTTCTAGCCTTTATTTTATAACTTTCATCGTCATCTTCATTAAACGCTAACAGGGCTGGGGCGATAGCATTAACTTTAATATTTGGGCTAAATCGCTGGGCGAATGACAGGGTTAAGTTTTCTAGTGCCGCCTTGCTGGCTGCGTAGGCAATATGCTTTTTACTCCCCTTAGATGCAACATAGTCACTGATGTGAATAATGTCGGTAAACTCTTGATCATCTTTAGGAGTAAGGAGTGAATGAAAGGCTAGGTTTAATTGGTAAGGTACTTCGGCATGGATGGTCATCATGTTAGAAAATATTTGATGATAAGCGGAAAAGTCTACAGTCTTGTTGTCATCATGCCAGTCTGATGCGTTATGAATTAAGCAGTCTAGGGTCTCGTTGTGACTTGCCACTGCTTTAATAAAGGCTTGGGTTTGCTGATGATCGTAAAAGTCTACTTGATACAGCTGTGCGCCCTTTGTTTGCAAATTTTTAATAGATGCTCTTTCGGTTCGATATGTGCCTATCACTTTGTATTGTTTGGCCAAAAAATATTCGGCCAAACATAAACCTAAGCGTTGCCCTACCCCTGTTATCACTACCGTTGGCATTTACTTTAAAAACTCTTGTCGCGTAATCGAGTTTTGCTTGAAGCTACCGCCAAGGGCTGTGGTAGAGGTATGGGAGTTTGTGTCCATTACGCCACGAGATTTAACGCAATAATGGGTTGCGTTAATTGATACTGCCACATTGTCGGTATTCAACAGTGTTTGCAGTGCCACTAAAATTTGTTGAGTTAGGCGTTCTTGTACCTGTGGACGCTGGGCAAAAAAGCGCACGATGCGATTGATTTTTGATAAGCCAATAATGCTGTCGTTAGGTATGTAAGCCACGCGAGCTGTGCCATCAATGGTGACAAAGTGATGTTCACAGGTGCTGGTTAAACTGATGTCGTCTACTTTTACCATTTCATCAAGCTTCATCTTGTTCTCGATGGCTGTGACTTTAGGAAACGTTTTGTAGTCTAAACCAGAGAAAATTTCATTAACGTACATTTTGGCGAGCCGATGAGGGGTTTCGCATAGGCTGTCGTCTGTTAAATCTAGGCCAAGTGTGGTGACGATGTCGGTGAAGCTGTCTTTAATTTTGGCGTATTTTTGCTTGTCGGTCAGCTCATTGTCAATCATAGGGGTTTCTAAGCCACGCTTAATCAATGCATTTCTGACCATTAATGCTTCTTCACTGATTTGGCTAGAGGATTTGTTTTCACTAGCAATGCTCAAGGCAGCCGTTTGTGATGTCATGATTATTTCTCCTGTGAACTGTTGCTGTGAATATCGAGTGACAGAGATACCGAATCGGCAAAACGCAGAGCATGGGGTTTGTCTATTTTAACTTTGGCATAGACAACATCTTGATGCTCATTACAAATATTGAGTACATCTGCCACCAGCTTTTCGAGCAATAAAAAACGTCCAGACTCGACATGTTTAATAATGGCTTTGGTGATGGTTTTGTAATTTAGGGCATCAGATACCTGATCCTCTAGACATCCGCTACTAAGGGGGTAGTGAATTTCAGCATTGATCACTATGTCTTGTTGTTTGTTTTTCTCTTCTTCATTAAACCCAATAAAAGTTCTGAGCCTAAGATTCGTTATTTCGATAATGGCGTTCATCTTAGAAGACGAAGTCTTAGACATCTGCTGAGTTGAGTTATCTGTTAGAGCGAAAGCAGGGGCATTCATTGCACATCTCTTCACTTATTTTATGTTGTTTTGGTTGTACGCCCTTGTTTTGATTTTGGTTCATGTTAAGAGGCGCTATAGCCGGTGGCATAATACTTATTAATATTGCTTTTAAATACAAAAATTTAATATTTGTTTAATTAAAGTGTCTAAATACTAGTGGTGGTTATATAAGTCTGTTTTGCATTGGCTATAAAGGCCGTTACAAAATAAAAATATATAGGTAGTATAAAATTATGACCGAAGTCACATAAAACTTTAATTCACGTAATAAATGGCTAGCTGCTGTTTACGCTCCTTAGCGTATGACTTTGGACTGATGACCTCTATTAATTTTGTAGATGTTGAATTTACTCACCTCAAGGACCCCAATGAAAAACATTAAATCTTTCGCTTTCCTACTTTTTCCTTTGGCTTTTTCAGTTAATTCTGTGGCTGATGAGTTTACTTTTGGAGCAGGTATTGGGAGTTTATACAGCGGCTTAGGCGTAAATATCGCGATGCGTTCAGATACAGACTTAAAGTATCTGTCTGCTGGGTGTGTAAGCTATTCAGATAGAGGCGGCTCTACTTGTGGAATAGGTGCCGGTTGGGTAACTACAGACGTTTTTGATTTTCAAGATACTCAACATGGCCTTAGTGCTTATGTTGGGGTGGTAGGCACTGAAAGCACAGCATTTAGGAATGATGAAGCTATCTACGGAGCAGGGTTTGGTTACCATTATTTCTTTAATGGTATTGGAATACCTGGAGCTAACGCTGGTATTTCGTTTTTAGTGGGTGACGCTAAATCAGGCACACACACTGGGATAATGGCTCAGATAGGTTATCAATTCTAATCTGTAATCAATTACTCATACTCATTTTTCTTGTTGATAAATCGCAACTCGTTTTAGATTGCGATATTTTAAAAGGACACTTATATGGACATGTTAATATTCTCTGTTGCACTGGTGCTGTTATGTATTCTTGTGTTTTTTATTAGGCGATTAACATTCGAACCAAAACGTGTTTTTACACTTTATGGCGAGACTGTACATATTCGTAAAAACCCACATAAATTAAATCGCCATTTTTTGAATAGTCATCCACTTGTTGTTCAAAAAGCATCTATCTCACAAATCCAAATGACGGGTGATATAGTGACCTTATTTAATCAAGCTAGTAACGCTACAGACATTTGTGCACCTAATTCTAAGCTTGCATCTGAAGTGTTTGAGTATGCAAAAAAACATTTTGAGCAGGCTAAAATTATTGAAGTGACTAAATAATACCTGTTTTAATTTTTAGCGCTTTACCGCTACTAGCCTAGCTGATTCGCCTTACGATAAGGCCCTTCGTAATCAAACAGACGCTCGGTGACTTGCCAGTGATGTTTTTGTTTTTTGGCTATTACAAAGTCTGGGGCTGGCAGGTAGGGTAAAAAGCTCTGTAGCTCTTCCAATGAGTCAAATTGAATCGATTGGGTGCCTTTGGCTAGCCTTCGGGCAAATAGCTCATTAAAACTTTGTCTCGACTTTTTAAAATTAAAACGAAAGGTTTCGGACAAGGTCAGGCCGTCTTCGTCGTGGTAGGTGATCTTTACTGTTTTATTGCTATGGTCAATTTTTGGTGTAATAGCGGCGCAGCGTAGCACCTTATTATTTTTTAAGTTTAAAGCCTTGCGCAATATATCATCGGGGTCGATTAGCTTTTCATGACAGTGCTGGCATTGTCTGGCGGCAATATCGTTTTCTTGGTTGCAATGGGGGCAGAGTTTAAAGCGAAAGCGGTAGCTGCACTGTTTATCAAATCCAGGGCCTTCAATGCCATCTTGGTTTTCGCTGTCTTCAATTAAACCTTGGCACCGACGCCCAAAGTGCTCAAGTATATTCCCTTGAGAGTCTGTTCTACCCCAAAAGGCATTGGCAAAACCACACTGCGGGCAATGTATTTGTACGGCAACTGAATCTGGCGTTGGCTTTTTTTCGCCTATTTCGGGTTGAAAAATATCGTACCCATTGTTGGTGTAATCTAATACTAAGCAGTCTTTTTTACCTGGGCTTAGCCGTAAACCTCGACCGACAATTTGTTGAAATAGGCTAATAGACTGGGTGGGCCGCAAAATAGCTATCACATCTACGTGGGGCGCATCAAAACCTGTAGTCAGCACAGACACATTCACTAAGTACTTAATTTGTTTGGCTTTAAAGGCGCTGATTAGCTCGTCCCGCTGATTGATTTTGGTGGTTCCGGTAATTAAGGCCGTTTGCTCTGCTGGTAAATAACCGCAAATTTCTTTGGCGTGGTCGATAGTGGCGGCAAAAATCATGACACCTTGGCGCTCTTTGCTTAGCTGTAATATTTGTTCGGTTACGGCCTGAGTAACTCGCGGGTGTTTGTGAATGAGCTCGTTCAAGGCAATGTCATCGGTGTTTTGCTCGCCGTCTAAGCTTTCGGTCAACAAACTAAAATCATAGTGGGCTATCGCTGCATCATAGTGAACAGGCGGTGTTAAATAGCCTTTTTTCACCATGTACTGTAGGGGCAGTTCAAAAATACACTTTTTAAAAAACGAACTTGGAGCAGGCCGAGCAAACCCACGGTAATGATGCTGGTATATCCAGCCACTGCCTAAGCGATAAGGGGTAGCGGTTAACCCTAATATTTTCACATTGGGGTTTAGGCTACGAAAGTGCGCCAGAGCCTTTAGGTATTGGGCGCTATCGTCCATGGATACTCGATGGCATTCATCAATAATAATTAAGCTGGCTGGGGTTTTAAAAGACCCTAAGCTCGCAGACAGCGACTGAATACTGGCAAAGGTGGTTTTGGCGGTATGTGTTTTTTGCCCTAGCCCCGCTGAAAAAATACCGGCTGGGGTGCCTGTTGCGAGTAACTTAGCGTGATTTTGCTCCACTAATTCTTTTACATGGGCAAGGCAAATCACATGGCCTTTTGCCAGTCGGCTTAATTCTGCAATCACTAAGCTTTTACCCGCCCCTGTAGGCAATACAATTACTGCGGGATCATCGCCATGACGAAAGTGCGCAAGTGCCGCCTCAACGGCTTGAGTTTGGTAGTCTCGTAATTTGAATGTTTGGCTCATGATGCTTGAAGTAGAGTTGTTTTAGTATGAGGCATTAAAATTGGCTTATATTGTCGCAAATACAGAATACCCCTAAACATCATTACCTGAGTAGTTGATTGCTTTATTTGCAATGGCATACGAGAAACCCTGCC
The DNA here is from genome assembly GCF_047525415.1 of Paraglaciecola sp. 2405UD69-4. Taxonomy (NCBI): domain Bacteria; kingdom Pseudomonadati; phylum Pseudomonadota; class Gammaproteobacteria; order Alteromonadales; family Alteromonadaceae; genus Paraglaciecola; species Paraglaciecola sp. 2405UD69-4. The sequence goes on from NZ_JBLIXM010000002.1 coordinate 1,032,486, forward strand.
CAATTAAATGTCGCAATGCCTTTTGTTTAAGTTTTTCATCGACAATTTTGGACTCACCAAATTTTTTGATTTTAAGGGTGAGGGCTTTATCTAAATAGTCCTCATCTGTGCTCTCTATTAATTCTACGCACTCGTTGATGATTTGCGATGTGAAGCCTTTGGTATAGAGCTTTTGTTTAATTTTGTTGGGGCCAATGTTTTTTTCTGCGTAATTTTGGGTCAAACGTTTTGCATACCTCAGATCATCTACTATGCCTTGTTCCATAAGGTAATTAAGGGCGTCTTCATTAAATGATGTGTTCTCTTTAAATAATGTGTTGGCCTTTTGCATTAAGGTTTTTGATGTGTAGTCTCCATATTTTCCAATCAGCCAGATGTAATAACCTTTCACTCGTTCGAAGGTTATTTCTTTGGGTTTTGCATCTTGCTTCTTTTTAAACATGGTTCAGGTTTTCTACATTATAACTGGCGTTAAGGTTTGCATTTTTGCTGGAATAAACACGTGCACAAGCGACAAGGATAAGTGAATTTAAAAGACAGTCTAGTTTATTTCCTCAATGTTAGATTTTTTACCTTTTATAGTAAGAATATCTGCAGAGTTTACCTTGCCTCAGGTAGAATGCCGCCAATTAAGTTATTCCGCTTTTGGGGGCGTATTCTAGATGCAAATTAATCGAGTTATGCTAACAGCTATCGGCAGTGTTTTATTCGCAATGGTGGCAATTCAATCTGGCGCATCTCTAGCAAAACAGCTTTTCCCTTTGGTAGGTCCAGAGGGTACTACGGCATTACGTTTAGGGTTTGCAGCTGCGGTACTTTGGTTGGTGTTTCGGCCATGGCGAGCCATGCCCAAAGGGCAAGAGTGGCAAAGTATTATTATTTACGGCCTATGTTTAGGTGGCATGAATATTCTGTTTTACCTCGCGATTGAGCGTATTCCTTTAGGGATAGCGGTAGCCCTTGAATTTACTGGCCCACTAGCGGTGGCACTATTTGGGTCTAAGCGTAAAAGTGATCTTTTTTGGGTGGCTTTTGCCATCGCTGGTATCGTATTACTGCTACCAGATTTAGCTAACGCACAAGGCCTCGACCTTGGGGGCTCCTTAATGGCGTTAGGAGCAGGGGCATGCTGGGCGGGTTATATTTTGTTTGGCACTCGTTCTGGTAAGCAGGTGTCTGGTGGCATGACTGTGGCTCTTGGCATGACAGTGGCTTCTATTGTACTGGTACCTGTTGGAGTCGTTAGCCAGGGCTTAGCACTAATCAGTTGGGAAGTATTATCTATGGGGTTATTGGTAGGGATTTTATCAAGTGCGTTACCCTACTCCTTAGAAATGATCGCCCTGAGAAACATGCCCACCCAAGCTTTTAGTGTGCTGATGAGTTTAGAGCCAGCCATAGGGGCATTAGCTGGTTTTGTGTTATTGAGTGAGCAGCTAACCTTGTTGCAGTGGATTGCAATTGCTTTGGTTATTGTTGCTTCAATGGGAAGTAGTTTTACACCTAAAAAAGCCGCTGAAATGGGCGTGTAACTCTAGGTGCTAAAGTGTTGCCCTCCCCGCCCCAAAGCCTAGGCCGTGAAAGAAGCGTTTTGGGGAACAAAGTCCATACCCAATAGCGTAATTGCTTTTGGTATTTATCAGTGAGCTAAGCATCCAGATTTCATCCAGCGGCATACCGGAGGGGTGGTAATAGTTGCTAGGCAGTTTTCTATTTGGCAGATTGCAGCCCCTTGGGTCCAGCTTACATCTACTTTGCTAGATTGTTCGGCCTGTATATCTAGTGTTTTCAAATATTTATCTAAATAGATAGGGTTAAAACATGCCGTAAAGGCATTGTAATATCCATCATGCTGATTGACACAAAAATCATCAATGTCTGTTTCTTTTGCATAGTTAAAAGCTCCCATTAAATACCATTTGGGTATATTTTTATGGGCAGCTGGTAGCGTATTTGTAGTCCCTTTGGTCCCTGTTTTGGTGTAATTGTAAGGGTCTATGATGTCAGTGTTTGAACCTTTAGCGGTAATTGGTATTTCAACGGCACAGCTTGCTATTGTCCAATCAGGATTGTTTGTTCCAACACCATAACTACAGCTTTTTGGAACTTGGCCTGCAACAGTAAAGGGCAAGCTATGGGGAGCTTCATCTTGGCCTAGCCCAAGGTACGAATAACTGTAAATTTGCATGGGGTTGCCATCTACGATTACGGTTTTAACTGCATCGTTTACTGAGTCGCAGTTGGGGCATGGGAAGGTAACTTGTGAAGATGCTCCGCCCATTTCCACAATACCGTAATTGCTGGAGGGCTCGTCTGTTGTATGGACATCTTTAACACTTAGCCAAGCAAACAGGCCTTCTTCAAACCCTGTAAGGGTTCTTGTTTCTACGGTCACATTTGGCCCAACTTTAGCGGTTATTTTTGATGCTAAGGTTTGCCACAAGACTATGCTATCGGTTGGGTTATTTTGTTCGGCAATACGCATGCCTGCTGTGGCAAAAACCTTAACTGACTGTGCTTCACATTGCTTGCTCCAATCAAACCCTGACCAATTAGGCTTACCCTCTTCTAATGGCCCATCTAGCTTAATTAAATCTAAGGCAGATGCCACTTCATCTGTAATAGTGTCGAGATCGCTTAGGTCTTTGCCATGGGTATGGCGAATTGGATCTGCCAGTGCGCTAACCTTAGGGCCTTCATGGGATATCAAGTCAGCGCCTGATTGTTCGTAAATATACAAGCGCGTACCACTGCTACCTGCGTCATACACTATGTAGCAGTTATGCTTATCTGGTGTTGTTATTTCACTTGTACAGCTATTTACACTAAAAATTGCTAAAACAATGAAAACAAATTTGTTCATGGAGTGGTTCAAAATCATCCTGGTTAGTAGTAATCCGTACATAGAAAGCCTAGTTGCTTTGAAGTTCAAAAAGAGCAGGTGTATTAACGCCTTTAAATGCTTATTTTGGCATATAAGCTGGTTAGATGTAGGTGCTCAATAAAGCAATTATGGCGTTTAATATACTTAAAATAATGCTGAAAGAGGTTTAACCATTACTCTTAGCGTTTAAAGAGGCTTAAACGATGGCCGCGCTTTACCCTTTGTCTTTTACTAGCTGTTTTTTACAGTATCACAGTAAGATACAGGTGCTTGTTATCAGCTTTTCTTTGGTGCAAGCCAAATCTCAATTGGTGTGAGTGTTGGCATCGCTTTTTGGGGGTAAGTGGTAGGCTTTTTTAGTTTTTGTAGAGTCTAAAGAACTCACCTCTAATGTATAGGAAGGGAGCGAAGTGCTTATTTTTTGTAAGGCCATTAGCTATTAAGTTGCCTTTGTTGGGAGCAAAAATACTCTTGGTTTTAAAAGTTAACCTTAGCATTTGCTTTTAAAATGGCTGATGTTATCAGCGAGCAGGTCAAGTAATCTTTGTTGTGATTCTATACTCGCCCATGCAATATGCGCTGTAATTTTAAGGTTATTAAGGTGTAAGTCAGGCTCTTGAGCGGATATCGCTCTGATTAATATATGATCTGCACTTGGAGGCTCTTGCTCAAGCACATCTAGCACCCCGTAACCTAAGCGTTTATTTTTTAATGCTGCATGTAAGTCGTTACTATTTACAAGAGCCCCGCGTGCAGTATTGATTAACATAGCACTGGGTTTCATTTGGCTTAAGGTTTGCGCGTTAATGAGGTTTTCGGTTTCTGGTGTTTGTGGGCAATGTAACGTTAGTATGTCTGCCTCTGATAATACTTGTTCGAAACTGAGTCTATTTTGACGAATTGTTGCAGCATAAGGGCGCTCTGCAATGAGTATTTTCATACCAAAGGCCTCGGCAATTTTGGCAACAGCTTTCCCTAAATTTCCGTATCCTACTATGCCTAACTTTTTACCGTAAAGTTCGCTTATTTCACCTGAGTGATAACAAAACGTCGGGCTTTTCTGCCACGCCCCTTGGGCTGAGTCTTGGTTATAAAGGTTGGTTTGATTAAAGTATTCCAGCATTTGTGCAAATACATATTGACTAACTGAGGTGGTGGAATACCCCGCCACATTTTTTACCTGTATCCCTAACTGAGCAGCGGCTGCTAGATCAACATTGTTGGTGCCAGTAGCAGCCACACACACTAGTTTTAGCTTGGGGAGTTGTTCTAGGGTATTTTGGGTTAATTCTACTTTGTTTGTAATAACAATATCGGCTTGAGCACAGCGTGATAAAAGTTGCTCTGGCGAAGTGGTTGCAAAACAGTTTAATGAAGTAACCTGCTGGCGAATATTATCAAGGCTAATATTAGCGCTAAACGTTTGTTGGTCTAAAAACACTGCATGCATACTTGGTGCTCTCAATATCAAAGTACAGAAGTTTACGAGTAAAGCTAGGCAAGCTCAACGTCATAATTAAGATGTTGCTTACTCACTTAAAGTAGAAATAAATACTCAAATCTCTTAAAAATATTAGCGGATAGCCTGAGGGTGATGGCCTCCCCTACAACACCAGACATGCAGTTCAGAAGAACCCTGCCGAGTATTAACCCAGCAGGTTTTATCATTATTTAGTGGCTTTCACTGGCTGGAGTAGCCGGACTAACGCTATCAAGGTAAATAATCCCGTTCCATTCTTTTGGTTTTAATTCTATAAAGTAGTCATTTTCACGTAATAAAAAAGATGAATCTAACCACTTGGCTGGGCCTGCTGGAGCTTGCTCCCAGTTAATGTAATAATTTTTTGTTCCCACTTTTCCAAGGGTTTGTTCTATTTCACCCTCTCGGCTTGCTGGGATCTTATCAACAAAGCGGTTCTCTGGTTTTTGCCATTTATTCCAAAACTCTCCTTTGCCGTAAGCCATACCAATAACAAATAGTTTATCTTTGAGTTGCTCTTTAATTAATTGGCCTGCTGGCACAAAGTGCCCCAAATAACCATTTTGACGTTTTGTTGCAGTTTGAGTGTGTAATACATGATTAATTAAAATGACTTTAGCATCCTTACGTTGTTCTAAAATCCAATTAAGATTTGTTTCCATCGCAATCTCTCTGCCATTGAGCCCAATATATTTACTGGTATCAGAATAAACTTGGTTCATATAATTTCTGTAGTAGTTTTCTGCGAGTTGCATAGCAACCGCACTTTGCCGATTCCATTGATATTCCTTCATATTACTTTGGGCAACAAAACTCTCTTTTTGAGCGCTAAAGTGCAGGACTACTTCATCTAAAACACGAGCCAAGTCATCTCGCTGAGCTTGAGTTAATTTATTTATGTAGTTGACTCTTGCATTATTTTTTAAATCTTTAAGAAGTGGAGAAAGCTCAGCTCTCATTTTTGAACTGTAGCCACCGTCTACAAGATCAAGATATTCAAAGATTTTTTCTAACGGCCTTTCCCAGTTGTCATAAAACCCACCTATGTCGATGCCAAAATATTCTAATTCACTGTGGTTAGCTAAATTATAACTACGCATCCATTCTATTAAGTCCCGTGCTTCTTGCCATTCGCTGTATAAGCTATTCAAGCCATTTTTCCACATGTCGTCTTGCTTAGGCTTGCCTTGAACATAATCATATATAAGTCGAGATTCTGGCAAACCAGTCTCAGTTGCAACAGTATTAAAGCCATGGTTTTCTACTAGGTATTTGATCATGCGCTCATGTAATTGCATCATTTCTTTACTGTTGTGAAACCCTTCAGAGAGGGCGACCACTTTATAATTGGCTATGTCCTTAAAGATAAGATCTAAATCATGGTTGTCTGTGCTGTTTTCCATAGAGATTAGAGGTACATGGTTTTCACTGACCCATTTAACAAAACTATCTTCTACATTATATTTTTCGTCTAACTCTTGCTCGCAGGATATTAAAAATAGAGCGCTAACAAGGATCACTAGTTTATTTTTCATATTGAATTCAAATTAGGTTTTGTTTTTCGTTTTTAACAAAAAAGAGGTTATAGAAATTTAGTTCTTGCAAATTTACTCGGCTGTTTATAGAGCCAGAAATCAGTGTAAACTGTTTTTAAATAAGAAAATACAACAAAGATATTCACTCTAAAAATAACCCATAGCAGCATTTTTCATGACATTTCTTTAAGCGTTTAAAGGTTTTGAAAGCGGTCTAAAATAAAGGGATTGAGACAAGTTAAATGTGCTACTCGCACTAAAATAATTTCTTTGTTCGCCTACATCTATGCAGTTTAGTTTTTATATTTGTGGAAATAAGTTGCTCTTGTTAAACCGACAGGAAAACAACAAAAAAGAGGCCGCGTTCGTGCCTCTTTTCTTTTGTTTTAAGCCTACTGTATTTAGTTTCAAATTAGAGCGCTATTTAATGCCCAGCCCCTTAAATACATAACCAATAAGCAAGTCTTTATTTTTAAAGTTGATTAAGGGTTTCCATGTCACAGTTCCAAAAATCGGTATTTGTGCCACGCCTTTTTCCTGCCCTATAGGTATAAGCCCCATTTCAGGCATAGGTTTGTGAGCTTTGGTTTTTTTACCCTGTTTTGTGGCAACGAGGTTGGCGGCCAATTCTTTTCCTTGTGGTATGGCTGCTGCAGCCAGTTTTAAGTCTTTTAGATCTGCTACATCACCTATGGCCCATAGCGTTTTTGTGCCAGTCACTTGAAAGTCGTCATTTACTTTTATGAAGCCTTTGTCGGTAATGTATTGATTTAAATGAGCTTTCATAAAGTCTGAATTAGCTTTTACACCAACAGCTACATAGGCGATGTCTACAGCTAGTTCTTCACCACTATTTTTATCTATATAAACATCTTTGTGTTGTTGGTAATAACGATTAGTTTGTATGTTTACGCCAAGCGCTTGTAATTGTTTGCTTGCCTTTTGCTGAGTTTTTTCGCTATAGCTGCCAAGCACGCTTGTTCCAGAATCTGCTAGTGTCACTTTTATATTGGGGTGGCTGTAGGCAATATCGCCGGCCAACTCAACACCAACGGCACCGGCACCAATAATCAGTACCGATTGTGCTTTTTCTAATGCCAGTGAAGCGCTTTTTAGCTCCTGGTTACGGGCTTCTAAAGTAAATGCTTGATTAGATTTTGCCACTGAAAAAGACGGGTAACTGGACCCTGTAGCAATTACGGCTTGTTGAAACGAAATGCTGTCGCCGTTTTCAAGTAATGCAGTTTGTTCTGTAAGCTCAGTTACGCGCCCTTGGATAAACTCCCCCGATAGGAAATCGCGATAGCGTATTCTTGGTGTATCTTTGACTTTGGCAAAATCTGCAATGTTTCGCAGTGTGGCCATGGTAACTTCAAAGTAATCTTTGCAGTCAATTAACATCGTGGCTATGTTAGATTTTGCGAGCTCTTGGGCAAGGGTAGCGCCGGCAAAACCGCCACCGATAATAAGCGTGTGAGTAGTAATATTCATTTTGTGTCTCACTTTTAGACTTAAGTTGATTTTTTATGTATTAGGCCTATTTTATCCCGCATAAAAAATGCAACAATGAGCGAAAACCGCACCTTAGTGTGCGTATTCTATACATAGGGTTTATATGAAACATTGGAGCGAAATCAGAACCACCTACTTTGTGGCACAAACTGGCAGCATAAGTGGCGCTGCAAGAACCTTAGGTGTGCACAGAGCAACGATTCTTCGCCACCTAGACATTATCGAACAAGAGTTAGGTGAAAAAGTATTTTTACGTGGCGCTAAAGGTTATAAATTAACTGATGTGGGTGAAGATTTATTACGGGTTGCAAAGTTAACCGATGAACAGTTTAGTGACTTTGCAAAACGAGCTAAAGGTCAACAGGGAGAATTACAAGGAGAGTTTATCTTATCTTCATTAGATGCCTTAACTAGCTTGTTAATGCCCGCTGTACGACTTTTCAGCCAAAAATATCCCAAAATACGCATTCGATGGCTCACCAGTGCAGAGCTAATGAAATTGGAGTATGGGCAGGCTCATGTGGCTATTCGAACTGGCTCCAAGCCACAAGACGACAATTATGTAGTACTCCCCTTTGCGTCACTCAAAATTGGCTTATACGCCAGTAATGATTATTTGCAGAAACATGGTACGCCTGTTGACGAGGCAAGCTTGAAAACACACAGGTTTGTATTTGCAGACGATGCACCACAGCACTTACCCATCACAAAATGGTTTAATGAGGTTATCCCCCCAGAGCAAGTGGTATGCACCAGTAACAACCCTGCCTTGTTGCAGCGTGAAATTGTTGATGGCCTAGGCATTGGGTTCATGCAATGCCAAGTGTCGCAAGCTAATACAAATGTAAGCCGGGTACTACCAGATATTCAATGGGACTTTCAAAATTGGATTGTGACCCATGGCGATCTACATCGCTCTGATAAAATCCAAGGGTTTCTAACTATTTTAAAAAGCGAAGAATACCAAAATGCCATTGCCGCTTTTAGTTAATGGTGCGGGCTCAAATTAGCTTGGAAAATCGAGAGATGATTTTGCGGTTTTACCGAAAATAACTAAGTACGGCTAAGTGGTTAGCTTCAAATTGCTTTTTTACCTAAGTGTTAGCCAAGTGTCATTTCACTTTACAAAGAAATTACTGATGTCATGATTAGGGCAGTTTTAACATTAGAAATAAGCGTTTACTTTACATGAATCAAAACAATTTATCAGATACCTCAGTAGCTCCAGAAAAATCAACTTGTACTAATACTAGTTGTTGCCCGCCGCCACAATCGCCAGTAGTCAGAAGCTCACCTAAAGTTGGGCGTAATGATCCGTGCATTTGTGGTAATGGACGTAAGTATAAAAAGTGCTGCGGTAAAAACGCCTAAAATAAGTCAATTATTTTTAGTTTATTTTGGCAGCTTAGCCATGTTTTAATTGAAGTGTGATTGTATAAAGCAGTGTTTGAGCAGTATATAGGGCCTGCAATCAGGCCCTATTTTTATTGATACAAACGAATTAGAAATCGTAAGACGCTGTTAAGTATATACGGCGACGCTCACCCACAACGGCACCAGATACTTCATTGAAACCAGCCAAGGCAAATTCTTTATCAAATAAATTTTTGATGTTCATTTGGAATTTCCAATCTTGCCAATTGGTTTGCCAAGATAAATCGTAAATAGTGTAAGGCTGAATAGTAAAAGGTGCATCGTAGGTTGTGGTGCGGTCTGTACGCTCCCCTACATATTCTGCGCCAAACGCAATAGACGATGAAATAGACGGAAATTCATAACGAGTCCATAGTCCCAATTGGTTATGAGGGTTGTTAGCCAAAATACGGTACACAGTACTGTCTTCTGAAATTTCATCGGCTTCTACATCAATGTAGGTGTAGCTGATGTTTGCCACCCAACGTGGGGTGATATCCATTAGGGCATCAATTTCAAAGCCTTGGCTGCGGACTTCGCCTATCGCCGAAGTATTGCCATCTTCATCTGCTGTCACTGTGTTTTCACGATCTATATGAAATAATGCGGCGTTCACATTTAATCTGTTGTCTAATAAATAACTACGAACACCTATTTCAAACTGCTGTGCTTCTTCGGGATCAAATAGATCTCCATCAAGTGAGTCTTCTTGATCAGAGGCGGTTTGCGGTGTTAAACCCGTTGATATAGAAGTGTATGGTTTAAACTGTTCGTTAAGATCATAAGTGGCTCCCACGCGAACCGAATAGCCAATATCATCATAAGAGGTATTGTCATCTGTACTGATGTAATCAACAAAGTCCTCCTCAAAACGGTCGACACGAGCCCCCACTAACACAGTCAACTTATCTGTCGCACGCCACATATCTTGAGCATAAATACCCACTTGATTTAGCTCAGTTAACCTGTCTCGGTTCAAGGTTGCGTTATAAGCACTGATGTCAGAGTCGTAACTTGGGTTTGTTAGGCTTAAGTTTGACACTCCGTTAGACACGCCATTAGCGTAGTAGAAGACTTCGTCTTCACTGGCAAAATGATAATCCATTCCAGCGACTATTGTATGCTTGCCTAACTCAGCAACTAGGTAAGAAGAGAGATCAACTCCTTTATAAATACGAGTTTGGTCTTGGTAACGGCGAGTCATTTCATCAAAAGCCCCATCGTCATCGGTGTCTACTAACGCCCTTGCTTGGTGAAACTTGATAATTTCTTCAGTCTCATAGTATCTAAATGTTGAATTACTGCTTAGCCAATCATTAAAAGAGTGTTCAAAGTTGGCTTGAAATATATCCGTTTCGAAGTCTTGATCATCATCAGGTTCGTTACTATTCCACGCAATGTATGTTAGAAAGTTTCCATTCTCGTCAATTGGCACGCCACGTAAACGCTCACCTAACTGATCGAAATGTGTGTATTGCAGAGTCAAAGTACTGTCGTCACTTACATCCCAGGCATAGCCTAAATCAACAATCAGGTTGTCTTCTTCAACATTGTCTCGATATGAGTCTTCGGTACTAGAGTAAACACCAAGTCGATAACGCTGAGATGCGTCTTGGTTAATTGGGCCAGATGACTCTACACTGCCGCTAATAAAGCCTTTATTGCCTAGCCTAACCTCAAGGTTGTTTTCTTGTTCGTGGGTAGGCTTCTTGGTGACGTAGTTTATTGCACCGCCTGCTTCACCTGCACCATAAGCCGCACCAGCTGGCCCTTTTAGGGTTTGCACTTGCTCAATATTGAATAGCTGCGGAATAGTAAAGGTTCTAAATGGGTCTCCTTTAACGCCGTCATAAAACACTTGGCTTTCTTGTTCAAAACCACGCATTTTAACAATCCCATAGTTTAAGTAAGACACACCAGACATAGAACGAAACAGATCTGTTATTTCGTTAGCGGCTTGGTCTTCGATTAACTCTTGAGTAATGATTTGAATCGTTTGTGGAGTTTCGTCAATTGAGGCACTGGTACGGGTAGCAAACACCGCGCTATTACCCTGATAAAGAGACAAAGCACGACCTATGACTTCAATTTTTTCTGTTTCTGCACTTTCGTTACCTTCTTTGTTGTCAGGCGTAACTTCACCGAAAGCTGACATGGCAATGCAAAGTGCCCCGAAAGAAGGGATAGTTACAAAAGTGGTTTTGGCGCGCATATATAGGGTTCTCCAACTGGCTTTAAGAAACCCGCAACGATATAGCAAATGAGAATCATTAGCAATTAGAAATATATGAAATTGAGTAATTATTCGACCAATTTTGAGACAAACTACTTGGTGTGTATTCCCCCCTAAGTAATTGCCACTCTTACTTCACTAAAATCCCCATTAGATGTAAAAAGTAAGCTCCCACGCTCAGCCTTATATCCTTAAATTTACAGTTTCATTTTTATTGTTGTAAAAATTAATTTATAAAGTACTTTGTAGCTTCAAAGATTAAAGTTCAGTTATGAAAATACGCAGCGCAAACACCTGTTTACTACCCCTTTTTTTACTTACCAAATAAGAGGCTAGCTTTGAAAATAAGCGCATTAAAAGACATAAAAATATCTGATGTTTCTCACAACTCTCAGATCAAAAAGAAGGTTTTGGTCGCTAATGGCGATATCCCTCATATTACTAATTTTTCCAGAGCGGTTTTCCCCCCAGGTGAATTGGCTAGTGCACATAGCCATAGTGATATGACAGAGGTATTTTTTATTGAGTCCGGTACAGGCATTATTTCGGTTAATGGCAAAGATATTCCTCTAGAAGCAGGAATGTGTATAACCATTGAGCCAAATGACATACATGAATTAAATAATACAAGTACACAGGATTTAACAGTCATATACTTTGGTGTAGAAACCTAGCAACTTGACTATTTTTACCAAGCCAACACTTTCCTTGAATACCTTTGGGTTTCTCGGTGTATATTGAGTTAAAATCGTCAGCACTTTTGGGCACTACATGTTTATACAGAAAAAATTTCAGGCAATACTTTTCAGTGCGTTAGCTTTGAGTTTATGCAGTTCGTATGCACAAGAAGATACCACTCATCAAGCCACTGCTTACCATAGAGACATGTATCAAAACTATGAGCACAAGGAGTTTGATTTAGGTGGAGAGCCCAGCCGCTTTGCTTGGCGAGAAATGCCGGGACTTTTCCCCCATACTACTATTTTTCATAACCATACCCGTAAATTACCTATAGCGCTTACACCAGCAATTAAGGAGTGGACGGTAACGGCAGATAATAAACCAATCAAGTTTGACGACTACGTATCACAAGACTCGCGGATTGACAGCGTCATCATTATTCACAATGGAAAAATTGTATATCAGAGGTACAAAACCCTCAGTCCATTGGAGCGCCATTTAACTTGGTCTGTGACTAAGGTTATTACCGCTAGCGCCCTAGCTCGCTTAGAAGAAATGGGCAAGGTAGATATGCAAGCCCCAGTAAAAAAATACCTAGCAGATTTTGCATCAAGTGTATGGGGCGATATTAAATTACAAGATGTAATTGATATGGCTTCAGGCATAAATTGTCGAGATGGTGATGGCTATCAAAATACTCAAGCATGTGTATACCGCGCAGAAGAAACCTATGGCGTAGTTCCCCAAGTGCGTGCAAACCTTAGCAAGGCTAGGGAGTATTTAAAATCAATGAAGGCTCACAGAAATCCCGGTGAAGCTACCGAGTATTCGTCTTCAAATACGAATATAGCCAGTTTAGTGATTGAAGAAATCACCCAAAAACCACTTGCCCGAGCCATTAGTGACTTGGTGTGGCAGCCCATGGGAGCAGAAGCTGACGGCCTAATGCTTGTTAACCAATATGGTGAAGCCTATGCCTCTGGTGGCATCAGTGCTCGAATGTCAGATATCGCCAGATTTGGATTAATGTATCTAGATAACCAGGGTTGGGGGCAGTTAGGCTCGGCACATTTAGACTTTTTAAAAAACTCCCCTAGACCCATTTTTACAGATGAGCGTAAACAAGAATTAGAGCAACTCTTTGATGGCGATGCTCCTCTACATAGCCGCTGGCAGTGGGATTTGATTTGGGAAGATGGTGATATGTTTAAATCCGGTTACTCTGGTCAAGGCCTTTATATTTCGCCTAGCAATAATATGGTGATGGCTTGGTTTGGCACTGACGATACAAACTTCAATACCCATAATTTACTGCCCTTATCACGCAAACTATCTAAGGCTAAGTTACTAACAACTAAAAAGTAGCTGCCTTTTTACCCAATTGGTCGGAATAAACAATACGGTTTCGACCTTGATTTTTAGCTTTATAAAGATTTTTGTCAGCCAACTCTACTAAGTCTTTGCACGTAAGTTCTTTGTTAGGTATTAGGGTTGCAACACCTATGCTCATCGTGACATGCTCAGCGACTGAAGAGTTTTTATGATGTATATCTTCAATCTTGAGATTGTTCACAAACAGGTTGAGCCCAGAATGACATTGGATGGCAGTAGTTTCGGGGAGTATAATCGCAAATTCTTCACCTCCAATTCGTGCAGCTAAGTCGGAAGGACGACTAAAACAGTTCCCCCATAAAGCTGCTACAGAAGCCAAACATATATCCCCTCGTTGATGCCCATATAAGTCATTATATTGTTTGAAAAAATCAATATCTCCTATGACTAACGTAAGGGGTTTACCGCTACGCTGGCAACGTTTCCACTCAATACTAAGTGTATGATCAAACTTGCGCCTATTAGCTAATGACGTTAATGAGTCATGGGTAGATTGCTGGAGCAACTCAGAGTTTGCTTGACGTAACTCTTTATCTTGAACTTCGTACCTTTGGATCTCTTCTAGCAGCTTTTTTCTGGGGGCTGTCATTAACTCTTGAAGCCGTAAAGGCGATTTTAAGAAACCAATTAAATGACGTTTAAATACCCAATAAAAAATCAACATTGGCAAACTATAACTCATTGCCAACACAAATTTACCTGCCACACTTCCTAATATAACCTCACCTAAGTCAACTTTGAATGTCATAGCAAGCAACGGAAATAACAAACCATCTAAGCAAAGAATAAAAATAAATGCAGCAGTGTAAACTGAGGCTAATAAAGAGATATTGAAAATCACTTTACGAACCTGAATAAACAAAAATAAAAGCAACAACAACTCTATGAGAATTATTATGCCACCAGTCAAAATAATAGTTAACGATATATGAAATATATCAACTGAGATATTAAGGTGGTTTATTACCAATTCTGCACTTAACAACCACGTAAATAATTTAAATCCAAGAAAAATAATTCCGTCTACGAGAAGTACTAATTTCACCATATTTCTTAATACAGAAACATTACGCTCTATGATAAGTAACATAGTTGTACTCATCATAAATGCTCCAAAAGCGACACTTCCTCCCGATATAATAATTCCGTCAGCTAATTCAAATGAATAGATACTGCCAAGTAGGCTACCAAATACCAACATAGCGCTAATGTAAATATAAAATAGGCTAGATCGAGAACTTGATTTTATTGTGGTCAAATAGAGTGGAAAAATAGAGTACAGAGCTATGTTGAGCAGAAAAGCACCGAAAACATTCATTATGAGTTACTTTATATATTGTTATTATTAGTTTTGAATTTTAAGTACATAACTGCTGAAGCAATAATGAACATATACATGAAATGGTACGCTAAATTTCTAAATATTAGAACTATGAAACTTTAAAAATACAAATAATTAACTTAAAACCAACATAACTTACATTAAATCCCAAATAGAGTGGTTAAACACAAATAAATTAATGCTCAAATCTACATAATGTTTTCGCCATTCTCTGGGTCTCTTGCTCTTAATGCTTGTTCACGTATTTCATTAGCTTCACTTGAAACATCATCATGTACTGCAAGGTTTCGCTTCTCTGACTTAATGATTACCTGACTTTCACTTTGCTTGGTGCTGGTTGAAGAGAGTGAATCTTTAGAACCGGCTATTACGTTTGCGGTTGAAACTATATTAAGCCCTTGGGGGAAGACACGCTCTCTAGCATCATCAGGCATACTAATTCCACATTGATTATATTCTTCTACCAACTGCCTCATTAATACCGAAGACATTTTCAAAACACTTGTTTCTTCTACATTTACCCAAAAATAAACTTTAAGGTTATAAGTAGATGGCCCCAAATTATCAATTAGTATCTGCGGCTCTGGATCCCGCAAAATATTTCCATGCTTTTCAATTACAGACAATGCGATTTGCTCAGCTTTTTTAATATCTGCGTCGTAGCCTACTCCCAACATAAAATGACCTCGCATTAATGGGTTAGCAGTTAAATTCTTGATCACACCTTTGTATATTGTCGCATTAGGTATTTGAATATGGTTACCGTCAAAGTCAACCAATGTAGTGGCTCTCGCTGTAACCTTTTGGATGATCCCTGTAGAGCCATTAACTTGCACTATATCACCAATTTTAAATGGTCGCTGAACAGTAAGTAACAAGCTTGATATAAAGTTTTCGGCTATATCTCTAAAGGCAAAACCTAAAATTAACCCCACCACACCGGTTCCGCTGACAATAGCTACCGCAAACCCAGTCAAACCGGCGAGGTAGAGAAAAAGATAACACCCCAGCAAGATAAAGAATAAGCTAATACTTCTTTGTAAAACCGAACTAATTAGAGGCGTAAATGAGGAAGACGCGGGCTTAAGCAGCACCTTTGAAAGCGGACTAGCCACTAAAACAAATATAACCATCACCACCAAGCCAATACCAATACCCGGCAGTCGGTACATAAAGTTTTGCCACAGCTCAACTAACAATGATTGTGCCTCAGTTATGCTTTCTACTCCGCCCCCTTCTTGCTGTGCCACAACGTAATCAAATGGTCTTATTTTGATATTTGCTAACAAGGTAAACGCTATTTCTATCAACATGACCTATCCTTTCCTTTTTTCGTTTGTGTAATACTTTTGAAATTCCTAAACTTATGCTCGAGCGGCTTGCTAAATAGTGACTTTATCTAAGCAAATATAACTATACTCTACCCCAACTCAGCCTAGTTAATCCTTATTTTCACATTCACTTTTCCAACTATTTGGGTTTACTCAAACTAGACAGTTAGAGAGAAAAATAGACTTTCTTATACTTCATCATACCTATGTATTTTCAAATAGATTTTTAAACTAAAACATATGGGGTTAAATATGTGCATCAGAACATTAACTCACTTCAATTCATCATTGAAATAAAGTTCGAGGCTTAGTTATGTTAAAAATAGTAAAAGTATCTATCGCAATTGCTAGTGTCGCACTCTTTAGTATTGGCCATGCCAACGCTCATGTGGGCGAGATATTCGTGGACAATTGCACCATAGTTAAATCTGACGACAAAGGTGAGTTAAGTAAAAAAGCGAAATACGTAAAGCCAGATTTCAAATTAAAATTGAAAGATTTTTCTACTAATTCTCCTTGCGTTGAAAATCATTTATCTCTGTCTCGCGTGGCAAGTAAAGATAGAATAAACGCTAGGTTCTAATGTTTTGAACAGGTTCATTTACCAAGTATGACCAGTTCAACATGGTGAGGTAATCACTTAGCAATAAGTAGGTTACCGTAGGAAAGGCCTCTTTTGAGGCCTTTTTTATTTTCTAACTTTCATATTGTTAGGGGGGGTTGAGCTAAGGATATAGATATCCATGAACCTTCATATTAAACAACAAATGAAATTTCACCGTTTTTTAAGGCTTCAACGACACCTTACCTTTAACTTCTCTGTTCATTACTTTTTTGAGCCCATCTTTAGCTCTTTCTAGTGGCACAACTTCATCCACTATCACTTTAACTTTGCCTTGCACGTACCAAGTAAGTAACTCTTGCATATTTGCCGCAAAATCTTTGGGTTGATGCTGCGTAAAGGAGCCCCAAAACACTCCTACTACCGAGTACCCTTTCACTAACGCTAGATTAACTGGAAACTCTGGGATAGTGCCGCCAGCAAAGCCTACGACCAATAAGCGGCCATTCCAAGCCATACTTCGGGAACATGCATGGAAAGTGTCCCCTCCCACGCACTCGTAAACCACATCTACACCTTTACCATTTGTAACTTCTTTAATGGCTGTTTTCAAATCAGTATCTGTGTAATTAATAAGGATATCCGCACCATTTTCTTTGGCGATATCAAGCTTTTCTTGGCTTGAGCACACTGCAATTACCTTTGCGCCCATTTCTTTACCAATTTGCACAGCCGCTAACCCAGTGCCACCGGCAGCGCCTGTTACTAATAAGGTTTCTCCGGCTTTAATTTGCGCTCTTTGTTTTAGTCCATGGTGGGCTGTGGCATGGGCTGTAACTAAGGCAGCGGCCTCTTCGTCTGGAATTTCATCAGGTAGGGGTAAAACATGGGTAGCAGGACAAGCGACTTTTTCGGCATAACCTCCTAGCATACACAAGGCAATCACTCGCATTCCCACTTTTAAATGGGTAACCCCTTCGCCAACTTCACTTATTACACCCGCTACTTCACTACCAGGAATAAATGGAAAAGCGGGCTTCATTTGATATAGGCCCTGCACTAGCAACCCATCTGGAAAATTAACGCCCACAGCATTTATATCTACTACCACCTGACCTTTCGCTGCTTTTGGGTCGGGTACATCTTGGTATTCAAGCGCTTCTACTGGCGCAAATTTATTACAAACAATGGCTTTCATTACCTATTCCTAAAATATTACTGAGTTAATTGTAAGGCGTATTGTGCAAGTGGCTGCACCATGCCCCCTACTGCTTGCGCTTCTTTATTTGAAGCATTGCCATCTTCAGCTCTTTTAGCCACACCTTGAGCTATTGCCGCTAATCTAAAAAAGCTAAATGCTAGGTAAAAGTTCCAGTTATCAATTTTATCTATGCTCATCAAATCACAGTAAGTTGCGACATAGTCAGACTCATTAGGTATACCTAGTTTTGCTCTATCGACACCTCCTAATCCTGTTGCTTTCCCAACGTTGTCAGGTAAGCGTAATTGCATACACTGGTAAGCTAGATCTGCAAAAGGATGACCTAAGGTTGAAAGCTCCCAATCTAAAACAGCTATCACCTTGGGTTCGGTAGGATGAAACATTAGGTTGTCCATACGGTAATCGCCATGAACCAAGGACACTTTGCCATCGTCGGCAGGTAAATTACTCTCAAGCCAGTTAATAAGCTTGTCCATCTCTGGAATATCTTGGGTTCTTGATAGCTCATACTGCTTACTCCAGCGACTAAACTGACGCTCGAAATAATTCCCTGGTTTGCCATAATCCTCTAAACCTGCTTTTTCTAAATCAACACTGTGCAAAGCGGCCATCACCTCAGCCATATTTTGATACATAAGGTGGCGAGTGCCGCTGTCAGAAATCTCTGGTAGTGCGCTGTTCCAAAATACCCTTCCCTCTACGTACTCCATGACATAAAACATACTGCCAATTAACGAGGTGTCTTCGCAAAGGTGATAGACCTTAGCAACGGGAACATTAGAACTGACTAAGGCATCTAATACCCGATACTCACGGTCTACAGCATGGGCAGACTTTAATAGCTTTCCTGGAGGTTGGCGCCTGAGGACATAGGTGGCATTTGGTGTGTCTAGTTTAAAGGTTGGGTTAGACTGGCCACCAGCAAATTTAGTGGCTTTTAAAGGGCCACTAAATCCTTCAATATGCTGACTTAAATACTCAGTAAGTTTTAGTTCATCGAGCTTATCTACCGCAGTGTTATTACTCATTATTTGCTCCTTAACTTACTTATTCACACCCGTGGCGTTTTTCTCTGCGATTAAATTACGACCTAGCTGCATCATATGAACTTCGTCTGGGCCATCAGCAAGCTTGATAGTCCGAGCATAGGCATAGTTAGCTGCTAGCATATAATCCTGACTAGTTCCCCCAGCACCAAACATCTGAATGGCTTGATCAATTACTTTACAGGCCATAGTGGGGGCAACAATTTTTATAGCAGCTATGATATTTTTACTGACTTTATTACCGTGTTTATCCATGTTATCAGCGGCCTTTAGGGTCAGTAGTCGTGCTTGCTCAATATCGCAATGCATTTGTGCAATTCGTTCTCTGATAGACTGCTGTTTACTTAAAGGTTTACCAAAAGCCACTCGGCTTTCAACCCTTTCACAGGCCATATCCAAAGCCCTTTGAGCACAACCAATGAGCCTCATGCAGTGATGAATTCTCCCCGGGCCTAAGCGACCTTGCGCAATAGCAAACCCTTCCCCCTCTCCCACTAAAAGATTAGCAGCTGGCACCCTTACATTTTCAAACAGTACTTCTGCATGGCCGATGGGTTCATCATAATGGCCCATTGCCGCTAGTGGCCTAACCACTGTAACGCCTTTGGTATCTAGGGGCACTAGAACTTGAGATTGCTGCTGATGTTTAGGTGCACTGGGATCAGTTTTACCCATTACCACCATGATTTTACAATTGGTGTTCATCGCCCCACTTGTGTACCACTTACGACCATTAATGACGTACTCGTCACCGTCTCTTTGAATAGAGGTCTCTATATTCGTCGCATCAGAGGATGCAACCGCAGGCTCTGTCATTGCAAAAGCAGACCTTATTTCACCCTCAAGTAATGGAATTAGCCATTTCTGCTTGTCTTCTTCAGAGCCATACCGCGCCAAGACTTCCATATTTCCGGTATCTGGAGCACTGCAGTTAAAAATTTCAGCACTCCATAAAGAGCGTCCCATAATTTCACACAAAGGTGCATATTCGAGATTGCTTAGACCAGCACCATAAGGCAGATACTCTTTTGGCAGAAACAAGTTCCATAACCCAGCGCTTTTCGCTTTTTGTTTTAAGTCTTCCATTACTGCTGGGGTCGTCCAACGGTCTGCACTCTGGTGCACTGTATTTATGTATTCTTGCTCTATTGGATAAACATGCTCCTCCATAAAACGCTCTAAACGCTGGATTAATGCTTGAGATTTACTCGAGTATTCAAAATTCATGATGTTTCCTTTTAGCTAAAGGTAATAATGTCTGGCTTATTTAGGTTTTCTAGGTGTGGAATATTATTAAAGCTGGCTAGCCGCACCCCATTCTTATTAAAGTAAAAGTGACTAAAACTGGTGTTTTTAACTTGCATATTAAGCTCCATAACCAAGTGACTTTTGAGCTCTAATATCAAACTTAACAACATGGCTATTACCCCTCCTGAACTAACGATCAAAATGGGTTGTTTTGCTGGAGATTGACATACTCTGTCTAGGGCATTCTGTACTCTTGCCCTAAACTCTTGCCAGGTTTCAGTTAACCTGTCTTTGGGGAGCAGGTCTTTTGACCAAGACAACATAGATTGTTTAAGTAAACGATAAAAAAGTGCGGGTTGTGCGTCTTCGGCTAGAGCTTCATTTGGATAAATAGATAGGTAAGCTTCCACTATATTTTGAAAATCAAACTCATTAAAACCTAGCTCAAGGGTTTCTTTAGGAAGGGAACTAAGCTTAGAACATATGCCTTGCATTGTTTCTTTATGACGAACCATGTCGCCTCTAAATGCATGGCTGAATGTTATATTTTTTCGTTGAAAATACTCTCCCAACCACTCTGCTTGGCGTTGCCCTAGTGCACTTAACTTGTCATAGTTTTCAGCCCCAAAAGACGCCTGTCCATGACGGACAATGTAAAACTCAGCCACAATCACCCCACACCTTAGTTTGTAGATTCAAGGCATACTATTCCCTACTGAGCCATTAGTTGAATTTATTACCTTGATAAAAATTCATTCACTAAAGTTATACCCCTACACCACCGAAAACCCCAAAAACCACATAAACACCTGTTTTGCATAGTCTTTTTGTGAAACTTCAAAAAGAACCACAACAACAAACCCATTACAAAAAGTTAACTTTTAAGATTATTTTGTTAACAATTTTTAAACCTGTCATTTACTTTATAAATAAAAGGTTGATAAGGTACAGGTCTGATGAGTGAATCCGGATGCTGAGACGCTAAGTTGATTCAAATATCAAAGCAATTGGAAGTAGAAAGTAAAAACTAGACTTGTATTACTAGCTAATAAGAGAGCCATTATGAAACAACAGCTACCTCAAAGATTTAAACCTAAAGCGTTAGCCGCATTAATCGGATTGACCTTCACTTTACATCACGCTTCAGGTATTGCTCAAGAAGCAGAGCAAGAAACCGCGTTAGAAACCATTACCGTTACAGCACAAAAACGTACTCAAAATCTACAGGAGGTCCCCGTATCTGTTACCGCTTTCACAGGGGATGAAATGGCAGAGGCTGTCATCAAAGACATGTACGACTTACAAACCAATGTACCTGGGTTAGGGGCCTTTCAGAGTCAAAGCGCCACCAATTCGAGCTTTTCAATTCGCGGTGTTGGCACCTCATCTCAAAACTTTGGTTTAGAGTCTTCAGTAGGTTTATACGTAGACGGAGTTTATCGGGCTCGTCAAAACTCTATGATCAACAACCTAGTGGATGTGGCCGCAGTAGAAGTATTGCGGGGCCCACAAGGTACCCTATTTGGTAAAAACACCCCATCAGGTGCAGTCTTAGTAACAAGTGTTGCCCCAAGTCATGATGGTGGTGATGGTTTTGTAGAAGCAACTATAGGTAATTATGGATTAATCAACTTGTCAGGAGCCACTTCGATTTCGGCTATTGACGATGTGCTAGCGTTTCGAGTAACGGCTTTTGGAAGCCAAAGAGACGGGACTATAGATAGTGTCGGTAATGGCTCTGAAACAGGCAAAAACTTACTCAATGACAGAAATCGCTGGGGGGCTAGAGTTCAGGCTCTTTACACACCTAATAATGATGTGACAGTACGTGTAATTGCTGACTATGCAGATATTGACGAGATATGTTGTGGTGCGCCAGTCCAATTGAGTAATGCCACTATTAACCCAGAGGGTGAAATAGGATCAGACCTAGCATTAACTTTACTAGGAGGAACGGTTTTTGCTGGAGGCGATGCCTTCTATGACAGAGAAGTAGCAGTGTCATTTTTACCTGAATCAACCATGACAGATAAAGGTTTATCTGCTGAGGTTGATTGGGAGCTAGACGAAAACTACACCCTTGTTTCAATATCTGCTTATCGCAACTTTGAGTCTTTCGATAATATCGATACAGATTTTACCGATGCCAATTTGTTCGGTACGTTCAACGACTCCAAACAAAGCTCTTTCTCTCAAGAGTTACGCGTTAATTATACTGGTGACGACTTAAACTATATTTTAGGAGCCTATTACTTTACTCAAGATTTAGATCTAGATTACAGCTTGTATACGGATACATTCTTTAATGAATTCTATATGTCTTCTCTTGGCGGAGCTTTAGATGACTTATTTGCAGGTATCAACGCACTAAGTGCCGCAACAGGTGGAGCGATAGCACCAGTGGCAGATGCAGCACCAGCCGGAACAGGGTTTGATCACCAAGCCAAACAAAAGCATGAAAGCTACGCGATATTTGGTCAGTTTGACTACCAATTAAGTGAAACCCTTACGCTAACCGCAGGTTTAAGATACACAGACGAAACCAAAGATTTAGTGACAGTTTTCAGTGAAAACCTAGCTGATGGTAGTCAGTCACCTGAATTTTTTAACACAACCACAGAATTAATTGTAGGTGCCGGCGCTGCAGGTGTTGCTGCAGGTAATATAGGTGCTGCTTTAGCCAGTGGCCAAGCACCTGCCGCTGAAGATGTCGCTGCCTTACAACCTTTCCAAACAGCAGGCTGGGGGTTCCAGTCATTAGGGGCAACCACTGCAAGTCGCTCAGATATTAATGAAACAATCGAGGATGACCAAATTACCGGCTCGCTAAAACTTAGCTGGCAGCCTAGTCGAGGCACCTTAGTGTATGGCTCTTACGGCACTGGCTATAAGTCTGGTGGTACCAATACCGACCGAATAGCAGATGGCTTTGACCCATTATTTGATGCAGAAACGTCCGAGTCACTTGAAATCGGGATTAAAAAAGACTTTCCCAAGTCTAACTTAAGAGTCAATGCTGCAGCCCACTACACTACAGTAGAAGACTTCCAAGCGAATACCTTTACAGGTAACGGCTTCAACTTACAAAATGCAGGTGATTATGAGATTTCTGGATTAGAGATAGAAGCAACCTGGCTACCTATTGAAGATCTAGAAATTAACCTTGCCTATGCATTTGTTGACGCTGAATACAAAAGCTTTGAAGGTGGAAACTGTTGGGTAGCTTACTCTTGGCATACAGGTATTGACGATCCTGGCCGTCAAAATGAAGATGATCAGTTTTGTGACCGCTCTGGTGATAGACCCGCTGGTGAGCCAAAACACTATGCCGTTGTGAGCGTAAAAAAAGACTTTGAAATATCTGACGGTATCTATGCCTATGTACAAGGTGACTTCAGTCACACAGGAGACATGGTGCTAGATGGTAGTAACGATCCTTTCGCTGTTCAAGATGCTTACAATGTCGTGAACTTTAGATTTTTCATGAACTTTGAAGAGTACGATATGGACCTAATTGCTTGGGGACGCAATGTGCTTGACGAAGAGTATATTAACAGAACTAATTTTAATGCCCCTCTTCAAGAAGGTAAATTAAATGCTTATATGTCTGAGCCGGCTACATTCGGTTTAACCGTTAAAAAACGCTTCTAGAGATATAATCAACTAATCAAAAGCCGGCATATGCCGGCTTTATTTTTAGGTGAAAAATAAAAATCAAAGCGCATCTAAGGCATCGGATAAACGAGACACACCTATGATTTCAATCCCAGCAATCCGCTGTTTTGGTACATTCGCTTTTGGCACTATAGCTCTCTTAAAACCATGTTTAGCGGCTTCACTAATACGTTCTGAGCCATTAGGTACAGGACGAATTTCTCCAGCTAACCCTACTTCACCAAAAGCAATTAACTCTTTATCTAGAACTTTGTTCTGAAAGCTCGACACAATCGCTAGTAATAAGGCTAAGTCAGCACTGGTTTCTGCTACTTTTACGCCCCCAACAACATTTGCAAAAACATCTTGGTCATTCATTTGTACACTGCCATGGCGATGCAGTACAGCAAGTAACATAGATAACCGGTTTTGCTCTAAGCCTACAGCCACCCGCTTTGGATTAGCCATTTGTGAGTAATCAACTAGTGCTTGAATTTCTACTAATAATGGTCTGGTTCCTTCCCATACCACCATAACAATACTGCCGGGTGATGGCTGCTCTTCTCGGCTTAAAAAAATAGCAGAAGGGTTACTCACTTCTCGCAAGCCTTTTTCAGTCATGGCGAACACACCTAACTCATTTACCGCGCCAAACCGATTTTTATGGCTTCTAAGCGTACGATAACGACTATCACTTTCCCCTTCTAGCATCATGGAGCAATCAATGCAGTGCTCTAACACCTTAGGGCCAGCTAAACTACCTTCTTTAGTTACGTGTCCAACCAAAAACATCGCAATATGTTGCTGCTTAGCAAACCGAGTCAAAAATGCTGCGCTTTCTCGTACCTGCGACACACTTCCGGGTGCTGATTGCACATCAGCCACCTGCATGACTTGAATGGAGTCAATCACCATTAATTCAGGCTTATGCTGCAAGGCTAATTGGCATATGGTTTCAACATTGGTTTCTGCCAATAATTTCAATTTATCTTTTGCTAATCCTAGACGCTGTGCTCGCATAGCCACCTGTTGCAGCGATTCTTCACCTGTGACATACAGCGCACTCTTATTAACAGCCATTTGGCACATAACCTGAAGTAACATGGTACTTTTACCTGCACCGGGCGAGCCACCAATTAACATAGCAGAGCCTGGTACAATACCACCGCCTAAAACCCTATCTAACTCTTTATACCCCGAGGCAAACCTAGGCAGTGCTTGCAAGTCGATATTGTCTAAGGTTTCCACTACCGCTTGAGTCTGGCCTGAATAGCCGCCTAACTTACGGCTTACACTACTACTGCTTGAAATCACAAATTCGCTGATAGTGTTCCATTCTTTACAATCATTACATTGCCCTTGCCAACGGGAGTACTCTGCTCCACAATCCGAGCACACATAAGCGGTTTTTCGTTTAGCCATTTTATTTACTGTCTTTTTAATTTGTGAATTAAACTTGATAATTATCAACTAATTATCGTACTTTAGAAGGTGAATTGCTAAATACGTGTTAGAAAAAAGTGTTAATTTTTTCTGACCTATTCCGATAACAACTATTATAAGTAATTTCTGAATTCATGAGTCAAGATATAGAACAATACGCCAACATAATTGAGCAACTTAAGCCCATGATACATGAGCCTGAGTTTAATCAGGTACTTAATCAAGTGGCGTCTGCCATTCCCAAAGAAAAACGTTTCTTAATAAAAATGGAACTGATGCGGCTTTCTCGCCCTTGTACTCGCTTAATTAACCTTCAGGGCCTTGTTTCAGGAAAATGCAGACCCTATGAACACCAGAACAAAAAACATATATTAGATGATATTGCGATTGAAACCTTTGAGCGCCAAGTAAGAATTTTTGGTGAATATACAATGGGCGTATACGAGGCCGTTACCAATACCGAAAACAACTATCGGGTAATGCATAAAAAAGAGCAAGAACAGGCCAAATTAGAAAAAAATAAACTAGCCCCAGTAAAAGAAGATATTGAGCATTTTGAAGCCCCGCTACTAAAATTTGGTAACTTTGCCCAAAGGGGTGAAGAGAGAATGAACTTCTCTGTGAGCATAGAGATGTTTACAAGCCAGAACAAAGGCATTCAAGCCACCACTATTGATATATCTGTTCACGGTTTAAAAGTCAAAACCAGCAAAGAGCACCTTTTAAAAGAGGGTGAGCGCCTATCTATACAATTTAGAGGCTTAGAAAAAGAATACTCCCTAGATAAGCGCCAAGGCATTCCATACATAATCAAGAAAGTAGAGACAGCTCAAAATGATCAACGGCTGAGTTTAGTACGTCAACTTGATATCCCAACCCCAGCTTTTGATAAGTTTTTTGAACAGTTTATTCACGGCAATAAAAGGCGTTATAAGGTAAACCTAGATAACACCTTTACTGCAATTCAGAATAAAACATACGAACAATATTACATTCCAAATTTTGCTTCTATTCCTGTTTTTATTGATTATATAGATGGCAAATATGTCCCTAAATACGCACTGGCAAACGATTGTAATAGAGAAGAAATTCAGTATTGGGCCAATGAGATACAAGATCTTAAAATAGGCTATTTATTAACAGAGGAGCGTATCAAGCATGCTCTTTCTCTAAATAAGGGCCAACAAGAGCTGTTTATTTTTGTGTTTAATCACATCAATGATGGAAAAATCTATTTTTACTCAGCGACTCATCATGAGTTAGATGCCAAACCCGCCTTAAAAAATCTATTTTTAGGATTTGGATCACGCAAAGTAAGCTGGCGCGTATATAAATTACAGTTAAAAGACATGGATGCTAAGCAAAGTTATCGACCTTTATCGATATCTAATACCATCAATAGCAATGTCAAAAAACTTAACTCAAAGCCCTCACCTAGGCTAATGTCTAGGTTAAAAAACCTGTCTTACATCGCCGTATTAACCAATGTAACAGACGATATAAGCACCGAACATTATCAGAAGCACATAGTAAAACGAGAGCATCTAGCCAAACTAAAAGTATTTGGACACGCCAGAAACAAGCCGCCTGCGGTTGTGACGGTTTATCGCTTTAAATATTTTAATCAAAGGCGCGAAACGCGGTTTTTACTGCGTACCGCGGTAAAAGTAAAAATAGAAAACACAGTATTTGAGGGAAATACAGAAGACTTTTCAACTCAAGGATTACGGGTTGAGTTAAATGGCCCATTATCGACTTATGAAGACTTGCAAATTTCCTTAACCTTTCCTCAATTGCAAAAGGTCACAAGTAAATTCAAATTGTCAGATTTGCCATATGTCATCCGTAATGTATCTAAAGATAGATATGTATTACACCTACAAAATATTGTGACAGATGACAATAAAACCGCTCGACGTTTTTTTGAAGCGCTCATAAAGTCTAACCGCTCTAAATTGAAAGCTTTTAGAGACGAGGAAGAAGTCCCAGGTATTGGTGAAGCCTTAAGAAATATCTATACCGAAAACATAGTCAATACCGCGTTTTTCTTAAGAAAAGACAATAGCAAATACATAGCTGACGCCTGTGCAGCTTCGGTCCCTAACACTCGCGTATTTAACCTATTAACTTATAAAGCCGAACCCAAAAAGGTCAATTTATATTCAATTTTCAGAAATGCTAGGGCAAAACATGATTTCATTCCTGAAACCATGAGAACACGAAAGCCAAGCGAAAAACCTATTATGCGAGAGCTGTTTATTGCCTTTGATCCCAGTCAGGAATTAATAGGTGATGCAGTTGAAAGTATCTTCACTGAACAGTTTACAAGTACAGAACAACGCAGAGAGTTTATCGCCCAAGCCTTGCAAAAGGGCCAATTTATCGCGATAAAAATATTCCTAGGGCCAACAGGAAGGCCAGACTTTGAAACTATGCAAGCAGAGTTACAATATGTAGGTATTTATGCCCTACATAAGGCTAAAGCATTAGAGGAACAACTTTGGAGCGTTGCCGCCACGGGTGATTTAGTAGATGTTACTGATGAAGTATTAAGGCGTTTTGAGTTTTCTGAAAGCGTCATTTTAATTAACCAAAAAACGCCACCAAGCCACAAAATAAAGCAAGTGGGTATCGAGCAATTACTTAAAACATAGAAAGTAGGGTTATGAAAAAAAACGCTAACACAATAAATATAGGACTACTGCTATGTTTGGTTTTAACATCAGCCTGTGCAAGCCCTGATAAGAACTGGATATTAGTTGATGATTTCGAACAGGCTAAGAGCATATCCACTTGGCAAAAAATGGATACTGATAATCAAACTAAGCCCTTTGTTGACTCACCGCAAATAACCGAAATACGCGCAGAAGCCGCCGTTAACAATCACTATTTAATCAAAAAGCCAGCGGCTGAAGGTGTGATTGGAAATAGAAAAGCCATAACCATTAAAAAACTCCCCAAAGTGATAGGGGTTGGTGAAACCTATACCTTTTATACCCGTATTAAAGTGGAGTATTTTCCGAACAACCATTCGTTTGGTTTGAGTAATTTAACTTCCACAGAAATTGAAAAACAGCACTACAACAGTTTTGAGCCTATGATCCGGGTGACAGACAAGTTTGAGTCTAACGGTTATAAGAACGATGGAACCTTAATGGTGATGGGTGACAACAAGGCTTATCACAAGGTATCCCACCTAGCCTCTAAACAAGCAGCTAAACCACTAGAAACAGATCAATGGTACGAGCTTTGGTATGTGGTTAACAACACACTGCATGAGCAAGGTGGTCAAAGTTATGACTTGTATGTACGAGGTGGGGAGTTTATCAACCAAGAAAAAGCATTTGAATACGCAAAATTTAGAATGAAGCGTGAGCTACCACTACTTTATTTTATGACCATAAGTAACACTGGCTCTGTTAAAAAGCCCTATGGTAACGGCGGTCTAATATACGATGATATTTACATGGCCAAAGGCGAAGTGCTAAGTACACCCACACACTGATAGCAAATAACAAAAAATGGGAACTCACTAGATGAGTATTGAGTTCCCATTAATAGTTATTTCGCTGCAAGCACCCATAATAAAACATCTAACCCACCCCTACGGATGGCAATATCTGCTTTTTCACGAACCACAGGTTTTGCATGTAATCCCACACCTAAAGCTGCGGCATTCATCATGACTAAATCATTAGCGCCATCACCCATTGCAATGGTTTGCGACATAGCAACACCCCATTTTTGAGCAAGTGTGCGTAAGGTTTCTGCTTTTACCTCTGCATCAATAATACGCCCAGAAAGCTCCCCCGTTAACTTACCCTCGACTATATCTAAGCCATTTGCAACAGCGGCATCAAGCTCTAATCGACGTTTTAAATAATCTGCAAAATAGGTAAAACCTCCAGAAGCAATTGCCACTTTCCATTGCTGCTTTTTAAGTAAATTAACCAGATTTGCCACACCCGCCATTAATGGCAATGCATCTCGAACCTGCTGCAAAATAGCTTCATCAGCCCCTTTCAAACAAGCCACTCTAGTTCGCAAACTTTGAGCAAAGTCTAGCTCACCTTTCATTGCTCTGGCGGTAACCGCTGAAACCTCTTCACCGACCCCAGCTAAGCTTGCTATTTCATCGATACACTCGACTGCAATGACAGTACTGTCCATGTCCATTAATAACAAACCGGGTTCAGATAAGGTAGGCACTTGATCAAACCAGCACAATTCAATACTAAATTGATTAGCAACATGCTCAATTTTCTCTTTTAGGCCTTCAGTTTTCAGAAGGTGAACCTTGGCACAAATAGCAAACCCGGCCACCCCTTCTACCTTCACAACGTCAAAGGAAGTCGCCTTAAAATAATCTTGTAAAGCACTGCAAACTAACTGTAATTGTTGTAAAAACAAACCTTCACAGAAAATCAGTACCTTGTGGTACTCAGAGTTATCATCCAGCACCTCTGCCTCTTGCTCACAGCTAACCCCACCATGAAGAGCTTGTTCGCTGAACAAACTATCTTTTACTAGCGTAAAGGACTGCAAACCTTGGTCTTCTACTAACTCTTTTAGGAAGATGTGAGATAAAAAATTACTTTCAGAAACCTTAAGCTCAAACACAAATAACAACCTTATCTTTTGAATTAACAGCATGTTATCCAAAGGATTATGAGATTGCCATCAAAGGGTTATGCCTGTTTTTATTTATTTATATCCTTATAATCCAAATACCGATTTTTCAAAATCACTACAACCATGAAGATTGCCATCCAACCAATAGGCAAAATACACACACCCTATCAAGAAAAATTCGCGATCCCGCGTCAGCCAGGCTTAGTAAAAAGTGCAACTGGGGTGATTTACTTTGAAAAAGAGTTTAACGATCCTAATTATTTACGGGGCTTAGAAAGCTTTAGCCACCTATGGTTACTGTTTCATTTTCATCAAACGGCTGCACAGGGTTTTAAGCCCTTAGTTCGCCCTCCTCGCCTTGGTGGCAATCAAAAACAAGGAGTCTTTGCTACTCGAAGTACTTTTCGCCCCAATGGTATAGGTATGTCGGTGGTAGAATTTGCGTCTATAGATAATCACAATAAACAACTGAGTTTGACAGTAAAAGGCGTAGATCTACTGGATGGAACACCTATTCTCGATATTAAGCCTTACCTGCCTTATGCCGACAATCTATTTGATGCAAAAAGTAATATTGCACAAGTCGCTCCAAGTTTGATGGAAGTGGAGTTTTCTGCAGAGGTTCAAGGTCAAATATCCAAGCTAGAAAGCCATTATCAAAACTTAAAAACACTCATTCAAGAAGTACTAGCTCAAGACCCTAGACCCGCTTACCACAAAGCCACAGAGCCAGATAAAACATATGGAATGAGCCTTTTTGATTTGAACATTAACTGGCAGGTTGTAAACCAAAAGAACATAGTCGTTAGCGTTCAAAAAAAATAATTTATCGATAGCTAAAATTATGGCTTTAGCGGATGAGATCCTGCTGATAGAATGTCGGCCATTTTTCACTTCAACCCTTAGAGACATTAACCTTCATGCGCACAAGTAAATATTTATTATCGACGCAAAAAGAAACCCCAGCAGATGCAGAAGTTATTAGCCACCAGCTAATGCTACGTGCAGGTATGGTTAGAAAATTAGCATCAGGGCTGTATACATGGTTGCCGTCTGGATTGCGCGTTTTAAATAAAGTCGCCAATATAGTACGCGAAGAAATGAATAACGCCGGTTCAATTGAAGTATTGATGCCAGTAGTTCAACCTGCTGATTTGTGGCAAGAGTCTGGTCGCTGGGATGAGTATGGCCCAGAGTTACTTAGGGTAAAAGATAGGCATTCTAGAGATTTTGTTTTAGGTCCAACCCATGAAGAAGTAATTACTAGCCTAGTTAAAAACGAAGTGAGTAGTTACAAACAACTACCTTTAAATTTATATCAAGTACAAACCAAATTCCGTGACGAGGTTCGCCCAAGATTTGGCATCATGCGTGGCCGCGAATTTACAATGAAAGATGCTTACAGCTTTCATATGGATCAAGCGTGTTTAGAAGAAACCTACGAGTCCATGTTTCAAGCCTACTGTAAGGTTTTCGAAAAAATTGGTTTAGATTACCGCCCTGTTATTGCTGATAATGGCTCCATCGGAGGCAGCGCTTCCCATGAGTTTCATGTGTTAGCTGAATCAGGCGAAGACGACATAGTATTCAGTAACCAATCAGACTACGCAGCGAATATTGAAATGGCGAGCGCCCTTGCACCACAAGGTGAGCGCCCTGAAGGAACACAAAGCCTTGAAAAAGTTGCCACTGCTAATCAAAAAACCATCGAAGAAGTCTCACAATTTTTAAATATTGCGGCTGAGTGTTCAGTAAAAACACTAATAGCACTAGCAGAGCCTAATGAAGCAGGCGGGCAAGGTTTAGTTGCTTTAGTGCTAAGAGGCGATCATCAACTTAACGAAATTAAAGCTGAAAAACTAGAAGGTGTGTTTGCGCCATTAACTATGGCCAGCGAGCAACAAATTGAAGCCGCCTTAAGTTGTACAATTGGTTCTATCGGACCTGTGGGCTTAACTATCCCTGTTATTGTCGATAGAGATGCCGCACATTTAGCAGATTTCGTATGTGGAGCCAACGAAACTGGGTACCATTATACTGGAACAAACTGGTCACGAGATGTCGCTACATTTGATGTTGCTGATATCCGCAAGGCACAAGTGGGTGATATTTCTCCTGATGGAGAAGGAACCTTAGAAATCAAACGTGGCATAGAGGTTGGACATATTTTCCAACTTGGCGATAAATACTCACAAGCAATGGGCTGTGGTGTTTTAGATGAAAATGGTAAGCACAAAGTACTAAGTATGGGATGTTATGGTATTGGTGTATCTAGAATCGTAGCAGCGGCCATTGAACAGAATCATGATAAATACGGCATTATTTGGCCAGATGCCATCGCACCTTTCAAAATAGCGCTGATCCCAATGAATATGCATAAATCACATCGCATTCAAGAAACTGCTGAAGCCCTTTACACTCAGTTGTCAGAAGCGGGTATTGAAGTATTATTTGATGATAGAAAAGAACGCCCTGGCGTTATGTTTAATGACATGGAATTAATTGGTATTCCACATACTATCGTCATTGGTGAACGCAATCTAGATGAGCAAAAAGTTGAGTATAAAAACAGAAGAAGCGGTGAAAAGCAGCTTCTTGATCTCAACGATGTGGTTAATTTTATTAGCTCATTATAGCAAAGTACTTACCTTTACAGAGTCATATCCAAAAGCGCCCTAGGGCGCTTTTTTTACCACGCAAAAACACTAAATTTAGCAAAATAATCTTGCCCAACCCTATACTATAAATTTTAAGTTTATACTTAATAGCCCTTAAGTTTAATGGTAATGTTTAAGTTCATGGATGTATTAATTTTCAAAATGAGATAATAAATGCAAGTAACCTTTTATGGTGTACGCGGCTCCTGCCCTTCTCCAGGACCAGAATTTATCAAGTATGGTGGTAACACGGCATGTGTACACATCCTCTTGAATGATGGTACTGATATCATTTTAGACGCCGGCACGGGGATCAAAAAACTAGGTAATAAACTAGTTAAACAAAGTAACGACATACACCTACTGATTACCCATAATCATTGGGATCATATTCAAGGATTTCCATTTTTTGCGCCCATTTATCAACCTGATAGAAATATATTTATTACTCCAGGTCAAACCATTCATAATGAAAACAACGCCATTTTAGAGCAAATGAGTGGCAGCTATTTCCCAGTTGATTACAAGTCATTACGTTCCAATATCAAGATAGTCACACAAGATAAAGAGGTAAAGAGTTGGAAAATTGGATCTGCGACTATTAGCCGATTAACAATGAACCATCCTGGTGGCGGTAGCTCTTATTCTATTCAAGCGGATGGCAAAAAAGTCGCATACATTACCGATAACGAGCTCTACCCTCCTTACAAAAAGAATACTGACTTTTTAGACTGGGTGAGCTTTAGTCAAGATGCTGACTTAGTAATCCATGATGCTCAATATATGATGGCAGATATGCCCAAAAAAGCAGGCTGGGGACACTCTATTGCCGAAGAAGCAGTAAAACTAGCCATGGGATGTCGTGCTAAACGCATGGCTCTGTATAGCCATGACCATATCCGAACAGATGACGAAATAGCTGAAATTGAAAGTCACTGCCAAGATGTCATAGAATTAGGTGGCGCTGACTTACAGCTGTTTGCTGCAGCAGAAGGTATCAGCCTCACATTGTAGGGAAAAATAGTATTGTCAGATCGTAATCAATACGCTTTATTGCTATCAGGTGGTGGTGCTAGAGCGGCTTATCAGTTGGGTGTTTTAAAGGCTATTGGAACGTTTTTACCTCGCAATCAAGGTCTACCTTTTCCGATTGTGTGTGGTAACTCAGCAGGAGCAATAAATGCAACTGGGTTAGCCTGTTATGCCTCTTGTTATCATTTAGGTTTGCGAAAACTAGAATGGGTTTGGAAAAGCTTCAATACACGTCAAGTCTACGACAGTGGCATTCGAGATGTGTTTAAACACCTATCGGTTAACTTTTTAAGTAGTTTTCAAACAGAGCAAAGTCAGAAAAACCCTTCGAGTCTCTTAAACAACCAACCCCTTAGACGCTTAATTCGCGAACGTTTAGATTTCCACCGTATTGATCGCAATATTTCAAGAGGTTTTCTTCGAGCCATTAACGTAAATGCCTCCAGTTATTCAAGTCACGATTCCATTAGCTTTTATCAAGGCCAAAATGATATCAAGCCGTGGTTCAGAGAAAAAAGGCGTGGTGTTCCTTGTACATTAAACTCAGAACATTTAATGGCCTCTTCCGCTATTCCTTTGTTGTTTCCACCGGTCAAAATGATGGGTGAGTATATGGGTGATGGTTCGGTTCATCAGTTATCACCACTAAGTCCAGCTATTCATTTAGGCGCAGAAAAAATACTGATAATTGGTGTAGAGCAACCAGAAAAACGCTCCCGATTTACAGACATGAGCAGATACCCAAGTAGTATTGCCATTGCTGGCCACTTACTCGATACCATTTTTGCAGATACCCTAAATGCTGACCTAGAGCGGTTAACGAGAATTAATCAAACCATAGCTCACATGACCTACAAACAACAGCAACAAACCCAATTGAAAACCATTGACTGCATG
Source organism: Paraglaciecola sp. 2405UD69-4 (assembly GCF_047525415.1). NCBI lineage: Bacteria > Pseudomonadati > Pseudomonadota > Gammaproteobacteria > Alteromonadales > Alteromonadaceae > Paraglaciecola > Paraglaciecola sp. 2405UD69-4. Next base: position 1,066,682 of record NZ_JBLIXM010000002.1, read on the forward strand.
GTAGTGAATCCGTCCATTAACTTTAATGAAATGGCCGCAAAGCACTTTCATAAAATGCCTTCGGGGATCAAAATACTTCTTCGCATGTTAGGACTTCATGATAAGTCAGATACAAGCTTATTAAGTTATTTATTGTTTGAAAAAGAGTTCTGCCGTGAGCTTATAAACCTTGGCATGAAAGATGGATTAGCTAGGCAAGAAGAGTTGAGAAGCTTTTTATCTATTTAAATCAAGTTTACCCTGATATTTAAATAGATTTAATCAAAGCTCTTAAACCATATAATAGCGGTTTTAACTTCAGCATAAGTGCCAAATTTTTCACCTAAAACCGCTAAGTATGTTTTTAATTACTAATTATCAAAGTGATTGGAGACTAGCTATCTCCACGAATTTTCAATTGTAGACCTTTTAAAAAGTTCCGTAAGATTTGATCATTACAGGTACGGTATTGCCGATTCTCAGGCTTTCTGAATAACGCACTTAACTCATGCTTACTTATTTTAAAGCCACTTAAATCCATTGCTTCTAGTACCGCTTCAGCTTGCATATTTAATGCTATTTTTAACTTCATAAAAATAATATTGTTATTAAGCCTGCGCTCTACAGGCGCTTCAACTCCTTCTCGCTTTCCTCGGTTTGTATTAATTAAACCATTTAAAAACAAAGAAAATTGAATGTCGGTAATCTCAACAAATGCTGGGTCGTCTTCTTTACGTAACCAGTTATGTAATTGTGACACAGTGGCGGGATAATCAGCTTGAGCAAAAATATCGATCATCTTTGCATCATTAAAATCGAAAATATAACGCACGCGGCGTAATACATCATTGTTAATCATAGTATTCCTAAGTAATAGTTGGTGCAGCCAACCTAAAATATATAACTAGTTTAAAGGTTTTCCCTGCTAATGGCTTATTTTATTAACAGCTTTAGCTTGGTTTTTTAAAATCAGCACAAGGGGGAACGAATCAGACCTGCTAGGTAACAGCGGTGATCATTATAGATTTGATTATTTAAAGCGAACAAAGGGCCGTGTTTCAGCCCTAAATTTTGGCACACAAGATAATACTTAGCGCGTATTTACTGGGTTTACCACAAACCAACTAAATCAAAAATACTCAAAGTAATTCAATTAAAAACAAAAGCTAGTTTGCGCCCCTGCAACCGCTAATTTTTTATCTCGTTGCTGTTTTGCAATAACTCTGAGTTTAGCCATGCGAGACAGCAGATTACTTTGCCCTGTTTCTAGATCTTCAATTAAATGAGCCTGTGTACATAAGTCTAAAATGTCATAGCCATCAGCGTGTAACACAGGGCGACTGGCTGATGTATTAAGATGTGAACTTTTATTCATATATCCCCCAACAAACAACTGTTTATACATACAGTATAATATAGGTTATTTATTGTGCAATATAAAATTACAGTTTTAGCTTCTTTAATCTTATAAAATTCAGCTAAAGGTCTACTTAATCAAGCTCCTTCAAGTAAAAAACGCTCTGCTCTTTCTACTCTTCTAGGTTTTCCAGTTATCACTAATACATCGCCCTCAAGTAGCTCAATATTGCCGTCTGGCGCTGATAGCTCTTTATTATCTCGCCTTAAACCTTTAATACTTACTCGCATTCGCCGAGTATCAAAAAAATGTAATGGCTTACCCACCATAAATGCATCTGCGGTTAAAATGACCGCGTGCATAAATTCCAATTTGTCCTGTTTACCGTAATCCATTTCAGTGGTTTCACCAGGGAAAAAGCCATGCATGTTGCCATAATGTCCCTTACGCTCCTTGCGAACTCGCTTTAAAATACGCGACATGGGCACCCCTGACATCTGCAACACTTGAGTGACCAACATTAAACTGCCTTCTAGTATTTCAGGAACAACTTGCGTTGCTCCTGCGTTTAGTAACTCTCCCATTCGATAGTCTTTACGGGTTCTCACTACAACAGGAAGGTCTGGATAAAGGCTAGATATTAATTGGATCACAGCCATGGCTTTTTCGTGTTGGTCAAAGGTAATCAAAATTAACTTAGCTCTTTGTATACCCACCGCACGTAAAATATCTTTTTGCTTTACATCACCAAAGTAGACTGGCTCTCCAGCACTTTGACTTTCTTGCACCCGCGTAGGGTCGGCATCGACTACCAGATAAGGAATGGCCTCAATTTTTAATAATCTACTAACAGACTGCCCTACTCGCCCAAATCCAAAAATAAGCACATGATCCGTTAGCACTTGATCCCCTGCAGAAAGTTGCTCGACACTTTTGTGGTCTGGTAGAGGTTCAGGGCTTAGTTTTTTCGCCAATGATGGGCTTTTATCAACCAGCCAAGGGGTAATAGCCATACTCATGACCCCTATCGTTAGTAATAGAGAGCCTTGTTCCGAGCTAAGAATATTATGATCAACTGCAAGTGCAGCAATGACAAAACTAAACTCACCCATTTGGCATAGCTTAATTCCTGCGGCCCAAGCATCCTGACTCTTTAATTTAAATACCCAGGCTGATATTCGAATCAGCAAGACTTTCAAGACGATAATGCAAATTAAACCAAGTAGCGCCCAATGAAACTGCCCAGGTAGGTTGTGTAACTCCAAACGCATACCTATGGTGATAAAAAACAGCCCCATTAAAATATCTCGAAAAGGCCTGATATCTGCTTCTAGTTGATGTTTATATTGGCTCTCTCCTAACATCATGCCAGCCAAAAATGCGCCAAGCGCCATAGATAAACCAAACGAAAAAGCCAAGCCAGCAGCCATAAGCGCAACCATAATTGTCGTCAGTACAAATAGCTCATCGGTGCGAGTTCGAGCTACCTCACTAAAAACTTTTGGCAGTATCCACTTTCCAACTGACAACAATATCACTACCACTAACACCCCTTTTAGAAAGGCCATAGAAATAGCAATACTCAAACTCTGCTCAGAATCGGCAGCAAGTAATGGTACGAGTATAAGTAGTGGCACCACAGCTAAATCTTGTAATAACAAAATACTCACGGCTATTTGGGCTCTAGAGGTATTTAAAATGCCTAAGTCGCTGGTCTGCTTAATTACGATAGCGGTGGAGGAAAGTGCCACCAATCCACCTATGACCAAAGAGGCTTTGATATCAAAACCGATGAAAAAAGCGATAATCATAAAGGCGCAAGTAGTCAGTAACATTTGCCCTAGCCCCACCCCAAATACCAAATGACGCATAGCCAACATTTTTGGTAGTGAAAACTCCAACCCTAAAGAAAAAAGTAAAAATACAATACCCAACTCAGCAAAGTGCTGCATATCTTCTGGGTGTTCAAACAAAGACAATAAGTCTGGGCCCGCTAAAATACCGCAAAATAGGTAAGCTAATATGGGAGGAAGGTTAATCCGTTTAAATAGCCACACAGCCACTACAGCGACAGCCATCAGAATTAAAATATTGCCGAAGTTTCCATTCATTACGACGAACGTCCTATCTAGAGATGATTAAAAAGCAATCAGAAAACATAAATTTAGTAATGGGCATAGTACTTGCTATTGGTCCTACAATTAGCAAAGCAATTCGTCAAAATTATGGCAGGAGAATACGTTGGAGCAGTTTAATCAAGTCTATGATTCTAGTATTAAAGACTCTTTCTTTAACCTTGATCCGTCAAGTCAAGAGTCAAGATATAAACTCGATCATAATCAGCTCAATCAATTTATACAAACGTTACTCACTACCATAGATCTATCAAATTTAAGTGAGCTGTATTTTCAACAGCTGTGTTCAACATTACAATTGTCAGCGTTAAAAATCCAGTTTGAAGACGAGCAAATACTGTTAGGTAAAAGCGTACAAAAGCCTTATATAAAGTCACTTAACTGTGTTCACTTAGGTTCAAATGTCGCCACTATGCATTATACCTTTAGGCATCCAGTATCCATACGGGTGTGGCAAATTTTGCAGCAAATGCATATGAATTTTTGCTATCCATTTAAGAATGCTCTCGAGCACCACAAAATCAAACAGTTTGCCATGAAGGACTTCCTAACCTCGCTAGGAAATAGAGCAAATTACAATGAAACCATTGCTAAATTAGCAAACCTTGCAGATAGGCGTCATAGCTCCTTTGGTCTGCTCATGTTAGACATGGACAACTTTAAACAAGTTAATGATAACCACGGTCACCATGAAGGAGACAGGGTTTTAGTGGCTTGCGCTAAGTCTATTTCTGCTTGCTTGAGAGAATCAGATTTTGCCTTTAGATTTGGCGGTGACGAGTTTTGTTGCTTATTGCCAGATGCTGACGACAAGGTGAATAGCTTAATAGCTGAACGTGTACGGATGGCTATTACAAATGATCCTCTACTCGCTAAGCACAATATATCTAGCAGTATAGGAACAGCCACTTATCATAAGGGTGACTCACAAATTGGGATTTTTTCTCGAGCCGATGATGCCCTATACAAAGCTAAACAAGCCGGAAAGAACTGCGTCGTTGCGGCAACGGCTTGCCATAATATCTAAATAAAACGCCATGCTAATTAGCATGGCGTTTTATCGTTCAAGCGACTGCTATCTAAATAACACCTTTTCTTTGTTAAACCAGTACACGCAAAAAGCGAACAAGGCCCCTGCAATCACTGCGGTAGACCCAAAAATAGCAAACAGTTGGTAATAATCCATCGTACCTTTTACCAGTTCTTTCATGGCTAAAGACACATTGGTTATAGGCACCCAAGCCCAACCACCTTTTAGCTCTACTCCTGGCAAAATAGATAGCATGATAGGCACAATAACAAATATCATCATTGGCCCCATGTAACTCTGGGCTTCTTTAAAGCTCTTGGCATAAATAGATATGCTGAGTAAAACTGCCGCAAATATTGCGACAACAGGTACTAGCATTAAGAATATCAACACAAAATCTAATATCCCGATTTGTGCCATAAAGTCAGTCACTATTTGAATCGCCATACCTTGGCTAAGTACTAATCCCCAAATTGCCATGCTGGCAACTGTAATCAAAGCGGTCATAGTACCTGCAAAGCTAATTGTTAAAAACTTGCCTAAAACTATCTTGTTTCTATCAATGGGCGATATTAGTAGAGTTTCTAATGTGCCTCGTTCCTTTTCACCGGCACCTATATCTGTTGCTGGGAACATGGCTCCCTGTAAACATAAGATAAACAAAAGATAAGGCAACATACCGCCTATCTTCTCACCCCAATTTTCACGGGTATCAGCTGTGTTTACCTTTTCTAATTCAATTGGCTTAATTAACGCTGCTTGTTGTTGCTCATTTAACCCTAAGGTAGAAAAAGCCCTTTGCTGAAACAGTTGCGATTGACTTTCTACTATTTCATTTACTCTTCGGTAAACAAGATTTAAACCAGCATCATTAAAATATAATTTTATATTGGCTTGGCCATTATCTAGTACATTATTAGAGTAGTTTTCTGGGATCACTAAAACAAAATCTACGGTTTCATTGCGGATAATGGCTTTGTAATCATCTGTTGCCGTTATATCTACCCAGTTAAATTTATCGGGTTGTTGTAACTCTGCCACTATATCAGGCGCATACTCAGCCCCAACAATGCCATAGTTAAGGATTTTTGTTTCAGCTTTATCTATTGCTTGCTTACCTACAAACCCAGCAATACCAAAAATAACAGGGAAAATAAGTAAAGGTAACGCGATCATAAAAAACAAGGTTTTGCGATCTCTGAGTAACTCTTTCAGCTCTTTAAAAAAAACTAACCACATAAATGTTTCTCCTTACTCGCTAACACTAGTTTGAATGGCGGCCATAAAAGACTGATGTAACGAACCATCAGCTAACGCTTTAAAGGTATTGATATCACCATCAAACATGGTTTTTCCTTGGTCTATCACAGTGACTTTTTCACACAACTCTTCTACTTCATCCAAATGATGAGTCGAAAATATCACTGGAGTCCCTTGTGATTTAAGCCTTCTGATAAAATTCAATACGGTTTGAGTCGCCATAATATCTAGGCCAGTGGTAGGCTCATCTAAAATGACTAATTCGGGTGAATGCACAACCGCTCTGGCAATCGCGACTTTTTGCTTCATCCCTGTAGAAAAATTTTCTGAACGCCTATCTAAAAAGCTATGCATGTCGAGTAAATCAGCTAATTCTTGAATACGTTCAAGGATTAAAGCTTCAGGCATTCCGTGCAGCTGTCCAAAATAATGAATATTCTCACGGCCAGTTAAACGACCATAAAGGCCGGTAGTACCTGATAAAAAGCCTATTTTTTTACGGGCTATTACCGGATGGGTCAACACATTTTGTCCATCAATTTCTACACTACCTCCGTCTGGCTTTAGAGCCGTCGACAGCATACGCAGAGTTGTGGTTTTTCCAGCACCATTGGGACCGAGCAAACCTAAAACTTCTCCCTTTTGGCAACGAAAAGAAACATCTTGTACTGAATGAAAGAAACGCCCTTTTAATCTAGGATCTTTCTTTTCTTGTTCACTTAATTTTTTAGGGTTTTCAACAGCAAACTTTTTTGCTAACTGCTTGATTTCTATCATTCCATATTCCTGATTAAAAACTGACAATGTCTATAGTCACTTAATTCAAAGAATTATTACATGCGTACAGCAAAAAAATTATGTAACAATAAGGCTTAGTTAAAACGGCGGTTTAACATACTAAAATAAAAGCACTATTCAAGGGAGCGACATGCAACTAGTTAATAATCCATTTCAGGCGATGAAAGATGTTTTTATCAAGCCTAATCAAGTATTTGCTACAATCGAACAGACTCATAATTGGTCTTGGGTGCCCTTTATCCTAATCTCAGTGATAACGGCTTTGCCCATCTATTTGTACTTTAATTTTATTGATTTTGATTGGTATAGAGATCTTATTATTCAGTCAACAGCAGGTGATTTAAGTCCAATAGAGCAAGAAAATATGGCTAAAGCCATGCATCAGCCACAGCTCTTATGGGCAAGTGTCATCGGGGCTGTAATTGCCAATATTGTCGCCAATGCAGTGTTGGCACTGTATCTAAACATTGCAACCAAGTCTGATGAAGAATGCGTACAAGGATATACAGACTGGTATGGTTTTACTTGGTGGGCAAGTATTCCTTCTATTTTCACCAGTGTTTTAGCGCTCATTATTTTAGGCTTTTCGCAGGATCCGCAATTATCCCCCATAAGTTTAGGCCCCACGTCATTGGCTTTTATTTTTGGTGTCGAAATGAACTCTGCTTGGTTTTCTCTGGCTCAGTCAGTGCGTTTAGAGTCTATTTGGGTAATGTATTTAATAGCCGTAGGGTTAAGTCAATGGACACAACTAGCTCTCAAAAAGACCTACATAATAGCCACTGCCCCATACTTATTAATTTGGGGCATATGGGCGTTACTTATTTTAATCTGATTTACGTAAAGGCTTAGGTCGAAAATAATCTTTATTTTGATAAAAACTAGGCGAATTATTGGCATTCCAAACATTTGGAATGCCTAACAAAGGCAGTGGTGACAAAGGCTTTTGCTTAGAAAACCAATCTTGGCTTTCAATCATGGTGGCGAGCTTGCTATCTAGCAGTGCTAGCTGTTGTGTATAGCTAGCCTCCTCAAACTGCGCATCTACTTCTACGGCTAGCCATTTGCCCGTTAGCCCAATAAAAGGGCATAACAACATTTCTAAATTGGCATGGCCAAACATAAAGCTATTCAGCTCCTTACCCCATTTATGTCTGTTTTCTACAAAAACTTGCTGCCATTGGTGCTCTCGCAAAGCATCCACTAAAGATGAGTTTTCTGCAGTATTGGTATAAGTGATGATGACACCGCACTCATCAAAGTGCGTGAGCTTGTTACGTCTTTGGGTACGAGGAGATAAACCGAACCCATTAATATCGTCAATATGTTGTTTATTAAGGAGCCCCTTAGTTTTAGGAAACTGTATCCACACTAACCCGTTAAATAAATCGTGCCATCCGTTTGGCCTAGTTGGGATAATGTTTTGCTCGTAAATAATTTGCTCATAATATTTATCTGTTTGCGCTAGCCTAGATTGGCACACAAACTCAGGCACAGTAGAGTGAACACCTCTTATATTTTGATTCAGAGAATTAAGGCCTTTGGCATTAGGCCAATCACTAAATTGAGATAAGCAAAAGTGATCCTCAAGTTGTTGCAGTGGCAACATAGGTAATTGTTTTTCAAATTCTTTTAACCAAAACATAAAGTAGCTGACCACCAAATAAAATAGCATGGGTATTAAAGAGGCTTTATAATCACTAAACTTTGAAACTACAAGAGCATTGTTATGAAAACTTGCCACACTGTTTGGGCGCTTTGCCTCAGTTCAATTTTTGCATTAACTGCATGTCAAAATAGTCAAACAACAGACACAGGGAAGGTCGACAACTTCATAGAAGTTTACAACCAAATTAGCACAGCCGATATAAAACGACATATCAAAACCTTAGCATCTAACGAATACGAAGGCCGTTTACCTACAACCGTAGGAGAGCAAAAAACCTTAGAATATTTAGAGTCTGAATTTAAAGCTCTTGGTTACCTACCAGGTAATGGCGATAGCTACCTGCAACCGGTTGAATTAATTGAAATGACAGCCGACCCAGATATGACGCTTACCATAGGTGATAACCAATTCATCTATAAAGAAAACATGATTGCCTCCACTAAACGTGAGCAAAACCTAGTAGACCTAAAAGATTCAGACCTAGTGTTTGTAGGCTATGGCGTTAACGCCCCAGAATATAATTGGAATGATTACCAAGGCCTTGATGTTAAAGGTAAAACAGTGGTGATTCTGGTAAATGATCCTGGATTCGAAAATCCTGAAAGTGGCAAGTTTCAAGGTAAAACTATGACCTACTACGGCCGCTGGAGCTATAAGTACGAAGAAGCCAGCCGTCAAGGAGCAGAAGCCGCTATTATCGTTCACGAAACCGAACCTGCCTCTTATGGTTGGTCTGTGGTTGCAAACAGTTGGAGCGGTCCTCAATACGGCCTAGTTAGCCCAAATGGTAATGCTGATAGAGTAGCAGTTGAAGGCTGGTTAACCTTAGCGGCAGCTCAAAAAGTATTTGCAGATGCGGGATTAGACTTCGCAACCGAAAAAGAACACGCCAAAACAGGACCATACAACAAAGCCTTAAATTTAAAGGCCTCGGTAACCGTTAAAAACAGCTTTAAAACCTCACAAAGCAACAACGTCATAGCCACTTTACCAGGTACAAGCTCGGCGGATGAACATGTTATTTTTACAGCCCACTGGGATCACCTAGGCAAAGACGACACCAAAGAAGGAGATCAAATCTACAATGGTGCCCATGACAACGCCACAGGTGTAGCAGCTGCCCTTGCCATGGCTAAAGCCTATGCAAATTTAACTGTGAAACCCAAGCGCTCCACAACCTTTTTAATCGTAACTGCAGAAGAGCAAGGCCTGTTAGGTTCAAAGTACTACTCTGAAAACCCCATTATTCCCCTTAAAAACACAGTTGCGAACATCAATATGGACGCCATGAGCGTACTAGGTAAAACCAAGGACGTAGCCGTGATTGGTATGGGTAAATCAGAACTAGAAAGCTACCTTGAAAAAGCAGCAAAACGCCAAAACCGACATTTAGTGCAAGAAGGACGCCCTGAAGCTGGCTCTTATTACCGCTCTGATCATTTCAGCTTTGCAAAACAAGGTGTACCAGCGCTATACGCCAAAGGCGGCAATCAACCCATTGACGAAGCCACAGCCCAATACCGAAAACGCACCAATGTTATCGTTAGGGGTTGTTATCACCAAGTGTGCGATCAATTCCGTGAAAGCTGGGATTTATCAGGTATACAAGAAGACGCACAATTATTATTTGAAGTGGGTTACGACCTAGTATCTTCAGACGACTGGCCAAGCTGGGCTGAAACCAGTGAGTTTCAAAGACAAAAGTAACGATAATTTAAGCCGATAGATAAACACATATGGGGTAGTCAGTTATGTTAGTTAAAAAGCTGACTATCCGCTAAATGGTTTATTTTCAACGCCCCCCAGTAAGTCCATACAATCATTACAAACTAAATGACATCATTGTTACTAAGCTATCTAAAAGAATATTTTAATGGTTAAATAAATAGTTAAATTGAGTTCAAACGATACATCTTATCTAGAGCTCAGGTTAATCGCGAAGAACTGCAAATTTGAAGGGTAATCAATGCAAAAATTTATACTAGCAAGTGTGAGTAGCGTATGGCTGTTAACAGGGTGCTCTTCAACACCGCCAGTATTAGGCGTGATTAATGGCCAACTAACTCCCTGTCCAGAAAAGCCCAATTGCGTGAGTAGCTTTGCCAAGGATAAAGCCCATTATATCGCGCCTATCCAACATACAGGCACGGCTTTAGATATCAAAAATGACATATTTAATGTGCTCAAGAACATGCCAAACTCAATGGCCACCCAAACCCAAGATAACTATGTAAGAGCTGAGTTCACATCTAAAGTTTTCCGTTTCGTCGATGATGTAGAATTTTATTTTCCTGATACAGAAACTAACAATACAACCATCCATATCCGCTCCGCATCAAGAGTCGGCCATTCAGACTTTGGTGTAAATCAAGAACGAGTAGAACAGATCCGCAGCCAACTTGGTAAGGCAGACAAAATCAGCAATTAGTCGAAAATCGCTAATATTGCCTGTCCCAGAAAGATGATTGTTATCTTAAATTCAATGATCAGAGATGGGGGGATGTGGGACGAGAGCATGGCGAAAATTCAATGATTGACACCATAGAGGTCGAATTGACATGACTGCCCTGCTAGTCTTGCTTTAAGGCTTTGATATCTTGAAGGTATCACGTTTATTTTTAAGATTGCTAACAACAACAAGTTCTACTGGAATTTCAAATGGAAAATTTATATCTAAAATATCAATATCCCACCAAAACCCTATACCTCCAGAGTACGATACTGGTCTGTTAGCAATAGAGTCAGTACCAGTTTTTCTATAAACTTCTTTTCCGTCCTTGAGAAGCACGTACTCTAGCCATTTAGTGTTGGCAGCATCAATAGTTTGCGCTTCATAATGGATTAGTATACGACCACCTTGGGGTAAGTTTTCTAATGCTTGTTCAAGTTCACTTTCAGAGGACATTCGATTGTTCATCGTTTTAGTAACTTCAGTTCTTAGAAAGTCAATGTCTCGATATTCTATAGTGACCCCACCTCCGTAAATCTGTTTATCATGCTCTATGGAATATCCATTACCTTCATTATATGGCAACCCAGCCATCTTATTTAATGCAGAGCACCCCGAAAGAGCTAATAAAAAGCTAAGAACGATATAGACCTTTTTAAACGTAAACATTTAATATTCCTTTTAGTTGTTGTTTACAAATTATCTAGAGCCTCACAATAAATGACTTTGCTAGGTACATCCAATTAATTACCCGCCATAAATAAAGATAAAGAAATAAAATGGGTCAGCTCCAAATTAAAAATCTAACTTAAATTTTTAGCCTTTCGCCACCCAATCGGTCTACCTTTTTACCAGATTTTAGCGTTTTTCCTGTGAGTGCTTATACTTCATTTATAATACATTCGTTTCCCAAGACAATGCCTTTATTGGCGGCTTTTCGAATATAGTCTAATAACTTGCCTTCAATAATGAACGAAGTGAATGCTTGGTGTGCGCAGCACATGCTTGGTGAGCAACGCGAATGCTTTGCGCGCGCAACGCATGCTTGATGAACGAAGTGAATAACAATAAGCACAGCCCATAAATAACCAAATCCCCCTTAGGTCACCAAAGGGAATAAGTTACGCTAAAACAGCCATTAAAAATGGTAAATTTGGTGTAGGAATTAGTGTATACTCGAACGCAATTCAACCAACCCAAATCTAATTGAGCCAAATCCCATGTTAAACAACGCGTTAAATAATAATTGGAATGGTAATAATCTTAACTATTAGGTTCGGAAGGTTTCTCAGTATTTAAAAACAAAAAACCTTCCAAATCCGGAAGGTTTTTTTTGGTTAGTTAGATGTGCTTATTGCACGAAAATGCCACAAGGTAATGAAATAACAATGAATAAAACTATGACTGTCGATGTATTGTCGAGTATTAAAGGCGCAAAGCCTTCAGAGACAATTAATAAGTTATTTGAAGTGATTAAAAATTCTGATTTATCGACTACTGGCTCATCGGGTAATAATAATCAGAACGCAGTACCTATTGAACAACTTAGAGAAGACACAGTTGTTCAAGCAAGTGACGTAGAAAAACAGCTCATAGTAGAAAACTTTCCTCAAGAAAAAAACGGCTATTTAGTCGTGGCAAAAGTGATAGAAGCCTAACCTATGCAATCTCAAATAAAAGATATTCATCAACAATTAATCAACAAGCAAATTAGCTGCGTTGATTTAGTTCAGCAACGACTCGATTTGCTAAAACAAAACTCCCACGGCAGTGTTAATGCGTTGCTTGAAACCCGCGCCCTAGAACAAGCTCAAGCAGTGGATACCAAAATTGCTAACGGAGAAAGCATAGGACTACTTGAAGGCATTCCTTTTGGGGTGAAAGATGTCTTTATGTTGCAAGGCACTCATACCACGGCTAGTTCTGACTTTTTGAAACAGTACAAATCAGCCTATACCGCAAGTGCCATTCAGAAGCTTATCGATGCAGGCGCCATTCCCATTGTAAAAGAAAACTGCGATAGCTTTGGTCATGGTTCATCAAACGAAAATAGTATTTTTGGCCCAGTTAACAATGCCAAAGACTCGGCATTAGTGGCAGGCGGCTCTAGTGGTGGTTCGGCGGTAAATGTCGCTAAAGATTACACTGTGTTTTCTATCGGTGGTGACACGGGTGGTTCGGTGCGCCAACCTGCTGGTTACAACGGCGTATATGGTTTAAAACCCACTTATGGCCGCGTGTCTCGTTATGGCTTAATGGCCTATGCCTCTTCTACCGATTGTGTTGGCCCTTTAGCAAAATCTGTAGAAGATATTCGCATTGTACTTAACACCATAAGTGGCAAGGATGTTAAAGACCAAACTACCTATGAGTCAGCGCCAATAGATGAAGCTGTGTTAGCGGATACTGGCACTGTAAAGACTGTTGGTTATTTTAAAAACTTGCTTGAAAACGATGCGATGGATGCTTCCATTAAAGCAGACTTTATGGCGACCCTTGAAAAATTAAAAGCCAAAGGAATTGAAGTTAAACCTCTCGATTTCATAGATGCAGAGGCGTTAATCTCAACCTATTACATTTTAGCCATGGCAGAAACCGCATCTAACCTGTCACGACTCGATGGCACCAATTACGGCAACCGCATTGACGCTGCAAATTTAATAGAAAGTTACGCAGTGACCCGCTCTGAGAATTTTTCAGAAGAGAGCAAGCGCAGAATAGTCGGCGGTAACCAAGTGTTATCTCAAGGTTTTTCAGACGCTATTTACCTTAAGAGCTTGGCTATTCGAGACAAGCTTTCAGCTGACTTTGAAGGCTTTTTTGATGATGTGGATATTGTGTTATCGCCGGTAACACCAGGTTTACCCCCTAAAGTAGGCGACGGCCTTAAAGATCCCATGGCAATGTATTTATCCGATGCCTTCACGGTTGGATTTAGTCTCGGGCAACTGCCTACTTTAACCGTGCCCCATGGTACCGCTACAGGTATTCAAATTACAGCAGCTAAAACCGACGATGGGCGTGTTTTGCAGTTCGCTCACTTGCTAGAAGAAACACTATAATGGAACTGGATTATTTAAACGATTTACTCGAAAAACACGACCTAGAACTGGTTATTGGTCTTGAAACCCATGTGCGCTTAAACACCAAAACAAAATTGTTTTGTGCGTGTCCAAATGAAGAGTCAGATACCCCTAATCACAATATTTGTTCAGTTTGTACTGGGCAAATGGGTGTACTACCCGCCATCAACAAAGAAGCCATAACTAAAGCCATTTATTTTGGTAAAGCGGTCAAGTCTACTTTTAGCAATCCGGTGATTTCGTGGGATCGTAAGCACTACGAGTACCCAGACAACCCTAAAAATATTCAGATCACCCAATTTCATAATCCGGTTATTCCTGATGGTGAAGTGTCGTGTTTCCGTAAAGATGGTTCACAATTTACAGTTAGTTTGACTCAGGTACATATTGAAGAAGACGCCGCTAAGCTAATGCACGAGCGGGATATCTCCTTGGTTGATTTCAATAAAGCCGGTGTGCCTCTTATTGAGATTGTGACAGATCCTTGTATCCGTAACATCGAAGATGCATCTACCTATGCCCAGTACATTCAGCGCATAGTTCAAGGTATTGGCATATCTGAGGCAAACCTTGAAAAAGGTGAATTTAAGTCAGACGTATCTGTGTCTTTACGTAAAAGAAACAGCAATGATCTGAACCCACGAACCGAAATCAAAAACTTAAACTCCTTTAAGTTTATGGTGGAGTCATTAAAAGAAGAAGTTGAAAAGCAGCTTAACTACTACATTGAGCACGATGTATTTCGCCCAGACCAAACAACAGTGTTATGGGATGAAGACCTAAAACAAACCAAAACCATGCGTAAAAAAGAGTTTGAAGCGGATTACCGTTTTATCTCTGAGCCAGACTTACCCTTTGTGGATATTTCACAGGTAGTCAGCACAATTGAAGTGGATTTAGCCACCTTACCTTTTGCCATAGAGTCTATCTTAATTGATGGCGGCGTAGTTCCCCAAGACGCCAAGTTTTTTACCGCCGACTCGGTGCGTGCTAAAACCTTTATGGATATCAATGACGTCTTAAATGATCCTTTATTTATAGCTCGTACTTTAGTCAATGTAATCCCTGCTGACGATTACAAAAACATTGAAGATACCGCTGTGCTTACGGATATTTTCAGCCAATTTAAAGACGGCAAAGTAAACTCAGTTTTAGTCCAAAAAGCTGTGAGTGAATACTTAAAAGATGCCAGCTTTGACTATAAAAAGTACTTCCAAGAAAACAGTATTTCAGAGCAACAAATAACTGACGCAATCGATACCGTTATCGAGCAAAATGCCGCCATTGCCGCTGACATAAAAGCCGGTAACCAAGGCAAAGCAGGAATACTGGTTGGAAAAGTTATCGCCATTATTGGTAAAGGAGCATCTGGTAAAGTCATTCGTGAAGGCATATTAAAAGCCGTGAATGCCACCGGAAACACTGAGACTTCAGCATCTAGCAACAATACCCAAACTACGGCCCAAAACACCGCTAAAGGTGGCGATAAGCAAAGCGCTAAACAAGCAGAGGAAACACTGCCAGAAACCCCGCTTATTGTTAAAGAGCACTATCGTACCCATAAGATTTCTGAGTTGTCTGAGCAATCAATCGCTGAAGAAGTCACCCTGTCGGGTTGGGTAGCCAGTGTGCGGGATCACGGTGACTTAATGTTTATCGACTTGCGTGATTCTAGCTACCAAATATTTCAGGTGCGCTTAAGTCGTGAGAGCTTCCCTAATTTTGATGAGCTAGTGACATTAAAAGCCGAGTCGGTTATTGCGGCAACGGGGACTGTGGTCAAACGTAGAGAAGACGATTGTAACCCAGGATTAAGAACCGGCACCATTGAGCTTGAAACCACTAAACTAGAGATTTTAAACCTAGCGAGAAGCTTACCCTTTGAAATCGCCAGAGCCACAAAAACCAGTGAGAACATTCGTTTTCAACATAAGTATTTAGATCACAGAAACAAAGAAGTACGTAAAGTGATCATTGACCGCCATAAGGTGATCAAACTTATCAGAGATATGCTGGATGACGAAGGCTTCCTTGAGATGGAAACCCCTATCTTAAGTGCTGGAACCGATGAAGGTGCTAGAGAGTTTATTGTACCAAGCCGTAAAGAAGCCGGTGCATTTTATACGCTGCCACAAGCCCCTCAGCAGTTTAAACAAATGATCATGGTGAGTGGTTACGAAAAGTACTTCCAAGTAGCTCGTTGTTTCAGAGACGAAGATTCAAGGGGTGACCGTCAACCAGAGTTTACCCAGTTAGATATCGAAATGGCCTATGCCAGCATGCAAGATATCATCGACTTAAACACTAAGATGTTTAATACAGTGGTAAGAAAAATTTATGGTAAAAAATGGAAGTTACATGACTTTGCAGTCATCACTTACAAAGACGCCATGGATAAATACGGTTGTGACCGCCCTGATTTGCGTTTTGGCCTGCAAATGCAAGACATCACTGACATAGTTAAAGATACCAGCTTCCAAGTATTCAGTAAGCCAATTGAACAAGGCGGTATTGTTAAATGCATTAAGGTGTCTGCCGAGGAACAAGGCGGTAAGCGTTTATCCAAAGGCCAAATCGAAAACCTTACAGCTCTGGCTCAACAAAACGGGCTTGGTGGACTTGCCTATATATTCGTTAACGAAGACGACCTGCAATCGCCAATCATTAAATTTTTAGGGGAAGACATAGCAGCTAAAATAATTGCAGCGAGCGGTGCCCAAGTTGGCGACGTAGTGTTTTTCTCTGCGGCCAGTTATGCCGTGGCTAACAAGGCCTTGGATGTGGTACGTCAAGAGCTTGGCAAAATGCTCAAGTTAATTGACCCTAAAGAGCTACGACCAGCTTGGGTAGTCGATTTCCCTATGTTTGAGAAAACAGATGATGGCAGATGGACCTTTACCCACAACCCATTCTCAATGCCAGCTATTGCCGACATAGAAAAACACATGAACGGCAAAGAAGACGATATCGGCACTATCATCGCCCAGCAATACGATTTGGTGCTAAATGGTTACGAAATTGGTGGTGGCTCAGTCCGTGCCCATAAACCAGAGATATTAGAAGCGACCTATAAAAACATGGGGTATAACAAAGACGAGATGCTGAAAAGTGTGGGCACTTTGTATAAAGCCTTCCATTATGGCGCACCACCGCACGGCGGGATCGCCTGGGGTATTGACCGTCTAATGATGTTATTAGGTAAGAAAAACTCTATTCGTGAAGTTATGGTGTTCCCTAAAACAGGCACCAGCGAAGACTTACTCTTTAACGCGCCTTCACTCTTATCTGATAAAAAAGTCGAAGAGATGAACGTTAAAGTAATCAAAAAGAAATAGTATTCATTGAGCTTAATAAAAACCCCAAGTGGCAGCAGTTGCCACTTGGGTTTTTTCATATCACTTCAACACCCGTTATAGCCCAGCAAAATTATGCTATTTGCGTAGGCATTTTTCGAAACAAAAACTCATTGAAGAGCCTGTTGAAACCATAACTCTTTGCGTTGCAGCGGTGTCTGTTCAGGCAAAAAGGTATTATCCAATTGATAAAAGGTTCTTTCTCTTAGCTTTGCTCTTTCAATATAGTCTTGATAGGTTTTCTGAAATAACGCTTCGAACTTTCCATTTTTAATAGCTTTTTCTAACCCTACTTCTATCAAATGCGCCAAGGGGCGATTATTCTGATTCACAAAAAAGTACACAGCACTGGGATAATGGATCCCTAATGTTGGCTGCACAGACAAGCCTTCTACTCCCTCAAGGGTTTCGAGTTCGTGCCATATTTCAGCCAAAGAACGAGGATAAAAGTCGCCTTGAGCCGTTGCCAACATATTTATTAGGTTATCTTGACCAAGATTCACAACCACGTCGAAGCCATTAGATCGTAAAATTTTTGTATCCGGCCAATCTCTGCCCTGGATAGGCGATAGCTTAATAAGATGCTCTAGGCTCTGAATATAGCGAAACCGGTCCGACATGTCGTCACGTATCATCAATAAGCGCCACCCAATTAAGCCTTTGAATAACGGAATACGGATCGCTAGTAAGTCTTCTTCTCTTTGTTTATTGGTCATGGCCCAAACAAGGTTAACCTCACGGTTATCCTCTAAACGATTCAATGCCTTTACTTTAGTGAGCAGATTGCTAGAAGGGTGCAATTCATAATTTACCCCAGTTTGCTCAAGCGCTAGGCTTAGAAGCTCAATGGGGTAATTGGTCATGATATCTGAATCGATAGCTGCCTTTGGATAAGTGACTTTCCAAGAAGCAGCAAATAAGTGGCTACTGCTTAACACCCAAACAAAACTGCAAAGTACTAATAAATTGGATCGATTTGAACGGTTCATAAAAAGCCTCTTAACGCGTACTTCATTAACAACAAGCTACCACTGCAATACCAAATTAAGCCATAAACCAGATGAGCAATAAGAGATGTAATTACTCTATGCCAATAAACTTATGTGTTTGCAAAGACAAACGCCAATTACGAGCTATGCAGGTTTTAATTGCAAGCTCTGTTGCTCTTTTCTGTTGGCTAATAGGTTGCAAGTAAATCTGCGGTATGGTCTCACCTTCTAATAAGGTTAAAACCTGATCCAATTCTTCGATGTGCTTTTGCATGGCAATTGGATGCTTAATTTCATTGGCTCGTAACATAGCACTTTTTAAGACACGCCTACCGCTAGGCATATTAACTTTAGGTGAAACAGTCACCCAGGTATCTGGGTGGCAATAAATCTCAAAGGTACCGCTGGTTTCAATTTGTACCGAATAGCCAAGGCTAATAAAGTACGAGGTTAACTCTGTTAAGTCGTACATACATGGCTCACCGCCAGTTATTACCAAGTGTTTGGCTACATAACCATGGTCATTGAATAAATCAATCAGTTGCTGTGCTGTATGCTCAAACCAAGCGTTTGACTCATTGGTTTCAGCCATAACATCTGAGCTGGTTGCGCGAAACTCTGGATCCACTTCCCATGTATGTTTGGTATCACACCAAGGGCAACCAACAGGGCATCCTTGAAGGCGCACAAATATAGAAGGTAGCCCAGTATAACTGCCCTCTCCCTGTAAAGACTCAAACACTTCATTAATTTTATACAAACCTACTCACTTTCCTTTGGATTCAAGGTATTCCTATTGTGGGAATTCACCGTTAAATCACTTAAAATAAACCTTATTATCTGATTATAAAGAAGCAAAGCCCATGTCACAAAAGGTAGTGGTTATTTTTTCCGGGGGAATGGACTCGTTTACTGTCCTAAACCTAGCTGTTAAACAAGGTTTCGAGGTGTTTGCCTTATCATTTGACTACGGTCAAAGACACAAAAAAGAACTAGAGTATGCCGCAAGGGCCTGTTCGAACTTAAATGTGCACCACAAAATAGTAGATATTTCAGCTATCAACCAACTCATTGGCGGCTCTTCGCTCACATCTGATATTGATGTAGCTGAAGGCCATTATGAAGAAGACAGCATGAAAACCACAGTAGTGCCAAACCGTAACATGATTTTGTTATCTATGGCTGTTGGATATGCCGTATCCATTAATGCCAACAAGGTATTTTATGGCGCACATTCTGGTGACCATGCCATATACCCAGATTGCCGCCCAGAGTTTGTACATAAAATGAATGACGTATGTGCCATTGCAAACTATGAAGCTGTTGAGATTGTCACGCCCTATTTAGAAGTCAGCAAAACCGCCATTTTAACAGCTGGCTTAGAAATGGACCTAGACTACAACCAGACATGGACATGCTATAACGGCCGCGAAAAAGCCTGTGGAAAGTGTGGCGCTTGCCAAGAAAGGCTAGAAGCTTTCAGTGATAATCAAGTTAGCGATCCCCTCGAATATGAAAGTTAATCAATTAAAACCTTAAGACTAGGAGAACTAATATCAAGACAGAGGTTTTTTTCCGTTTGCTCAAACTAGACAAGTTTCAAGGTATTACCCTTAAAAGGGAGATAAATGGGGCAAGCTATGCCCCGATTTATGATAGCCATGATGTTATAGGTTTAGTCCCTGTAAATGCATCATTAGATAATTTAGATGACCTTAATATTTTCTTTGTTCGCCAGCAAATTACATTAGAGCAATGCGATATTTTAGTAAAAGTGAATCCTGCTGCCCCAGACTGTCAAATTCAAGTCCCAAATTTTGTAAATAAACTACTCAAACATATCGATTGCACCATAACGATCAAGGTATGTAATCAATCACACATTTAGGAATGTTAATGACTCTTGAAAACTTATTAAACCAAGTAAAAACTGCGCCCACCCAAGTGGAGTTTGCCCAAGTGATGGATGTGATAAATAACCATTACAATTATACACCTAGCCAATTTTCTAACGGTGACTTAACTAATTTAGCAGGCACTAACGAAGGCTCATGTAAGATATTCTTCTTTGCAAAGTTAAATCAATTAACAGAAGCACAAACTCTACATTTATTTGGCACCTATTACCGGGAAGATGTACTTAAACACCCAGATGGTAGTGATCATGGCAACATAAGAAACTTCATGAAGACTGGTTGGGACAAAATAAGCTTTGATAGCGCCCCCTTAACCAAGCAGTAAGCCTAAAAACAAGACCCATTCTGTGACCTAGAAAATAACTTTGCAGAGGCGTACTATAAGGAGATTCGGGTAAACTTACCTACCCTGCAAAAGCAGCAAAGGAATAGGTATGGGTCAAAGCACCTCAAATATAATAGATCAGGAAGAACTAGTCTCACCTAGTGATGAACTAGTGTCCGTTACCAATACACAAGGCGTTATTCAATACGTTAATGATCCTTTTTGTCAGGTTTCTGGTTTTTCCCGTGAAGAACTCGTTGGCCAAAACCACAACATTGTTAGACATCCAAGTATGCCCAAAGCTGCGTTTGCAGATTTGTGGAGCAAACTAAAGTCAGAACAAGCTTGGAGAGGAGCGGTTAAAAACCGTTGTAAAAATGGTAAATACTATTGGGTTGATGCCTTTGTCACTCCTTTATATGAACAAGGGTCCCTTATAGGCTATCAGTCAGTTAGAACGACTCTCACACCAGAATATAAAAACAAAGCCGAAACCCTGTATCAACAGCTAAACGCTGGAAAACCTCAAACTTCTATATTTAGCCAACGTAAATATGCAGATGCTGCCTTTATTACCGCTGGATTAGCGCTCGCAGCGGGCACTTTCTATTATCCATTTTTAGCATTGCTAATGATCCCACTACCTTATCTTACATTTAAGGTAGAACTGCTCTCTCTGAGGCAATATATTGGTAAAGAGCGTGAGCGCTACGATAGCGTGTCGAGAGCTATTTTTTCTGGGTCTGGCCAAAAAAGTGTGGTGGACTATATGAAAAAAATGCAAGAAGGTCGCCTAAAAACAGTAATAGGCCGAGTAATAGACAGCACCAACGCACTTCAAGAAGGGGTATCTTTACTCAATCAAATATCCAAGCAAACCAAACAAGGCGTTGAGCAAGAAACCAATGAGTTGCAGCAACTATCAAAAGCCATTGACGCTATGGTTGTCACTAATGCAGAGGTGGCCACTAACACTTCAATAACCTCATCAAAAGTTGCTGAGGTTCATCAAGACTGTGAGCGTGCTACACACTCAATGACACAAACAATGGAAAAAGTCTCTTACCTAGCTAACGATGTATCAGAGTCAGCCAACACCGCTAGCAACCTTGCTGCTGAAGCAGAGAAAATTGATGGCATTATGGTAGAAATTCAAGGAATTGCTGACCAAACCAACCTGCTGGCATTAAACGCAGCCATTGAAGCTGCAAGAGCAGGTGAGCATGGAAGAGGCTTTTCTGTGGTTGCCGACGAAGTTAGAGCATTATCGAGCAGAACCCATGCTGCAACGAAAGATATTCAATCTTCAGTGGGAGAAATTCAAACGACTTTAACAACATGGTCAAATAAACTTTTAGAAGGAAAACACGCTGCAGACGAATGTGTATCAGATACCGCAGCAACCAAAGACGTGGTAAACCAAGTTTATCAAGTTGTGTCACAAATATCTGATTTGGCGACGCAAATATCTGTTGCGACTGAAGAGCAAAAAGGCTTATCAGAAACCGTTAGCAATAACATTGATAATGTTAATAACATTGCCAAACACAACCTAGAGCTTGCAGAAGAAGTGGAAACTGAAGCCGCTAAAATAGAAAAGAAAACCACCACCTTAGCCGGATTAGGAAAAACATTCAGTTAGCCTGCATAAAATTAAGAGCTGAATGTGAAGGGGCAATCTCCAGCTATTTGCTGTTAACACCCAGCGTCGACAATAGACTGCAGCAAGACTTTAACTGAGCTTGGCATATGCTCGCCATCAGCTAGAGCTTGCTCTGCAGCGGCTGATAAACGATAACCACTTGATTGGCCCTGTTGTATTAAAGCTACTTGTAAGGCATCACTTTGGTATGGTGCAACTAGCTTGGCAATATCGTGCCACTCAAATTCATTACAAGGAATAACGATTAGATTTTCTGTGTGTTTTTTCGGCCCTAAGCTTTGTGACACAGGCGAGCTGCAAGCTGATTGTAAACCAAACATAGTTAACCACATTGCAACCAAAAGGTAGCGATTCATTCTCACCTTCTACTCATTTGAATGTTAAACCTACTCAGTTTTTATGGTTAGCATTGTGTAAAGCCCATAGTGACAACAATGCTACAGCTAGTAAAATATCAGCCCCATTTGCTAACTCATCATTGTATTGATTGTTGCTAGCAATAATGAGTTTTGCTTTGTTAACCTAGCTACCATCATTTCAAAACAGTGTTTATAACTCATTTTCAGTACCAGTCTCTAACTGTATTAAATGCTTGCTCTCAAACCTTGATATCATCAATTGAGATATTCATTTCACTCTTTCATCCATTTTTGAATCAAAGCTGCAATCCGCTTAGGATCGTTCTCAGCGTAAACCAACAACAACCTCGCCATGCCTTTTTTGGCTTTCACCTTAGGTTGCTGCCTAGAATAAAGCTTACTTAAAGGCGATTGATAAACGCCCTTTTTAATGCTTTTTTTAACAGCCAAAACTATGCACCTTTAACCTGGGGATCCTTTTTTTCTTTGGCAAATAACAATAGAAATACACCTAGCATGATAGCCATATCTGCCACGTTAAATATCCCGGTTCTGAAGGTTCCAACCCCTATGTTTAAGAAGTCGATAACAGCGCCGTTATTCATTGCTCTGTCGTAAAAGTTACTGATCCCGCCTGAAAAAATAAGAGATAAAGCACATACCCCAAATGCAGTTTGGGTAGTTGTTCTAATGATATAAATCAGCAAAGCCAGTAAAATAACGCCCACTGCACCAACAAAAATCCAAAACCTAACACTGTCCGGTAAATCACTGCCTAAGCCTAAAAATGCCCCAGTGTTTTCAACATAGCCAATACGTAAGGTATCGGCTAGATAGCTAGTCATTTCATATTTAGGTAAATTTTCAGCAGCAAACAATTTAGTGCCTTGATCTATACCAACACTGGCAATTGTGATGGTAACTAGCAGAATCAGACGTTTTATCATACTCATAGTGGATTACTTTTTCTTTTATGGAAGCAAGGAAGAATAAACAATTATTTCATGTTCACTAGTGTTTGGTCTATCTAACAATGGCGTTAATTCTTAATAAAACAACACCACCCAATTGTTAAATTTTTGTTACCATCATTAAATTCAAAAGAACACTGAATGCTTAATGGCTATTTTAAGCTGTTGTATTAGCAGTATAAATTTAAAAAGTAAGGGATATCATGAAAAAGATAGAAGCGATAATTAAGCCTTTTAAACTTGATTGTGTGCGAGAAGCATTGATAGAAGCAGGAATAATTGGCCTAACTGTCACTGAAGTAAGGGGGTATGGTAGACAAAGAGGACATATAGATACTTACCGTGGTGCAGAGTACCTAGTGGATTTTATTCCCAAAGTAAAACTAGAAATAGTCGTTACCGACCAAGAAGTAGAGCGCTGCATAGAAACAATTATGGAACATGCTCATAGTGGTAAAATTGGCGATGGAAAGATATTCGTTTACGATTTGCAAAGAGCAATACGCATTAGAACAAAAGAAGAAGACGAAGATGCCGTGTAGTTATTGAGATAAAATATCGTGTGAAATCACCTGTTTGATTGACTTTAAAGAACGCTATTTTCGACTACCTTTTTTGTACTCAGTGTTTAACTCTAAGCCTTTCTCATACAGAGTGTTCATCTTTTTATCAGAGCGATTAAAATAATACTGCCACTTAAGGTACTGATTTTTAAATGCTTGAAAGTAAATCCCAGTGGTCTCAAATCGAATTGCAGAGGTTTCACTAATAAAAGGGAGCCTTATGCCTTTAGCTTTTTTACTTAACTTGAGACACAGCTCAGTGTCTTCAAATATTTCAATATCTGGCAATAATCCAATATCAAGCAACAAGGTCTTCTGAGCAAATATACAATGATCTAAATAGTATATCCCTCTCCTATCTCCCCTAACGAAATTAGAATACCAAGACGTAAAACTAAGTAGCGGGTGTGAATTATCAAACTTGTGGGTAAACGCTCCCCAGCTTAGGTCTTTGTTACTTGCCATCAATGCTTGGATACCTGCCCCTTCGATTATGCTTCTGGGGTGGTTGAGCAATATCATTTGATGCTTGGCAGCCTCAATCCCCACATTTAATCTTGCCGCCCGAGAGGAAAAATCGGTTTCAATCAGCCCCACCCCAGCTTCCTGAATCAAGTTCAGGGTATTGTCGCTACTGCCACCATCAACACACAATACCTCAAGATTGGCACTGGGTTTATAAGCTTGAAGCAGCTTATTTAAGTAGCCTGATTTAGACTCGTTTAGGGTTGGAATAATAATAGTTAACAAGAAAGACTCTGCGCATATTGAAAATTAAAGGTCACTTTGCCTAGTTAATAGCCAAGTAAAACAAAGTCTATTAATAAGACTTTTTAGAATACTAACACCCCAAAGCATTTGATGATAAATTTACCTGAGAAAAGTAGCTTTACACAATTTAAGGATAAAAAGGTTATGCAAAAAATACTGGCGCTGTTTATCGTTAGTTTTACGTTGACTGCTTGTGCCCCAGAAATTGGCAGCGAGCAGTGGTGCACAGACATGAAAGAAAAACCTAAAGGTGACTGGACGGTTACAGAAGGTAAAGATTTCGCTAAGCACTGTATTTTTTAAGCACTTAAATAGCCAAACATGAGTTACCACAGTGCGATTTAAGAAAAAATAATAATGAAAACAGCGATACTTTTTAGCTCCTCTAGAGCCAAAGGCGATACCTTTCAAATCGCGGAATATATACGTCATCAAAGCAGTGCTGATCTGTTTCACTTAGCGGACTATAGTATTTCGTTTTATGACTACGAACATGCAAATAAAGATGATGATTTTTTAACATTGGTATCCCACTTAGTTAAATATGAACATATCGTATTTGCCACCCCTATGTATTGGTATTCAATGTGCGCCCAAATGAAAGTATTTATAGATAGGCTATCTGACTTACTCACAATTGAAAAAGACTTAGGTCGCCAGTTAAAAGGTAAATCATGGTCTGTTGTGTCTACAGGTTATGATGCTCAAGCACCAGACTGTTTATGGCAACCTTTTGATTTAACAGCTAAATACTTGAGTGTTGAATATCTAGGCTTACTTTATTGCCCATGTCCACAGGGATTTAGTTTGCCTCAACATAAGCAATCAATTGATAATTTCATCAATAATATTTTAGCTGGCGTAAGCATTTCGCCAAAGCTCACCAATTAACCACCCAAGGTAATAAAACCAATGCGACAATCATTGCGCACAAAAATACTACAAGTATGTGATAAGAAAATAGCTGCAAAAGGCAGCAATGTTGGATTGTCTTTCTACGCCTTTTTTGCCAACAAAAATGATGATCCAGAGCAGCTCATGGAAGCGGCAACCTGGTGGATCCAAACCCATGCATTAGATCATTTTGAAAAAGCTCAAAAAATAAAACAGCTGATACTGAATAATGAATAACCCACTTTTAGATATTTGGTGCCAATAAGCCCATGAAACTAACCATTAGACACGCAGAAGCGCAAGACTATGACGACTTAGTTGAGATCTACCGGTTTCCTAGTGTTACCCAAAACACCTCACAATTACTGTATTTAGACACAGAAACCATCAAAAGCTTCTTTAAGCCAAACAATCAACTCGTATTAGTCGCCGAAAACGAAGGTAAAGTGGTGGGCCATGTCACATTAATATTAAGCCACAAACAAAGAGAAAAGCATGGGGCAAGCCTCGCCATTGCGGTTCATCCTAATTTTCATGGCCAAGGAGTGGGAAAAACACTCATGAAAGCGGCGATTGACCAGGCTGACAACTGGCTCAACTTATTACGCATTGAACTAGAGGTTTATGCTGATAATAAAAGTGCCTACGCTTTATATGAAAAATTAGGCTTTGAAATAGAAGGCGAAAAACGCTGTGCATCTTTTAAAAATGGCAAATACGTTAATCTTTTAATGATGTCACGACTTAAACCTTGATAAAAACAAAAATCCCCCACTTTATCAAACACTACCAAGTGAACTCAACACTTGCCTAAACCAACTTAATGCCTCGTCTTGCTCGGTATTTTTATGCCAATACAAGTGGGTTTCAATATTAGCGGTAGCAATGGGCATGTCTAATAAAACTAGGGCTGGGGTTTGGGTTTTCCCTCCTAACAGCTCCCTTCCTAATTGTGATGGCAGCGTTAATAAATACTCAGACTCAGCCACTATAGCTTTGGCAGCATAGTAGTTTTGACAACGAATATTGATCTGCCGCGAATAACCTTGCTGTTGAAATAAAATATCCTCTGCGGCGGCACCGCTTGGGCGATTTGACACCCCAACATGCTTAGCCGCTAAATAATTGGCTTGGTTTAAATATCCTTGTAATTTATGCCCCTGTGCCATCAACACACTAAAAGAGTCATCTATAACCTTAGTGTGAAATACTGGCGGCTTAATGGGTAATGCCACATCAAACGCCATATCTATGTGCCCAGCACCTAATGCCCGTGTAAGGTTTTCTCTATCTATCTTAACGCTAGAAAAAGAAGTGTTAGGTGCTAATTGCGCTAAACACTTCACTAACTTTGGCAAAATAGACGGCTCTAATGCGTAATGAATACCTAGCTTGAAATGGTGCTCACTCGTTAGTGGCTGAAACTCTCCCCAGTGTTGCAAAATTTGCCTTAGCCTACTCAAGGTATCAATGATTTGTGGCGCCATACGTTGGCAAGCTGGAGTAGGTAACATTTTGTTGTTACTACGTTGAAATAATGGATCACCCAAACACTCACGCAATCGCTTTAATGCGTGACTCACAGCAGAGGGCGTAATATGCAAAGCCTCTGCACTACGAGACATATTCTGCTCTTTGTAAATACTTTCAAATATCTTAAGCAAGTTAAGATCGAGTTGTTGAATTCTATTGTAATCTGCCATCACCGCACCAATGAACTAAATTCACAGTAACCATATAGTATTTTTCATTTCATTCAACCTGATAAAGCAACTATTCTTGATTGAAATATCAGTACGCCGGAGCGCTAAAATGAATTTCTCTCACAGTGAAAAAACGCAAGATTACATCAATCGAGTTCGTGCTTTTATGCAAGAGCATGTGTACCCAGTTGAAGAACAAATATACTCAGAAACCCACCAGCTAAACCCTGACGGAAACTGGAAAAACTGGCAAGTCCACCCGCTTATTGAACCATTAAAGAAAAAAGCACAAGGAGCTGGACTGTGGAATCTATTTTTACCCGATGCTGAGCTAGGACAAGGGTTAACAACCTTAGAATATGCACCGCTGGCTGAAGAAATGGGCCGAGTATTGTTTGCCTCTGAAATATTTAATTGCAGCGCCCCAGACACAGGAAACATGGAAGTGCTTTATCACTTTGGCAATAAAGCTCAACAAGATAAATGGCTCAAGCCGTTACTTGCCGGAGAGATACGCTCAGTATTTGGTATGACAGAACCTGACGTTGCTTCATCTGACGCTACCAATATGCAGGCTACCGTCGAGCTAGATGGCGATGAATTAGTCCTTAACGGCAAAAAATGGTGGACCACAGGCCTTGGTCACCCTAACGCCAAGGTCGCTATTTTTATGGCTTTGTCTAATCCAGAGAACGATAAACATAATCAACATAGCCAAGTTATAGTACCTTTAGACACACCGGGTATTGAGATTAAGCGTATGTTACAAGCCTTTGGGGATTACGATGCTCCATTTGGCCATGGCGAAATGCATTTTACTAATGTCAGGGTGCCTAAAGAAAATCTCTTAGTAGGCATGGGAAAAGGTTTTGCTATTGCTCAAGGTCGCTTAGGTCCAGGCAGAATCCATCACTGCATGCGTTCTATAGGCGGCGCTGAGAAAGCCTTAGAACTTGCCCTAGAACGAGGCATGTCGCGCACTGCCTTTGGAAAGCCATTAATGATGTTAGGGGGCAACCGAGAGCGCATTGCCGAAGCTAGAATTGCCATCAATCAAGCAAGATTATTGACCTTAGAAGCCGCTTGGAAAATAGATAACCTTGGCGTTAAAAATGCCATGGTAGATATTTCTGCCATTAAAGTCGCAGTTCCTAAAATGCTAGAAGATGTAGTTGATTTGGCCATTCAAATTCATGGTGGTGCAGGTATGTGTAATGACTTTCCGCTGGCGCGTTTTGCAGCTGGAGCACGAGCATTACGCCTAGCTGATGGCCCAGACGAAGTACATAAAGGTATGGTGGCCCGTTTAGAGCTTAAAAAATATCAATAATCAGCCCTAATATAAGCGCTTCATGGTAAATGAAGCGCTTCACCTTTAAATAACAAAAATTAAAAAGCGATGAAAGCCATGACCAGACAGAATATTTTGATAACGGGTGCCAGTTCAGGTTTAGGAAAAGGTATGGCCATAGAATTTGCCAAAAAAGGCCGTAACTTAGCCCTATGCGCTCGACGCCTTGAAAACTTAGAAAGCCTAAAACAAGAGCTACTAAACATTAACCCCAATATTAAGGTATTTATACGCCAGCTAGACGTAGATAATCATGAGCAAGTATTTGAAGTCATAAAAGCCTTTGCAACTGAGATGGGATCCTTGGATAGAATTATTATTAATGCAGGCATTGGAAAAGGAGCTCCAGTAGGTACCGGATACTTCCACGCTAATAAACAAACCGCAGAAACTAATTTTGTCTCCGCGTTGGCGCAGTGTGAGGCTGCAATGGAAGTGCTGCGCAGTCAAAATTCTGGGCACCTAGTGACTATATCATCTATGAGTGCCATTAGAGGAGCTCGTCGTGCCATTACCGTTTATGCCGCCACCAAAGCAGGGCTAAGTGCCTTAACCGAAGGTATCCGCATAGATGTGTTAAACACTCCCATTAAAGTTACCACTATTCACCCTGGTTTTATTCGCACAGAAATTAACGAAAAAGTTAAAAAAGTGCCCTTTATTGTGGATTTAGAAACAGGTTGCCAAGCAATGGTAAAAGACATTGAAAAAGAAGTCGCCAATAGCTTTGTTCCCACATGGCCTTGGGCACTCTTTAGATATTTAGCAAAAATCGCCCCGTTAAGTATGCTGGCTAAAATAAGCTAAGGAACATTTTCCCTAACCCACAGGAAAGTCCATGACCGAATCCTATCTAACACAACTCGTCATGCCTATTGTTCTGGCACTTATAATGTTTGGCATGGGCTTAAGTTTAACTAAACAGGACTTTATTGCGTTAAGTAAAGCGCCTAAAGCAATTGTCGTTGGCTTAGTTGGGCAACTGCTACTTTTGCCTATTATCGCTTACCTGTTAGTTGTTTGGTTTAATTTAAGTGAACACTTAGCTGTGGGAATAATGATACTTGCGGCTTGCCCTGGGGGCACTAGTTCTAATATTTTAAGTCAATTGGCCCGTGCTAATTTGGCTTTGTCTGTATGCCTTACAGCAATCACGACTTTAGTTTGTGTTTTTACAACGCCGCTAATTATTCAATTCGCAATAACCCAGTTTAGCCAAACCCCATCAGACTCCTTCTCTCTGCTAAATACTATGTTAGGACTTATCATTATTACTTTGATACCTGTATTAATAGGCATTTTTGTAAGACACAAATTTACGGAGTTTGCGTTACGAAGTGAGGCTTTCTTTAGACATTTATCTAGTGCATTTTTGATATTAATGATTGTAGCCATTACCTATCAAGAACGGGCGCGCTTAGTTGACTCCTTTATTTTGATATCTGAGGCAGCCATTGCACTTAATGTATTGGCAATAATAACAGGACTATTATTAGCAAGATTATTTAAACTTGTTAGAAAGGATTCATTAACCCTTGGTATAGAAGTGGGAGTACAAAATAGTTCTATGGCCATACTTATAGCCATCAGTTTTTTAGCCCGTCCAGACTACGCAATTGCAGCTGGAGTTTATGGATTAGTAATGTACTTAGGAGCAGGAATAATCATTTTTGGAGCAAAACGTTGGCCGTAAAGACCAACCCATTGATATTGACAAAACCTCAGCGCTGAAGCTTTTTAACTGAGTTTAAACTCGCTTCATGGCACAAATTTTATTGCCAGCAGGGTCCCGTAAATAAGCTAGATATAAACTGATATCTTTGCCTTCACGCACACCAGGTGCGTCTTCACAGGCAACGCCACCATTTGCCAGGCCTGCTGCATGCCATGCATCAGCGGCCTCAGTAGTGTCTGCAGCAAACCCTAAGGTACTGCCATTACCATGGCAAGCTGGCTCACCATCAATAGGAATACTCACTCCAAAAATGCCAGTTTTCGTAAAATAAAAACAACGTCCTTTTTCGTCTATTACACCCGGCTCGTAGCCCAATGCACCTAAGGTTGCATCATAAAACTTTTTAGACTCTTGAATATCGTTAGCACCTAGCATCACGTGACTGAACATTTAACTCTCCTAACATCAATATTTATAAAATAACTAACCGGCAATAGTGTACCCAGAATTAATTAAAAGTAGAATTTTTCACAGTGATGATCATGGGTAAGTTTGCTGAAGTGCTTTATCACCAGCTGATAATTTAATGAAACCAAACGATAACAATGGGACCCATAAAAATATGCTGGGCAAATAGTCTTGATGGATTCAGGATAATTTTAGGTATGTCTTAAGAGATTTTTTATTGTTCTGAAAAATTCGAGGACCATACCGTCACTCGGTTTTTCCCTCTGTTTTTCGAGATATATAGAGCCTTGTCAGCTCTATCGATAAATTCGTCTTTTGTAGTAATACTGTCTTCCAATACAGCAATACCAAAACTACAGCTAACTCGTACGCCATTAAAGTCATGGTTGTTAATAGACTTACGCATATCCTCAGCGAGTAGCAATGCTTGCTCTATATTCGTATTAGGCAAGACTATACAAAACTCTTCTCCTCCAAACCGAATTAAACAGTTTTTCGCTCCTAATAAACCTTGAAGTATCTCTGCAACATTTACTAAGACCTCATCGCCTTTCTTATGGCCATGTGTATCGTTAATTAATTTGAATGAATCAATGTCCGCTAAAACAATGCAATGTTGACTTGAGTGTCGTGCATCACCAAAACATTCTTCAAGACACACAAACAACATACGCCTGTTATAACATTTTGTAAGAGGATCAATTTTAGCGAGGCGATCAAGCTGTTTATTCAGCTTTTTAGCATTTGTGAAGTTTCTATATACAAACAAGACACATAGGACACAACATCCTAATAAAACGCTTAACAACATATTACTAGTTGTCTTTTCAGACAGCTCTAATTCAGCTATTTTGTGTGCCTGGCTAACAAGCGCTATCTCATCGCTTTTCTTATCAAGCATTAAACTGTCTAAAAGTACTTTTTCTTGCAGCCTGTGAATATCTCGTTCCATTTTATAAGATTCTAATATCACTTTTTCCCGGGCAAGGTTAGCGCTTTCTTGTTTAGCCACTAAGGCCATGGTTAAGTCATATTTTCGCTCAGTATAGTCCAATGCTTTGGCTTGATTACCTTGAGCTTTTTGAATATTAGCTAGCAAGCTATAAATTTCAATTTCATCTTCTAATGAATCGTAATCATGGACAAATTTGAGCGCTTCTTGTAGCAGAGCAATAGCCACTGTAGGCTCTGCAGCCAACTTAACATCGGCTATATTGATTAGCGCTTTTGCTTGCCATTGTATGTTTTTTACTTGCTGCGCTCGTTGTTTAGCCTGTTGTAAATACTCAAGAGCCAATGGAATATTGGCTAATTTTTGATATGTCCTCCCAATAAGTAGCTGACTGTATGCTAAGCGTTCTTGCAAGCCAAGATCGGCATAAACGTTAGCAGCAATTTTAAGCATGCTTAAGGCATTCTGAAAATTGCCCGATTGATAGTCAATTACACCAATTTCTCTATAAGCGGCAGCTCTTGTTTCTGGCTTGACCTTATCAATAGATAACTCGGTAGTTTTTTGGTAAAAATAGCGGGCATTATCAAATTGCTTAAGTCTTGTGTAGATAAGGCCAGTTTGGTTGTCTACTTCTGCTAAGTGTTCAATTGAATTGATAGCTTTATATAAAATCTCTGCCTGTTTTATATACTCTAAGGAGGTTTGATAGTCGCCGATGTTTCGATAAATAGCAGCCGTTAATAGTGTAATTTGTGCCTCTAATGCAGCCTTGTCTTGTTTTTTAACTAGATCAAGACTACGTAAAGCATTATCCAAAGCCAGTAAGTAGTTTCCGAGCTTATTGTGGCTCATCGCTATGTTTTTATAGGCTTTAATTACATCATCAGTACGCTTTAAATTTTGATATATTGTAAGCGCTTTAGCGTAATATCCAGCTGCCTCATCAAATGACTGCAAATGTTTATAAGTTTGCCCAATTTGGTGATAACAAGACGCTAACAAACCTAAGTTTGCTTCATCACTCTTAGACAAAAGCTCTATTACTAAATTAAAATGTGCGAGTGCTTTTGTATACTGCTTTTGATTATAAAAGCCCTTCGCCTTGGCGAATTCTTCATCTGCATCGAGGCTCGAATTAAAAATAGAAGCTGGATCTTCTTGATATGACAATTCATTTTTTGCAAAACCAAATGCAAAAGGATTAAGTTCAGTTGAACCTAGCGTTTTACAGAGCGACAATGAAATAGCTGTCAGACCCAACAAAATGGGTAGAACAGTCTTGCTTGCCCTCATACTTTGTACCTTTGTCAACTTTTCCTAGAGTGAGTTACATCTTACCCAAGGTAGAGTAATCTTTCAGCCCAAAGTGCTCAATTTAAAGAGTTAAATTGATCTCTATCTAGCAGACGATTAAAGACTAGTTGCAAGAGTATTGCCTCCTGCTTTAAAACAATATGCATTCAGTCAATTTACTTAGAGGCTCAATACCCCGCTTTTCTATCCACTGTGCCAATCATGGTTTGCCCATTGATATAACGCAGCACATTTTCAACTAATACCTTACCAGCACTTTCATTTTGGGTAATGGCTGCAATATGTGGCGTTACTAATACATTAGGGTGTGACCATAATGGGTCAGACTCTGATAAAGGCTCGTGTTCAAACACATCTAATACCGCAAAGCACAAATGCGCTTCATCAAGTAACGTGAGCAGGTCTTGGGTTACTAATTGCTCACCGCGCCCCACATTGATAATACTGGCTCCTTGGGGTAATTGACTTAAAGTCTTGTTGTTAAGGAGCCCCTGTGTGTGCACGGTTAAAGGCAACAAGCTTACGAGCACATCAGTTTGGGATAAAAACGCTTCAAGTTGCTCCATCCCACTAAAACATCTGACACCCTCTAGCTGCTTAGCACTGCGACTCCAGCCATTTACACTAAAACCTAGGGCTAATAAGCTATTGGCTGCAACTTGCCCCAAGTTACCTAATCCCAGGATCCCCACCCGCCTTTGTGAGGTAGCCTTTGTAGGCAGTTGCTTCCAAGTAGCGGTTTTATTTGCATTTATGTAATGAAAGGTATCGCGATGAATATTGAGCACATGTAGCGCAATAAACTCCGCCATGCCTTTGGCTATGCCTGGGTCAAGCATACGCACCACTTTAATATGCTCAGGCACTGTATCTAGATTAAGCTGATCGACACCAGCGCCTACTGAAAAAATCACTCTTAAGTTAGGATAATCTTGCTGATAGTCTCTTGGAAGCTTCCAAGCTATGATTACTTCAATAGCAGCCTTATCTTCTACATTAGGCCAGTGGTGCCACACCACACTAGGTAAAGCCTTTGCAAACATAGTCTGCCAGCAATCATTACGCTCTTGTGGGCCTCTGAACAAAATATGGGTGGCCATTAATCTACTCCTAAGCCTTATTGGAAACTAACCATAGTAGGCAGCATTTTTAAGTTCATGAAATATTTTCAGCTGCAAACTAAAACTCTAAGCGGCTAAAAAACGAATAGTTACCTGGGAGGCTTAGGTAGTGCAGCTTTCAATGCGGCTTCACTTATACCCAACTCTTTAGCCGCTGCGCTAATATCTAACTTTCTCCCACCATTTTTCTCAACCACCTTAAACAGTTGGTTGGCGGTAATGCCTAGCTTTTTTGCAGCCTCTTCAAAGCCAGGTGGTGTGCCACCTTTATGCCCTGGCGCTCCTTGCCCAGGTCCAGCGCCACCATGAGCACCAATGCCTTGAGCTGCATTAGTCGTAAAGTTATTTTTAGCCACCACGCCAGTTAGACATGTTGGAAGATTTGGAAATGTTGTCGATGCATGATAGTGATAGCTTGGTTTTGGGCTATCTGGCGTTGTACCTATATGACCATTACATTCATCTAAATCAGAGGGTTTTTTGCCATCTATCTCTTTACTACCGTATATTGGAAAACCATCAAAAGCATAAGCAAACATGGCACTGGCATTTTGCTCTATGGCACACTCAGCATCGAGATTATCACTCTTAAAAATACTGTTAATATCAGTAGAGGTGGCATGCCAATGATACCAACCTCCTGGGTCAATATGGCCACCACAGGTATCTAATGCTGGCATATGCCCTGTATCTAAAACTGAAGGCGCATCAGCAAAAATAGGAACACCGTCTAAGGCAAGTCCTACTTTGGCTACAGTCCCAAGTTCAGTCACTGTTTCACTTTTTACAGGCACCTTGGGTAGCAAAATAGTCATCTCAACAGACTTATCAAATGAAGCCTGCAAACAAGTATTCTGACTGGCTGGCTGTGAGGTTCGAACATCGGTGATCAGGACTTGCCCATCTTCATTGAAAAAGGTGTAGCCTTGTTCACTCAACATAGTTAAGAAAGATTCATCAATCCGATAAAGACCAGTTTCATCACCATCCCAATGCCATATTCCACCTTTCTGCTTCGTGGTTTTTGGGCAAAATGGTCCTATTACTAAGTTGTCTGGTACATACTTGACCACATATTTAGTACAAGTGGTGATGTCACCATTTTCAAGCTCACAACTGACGGTTTGTGCTGCGCTAACCAGCGCATCTTGACTAATACTTTGACCGTCAGCATGGGCCCATACCGACATTGGAGCTGCAAGTATTAAACCCGCACTAGATAACCCCATTAATGTTTTGATTTTTGCTGTGTTCATAAGTTTTATTTTCCTTTAGTTACAGCATACGCTAAGGCACTACAACCTTGCCTTTCTACCATACTAAGCAGACCATTTATACGTATATTAGTTGCACTCCTGCCTATGCTGCTACCAAGTAAATCACTCATATTCAAACTCTGAA
Source organism: Paraglaciecola sp. 2405UD69-4 (assembly GCF_047525415.1). Taxonomy (NCBI): domain Bacteria; kingdom Pseudomonadati; phylum Pseudomonadota; class Gammaproteobacteria; order Alteromonadales; family Alteromonadaceae; genus Paraglaciecola; species Paraglaciecola sp. 2405UD69-4. The sequence goes on from NZ_JBLIXM010000002.1 coordinate 1,102,234, forward strand.
AAAAATAATTAGATACATTTTTAAGTTCAAGCTTCATTTTAGCCATGTTATATTTTGTATACATTTTTTAAAAAGAATACAAAATTGAAAATTCATTCATTAATTTCAGATATAAGTTTATCTGCAATTACCGCAGGCTTTGTTGCGGTATTAATTGGCTATGCCAGTGCCTGGGCTATTGTATATACAGCCGCCACTGCCGCAGGTGCAGACCAAGCCATGATCAACTCTTGGATTTGGGCCTTGGGGATCAGTATGGGCTTAGGTTGTTTAGGGCTATCCTTGTATTACAAAAGACCAATTATTATTGCATGGTCAACTCCAGGCGCTGCCTTATTAGCCAGTAGCTTGACCGGCGCGTCTATCGCAGAAGCCATAGGGATATTCGTTTTTGTTGGGGCGTTAACTTTATTAACTGGCTTATCTGGCTGTTTTGATGCCCTTACTAGGCGGGTCCCTATGCCTATAGCCTCTGCAATGTTAGCGGGTATTTTAGTGCAATTTGGTCTTAACACCTTTTTATCGTTGCAAGCCGAACCACTTATGGTGGGTATAATGATCATCACATTATTGGTAGTCAAAAGATGGTTACCTAGGTTTGCTATTTTGGCGGTACTCGCAAGTGCATTTATGAGTGCCTATGTTTTTGACTTAGTTGACTTAAATCAGGTGCAATGGAGCTTATCAGCCCCAGTTTGGGTTACTCCTAACTTCAACATTAGCTTACTAATAGGTGTTGGGCTGCCACTTTTTATTGTCACTATGACCTCTCAAAACATGCCAGGCATCGCCATTTTGCGTGCTGCCAATTACAATCAAACGCCTACTTCACCAATACTAAGTTGGACTGGATTACTTAATGTTATATTTGCGCCTTTTGGAGCATTTTCCTTAAATTTAGCAGCTATAACTGCGGCAATTTGTGCCAGTGAAGAAGCCCACCCTGATGCTAGTAAACGTTACATTGCAGGAGTATTTGCAGGTATCTTTAATATAATTTTTGGCCTTTTTGGGGCGACAGTTGTTAGCTTATTTGCAGCTTTTCCCACTGCTATGATTTCTGCACTGGCTGGACTTGCTTTATTAAGTACAATTAGTGCCAGCTTGTATGCTTCTTTTAGAGAGGCAAACTACCGAGATGCTGCACTCATAACATTTTTAGTAACAGCCTCTGGTGTCTCTTTTTTTAATGTAGCATCAGCATTTTGGGGAATAACAATTGGCTTAAGTACCCTTTTACTAAGTAAAAAAGAGTAAGCAAATGACTTCTAAACAGCCTGCAGAAAGCCTGTACTTGCAAATGAAGCAAGATATTCGAGACAGTAAACTACCTACAAAGTGCTCATTAAAGCAGGAACAACTGTCTAAACAATATGGCGTCAGTCGCATTCCCATACGAGATGTACTACAACGCCTAAAGAATGAAGGATGGCTAAAACAAACAGGCAAACGGGGCGTTATGGTTAATCCCTTAAATGCCACTGAAGCAGAAGACTTATATCAAATGCGTATGTATCTTGAACCGCTCTTATTAGGCCATGCTGTGCAGCGAATTAGCCACCAAATACTTGGGCAGGCCACAGATATTTTAGAGCAATTAGAACACCCCAGCTTAGACCTAGAGAGTCTTGGCGACTTAAATTGGCAATTCCACGCCTGCCTGTATCAAGCTGCCGAACGTCCTACTTTATTTAACAATGTCAAAAACCTGCATCAGCTTTGCTCTAGGTATATTGGGTTTCAAACCAGTGAATTAGACTATCAAGACAATAGCCACCAAGAGCATTATCAATTACTTAACGCCATAAGAGGAAAGCAAGTAGAACACGCTAAAGCGTTATTAAAGCAACATATCAGTAAGGCTGGTGAAGTATTAGTATCTTACCTAGAAGCCCAACCTTCCCTTTAAATATGACTACTTTGCAATCAAATATGATCCACAAAGCCACTTTTATCGAGTGAGCTTTCTAGGGCCGCCATACCAGCAGGTACATCGAGTTTATAGCCAAGTGTATTAAAACTAGTGCCAAAGGCGTGTAATGTCCGAAATAGGTTATGGGCTCGGCACTGCTCTCCCATCTGCCCGATACGCACTATATTGGCACCAAAGGAGCCGGAGATTTCAACCTTGTAACGATTAGACATAGTACGCAATAACTGTTTAGCATCCACAGTGCTTGGCATAGTAATACCAATAACAGAATTAAGCCTAGCTGCAGGCTTTACATATAAATCTAACCCCATAGCCTCAATACCCACTTGCAGGGCTAAAGAGCTTCGTTGGTGCCGATCAAATCGACTCTTGAGTGTCTCAGTGCATACAAGGCGTAACGCCTCATGGATTGCCAAAATTCCTGATACAGGTGCCGTATAGTGATAGGATTTTTTATACCAAAACTGATCCGCAAGCTTAGCGTCTAAACACCAGTGCCTTAATTGATCGGTTCGAGACTGGATATGCTCCCAAGCTTTATTTGAAAATCCAATTAATGACACGCCAGGTATACAGGACAAACCTTTTTGCCCGCCAGTTATAACAGCATCAATTCCCCAAGCATCCATATCAAACTCCATTGTGCTTAAGGTGCAAACTGCATCAACTATGACTAAACAATTATGTGCCTTTGCCACTGCCGCTATCGCCGCTAATTGGGAATTGCAAACAGTACTCGAGGTTTCCCCTTGGACTATGGTTAAAACTTGCGGCTGATACTGACTTATATATTGTGCTACCACTTCAGGGTCTGCACTTTGCCCTTCTTCAACAACTAAGCGAGTGACGTCAGCTTCAACACGCTCAGCCATCTCTGCCAAGCGACCACTAAAAAATCCATTACAAACACTTAGAACCTTACTACCGGGCACAACTAAATTGGCGATTGCCATTTCCATTGCCGCAGAGCCTGGGCCTGCTACCCCCAAAATATGGCCAGTTTCTGTTTGAAACACATAGCGAGACATCAATTTAACTTGCTCGATGATTTGCGCCATAGTATCGCCTAAATGATTGATAACAATACCGTTGGCGGCTGCTACTCGAGCAGGAATAGGCACAGGTCCCGCCCCCATCATTAACAGTGGCTCTTCAGGTAAAATATTATCTAACGACAAAATATTGTCAGGCGACTTAATACGCACAATGTATCCTTAGTGTTTTAGGTAAGCACGTCAGTATACTGAAGTTGTCGCTGAAATTGTGGTAAAAATAGACTTGATTCACATCAGTTATTTATATTCGATAAGTAAAATAACTAACGGTAAGTGGAGCGAGTAAAAGAGCAAATATAGGGCATTAAATTAATTCAATGCCCAAGAGGCTTTCAGAGGGTTTAAACTTGCTGAATAAAGTAGGTAATTTCTTTAATCAAATGCCTAAGCACGGGATTTAAACGAGTATTTTTACCATTCATCACAAATAAATCATGGCTAAACTCAAACATGCTGCCACCAACTGGTACTAACCCTAGACCTGCTGCTTGATTAGTTAACATATAGTCAGGTAATAGCCCAACGTACTCCCCTGTCATGACAGCAGACAAGCAAGCATCATAGGAGTCTGAGAAAGTTTGGATACCCATGCGCACTTCATCAGAGATATAATTCGCAGATGACAAGCCTGAAATACCAATAGCAGGATAATTACTAATATTAATACTAGCTGGTAAGCCGTCTTTGTATTTGGCTAAGGGGTGTGCAGGAGCACAATATAATCGACCTTTACAGGCAACATCAACAGGGTGAAAGGTTACAGACTCAGGTTTCACCATATCGTAGGTTGATAACACCAAGTGGCATTCACCAGACAAAGCAACATGCTCGACTTCGTTATATAAACGAGTCTGAATATTAACGTGGATATCGTTAAACTTCTTCATGGTACTTTTAACAGACTTACTGACAGCCAAGTGATACGACAAAGGTAAGCCGGCCATCATTACCAATGTAATATGCCCTGAATAATCATCATGCAGACTTTTTAGATTAAAAACAAAGTTATCGAAGGAGTTAAAGATACGCTTGGTTTCTTGGAAAACCACTTCACCTTCTTTTGTCATTTGAAAGCCACCGCGTCCACGGTGACATAAAACTAAATCTAAACGCTCTTCTAACTTCTTAATTGCAGCACTTATGTTAGGGCGCTGCATGCGAAGCACAGGCTCAGCTGCAGTAAACCCATTGCATGAGGCTACAGCATAAAAAACTCGTAATAATTTAATGTCTGATTCTTGAAGACGGTTTAACATCTTGCCACCATATATAGGTATGTTTATTGATACTAATACCCATCTTAAAAAAGGCCTGCGCGGATTACAATGGAAATTTTAGCTTATTATGTAATCAGCTTACTTTTCAGATGCCTAAATTCTTACTCGCCCCGCGAAATACCTAGTGATTAGAGATTTTTTAGTCTTATGCATTTTTTACTATCTGAGCACGATACCCTTCGATTTCATCTCGTAAACTCGCGGCTTTTTCAAATTCTAAGTCTTTAGCCGCCTTAAACATAACTTTTTCAAGGTCACTTATTTTCTGTAAAATTTGTGGGGTACTTAAGCCTTGGTACTTCTTACTGGACTCAGCAACCAGTCTTAATTTCACTTTATTATCTGAAGACTCTGCATTGCCATCACCTAAATCCATAATATCGGTAATAGGTTTATTTAACTGTTTGGGCGTAATACCATTTGCCACATTGTGAGCTATTTGCTTTTCTCGTCTTGCCTCGGTGACGTCAATCGCCCTTTGCATTGAGCCTGTAATTCTATCTCCATATAAAATCGCACGGCCATTAATATGCCTAGCGGCTCGGCCCATTGTTTGAATCAGGGATTTATCAGACCTTAAGAAGCCTTCTTTATCAGCATCAAGTATGGCGACCAATGATACCTCTGGCATATCTAAACCTTCTCGAAGTAAGTTAATTCCTACTAGTACATCAAACTTACCTATACGCAAATCTCGGATAATTTCTATTCGCTCCACTGTATCAATATCAGAGTGCAGGTATCTTACTTTAACTCCGTGCTCATCTAGGTAATCACTCAGGTCTTCAGCCATACGCTTAGTCAAAGTTGTAACTAATACCCGTTCGTTTTTCGACACGCATATATTAATTTCAGATAATAAGTCGTCTACTTGGGTGGCCACTGGGCGTATTTCAATTTCAGGATCAATTAAGCCTGTAGGACGCACGACTTGCTCTACAATGTCGTCAGGGGCTGCTGCTAACTCAAATTTCCCTGGGGTTGCTGAAACATATATGGTTTGTGGGGTTATCTGCTCAAACTCTTCAAATTTTAAAGGTCGATTATCTAATGCTGAGGGTAAACGAAACCCATATTCCACCAGTGTTTCTTTACGAGAGCGATCCCCTTTATACATAGCACCAATTTGAGAAACCGTTACATGGGACTCATCAATAAACATTAATCCATCAGCGGGAAAATAATCAATTAAAGTAGGAGGTGGATCCCCGGGATTACGCCCAGATAAATATCGTGAGTAATTCTCAATGCCAGAGCAATAACCCAACTCTTGCATCATTTCTATATCAAACTGGCAGCGCTGAGATATCCTTTGCTCTTCTATTAGCTTGTTAGCCGATTTAAGCTGCTGTTGCCGTTCTTTTAACTCGACTTTAATATGCTCTATAGCATCTAAAATCTTTTCCCTTGGGGTAACGTAATGGGTTTTAGGAAACACAGTGGCACGAGCGACTGTTTTTTCGACCGCTCCTGTCAAGGGGTCAAATATACTGATCCTTTCAATTTCTTCATCAAACAACTCCACACGAATACCATGTCGCTCAGAGTCGGCAGGAAAAACATCTATTACATCACCACGGACACGAAACGTGCCTCTCTCAAAAGCAACATCATTACGGGTATACTGAATTTCAGCTAAGCGCCTCAATATATCCCTTTGATTCATAATGTCACCCTGACGAAAGTGCACTAACATTTTCATGTAAGACTCGGGATCACCCAGACCATAAATAGCCGACACACTTGAGACAATAATAACGTCGCGCCTTTCCATTAATGATTTAGTGGCAGACAAACGCATTTGTTCAATGTGTTCGTTAATTGAAGCGTCTTTTTCAATAAAGGTGTCACTAGAAGGCACATAAGCTTCAGGCTGATAATAATCATAATAGGAAACAAAATACTCAACAGCGTTATTGGGGAAAAACTCTTTCATTTCACCGTATAGCTGCGCCGCTAAGGTTTTGTTATGAGCCAGAATTAATGTGGGCCGTTGCACCTGAGCTATCACATTGGCCATAGTAAAGGTTTTACCTGATCCGGTTACTCCCAATAAAATTTGCCGAGCAAGACCATCTTCTAAGCCTTCCACCAATGATTTAATTGCTGTGGGCTGATCACCTGCTGGTTTGTATTCAGACGAAATTTCAAATGCTCTGCTCATATTAACTCTTTCTTTATCTCTTCAATGGCCATTTGTGTTTTCAGTACTTTTTTAAACCACAAAAACGCTATGCACCCCACAACTAGGTTTGCCAGTACAGCTCCCCAAAATAATCCCTTCAAATCGAAATAAACACTACCTATGTATGAAAACGGCACAATAAATACAAACAATCGAATGACATTAAGAATCAAGGCTGACATAGGCATATGCATAGCATTAAACGACGAATTAGCCAAAATAGTTACCCCTTGAAAGCCATACCCCAGAGGTACAATCACCAAAAATAACACTATGATGGAAGCCACATCGGGCTCATCTGTGAACACATTGGCAATTGGGTGGGACAAAAGGGCAATAATGACAAAAATCAAGGCTTGCCACAGTAATACAAACTTAACACAAACTGAAAACGCTTCACTGGCCCTTTGTAACTTATTTGCCCCTAGGTTTTGACTTATAAAAGGAGGTAAGGACATAGACAAGGACAATACAACTATAGAGGCTATTGATTCTAATCTTCCCCCTACTCCCCAAGCAGCAACGGCTGAGGGACCATATCCAGCAATAATGGCAGTTACTACACCCGTTGAGATGGGGGTTAACATATTGGCCCCTGCAGCAGGTAGGCCTATTCTAAGAATATCTCCAGAGCTGCGTTTAAGCTCCTGCCAATTAAGCAACCTTGGCTCTATTAATTGCCGCTGCACCGCTAAAATATACAGTATATAAATGAGTCCTAATCCCCAAGCTATCAATGTCGCAAGCGCAGCACCTTGGATCCCCATAGCTGGAATAGGGCCAAACCCAAAAATCAAAACAGGATCTAAGATAACATTTACTAATCCACTGCTTGCCATCACAAAACTAGGAGTTTTAGTATCACCCGATGCCCGTAACACACTATTGCCCACCATAGGCATAGATAAAAATATCCCTGCACCGTACCAAACCACCATATATTCCCTGATGTAAACCAAAAGGGTTTGATTGGCTCCCATTAAACTAAACACCAAATCAACTGTGCATACTCCCAATACTGCTAAAAGGATTGCCATGAGCATTGTCAACATTAATGCTCCAGTCGCTGTTTCTTTTGCTTGGGATTGTTTATTAGCGCCTAACTGTTTTGCAATAACAGCTGATGTTCCAATGCCTAATCCGATATTCAGACTAATAACAGTAAAAGTAACAGGAAACGTAAAACTTATGGCTGCTAACTCTTGAGTGCCTAACATACCAATAAAAAACGTATCCACTAGCCCAAATGTCATCATGACTATCATGCCGATTATCATGGGGGCAGTCATTTTTCGGATCGTCATCGCAATATCATGATTTAACAAATCGGGAGGCTGTACTGCTTGTTTTTTCAAGACTAATGATACTCACTGTTTTTAGGTTAAGTCTTATATGGAAAATAAAACTAAAGGTTGGGTTACGTATGTGACAATAAAAAGATTAGTTAAATTTCAAATATAACTACAAGACCCAGTAATTTAAAAATTCACACAGGATAATACGTGATTTTTGCTGGATTATGGCTCAATTTCACCCAAATTAGTGTTACCAATTTGTTAAAAACATCAAGGATAAAAGTGTCGTTAATAAAAGACATACTTTAGTCTAATTTTTGACGCTTAAAGATTAATCTGTTTATTTTAAAACGGTATATTACAAAGCACCGTAAAAATACACTAGTATTTTTGATTTTAAAAAAGCGAATGATCTGCAAGATTTATTTTTTTCTTTAAAAACAACACACAAGAAATTGTAAATAAAAAAAATAAATTTATTTAAAACAAAACAACTATTTCAATAAAAATATAAACCATTGTTTTTATTTGGGTTTTAAAATATATAACTTTTTTTTGAGTTGCCCTATTGACAACTATTATCAGGACTACAGCCTAATAGTTACAATTTAATTCACAACCTTATCCACAGGTTAAGTGGATAACTGCCTTCTCGCTTTATATGGCGCTGGGTGAAGATAGATCATTGCAAACTTTACGTTGGTAACCACTAACCTTTTGTAAGGCCTTCAAAGGTTACAGTTTCGTTAAACACTGTACATAACAACAGCACTCAACAAGTTATTAATAACAAAAAGCTATAACAAGATAGAAAAACAGTCTTTAATTAAAAACACTTACTATTTGAACAATCTGCACAAAAATAAAACAAAGATTTTGCCTAAAAAAATTAATTCAGCAAAAACCTTAAAATACTTGCTAACGAGTGTTGACAGAAAGGATGATGCTCTTTAAGATTCGCCACCGTTGAAAAGCAGCCTACTTTAATTATTAGCTGTTTTACAATGTACGATAAATGTTCCCCCTTAGCTCAGTTGGTTAGAGCGACGGACTGTTAATCCGCAGGTCCCCCGTTCGAGTCGGGGAGGGGGAGCCAATATCGTAAGCGTTAAATTGAATTCCCCCTTAGCTCAGCTGGTTAGAGCGACGGACTGTTAATCCGCAGGTCCCCCGTTCGAGTCGGGGAGGGGGAGCCAATTTAAGCTCCTAAAATCTAATCACAAATCTATTTATTCTAATAAACTTAAGATTTTAGTCTCAGTATTACGCATTTCCCTGCAAACATTTGAATATCAAGTTGTTAATAGTCTCTGAAATAAAGATAATAAGCTCCCTACAATAATCTCAGGCACATACCATTTAAGATGAGTGAATTTTTACTACTTTTAATCGGCACAGTTTTAGTCAATAACTTTGTTTTAGTGCAGTTTCTTGGCTTATGCCCATTTATGGGCGTGTCTGGAAAGTTAGAAACCGCTGTTGGTATGTCAATGGCTACCACTTTTGTACTTACCCTCGCCTCTTTATCCAGTTATCTCGTTGAACACTATATTCTATTGCCCTTAGGTTTAGAGTATTTACGAACACTCAGCTTCATTTTAGTCATTGCTGTTGTAGTCCAATTCACTGAAATGGTCGTACACAAAACAAGTCCAACTTTATATCGCCTATTGGGAATATTTTTACCTTTAATTACTACCAACTGTGCCGTGCTAGGTGTGGCCTTGTTAAATATCAACCACAACCATAACTTTGTAGAATCTATCATTTATGGATTTGGAGCAGCCGTTGGTTTTTCTTTGGTACTTATTTTATTCTCAGCCATGCGTGAAAGACTGGCCATTGCCGATGTCCCTAAGCCTTTTAAAGGTGCATCTATAGGTATGGTGACAGCAGGCTTGATGTCTTTAGCATTTATGGGCTTTACTGGTTTGGTGAAATTTTAATGTCATTGAGCTTAAGCATAATTAGCGCCTTACTTGCCATAGGCGCACTGGCCCTTATCTTTGGTCTAGTGCTCGGTTATGCGGCAGTACGCTTTAAGGTTAAAGGCGATCCTTTAGTTGAACAAATCGACGAGATCTTACCGCAAACCCAGTGTGGGCAATGTGGTTACCCTGGGTGTAAACCCTACGCCGAAGCTATTGCCAATGGTGACGACATTAACAAATGTCCACCAGGTGGTGAGGCAACCATTAAGAAACTTGCTGATCTAATGGGAGTCGAAGCGACTTCACTTGATGAAGCCCATGGAACTGAAGACGTTAAAAAAGTCGCCTTTATAAGAGAAGCGGAATGCATAGGGTGCACAAAGTGTATTCAGGCTTGCCCTGTAGACGCTATTTTAGGAGCGGCAAAACAAATGCACACTGTCATAACCGACGCATGTACTGGTTGTGATTTATGTGTTGAGCCCTGCCCTGTCGACTGTATAGATATGGTTCCTGTTCCAGAAACAACTGCATCTTGGCGCTGGGATATAGAGAAAAGTATTCCAATTAAGCAAGTGAATTAAGCACAGTATGGACAATAACTTCGAAGACATTGTAAAAAAACTTGATAAAAACGAACTATGGGATTTCCATGGTGGCGTATTCCCTGCTGAGAAAAAAACACTTTCAAATCAAAATCCTATTGCACAACTTAGCTTGCCTAAGTATTTGTATGTTCCCATCAAACAGCATATTGGTGTTGAGGGACAACTCATTGTTAGTGAAGGGCAAAATGTTCTAAAGGGTGAGCCTCTTACTAAAAGTAGCAATCCGTTTTCTGTGCCTGTGCATGCCCCAAGCTCGGGTAAAATAATATCAATAGACAATCATGTTTCTGCCCACCCATCTGGATTACCAGAGCTCACCATAAAAATAGAAACAGACCAACAAGATAAATGGTTCCCACTCACTCCCCTGTTAGACTATCAAAACCAATCAAAAATGGATGTGATCAGTGCAATATGTAGCGCAGGAATTAGCGGCATGGGCGGTGCTGGATTTCCAACCCACATTAAAATTGGCACAACCAAACAGGTAGAGTTTTTAATCATCAATGGGGTTGAGTGCGAACCTTACATCACCTCTGATGATAGGTTAATGCGTGAGCATGCTTGGCAGATAAGACAAGGCATAGATGTCTTATGTCATCTACTTCAGCCTAAATGTGTGCTCATTGCTATAGAGGAAAATAAGCCAGAGGCAATGGAAGCCATGGAAGTAGCCTGTAAAGAAAGCTCTGACTATAAGGTTGTGAGTATTCCTACTAAGTACCCAGCAGGCGGAGAAAAGCAACTTATTCAAGTGTTAACCAATAGAGAAGTTCCAGCAAATGGACTACCAATTGATATTGGGGTAATGATGCACAATGTGGGAACCTGTTTTGCCGTCTCTGACGCAGTGTTTTCAGGAAAACCTCTCATTCAAAGGGTGGTGACAGTCACCGGAGGAGCCGTTGCATCACCGGGGAATTTTTGGGCGCCAATTGGCACACCTGTGTCCCACTTATTTAACGAAGCAAATTACAATAGTAAAGCTCAAAAACAACCCCAAGCTATAATGGGTGGCCCAATGATGGGCTTTAGCATCACAGATGAAAATGTACCTGTTGTTAAAACCACTAACTGTATTCTGTTGCCTGATGCCAAAGAAAGCCAAACACGAAAAGAACAAGCCTGTATAAGATGTGGTGCCTGCGCTGATGTGTGCCCTGCAAATTTGTTACCGCAACAACTATTTTGGCATGCTAAAGGCAAAGAACTGGATAAAGCTCAAGAATATAATTTATTCGATTGTATTGAGTGCGGGGCTTGTGCCTATGTTTGTCCTAGCGACATTCCCCTAGTTCATTATTATCGTGTAGCGAAATCAGAAATAAAGACTGAGCAAGAAGAAAAGCTAAAAGCTGACAAGGCCAGAGAGCGCTTCGAAAAACGCGCCGCCAGACTTATTGCCGAACAAAAAGCTCGAGATGAAAAGCACCGCCTTGCTGCAGAAGCACGAAAACAAGCAATGGATAGCAAAGGCAATACCGCAAAAGATAAGATTGCAGCAGCATTAGCAAGGGCAAAAGCTAAAAAAGAAGCCGCATCAACCCCAAGCTCAGAAGCGGTTAAAGAAACGGCTACTGAAAATACCAGCACGCCTAAAGCCAGTTCAAACGAAAGGGTACAAGCCGCAATTGCAAGAGCAAAAGCTAAAAAAGAAGCGGCGCAACAAAAACTACAACAGGCCGAGCCTTCCCCCAAAGACTCTGCTCCTGCTCCTGACGAGTCAAACACAGTTATCAACGAAAATCAGGAGCAACCCCAAGAACTAGCTAGTACATCAGACGCTTCAAGCAAAGCTTCTGAAGATAAAAAAGCTAAGGTTGCTGCGGCTATTGCTAAAGCAAAAGCGAAAAAGCTCGCTCAACAACAAGAAAAAGACGACGCACCTGAGACAACTGAAAATTCTGAAAAAGGTAGCTCTAAAACTAAAACGTCAGAAAGTGACCTCCCTGACAATGCTGAAGCAAATGCCTTAGCATTAAAAAAACAAAGGGTAGCAGCAGCCGTTGCTAAAGCAAAAGCTAAGAAGCTAGCTCAAGCGTCTAAGCAACAAGCTGAGTCGAGTGACGACGATACTAAGACCAGTACAGCTAAAGCAGACGCCACCGATGACAGCAATAATACCCAGCAAACATTAGATGAAAAAAAGCAACGAATAGCAGCCGCGGTGGCAAAAGCAAAAGCTAAAAAAGCAGCGCAAGATGCTAACAAAATGACAGAAGACGATAAATAATGAATTTCAAACTCGCCAGCTCTCCGCACCAGCATGCCCCAAGAAATACCGGGCAAGTCATGCGATTGGTTATCTACGCCTTAATACCAGGCGTACTTTTACAAACTTGGTTTTTTGGCTGGGGAACACTGATACAGATTATCTTGGCAACCATAACTGTTGTGGTAACCGAAGCGGCTATTTTAGAAATCCGTAAACGTGACTTTGAACATGCAATAAAGGACTATAGCGCCATTTTAACGGGTATATTGCTCGCTATTAGTATTCCACCTTTTGCACCATGGTGGCTTGTTATCATTGGCAGCTTTTTTGCCATAGCAATAGTTAAGCAGTTGTACGGCGGCTTAGGGTTTAACGTATTTAACCCAGCAATGGCTGCCTATGTAATGTTACTTATATCTTTTCCTCTACAAATGACCCAATGGCTTCCTCCTACGGGACTAGCTCAATATAGTCATAGCTTTACTGATGCGTTATATGTGATTTTTACTGGTTTTAGTGTTGATGGCTTTAGCCTAGCGCAATTAAAAACGGATTTTGATGGCATAACTATGGCAACGCCTTTAGATACAGTGAAAACTGCAGTAGCTCAGGGGCTAACCTACTCTGAAAGTATTGAAGTCAAAGTTTTCAATAGTTTAGTTCCAGGTTTAGGTGTGGCTTCTAGTTGGATTAGTGTTGGATACCTTATAGGTGGTTTATACCTTATAAAACAAAAAGTTATCAACTGGCATATACCTTTTAGCATGTTAGGCGCCACGCTAGTATGCGCTGTTGTTATGTCTTTGGTAGATGCTGATCATTACCCATCAGCTATATTTCACTTGTTAAATGGTAGTGTCATAGTAGGAGCCTTTTTTATAGCGACAGACCCTGTATCTGCATGTACAACCAATAAAGGTAGATTGATTTTTGGAGCGGCTATCGGATTTTGGATATACGTTATTCGCACTTGGGGGGGATACCCTGATGCTGTTGCATTTGCAGTTTTAGTGATGAATATGGCGGTGCCTTTAATAGATTATTACACACGCCCCCGCACCTATGGTCACAGTAATACTAAAGCTCGAAAATTAGGTGAAAACAATGAATAAGCCTGAAATTAATGAGTCTGAAAATCAAGACCAAGAAGCCCCTATCACGATTAAAAACTCAATGGGGAAAAACGGCCTAATATTAGCCATATTTGCGTTACTAACAACCGCGCTCATTTCCATTACTTATTTTGGCACTAAAAAACAAATTGATGCACAAGAACAAGCAACCTTATTGGCAAGGTTAAATGCAGTAATTGATGCAAACGATTACGATAATGAAGTTCAGCTTAATTGTGCAATAGTCAGCTCTGCCACTTATCTTGGAGATGGGTTACCAAAACATATTTATCGAGCCTCATTAGATGGTAAGCCAACTTCGGTAGCCATAGAAACAACAGCGCCCGATGGCTACAGTGGCAAGATAGAACTTTTAGTAGGCGTTAAAACTACTGATGTTCAAGGAGAAGCAATAGTCACTGGGGTGCGTATTATTAAGCACAAAGAAACTCCTGGTTTAGGGGATAAGATTGAGTTGAGGGTAAGTGATTGGATTTTATCATTTAACCAAAAAAGCTATTCAAAAACCTTACAACCCAATTGGGCAGTTAAAAAAGACGGTGGCCAATTTGATCAATTTACCGGGGCGACGATTTCTCCTAGAGCTGTAGTAAATGCAGTGCAAAAAAGTGTTGAATATTACGTTGCTAATCAAGCAGAGATATCAAATGTAGTTAATGACTGCGCTCTAACCTCAAGCAATATTCAGAAAGGCTCTAAAAATGAATGAACTTAAAGAGTTAAGTTGGCAAGGGCTGTGGAAAAACAACCCAGCACTAGTGCAATTACTGGGTTTGTGTCCGCTTTTAGCGGTTACTGCGACGCTTATAAATGGGTTGGGATTAGGACTTGCTACAACCTTAGTTTTGATAGGTTCAAACATATGCGTTTCTATCATACGTAACTGGGTGCCTAATGAAATTCGCATCCCTATTTTTGTGATGATCATTGCGGCGTTTGTCACCATAGTTCAGCTGCTTATGAACGCATATACATTTAAGCTGTACCAAGCTTTGGGCATTTTCATCCCTCTTATTGTAACAAACTGCGCCATAATTGGCCGAGCAGAAGCCTATGCCTCTAAAAATACGATAGGAAAATCAGCTTTCGATGGTTTGATGATGGGATTAGGCTTTACCTTAGTATTGATTATATTAGGAGGCTTCAGAGAATTACTGGGTTATGGCACCTTATTTGGTGGCGCAAACCTCCTTTTAGGTGATTGGGCGGCTAGCTTAAAAATTACAGTTTTTGAAACCGATACGCCTTTCTTACTAGCCATATTACCGCCGGGTGCGTTTTTAGGTATGGGTCTGTTGATTGCATTAAAAAATGTTCTCGATAGCCATATGGAAAAATTATTTGCAGCGAAAACCGAAGCCAAAGTTGTAGAGCGAGCGAGAGTGACAACAGAAAGCTAAAACAATAGCTTTTCAATAAAGACCAAACCATGAATAAAGAAAAACGCCTAGAAATATTAACTCGCTTGCGAGATGCCAATCCCCATCCCACAACGGAGTTGAATTTCAGCACACCTTTTGAGTTACTTATAGCAGTACTTTTATCGGCCCAGGCTACAGATGTGGGAGTCAATAAGGCGACAGACAAGCTCTACCCGGTAGCTAATACACCGCAAGCCATATTAGATTTAGGCTTAGATGGCCTTAAATCATATATCAAAACCATTGGCTTATTTAACACCAAAGCCGTTAACACTATGAAAACCTGCCAAATGTTGGTGGATTTACATGGCGGTGAAGTGCCCGAAAACCGCGAAGCCTTAGAAGCCCTACCCGGCGTGGGACGCAAAACAGCAAACGTTGTACTCAATACAGCATTTGGCTGGCCAACTATAGCGGTGGACACCCATATTTATCGTGTATCAAACCGCACTAAATTTGCTATGGGCAAAAACGTGGATTTAGTCGAACAAAAACTGCTAAAAGTCGTGCCTAAAGAGTTTAAAGTAGATGTTCATCACTGGTTAATACTACACGGGCGCTACACTTGCATTGCCCGCAAACCTAGATGCGGCAGCTGTATTATTGAAGACTTGTGTGAGTTTAAGGATAAAACAGAATAATACTGGTTAGTAACAGCAAGGTAACCTAAAGGGCCAAAAATTAAAAATAGCTAACCTGTTATCCACTCTAATCATTCATGCTTAAACTCGCCTTTTCTTAAGAAGTGAATGGTTTGTTCAGCGACTTCAAGGTTATAGCGCATTTGTGAATGGCCCACATCAATGGCTATAAAATCACTCATAAAGTTCAGTTTAGTAGACTCAACCGATACTAAACCATCATTTGGCCCTGTAAATTTTTTACTGGTGAGCAACAAAGGCTTAGTACCGGCAATAACGCCTAAATTTACATCTAACTCGTCTAAGTTGTTACCCAAACTTTTAGTGCCTGTCACTAGTGCACGGCTTATGCCCCCAGCCACTTTCATTAACCAAGAGTCGTTGTAATAATCCGCTAACTCACTGCCTTTATTGGGTGTTCCCATGAGTACCACTTGACCCGTTCGATCTTGATCCAACTTTACTTGGTTATTTTGTAAATAAGCTCTGATCACCAGGCCACCAAGGGAATGACCAACAAAGTGCACTTTAGGGGCGTTTACGATACACCTATCTATCTGTTTGCTAGTTTCAGCTAAGACCTCAGCCACACTAACGCCTAAAGTGGAGTAATCTAATCGACATACTTTATAGTTAGCGTTTTCAAATCGCTGTGCCAAACGCCACATAGCCCAGTCACTTCTTCCTAAACCGTGAGCCAGCACAACAAGTTCATCACTGGCTTGATACTCAACTGGCTCAGCGTTCAAGTGGCTACAGCCCATGGTTAATGTAAGCATGGCTAAAATTAAACTATTAACAATCGTTTTTTTCACTGTCATCAACTGCTTCGCTAGGATTAGATTTTTACACATCTAACGGAGAACATATTACTTTTCTGTAACTTAGCTCGGCGAATCTGTCCTTTGTGTGAATTCCACCAAGAATATGCAAGCGTTCTGGCATAGGCATCTTTTTCGGTCGCACTGCTACCGGTCCAAAACTCTGTATACATGTCTTGAGTAATGTACCAATTTCCAAGTTTTACACCGGCAGGGGTAGCAAAGAAATGGAATTTATTAACGTCTGCCTGATTAAACTTCTTAAATATGGTGTCTGGCTGTGCAGCTTTCAGTGTAATCGCAATATCATTTTTACCTCTCCACCCCTCTTTGTTGACTTCAAGTTCAGAAATACCAATGGCACGTTCAAGAAGTTTCCAATCATTGTCTGTGGCTACTCGCCAGCCCTTGGGGCAAATATTTCGCTCATCTATCACATCATGCCAGTCGTATAGCCGCCCAAAGGTTAACAGGTTAGCGTCATCATCTTTTGGAATAAAGCCTGTATTAACCGCCGAACCGTCTTGAAATTTAGTGGCTCTTAAGTTTTCAGCAAGCCAAGTTTGCGCACCTATTGTCACTGTTTGATAGGTATTGCCTTCATTGTCTTCAACTGTGCCCATCTGAGTTTCCATAATCTGATGTGCATCTTCTATTTGTCCTCTTCCCTCAGCGGCCGATGATATGTTTGATGTCATGAATATACACACTCCCATAAAAAACATGCGTGATTTTGCTAATGTTACCCAAACTAGAGGCGTATTACTCATTTGGGTAAAATGGCCAAGTAATAGATGTTTCTTTTTCAGATAGAGCCCATAACTTAGTTAATACCTCTTTATCTAATACAAAAGGTTCAAGCTTTCCTTGACCCACAGGGCCCCTAAAATTCATTAATCCAGTGGGACCATAGTAAGCGCGCTCCTTTAAGTTTTCCTCGGTGGCGCACATTACTTCTGGATAGGCACCTTTCTCTGCTGTTTGAGCGAGCCCAATCTTAACCATAAATGACCAAGAGACTCTGGTCATAAAGCTTGCACTTTCCCGAATCAGTGACGTATTAGATGCGCCGGGGTGACAGACATAGACCTTCACATCCTTAGCAGAGGCTTTAATTCTGTCTTGTAGCTCATAGGCAAACATCATTTGAGCAAGTTTACTCTGACTATAAACCTTATTTGGGTGGTAGTTTTTTTGCCAATTCATATCGTCGAATTGCATGCTTCTCAATCCCATTTTATGGCCTTCACTAGAGACAACGACAATTCTGCCGTGAGAAGCGTCAAGTCGCTCAAAAAGCAACCCACACAATAAAAAATGACCGTAGTGGTTTACCCCTAACTGACTTTCAAATCCATCCACAGTAAGCTGCAAACTAGCAATCTGCGCGATAGCACCGTTACAAATAAGGGCATCTATCTTAGGTACTTTATCTAGTATTTCTGCTGCAGCTTGTCGTACCGAAGCAAGATCTGCTAAGTCCATTAAAATAAAACTGACTTTTGCAGCATCTCCAAACTCGCTTTTTAGCTGGCTGACCGCCTCCTCTGACTTTCTCTTATTGCGATTTAACATGACCAGATTAGCCCCCTTGGACAATAATATCCGTGAGGCCTGAAATCCCGCTCCTGTGTTCGCGCCGGTAATCAAAAATGTTTTGCCATCAAGTGAGTCAAGGTTGCTAGGTGTCCAGCCAGCAGGACCAAATTGATTTTTAGTTGTCATAATTTAGCTTCCAGTATTTTACTAACCAGTGACATCTTTACCTTTAAAAACACGCTTAAAGATAACAAGCACTGGCTAGTTTCAAATTATCATGAAGTGCACTATAGTGACTTAACTGGCGCATAAACAGGCCAAATAATCGCTAAAAAATGCCTAATTGTATTGAGAAATTGCATTTTGACTATTACTTGTTTAGCTTACAATCCATGTATTTAACGTAAGTCACTTCATCATGAGTAAAGAAGCAATCAGGCAGTTAATTAATACTAAGGCCGGCAACAAAGGCCTGGTAGAAACGGGGATCAGTGGTGTTAAATTTTTCAATATTACTGAGTCAGTTCGCTGTGCACCAGCGGTATACGAACCATCAGTAACTGCCATAGTCAGCGGCTCCAAAGAAGCTATTTTAGATGGTAACAAGCACTTTTATGATAGTGACAAATACATATGTTGCACTTTGTCTATGCCCATAGAAACAGGTACACCTACAACCTCTCCCGATAATCCGCTCATGGGGGTATATATTTGTTTAGATACTAGAATTATGACCGAGCTGGCCATTGAGATGGAAAGGACTATAGGAACAAGCCACAAGACTAAGGGCAATACTCATCCTCAAGGAATAACCACTGCAAAATGGGATGAGGCTTTTACTGATGCCCTATATAGATTGATTTCACTAATAGAAAGTCCAACTGATATGGCAATTCTTGGCAATACTCGCCTAAGAGAGCTTTACTACGCAATACTAAAGGGTGACTCGGGAGACTCTGTCAGGAAGTCATTTGGAATTGGCAACGAAATTGCGCGTTCCATCGAAATCCTGTCATCCAATATACATGAGCCAATAACTATAGATAAACTGGCAAATCAAATAGGTATGAGCCGCGCCGTATTTCATCGAAAATTCAAGCAAGCAACCAATATGTCTCCTATACAGTTTGTGAAGTCTATGCGACTAAACCATGCTGCGATGAAAATTGTCGAAGGTACCAATGTTTATGTCGCCGCGACCGAAGTGGGCTATGTAAGCACCTCTCAATTTAATAGAGAGTTCAAAAGAATGTATGGCCTGACGCCAAAGCAATGGGGATTAACCAAAGGCCGCGACGAAACTAGGCTGTAGCTAACATTCGATTGAAATTATAAAAGCTAAAGCAATAACACTGACCGATAGCATTTGACCACAAGCGTTCATCAAAGTAATAATCTAGTTTGAATAGCTTAATTAATGGAGAAACCATGCACCTTAGTAAACGTCTAGCCTTTGGTACACTTTTGAGTGTTTTTTGTGCTCAATCACTGGCAGCAGAAGCCATAGTAAGTGATGAACAAAAGCAAACTGCTCAGCAGCTAATACAAACCGTACTGAAAAGTGATCTAGGTATGGACATTGTCACGTCTTTAACCACCGAGATTGGTCCTCGCCTTGGGGGCTCTGAAGCAGAGCAGCGTGCCCGTGATTGGGGTGTCAAACTAGGTGAGCGCTTAGGTTTTGATAAAACGAGTATTGAACCATTCACTATGCCCTTTTGGGATAGAGGGCATTTACATATATCACTTACAGCCCCCTACAACCAAGAGTTATACGGAACGGCTTTAGGTGGAGCGGCACCATCAAAACAAAATATCAATGCTGACGTGGTTTATTTTAGAGATATACACGCTTTAGCTGAAGTAAAAGAAGGCGCTCTGAAAGGTAAAATTGCTTTTATTGACGGCGATATCATGGTCAAAAGTCAAGTAGGTGCAGGCTATGGACAGGCTAATCAACGCCGTAGAGTAGGATGGCAACACGCAGAGCGAGGCGGAGCTGAAGCGCTAGTGGTGCGTTCAGTGGGCTCTGACTCCCACAGATTTCCCCACACAGGAATGATGAGCAAAGATGGCGACAAATGGGCAAGTATACCCGTTATCGCTATTTCTAATCCTGATGCAGACCATTTACGCCGTTTACATAACTTAGATAAACCTCTTAGCATATCTCTTCATTCTGGGTCTGATTGGAAAGGTGAAGTCAGCAGTGGCAATGTTATTCTAGACTTAGTGGGCAGCGAAAAACCTGAAGAAATCGTGCTGATTGGCGGCCATTTAGACAGTTGGGATTTAGGTACAGGAGCAGTAGATGATGGTGCAGGTGTAGCTATAACCACTGCTGCAGCAGCGCTTATCGCAAAATTACCAAAGCGTCCTAAACGTACTATAAGAGTAGTCATGTTTGGTGCCGAAGAAGTAGGACTTCTTGGGGCATTTGCTTACGCTAAAAAGCATGAAGCCAACTTAAGTAATCATGTAGTGGCAACTGAATCAGATTTTGGTGCCCAAACAATTTGGCAATTAGAATCTAACGTGAACGCAGACGCTACCCCACTAATTGATGAAATAGGCAAAATTTTATCACCCATAGGGATAGTAAGAGGCCGCTCTGATGCAGCCGGTGGTGGACCAGATATCATCCCAATGGCCGCTAAAGGTGTACCAACTATTCGTTTAAAGCAAAACGGTCAGGACTATTTTGATTTACACCATACCCCTGATGACACGCTAGACAAAATAGACCCGGATGAATTGGCACAAAACATAGCTGCCTATGCAGCTACCATTTACTTACTTGCCGACTCAGACGTTAAGTTAAAGCCTTAAGTAAAATTAATTTAGACATCCGTAGCCTTACGGATGTCTGCTTTGCTGCTGTACCATTTCTAGTTTAACTTTCTGTGCTACAACATTAATCATTTGGTATTTTTAGCTTGATTAATAAAGTCACTTAAGTAATCAATATTTTGCTCGTCTTTGCGGATCCCCACAAAAATTTGTTTGTTTATCCCCTTTTCTCCAAAACGAATGCTTTTAATGGGCATAGACTTTGAGTACTCGTCCACCAGCCAACCAGGTAAGGCACAAACACCGCGTCCGGCAGCTACCATCTGCAGCATGATTTCGGTCGTTTCAATATTTTTATGCTTCTTTACAGTACACTTTGCTGGGTTTAGAAATTGACTAAATATATCTAATCTAAGTGGCTCTACAGGATAACTAAGGAGCACTTCATCACTAAGCTGCTGGGGTAACACATAATCTTCATTCACTAACTTGTGAGACTCTGACACCACTAACCTATGTTCAAAATCAAATACAGGTATATATTCGACTTTGGCCTTAAACAGTGGATCAGGAGTGATCAAAACATCAATTTCATAATTGAGTAGTGCGCCTAAGGCGCCAAACTGAAACTCCTGTTTAACGTCTATATCAATATCAGGCCAACGCTCTAGATAAGGTTGAATGACCCTTAGTAACCATTGGTAACAAGGGTGGCACTCCATGCCAATCCGTAACGATCCCATTTGGCCTTTTGCAATTTGATTGAGTAGCAATTCTGTATGTGAAAACTGGGGGAGCACTCTGTTGGCAAGGGTTAAAACCCGTTGACCTGCCCCAGTAAGACGTAAACTTCGTCCTTCTTTTTCCCATATCTTAGTGCCTAGCTGAGCTTCTAACTTTTTAATACTGTGGCTCAAGGCCGATTGTGTTAAATGCAAGGAATCAGCAGCTTTTGTCACTGTTCCCTGCTCTTTAATAGCGCTCAATATTTCTAAATGGATCCTATCCAGCATGGCCTATGCTCCTAGTTCAAATTAACCATGAGATTAATTCATACAATATCAAAATTACATTACTATAACTCATAAAATAAAAGCATTGGAGCAACAAGCTTAGGTGATCACTGCCTTAAGAATCACAATTACAAGGACTTACCAGAAAGTTCATTTCTTACTATCTGTGCGCCTGCGCTTAACGCTTGTAACTTCCCTGTCGCAACCTCACGGGATAAGGGCGCCATGCCACAGTTAGTGCAAGGATACAGTTTATCAGCATCGACAAACTCCAGAGCTTTACGTAAGGTCCTGGCAACGTCTTCTGGTGTTTCAATTGTGTTAGTAGCCACATCTATGGCGCCCACCATGACTTTTTTACCGCGTATTAACTCAAGTAACTCAATGGGGACACTTGAGTTGTGGCACTCCAAGGAAATGATATCAATTGTAGATTGCTGCAGTTTTGGAAAAATCTCTTCATACTGACGCCACTCAGAGCCAAGTGTTTTTTTCCAATCAGTATTTGCTTTGATGCCGTAGCCGTAGCAAATATGTACTGCGGTTTCACACTTTAGACCTTCTATTGCCCTTTCTAAACAGGCTATTCCCCACTCATTTACATCATCAAAGAATACGTTAAATGCAGGCTCATCAAATTGAATAATATCAACACCTGCGGCTTCAAGCTCCCTTGCCTCTTGGTTGAGTATTTTTGCAAACTCCCAGGCTAACTTTTCGCGGCTTTTATAATGGTCATCATAAAGCGTGTCTATCATAGTCATTGGCCCTGGCAATGCCCATTTGATAGCTTGTTTAGTTTGCTTGCGCAAAAACTTAGCGTCATCAACAAACACTGGCTTTTGCCTGCTAACTGGACCTATAACAGTTGGCACATTGGCATCGTAACGGTCTCTAATTTTAACTACTTTTTTGTTTTCAAAATCGACACCACTTAAGTGCTCAATAAAGGTAGTCACAAAGTGTTGCCGAGTTTGTTCACCGTCACTTACTATGTCGATTCCAGCATGACGCTGTTCATGAAGTGCCACCTTTAAGGCATCTTTTTTGCCATCAGTTAATTCTTCACCTTGCAATTTCCAAGGTGACCATAGCGCTTCGGGTTGAGCTAGCCATGAAGGTTTAGGCAAACTGCCTGCCGTTGACGTGGGGAGTAATGTATTCATATTAAATTTTGTTGCACCATTTTTTGTTAGCTAATGTCAATTAAATCGCGCAGCTTGCGGACCACTGCTCTAATACGGTTTGATAGGGTTTAATAAAATGCTCTTCTGCAAACTTTCCCTGTTGTGCCGCCATTCTGCTTCGCTCTTCACGATCGTAAACAACCTGTGTAATTGAATGATCGGAGTTTTTTAAGTTTGGTTGATAGCAAGCGCCAGCTACAGCATTAGCGTTATAGATCTCTGGTCGATATATCTTTTGGAAGGTTTCCATGGTGCTAATAGTGCTTATCAGCTCTAGGTTACTGTAGTCATTTAGCAAATCACCTAAAAAATAGAATGCCAAAGGCGCGACACTCTTAGGAGGCATAAAATAACGTACCTGAAGGCCCATTTTCTTGAAGTATAGTTCTGTTAATGAAGACTCATTGGCCGTGTATTCAAAGCCTAAAACAGGATGCTGATTACCATTACGATGATAAGTTTTAGTGTCTGAAACACTCAAACATATAACTGGAGTTTTTTTAAAGTGCTGCTTGTAAGTCGCTGAATTTATAAACCGCTTAAATAGTTTGCCGTGAAGTTCTCCAAAGTTTTTAGGAATACTAAAGCTGGCTCTATCTTTATTATGTTCAGACAGCAGCACACTAAAGTCATAATCACGGACATAAGACGAGAAGTTATTGCCGACAACCCCTTCTATTTTGTCCTGTGTTTTATGGTCAACAATATTCGTTTTTAAGACTTCAATTGAGGGAAAGCTAAGCTCACTACCTTCAATTTCTATATCAACCGATATGATATCGAGCTCAATGGAGTAACGACTAGCCTTAGGGTTATCCCAATATGCCAACGCATTAAAGCTGTTATCTATCATTTTTAATGCATTGCGAAGATTTTGCTGGCGGCGCTCACCTCTGGCTAAATTAGCAAAGTTGGTTGTAATACGGGTATTAGTTGCTGGATGATAATGCTCATCTAGACAGGTTTTGTTGATCTTAAATGTAAAATTTTCTTTCATGATACTTAGGTGTCCAATTTTGTATTAAACCTGAGACTTTTCGCTACTATTTTTTTGAGCCACCCCAGAAGTGCTAGCGCAATATTGAGTAGAGTTAATCTGTTAGTATGTTTTATACTTGGATGTTTACATGAATAAAAACGATTTAATTTCATCAACTCATGAACATTAATCATCATTGGCGAATTTGATAGCTGTATACCGCCAAAAATTAAAGAAAGCGAGCTCGGTTTAGTGAGCCCAAGAGTGATTAAATATGCTAAATAGGAAATAAAATGAGCGGTACTTTACGAAGAAATATAAAAATTGGTGCCACTGTATCAGTAGTACAGAAACACCATCAAAGCTCTGGAGAGTTAACTCAAGGGGTGGTGCAGAGGATATTTACTAAGTCCCCTGAGCACCCACATGGAATAAAGGTCAAACTAGAAGATGGCACTGTTGGCCGAGTAAAAGCGCTCGACAGCTAGCTAGCTGTCGAGGTTAGCAATTCCAACAATACTCGTCGCTGCCAATAGAACCATTGTTATTTTCGTCCCAAGCTCTTCTGCCATCGCTATAAAATGCTAGCTTGCCGTCTGTAGCTTGCTGGCTTCCTGTTAAAGGTCTTGCTTCGATAACATAGGCGCTACCACTAGCTTCACTAATGTATAAGTCATACTGACGGTCAGCATAAGGTTCGTTAGATGGAGAGTGTTTATGAAAAATATCTGGCTTACCTGTATCTGCAGACGACTCAGCTGCTGCTTTGTAAGTAAATGACGCAGCCTTGTGCCTTTCTAGTGCTGAAGCAAGACTCATTAAATCAGCCTGCGCAGCCCCTCTGTTAGTACTTTTTATAAAACCTTGATAGCTTGGGAATGCAATAGCAGTAATGATCCCAACAATGGCAACTGTAATCATTAATTCTACTAAAGTGAAACCTTCAGTTTTCGATCCGTTCTTTACTTTCATTGTTGTCATCATTCTCTCTCTGTCTCAGTTCTCCAGCTGCTTTGCTGAACTCTTTCAAAGTTGCTGTAAATATTTTCTGCCAAGCATTCAAAGTCAGAGCCACACTCTACCTTATCGCCGTCTTCATCTAACTCTATAACCGTTGAGGCACACTCGGTTCCTAAACAAATAACTGGATTAATAATATCTTCAATCAGTATTTTTGTTTCCGGAGCAATACCAGTTTGCTTCAATAAAGCGTATCTATCTTCGTGCTCAGTGTAGGTATTGTCATCAAGGTCTACCACTGCATTACCAGTAATCAGCTCAACCAAGTAAGCACGGCTATTACCAGTAGGTGGTGCACAGGAGCTCTCATTAGCAGTAGCCGGTAAATAGGTGGTAAAAATAACTTGGTAATCAAGTATCAATGGCGATGCCAGTACTTTTTCTCCACCTGAGTCGAGACGAATATACCAACCATCAGCGTCTGCAAATGCCTCAAGCGCTAACTCCTTTGCAGTTGAGTCTGAAGAAGATAGTAAATGGTCTGTGGCGTCGTATAAATCAGCCAGCCCAAGGGTATTATTTGGGTAGGTATAATTTCCATTTTCATCAAAATTAAATATACCCGTGTCTTTTACCATGTAGAAGTGATCGTTGATCACGTCATCTAACGGGTGAGCACGGTAACCAGAGCCTAGGGTTACTGCATAGTATAAATCTGTAGCGACGTTTATCTCAGCGACATCTGGGCCGTAATAGAAGCGTCTGTTTTCGCTTTCACTATCACCACCGAAGTCAGCCAAAAGACTCCCTGTTACCAAGTCACTCACAGACTCGCCATTCATAATATCTAATCTAAATAACTGACCGCCTGTATCCACTACATACATATGATCCGCTAAGCCGTCATTATTCCTGTCAATAACTGAAATTCTTGCAGGGATACTATATTGCATATCTTCTAAGATAAGATCGGCATCATCTTTTCCTGCAGACCAAATTAAATCTCCAGTATCTGCATCTACGATAAACACTGCATTACCTACAGAATCTGCACTTCGTAGTGATTTATTATCCTGAGCTTCATCGTAGCCGCCGCCAAATATAAGAACGTTTTTGGTGGTATTTCCAACTTTAATTTGGGTAACCGTTGGCTTAGACCAAGTTTGCCCTAACTTAGCAAAGTCTCCCTGGCCACCATCTATTTTGAACAATAATTTTGGAGACGATTTATTCGTAATATCAAAAGCATAATAGTTGTCACCGCCGCGGCGCATGCCTACATACAAGTAAATATTAGAACCTTCTGTGCGTAAAACCATATCTCCGTCTAATCCATAAATATGACTAAAGCTAGATGAGTCTTGGTATAGATCGTACAAATTAACCAGTAACTCTTTAGGTATAATGGCAAAGTTCTCTTCACCGGTATCTGGATCAAATGAGTGCAAGAAACCATGATTGGTGGCCACTAAAACAGCACTATCTGTGGTTGAATAGTTGACGATTACTGGTTGCGAATGGATAGGGTCACCCATAGATAAACGAGCATCTGATGTACTTCCATCATTATCGTCATCTTTAATATCTACGCCACGGGCCCACTTTAGAAGTACTTCTCTTGTGGCACTAGGCTCAGCTGTCGAACCTACCGCTAAGTCATCAATAGTAATATCACTATTGTCCTCATCTAATTCGTTACCCGTTTTCATAATGGTACCCGTATCAGTAAAGGTATAAACGTTTCTCGGTAGGTCCATTTGCCCAGCAGCCCCACCTTCACGAACATCATTGCCATCTTCTAATAAAGACCAGTAACTATGTGAGCTATCAGTAAAAAATCCGGTAACACTATCAACTGCGTTTAATCCATTTTTATCTAGTATGTCTGAGCCATCTAAGCGATAACGCTTAACATTTCCTGGCCAAAGCGAGCCTTCAGCAGGTTTGAACAAAGCAAAATATAATTCATCGTTATGGGTCAACCTATTCAATTGGTTTACTGCAACACCTGGTGATACAAAAGTAGCATTTACATCTTTAACGGTTTTTAGAATGGACTGGAAAACAGTCACGAGATCTTCAGTGTTATCAGCGGTATAAAAGTCACCATTGCCATTTAGGGCGAGGTCACTTAAAAAGTCATTTGCCGTATTACTTGCAGCAAAACCAATGGTATGAGTAAACACTCGAGTATCAATTTCAGAGTCGTCACCATCCCCAATATTTTTTACTAGATCAACACCACACTTTTCTCCGCCACTTCCAGAGCATGACTGCCCTAACAATGACTCAATCTCAGACACACTATGGTTATAGTTGGCCACACCATCAGAAAGTAACACTATATGATTATTGGTTTGACACACCTTATCAACAACTGGGCTGATGTACTGTGCTCCACTTGGGATATATTCATTCACACAGTTGCTGCTACTTAAGTTATCTTCGGTACAGCCATTTGGTAATACCGAATCGCTACCTATATATGAAAGACGATGACTTACACGGGTGTTTTTTCTAACTGTGGTTGAAACGCCACTTTGCCCCCTCGTTAAGCCGTAGTAAACATCCAATCCACCATAATAACTAGCGGCTTCGTATAAGGTATCAACAATAGGCGTAAAGCCACTAGCAGCCAGTGCATCAACCTGACTAATCAAGTATTCTCTAACGGTGGATGTGCTACCTGGTGTTGCAGCACCCTCGTACTCAACAACCAGGCTTACAGTTCCAGAGGGTTTTCCATTGTAAGTATATGCCCCCCTAGTTCCAACGAAGTCAGAAAAGATAAACATCATGTCATTACCTGATTCCCACCCTGAACGGCCTACAATTGACTCAACAATTGAAGCAACAGAGGGGCTTTGATAAGTATAATTTTTCGTCCACTTGGGGATATTGGTCCATGCAACAGACGCAGTTTTAGGTTTGTTTCTTAACAAATATCGGGAGTAGCTATTGAAGCTACTTGGGTCATCTTCATTTGCGCCTGAAATATTGAAACTTGCGGTACTGGAGCTACTGCTTTGGTAGGCTGTAAATTCTAAATAGGCATCAGTGATGCTAGCACCTTGAGGTAAGGTGACGTTATTAAAGCGTACGGCTGCGTATGCGTTAGAACTGGACCTTAAAGTTAACTCAGTCCCTGTTGCTTCATAACCATCATTTCGCTCTTCAGCGTTATTGTTTTGTGACGCAACTTGATAACTCAAGCTACCACGGACACAGCCCACTGCAGTATCGTCATCATACACAACCACTAATTGTGGCCCTAAGCCATTACCTTCTTCAAAAGCTGTCGATAACCTAGCACTACTTGAGGTAAGCCCTTCCCCTTCAATGATAATATTTAAAGAATTACCACCACACCAACTGGACTGGTCTACAATTTCTTGAATGACACTACTTAAATCAGGAGTTGATATGGTCTCCCCAGAAAGAGGCCAATCATTATCTGTTTCCCACAACACTGAGTTACTGGTTTTAGGTCTATCCGAGATATCATTGTTAGTAGAGCTAAAGGTTGTGGAGTTCCCTGTTAACTCACCACTAAAAGTTAAATTTGTAGCACTACTATCAAAGTTCTCGGAATTAAAACGGATGTAGGCATTAGTAATAGTTGCACCCGCTGGGATATTTAGCTCTTGATATCTCAGACCAACAGTAACCTTATTTAGCCCTTCAGACATTTTTAAAACATCATTAGTCGTATTTACATAAGAAGCCAGCTCGTAAGCATCATCAGTCCCTTGGATAATGGAGGTGATTATTTCTGGAGATACTGGGTCATCTATGGGGCGAACAGGATATAAAACTGGACCGCCATAGTCAGAAAAACGCATTAAACCTGCGTTGATATTTGTAACTGAATTAAGCGTTTCTTTGAGGGCATTTTGCACCCGTAACATTCTGGTTTCACTGGTACCATCTTTACCTGTCATACTCCCAGATGTGTCCATTATAAACAGGACATTAGGATCATATGTCACTTCGCTTCCTGCAGTACCTAAGTATATTTCTAAGTCATCAGCTGAAGAGGTAAATGTACAAAAGGTACTGATTAACAGTAAAAACCTAAGTGCATGATTAACGGGCATGGTGTTTCTCACTTATTTAGTTGACGGAGCAAAAACAGAAGCGTTTACTGAATTGGCAACGGCATAGTTACTATCTTCTAGCTGACCGCAACCTCTAACAATAAATACATGGCAACTAATATTACTGCCGCCTATAACGTTACTAGAGCCTACACAAGGCTGCTCTCTCACAAAAGCAGCTCTAGACCAACTATTAACCTTAGGAGTATCAGCATAATTACCTTCAGCCGTATGTTGTGTCCCCTGTGTAAGTCCATCTTTAGTGAGGCGCCTATTTGTCCATGTTGCGTCTTCAAAACAACTTAATTCTTGTACTTCTAAGTCTAGTAAGGTTCCCGCACGGGCATCCGACAGAGGGTCATTCAAATCATCATCACTAAGAATAACTTCATCTTCAGACTCAAACATCACCCCAGCAATGGCTGACTCTGCAGCATCAAAGGCCAACGATCGACTTTGCATTGATGACGCCATTTTACTTTGCATCAAACTACTTGATACAGAGGACACACCTAAAATGGTCATGCTCATTAGTATCAAAAGAGCAAAAACCATTACCATGCCAGTTTGCTTTGTTATAGGTACATAATTCATATATTTCTACTTCGAATAAAGTTTTTGCTGTTACGCAATGTGATAGTGGTTTCAAATTGTTTATAAAGCCTTTGCTCTGTTGGCTGTATTGCTTCCTCACTAAACAATTTAAAAGAAGGAACGGGATCAATTAATACTTCGGAATCGGCTTTCAATAAAATAGCCAAACGAATAGCGACCACTTGTGCTCCAGATGCTTTTTCAGTAGCCAAGGTATCAGCATCAATAAACTTAACTGGTCGTGCTGTATTGTCTTGTGAAGCTAAAGTATCGGTGACGCCATATTGAACCTGAAAGCTATATACATCATCCAAGATAGAGTATGGAGCGTCTGTAGCTACTGAGCTTTTAAGGCCTCTTAACACTCTACCGTCATACCCTTTACATTTAAGAATATTGTTTTCGACGAAATATTCATTTACTACATAAAACTCTTCATCAGCTAAGTAACTATGTTTACTTGCTCGGCAATCTTGCAATCCTTGAAAGCCTACCATTAATGTATCATTTGCGCCGCTAGCGCCTTCTTTAGAGCCTTTGGTTGCATCAGTGACAAAATCTCCAACGGCAATCACAGGGTTATTCTGAACAAAAGCGGACTCTACAACAGTGTCTACATCAGCATTTAAGGTTGGCTGCAGGGTGTCATAACGTCCTGTCATTAATAACTCATTTCGCATTCTAGAGATAATAAAGCGACCATTTTCTTGAGCCGACCCCACCGCCCTATTCAATCGTTCAGTCATATTATTACTAATCATTATTTGGATAATAGCTGAAGAAATAATTAACCCGAGAACAAGCGCGATCATTAACTCGATTAAACTAAAACCAGCTTGTTGACGATGAGTTATCACAGGGTTACCTCTATCATGACACAGTCATGGGGGGTGGTTTTATCTGTATTACAATCACTATTTAAGGTGCGATCAATGTTTTGCCAGTTCTCAACCGGCCAAGTTAGCTTCACAACATGCTTAGAGCCAACACTGCAGGCCGCAGTATCGCCATTGTTATTGTCTTCACAACTTAAAGAAATCTCTAAATCAGGGTTTGCTGCAACAGCAGAGCATGACACTTCATAACCATCAAACTCAGCCACTTCTGCCTGACTACAACTAGTGGTATTACAATTAGGAATATCAGAAGGTCTCTCGAGACAATAACACTCATGGGGGAGTCCAGAAGAACAACTCAGGGTAGCAAAATTGTAGATATCAGAATCAAAATAAGTGTTATCTACGATTAAACCATTCCCTACAGCTGAAAAAGTTGCATTTGCCCTCAACCTTTCAGTTAATTGCTGAGCGACTAAAACGGATTGCGAGCGGCTTAAGGCCTCTGAATTTGTAAAAGATCCAACAAATTGTAAATAGGCTACGCCCAATAAACCAACGGATAATATAAACAAAGTTACCAGTACTTCGATCATACCGACGCCATATTGGGTTTGTTTAATCTTTGCCATTCGTTTGTATTTCACAATCCACTCTCAAGGTTAAAAATAAAAAAACACTAGGTTAGTTAACTTGCGTTAATACATATTAACTAAATAATCTTGAACAAAAGTTATGAAGAGGTAATGAAAGGTATAAAATTTAGATGCATTAAAAATCTACAGACTCAAGAACAATCACGCACCTTTGTATATTATTCATGAATACCAAAGAAACTTAAGGGGCTGCACGTAAGCTTGAAGACTCATATAATGTATGAAAGCTCCTTGCCATTGGGACTGGGATCACCACGCCTGAAAGAACAAAATTTTTATTTTCCCCGGCTAAATCTATCCAGTCGATAATAACATTTGTAGCTTTGAGATCAGGAAACTGAGGGGCTGGCTGTGGAAAGCCTATACTGCTACTTTGAACCCACTTGTCGGCTAGCCCATCAAAATCACTATCAATATAATAGTAGTCAATAACTTGCCAACTAGTCGTAAATGAGTGGCTGTGCCCCATTTTAGGTGATAGTAAAACATCTCTACTACCAAAAGGGATTTCACCTCCTTTATTATTACTTACATGTACATAACTTAAGCCTGAGCCATTCAGTTGTTCAAAGAATTGCAAATCCGCCAACTTATCTACTGCAAGTCGAGTGGCCACCTTGCGTAATTGTAAATTGGAATTATTAACTACATATTCACTTTGTAAGCTAACGTAACCGGTGACGCCTATAACTATCACAAGTGAAGCAACCAATACCTCCACCAGCGAAAAACCATTCCGTATGCCCATTAAGCCCCCTAAAAATTATGCCAACTGCCAGGTACTTTAGCTAACATTTGTAAGCTATCTGCTGCGACTAACGCACTGGCTACCTGCTGCTCGTAAATCACACGAGTAACAGAGTTATAGGTACCTAATGGGTGATTTGATATCAGCGCTCCACGAATAAAAGCTCCAGAATGCATGTTTACTACTAAATTAATCCCAGAATCATTTGAGCGAAAGGAGCAAACCAAACCATTCACGATAGAATTATCTAAAAAGTTAATGTGCCCATCCATCACGACTAGTACAACAGGGTTAGTTACACTTCCCACCTCAATATTAAAATCTAATTCGCAATCTCCTTCTATCCAAATAACCCCATAGCTTTTGTTGTCTAGTTGCTCGCAGTCAGAAAATACAAATTTAGCTTCTGACTTTAATTCAGAGAGTTCCTCAGTCTCTATATTGAATAGGTATTCAGACAAACTAGAAGGGAAATTAACAGATGACTCAATCACATCATTGGATTTTCCTGACTCTTTAGAAAGGGCCATATTTAAACAATCACCCTTATCAAAATCAGCTTTTAAACAAGTATGATGCTTACTAGTTACGAAACTAATAGACGCATCAGACCATATACTCAAATGCTTCCCTGAACCTAACCCATCAGGGTTAGCAACAACTTCAAGCTCTCCCTCACTGGTGACCCCACCTTTTACAATTATTGGTGAAATGGGAGAGTTGAACACCATAGGATAAATCATGACTTGCTCACGGGTTTGCGCCGTTGCCAATCCATCTGGAGATTGGCCATTAGCAGTCAAGGTAATTAATTTTTTGCCATTAGTGAGTACTTCTACATTACCGTAAACTGAGGTATATGCTTCAGAGATAATCGCTGTGTTTGATATGGACTTAACCAGAGCTTTATCTGTATTTAAACGTGCAATAACTCTTAGTAAAATTTCTTCTGATTTAGCTTTTGCTAAAATTTGGCTTTGTTCATTAACAATAATTTTATGTTCAAAGTTTTGTACCTTACCAGTGTAGAGCGTAACTAAGCTTATGATAACTAATAGCAAGGTAACGGTTAATAACACGATGGCCCCCCGCTGTTTTGCTGATCTCATGATGTAACTAATCATAATTCTTAATACTGACAATGATGTCTGCGCTATAGGAAATATCAGGATCGTTTACCAGTTCAGCAGCTATCTTAATAGTCACTCTATTTTGTTCTATATATTGCGTATTGAGTTTTTGTGAGACAAAACTCAGAGTGTTTATTTTAATGAGTGAAGGGTCAGTTAAGTCTTGCCATCCAGCTTTATCACAGCCTAGGCCATCAATTCTCATTTCAATAGCATTATCTCTAAGGCGATATCCATAATTTTCATTAGTATTTACAACATCCAACTTACCATTTTTATTCCTATCATAAGCAAAAGTAATACAGCTATTAGCAGGCTCTTTATCGTAATGCTTAAAGCGTACCGAATGGTGAAAGGGGTTACTAAAGTTGATTGGATCTTCTAATAATTCTTTCGTTAGTGCTTGATAACCTGCCCTTGCCAAGTCTTGCCCGAGCACGGCTAACACAGCATTTATTTCTGCGTTCAAACGAGACTTAATCATCAACTGGCTATTTAAGGCAATACCATGCCCTACCAGTGAAGACATAGCCGTCATAGAGGCAAACCCTAAGGCAATTGAAATCATTAACTCCACTAAACTACTGCCGTTTTGAATTGACCTTTGTTTTAGCATTTCTTATAGCCTCCCCAATGGTTATCCACAGAGCATATTCGTACCCTTCCCATATTACTTAAAATTAACTTTAGCTTATTGATCCCATCTGAAAACACCAGCGAGCCCGCATTCCCTATAGAAAGCCCCCTGGCCCCGTCAAAAGTCGTCAGGTGTAATTTTCCAAACTTTAGCTGGTCCATTGTAATAAAAGCAAAGTCATGAGCCTTGACCGAATAATCAACTTCATCAATTAAGCACTGATTTAAAATTAAACAATCACATTCCCCAGCTTCACTTAAGGCCATACACCACTTATCTCCTTCTCTAAAGGAAATAGAGATATCTACTCCTTTTGCGATGGCAAATGAGCGGGCTTTTTGAAATGCGAAATATGCAGTCTCTGCTGCACCTTTTAACTGCAAGCTCTTTTGAGTGTTATTGAAACTTGGCGCCCCAATGGTCACAAGCAAGGTAAGTATTGAAAGAGAAACGAGTAACTCGAGAAGTGTTAAACCCTGATATTTGAACATAATAAGTATCCGTACTTAGCAGTTATGTAAAACAAGCCTATAATTTATATCAATCCATTAATTGAGATTTTAGTCCAATCTAAAAAAAAGACATAACGAAGGAACGCTAATGTCCATAAATCACCTAAATAATCAGCTTCCCAAAACTAGCTTTTTAACGACCTCAATAGGCATGACATTACTAGAACTTATGTTTGTTGTGGCAATTATTGGGGTAATGGCAACGCTGGTTTTCCCTTCATTTAAGAACCAAATTCTCTCTTCTAGAAGAGGTGAAGGGGTAACTCAGTTATTACAGTTGAAAATCCAACAAGAGGCGTATAGATTGGAAAACATTAGCTACGCATCTACTGCAGAGCTTAGCCTTCCAGTTAGTGAATATTATAAATTTAGTGTGAGTAATGAATCTGCGACAAAATATAAATTAACTGCAACCGCCATCAACAGCCAAAAAGAAGACACTAAATGTTTAAATTTTAGTATTGATCAATCTATGCAAAAAACACCCGAGGAGTGCTTTTAGATTACTTGTTTAACTCTTAACTCTTTAGGTACAGCAAATTCGATATTCTCTTCTCGACCCGCTCTTTCAGTTGCGCTGGTTGCTCCCCACTCTTTCAATCTGTCGACAACACCTTGAACTAACACTTCAGGAGCAGAAGCACCGGCAGTAATACCTATGTTTTGAGTGTTCTCAAGCCATTCTTTTTGAATGCAATTGGCATCGGCAATTAAATGCGCTTTAGCGCCGATTTTCTCAGCCAACTCTCGTAAACGATTTGAATTAGAGCTATTTTGTGCTCCAACCACTAACAATAAATCACAATCAGCTGCCAGCTCTCGAACCGAGTCTTGACGGTTTTGAGTGGCATAGCAAATATCATCTTTACGAGGTCCATCTATAGCGGGAAACTTAGCTCTAAGTGCATCAATGACATCTGCAGTATCATCAACAGACAAAGTAGTCTGACTGCAATAGTATAGTTGAGACTTATCTTTAACCTGCAAACCTGCCACATCAGCAGCAGACTCAACTAGATAAATACCACCATCTGGGTTTGCATACTGCCCCATGGTCCCCTCCACCTCAGGGTGTCCATGATGTCCAATTAAAATACACTCTATACCTTTTTGACTCGCTCGCATAACTTCCATATGCACTTTAGTAACCAAAGGGCAAGTAGCATCAAAAACTTTTAAGCCCCTTGAAGCAGCTTCTACCCTCACGGCTTGGGATACACCATGGGCAGAAAAAATAACAATACAGTCATCAGGTACTTCAGACAATTCATCAACAAACACAGCGCCACGCTCTTTCAAGCCGTCAACAACAAATTTATTGTGAACCACTTCGTGGCGCACAAATATCGGTGCTGGAAACATTTCTAGAGCTCTTTCAACAATAGTAATTGCTCTATCAACACCGGCGCAAAACCCTCGTGGATTAGCTAAATGAATGTGCATGGTTTTACCTCAATAAATCGCCAATCTTGCTTAATTGACTGTTAATATTTCTACGTCAAAGGTTATAACTTGTCCTGCTAGAGGATGATTAAAATCAACCGTTACTGACTCTCCAGTCACTTCTCTAACAATACCTGGTAACTCACTGCCATCAGGCTGCGTAAAGGCAATTATCATACCTTCTTCTGCTGGGGTGTCCGCACCAAATTTACTTCGCTCTAAATGATGGATATTATCTGGATTCGGCATCCCAAACGCATCATTTGCTTCAAGCGTAAAAGACTTCTTTTCACCAGCCACCAAACCTAACAAACAAGCTTCAAAATTGGCTGTTAAGCTGCCGTCTCCCATGACTAACTTTGCTGGCTTATCATTAACTCTAGTGCTATCTGCAGCAGAGCCGTCAGCAAGCTTCAAATCAAAATGAAGCACCACTTCACTGCCCTGAGTTATGGCATTGTTTCCGCAATCAGACATTTTTATCCTCTTTATTCTTGAACATATCGATGAGCAATAATAAAGCTCCAAGACATATTGCACTGTCAGCTATATTAAAAGCAGGCCACTGCCAAGTCTCATAATACAACACTAAAAAATCAACCACATAACCTAACACTAAACGATCGTAAGCATTTCCTAAGGCCCCACCGACTATTAAACTAAAAGCCACTGGTATTAAAACTTGTGGTTTAGTTGTTTGTTTTAACCACCAAAGTACTAAGGCACTTACAGCGAAAGCAACTAATGTAAAAAACCAGCGCTGCCACCCGCTAGAATCGTTTAAAAAACTAAAGGCAGCGCCATAGTTGTATACGTGAGTTAGATTAAAAAAGGGCAATATTTGTATTGCCTGGTACAAGTCTATATCTCGAAGAATCAATGCTTTGGTATATTGGTCAAGCCCAAACACCAAAACAGCGATCCATAGGAACCGCCAACCTGTTTGTGTAAACAGCTTAAGCATAAGAGCGAACTTCACCATCCCCTTCTACGTTATCGACACAGCGAACACACAACTCAGGATGATTGGCATCTTGGCCAACATCTTCTCTGTGATGCCAACATCGACTACATTTCTCAGCCTTTGATACTGCTACATCTACCCACAAACCAGAAAGTTCAGTCTCAGATGCTAAGCTAGGCGCTTCACTCACTTCTACAACATTTGCCCCTGAAGTGATTAAAACAAAACGTAATTCATCTTCTAGCTTTGATAATGTGGTAAATAAATCATGGGTAACATACAGAGTAACTTCTGCCTGTAAAGAACCTTTAATATTGCCTTCTTTACGGGTTGCTTCAATGCAACGATTGACTTCATTTTTAACTGTTAAAATTTTCTGCCAGAAATCATTATCAAACTCAGTGGATAAGGTTACTTCTTGTAGACCTTCATACCACTTACCAGTGAATACAAATTCATCTTGCTGCCATGGCATTTCTTGCCAAAGCTCTTGGGCTGTAAAGCTAGTAATAGGTGCCATCCAGCGAACCAAAGCCTCTATGATATGATATAGGGCACTTTGACATGAGCGACGAGCGTGACTGTCACTCTTGGCAGTATATTGTCTATCTTTAATGATATCTAAATAGAAGCTACCCAACTCTATTGAGCAAAATTGCATTAACTTTTGCGTGACCACTAACATGTCGTACTTTTCGTAAGCACTGATAATATCCTGTTGAATATCGTGCACACGGCCCACAACCCACTTATCTAGCTCAACCATATCATTAATGGCAACAAGGTCAGTCTTAGGGTCAAATCCATTCAAGTTTGCTAATAAAAATCTAGCTGTATTGCGGATACGGCGATAAGCATCAGCTGAACGATTTAATATTTCATCAGATACTGCAATTTCACTACGATAATCGGTGGAAGCTACCCATAACCGTAAAATATCAGCCCCTAACTTGCCGGTAACATGTTGCGGTGCAATGGTATTGCCAAGTGACTTTGACATTTTCTTACCATCACCATCAACAGTAAAGCCGTGAGTTAACACTTGTTTATACGGCGCCTTTCCTTTGGTGGCTACAGATGTCATCAAAGATGACATAAACCAACCTCTGTGTTGGTCAGAGCCTTCTAAATACAAATCTGCAGAAGCCGGAATATCGTCACGAGCATCAACCACAAAATAATGGGTTACCCCCGAATCGAACCATACATCTAAGGTGTCAGGAACTTTCACAAAGGTTTCAGCATCTTCTCCTAGTAATTCTTGAGTATCGATATCCCACCATGCTTGTATGCCTT
This sequence comes from Paraglaciecola sp. 2405UD69-4, assembly GCF_047525415.1. Classification (NCBI taxonomy): domain Bacteria; kingdom Pseudomonadati; phylum Pseudomonadota; class Gammaproteobacteria; order Alteromonadales; family Alteromonadaceae; genus Paraglaciecola; species Paraglaciecola sp. 2405UD69-4. The sequence goes on from NZ_JBLIXM010000002.1 coordinate 1,140,130, forward strand.
TTTGTTCAACCAGCTTTGCAACCTGCTCGATTAATTCATCAGTACGAGGGTGTAAGTCACCGGTATCTTTGTGTACAAATAACGCAATAGGTACACCCCAAGTACGTTGCCTAGAAATACACCAGTCTGGTCGCCCTGCAACCATAGTTTCAATACGGCTCTCACCCCACTCAGGGATCCACTGAGTGTTATGTATTTCTTTAATAGACTCTTCACGTAAGCCATTTTTATCCATACTCACAAACCATTGTGGGGTAGCACGGAAAATAATAGGGGTTTTATGCCTCCAACAATGAGGGTAACTATGATTATAAACATGATGATGCAAGAGTGCGCCGTGCTCTTTTAACACTTCGACAACATGATCATTAGCTTTAAAGACATGTTCACCGGCAAACAATTCAGTACCTTCAAGATACACACCATTTGCACCAACAGGGTTCGCAACTTCTAGGTTATAATTTTTCCCAACATTAAAGTCATCTACACCATGGCCTGGTGCGGTGTGCACACACCCAGTACCTGATTCAGTCGTAACGTGATCACCTAAAATCACAGGTACAGTAAAATCATAAAAAGCATGTTTAAGTTTTTGAAGTTCTAAAGCTTCACCTTTAGATACCCCTAAAGTTTCAAAGGTATCAAAGCCAAAACGTTTCATGCAATCTGCGATTAAATCTGTCGCAATTATTAGAAGCTCAGAGCCGTTTTCTCCGGTGACTTTTACCAAGCTATATTCTAACTCTGGATGCACACATACAGCTCGGTTAGCAGGCATAGTCCATGGTGTAGTTGTCCATATAACAAAAGAAACATTTAGCTCATCACTTGATGCACCAAAAAGACTACTAACAGCATTAGGGTCTATTGCCTTAAATTTCACATCAATAGAGGGTGAGTTTTTATCTTGATACTCAACCTCAGCTTCAGCTAAAGCAGAGCCACAATCCGTACACCAATGGACTGGCTTGAAGCCTTTCTCTAAATGACCAGAGCGAACAATAAGGCCCAACTCTCGGATAATGTTAGCTTCAGACATGTAATCCATAGTTTTATATGGCTTGTCCCAATCACCTAAAACGCCAAGGCGGATAAAGTCAGCTTTTTGACCCGAAATTTGCTTTTCTGCGTAATCGCGACACTTTTGCCTAAACTCGGCAGCTGTCACTTTTTTGCCTGGTTTGCCTACTTTTTTCTCAACCATTAACTCAATAGGTAAACCATGACAATCCCAGCCTGGAACGTAAGGAGCATCAAAATCAGACAAAGTCTTAGACTTAACAATAATGTCTTTTAGAATTTTATTAACAGCATGACCAATGTGAATATCACCATTTGCATAAGGAGGACCATCATGCAGTATAAAAGGTGTCTTACCTTTTTTGGCTTCTCGAATTTGCTGATAAAGCTTCTTATCTGTCCATTGCTTGAGCATTTTGGGTTCGCGCTGTGCTAAACCTCCACGCATTGGGAAATCAGTCTCTGGCAAATTCAGGGTATGTTTGTAATCACTCATTGTTGGTTAAATCCAAATTGGTCAATGTAGTTAAAAATTAAAGCTTCTAAGAAACACCAAGTATAATTTTGGCTTCTAATGCATCTTTTTGTATTTGTTGATGAAGTAACTCAAACGAATCAAACTTCATTTCTTGTCTAATTTTGCGAACTAGCGCTACGGAGATAAATTTTCCGTACAAATTCCCGCTAAAACCAAACAGGTGTACCTCAAGTTGTGAGCGCTGTCCATTTACAGTTGGTCTGTGACCTATATTGGCCACTCCCATGTAACATTTATCAGCTACGTCCACTTTCACTGCATATACTCCATTCACTGGAGCCTTACAGCGCTTTAGTAATACATTCGCAGTAGGAAAACCTATGGTTCGCCCTTTTTTGTCACCATGTAATACTTTACCAGCAATACTAAAGGGGCGATTAAGCATTTGCTCTGCTAGGTCAAAATCATCATCTTGTAAGGCTTTTCTTATAGCCGTAGAACTAATACGGTCATCTGACACCTTAAAGCTTTGCGTGCTTACGACATCAAACTGATACTGTTTACCTTTTTGCTGCAGTAGCGCAAAGTCGCCTTCTCGCTCCTTTCCAAAATGAAAGTCATCACCGACAACTAAGTAGCGAATATTCAACTTCTTCACTAACAAGTCTTCTACAAAAAATTGAGGGCTATAATTAGCGAAGGCACGATCAAACTTGACACACAGCAAACGGTCTACCCCAAGATGTTTAAGCTGAATATATTTATCTCGCAGTAGACTGAGTCTTGCAGGGGCCTTATCTGGTGTAAATAGTTCTTCAGGTTGGGGCTCAAAGACCAAAACAGTGGCGGGTAAACCTAATTTATTTGCTTTATCTACCACTTGTTTAAGCACAGCCTGATGCCCTAAATGCACACCATCAAATTTTCCAATGGTGAGCACGCAACCTTTATGTCTTTCACGTATGTTGTGTATACCGCGGATTAGTTCCAATTCACGTCTCTAACTTGCATGCCTGGCGCCTAAAAGCGACCGCACCGAAATTATTAAAAGCGCGGATTATAACTGACTAGCCAATGATTGAAAGCGATTAGAGGCAGGAATTCTGGTTTTTAATGAAGTCACCTCAATAAAACAACAAAACTCACCACCTACAAGCACCTGATTACAAAATCATATACCTAGTAATACCTTCTTCTATGGAGTTATAAAACTCTTTTTTCTAACCCCCATAATTAGCAATGAAGTTGCAAAAACAAGGCCTCCAATTATGACCAATTTAGCTAGGGTCATAACCTTAATAGCAATAGGAAAGGTTAACCATGTATCAACTGGCGGAATGATATATACAATGGTAACCGCCATTATATCGCTGGCTATCACTATTTTAAAAATCAATAGCAACGACCCTAATGACATTCTATAAACGTTTTTCTTGTGTAAGGCTGCATACAACAACATAGCGTTCATAAAAGCAGAAAGCGAAGTAGCCATAGCCAAACCTACAAAATCAAAAGGCCAAACAAGTACTAAATTAAACAGCATATTTGCTGCCATACACCAAATGCCAAACTTCACTGGGGTTTTAGTGTCTTGTCTAGAATAAAAACCTGGGGCCAATACTTTTACCAGCATAAAACTTAGTAACCCAAAGGAGTAAGCCATTAAACTGTGAGACGCTTGAGTTGCATCAAAGGCCGTGAATTCCCCCCTTTGGAAAATAGTAAGTAGCATAGGCTCGGCAAGTATAAATAACCCAGTGGCAGCCGGAATACCTAATAAACAAACCATTTTTACTGCCCAATCAATATTATTACTAAATGCTTTACTGTCATTTGTCACATGATTTTTTGACAAAGTTGGCAAAATAACAGTTGCGATAGCTATACCAAACAAACCTAAAGGAAACTCTAGAAGTCGATCCGAATAATACAACCAAGAAATAGCCCCTGTACCTAAAAAGCTAGCAATCATGGTATCTAACAATAAATTTATTTGTCCAACTGATACACCAAACAATGCCGGAACCATTAATGTCCGCACTTTGATCAAGTCAGGATCATTCCAACCCCATTGTGGCTTACTAATTAACCCGGCTTTAAATAAAAAAGGGAGCAGAAAAAGCAGCTGTAATAACCCACCAATGAATACTCCCCATGCCAAGGCGAAAGCAGGTTCTTCGAAGTGTGGGGACATAAAGATGGCACAACTAATAATTGCCACATTGAGCAATACAGGTGTAAATGCAGCCACTGCAAATTTATTTAAAGTATTAAGAACTGCCCCAGCTAAACCGGTCAAAGAGACGAACAACAAATAAGGAAAAGTGATTTTCAACATCCAAGAAGCCAATTCAAATTTTTCAGCTTGAGGTCCACCCTCCAAATAATCAATAAACCAGCCAGTGCCAAACAACGCAGCTAAAATCGGAGAAGCAATAACCCCAATAAGCGTTACTATGGTCACAATCACCCCTAAAGAACCGCTTACTTTTGCAATAAACTGTTTTAAATGCTCTTCATCTCCTTCATTTTTAACATCAGTTAGTACAGGAATAAATGCTTGGGCAAATGCACCTTCAGCAAAAAGTCTTCTTAAAAAGTTAGGAATTTTATTAGCGAATAAAAATACATCGGCATTAGCCCCCGCTCCCATCAAGTTAGCGATAACTGCATCTCTTACTAACCCAAGGATCCTCGAAAGGAATGTCATAAAGCTAACAATTAGCCCAGATTTAAATAACTTACGTGACAACCACTTAATTCCATTTTCCAAAAATATTATTATGCGTGAATTAGCATTACCAATCTACAAAATCTAATGACTAGACAAGATGTTCAACTAAGATTTCACTATAAAACTCCATTTCAAATGCTTAATGGACTTTTATAGTGAAATAACTCACTTGATAGACAGCTATTCATAGTTGTAAATTTATGAAATATAAGCACCACTTGGCTATGATTATCTCCCACTAAATTCAATCAAATTAGCAGCTGTTTGTTTTTGTATATAAATAGCTCAAAATTAATTGACATTCGGCAGCTTGTTCTCCATAATCCGCACCCTTGAATTTTGACTAGAATTTTTTGGGAGTTCCAACTTGGCTAACATCAAGTCTGCTAAGAAACGTGCAATACAGGCCGAAAAGCGTCGTCAACATAACGCTAGCCGTCGCTCAATGACACGTACATCTTTGAAAAAAGTAATTGCTGCTATCGCCTCTGGTGATAAAGAAGCAGCACAAGCTGCTTATTCAGCAGCAACCCCTTTGCTTGACCGTATGGCAACTAAAGGATTGATACACAAAAATAAGGCTGCTCGTCATAAGAGTCGTCTAGCGGCACAAATCAAAGCATTAAGCTAGGTTTGTTCGTATATTAAATTAAGCGCCTATGGCGCTTTTTTTGTATCTGAAAAACTGAAATTCTAAGTAAACATAGTAAAAATCATAAGTTAGACGCAGTTTAAGATTACCTCTCCCCTATCCCAATACTACAAGTTTTCCAACTCATTCAATTTAGACGTACTCATTTGCCACTGTTTAAGAAGGCTCATTATCTGTGAATCAAGGGGGGATTGAAGAAACAAATCCTCTGAGCTAACAGGGTGTTTAATTTCCATGGATTTACAGGTTAATGCCAACTGCTGAAGCCCAAACGTCTCTCGTAAAAAACGATTATGTTTACCATCTCCATGGGTAGTATCACCAATAATTGGGTGGTTAATATGAGCTAAGTGGCGCCTAAGTTGGTGTTTCCGTCCCGTTTTTGGCATTAGCTTTACCAATGAATATCGAGCCGTTGGGTATTTACTCACCTCGTAAGGCAGTTCAAAAGTATCTAATCGAGTGAAGTATGTCTGTGCACTTTGAGCTGGTTTATCTTGCTTCGCCATTTTATCTGCGATTTTATCCAACTTTTCTTTCAATGCGTAATCAATTACTCCTTCTTGTGGAGCAAAACCTCGCACAATAGCTAAATAGGTTTTACTAATCGTTTGCTGTGAAAATTGCTCACCTAATTTTCGAGCGATGTCTGAAGACAGCGCAAAAACGAGTACCCCAGAAGTAGGCCTATCAAGACGATGTACCGGAAAAACATGCTGTTCTATTTGATCCCTTAACATTTGCATAGCAAATTGAGTTTCATGTTTGTCAATCAAGCTACGATGCACTAAAAGACCTGATGGTTTATTAATGACAACAATATATTCATCTTGGTAAATCACGTCTAAGTGCACTTTAACTCCTCACAAACTCTGCAAACTTATTATCTATTTCAGCGAGAGCTTCCAATACATTACTAATAGAAGCTCGTCCTACAAAAGATTGTTCTGCGATCGGCATCAAAGACAAATTAACTGGTAATTCATTTTTTGAAATGACTATTGCCATCATTTTGGGAATAAATATAAACTGCAACCAATTTTCAAAGGGCATGTGATCACAAGCAAAAGGTAATTGACTCCCCAACGCAGCCTCAGATGGTGAAACGTCTGACCATAAATCACTAATGAGCATTTGTTTTTTTAATTTTTTAAGCAGAATTTCGACTTCTGAGTATCTACATGGCATGATCAATAATCTAATTGTTCGACTAAGCTTTTATCCAGAGTAAAAACTCCAAAGCTTACAATCTAATTCTAATTTCAAGTATAAGAATACCATGAGTCACATAAATACTATCAGTGAATTTTTATTGCACGCTGGCACCCAATGCCACGTGTTTGATATGGCAAGAGGCATAAAAGGCATAAGCTCCCAAGAGTTTCTAGAAATTGAAAGAGCTCAGGTGCCAGCTCCAAGACCTCGGCAGCAACATGCTTGGTTCGGACTCCTGTTCTTCAACAAGTCAGCCAGCAGCGAACACTATATTTGGTTTGTTAAATTACCACTGGATGAAAAAGGGCTTGTTATAGAAGCAGGTAGGCAGCAATTTTTACAAATCGTAGTCGAAGCATTAGGAGAAACCTTAAACAACGAAGCTAATCCGAATAATCAGCTACCTGATAACCCATTTACATTTGTACCAGGCCAGCAGCTCTTGGCGGACTTTAATAGCCTGTGTAAAGCCAAGTTAGAGCTGCCTTTCTCAGAACATTTAACAACCGCCCTTCAACATATCGAAAAGCCAGCTCAACAAGACTGGCGAGATATACCTTTGCAGGGTATTACAGACTTTTGTGCATCACTAAACAACCCAAACACTCAGGAAATATTTTTATCTAACTTTCAACATTTAGCACAACAGTTACAAATTGCGCTGTGCTCATCCCTTGAAAACCACCCTGTAAATGCAAAGCTAAGTGAATTCATTATTAACTGGGCTCAACAAGAGTCAAATAACTTGGATAAACTTCAATCCTCTTTACGAGCATTGAGTCAAAGCCAAGATAGCAAATCCCTTCATGCCTTCATTCTTTGTGTATTGAAAAGTGAAGCGGGAGAAAACCCAACTATTTTAATGCTAATAGCAGCAAGGCATTGGAAAGCGCTAGTTAACCAAGATATTTTGACAATATTTATTGAAGGTTTAGCAAAATGTGCACCTGAGTACTTTGGTGGACTTTATGCAGACTTAGTACAAATACCAGAAATTCGACAAGTTATGCTAAGCGTCCTCCGTTGGCCAGATAAAAGCCCTAACCTTACAACAGCTATTGGTAAAGTATTTGGACAATAACCCATCATGAACCTATATGACTTAATAATATTGATTTCTATACTAGGAGTATTTGCTTTATTTTGGCGAATCAGAGCAATATCTGAACAAGTAAAAATATCCTTGCAACAATATTGTGATAACCAAAATATGCAACTAATAAGTGTGGCGAGAAAGAAGACAAGAATAAAGAGCCATCACGGCAAACTTGATCTTCACACAGATTTTAACTTCGAGTTTTCTGGTAATGGAGAAGATAGCTATCAAGGAAATGTATCTATGATTGGTTTACGTTTAACTAAAATTGATACACCCGCATATAAAATAGATTAAAGCGAATGGGTGCCCAAAAATGAAAAAGGCATAACTTGAAGATCAAGATATGCCTTTTGGTAGAATTTTGAAGTTCCTTCTCAGCTATCCATTGCAAATTGTCCTAAAATCCATTTTCTACCCTTTCCATTACATCTCATTTTTCCTAATGAGCCACTCATCCTGAGTGTATCCTTTATCCCTTCCATCCCACAGTCCTTAGGGGCGCCATCCAAGCGTGTCCAAATCCCTATGAATGCCATCCAAAGCAAATCTACGTCATTGTATTCCTATCCCTCAGCTTTACGTCCTTTTAAAGCTCTCATCCTGAGCTCCAGTCCCTAAATATTGCAGCCTTGCAATATCTGCTTAGTCCCTTAGCAATCCAGTCTATCCGTATGTCTTCCTGACTCGTCGTGTTTCCTTGTGACGAGTTAAAGATAGAGGATTTAAGGATTTTAACTAGGAGCAAATCTGCAAAAAATAAAATATAAAGAAGTCTAACAAGAACAAATAAAAAATTATTGTTATAAAACAGTTGGTTAAATAACGCGTAGGTTAATGCTATTGGTAAATTGACGACTTATCTTACAAGCTTGTACGAAATATCTTACAAAGATATATCTAAATTCTTACACTGATTTTATGAGGCTTTTCTATGACGGAACATTAAGTGCCCATTAATATTACCGAAGGCTAATTCTTCAACCATAGAATAGTTTCCATCTTCAAAAAAAGATAAACATTTAGGTAAAGTCACATACATGCCTACACCTTCGCTCTCTTGGTCTTCTAACATGATCCCTTCTATTGCACTCATAAGTACGTGTCCTAACCCTGAGTGCTGATGATCTGGGTGTACTCCAATAAAAGACAACATATGATAATGCTTCGCTGGGACCCGCTCTCTAACCAGTGCTTCCTTTTCAATCATCTGCTTGGTGCCTAAATAACCTGCAGTTAACAACATCTTCAAGCGCCAATGCCAAAACCGACTAGGTTTTAATTGATTTTCAGGGGTAACCAAACATGTAACAGCTGTGAGCCTGTTATCTACAAACAATCCAATCATTGGCTGCCTTGCAGCCCAGAACGCATGTAACTCTTCTCTAATAGTGGAACGTAATCGAGACTCATACCCCTCTTTATTGTATTGGAAGATATCAACAAAGAGGGGATCATCATGATACGCTTGGTAAAGAATTGAGGCTGCTATTTTTAAATCTTCAGCAGTTAAGTACACAGCTTTAATGTTGCTAACTTCTTCTACTTGATTGTTTAACAAGGTACTCATGTTATGCCCCCATGCGTTTTTGATTACTCTACCTCAAACACCAAGACATGTTAAATAAATGTGACAAAAAAATTATTCCTAGCCAGAAGCTCTATATATTCATTAGCAAATATTACTCATTGATCATCTTATAAGCGCTATCTCCCCAGCCCACTAGTATTCCGTTTTTAAATATCAAAGGAGTGCACTCTTCTTTTGTAGTTACACCATCACTCTCTACTTTCTGAGTACGGTAATAAAGAACGCGGTAGCTATCCTCATTTGTTTTATAGAACTCATTAAAGTCCGCTGTCCCCATTGAACTTAGTATTTGTTCATAGCTAGTATTAGGTTGTAACTTTGCTATATGTTTACGGTTTTTTCTCTCACTGTCTTGCCAAGATGAAGAGTGTTTATAATCCCCATTTCCATCAACTGAGATAACGCAACCACTTAACACCAATGAAGAACACAATACTGTTGTAATAACCCATTTTTTCATTTTAAATTCCTTAGTCTGTTAATATATAAAAACAATGATTTACACTGATTATTCAAAAACAGAGCCAAACATATAACCCATTGTTTTATATAGAAATATCAAAAATCAGTAGGTAATTTGATAGGGTTTGCTTAGTGATTAAACTTAATATTTAGGAAATTTGACCAATTAAATGAGTAATATCGATTATATTATGAACCTTTGCCATGAGATCCACCATAAAGGGAAAACTCCTTCGGTGGCACTAATAAGAAGTTCAGCAGCAAGACCTTTACCCATACCTGAAGTAATACAAGCAATTAAGCATTGGAAAGCCAACCCTGAATACAAGCCAAGCCTTGTCAAATTTGAACCAGAGGAAAAGCCAGCAATTGAGCTATTGCTAGAACAAAGAGTGAGTCACTTAGAAAGGCAACTCGAAACTATCATGAATGAAATAGCGTTATTAAAAAGTAAATTTAACGAGTAAAATTTGGCTCCAAACTACTCAGAAAGGCGGCTAAATTGGGGGCTAAAACTTTTTTTGGTAACATACCTACCTGCTCTAACATAACCTCCCCAGATTGATTATCTAATGTAATAATAAAATCATCATCATCAGTCAAACCAAAAAATAAAGTAATTGGCTGCTTTAGCCTTCGTTTCATCAACACGTGCCCAACTAAATTTTGTTGTAATCGAATAAAGTCGTCATCATTCCAAGGTTGCAACAACTGCACAGTGTCTTCAGATATTTTAGCGTTTAAATTATCACTCCAATAGCCAGTATAAAAATCGACCAAGTCATTATGGATAGAAATATCTAATGCTTTCTCGATATCACTAAAGTCGCCTCCATCTGCACGTTTAATTGGTTCCCAAGGCACACTGTTGCCATCTTTTGCTGAGGACATGTAACATAAAGATGGCCACTGAGGATCATAGTCAATTGATAATAGCTCAGGATCTTTGGCTCCCTGCTCAAGATATTTTTCTATAAATTTTTCTAACGCTATTGATACCGAACTACCCATACTGCACCTAACTTTTTCAAACTAAGCCTAAATTTACCATTTTGAAGAATAAAAAACACATTGAGGTTTAGGTGCTATGTTTCATAATGTAGACTTTCGAAATAACAATCAGCAAAAAGAGTAACCGTGAATACACCTATTGATAAAGAAGCAACACTCGCTTCATTAGGTTTAGGAAAAAAAACTGAATACCTAGAGACATATACTCCGAGCTTATTACAACCAGTTCCCCGTAGTATGAATCGCGACGATTTAAACTTACCTAACCAATTGCCATTTCACGGTTGTGACAGATGGAATGGTTATGAATTGTCTTGGCTAAATCCAAAAGGTAAGCCTCAAGTAGCAATATTACAGTGTGACATACCCGCTACATCTGCAAACCTAATTGAATCTAAATCGTTTAAGTTGTACCTAAACAGCTTTAACCAGAGTAAATTTGAGTCTATTGAAGCCGTGCACCAAGCCATAACAATAGACTTGTCGAGTTGTGCTGGCGAAGAAGTAAAGGTAAAGGTTGCCCCACTTGAGGCATTCTCAAACTTAAGAATATCTAATTTTGTTTCATCGAATTTAGATAGCTTAGATATAGAGATTGATAATTATTTGATGGACAGCTCCAACCTTTTTTCTAATGGGGATATAGTTGAGGAAGATTTAAGCAGTAATCTTCTGAAATCCAATTGCCTTGTCACTAACCAGCCAGACTGGGGAAGCGTATTTATTCGATATGTAGGTCCCAAAATCGATCGAGAAGGTTTATTGAGATACTTAATTTCATTTAGGCAACACAATGAGTTTCATGAACAATGCGTAGAACGCATTTATTGGGATATCATGTGTTATTGTAAACCCTCAAAGCTTACCGTGTACGCTCGCTACACTAGAAGAGGCGGTTTAGACATAAACCCCTTCAGAAGCAACTTTGAAAACATTTATCCAGAACTAAGGCTTGCTAGGCAATAACAAAGCAACACTAATTTAGTGATAAACGCCCGCAACAACCGAAATATAAGGTGAGTATGAAAAGCATTCAATTAAATCCTGTAGGAGCAATGAGTCAGCTATCCCAACTAGAAGTAGATATGCTAAGCCAGTCTGCAGACAGTGAGCTTTATCAACTTTTTCGTGACTGTTGTTTAGCTGTTTTATATAGCGGAGCAGAAATTGACAACAGTGATGATATATTCTCACCTCATCCAGACTTTGCTGTTAACCTAATTATTCGCGAGCGAGGCGTTAAAGTGGAGTTGGTTAACCCTCCTGCCCATGCTTTTGTAGATGGAAAGCTAATTAAAGGTGTCCATGAACATATTTTCTCTGTGCTTAGAGATTTATTGCATATGGGCACCAAATATTCTGCTAAATCCTTTACTGAAAACCTTGAATCAAGCTACATCACACATAGCGTATTTGACATGCTACGCCATGCACAGGCAATTAAGAGTTCTGGTGAATTGAACCTAGTTGTATGCTGGGGAGGACACTCAATAGGTAGCACAGAGTATCAATACACTAAAGAAGTAGGCTATCAATTAGGGCTAAGGGAATTAAATATCTGTACCGGTTGCGGACCAGGAGCAATGAAGGGCCCAATGAAAGGTGCAACCATAGCCCATGCCAAGCAAAGATATAAAAACGGCCGATATTTAGGACTAACGGAGCCTGGCATAATCGCTGCAGAGCCACCTAATGCGATAGTTAATGAGCTTGTCATCATGCCTGATATCGAAAAGCGCCTCGAAGCGTTTTTACGGCTTTCCCACGCGATTGTTATTTTTCCAGGAGGAGCTGGCACAGCAGAAGAGCTACTTTACATCATTGGCGTCATGCTCAATCCTCAAAATTCAGAACAAGTGCTGCCCATCATTTTAACTGGACCAGAGCAAAGCAAATCATACTTTGAGGCCATAGACCACTTTATAGGGAAAACTCTTGGTAGTGAGGCTCAAAGTTTATACACAATAGTTGTAGGGGATGCAGCAAAAGTTGCCTATATGATAAAACAAAGCCAAAGCAACGTTAGGGAATATAGAAAGACTACTGGTGACTCTTATGACTTTAATTGGTCCTTAAAAATATCATCTGATTTCCAACTTCCCTTTGTTCCTGATCACGCCAGCATGTCAACTTTAAATCTTTACTTTAAACAGCCAAAAGCTGATTTAGCCGCTGCCTTAAGGAAGGTATTTTCTGGGATTGTTGCTGGAAATGTCAAATCAGAGGGAATACAGCTAATAAAAGACCATGGACCTTTTAAGCTTAATGGAGATACTGAGTTAATGGTCATGATGGATGAGTTATTGACGTCATTTGTAGAGCAACAGCGTATGAAGCTTCCAGGCTCAAAATACATTCCATGTTACGAAGTAAATACATAAAGTTAGTATGAATAGTCGGCTAAATTAACTAAAATCTAAGTTTAACTCTATGCAAATATAACGGAAATATTTGTATTATTCTGTTGATATAAAAATTAGAAAGAAACATATGAATAAAAAAATCGTAAATAGAATCGTAATGGGTGTATTTCTATATGGCATTTTTGTCGTCGCTGTAATAAACCTTTACCCCGATAAACCTGAGAATATGGGTTGGGAAGACCGAGAAGAATATAACAAAATCCAAATTTCAAAACTGGAGCTTGGGTTACAAAAACAGAATATTTTAGATCTTCTTGGGAGCCCTGATATCACCGAGGCCAAAAGAAATAACGATAAAGAGCTTCAAGTTATGTTTTACAGAACCCAACATATGCAAGCTGACGGCGTCACGACTCAAGATGAATGTACACCACTCCTATTTGTTAATAATGAATTAATTGCTTGGGGTGAAAGCGCCTATCAGTCATTTATTGACGGTTAATTAGGCATCTCAATACTGTTATGCCTAATAGCGACATTAAAGAACAGTATATTGGGCTAACAAAGCTTCTCAATTTATACAAAAATCAGAAACTTGATAAAGACATAGTTAAAGCAACCCATATATATTGCACTAGTCTATTTAGGTTAGCCCAAGAAAAACCAGACAAAATATTTGCTCAGCCAAAGCTTTATAAAAAGCAACTACCTTATTTAGTTAACGTCACATTTAATGCCTGTGTTTACACAGGTTTATTAGGGGTTAGAAATATGTTTGACCCTAGTCTTACTATACAACTAATGTGCGCTTCGTTAAGTATGTATGCCTTAGATCAAACTTTATCAAATAGTATTTACCACACACCTAAGCCTTTACCAAAAGCAGCTAAAGTTAAGCTTAAAGAAAAGCACTCTTCTTTTTTAACTCTATTGCAAAAGTTTAATTTAACTCCTTGGATAAGCGCCTTAAAATTATCAACACTTATACATAAGCCTAGCTCAACAATATTTACCCTTGAAAGTCCCATAATTAAAGTTACATACTTAGCTAATCGAATAGCGATTTTAATTACGCCAAATACACGATTTAAACATTGCACCTTTGCATCTGCACTTAAATACTTAGCATCAAGTTTACCCATGTCTTGGTACGATACCCTCACTCCATTGATGTTTTATCCAGGGCTTTTACCACCAGGCTCTTACATCAAACGAAAAAATGGCGATGTGTGCTTGGTTATTGCACTTACAGATTCATCATTAGTCACTCGCCTTGTAAAACCTGGCCCCAATCACAATCCCGTAAACCTAAACTCAATAATAAAAATTTTAACAACTGATACGCTTCACCCTTTCCCAGCCCAAGCTATTGCAAACTTAGATAAAGTAAATGAGTGGTGGGATGATAGGTTTGACGATTGGAAAAAAATACAGAAACACGAAAAGCACATTGAAGCCTTTCCAAAAGTACTACCGATTCAGCGAGCTCCAGCATCATTGTTAATTCTTCAAGATCAACTAAAACAGACAAACATAAATCAATTGGTAATAGAAAAAGCCATAGCAAGCGATCCATTTTATTCAGAGCATATATTGCGGACTGCAGGATCTAGTAATAGACAAAAGCAAAAAATACACACCATTAAACATGGGCTTGCCATGTTAGGTTTAGAAAATAGTGGCTACCTATTACAGCAATACTCACTCATTGCCCGCTTAAACCAAGAATACTTTCCCCTGCAAAAAAGCTTCTTAAGTTTTAGTCAATTAATGGCAAATATCGCAGGAGAATTAGCTTTTTTAGCAAAAATAAGTACTTCTGAAATGGCAAAGTCACTCTGCTATTTTGCGCTGTCAAGACTATTTAGCATGCCATCTTTTAGGCTGCTAACAGAATGGAAGCTTTCAAAGGAAAAAGCATTTAAGCTAGATAGCTTAATAAACAATAGTGAAAGTCAAACATTACATAAAGATGCTTTACTACTCGCAAAGTCTTGGCAACTTTCTCGCCAGTCATTAAGTAGTTTAGAGAAGCTAGGTAATATTCCTATTGTAAGCTCGGAGCCTGAAAAATTAGGTTACTTGTTAGGGTTAAGCTTAGTTATCGCACGAGAGATTTACTTTTCAGACTTCTGTGACGATATAGCCACAGTTAAGTTTCGAGACAAATCCCACTCTATATTGAAGATATCAAATCAAGACATACAACAAATCAAAGACAGAGTAATCACTTCCTCTGAAATCACTACTCAATTAAGAGCCAAACTAACTTAGCAATAGAATCATAAGATACTTTTAGCGCTCACTATGCAATAGAAAAAACCTAGGCACTCCAGATATACACTAATAACGAAATCAAAAACTTTACCATTTTAAAAGCCTCTACTATGGTTAAATCGATGTAAACACATCACATATTTAATCAACAATAAGGATTTTAATGATGAATAAGTACACAGTAGCTTTCCTACTATGCATCTCAAGCTTTTTCTATTTACCCCATTTAGCTTATGCAGCCCCCGCAAAAAATGAAGTAGCACAACTGCAAACAATGAAAGTAAATATAAATACTGCGCAATTAGAAGAACTTATATTACTACCAGGAATTGGTACTAAAAAGGCAAGTGCAATAATTGAGTATCGAACTAAGCATGGAAAGTTTGAATCGTTAGAAGAAGTAGCAAATGTGAAGGGTATTGGAGAGAAGATGCTCCAAAAGCTACAAGACAAAGTAACACTTAAGTAGCAAACTAGAATGCCGCTCATTCAAACTGAATGAGCGGCATTTCATTAAAACTCAAGAGTAGTTAAAAACTCTTTAAAGTCTGCACCTAATTCAGAATGGCGTAATGCGTATTCAACGTTCGCGGTCATGTAACCAAGTTTACTACCACAATCATGACTTTTGCCTTTCATGTAATAAGCATCAACCTGCTCAGTTTCCATCAAAGCAGAAATAGCATCAGTCAATTGAACTTCATCACCTGCACCTGGAGGCGTCAATTCAAGCAAGCCCCAAATTTTTCCAGATAAGACATAGCGTCCCACTACCGCTAAATCAGACGGAGCATCTTCTAATTCTGGCTTTTCAACCATGTCATAAATTTTTCCAGATTCCCCTTGAGACAATTCAAGACCTTCTAAATCTACAACACCATATTTGCTCACGTCTTCTTGAGGAACTTGCTCAACCATGATCTGACTAACACGATTAGTATTAAATTTAGCGACCATGTCTGCCAAATTATCTTTTTGAAGATTGCTTGTGTATTCATCAATAATTACGTCAGGAAGCACGACTGCAAATGGCGCATCTCCAACCATAGGTCTCGCACACAAAACGGCATGTCCTAACCCTTTAGCAACACCTTGACGCACGTGCATGATAGTTACATCTTTTGGACAGATTGCTTGAACTGCCTCTAAAAGCTGACGCTTAACCCGCTTTTCTAAGGTTGCTTCAAGCTCAAAACTTGTATCAAAGTGATTTTCAATGCTGTTTTTACTTGCATGAGTAACTAAGATAATTTCTTTTATCCCAGCAGCTACACATTCAGATACCACGTACTGGATAAGAGGTTTGTCGACTACAGGTAGCATTTCCTTTGGAATAGCCTTAGTAGCCGGTAACATTCTAGTACCTAACCCAGCTACTGGAATTACTGCTTTTTTTACTTGACTCATTTTATTGTTCCTTTACTGATAAACCACGACCAATTGCATAATAATGCAAACCATATTCCATCATTCGAGCTGGTTCGAATAGATTTCGTCCGTCAAACAACAACGGCAGAGATAATTTTTCTTTAAGTAAATCAAAGTCTGGGGCTTTAAATACTTGCCACTCCGTACAGATAACTAAAAAGTCAGCGCCTTCTAATGCTGCTTCTTTGGTACCCATTAACTCCAAGTCGGAACGACTTCCATAGATACGCTGTGTCTCTTCCATAGCTTCAGGGTCGTAAGCCTTTACACTAGCCCCAGCATCCCATAAACGCTCCATCAGGACACGGCTAGAGGCCTCACGCATATCATCTGTATTTGGCTTAAATGACAATCCCCACAAAGCAACAGTTTTGCCTTTCAAGTCCCCAGAGAAGTGACGAGAAATATATTCAAATAACTTTTCTTTTTGAGCGTAATTCACTTCTTCAACAGCTTCTAACACTCTTGCCTTATAACCAGCACTTGTTGCACTCCTAGCGAGCGCCTGCACATCTTTGGGGAAACAAGAGCCACCGTAACCACAGCCAGGATAAATAAATTGATAACCAATTCTAGGATCAGAGCCAATACCACGTCTCACATTCTCAATATCAGCCCCAAACACCTCAGCTAGATTAGACATTTCGTTCATAAAGCTAATCTTAGTAGCCAGCATACAGTTAGCTGCATATTTAGTCAGCTCAGCACTTCTAATATCCATCACAATAATTTTATCGTGATTACGATTAAAGGGTGAATATAGCTCTCTGAGTTTCTTCTCAGCGAGCTCGCTATCAGTACCTAAAATAATTCGGTCAGGACGCATACAGTCGTTTACTGCAGCCCCTTCTTTTAAGAACTCTGGGTTTGATACGACATCATAAGTTACTGATTTAGAGAGTTTTGCTAATGTTTCAGAAATTTTAGCACTGACTTTATCCGCAGTACCAACAGGCACTGTTGACTTGTTAATTACTATCTTGTGGGAGTCCATATGCGAAGCAATTGTTTCTGCTACCGCAAGTACATATTTGAGATCCGCGGAACCATCTTCATCAGGAGGCGTCCCTACTGCAATAAAGATAACCTCTCCATGCTCAATACCTTTAGCCGCATCAGTGGTAAAATCAACACGGCCAGCCTCATAATTACTAGTAACCAGAGGCGTTAACCCTGGTTCATAGATGGGTATTTGTCCTTCTTTTAGTTTATCTACCTTATCTTGGTCTACATCGATACAAATCACATCATGACCGACTTCCGCCATCACTGCAGCCTGCACTAAACCTACGTATCCAATACCAAACACTGTTACTTTCATATTTATTCCCTAAACAGTTACCAATATTTATAATTTAAATTTACTACAATTTTATTAAAATCTTAATTTTAGTCTCTTGAACTACTATTTTACCAGTTATCAGAAAAAGCCCCTTGGCGTTTACAAATACCGTCCCAGAGACCGCAAATCATAAATTTGACACGCTGCGTTCTATTTTGTTGTAAAATAGCATTTGCAAAAAAACGAATTGGTAATACCCCTAAATTTCTCAGCTTCCAGTACCAAGGCACATACCCTCTTCGTGAGAGTATGAAAATATTACGAAATTGATAATATAACCTAACTGGTGAGCCTACTTTATAAGTAATGCCTGCAAACTTACTTCTTGAGTCTCCTAAACGATGTACCATTTCAACTTTTTCAGCAATTGCCACTAACAAGTTATGCTCTTTAGCTCGCCAACACCATTCATGATCCACGCCATCTATGTACAAAGATTCATCTTTAAACCCAATTTTGTCTAGCTGCGATAAATCAATCATCATACCCGACGATATTATTTGAGTAACACAGACCAAGTCATCGTAAACGGCAACCTCGCGCTGCACTCTTGGTTTAATTGTTTTTTCGGAAAACGAACAGATTATACGTGGACCAATTGCTACCAATGGACGTTTTTGAATTTTAGATGCCACCATAAGGCTAGATAATCTAAATGCAAAATCGTCATCAAAGCGGCTGTCTTGATCAAGCAATAACCCATATTCGCAACCAGCAGACTTGAGATCTTTAAGACCAATATTATGAGCGGCGGCAACTCCAATGTTGTTTGGAAAATGGTGATAATGACATGCGTTTTTATCAAATGAAATATCGGAAGGGGCCGGAGAATTGTCAATAATACTGACTACATCAACTTGCTCCATAGTCGCCTTGAGTAAGGCTTCAGCCATATCTAATTCAGGTTTATATAAAATTATTGTTGCGCCAATCACTCGTTATTTACCGACTTATTTAAAAAATATCTATCTACCTTATATGCCAGCTTAACAACTTTCGAAGGCATTAACCTCAAAAAGAGCACGGCACAAGCATAAAAGATATTACCAAGACTGTATCGTTTTAATACCTTCATTGTATAGAACCGAGCTTTAAATTCATTTAAAGACTTACTTAACCCTCTACGTTTATAAAAATCGTTTACTCGCCTAAATTGCAGTAAAGGCTCTGAAAGGTTTGCAAACTTGTAACCTGCAGCACAAAGTTCTATCCACAAAAAATAATCTTGGGTGTTTTGAAGGTCCCCATCATAACGATACCCCTCTAAAAACACATTTGAGCGAATCGCCACTGTTGGATGATTTATTGCACAACGTTTAGGTAAAATACGAATAATTTCATGGTGCAAAGTAGGTAGCTTTCTTTTTCCAACGGTTTTTCCATACTCATTAATTTCAATAAGAGATGTTCCTAACACTGAAATTTGGGGATGAGTATCTAAAAATTGTATTTGTTTTTGAATTCTATCTTTAGTAGAAATGTCATCAGCATCCATTCTCAAAAAATACTTAGTAGTCTTTTTAACAAACAAATCGACTATCAAATTCATGCAACAACTTAAACCTGAGTTTATCTTTAGTTCAATTAAAATTAAATTCGAATTTTCTGCTTCAAGTTCAATCATGTATTTACAGACGGCACTACTAACAGGACCATCCAAAACAACAACTAAAGTGAAATCAACATTTTGAAGTAAAACGCTTTCAACAGCCTGAGATACCCAATCAACTCGGTCACCAGAATAAACGGCCATACCCACTAGAGTCGTCGATACATGTTTATGCTCAATTTGGCTTAATAATGAATAAGAACGAGTCAAACGATGTCACTACCTAAACTGAAAAATTAACCGCAAAAAAAGCGTGAGAGTATATCAGATAATTTGAGCAGATATTCAAATTATAACTTTCCACTAGAGTTATGTTTTAAATACTCCTTATATGCTTCTTCTACATCTTTCAACTCGACATTTTTAAGAACTTTTTGAAGGGTAGCGTATTCTGATTGGGGAGCAACCCTTATCATGTGTAAAACATTGCTGTACCTTTCCAAAACCAACCTTTTACCTTTTTCGATCTGCTCATTAAGATTGTATTTATTAATGAAAAGCTTTTTTTGAGATAAATAATGCTTAACTGAACTCGAAGGGAATTCTATGCTCAGGTTTTTTAAATTATCAAAAGTACCGCTTCGATTATTTTTAAACATTGATCCTTGTTTAGCCTCTGTCATCGGTCTTCCGCGCTTTAAAGCAGCAACATACTCTATTTCACTGCGAACCATTCTGTGTAACACAAAAGCTTGTTTAATATCTTTTTTTAACTCTCCGAGTGGCACTCTCGAAAAATTTTCTAAACAAACTTGAAACGCGGTTCCATCCGCCAGCTGATAACAACTTTTTGCAGATAACATATTATGAGGATTAGCATTGGAAGGTAAAACAGTTGTTGCTACGATCGACTTTACTTGCTGTGCTCGCCTTCCGATAATACGCTCTTGAAATGGCTCAAGAAACGGCATGCGCTCATCCATTTTATGAATCCACTCTAAACAACAAACTTCAGCCCACATACCACCAATGAAATCTTTAATACTCAACCTAAAATCCAAAGGCGTATAAAACTCATCAATATCTAAAAACATAACATGGGAATAACCTTGCCAGCGAGACCTACTGAGTTCGTTCTGATAAATAGCCATTTGTGGAGAACGTTTGGAGTTTAAAAAGTATGGGTCACCATTTTTAAATTTAATGCCGGATAGATCCTTTAAGTTGCTTACAATTTCAGAGGAGTTATCTGTCGTGTTATTAATGTAAATAACTAACTCATCAAAACCAAAATGTAAATGATGGAATATCCAGTCTGTAAGATAAGCAGATTCATCTTTGGCAATTGCAACTAATTTAACTTTAGGCGAGCCTAGCTTCTTCGCGTTTCTAGTTTTCGCATACCAAACACCTAGTCTATCCGCAGTACCAGTCATGATATTAGTAAGTTTGGATACTTGTAATTGCTTAGAAAATAGCTTCAAACTTTATACTCTCTAATTGCAAAGTTTTCCCGAGACAAGGTTAAATTGGGGTTATAACAGGGATCATGTTGAATATAATTAGCCCAAGTAGTTTGTAAATATGTTAGTTCACGGCTAAAACGGGCCTGTTTTTCAGGAGTATCATCAAATCCACGGCTAATTGACTCATGATGAAATAGTTCAGCTTCAGCGCAATATATATTCCTTTTTCCAAGCGATAACACTTTCAAACAAAAATCCACATCATTAAAAGCCACTTGAAGTATTTCGTCTAAACCACCAACTGTGTCAAAGTCATCTTTTTTCACTAATAAACACGCAGCAGTTACAGCGCTAAAATTCCCTGTTGCCGCAAGACGATTTAAATATCCAGGATGATATCTCGGAAAATATTTATGGGCGTGACCAGCACCGCCGCCATAACCAAGAACGACGCCTGCATGTTGTACCCTTCCATCAGCATAAAGTAATTTTGCACCAACACATCCAACGTCATCCTTTAATACCCAACCTACCATTGACGAAAGCCAATTTTCTGATATCACCTCGATATCGTTATTAACTAAACCAATAATTGATCCCTTCGCATGACTCACAGCAAAGTTATTTATGGAAGAATAATTAAACGGGTGAGGATACTCTAATAAACGAATTTTAGGGTGTTGATTGATCTCGGCAAAATAACTAAGACTTTCCGGTTCATCAGAATTATTGTCAATCAACAGAATTTCATAATTGGGATAAGTCGTTTTATTAAGAATCGACTCAATACATGCTTTTACTAGCTCTTTACCATTTTTAGTGGGAATGATAAGACTTACGAGGGGCTCAGAAATTGTTGGCCATTGTATAGAAATAACGTCGTTAGATTTATCAAATTTCACGTTGGCATCGCCATCTAATAAGTTAGCCAAAATTGCACTGTATTTATTCAGATTAATAGATTCAGTTTGAATTCTGTGCACCAGCACCAAAGGGATGTGGAGAATGTCCTTTTTATTCATTATCGCAAATTTTGCAAACTGAATAGCAATGCTTTCAGCGTCTAAAGAAAAACCAGCATCTACAAACAAACTAACTTCAGGTATCCAAACTCCAGTATTTACATAGGCTGTAGACAATTGAAGGGCTGGGTTCCAATCTGGCAACAAACGAGGCTGAGTGTGTTTTTGTTTTTCAAAAAAATCAGTATCCACATACAAAATTGCATCACGTAGTTCAAAATAGTTAAAAATAACGAAGCTAATTAATGGATGTAAAGCGTCACCCGAATAAATAAAGAATGCAGAATCAATCGAAAATGAAGATAGAGTTGATTGAAATTTCACCTCAGAGAAAGACGATGCGTATTTACTGACGATACTTTGACACTCAGTAAAATTGCGTTCATCACACAAAATAAACACACTTAAATCAGTATCAACTATATTAACAAGACTCTTTATTGTAACGATTAATTGGTTTTGTCTATTTTTAGGTACAACAACAACGAGATTAAGTTTGCATCTCTGAATCGATTTATACCCAGCAATTAATTTGTTTTGTTGTAATCTATTTTTTGCGTATAAGGCATCGAGCTTTTTACGGGATGGAAAGCCGTAAAACAATCCAGATTTCTGCAGGCTTCTGCTATAGAGAGAAGTTAGTACTGGAAATTTCTTAAACCAAGATCTAAATTTCTTAGGAAATAAACCAACTACTAATTTAATCAATAACATTAAGTATTTTTTTAAAATAAGACTTAGTTTCAATTATCAATTACCTTTATTGAAGAAAACTTAGAACTTAACAGTGAAAAAATTTGCTGTTCCGCATGTTCACATGAGAAATGGGACGATACGAAATTGTAGTTTTCATCACCCAGATTACGTCTTTCGCCGTCACTCATTTTAAACACCTTCAACATTAGTTCAGAAGCGTGGTTTAAATTGGGTTCAGCCCAAAACTGATCTTGAGAATAAGGATAATCTGTTTCGGCTAACGGTATTAGCTTATATGAAACTAATAATTCCGAATCGTCCGGTAAAATATCTTCACTACCAGACCATGAGGTCGCGATAATTGGCAATTTATGCAAGGCAGCTTCGGCAATGGTGCGACCAAACCCTTCAGAGCGATGCAGTGAAATGTAACAATCAGCGCTAGCATACAGATTAGATAATTGTGATTTATCAAACTGACAGTTAATTAGTTTAATTCGATTATCAGCATCACAGGCTGACTTTAGACGCAAATAATGATCACTATTGCTTTCATTGCTAACCTTCAAAACTAACTGCACATACTCATTGTTATAGAAAGCATTTTGAAATGCCTCAATTAAGCCTATCGGATTCTTTCTAGATAAATACGAACCAGCATCAAAAATATATAGAAATGTAAACGGACCATTTTGACCAATAGGTTCAGCATTACTTTCAATAGTGTCACAATTAACTGCTGGGTGAACATGATGAATACAACCTAACCCAGCCTCTACTAATGCCTTTTTAACAAAACTAGATATGGCCCAAAACTCATTAACACCGCTTACGTTATCTATAAACTCCTTAGGCAAATGTGGTAACTCCCATGGTGCCTGCAGGATAATATGCCCAAATGCATCCATACTATCGTATTGATTCACAAATTTTTGATACTCAATAATGTTCATACAAAAAATAGAAGTAGCAAACTTTGGAAAGTAAACTTCATTAGGAACTAATAAGTGCAAAATTGAGTCGGAATTATGCCGAAGACAAAGAGAACAAAAAGGAATATCTAACTTTTCAACAACACTTGTTATATTTCTAACATCTTCACCTAAACCAGTGAGCGAACGAGCATAACCAATTATATTTATACCCGGCTCTTTATTAGATACCTCTAAATTTAAATTAGACTGTAAATTTGCATGCAATAATTCAACTAACCGATCAATAGCAAAAGAGGTTTTTCCAATTGATAGATACCAATCAACTAAATTAAAACGCTGTTGATATGTATTTAGCGATTTTGTTAAACGTGACTTTGCATAAATAAGTACCATCAGGTGAGTGATGGGGATGATTTGATCTTGTTTAACACTTTGGTCAACTTCAAAAAGCATTAACAAATCTTTGCGATCAAATTGTGAAAGATGTTTGATTGTCCAAGGCAATGCATCTTGGATAAGGTTCATTTCTTCTTAAACTCTGGTTCAGGCCGCAAATTTAGATGCTCTTGATATTCAGCGAGTTTTGCTGAAATAACCGGTCCCCCTGGCCTTAAACTATTTGCTTCTTTCATTAATCTATAGGCAAATTGTATTTCCCCGTTTTGCTCACAATAGAGTGCTAACTCACGGAAAATTTCAGCATCAGACACTTCATTATTTATCGATAATGCGTGACGAATCCGCATACTATCGGTTACGGGAATATTAATGTCGTTAGGAACTCTTCTGGTTTTAAACAAATAAAATTTCTTAATATAGTATTTAAACGCGAAATAACGCTCCCTCAAAGCAGTGCGGTACAAAAACTTCTTAGGAATTGAAGACTTCAACACGTCAATAAACTCAGTCCTTTTAACAATTAAACTAGAGCGGGACTTCGCAAGTTGAGCTAAACCATATACCAATCCTGAATCGTAGGATGCCATTTTATGCATTACAGACCGAAAATCATCGATATTCAAATTTTGAGGTTTAAAAGATTTTTGTTGTTTAGCTTTGATTTGTTCTAAGTATTTTGAACTGTTATCAACAGAGTACTTGTCGAAAAACATCTGCAACTTATCAATAAAGAACGTCTTGAAATAGGCATATTTTTTTGGTTGAACTAGTGAATATAAATTGGTTTCACTACTCAAAGATTGCAGAAAACCATCTACTCTATCCTGATACTCTGGCATTAAAAATTGATTCAACCATCTTTTCACTTCAAGGGATTCAAAATTATATGAGGGATTTACAATTTGTTGAGTGGGTTCAGACTCAACGTCGAAAATAGATAAAAAGTCACAGACAATATCTCCTTTGTAAAAAACTTCATTCGAGTAAAACCGAATAATAAAAGGAGCTTGCGTGTATTTATCTAACATCAATTCTAATTGACGCAAATGATAGGCCTGAGGTTCTTCTGCAATTCCTAATGCCCTAACTTCAGAATGTCGTTTAACACTTTGATTGTATGAAGACTCAATTACATCAAGAGGAAAACGAATATAAGTAATAAATTGAGCGTTTGGAAATACAGATAATAATTCAGTTATTTGGAAGAAAAAAAACTCAGACGACAACAATAAAATTGTACAACCTGCGGCTTTACAATCAGTTAAAACCTTTTCAACCTTTTGGGTTAATAACAGTAATTTCTTATCAACAGTTCGCTCAAATATGTTTAATACATTACCAGAGCTGACACCATTTTCATCCGTTTCATGTTGCGGATAGAAAATATCGTTTTGTTTTAGAAAATCGGTATTATTCGAAAGCCATTTTTGAATGGCAGAAGTCCCCGTTTTCGGGGGACCTATGTGAATGTAAATTTGCAATTCAATTTAACCTAAATGATCGTTTATTCACCAATATGTGACGAAATATCTAACTTAAGCTTCATTAAACCTACTTTAGAATACTCTTTGACAGTATCGATGTTATTCCACAATTGAACTCTAGAGTTGGTAATATCTTCCAATTTAACTTTATCTGCCTTTCCACCTATCAACCAGTTTTCCAACCTTAAAAACTTATATAAATTAACAAATTTATCTGTTTTTAGAAGTGAGATGGTTGGAACGTGATGATACAAGCCAACAACACATCCGTGAAATTTCATACTATATATTACGTCACAAGATTTAATAGCATCAGTGACTTCTTGATCTGTATCAAAAGTAAGAGTTGGACAACCAATATTCCAATTTTTAGATCCCTCTAAGTCCCACTCTTTTTCAGGGCCCGTAGAAGCAAGAATTTCAACAACATCAAACCCGCATTCTTGATAAATGTCTTTAATAAGTCGCATTTGATCAATTCTGCCTTGTTCATACTTCTTCTGATGACGGGTAATTATACCAACAGTCTTGCGCTCGAAATTTTGAGCTTGAGATTCTTGCATAGAAAAAACGATATCTGGAGTAACATAAAGTTTTTCTTTTATTTCAGGCACATTTGATAGCATCCAACGATAGCTCTCAATATCTCTTAAACCTACACTAATACAATTATCATGTACTAAGAATGCTTTTATTTGCTCAACTACTTTAGGGTCTTTACCTAACCATGTAGCAACACCAATTCCATAAAGAAATACAGGTTTGGCTAGCAGCTCTTGGTACCAATAGTTTATTTTTCCTGTTGGTCGAATCAAATCGCCACCGCCTATCAGAATAGCATCAACACTGTTTGAAAATGTAGCTCTCTCTTCTTCATTGGAATGCATACATTTGGTTAGACCGGTAACCTCTTCGAAACCAACTAATGTTTCATTCGAAAATATGTCTTCCCAAATATCTAAAAACAACTCATCGCCATAATTGCCAAAGCCAAAATAGCCAAGTATTCCTAATTTCATATTTTATTTCACCACTTTATAAACATTACTATCAAACGCAATCGAGGTAACAAAAAGTAGTAATTTCAAGCTACTTTAAACTCGCTTGACTTACTTAGATTAGACCTAGTTTTTCCAATTGCTTTTCAATAGTTGAAATATGTCCTTCAACACTTGCTCTATGATGGAGCTTTTCATCATCCATAAATTTTTTAACGTCTAGCATAATTGCTTCATGCAAACTCACTTCATCCACTTTCGAGCTATCAATATTTAAGAAATTCAGAAGTTTCTTCACTTCCAAAATGGTAATTATAGTTATCCCAGCATCGGCTAATGGTCTTCCTTTTTTATTAAGGCCCGCTACGAGTTTTCCAATAGGATGATAGTTTAAGCTTTTCGTACGACTCCCAATCCCTGCCTTCCCAATTGTGCGGTTAGGTCGGCGTTGAAGCACATGGACATCACAATTTAATTTACCTAGCAACTGTATGCCATACATAGCTGAACCCTCGGAAAATATTAACTGCTCAGCATTAATATATATATCCAGTTGTTCCTTAAGTGGCAGGTTCTCTGGTCTTACTATCTTATAACCTTCATCACGAAATATAGATTCTAAATACTTTTCACCTGCTAGGATTCCTTTCGATTGACCACTTCTAGTAACATAGACTAGTGGCGCTGATCCACTGTGGTTTAATCCGTTAACTTTACTTAACTCACCTAAAATATTTAAATACTTATTATTAGGCGCAATTTGAGATAACTGCTCTTGTTGAGGAGCAACAATCAACTTGTCGACCAAAACAGGTTTATCTACAAAAATTATTTTATCTAACGGTACATGGAACCATTCGAGAATCTGAACAACAAATTTAGGTAAATTTTTGATATTAAATCCATTTAATTTACCGACCGAAAATAAATAGTGACAATTCATTCCTTTATACATAGCCAAACGTGTAGAAAAGTCGGCGATTTGATGACCAAAATGGTCAACTATTGGTCCTCCCCAAGCATAAGTACCTTTTAAATAGGTAAGATTTTCATTAACTTTTAAATCAGGTCTAGTATCGTGCGGACGGCCATTTCGATGAAATCTAACTTTGTTAGCTCCAGTCCAATCAGGATATATTGGCCCCAGCTTATGCTCAGATCTACCTTGTGGAGTACCAAGTACTTCTTGAATAGGTAGAACTGGGATATTACGATATGTTTTCAGCATTTAATCTAATCTTCCTCCGGTAAAATTTTATAAATGTTATTTCACTCTATGTAATAAATAGAAGATATTAATATATTTAATACCAGAAATCAGAATACCCCCTCTTATATTTATCAACGAGTTCAATTTCACTTTTATTTAAAAACCTTTCTATAACTATATTGTTTTTTTGCGGTGCGCGGTTAAGCAATGGATCCCATGCTTGCTCGTTACGCTTTTTATCAACATTTGACAAAGCGAACTGTTCAGCACCAATAAAAGAGTAAACGTTTTGAACTGTTTCTTCAGGAGCGTTAGTTAATAATCCATACGGCACTACCTTAACGTTATCCGCATGATTAGACTTTAAAGATTGAATAGATTTATCTATACTCAAAAAATATCTTAAGTATTCTTCGGTGGAGTGTGATAACCAAGCAATACTAGGGTCGTCTGCAGCTTTCCCTAACTCAACTTCCTTTTTATAGCGTTTCTTATGTGACGCTATAATTTCTGATGGGTCACGCGTACATACTAATAGTTTTGCCTTTGGAAAAGTTTCAAAAATTTCGGTTGCACACCGAATGTGAGCGGGTGTTTTTTCCACTAGTCTTTTTTCACCAAGATTCGTCCAGGAATGGTAGAAAAACGCTCTTAAAACATGTTTATACCTGCGTTCAAACCAAATTTCCTTTCGTTTATTTTTATTCAAGTAGCTTAGCGGCATTCCTTGCTTTGTAAGCATTTTATTTCTTTCAATAAGAGGGACAATAGTTTGTTGATAAGCTTTTAGCTTGCCCTGTCCTAAATAAACTCTCATTTCATAATTGTCTGGCCCTGCAACATCTAATAGTTGCCAAGGCCTGACAAAACAAAAGGTTTCAACCGTTGCATGAGAAAAATCACAAAAAGCAGGGTGATTTGATACCTGTTGAAACAATAAACTTGTTCCACTGCGTTCAGGGCCCATAATAAAAACAGGTTCTTGTTCACATGCCCACTCACGTAGCATTTTTTTATAAGCTTGAAAATCTGACACTTTAACTAAATAACTCCTTAAACCTTGCAATAAACCTATGGTTGTAGGTTCTGAACGCATTCTCAGAATGGTGAGACAATTGAGCTAACCGTTTGTCATCTAGCATCTTTAAACCTGATACTAAATCTGTTAAAGAATCAAACTTTTGCATATCATCAAATACTTCAATGCCAACCATAGCATCCCTTGTTCCAATTAGAGGTTTAGCATAGGACAAGGCTTCTAAAGACTTAATTTTTAATCCTGTACCACCTACCATTGGGTTAATTGCGACATCAATCTCTCTATAAAAATCATCTAACTCATCTACCATTCCAACAATATTAAATACTTTATTAATATCAGAAAATGACTTGCAGACTGTTCCAGCTAATACAAACTCAAAACGGGACAATAACTCACTGTTTTTGAGAATCTCGTCCTGAAGTGCAATAATTGATTGAACATTGAATGGATTTGCACTGCCAATATATCCAATTCGAACTTTTTCCGCAGCACTTTGTTGCCGAAGCAAAATATTTTGCTTCGGAACAACATATCCCATTACTTCGACAGGCATATTTGAAATAGATTCAAAATAACTCGCCTCTTCATCTTGAATAGCAATGATTAAATCAGCTCTACTTAACCCATAGGCTTCTAATTCTTTAGTGGTATAAAACCACGCAGGTTCAAGGCCAGCATTACGGGCAACAATGTGGCGATCACCAAAAACATCATGGGTATCAATTATTTTGTGAGTTGTTTCTGGCACCACTTCTAGCACTTTAGAAAACCACACATAATTGGTTAAACAAATAGAGAAATCATAACGTGTACAAAGTTTTTCAACCAGATCTGAAACTCGCTGATCATACCAATCATCAATATCAAAATAAGTTTCATAAGATGGTAACGCCGCGGGCCCTATAGGCTGAACAAAATAGAAAAAGTCCCAACAACTTTTCATAGTTCTGGCTTGCGCGTCAGACAAGCCTTCCATGCCAAAATACACAAAATGAACTTTATAACCGAGAAGTTGATACATTCGAGTTAATCGGTAGATTCGCGCACTATTCCCTTGATATTGGGGATGTGAAGGAATAGGAGAAACAATTAAAATATGTTTCACAGCAATTCATCCTTGGGTACAAAAACTTCTATTTGCACTACTGCAAGTCCCATGGTTTTACCATTAATAGTAATTCTTTTTTCTGTTTCAATTAACAGCATCGCATTTTCTTCAAAACCTTCAACCGCAAAGGTAACCCCAAACTCAATAATTGCTCCCGAGTACACTTTTTCAAATGCGACTTGCTTACCATCAATAAATATTGAAGCCACATTGGATTCTAGCCCCCCAGGAAGGTCGCCTAAATGAATTCGAAAAAAATAATATCCAGCCGATGGAATTGGCAACTGAATAATTGACTGCCGGGCAGCACCAGTCCAGCGCCACGATGTCTCGCCGGAGCGCTCAATTGGATGTAGGCCTTTTGCAATTAAAGTTTGCAGGTCAATACTTTGATTATCAGCAAATAAACACGATTCTAACAACTTTGTTGATTTCGTTTCATAGGTTAATAATGACGAGTAATAGCGCTTTATCAATTCTGCATGATATTCAGAACTATGAGCATCCACTATTTGATCAGAAAACTTAGTCGCGGTACAAAGTAACTTTTGAAAGTTTGATTCTAGCGGGATTGCCACTAGCATGGCACTGGTTAGGCAATCGCTATCTGAGTCATTAATCGGTGCGAGTTTACTGTCATAGAGAATGTAATCTAATTCACTAAAAAACACTCTATATTCGCTAAAAGATTGTCTTATTGCTATGCTACTTAACGTAACTATCGGCAGGTCATGTTTAATACGCTTTTTTAAGCCTCGCAAAATATCGATACTATTTATGTATGCAATATGAATCCAACTGACATGCTTAATTCCAGCATATTGTTCATCAAAAGTGACTTTTGAAATGGCTTCTGGCAAATGTGACAACTGTTCAAAACCAGCCTCAACTCTGGGTGTTATACGGTACTCTGTATTTTCATTCCCAAGCAAATACTTTTCGAAACCGTAGGTTACGGCTTCATCCCAATACCAAAACCCATGTCGTTTTAGTTTAGCTTCATCTGCAAAAAACATTAGATCAAAACCAGCTTGACTGGCAAAAGTAGCCATCATGCTTTGGGTTCCGCCACAAACAATTGCCGTAGTTGGCTTATGTATTATCAGTGAAATAGCCCAGTTTAAAATGCTACTTATATGATACTGATTGTTTTCTATTGCTTGATATATGGTGGATCCCACTGCCAACTTTGAGCGATTAATCACTTTACTCACCTTGAGATATCCCCACCGACATATTTTTTAACGTCGAATAATGGCCTGAATAAAAAGGTTGAGGAGTTAAATTGACGATATTAGAAACCTTCGTTAGCGAAAAACACCATTCTTGTTCAAATTCACTTTCTGAAGCTTGAGTAATCATGTAAATATCTTGACTTCCAGTAATCACCTCATTTATTTCAAATCCGGCTGCTTTCCAATAAGCAACTAGTGATTTTGAGTTTAAAATCACCTTATTATGGATTTTTGAATCCCAAACTAAAGTAACACAGCCGATTGCGCCCAATTCCAATAATCGATTCAATTTACTGAACACTCTCACTGGGTCTACTTGTATTAGCCGTACAGGTAAAACAACTAAAAAACGCGGCAATGTTAGTTCGAACTCTACAATATCCATATTGGAAAATACTTCCGCAGTATAAATTACCGTTTTGTCTTTAGTTACTGCGTGAAATTTTTCTGCAAGATTCAAAGCGTCAAGTTTATCGGCAACATATAGAATTTCGTCACCATGACACAGTGGCAATAAACGATTAAGCCACCAATGTTGACCAGCATATTTATTTTGCAAAATTAATGAGGTTTCTTCATTAATAAACCTATGTAGATCCGTTTTGCTAGGATAAGTATTGATCTCGAAGTTGGCATCACAATACTCTACAGTTCGCTGCTTAAACTCTTTACCTTTCAAATCAGACAGCCTCAACTGCTCAGAGTTAATTACATTTAGGTATGCGTCTGTAGTAGTGTGAATATTATGACTTGATTCAACCCAACGGCGAGCATTTAACCCAAGGGTAATTCGTTTGCTAGGATCACAGATCAACTCACCCAATGCCGTCGTCAATTCTTCAGAAAAGCTTTCATTGTAATCAAGTTTAATTGCACAATCATCAGGTATTTCCGCAAATGGTCCTATGTTAACCACAATACACCCTAAGCCTAACCCAAATGCTCGAGTAAGGGTGCCGGAAGACTCTCCCCCAGAGGGATATCGTAAATTTACTATGAAGTCAGAAGCAATCAGATATTTAAAGAAATCTTCATTACTTAAAAAGCCAGTTACTTTTACATGTTCCTGTAAACCGAATTCAGCAATATCTTGAAAAACATCATATTCATGCTGTTTGCATTGACCCGCAAGAATATACACAAAATCTTGACCGTCGTTTTTCAATTGGTTGAGCGACGCTAGAACGGCACGAATTTGTTTCGCCTTCGCTACAAACCCCATTGACGTTAAAACGCATTTAGTACCAGTAATTCCTAATTGGCCTCGATACGTCATTTTTAATTTAGTTTGATGTTGTCGAATTTCAGGAGAAAGATGATGAGGGATAACGTGTACTTTTTTGTGTCCTTCAGCTCTAATAACATTAGCTGAATATTCCGAGTGAACAATCACATTAGAAGCTGCCGAAAGAACCGAACGATTCATCATTAATGCATGCGGCATGTAATTGCCCTTCCAACCAAATTGTGAGAGTTGACGTCCAATAACTTCACCAGCACTGCCATATTGATTAAACAGGGCCCGAGTATACCCCTCTTTATCGCCGAGACTCAAATTAGTTAAATCGATTAAATAATGTAAATTCAGATCATGTACAACTACAATGCCTGGACGGTTTAACAATACCTCTAGCATATATTGCGTATCGGGGTTGTTGCCCACATGATAAAGGTGGGGTACTAAAGCGAGTTGATGTTGAGCGGCTAAATATTCAGCGAGCCGGATAACCACCACCGATTTAGGGATAGTTATGGGCTTTGGCGCGGCATTTTCAATTACTACGCACACACGAAGTTGCTGACACAAATACGGTAATTGTTCGGCTAAATAATCTGCAATACCATTTGGTTTTGGTGGCAATGGGCAGAATATTACTAGGTCGGGAACCACTAGCAACATTCTATTTATCCGTTGTTTGTTTTAGCTGACTTTTAAGATAGTTAAAATCACGCTCCATGCGCTCTGTTTGAATGGCCAGCATCGCATCCATACGCTTTTCAACTTCTACTGCAAAATCCCCTAATATATCAGTAAAACTGCTTTTCAGTTGAATAGCAGTTTGCGTGACTCGCTTGCCATTTATAAACAGGTGGACTTCACGAGGTTCTGCTGAAAACGGTAACATGTTTAGTTCAATTGCAAATCCATGACAACCATTTCCTATACCAGCTGCAACTAAATCTTCCCGCATGGTAGCAGCTTTAGTTTCAGCAATAGTTTTATCACCTTGTTTTAATTCAACTTTGCACGGATGAGCTGGCTTCAAAGAATTACAAGCCCAACCAGATACCATATCAGCTGTTACGGCATCAATGTGATACTGAAGATCACCACGCCCCATAACGCGTTTGACAATATTTTTAAGTTTTCGATTCATTGCAAAAGCCCTATCACAACCAATAATAATAAAGCGGCGAAGTTTACAATATTCATAGCTTGCTTGCACCTATTAAAGTGATATTTGAAGAAAGCTTGTTCACAATTTTGCTATTACTAATCCTTGTTTAAACTAGTAAAAATTATAATTTCCAAATTCAATTTCTTGAGTGAACTTTTTCCGAACCAAACTAATTAATTCAGTATCATAATATTCTTGGTAGGCGTGGCGATTAGATTTGTTTCTGACAATTGACCATACTAATACGGTTGAAATTTTCAGCCCTTCTTAGAGAGTGCTAAAGCAATCAAAAACTAAAGTAGTTACCCAACGTGACCATTTCTTCGCGTCTAAACTGGCTATTGTAAAGCATCCAGCAAAAACAGAAATTACTTATAAGTAAACTCAAAACCTTTATGGTATTCAAGATTATTCAACTATTTAAGTTTGGGTTAGTATGCATGGTCTATTAGGCTTTGATATACAAAATGCCCAATGAGAAACATCGGACGTTTTTAATCAAATAAGGTCAACTTAATTCAGGACTGTTAACTCTTTCAAAACTTATTCTCTAGAAACGGCCATTGAATAACCGTGCTCTTTTAACAAGGCATGTTGTTTGGCTTTATCCAAATCACTGCGAACCATTTCAGCACACATTTCTTCTACGTTGATCTCTGGTACCCAGCCAAGCTTTTCTTTCGCTTTAGAAGGGTCGCCTAGTAGAGTTTCAACTTCTGCAGGACGGAAATAACGTGGATCAACTTTCACAATCACATCACCAACACTTACTCCTGGCGCATCCTCTCCGCTAACCGCCGTAACTGTAGCAATTTCATCGACACCTTCACCGCTAAATTCAAGCGTAATACCCGCTTCTGCTGCAGACATGCATACGAACTCACGTACAGAAATCTGTTTACCGGTAGCGATAACAAAATCTTCTGGTTTGTCTTGTTGCAACATCATCCATTGCATACGAACGTAGTCTTTTGCATGACCCCAGTCACGCAATGCATCCATATTTCCTAGGAATAAACACTTTTCTAGGCCTTGGGCAATGTTCGCAATAGCACGAGTAATTTTACGTGTTACAAAGGTTTCACCACGACGCGGAGACTCATGGTTAAACAAAATACCGTTACAGGCATAAATACCATAAGATTCACGGTAGTTTACTGCTATCCAGTAAGCGTACATTTTTGCCACGGCATAAGGTGAACGTGGGTGGAATGGGGTGGTTTCTTTTTGTGGAATTTCTTGTACTTCACCGTAAAGTTCTGACGTAGAAGCTTGATAGAATTTCGTTTTCTTTTCTAACCCTAAGAAACGAATCGCTTCTAACAGACGCAAAGTACCTAAAGCATCTACGTCAGCAGTGTATTCTGGCGCTTCAAATGAAACCGCAACGTGAGACTGAGCGCCCAAGTTGTACACTTCATCAGGCTCAACTTCACGCATAATGCGGATTAAGTTAGACGAATCAGATAAGTCGCCGTAATGTAACTTGAAGTTAGCATTTTCAACATGTGGATCTTCATAAATATGATCGACACGCTGAGTATTAAATAATGAAGCACGACGTTTAATTCCGTGAACTTCATAACCTTTTTCTAACAATAGTTCGGCTAAATAAGAGCCATCTTGTCCGGTCACGCCGGTTATAAGTGCTTTTTTCACAATTGCATCAGCTTTTCTTTTAACTTTAGAGCTTCGAGAATACAAATATCCATATTAAAATAATCCCACTGACCAAACCTACCTAAAAAATGAATATTAGTTTCTGAAAAGTAATTAATAATTGTACTTTTATTCTCATCAATTCCTTTATCAAAGACAACATAAGCATGGTCAGAAACATTGTAATCCAGAGGGGATTTCAGCATTGAAATTGACTTTCCTGCTTTTACCATATCTTCATAGCTCACAACACCAGTAGTTTCGGTAATAGTTACAGGGTATTTTTCAGTGGTGAAATTTCCAATATGGATAAGTCTGTGAAATGGAATATCAGGATCAGGTAAGTAGGTCCAAGTGTAATCAGTAGGTTCCGACTCCCACAACATCGTAGTGACTTTATTGTAGTTCAGCCCTGCGATTGCAGATAATACTTCAGTAGAGTCAATATCAAAAACTTCATTACTTTTATCCATTGGGCCTGTATAAACTATATGATCAAATTCTTGACCATTAACCATATATTTCCCATTTTCTAGTTTAGCAATATTAGTTATTTTTGCTTCTAACTCAACGTCTATATCTTTAGCCAATGCCTGAATAAATGTATTTTGAGTACCACTTTTAGGGTAATAGAAAGTCGCATGAGGCATCGTATCCTTTGCTTCTGACAATAGTCCTTTTACGAAGTCACGTTTAACGGGTTGCGGTAATTTGTCAACCACCCAATTTGGTGACATTTCTCTAGGTTCACGTCCCCAAATTTTCTTATTATATGGAATAAAATATTGCTCAGCTAATGATTTACCAAAATTATTTATAAACCATTCTTCTAAATCCTGAGACTCTTCGCCTTTAGCATCTAAATAATCAAGAACGCAATTAATAGCTAACTCTGGTTCACTTTCGAACAGTTCTTTCATTGAAAATTCAATTGGATAACCTAATCGCTTTCCATGAAATAAGATTGATGCTTTTCTCTCAACCTTTTGCCAGTGTTCTTTTTCTAAAACACAACCGAAAACAAAATCCAAAACGTTTTGATGTTTTGAGTTAAAACAATGCCCCCCAATCATATGATAAGGGAAGTCATTCACCATTTTTACTTTCGCGATACCTCCGATGTGAGGTTTTTCTTCAAATACTTTAACTTTAAACTCATCTTCATGAAGAAGAGCTTTAGCAAAAGACAGACCACTTATACCAGCGCCTATTACAGCTATATTCATCAAAAACCTCTTATTATTAGTTTGTTTATTCATTTACATAATAAATTCTATTTTAATATTTCTGAACAAAGTGATTCTCTTATTCGATATTTAAAAGCACTGCAGCTACGTCAAATGCAACATTATCCCAAGAAAAAAACTTACCACTCTCATATCTTCTAGCATTTTTATGTTCTACTGGCAACGTTGTTAACTGTTTAAAAGACTTATCCCAAGTATTGAAATTAGCCGCCTGTTCGACATTAACCCCCGCATCAAATCTAGTAACAAAACGGTGAGACGGAGCAGGTAAGTGTGCAATTATATTCAGTCCATAAGTTAGATAATAAGGTACTTTAGAATTGTCTAATACCCAGTCAGGATTCCATGTGTAATCAATACCTACAGATACCTTATCCATCAAAGACTCTTCTTTACCGGGAGGAAGAAAATGGTAAATTAGGTTATCTGGACAGGCGGTTCCATAGATACGTTTAACTAAAGCGGCAAAAACATCATTTCTTTCCTCTTCATCATAATCCTTCATAACCACATACTTACCTTCACTATTTTTAATTCGTGAAGTAACTACATGAAAGTTTTTATCTACGTTGTTTTCTGCAAGCTTAGCCATTAAGTTTAGGAATTTTAAATTATGAATATGGCCTACAAATATAGCATCACCATTTGATTCAAGTGCATTTGGCTCCTTATCAACTTGACCAGTTGTCATTATTGATGAGGGTATAGTAGGATAATCAGCATTCCAGGCACACAAATACCGAGGTGTAACAAATAACGCGTGTTTAATTTGGGATGAAAATTCGATTGGTAAAAGTTCAGGTCTGTTATGGTAACACTGTGCTAAAACTATTTTAGCATTTCTAATATCTAGTACCCAAGGATGCTGCGCTATAGTTTCGTGAATTCGTGTTCCACAGACAATAACGATACAATCATTTTCACTAGCTTTTTTAATAAATTCTTGGCTATCAACTATTAACCTGTCCCCAAATTCTTGTTGAATAGGTTCATCTATGTCGCAGCCTGCGCCTACAAAAAGTTGAGTATTAAAACCATATCTTCCAAGTCTTTCAAATAAAGCCCAAGAACGCATTGGGTTACCTAATAAAGTATGTTGAGGTTTCCCTTTTAATTCGGATATTCTAAGTCCGACTATTATTACGTTTTTGCTCAAAATGCTCTCCTTTAATGAATATTAATTAAAAATTATAAAACACAGAAATCACTTTTCACTATGATCTCGTTTTAAGTCAGTCAACCACGTATCAAATTCTTTAAGTTGAATTTCCGAAAAGTAATTTTTATAATCTCCAATTATTCCTTTTCTATAAAAGTCTCCTCCAGCACTTTTAAACGCATCCATCCACTTATCTGTATGGAATTTACGGTTATTTTTTATATTGTTTAAATGTGCAACTTTATCACAAGAAAAATTCGTACCATCTAAAAACACTCTTATCTTGTTAATCTCGTTATTGTAATCATTTTTCAAATTTGCGTAATCTATTATATGAACATTAGGAGTGTGTTGTTTTACTTTCATCCAAAATGCATTGTAATTGTGAGCCTCTATAAGAAATTTCTTGGCATTTGCAGTAAAAAACTCCGAGAAATCACCAGAAACTCTCCCAGAAGCTATTTCATGATAGAACCTTGATACAATTAAATCCCTGTAGTCTCTGACCATTATAAAATAGCGAATATTACTTTTCGCCAACAAAGAGACTAAAGAGCCCTCATTACTGTAAAAATGTACTTTTTCCAAAACGTCAAATCGCCCTGCCAGCTTAGACAAACTAATCGCGTTATTAAGTTTTTTAAAATTCTCCAAACTGCCAAACTGAATAGGTAATTTGAAATACTCTTTTTCGGTATCAATTTCCTTAAGCTCTTCGGTATCTCTCATTAAATGAAAATTCGACGTTCCAACATTCAAAATATTTTGGAGCCAAGTTCCTCCAGTTTTATACCCGCTTACATTTAAGATAATCATACGTTCACTTATTTTTTATTTGTATTGTTAAGCTTTTCATTTGCTTCACTAAGTTGTGCTTCAAGCGTCTTTATATACTCTATTAACACGCTATTAATGCTGCCATTCTTTAAAGAGTGTGCTAGCTGTCTAGCCATATCATCAACTTTCTTCTCAATATTATTCATTTTTACACCTGTAACTTTAAAATGGACTACTTGTTAATCAATGTACTTAATTAAAACCTTAGCATTATCTGCATATACAACTACCTTAGAGATTCCGGCGTATTGTTTCAAAATTAATTTTAATGAAGCAATACCTTTTGCGTTATTGGGGAGGAATATCACTCCACTTTCCGATACTAACTTGGCATTAGCTTCAGAACAGTCCGTTAGTTCGGCATATTTGACATTCATTTGAGATGATAACCAGTCACAAAATGGAAGCTGGTAGCATTCAATTATATCTGAGCTGACAAAAATTTTTTCTTTTAGATATGCAACTGTTTGGTTGTTAGATTTGCAACAAACGGCCTCCAATAAAGACTCATAGTACTTTGCCTGCTCTGTATAAACCCAGCTATGTATATGATTATGAGCAGCGGATACAAAATTATTATTTTCGTGAATCATATAATCTATTTGTAGACTCTTGTTTAAGCAGTATTTTGCATACATCAGATCGAGCAAGTACTGCTTAAAGCTCAATCCTTTATCAATTGATTTCGGCGACTTTTCAATATCCAATTCAACTTCAACTGTAGATTTTCTAAAGACATTAAGACATCCATTTTTTGTTAGGTCTATGACTTCTCGTCCATCCCTATTAAAACGTTCATTAGCTATTGTATAGGATACCATACAGCTATCCAGTTTTGGAAAATGCCATTGACGCCCCTTACCAAAATAACTGGCATGGAAATGATTTGGGTCGTCGTCGTCATGATCAATTGAATTGTTATCAATTTTAGAGCCTTTGGGAATAGAATATGAAAAATCCAGCCCAACAATAAACACTCTTTTAAAACCCATATAATAAGCAAGTTGTAAATTTAAATAGGTTACTGTTTGCCCTGTATATACGCCTCTAGTAATGTCTTCACTAAACTCCGGATTCTCGTGACTTATCTTAGACTTCCAGTAACAATCCCAAATAGTCGGAAGATAGTAGGTTTTATTAACATCTCCAAATTTCTCCCTGTACTTGTTGGGAAAAAACTTCACGCCACTTTTCATGCTTACAATGTTGTCTAAGTTATCATCTATTACATGATTATCTTCTACAGTAAAAAAATCTGGTTTAAAATCGAGTTGCTCTTGGAGAATAAAAGTTGAGTTAACGCAAAAAGTAGGCATTCCTGCGAACAAGCCTAAATTTGTATCTTTTAGAGAAGGTCCATTACATACGATTAAACAATCCTGTCCTTCGTAAATATTTCGAAATTTCTTCAATTGAGAAAAATAAACTTGTGGGAGATCCTTTTTTGGGTCTGGTAAAGAATTACTAAATGAAATTTCTTTATTTACTTTTTTAGATGCTTTTGAATTTTGGATAAATTGCTCTAGATTAGGCAATACCTTAAATAAATCACACTCCAACTTATCACCAATTTCATCAACTTTCCCTAGTTGAATCATTCCTCGCCTCATACCAACAAGCGCAGCAACTAATTCAGGCAACGCTTTTGTCGTATCTTTTTCGCTAAAAAAGCGTACAAGACTTTGATGTATCAACTTCACTAACCCATTTTCAACGCCAAGTTTATCAAAAAGTATGACTCTAGCCCGATATTCGTTAGAAAAAAAGTCGAACTTTGACCCCACTTTCTTCCTTTCTAAATGGCGATTATCTGTCCCATGAAAAAGAGCGATTTCTGTCGAAATATAATTACTTTTGCCCATTTTCATTAGACGTATAGAATATTCAGAATCTTCAAAAAAATAGGGAGAAAAACGCTCATCTAACAAACCTGCTTCTTTCATATTGGCCGTTGAAATAATTTGCAAACAACCAGGAACATTTGATACTTCAAATAAGTCTTGAGATATTAAGTCTGTGTTAGATGGCGCATGAGCTAAAAATGGAAAGTATGTTTGCTTCTCTTGTCGAAATGTTTGATATAAATCGGTTCTTTCGATGTAAGCATCTTGATAACTTTTATCTATTCCAATATGCCACAGAATAGTATCCAACTTCTTTTTGTTATTATTAATGAATTGCTTAATATCATCAGTAAACAAATTGTAATTAATAGAAGATAGGTAGCCGGGAAATCCGAGAAAATTATCACTGATAAAATTTTTAACTTTTTGTTTTTTATAGTCTAAAATTACGGCACCTAGAATACCTACATTTTTCGAGTCGTAATTTACAACAAGTTCTTCTTTAATTATTTTATTGAAATCATTTGGGACAATAACATCGTTATCAAGCGTTACTACGTACTCAAACGAATACGATGTTGACAAAGCTTTGGAGTATAATAAGTTGCGACCTCCTGCAACTCCTAGATTAGCAGTAGACTCCCAAACATGGACGCCTGAGTGCTTTTCTAAATGAACTTTTAGTGAATGCTCTTTGAACCCATTAAACAAAATAAAGATTGAATCATCACTACTCAATTGTTGAATAAGTGGGCTAACAGTCATTTTTAAAACATCTGTTTCATGACCCATTGCCAAAATACAATAAACCACCCCCTTTCCGCTTGAGTTGGATTCAATATATTCAACCGGATGAGGTTTTTCCTCTGATAATATTTTAGTAACCTTATCAAAAGTAACTTTGGAATTTTCAGAAAGTAGGTTCCTATCCACCGTCGATAAAAGTTTACTAGCGGCTTTGTACTGACTTTTTATAGTTAACTTAAGAACTGTGTTAAGTTTTTCGAACTCATTTTTATTCATATATTTACAACCAATATTTTAAGTTTAACCAGGGTCACTCAAACACCCTTGAATTCCACCTGATGCACTGATACACGCACCATGCACAAAATTAGCCTTGTCTGAACATAAAAATAAAGCTAATTCTGCTACTTCTTTAGGGGATGCTATTCTTGCTATCGGATGGAAAAGCTCCAGTGCTTTGTAACCTTGCACATTGCCAGCGAAACCAGCTTTTAACATATCAGTACCAACCGCTGCTGGCTCTATGGCATTTACTCTTACTGTACTACCTAAATCGATTGCCAAATTTCGCGTTAAAGAGCTTAAGCCAGCTTTAGTTGTTGCATAAGCCACAAAGCTCTTTTTCGTTTGTGTTGCGTGGATGCTACTCATATTTACAACTGCGCCCGCGTTTTTTATTAAATCATCTAAAAACGTTTGAACCATAAAAAATGGCGCAGATAAATTGACATCAAAACTGTTTTGCCATTGCGATCGACTGATAGTTTGGCAATCACTTAAAATTTGTATAGCGGCATTATTAATTAATGCAGAAATTCCAACGCCATTACTAATCTCAGTTACTTGAGCCAAAAAGTCCGAGGCATAAATTTCGTCTGATACAATTTTTTGCAGATCAATTTGTAAAAATATGACTTCTTCATTAGTGATATTAGTTCGATGAGATATATCGGTCGCTATTACACGATAACCATTACCGACAAACTCATCGACTAGAGCTTTACCTATGCCGCCATTCGCACCAGTAATAAGCGCCCAGGGTTTATCCTTAATTGTCATTTAAAAACCTGGCGATCTTACTAATTGCGTCTGAAGTTGCTCGACGTACGCCTTCCTTAGTATTTGAGCCATTGTGCGTACCAAAAATACATTGCGGCATGTCTCTTAGTGGGGATGCTTTAGGTAACGGTTCTTCTTCAAAAACGTCAAGTGCTGCAGCTGAAACATGACCAGATTGTAAAGCTGCGATAAGAGCAGGTTCATCTATTAATGGTCCTCGGGCTACGTTAACCACTTTACAGCCCTCTTTTAACTTAGCGATTGTCTCAGCATTGAGCATATGAAAGTTATGCTTATTTAATGCACAAGTGAAAATAAGAAAATCAAGCTCTTCTAAACCTTCAGGAAATACTTTTCGTGTGACAAAGTCAAACCCTTGATTTCCTTCAACACCTGGATCGTAAACAACAACATTTACGTCGAAACCTGACAAGCGTTTAACCGTATTTAAGCCAATATCACCAAAGCCAACTACCCCAACGGTTTTACCTGCAACACTCATTCCTGGAGGCTTAGGCCATGCGAAATTACTACGTATTTCTCTATCAATATAAAAGGTTTCACGGGCTAGTCCCAGCATAAAGCCGATGGCTAGATCGGCCACTTCACCACCAAACATATTCGGTGTATTCGTAATAGGAATTCCTAACTCTTTACAGGCGACAAAATCAACATTATCGACTCCAATTCCCCATTTAACCGCTGCTTTTAATTGGCCGCTTTTTGCTGCTCGAAAGACCTTCTCTGTCGCAGGATCATCGCCAATAATCCAACCATCATATGATGGTAATTGAGCGATTAATTCTCCTTCACTTAATATTTGAGTTGTTTTAGCTGCAACCAGCTCAACACCTAATTCTTTTGCCGGAGCATAAAACTCTTCAATCATGCCCAACATTGGTGGGCAAGTAACTAATACTTTTTTCATAAATCCTCTTATTTTGATCAGGGTTTGATCAATCCCTTTTGAATAAAATAATGTGTCGTCACTATCGCTCTATCCCAATCGTCAGGCGTATCTATATCTGAAGATTCCATAGCGGGCGTTTCCAACATCATGGGTTTTTTACCTATACGAGCTTGAGTTTTGGCAAAACTGTCACGGGTAAAAATATAAAGATTTGAATTCTCTTCGTACCAAGGTTCTAAGTTTTGAGTGGGAATCAAATTATCTGGATCATGATTTATAGGTGAACAATCTTCCCGATAAAATCGAGTTTGTATTTTATTCACAGTAAACAATGAATCTACATCTCTCTCATTTTGCGCATTAGAAAACTCACTAATCGCTTTGCTTATTGTCACCGGACTAAGGAGCGGATTGGTTGTATGCGTCATTAAATACATATCCGCTTCAATGTTGGCAATATCATCTGCCAAAACTAAATTCATTGATACATCATCACCACATATTTCATCTTTCCGGTCACGAATAAGGATGCGGTTTGTATCAACCAATCCATTTTCAGCTAAAATATCCCGCGCATCAGTATTAATAATAATCTGATCAATTTCTTCAACAGCTAAAAGGCTATCAAGTATCCAACGAAACAGCGGTTTACCGCAAAACTCCTTGAAATTTTTTCCTTTAACCCGCGAACTATTTGCCTTCATAGGCAACAGTGCGACAATTTTTTTAGTCATGATAAAACTCTTTCTCAACGTCTTTAGGATAAAAATAATGAAACTTTTGTTTTGCTGAAAGCTTCCGCATCTCGTGGTTTCCTTTGTAAGTGCCCCAATAGTGATTGTATCGAAACAGCACAATTTCAACACATCGCTTTAGAAACAATTTTTCGCGAATAGCTGCTGCAAAATCTGACATCACGCCAGAAATTAGAAAGCGTAAAAAGTCAGTAAATGAAAAATGAACTTCAGGCATAATCTTTTGCAAAGCATAAGCTTCTCTTTCATAGCGCGTCCGAAGTTTGCTCCAAGGTTCATCGTGTATATGATAAACAGGAGCACTGGATACATAACCAATTTTCACACCGGACTCTACAAGTTGCTTGGCCAAATACATATCTTCTAAGCCCGTAAGCTCTTCATTAAAACCAAATTTTTCCCAGGATTCACGAGAAACAGCAGCATTAGCATTATTACAAAAGAAACCTTCTTGGGGAATTTTGGAATACTCAGGGAACCATTTATCAAAATGTTTTGTTTCTGAATATTTAGTCGTGTCTCTACCCATTTGTCGACCGTAGGTATAAACCGCAACTTGTTCAACTATTGGCCGGCACAATTCGTCTAGCCAATCAACACTTGCGGGAATACAATGCCCGCTTACAAAGACGAGTATATCGCCTTTAGCGAATTCACACCCTATGTTAAGG
Organism: Paraglaciecola sp. 2405UD69-4; assembly: GCF_047525415.1. Taxonomy (NCBI): domain Bacteria; kingdom Pseudomonadati; phylum Pseudomonadota; class Gammaproteobacteria; order Alteromonadales; family Alteromonadaceae; genus Paraglaciecola; species Paraglaciecola sp. 2405UD69-4. The sequence goes on from NZ_JBLIXM010000002.1 coordinate 1,184,230, forward strand.
GATCGACCAAAGGTAAACTCTGATTGTTTGATATGAGTTATTCTACAGTTGTGTTTTTCGGCTATTTCAAGCGTGTTATCTGTTGAGCCAGAGTCCACAATAACAACTTCATTTTCAACGACATTTGTATTTTGTTTGCTTATTTCACTAAGTAACTCATCAAGATAACGTGCTTCGTTGAATGTTCTTATGACTACCGTTGCTAACTTTTTCACGCTGTCATCCTAAACTTGGGAAGCGATTTTCCCTTTACCGAAAGTCGGTGCATTAAAACCTCACCAGAATCAGGGTACTGAACAAGGTGTTCACCTGATAACCCCTCCGTAGCGGTTGTAATTAATAAGCAGTCCATATTCGCCCCCCCAAAAGCACAAGAAGTAGGTTGCAATGCCTTTAGCTGGATTTTATCCAGTAACTCTCCACCGGCGGAATATTTATGAATAGCTGCTCCCCCCCATATTGCTAACCATATATTCCCTTTTTCATCAATTGCACCGCCATCAGGAGTGCAGTCTGTATCAGACAAATCCAACCAAATAGTTCGATTGACCCAATCCAACTTTCCATTTGCTGCTAGACTAACCTTATAGGTTTTTTGTAGTAAAGAATCTGAAATTAAAATTGAAGAATCATCTAACCAAATGAAAGAATTGGGAATACCAATGGGGGCATTTTGCGCAACTAACTTCATACTCTCATCTAAAGAGTATACCTCACCGTTCAAACCTGTAGGACTTTTTTCCATCGTGCCAAACCAATACTTGCCATCTGGGCCTACAGTGCCGTCGTTACATCGAAATAAGTTTGAATGAGGGAGTGTAATTTGTTTATCGATTCTATTTGAAGATAAATTAATTTTGAAAATACAATCTTCACCAGTGGCTAGAATAAAGTTATCGCTGGATAGAAATAAATTAGACACCATTTGTGGAACGTTTTTTTTACTAAATTTATTTTCATCAACTAAGAGGCTATCAGATGATTGATAAATATGCTTATCCTGAATATCCGTCCACATCCACTTGTTTGTAGAATCATGCCATACAGGTGATTCTGAAAGATAAAACTTTGTCATTATTCTTTTTAATTTCTCTTATTTTAGGAAACCTGCTGGCAATTTAGCTTTAATTATGTCTTGTCTGTTTGCTTTAAATAACGAATTAAAAGAAAATAGATTTATAATCAACTTTTTCAAAAATATCACAATTCCCATTTACTGTAGCATCAAATATACGTCTATTGTTTTCTCCGTACACTTGCCTCGCAATCTCATATGAGCGTTCTGAATTTTCTAAATCGGGATTGTCCCATTTACTACCTTTGGCAAAATAATCTGGACTAAAGTGATTAGGATCACTCTGTGTCATAACACTTTCAGCATTTGGCGCACCATTATATTCAAAACGGTGATCCATACCAATGATAAATATATCTTTAAAACCCAAATAATATGCAACTTGCAAAGCAGCATAGGTAACCGTCCACCCTTCTTCCATTCCTTGTAACAGATCAGTACTGAATCGTGCAGGTGGATTATTAGTCTTAATTACATGTGTTAAACAATCCTTTTGAAATAAATCTGTGCATCTATTACTCAGGAACTTGTGACATGTCAGTCGATTAATTTCCTGATGAGATTGTTCTAATACTTTTTTATTAACCGCCACATAATAGTTTGAATAGAAATTAAACTTTTTAAATCCAAGATAAATTTTATTTAAACCGATCGTTTTTTCTCTTTTTAAAAAAGAAAGGTCCATTTGATTTAAAGATGGACCGTTGCATATAATTATTGCCCGCTCTCCAAAATGACGATTTTTTAAATACTCCAGCAAAAATGGTCCTTCCTTTATTATTTTTCGGGCTAGAAATACTATACAGACTCAAAGCTAAATCCATGTAGAAATCCAGAGCATTAGAACTCAACGCAATAAGTTAATTAAATCCTACAATTTGATTTTCTCATTATTTATCTAATGATTAACTAGCCATCTAATCAACGAATCGAACAATAAATTTTTGTAAGTTAAATTATCGTTCTCCTTCATCTCCGGTTCAATTTTAATATTTTTTAAACTCAATTTTGTATTGACTGTGTAATTTGCTCCTAACCTATCGGCTTCTCGCGTTAGCCAACAGCGACCTGCAATGACAAAAGGAACATTAAAATAAGCCAACATCCATACAAGGCCAGAACTTTTATTTTCATATACTAGAGTGTCATAAGTACACACTACTTGTTTAATATTCCTCAAAACATATGCCATTTCTTGATTGGACCAAAACCCGTGATGTATTATCAAGCGAGGTTCTTTGTTTGCCCAACTTTGTAATATTTTTAACGTATTATTAAGCTCGGGGTAATCCCAAGCCAAAGTATATTGGATTAAAAAGAATGTGTCGTCAGGTGTATTTGACAGACTTTTTGCAAGCAACTCAGGTAAACGATTAAAACCTTTGTCCACTTTTGCGTCTCCTGCATAAAGTAAAACTGTATTGTCTGGTAATGTTAACTGAACAGAAAGGAGATGGTTTCGCGAGATAGAATCCCAAGCCATTAAGTAACAGGGATGTACTGAAATAGATTTGCAATCTAACAATCTTTGATATTCATAACAAAGTTCATATTCACTGCAGTACAATGTAAGGTTAGTTACTGACATCAAACCGTTAAAACCCAATCGATACCAAATTTTTTTATTTGAAGAATTGTGTAAATCAGTTGCGCTATACATACCACAACAGACTAATTTCAATTTTGAGTTTTCAATATGCGACCGATGCAGGTTAATCGCTAAATTTAACGCCCATGCATGCTCCCAGTTTAAACACGGAAAAAATAAAACAATATTTTCCCCATTCTTATTAATCTGATCGCATGCGTTCAAAAGCACAATTTCGTATTCTTTGCAAAGTTTACGCACATAACTTTGTAAACCAGCAGGCCCAAGCACAGCGCCATCATGAAAGTGTTTATAGAATAAGGTTTCAAAAAACAATGTTATCGCTATACCCGCATTTTCAAGTTTAACTTTTAAATTGTGATCAAGAAGTTGATGACTAAACGCCAGAACACTTACGTTGCTTTCATTAACAATCGAACCTTGACACTGATACTGGCACAAAGATTCAGCCAACGCGGCATGGTGTCCCCCTGCTTCCATCAGCCCTGGGTCAACTACCCATATTGATAGGGGTTTTATAAGTGACAAACCAGACTTCTATTATTCACTGATCCAGCTTATCCAATTTATCTGCGCTTGGTCATCAATATCTTGAATTGTTTCGATTAGATCCGGCAAAGCACCAATAAATCCTTGTAATAGAGCACGATGTTCGATGTCAAGTGTTTCATCTGAAATAAGCATTTCTACATCACTGAGGTCAATCAAAACTCGTGGCCCATAATCATCTTCAGCGAAATAGTCACTATTTGCCAAAGGGACTAGCTCATCTCCGGTACGCAACTCTAACGCTACCTTTGCTTGACCATTTTCAAAGTTAATATCTTCCACTCTCACCTTTAACTTTAATTTATTATCATCCATTGCATAGTCAAATATCAGATGTTGATAACCACCTAAATCGACGAATTCTGCAAACTGAAATTGATCCTTAAGTTGTTTTTCTACTTTTGCTTCGATGTGTTCTTTACTATCCGATGGTGCCGGTTCAGCAAACGATTCAGTCAAAGAGCCAACCTTCATCCAATCGAGCCTATCTCTGCTTAGTACAGTTCCCTGATCTGTTATTGCTTGAATAAAGTTATTAATATTTTTTATCAAATGTCGAATCAGCTGTTTATCCCGCTTTGACACTTTGTCTGTTAAAGAGACATTCAAAGAATCACCTAGTAAATTAATATTCACTTGGAACTTGTAACCAAAATTATCTTTTATTTCTGGAGGCCAAGCTTGAAGAGGTGCATAACCAGAAGCCAGTTCGCGTAACTCAAGGGTAATTTGATCTGTAAACAGAATTTCATCTTTGTCTCCTGTAGCCGCAAATTTGACGTCAAATTCAGGAAAATATTGATCATTTATTAACAATTTTTCAAATTTAAACCACAAATGTTCATAGCCTTCAGTGCGCAACTCCTCTATCAATAAAACATGGTCAAAGCTCAACCAAACCGGAAGTGACCCAATCTGATTTTTTAATTCAATTGCATTAAGACGCCAGTCTCTAAGTTCCCCCTCAAGCATTTCCTTACTGATAATAAGATCATCAGTTTGCATTGCGTCATATAACAATGAAGCGATACTTATAATTGCTAATCTATCGCTGGCATTTAAACTTTGATCGATTATATGTTGGCGTGCTAGCTGATTCTCACTGGGGTTAGGAATGTAGGTTATATAATTACCATAATCATCATTTAATTCGTCGATCCAAGTTAAATCAAAGTTACCATCTACCGGCCTAAATTCAATGCCAAGTCTACCGTCTACTTCTAAAAGTTTACAATAAACGGACTCGAAAACTCTACCATCGGCAATGGCGACTTGATTCAACTTCAATTGAATATCTCGGTATCCTTCGGTGCTATAACCCGCTAATATTTCAGCTTGTTTAACCGAACATTTGTCATATACTTTTTGGACAGGTTTATAGCTATATTCACCGATAGACATTTCAGCCGAATCCTTTTCTTGTAATTTTTGGAAGTAGTACTCAAGTTCTTCTTGAAGTTGACTAATTTGTAAAATATTTAATTTATTTTCTGCAGCTAAATCTCGAATCTTTTCTTTTTCAATATTTTGACTTTCTGATTCTGGATTTGTTGAAGCAATTTGTAACGAGAGCTTAGCTATGTCATTTTTCAAATTTTTTTCAGTCATTGCAAAACTTTCTTTTTGCTTTATTAATTTTTTATCAAGCTGTTGAAGATTCTGCCTATCACTTTCCAATGTTTTGTAGCTCATCTCCAACTCTTCTTCAAGTTGATTAATTTGCAATACTTGAAGTTCGCAATTCTTATTTGTATCAGCCACTCTAGTAATTAATTTATCTCTTTCGGAATTAAGTTCTGATATATTTTTGAATAATCCACCAATATTAGTTTGTAAAACCTGTTTTTGTTGAAGTAAATCTATACATTGTAATTGCATTCCATTTTGCTCTTTCTCAATTTTTTCTAACTTAGCTTCCTGCTTTTTTAGTATACTTCGGTGTTCTTCAATTGCATTAAACGCTAATGAGGACAAAGCTTCGTATTGTGAACTAGTACTAACAGCAATTTGCTCTAGTGAAGGTAGATTTTTTCTGGCTTCTTCGTAGAATGCGAATAAATTAACGTCTTCCTTTATCAGCATTGCTGCCAATAATTTGTCTTGAGAAACAGGTATTATTCTTTGTCTTATTTTAACATCTGATTGCATAAATGCCGAAACAAGCGATTGAGATTTATTATTTTTTTCAAACGCTTCTTGGCAATTGAGTAACAAGCAATTACTTTTATGCTTCCGATAAATTTCAAATAAACTTTTTAACTCTTTTTTCCAGCTATGAAAAGCAAGCAAACAGTCATTTTCAGTCATTAAATCTTCGGCTAGCCCATTTGCGATCGAACGGACAGGGTCAGAATATAGAACTAAAGATTTAACTGATTCGTTTTTTAATAAGCTGCCAAGAATAGTTGAGCAATCAGGTAAATACACTATTTGCGGTAGCACAGAATCAAGTTGCTCAGTGATTTCCTTAATTTTAGCATTTATAGTTTTCTTGCCATATAGATAACTTAGAGCTTCCAGTTCTGACTGGATTTCGGCTGAAACGACCGGAAAAGGAATCTCCATGGCATCAATGTATTTCATCCAATTACTGTGAGTTATTCCCGTTACAACCAAAAGTTTCATTTATACTCCACTTTTCTCAACATTTACGCTTCTAGACGTTAGTAAATTTGAGACCGTTATGTAAGTTATGTTTATATCCAAAAAATAAAATTTGGATTCTACAGTGTTATGTGACTTTTAAGCAATGGCAAACCTAAGCTGATGCTCAAATGCTAAACTTTCGAAATATCACTTAACAATGGTTTCCACCATTTTTCGTTTTCTAAATACCATTTAATGGTTTTTGCAATGCCGCTTGCGAAAGATTCAACAGGTTCATACTTGAGTTCATTATTCGTTTTTGTCGCATCAATAGCATAGCGTCTATCATGCCCAGCCCTGTCGGTAACATAAGTAACTAACGCTTCGGCTTTGCCTTCAACAGCTCTTGTTGCCATAGGATACTTTACTGTTAAATCAGGATTATTGGCGAATGCCTGATTCATTTTGTCACAGACCAGTTTAACTATATCAATATTAGCCCATTCGTTGTGGCCGCCAATATTGTAATTTTCGCCTATGCGCCCCTTTTTAAGCACAAGTTCAATGCCTCTAGCATGATCTTCAACATATAACCAATCACGAATTTGTTGCCCATCACCATACACCGGTAAAGGTTTATCATTCAAAATATTGGTAATGATCAGCGGTATCAGTTTTTCTGGGAAGTGGTAAGGACCATAATTGTTTGAGCAATTACTGGTGGTTACCTCTAAACCATAGGTGTGATGGTAAGCTCTCACTAAGTGATCACTGGCCGCCTTACTCGCTGAATAGGGTGAATTAGGAGCATATGGCGTATCTTCGGTAAAAGCCGGATCATTTGGCTCAAGTGTGCCATACACTTCATCAGTACTGACGTGATGGAAACGATGTAGTAAAGGTTCCTGCCCTTCAGCTTTGGGAAGGTCTATCCACACCTTTTTAGCTGCTTTAAGCAAACTATAAGTACCAATAATATTGGTTTCAATAAAGGCATCTGGCCCGGTTATAGAGCGGTCAACATGAGATTCTGCGGCAAAATGCACGATGGTATCAATTTGATGTTCTTGTAACAGTGACTCTACTAAACTTGTGTCACAAATATCGCCTTTTACAAATTCAAAGAACTCGTTTGCTTCAACTGAAGCTAGATTTGCAAGATTACCAGCGTAAGTCAGCGCATCTAAAACCACTACTTTATCGTTAGGGTTATTTTGCATCCAATACAGAACGAAATTCGCACCGATAAATCCGGCACCGCCGGTCACAAGTAACACTTTATTTTTAGTCATTTTTAATATCTTTTATTCATTTAGTTGAAGCTATTTGATGCATAACTTCACTCAATTCGACCCGCCAATGTTTGGGTTGAAGTCCGTTAAAAGCCATCTTAAGGGAGGCTTTATCTAATACACTATAGCTTGGTCTTTTCGCTGGTGTTGGATACGCTGAGGTTGGAATTGGCTTAACCGGAATGGATTTATCTAATAGTCCGTACTTAATACCTAACTCTTGAGTTGCCAGTGCAAAATCGTACCAACTACATACACCTGCATCAGTAAAATGATGGTATCCGGTTACGTTATTTTTCACTGCATATAAACACGCTTTAGCCAGCGCGGCGGCAGATGTCGGTGAGCCTATTTGATCATCAATAATGCCAAGCTCGGGCTTTTCAGCCATCAATTTCAACATTGTTTTCACAAAGTTATTGCCAAATTGTGAGTACACCCAACTAGTTCTAATAATGCAGCTCTGACTCGGTGCGAATTGCTGAACAGCCTTTTCCCCTGCCGCTTTACTCGCACCGTAAACGCCGATAGGCGCATGCACATCATCAACCTGATAAGGTGAACCTTTATCACCAGAAAACACATAATCGGTAGATACATGCACTAATGGCACAGAATTTTGATTTGCGTACTTGGCTAAATTCTCCACAGCCGTAGCATTGATCTCAAAAGCCTGCTCTTGTTCAGATTCGGCTTTATCTACTGCGGTGTAAGCAGATGCATTGATAATACCCATTACATTATATTGGCTGAGTACTGAGCTAACATTTTCCGCGCTGATTATATCGATATCGCGGCGGCCTAAACAAAGCACACTATTATCTAAAAACTTTAATTCTTGGGCTAATTGACCGCTTTTGCCGATTACAATGATTGTCATTTAAAAATCATCCATTAATCTATAACGCATTATTTAAAAGCTGGCGCTGAAGTAAAATCCAGACCATCTTCATCTTTTGCTGACAAACTCGGTGCTTCACCATTAAGTAAAGGCCAATTGATACCAATAGTAGGATCATCATAGCGGATGGATACTTCCGACTCCGGGTGGTAATAGTCGGTACAGCGATAACAAAACTCGGCGAAATCTGAGGTCACATAAAACCCATGGGCAAAACCTGCAGGCACCCACAATTGACGTTTATTTTCAGCCGACAACAGCATGCCAACACACTTGCCAAAAGTTGCTGATGATTTACGCATATCTACCGCCACATCATATACTTCACCACTGGTAACCCTGACTAACTTACCTTGAGTATGTTCTAATTGGTAATGTAACCCTCGAAGAATACCGTGCTTGGATTTACTGTGATTGTCTTGTATAAATTCAACGTCGGCGACATATTTTTTGAACCAGTCTTGGCGAAAGGTTTCCATGAAATAACCACGTTCGTCACCGAAGACTCTAGGTTCAATTACTTTCACATCAGGGATGCTGGTTTCAACTACTTTCATTAGGATTTTACTTTTTCGGTTAACAATCTAGATAAGTATTTGCCGTAGCCACTTTTTAAAAGTGGCTTAGCTAATTTTTTCAGCTGAGCGGCATCAATAAAACCTTTACGATAGGCAATTTCTTCAGGACAACAAATTTTTAAACCTTGTCGCTTTTCAATAGCGGCAATGAAATTAGATGCATCCAACAAACTGTCAATGGTGCCTGTGTCCAACCAAGCAGACCCCCTTCCCATTAGCTCCACTCTTAAGTTACCTTGTTCTAAATAAAGATTATTCAAATCGGTAATTTCCAATTCACCACGGTGTGAAGGTTTAACTTGTTTAGCCAGTTCAACCACTTGGTTATCGTAGAAATACAAGCCAGTCACTGCATAGTTTGATTTAGGTTTTTTCGGTTTTTCTTCAATCGACAGTGCTTTCCATTCATCATCAAAATCCACCACACCATAACGTTCAGGATCGGTTACGTGGTAACCAAATACGGTGGCACCAGAGGTCTGTTTATTTGCATTAGTCAAAGAGAGTTGTAGATCATGCCCGTAATAAAGATTATCGCCTAATACAAGCGTACAGTGGTCATCACCGATAAATTCTTCTCCCAATAAAAATGCTTGAGCAAGACCATCAGGAGAAGGTTGTGCAACATAACTAAAGTTAAGTCCCCAGGCTTCACCTGTGCCTAACAATGATTCGAAGCGTGGCAACTCTTCCGGAGTTGAAATGATCAAAATGTCTTTGATACCAGCTAACATCAATGTAGATATAGGATAGTAAATCATCGGCTTATCATAAACCGGCATAAGTTGTTTACTGATTACTGAAGTTAGCGGATGGAGGCGTGTACCAGATCCACCAGCTAAAACAATTCCTTTTCTATTCATAAATAACCTTTATTAATTCTATTTATCTTAGCTCATTTACGGTAGCTGAAATAATCTTTCCAATTGTAAATAACATCAGAAGAACGGCTAAAAATAACATTAAATTGTAAATAACTTCTGGGTATTTAGCTTCTTCAGGTAATGTCGACGTTTCAACAGTGACTAAATACTTTAACTGTCTATATGCTTCAATACGAGATTTTTCCAACGAAACTTGAGATGAAGTATAAGCTGTTAAGGCAAGCTCAAGGTTAATCTTCAAATCACTAAATTTCGCAAGTATCTGGCCAACAGATTGATTATCGAGATCGTTATTTTTTGATCCACGACTTAATCTTGCTCGTTGTGCTACAAGCTCCCCTTCGAGGCTATTAAGTTCAGCCCTGAGTTGCATCACTTGTGGAGCTTTCTCACTCATACCGCTTAGTAAAGCTGACAACTTAGCTTGTGTACTTGCAATTTGCCCTTCAAGTTGATAGGTGATTTGTTGGAATGCTAACCCTTCGGCTTCTGGATCTAAGAGATCATGAGTTCTTTGAAATGCAAGTAATTCACCTTTAGCTTTTTGTAATCGTTGCTCAACCATTAAATGTTCGTTCTGTACAAAAGCCAATTGCTCTTTTGCCAGTACATGGCCAATCTCATTAATATACCATTCAGCTTTATTTACGATAGTTTTAGCGAGTTGTTGTGAAAATATTGGTTCAAAGCCCTGTACTGAAATAGTAATAAGACCTGAAGCATCGTCACTTTCAACCTCAACCATTGAGCTAAAGTATTTATGCAAGTCCTCCCTTGTTGCATCACTTTTTAAACGACTGAAAAAATCCCACGCTGAATCACTATAATGTGTCCGGATATCTAATTCAGTTTCCAAATATTCAATCATGTCTGTAGATTCGATAAAAGCTTTTACAAGTTCGTTGTCATTAGCGGTGGGTGTACCGCCAAAACCAGACAAAATAGCCATAGCAGGATCTAAAGTATTCATACCGTCTGGTTGTTTAATGATAACCTGAGTTCTACTTTCGAATCTGTCACTCGCCCAAATTATTTGGTAAAAAGCAAAAAGAACAAAAGGTATCAAAACAAACAGTGTAAACGGCTTCAACAACTCCTTCCAATTAGCAGCTTTTGCAGACACTCTTAGTTTATCTACTGCCAATTTTGCGCCCTCTTTTACTTTGTCCCCAGTCGATGAATTAGATGAATGCAATGCCATTAATTCTGGATGCTCAATTAACATAAGTTGTTTTAAATGACTTAACTGTTTGTTGGACTCAGCCCCCGGCAGCAAATTTTTCACCCGTTGCATTAACCTGTATGCTAGAGCAATATCCGATTGGACCAACTCATCTACTTTTTTATTGAGTATTTCGGCATCATTCCACTGTTTTTCAGAATATTGCTTTCTCAAAGCGAGAAACCTTTCCTCTACATCTTGTATTGTTTTATCTGTCATTATTATAAAGCTCGATATGCTTCGACCCCTTGCTCAAGATCGTTATAAAAGGTTAAATTGCCCTTGTCCAAAACAATAGTACTGTCGCAAAATTGCCTAATCTCATCCATATCATGGCTAACCATAATAACATTCGCGTTTTCACTTCGCTCTAATAAAGCCTCTTTCGCCTTTCTGCGAAATTTCGCGTCGCCGACAGAAGTGACTTCGTCGATGAGGTACACATCAAAATCAATGGCAATTGAGCAAGCAAAAGCTAAACGAGGTTTCATTCCACTGGAATAGAACCTGACTGGTAAGTCATATTTTTTGCCTAACTCAGCGAATTTTTGTACTCGTTGTTCGTAAGCATCTAGATCTACCACACCATTGATTCGTCCTATGAAGCGGGTATTCTCTCGCCCAGTCATATGCGGGTGGATACCACTAGACAGAGCGACAGGCCAGGATAAATTTAAGTCAGTAACAATACGCCCCCGATTCGGGTATTCACTACCAGCTAGTAAGCGAAATAGAGTTGACTTACCGGCACCATTAGCTCCTAAAATTCCGATGTTATGATTAGAAGGGATCTCAAAGCTGATATCGTTAAAGATATACTGGTTTCCAATTTTGGAAGGGTAATACTTAGTTAACTTATCTAGTTTTATCATCGACTAATCGCCTGTCGCCACTGAGTGTAATAGATAGATAAAGATAAAAATGTTGTAACTAGAATAGTTCCAAGTAAGAAAGTCAAGCTTACCCCTTCATGCCCATATTCAGAATAAGCTGAATACCTAGCCAATTCGATGGCATGTAAAATAGGATTCCAATTTAAGTAATGCCAATATTCCTTTGGTATATCTTGCAAAGAAAAAAAAGTTCCCGAGATAAAAAACAAAGGACGTGTAACTAAACTGACTACCTTATTTACTTCAGGCACGAATAAAGCAAAAATTCCAAACGCTAGTCCCAGCATAACTGCAAACCACGAAAGAGAAAAAGTACAAATAATTAGTAAAAGGGGGTTAGAAATTTGTATTTCCATCTCTAAAAAATACATCACCAAAAAAATGCCAATTATTACAAATATTTTAACCAAAATTTCAAACATAGCTGTGGCTATTACAGCACTAATTGGTTGTACTTGACGAAAAGCAAACAGGGATTTATTTTTTTTAATAGCAGAAGAGCAATTATTAAACGCTTGTAAAAACATTTGAATAAAAACTAAGCCATAGGCCATAAACACAAAAGTAGGTACACCATGAGTATCCCCCCCATCCATTCGGCCACGAATAAATGATAAAACAAAAATAAACGCAATTGGCTGGACTACAGCCCACCCTAAACCAAACTTATCATTAAACCCCGTGCGTATTTCGCGAGCAAATAGAGCAAATATGACGTCTCGCCATATCTGCCACTTGTTACGTTTAATAACCGTAGTCATAGATTAGATCTTTGCATGCTGTTTAGCTGACGACATTAGCAGCAATAGCAATTTGATAGATAATTTGTGTTACATCTTTAATAGATTGCATAACCTTAGCATCCACTTTAGGTAGAACAAGTATTTGGTCACCAGCCTCTAAAGTGGAGTTTTTCTCATCAGAATACCAATGTTCCCCTGCATCAGATGTAACAAAGCTTGTAATACCGTTAGCGTGCACAATGGCAATGCGCTCATCGTCTGCTCGTTCGCTGAATCCACCTGCCCATGCAATATAATCGGATACTGTCGCCTCTGGGTTATAAACTATAGCCTGTGGCATTAACACTTCACCTGCAATCTGTATCAAGTCAGTTTGCGCTGGGATTACAATTTCATCCCCTTGCTCTAGGCGAATATTTGCTACTTTACCATTTTCAGACACTATCACTTTGCCTAGTGGTTCAATTCTTCTAGCACGAGCTATAAACTGTGAAACTAACTGGGCTTCTTGAGCGCGGATAGACGCTTCGCCACTTGATGAAGCTGGTGCTGTAAACAGACTACGCTCTAAGCGATCTAAAGACTCATTAATAAGCATTTTTTGCTGTTCCATCACGCTTTCGCGTTTGATGTATATAGAGCCATAATTAGCTTGTTTTGGGTCGACTTCAATATAACTTAATAAATCTAATAAACGGGTATCTTTTTCTACAGCATAATAAGATGGGCCTTCGTAACTACCTGATATCTGTACGCTAATAACCTGAGGACGAATGTCGTCATTAAACAACACTGTGTCACCATCTGCCATAGTAAACTGATCAAATTCATTGATAGGTATATAAACTGAGATAGGGCCTGATTCGCGATTACCTGTTATCGCCACATGACTGGTCTTTGACAAAGGACGAGCGTAGGTCATCAGTGCTGTACCTGAGCGCTTTGAACTCTCTAACTCAAACCTGAAAGGGTATCTAGCTGCACCTTCGACATTTACCATAGCGCCCTGTTCACCAACAAAAATCACATCATCATCTTTGAATGAGAATGCCGGTAATTTACCTAATTTTAAGAAGTCGTATAAATCGTAGGTAAGCACCGTTTCGCCTTGGCGCATTACTGTTATAGTTCGGTAACTGCCGCGATGGGGATCAATGCCACCTGCACGTTTAAGATAAAACAGCACAGAATCTGATGCTAAACCAGCATATTGCCCAGGTCTCAAAACCGGTCCAGCCACAAACACACTTACGGGCGTTGCGGTTAACAGATTTACATATACACTTACATTGTTAGTATAAATCGACTTAATATTTTGAGTCACTACTGTATTAACACGATTAGCAGGGACATCTTGCACTTTAATTGGCCCCACATCAGGAATAAAAATATTACCTTGATTGTCGACGGTAACCACTTCTGAGCTATTTACCGTACCCCACATTTGAATCGCAATTTTATCGCCTGGGGCGACTAAATAAGATGAATTTAAACCATCACTGCGCTCTGTTTCAAAACCGCCTTTAAAAAGATTCGCACCATACGGGGGAGGAAGCCCTTCTTCACCAGCTGGCATCGGGCCAGACTCAGAGGGTAAATTAATACTTGCGCCCCGTCCCGTGCTGTTGCCACCTGATTGGATATATTGGGAAAGATCTACGCGTTGGCTTTGACTAGCCTGCTGAGCTTGTTGCAACTGCTCTTGAGTGGGCGCTTGCTGCGCAGATACTGTGCTCACAAACAGTAAACCAGCAACAAAGAGTACCAACCTAGCTACATTAAAAGAAATTTGACGACAACTAAAAAGCACTATTGATTTCCTCCCATAGTCGATTCAGTATAACTGGCTAATACTTGATTAACGGCATACCAATCGCCTTTATGGCTTTTACAATAGACTCGCTGACCATCAAGCTTAAACTGAACTTTGCGACAAATTTTACCGCTAGCTGCAAAAAAAGGCTTTCCTAACAAAGCTCTCTTACCATCTAGCTGCGTACTTTGGGTATCTGCTGAATCAGATAATATCTGCTGTTGATTAGGTGGCAGATGCACAACACTATCACCAAACTCGTACTCAACAAGAGCTCGGCTAGCGACAGGTTGTTCGATTGAGGTACAGCCTTGCAGAAGGATGCTCAGTAAAAGGAGACTACTCAGTATTTTCATAAATTATACAGTATGGAATATTGGAAAAGATAATAACGCGAGATGGAATACATTCAAAGTTGACTTAGCAAATAACCTGAACTTAATTTTTGGATTCTGATTCGGCTCTCAAAACAGTTAAGATCCTCCAAACATGTTGGATAACCATGCTGTAGATAACGAGTAACGCAATAAAAGCCCAAAACATAATGTACTCAGGAATTAACAAAACTTCTCCTACAACACCGATAAGAGCATAACAGCACCCTAACAATAAGATAGCAGCTAAAGCTTTTCTTGAGGAAAGACCCGCTCGCATAAATATATTATGTAAGTGTTGCTTATCAGGCTGAAGCATAGACTTACCTTTTCGGGCTCTTCTATACATAATTGCAGCCATATCCATTAATGGTAAACCTATCAGCCAAACAGCTGTAATTGGTCTTATTGCCGCTTCAACACCTTGAGAGTACTCAACTAACAGCCAAACTATTGTTAGGCCTACAAACATACTCCCACTATCACCCATAAATATTTTATTCCCTTTAAACCCCTTTAAACTTAGGTTAAAGGCTAAAAAAGGGACAATAGCAGCAATGACAACTAGCGGCCCCATAGCCGCTTGCCCGTTATGTGCAATTAATAGCAACAATACAAAACTACTAAGAACGATCAAACTCATGCCGCCTGCTAGACCGTCAATTCCATCAATCATATTAAAGGCATTGATAACACCAACCACACACACAAGTGTAAAGAAATAACCAAAAACACCAAAGTCCACTATCCCAAAACCAAAAATATCACCTAGGGATGTCAAATAATTTTGCGCACTGTATGCCATAATAGCTGCCACACCAAACTGGCAAACTAAACGCCCTTTGGCACTTAAATCAAACTTATCGTCTAGCATTCCCAACAATACGATAAAAGCAGAAGCGGTGAAAAACAAGGTACCATTTTTGAACCATACATCGGTTGCGAAACAAGCAAAGAATACAGCACCAAAAATACACACCCCACCAGTTAGCGGTATCATGCCTATATGGGATTTCCTATCGTCTGGAGAGTCAACTAAACCTAATTGGTGGGCTAAGGGAGTCATTATCACTAATAATACTGTTGCAACCATAAATGCAGTAAATAATGGCGCAAACTCTAAGTGATTCAGCATTAAACAACTTCCTTAATATTTGATATTTCATGTGCAAAGCAATATTTACGCCTCTTTGCATCGATTCCTAAACTTAAATGAATGCTAGCTTGCACCTCATTTAAAATGTACTTACTACATCAAATTGAATAACTCGATATATTTTCAAAGCCTATGAAAAGAAATGAAAAGAAAATTATCCAAACAGTCAACGACTCATCACGGTGCATAGTAGCAAATTAGCATGCATCAATACTAGTAATATCATGTTAAAAAACAAGACCTAAATGTAAGCGAAATGTAAACTACAGACAGAACCCTAATTTTAATTCTAACTATATGAATTTTAGCCATTTATTATCATAAATAGATAAACAAAATACTATCTACTCTCTCTAAATTATAAGCTAACAGAGATGCAATAAAGCACCATTTAAGTGCGCATCATTAAAACAAAATAGAAAAGGAGTGAGTTATTTTATCTAAGTTACCCGTGATTATATTGTTTTCATAGTGCTGCTCTAGTATAAACAGCGTGAGCAATTTAAATGTTTACAGGGATTTTGTTTAGAGACAGTCTAAAATAAATACATTATAAAAATAGGCATATCCTAACCTTAACCAAATAAAAAAATATAAAAAGGCAAAATAGATGGCGACAGAACAATCTAGTAGTACCCAATTAGATACAAGCTTTTTCGGACATCCTAAAGGTTTAATGACTCTTTTCTTCACAGAAATGTGGGAGCGCATGAGTTATTACGGGATGCGTGCTTTACTAGTACTTTTTATGACCGCTAGTATCCAAGAAGAGGGACTGGCTATTACAGTAGCATCAGCGACGGCTATATACGGTTTGTATACTGGTGCAGTATATTTTATGGGCTTGCCAGGTGGGTGGATTGCAGACCGCTTAATTGGTAGTCAAAAAGCAGTATGGTATGGCGGCATTGTCATAATGTGTGGTCATATAGTCTTAGCTATCCCTGCATCGTGGAGTTTCTATATTGGCTTAATATTAGTCGTCTTAGGCACAGGGTTATTGAAACCTAATGTAGGTATTCTTGTAGGGCAACTTTATGCTGCAGATGATCAGCGCCGTGATGCGGGTTATACCATTTACTATATGGGAATAAATCTTGGTTCTCTTATCGGATATACCGTTTGTGGCTGGCTACAAGTTAATGCAGGCTACCATTATGCGTTCGGGGCCGCTGCAATAGGTATGGGAATTGGATTACTTCAATATCGTGCCACCATCAGTAAACTTAATGGCGTTGGTGCTACTCCAATATTGAAATTATCAGAGTCTAGTCAGAAAAAAAGTTGGGGAGTAATCATTGCATTTTTGCTGGGGCTTGCCGCAATAACTTTTAGTATGATGACTGGTCTACTAACCATAAACCCAGTGACACTGGCTCAGTATGTGGCCATAGCAATTACACTTGTTTTTTTAGCTTACTACGCTGGTATTTACGCTTTTGGTAACCTTTCTCATGACGAGAAGCGATCCTTAGGAGCGCTATTCGTGGTCTGTCTCGCATCAATATTTTTCTGGTCTGGGTTCGAGCAAGCAGGCTCATCCTTAAATTTATTTGGCCGTGATTACACTGAACGTATGATAGGAACTTTTGAAATTCCCCCTGCATGGTTCCAGTCTGCGAATTCATTTTTCATAATTACACTATCTCCATTTTTTGCAGCATTATGGGTCAACTTAGGTAAACGTATGATTACCCCATCGTATGGAATAAAATGTGCGATTGGATTAGTTATCATGGCTTCTGGTTTTATTGTTATGTTTTTTGCCGCACAAATTGCAGCAAGCGGTTTAAAAGCGGCACCTTACTTTTTGGTAGCAACTTACTTTTTACACACTGTTGGAGAGTTATGCCTAAGTCCTGTAGCGCTAGCTGCGGTTAGCAAACTTTCTCCGAAACGTTTTGCAGGGCAAATGATGGGAGTTTTCGTTTTAACTTATTCAATAGGTAACGTAACTGCAGGTTTATTAGCTGGCGGGCTTGATCCTGATAACTTGGGTGATATGCCCAACTTATTTATGGGAATTGGCCAAATTACTATTGCTGCAGCCTTAGTTGCAGGTTTATTGTCTTTAAAATCAGGAAAGTGGGAGAAACTTGCCGAAAAAGCATCTTTTAATAAAAGTTAAAACCAACATTAATAATATGCTTAATAACTAGCCATAAAACGCCTCTAACTTAACAATTTGGAGGCGTTTTTGTTTATATATTTCTTTCAATCATGTTTATAGTGATAAGATTATGTCTCAATTGAAGACGATTCGAAGGTGTTAAATTGAAATTGTATTTCTCAACAAAAAGCATTCCTCAGATTCAACATCTACCTCTAACGGAACGTTTAGAGATTATACAAGCTGCGCAAAAAAAACTTATTGGTCCTGAAAAACTACTACTCAACATTTTAAAATTGTTAGTAGTAATTCCAATATTTGTTGTTATTTTACAAATTTCTACAAACTGGGTATCAATTATTTGGGCGCTTTTGTTAACCTTACTTTACCCTTTGTTCATTAAACCATTTCAATATGGATTATGTGCTAAATATATTCCTACACATAAATATCAAGGAGAATAAAATGCAGACAATTTTAGTAACCGGCGGAGCGGGTTATATTGGCAGCCACACTGTATTGCAGTTATTAGAAGCGGGAAATCAGGTAATCGTACTTGATAATTTATGTAACTCATCTGAAGAATCTTTAAAACGAGTAGAAGAGCTAACCGGGAAGAGCACAATATTTGTTAAAGGTGACATTCGAGACCACACGATTTTAGAATTACTTTTTTCTAAACATAAAATCGATGCAGTTATTCACTTTGCTGGTCTCAAAGCGGTTGGCGAGTCTGTAGAGAAGCCTTTAAATTACTACAATAACAACGTTTATGGCACATTAACCTTGTGTGAAGCCATGAAAAAATTTGGGGTTAAAAACTTAGTATTTAGCTCGTCTGCTACTGTCTATGGAGATCCAGTAGAGCTTCCACTACGAGAAGATATGCCCACAGGCCAACCTACTAATCCATATGGTATGTCAAAGCTTATGGTTGAGCTTGTGCTGAAAGATTTATACAAATCAGATAGCGATTGGAATATTGCATTACTTCGTTACTTTAACCCTGCCGGGGCGCATCCATCAGGCCGTATTGGAGAAGATCCAAACGGGATCCCAAACAACCTTATGCCTTTTATTACACAAGTGGCTACCGGGAAGCGGGAACAGCTATCTATCTATGGGAACGACTACGACACTCCAGATGGAACAGGGGTTAGAGATTATATACATGTTGAAGACTTAGCTGCAGGTCACCTAAAAGCCTTGGAAAAGCTACAAACTAATGTTGGGATAGTCACCTACAATCTAGGCACAGGGCAAGGTTATAGTGTACTGGACATGGTCAAAGAATTTGAAAAGCAAAGTGGTCAAAGTATACCTTACCAGTTTGTACCACGGAGAAGTGGAGATGTAGCATCTTGCTATGCCGATCCCAAAACAGCATTCGATGCATTAGGTTGGAAGGCCACAAGAGGGCTAGCTGACATGTGTAGAGACTCATGGAAATGGCAAGCCGATAACCCAGAAGGCTACTAGCCTTATTCTATAGCGAGTAGCAAAAAGCCCCACTTATTCTCATAAGTGGGGCTTTTTTCAATCTATAATCAAATTATAAATCTTCTAAGAAAGCATCGATATCTTCATCAAGGGCTTTTTCTTCCTCTGACACTTCTACTTTCCCGTCTTTAACCTTAAATTCTAGGTTTTGAAAATACGCACTTTTCACAAAACTATAGGGATCTGCTGATGAGTTTAACTGCTGTTCTTGTGCAATAACTGCTGCTCTGGCTTCTAAAACTTTGATACCAGTACGAAATAAAGACGCATAAAAATTTAAACTATCTAGAGGTGAGTAAGACGTATCAACAATATCACCTACCCCAGATCTTATATCTGTTGGCCCCCAAGCAGGCAGCATTAAGTACGGCCCTGTATCAACTCCCCACTTTCCTAATACTTCACCAAACTCTTCTTCTTGAGGATCAATTCCAAGCTCAGAAGCCACATCAATTAACCCCAAAACTCCAACCGTAGAATTTAATAAAAAGCGCCCTAGGCTTATAAATGTTCCGTCAACCTTGCCTTGTAATAGGTTATTTAAAGAATTAGACGGCTCCTCAAGGTTTCTCGCCATATTTAGCAAACCAGTGCGCGCAAACTGCGGCATATAGTTAGTGTAAGCTACAGCAGTCGGCCTTAAAATATATACGTCAAGTACATCATAATTAAAATCCCACATAGTTCGGTTAAAGGACTCAATGGGATCCTTAGGATCATTATATTCTTGTACTTGGTCGTTCACTCCACGTGTCGTTGAACAGCCGCCTAACAGTAAAAGTACAGTCAACAAGCTAAATAAAGCATTTTTATGTGTCATAAGGTTCTATCAATCGTAATGGTTTCGTTAGTCTGTTGTTCTTTGCTAAGGGCTATAATACGCTCCCCTTGTAAATCCCCAGACGTTTGGGTTACATCACCGTTCGTAGAAATACGAGCGACTATTTTTACATCTTTCAAATCCGATAAAGTATAAGTCGGCAACATAGCATTCTCATTAGAAAGCTCCACCACCACAGGAAACTCCCCTAATGGCATTTTTACAACTGCTGCAGGCATCTTCATCGCACTATTATTTTCTTGCGCAAACACTACTAAAAAGCCTTCCTTAGGCAAGGTTATATCACTCGCTAGCTCTACAGTAACGGATACACTCGGGATCAAAAACTTAGATTCGCCATCCGACTGCACAGATAACTCTCTTTTTAATTCTTCAATGCGTTGCTCAATTAACTGGTAATTAGGCTCTGTATTTGGAATGTAGGCTAATAACCCTTGCCAATTATCAAGAGCTAACTGCTTATCGTTAAGCTGCGTCGCAACCACAGCGAGAACACCCATAGCATTAGTGTTGTCAGGCTCAATAGTCAGTAGGTGCAATAGTACCTGTTTTGACCTTAGTACTTGATTCTCTTGTCCCGTCATTAATAAGGCTTGGGCATAGCTTGCCATAGTATTGGTATTAGTTGAATCAAGTTGTAGAGACTTCTCAAAGGCTTGAATAGCATTATTAAGGCTGTTCATTGCCCCATACACTCGCCCTAACAGCATCCAACCAACGGGATCATCTGGGTTATCTATAAGTTTAGTTCGCAGCCCAAGAGAAAAATCTTGTAAATCTTCTAACTGTAAACTGGCATCACCTTGGATCATTCTTTGGCCCAGTTCACTTGTTTTCTGTCTTACTTCTTGCCAATGCTCAATCTGCGAAATCTGATTGGCTTGCCAATATACTGCCAAGCCTATGGCACCACTTAACAAGGCACCAAATAAAATAATAAGCGTGACATTTGATGATCCCTTAGATTGCTGTCCAACTTCATCAAGCATTGCAAGTGTGAGTTCTTCTTTAGATTGCTCTGTATCTTCGGAGTCTAGCAAACCTTGCTCTTGCTCAGTGTCTAGTTCATTTAACCGCTGTTTGATCAAAACCTTATTGTTGATCACATTTTCAGTTAGTTTTTGCTTTCTAATCCATGGAAGACAGCATAAAAGTAGCGCGACTAAAACAAAGCCCACTACCCATAAATAAAACATACTCACTCGTCAGACTCCAATAAGGCTTTTGCTCTTTTCAATTTATCGTAATCCAATTCGGCTGCTTGTTTTCTGCGGCCAATAACAATTCCAGCTATTGCTATGCATATGAAAAACAATGGAAGCAGCCACAACCAAATCGTCATTGAATTAACTGGTGGCTGATAGTAAACAAAGTCACCATACCTTTGTTTCATAAAGCTAATAACCTGCTCTTTAGACTGTCCTTGTTGCAAAAGTTGATAAACTTTACGTTTTAGGTCAACAGCAATCATTGCATCAGAATCCGCTATGTTCTGATTTTGGCATTTTGGACAACGCAACTCTTTGGTTAATTCAATAAATAGTGCCTGCTGTTGAGGATCTTCAAAATAGAATTTGTCTTCAGTGGCAAACGCCCCCCAACTAGTCGCAAGCATAAATACAAGTAAGATTATCTGGGTTACTTTCATTGTTTAGCCACCAATTCTTCATATAAAGGAGCAAACTTGGCATTCCACACCCTAGGGTTAATATCCCCTATGTGATGCAGTCTTATTTTTCCACTTTGATCAATTAAGAAGGTTTCTGGTGCACCGGTTACCCCTAAATCAAGTGACAGGTCACGTTTTACATCAAAGATGTTAAAGGCGTAGGGGTTTCCTAGCTGAGCCAGTTTCTCTCTTACCTCCTGTTGTACTCTGGCAACCGTTTTAATACCAAAATCAGGATCAATATCCTGATCGTAATACAAGCCAACAATGTGTTTGCCATCTTGCTTGAGTTGCTGCAAATAGGGTAACTCTACAGCACAAGTAACACACCACACTCCCCAAACATTGAGCAAGGTCACCTCACCTTTGAAAATATCCTCACTGTAAGTTCTCTGAGTTTCCATTAAATCAGGCAATACAAATTTGGGCATAGACTGCTCAAGAAGAGTAGACTCATGAACTCTAGGGTCCGAAAATAACCCCTGATATAAAAAGGCTAATAAGCCCAAGAAAACCACTAAGGGTAAAAGGTAAATCACAAATTTTTTCAAGACCCTTGCTCCACTAACGTTTTGCGACTGCTTGCCCTTGCACTACTTGCCAATTTTGCCATTCTGTAACGCTTATCACTAATTGAAAAAACTCCACCCAAAGCCATTATAAATGCACCAGCCCAAATCCAATTGATAAAAGGCTTAACATAAATACGTAACGACCAATCTCCGTTTTTAAGTTGTTCACCTAAAGCCACAAATAAGTCCCGACTAAAACCTGAATCAATCCCAGCTTCCGTCATTACATTTCTTTGCACAGGGTAAAAACGCTTTTCTGCTTCTAAAGTACTAACAAGTTCTGAACCTTGGTATACATCAACGTGGGCCACATCACCTGAGTAGTTTGGCCCCTGCAATTGAGATATGCCTTTAAAAACAAATTCATAGCCTTGCAAAGTAACACTATCACCTTCTGCCATTCTCACATTGCGCTCAGTGTTATATGCGCTAACTAAAGTAATGCCAATAAGGGTCACAGCAAACCCAAGGTGACCTATCGCCATTCCCCAATGACTCGGGGTTAATTTGCGTAAACCTTGCCAGGTAGAATACTTTCCAGCGGTAACTTGCGGCTCGATGCGTTGGCGCACTTCCATCACTGTGGTAATAATGATCCAAAAACTTAACACTAGACCAAGACTAGCCATGTAAGTTGATTGTTCAAAACTTGAATTTACCAATAAGCCGGCACAAAGGCTCAACCCAAGGGCCATCATTATCTGTTTAGACAAAGCTTGAGGGGATTGGTTCTTCCAGCGAGATAATGGACCTACACCTAACAAGAAAACAAAAGGTACAATCAAATAGGTAAACATTTGATCAAAAAATGGTGCCCCAATAGAGATAGAGCCCATACCGAGCTCCTTATGGACTAACGGAAGCAAAGTACCTAGCAAAACCACTAAAGTTGCAGCAGTCAAAAAGATATTGTTTCCCATTAAAAACACTTCTCTTGAAACTAATCCGTAGCGGCCGTTACTTTTAATTTGTGAGGCCCTCAAGGCGTACAAAAACAATGAGCCGCCTATGATCACAACCAATAGCCCTAAAATAAACAGTCCTCGACTCGGGTCGCTGGCAAATGAATGTACAGACACCAAGACCCCAGAACGTATTAAAAATGTTCCTAGTAAGCTTAAGGAAAATGCGGCGATTGCCAAAAATACTGTCCAAGACTTAAAGACTTTACGTTTCTCAGTTACCGCCAAGCTATGTACCAGCGCCGTCCCTATAATCCAAGGCATGAATGCTGCATTTTCTGACGGGTCCCAAAACCACCAACCGCCCCAACCTAACTCGTAATAAGCCCACCAGCTACCTAAAGCCACACCGACAGTTAGAAATGACCATGCCGCTAAAGTCCAAGGTCGAGACCAACGGGCCCAAGTTGAGTCCAGTTGCCCAGAAATAAGCGCCGCAATCGCAAAAGCAAAAGCGACCGAGAAACCAACATACCCCATGTACAGCATAGGCGGATGAATGATCATCCCGAAGTCTTGCAGTAATGGATTTAAATCTTTTCCATCAATAGGATAAAAAGGCAGTAAACGATCAAATGGATTAGAGGTAAGCAACATAAATAGGTAAAACCCTATGCCTACCATACCTAAAATAGACAATACTCTAGCTAATACTTTTAAGGGGATAGCTTGACTAAATAGTGCGACCGCTAATGTCCAGACACATAAAATTAATGTCCAAAGTAAAAAAGACCCTTCGTGGCCGCCCCATACAGCTGTGTATTTATAATAAATGGGTAAAGTGCTATTAGATGTATTTGCCACATAAGCCAAACTGAAATCATCATGGACAAAGGCATAGGTCAAACAAAAATAAGCAAACGCAGTAAACAAAAACATCCCTATGGCTAATGGTTTTGCCATAGCCATCATTTGTTGATGATTTTTATAAGCTCCCCACATGGGATACACAGATAACAAAATGGCCACCATTAACGCCATTACCAAAGAAAAATTTCCTAATTCAGCCAACATAATGATTAATAGGCTCCATTTTCAGTGTCTGTACTTTGAGGAGGTTTAACATGCTTAATACCTTTCATTTTTTCTGCAAGCTCTGGTGGCATGTATTCTTCATCGTGCTTCGCTAACACTTCATGTGCTTCAATATGGTTTGGAGTTGTTAACACACCTGTTGCAACTATCCCCTGCCCCTCTCTAAACAAGTCAGGCAATATACCTTGATAACTAACAGTGACAATTGGCCCTGTATCAACTAAATCAAAACTCACAGCTAAGGTGTTTTGGTCTCGTTCTACGCTCCCTTCAACCACCATACCTCCAATTCGCAGGCGCTGCCCCACCTGAGGTATTTTTCCTTCTTTACCTTGGATCACTTCTGAAGGCGTATAAAACAAATCAATATTTTGGTTTAACGCATATAACATTAAACCAACCGCACCTGCGATAACCAACACTATGGCAGATACCACCATCAAACGTTTTTGGCGTCTTGGGTTCATACTTTACCTCCACTAACAGTTTGCTGTTCAGACGCGGCTTTAATTCTTGCTAATCGAGCTTGCTCTGCATGTACACGCTTAAAAAGAGATTTTTGACTAAACACAGAATCTAACCATAACCAAGCTAAACTAAGAAACCCCAAACCAAACGACAACCATACGTACAAGCCGTAGCCGCCCATATTTATAAAACTCTGAAAATCATCAAAATACATTATTTCTTATCACTCAAAACTTGCTTATCAAGAGCTAACTTCAACACCCATGGACGTTTCAACTCTCTTTTTAAAATTTCATTTTGTAATCGCTTAATAGAAACAGCACCACAAACTAAAGCCCAACCTAAAATACTCAATAAAAGTGGCCAAAGCATTTCTGGCGGCATAGACGGTTTATCTAATTTCATTATGGTCGCACCTTGATGCAAGGTATTCCACCACTCAACTGAATAGTGAATGATAGGTAGATTGACTATTCCAACAACTGCCATCACTCCAGCAGCTTTACCACCTTGCTGTTTATCATCAAAGGCTTTGTACAAAGAAATTACACCTAAGAACAAAAACAACAGAATAAGTTGCGATGTAAGTCTTGCATCCCACTCCCACCAGGTCCCCCACATAGGTTTACCCCAAGCGGCACCGGTTACCAAAGATATAAACGTCACTGTGGCTCCAACAGGCGCAAATGCCATCATAGCCATAAAAGAGGTTTTTACTTGCCACACCAAACCAACAAAGGCCGCAATTGCCATTGAAATATATAAACTCTTTGACAAAACGGCCGTTGGCACATGTACGTAAATAATTCTGTAGGCATCACTTTGCTGATAATCAGTGGGAGCAAAAGCTAAGCCCCAGACAGTGGCGATTGTTATGATTAAAAGACCAAACACAGTAAACCAAGGCAACAAAGCTTGGCAAAGTAGGTAAGTGCGTTCAGTTTTAGCGTAAGGATGTAACCATTTGAACATCAGTTTTGGCTCACTCTAAGTGCATAAGCAATGGCAAATGGAGCCAATGCTATAGAAATAAGCAACATGGCACCAATAATTGCCAGCTGCGCGTTATAATGTAATCCCATTGACGCAGCTTCTACTGCTGACGTTGCAAAAATTAAAAGAGGAATAAAAACAGGGAGTAATAAAAGAGCCAACAACATGCCTCCTTTATTTAAACCTACAGTTAGTCCTACGGCTATAGCACCAATAAGGCTCAGTAACGGCGTACCCAGCAATAAAGTTTGCAGTAACGCCCAGTACATAGGTTCACTCAAGTGTAAAAACAAGGCTAACAATGGAGACAAAATAATAAGAGGAAGGATACTTGTCACCCAATGGGCAAACACTTTCACCAAAGCCGCTCCCGATAGAGATGTACCAGATAAAATGAGTTGCTCTAGGGAGCCATCATTGTAGTCATCTCTGAATAGCCTTTCTAACCCCAACAAAGAAGACAATATTGCCGCCACCCAAATCACGCCAGGTCCAATAAGTTGTAATGTTTTGGGCTCTGGCCCCACTCCTAATGGAAATAAAGTTATCACCAAGACAAAAAACAATAAGGGCTGCATCAATTCAGCCCTTTGTCTATAAGCTAAAGACAACTCTTTTTTTAGTAAAGAAACCAAAGCCTGCATTAAATTTTATATTCCAGAGTGACTTCAGCCGTAGGGTAATCAATTTGTAAAGACTGATGAGAAGTCATCACTACAGCACCGCCTTTTGTTAAAAACTCGATAATATGATGATTAAGTAGCGCTATTCCATCTACATCTAATGCAGTAAACGGCTCGTCCAAAATCCAGAGTTTGGCATTATCTTTAAACCAAAACCTAGCTAAAGCGACCCTACGTTGCTGCCCTGCAGATAAATGAGTAATAGGAATATCTTCTAAACCAACCAAGTTTAGACTCGCAAGCACCTCATACACACGATTAGTGCTAGTCGCTACATTATGTAACTGACACCAAAATAGAATATTTTCTACTGCACTTAAGGTTTGATTAACGCCCAACTTGTGCCCGAAATAGACCAAATTACCGGCATAATCATTTCGGCAATTCTGAATGTTTTCACCTTGAAACAGCACCTCGCCAGACTCAGGTTCCACTAGCCCTGCTAGCACCCTAAGCAAACTTGTCTTTCCGGCCCCATTAACGCCCTTTAAATAGGTTAAACTACCTGGATTAACCACAAAGTTTACTTTAGAAAATAATAACCTATCCCTTTTAACCACAGACAAATTATTCACTGAAAGTACTGACAAAATCTTCTCTTTTGGATCACAAAATAGTCGTCAATAATATCATAGGGAAGGTCCACAACGACAGAAAATAGTCGCTAAAATTAGCTTAACCAACTTAATAAGTGCAAAACTAGCGTAAGTAAAACTGCAAATAAGGGGTACACTGAATTTTATTAAATCTTTTCGCTTTATGCCGATAACGTAAATATGCCTGATATACCACTTTCCTCACAAGCGACGGCTTCGCAAGCTATAACTCAGCTTAGCCAGCTATCATCTACCTCAGATATAGCAAAGCAAGGCATAGAAGTCTTAGTGAAACATTTAGGAGGCAATGAAGTTTCATTGAGTAAAGACGCAAGCCTACTTAGTAAAACGGTCACCTTAACAAGTGAAAATATAAAAGAGGCACTGTCCAACGGGCAAAAGTATCAAGTTCGGGTAGCTTCCGAGAGCCCTTTATCACTGCAGTTTTTTACAACGCCAAGCAGCTCAACACCAACTTCATCAGAGTTAACAAAAAACAGCTTTTTATTGTCTGAACAACAAATAACGAATTTACTTAAGCTACCAGCAAAACAACTTATAGCCGGTCTTAAGCTAAATCAAGCAGACAAAGTTTTAAATGCATTGCAATTACAAGGAACGGTTGCACCTACGAAAATAAAAGAGTCAATCGAGACTACAGCTAAATTAAATCAAACGCCAACTAGTAATTTACAGCCCAAATTGCAAAATCAACTACCTTTAAAGCTTAATAATCAGGCTGAAATTTCGATTCCGCTAAAGCAGGCAAGTCAATTTATCCCCAATGACAAGGTGGCACTTACTATCATTCCCAAGGGGAATAATTGGCAAATTAGCATATCTAAGCTTGATAACACCCCAGTGCCGCCCCAAGTGCAACTGACATCAAAGCCAATAGATAAACCAATAGATAAACCAATATTAAATCAAACATCAAATGCCAGCCAACAACACACCAGTAGGCCAGAAGCTAAAACTCAGCAAACCTTAGTGCCCGCTAAACAAGCGCCAAATATAATTAAGCAAGCTATACAGCAACACAGCAGCAGCGATATTAATAAAGCGATTGAAATAAACTTACCTATAAAACAAACACTGCAGCAACTAGTAAGCTCCAATATTCCAGAAAGCGTAAATCTTGCCCAAAAACTACAAACCTTACCTATTCAAAAATTGAGTCTACAGGTGTCTGCTTCAGGCGATGCCATGCTCACAGTACAAAACCAAAAACCGCTAATGACTATTCCGGTAACAAGAGAATTAGCTCAGAATATAGCCCCATTAAAAGTGCCAGGATTAGCTGCAATAACGAAGCTAGTGACTCAACCACTTTCATCTGGTGCTGCTTTACCAGCCAATCCCCCTGAGGTCGAGACTAAAGCAGTCGCCCCCACTACAGACAACAAAGCTACTGCCCCTAAAGAGCTAGCAGTAAACACCAGTAAACCTGAAACAACCATTGAAACAAAGAATACGCTTAAAGAGGCAAGTGCTGCACTACTAAAAGAAGTAATAGAAAAACCAATGGCCAATAGCATTGTCTCTTCACAACTTTTCAACAACAAACCTAAACAAACAACATTGCTGCAAAGCCTGATCAGAATAGTACAGCCTAAAGCAGAAGCGCCAACGAACAGTCTACAAGTACTAGATAATGCTCTGTCAGATAAAGAGTTTTTTAAAGGCCCTCAAGAAGCTTCAACGAAGCAAATGGTAGAGCAGGTTTTGACTCAAGTTAAGCAAGGCTTACCTCAAGCCAAGGAGGCAGATAGTCAAAATATCAGGCAATTATTAACCGCTCCAATTTTGAACTTGTCTAATACGCAATTAGCCAACCCAGCCACTAACCAAGGCTTGTTTAGTGGCTTAATTACTATGCTGCAAATATCTTTAAGCTCAAGGTTAGTCAAAGGGCAAAATCAACGTTCTGAACAAATAGTAGAAATCTTAAATAAAGTACTCAGTACCTCAGGAAAAAGCACAACCAGCAAAGGGCTTCAAGAGTTCTCCCAGCTAGAACAAAAGCATCAACTAATTCGTGGCATAAGTCGCTTAATGTCCGCACATCAAGCCAACAAATTAGCGAGTGCTGAACAACAAGTTCAAGGCCAAGACACCTTTTATTACAACCTTCCGTCTATGATGGCGGGCAGTATGAAAGATGTAGAGCTGTTAATTAAAAGAGAAAGTGACCAGCAAAATAATGAAGACAAAGAACAAGCCGAACATAAGACTTGGCAACTTACCATGAAGTTATCTGTAGGAGAAATGGGAGAATTACTTACAAAGGCAAAATTAAGACCCGATAATATAGATATCAATTTTTACGCATCAAATGACCAAGTAAAAATTCAAGTAATGAATTACCTACCACTACTAAAACGTAAATTAGACACTTTAGGGATAACAGTAAATAAAACTGCATGCCAGTTGGGTAAAATTCCAGACACCTTGGCACAGCGGCCTTACCACGTATTTCAAACCCAAGCCTGAGGGAGTAGTAACAATGAAAGACTCATCTACACATAACAACAAGCAAAAGAGTGCAGTTGGCCTCAAATATAATCAAGAGACGGCTAACTCTGCTCCAAAAGTGGTAGCTAAAGGGTTTGGAGAGCTAGCCGATGAAATCGTTGCTCTTGCCAGAGACAATGGCGTACTTGTACATGAAGATCCATACCTAAGTGACTTCTTAGCCACCCTTGATTTAGGTCAAGAAATACCAGATCAGCTATACCATGTAATCGCCGAATTAATTTCATTCTCGTATGTTCTTCAGGGTAAATTTCCCGATAGCTGGGCTAAGTCACACGGCAAAATATCTAAAAAAGTATAATCTCTATTTTATTACGGTAATTAGCCTAGCCTTAAAAACAAAAACCCTACGCTCAGGTAGGGTTTCAAACAGTATTTAAGTGCTAAAAAATTAGCTTTCTGGCTCTTTTTCAACCACTGGTTTAGATAACAACAACTCACGTAAACGAGTATCAATTTCTTTAGCCATTTCAGGGTGCTCTTTCAAATAGTTAATTGAGTTAGCTTTACCTTGACCAATACGCTCACCATTATAGCTATACCAAGCACCAGCTTTTTCAACCATCTTATGGGCCACACCAAGATCAATTAGCTCACCATGGCTGTTAATTCCCTCGCCATAAGTTATCTGGAACTCAGCTTGTTTGAAAGGAGGAGAAATTTTATTTTTGACTACCTTCACCCGGGTTTCATTACCTACTATTTCGTCACCGACTTTAACCGAACCAGTACGACGAATATCTAAACGTACCGAGGCATAAAATTTCAGTGCATTACCACCAGTAGTGGTTTCTGGGGATCCAAACATCACCCCAATTTTCATACGAATTTGGTTAATGAAAATCAGCATAGTATTTGACTGCTTAAGATTACCAGTCAATTTACGCATTGCTTGGCTCATCATTCGAGCTGCAAGGCCCATATGAGAATCACCAATATCTCCTTCAATTTCAGCTTTAGGCGTAAGTGCAGCTACAGAGTCCACAACAATCACATCAACAGCGCCAGAACGAGTCAGCATGTCACAAATCTCTAGGGCTTGTTCACCAGTATCAGGTTGAGAAACTAAAAGCTCGTTTACATCTACACCAAGCTTGGCAGCATAAATAGGATCAAGTGCATGCTCTGCATCAATAAAAGCACAAACTTTACCATTACGCTGTGCTTCAGCAATCACTTCAAGAGTTAAGGTAGTTTTACCACTAGATTCAGGTCCATATATTTCAACTATACGACCAAGAGGTAAGCCACCGGCGCCTAACGCAATATCTAAACCTAGAGAGCCTGTTGAAATGGTTTCAACGTCCATGGTTTTATTATCGCCAAGCTTCATGATAGACCCCTTACCAAATTGTTTTTCAATTTGACCAAGGGCGGCGCTCAACGCTCTGTTTTTGTTGTCATCCATCAGAATGTCCTTCGTAATTGTTAGCATTGTCATGAGCTAACAATTAGTCACTCACAATGCAATTTGCTATACAGTAGTTATAGTCAAAGTATACTGTATGGTTATACAGTTACAAGTAAAAGCGTCAATTAATTTTTAATAAACTAACTAATTGTCTGTTTTATCAACACCTTCAAAACATTAGATAGTGCAAACTCAACCGCTTTAATACGCACATTGTGCCTGTCACCTGTAAACACTTGCCTCTCAGTAAAGGTATCTCCCGCCACAAAAAAACCAAACCATACTGTACCTACAGGTTTTTCAGGCGAGCCCCCATCGGGACCAGCTATACCACTAACACTTACTGCGACTTTAGCACCCGCTGCAGTTGCAGCCCCAATCGCCATTTCTTTCACTGTTTCTGAAGACACAGCACCATAAGTTACTAAAGTGCTAGGCGTCACATTTAACATTTCTTGCTTAGCTTCATTTGAATAGGTGATAAATCCTTTATTAAACCATGCAGAGCTACCTTGAGTACTTGTGATGGCATAGCCAATCCCCCCGCCAGTGCATGACTCAGCACATGTTATTTGCCAACCTTTATCTGCGAGACTCTGCCCTAGTAGTGCTGCTAAACGAAGTATTTCATCGGTCATATCCACAACCTGTTGTGAGCTAAACGCTTGTAAACATTTAGACTTGTTGAATATCAATAGTGCTAATTATGACATTGAACAATTTTTTAGGGCAAGAAAACATATTATCCCCACCTATAAACAATCTAAAACATAAAATGCTTAAGCATTTCTGTCACTACTCCTTTATAATCGGCAACAATTCCCAAGCCCTCGAAGAAACAAGGCTTAAGTACACATGTTTGAACAATTAGAATTAGACGATGACCTGATCCATGCAGTGGTCGATTTAGGCTATAAAGAGCCCACCAGCATACAAAAATTAGTTATCCCAGAAGCCATGAATGGCAAAGATATATTGGCATCTGCACCAACAGGCACAGGTAAAACTGCAGCATTTTTATTGCCAGCATGTCAGTTTTTACTAGACTACCCTAGGCGTAATCCAGGCTCCACGCGAATTTTGATACTTACGCCCACCCGTGAATTAGCATTACAAATATTTGAGCAAGCCAAAGCCATATGTAAATACCTGCCCCATATTAATTGCGGCGTAATAACCGGTGGTATTAACTATGGAACAGACCGCGACTTACTAGAAAAAAACCTAGATATTCTTGTGGCAACGCCTGGACGTTTATTTGAACATATCGAGAAAGAAAGCTTTGACTGCCGTGATATAGAGTGCTTAATTCTCGATGAAGCTGACCGTATGCTAGACATGGGTTTTTCTGCAGTTGTGAATCAAATTGCAGCTGAAGCTCGCTGGCGCAAACAAAGTATGTTGTTTTCAGCTACCTTAGAAGGGGCTGGTATCGCGCGTTTTGCAGGAGACTTATTAGACGATCCAGTGGAGTTAGAAGCTGACTCTAGCCGCAAAGAAAAAGGTGTAATTCACCAATGGATCCACTTAGCAGACAATGGCCACCATAAACTTGCATTGCTTACACACATACTCAGCAATCAAGTAGAAACTGCCATTGTATTTGTAAAAACTAGAGAGCGCTTAGCCACACTTGTAGGGCAGTTGCAGTCTGCAGATATAGATTGTTGTTGGCTACAAGGGGAAATGCCACAAGACAAACGCAACGCCGCAATGGAAAGGTTCAGAAGTGGCGAAGTAAAAATACTCGTTGCTACAGATGTAGCGGCCAGAGGAATTGATGTAGACAACATCAGCCATGTAATTAATTACGATATGCCACGCACAGCAGACGTTTATGTGCATAGAATCGGACGTACAGGTCGTGCCGGTAACAAAGGTACAGCTATCTCATTAGTAGAAGCTCACGACATTGCAATTGTGCCTAAGATTGAACGCTACACAAAACAAAAACTTAAACGCAGAGTGATCGCAGAACTAAGGCCACAAAATAAAGAAGCTAGACCGCCAACTAAAAAGAAGGTCAGTACCAAAACTAAAAAGGCCTTATTAAAAGCTAAACGAGCCGCAAAGGGTAAAAAGAGAAAGGCTAAAGGTAGAGGGCCAAAAAGTTAATATTATGGGTTATCAAGATATAAAAGAAGTAGTACTTGCCACAGGCAACCAAGGCAAAGTAAAAGAGCTAGCCAAAATGCTGTCTGACTTAGGTATTAAAGTGCTTCCACAAAGTGACTTTGCTGTTGGTGACGTGGCCGAAACAGGTACCACATTTGTTGAAAACGCCATAATAAAAGCGCGCCATGGGGCAAAAATCACAGGTTTACCCACTATCGCCGATGACTCTGGTTTAGCGGTAGACGCACTAGGCGGTGCACCAGGTGTATATTCTGCTCGCTATTCTGGCGACAATGCCACAGATCAAAGCAATATACTGAAGTTGCTTGACGCTATGGCTGATGTTCCGGCAAATAAACGCCAAGCTAAATTTTTATGTGTACTGGTTTTTATGCGCCATGCAGATGACCCAACTCCGATTATTTGCCAAGGAGAGTGGGCTGGCGAAATCACCACTAAACAAGATGGCGACAACGGCTTTGGCTATGACCCTGTATTTTGGGTACCTGAAAAAAACTGCAGTTCAGCCCAACTAACTCCCGAGCAAAAAAACGCATTGAGTCACAGAGGCAAAGCTTTAACATTGTTACTCTCGCAGCTAAAGCAAAAAATGAGCTAGGGTATTGAGTTCATCAACAAGCTTACAATGCCCACCACTGTCTTTATATATTCATATTCCTTGGTGCGTACAAAAATGTCCTTATTGCGACTTCAACTCCCATGGGCAAAAACAGCAGACTCTGCCCGAAGCAGAGTACATAAGCCACCTTCTAGATGATTTAGCAAAGGATGCCCCTTTAATAGGTGATAGGCCAATTTGCAGCATTTTTATTGGTGGTGGCACCCCTAGCCTATTTTCTGCAAATTCAATAGCTAGATTACTTAAAGGCGTGAACTCTCGGGTTAACTTACTAACTAATGCCGAAGTTACTATGGAAGCAAATCCGGGTACAATTGAAGCCCAGCGTTTTGCTGATTACGTAGCAGCAGGTGTAAATCGCATATCTATCGGCATACAAAGCTTCCAGCCAAGTAAGCTTAAGGCGTTAGGACGCATTCATGATGAAAAACAAGCACAAAATGCCGCCCAAATAGCAAAGCAAGTTGGCCTGAATAGTTTTAATTTAGATTTAATGCATGGCTTGCCTAAGCAATCCCTTGATGACGCATTGTTTGACTTAAAAACCGCAATTAGCCAAAAGCCCCCCCATTTATCTTGGTACCAACTCACAATTGAGCCTAACACCCAGTTTCATTCTAAACCGCCTAAACTGCCAGAAGACGAACTCCTGTGGGATATACAAGAAAAAGGGGACGCCCTATTACAAGCAGCTGGGTTTCAACAATACGAAATATCAGCCTATAGCCAAAAAGGCCAACAATGTCAGCACAACCTGAATTATTGGCGTTTTGGTGACTACCTAGGAATTGGTTGCGGCGCACATGGAAAGATAACTCTGCCTGAGCAGAGTCGCATTATTCGCACAGTTAAAGTCAAGCACCCCAAAGGCTATATGGACTTAACTCGCAGCTATACCTACGAGTCAAATACAGTCACACCAGAAGATTTACCCTTTGAGTTTTTTATGAACCGGTTTCGCTTAATTGAGCCCTGCCCTAAGCAAGATTATTTAGATTTTACAGGGCAAAGCTTAGATGAGCATACAAGCAACAACTTACAAGCAGCGATAAGCAAAGGGCTACTTACAGAAACCCTAACCCATTGGCAGGTAACCCCTTTAGGCAGACGCTACCTCAATACCCTACTAGAAACCATGGTGTAAGACTTAATGGGTTCTATTTAATCCTACAAGTCATCAAGTTTGTAATTAAGCTAACTAAGTTTGAAAAAACCAACATCCTTATGAAGTTTCTCTGCTAGAGAATTAAGAGACGAAAGAGCATGTTTACTGCCATCTAAAGACTGCAGCGAAGTTTGAGACATATTGGCTAATTCTGTCACCACTTCAGCTACCACCACTATGCGTTCAGCCTGCTCCATAGCAGAAGTAGCGTTAACCCCAGCATTAGATAATAGTTGAGTGGCATGGTGCTCAATCTCTTGTAATAATTCCATAGCCTTTAGTGTTCGACTTTTCCCCTCTTCAACATGAGGCAAGGTGTCTTGCATAGATACAACAGCCTGCGCAGTTTCTTTTTGAACCTTCTCTACCGTACTAGCTATCTCAGCAGTAGCTTCACTTGTTCTTAAAGCGAGTTGCCTAACCTCATCTGCTACCACAGCAAATCCGCGTCCTGACTCTCCGGCTCTAGCAGCCTCGATAGCGGCATTTAGCGCTAATAAATTTGTTTGGTCAGATACGCCATGGATAACACTCGTAATGCCACCAATTTGATTAGTAAGCTCTTCAAGGTTGCTTATTTGTGTAACAGTTTTACTGACTTCAAGTGTAACTTTTTCCATTGTTTTAGCACTTTGATTAACTGCATCTAAACCATTAATCGCCCTATCAAGCATACCTTCGGCATTTTCCTTATTTTGCGTTGCTCGCTGTGATACTTGCGCTACGTTAGATTTCATTTCAGTCAGGTTTGCTGTTGTTTGTGAGGTTAAAACATGTTGGCGCTGCGCGGCTTGAAATATATGCTCCGATCCCATAGCTAAAGAGTTCGTTTGCTGATGCAACTCAACTGACGCACCGGTAATACTAGTTACAATTCCTCTCAACTTATCTTGCATACGTACCATTGAAGACAACATACTTGCCTTATGATTAGTCTCAATATTTTTGGTTAAATCTCCCTCGGATATTACATTAAGAGCATGGGCAGCATCAGCAGGCTCACCACCTAAAGAACAGTACAAACTATTTTTAATTGCCGCACCAACAATAAAGCCAATACCAATAGCAACAACACTCAAAACAATCATAATATTTTGAAACCCATCGGCGTGATCTCGAGCAAGCTTAGTGGCGCTTTGAATTTGCGTCTCTTGATAATCAATAAACTCATTAATTGCAGCAAGCCAAGCAACAAAAGCTGGCCGAACATCATCTAGGAGCTGGTCATGCAACTGCACACTTTGAAACTCTTTCTTTTGGCTTATAATATCTTCTACAATCTCATTAGTTTTAGTTTGTGCTTGCTTGATATCGGCTAGAATATTCTTTTCTTGCTCACCAAAATAAATCCCCTCGGTCATCATGGCTTGCATTTCTCTGTCTGACTTTAGATAAAAAGACTGCAATTTTTTTATTTCATTGATAAAGGCAGTAAGTTCAGCTCTATCTCTACTTTGCGCAACATCTCGAATAGCAATAGCTCTGTCGTGAACACTCCCCCTAAAATTGATGGCATGTCGCTGTTTAACAGAGTCTATATCTTTAATTTTAGTTAGTGCGGTATCAATGTAATGGACTTTAAATACACCAATCACAGTTAACAGGAGCATCATTAATAAAACTGAGCCAAAACCCAGAGTTAAACGGCCTTTAACAGACAACTGATTGATAAAATTCATATTATTTTCCGGTGTTAAAAAAGAAATTAGAAAGACAAACAGGACTAGAAAGCCTTTCTGTAATTTTTATTTCAAATGAGCAAATAAACTAAGGTTAACTATCGGCAAGATAATAAATACCTGAACCTATAGCGAATATTTTCAAAGGTGTTACTACAGTAAAAGGCGCCTAAAGTAGTGCTATAAAAACACCAGACCAACATAAGACTACTTCTAAAATTTCACGTAAAACTACCCTGCCACCCAAGCGGTATGTTATAACATAACAACAAGAACTACGATTAGAACGAGTGGTTAATAGATCAGCACCGCAATTTGGAGTACACAGATGTTAGCCACTAAAGTAAACGAGACTGCGTCTTGGAGTGAACATGAATCACCACAGGTTTTGACTGATATATTTTTAGATTCTAAAAGTGTTGTCATATGGAACCGCCCACCTAAGGAATCTATCAGCCACTACTTTTCGAAGGTGTTTTCATCCCTAGGCATGGGTATAAACGGTATTTATTCCATCGAGACAATGAAGCATGAATTACAAAAATCATTGCCTGACTGTACGGGCATAGATGACGTTATTGAAGACATTCATTTATTATCTGACATGGTTACCTGCCTTTTTAATTGTCAGCACGTAGGTATGCGCTTAGTGCCGCTTAAATCCGCTATGTGCCCTAGCTTTCACATGGACAATATCCCGGTTCGGCTTGTAAATACTTACTTAGGCTCTGGCACCGAATGGCTCCCTGTTGAAACACTGTGCCCTCCCCCAGCCAATAAACAATTAAAACAAACTAAATTTGGGATGTATTATGATGAAAATCACATTCAACAAATGAATGAATTTGACGTTGGGCTATTAAAAGGTAAGGCATGGCAAGACCATGAAGAGTTAGCTGCTGTGCATCGTTCTTGTCAATTACAAACGGATGAAGCTCGTGTATTACTGACACTTGATCCCATGTAGCTTAAACTCATTTTTATAGATTTGTGAAACTAAATGCCCCATTAAAATACTGGGGCAGTTTCACGAGTTTTAGCTTGCTGTGAAACAGGCTATTTTTATAAAACGTATTAAAACCGCATATTAAATGTTAGGTATTTGTGATTTATTCACTTAGGAAAATAGTTAACCTGCTACACACAACTGTTAACTAGGCCTTACTAATGAATGTCAGCTTTTGCATCGCTTTTATTTTTTTGCTCAATACCCTTATTTACATTGGACCATCCCAAGCATTTGAGCTTGACCTAAAGTCAGTACGAACTACCTTATCAATTCCCAAAACTAGTCACACACTTATATTCGACGATGTTACACCGAGTAATCAGAAAACACTTTTCTCTTTAGCTCCGTTACATAACGAACGAATTGGGGTTTATTTTGATATTAATGGCATTGAAATAGGTTATGCCATCGATGCTTTTGACCAATCAACCGAAACCAAAACACAAGACTTGTTGTTTTCATACCGTAAATTTAAGCACTCAAAAATCACATTTAATTACCAAACTTTAGAAGGGCTACAAAAATCTGCTAGAGAGCTTAACAGCGGCCAAACCGCGCAACTTTTTGGGACAATGACTAAATCCACTAAAATAGAGCTTTTTGGACAACATAATTTGTATACTTTTGGTAATAAATCCTCACTATTTCAACACTTCTTCCTTAATAAACCCCAACTAAGCCATGAATATGACTGGTCATTAAGTCTAGTTGGCGGCTGGTCTTTCAAACACCTAACTCTTGAAAACCAAGAGAGCATAGTATTTCAAGCTGAGTTCTTACAATCTCAAACGCCAGAAGTAACTAAGCTTACCTCAAACTCAATAGGGGTAAACATTGGTCCATTTGTTTCTTTTCATTTACCCTACAATATTCACGGATTTTCCGAATACAAAATTGGTAAAGGACATATTCGAAATGAAGATCCACTACTCGGACTTAAAGATTCTGGGGATGAGAAAGTCGAAGCCATAGGCGCAGGCCTTTCTTGGACATCTAACAATAAAAAGCTACTAGTGGTACTTAGGGCATGGCAGCAAAAAGGTAGGCACATAGATACGTCGTTTGGAGACTTATCATTAATTAAGTTTTTCTGAGAATGAGAGATTTACTGGTTAGCGGCCCAGTACTATGCAAAGTATTAATTTACTAAGTTTATAAAAAATGAGTTTTAAAAGGGAAAGGAATTCTAAGAATAACGACTATAGATTTTCAATACTTGTTATTTGTCGTGATTAACATGGCCAGTCACTAACACATTATAGGGTTGTAACTCAGGGATTGACTCTCTTAAACTGTCTTCTAGCTTATCTAACTTATTAAACTTATGACAAAACCATTTGGCTTTTAGCTTTAAGGTTTCAACCTTAGGACCAACAGTTTGTTCTATATCTTCGCCCATCCCTTCAAGGTTACGGACAATCTCTTCAATTTTTTCTTCAGATGTCTCATCACTAGCAACCAAACCACCAATAGCAGATAGGATCCCGCCAACAGAAGTACTAATGGCACTTTCAATTTGCTCTTCTAATTCTCTATCCACAAGATCATTTACTTGCTCAAGCTTTCCCGGCCCCATATAGAAGGTATCGTTTGATCTGATGAACTTCTCATTTACGCTTGTTTGGACTCGCTCTAATGACTTTTGCAGTTTCTTTTGGCTTTTATCATCTTTTACTAAGCCACCATACACTTGCTCTATTGTATCTATGGCTAATTCAACACCTTCGTTAGCGAGCAGGATCATTTTGGGGACAACTTTATGTATCCCTTTTGAAAGCCTAGCTAAGTCTTGCTCTTGCTCTGGTGTTAATGCTATCCACTCACCCTCTACAAAAAGTTGCGCGGGTTCATTAATTTGATAAACCACCCTACCATGTTCTTTTAATATTCTTATTTGAGTGTCAGTCACAACCACGCCATAGTTAAGCGACACTTCGCAACTATTTCCGGCGTATAACCCAAAATGAGTTAAAAGTAACGATATAAAAACAAGGTAGCGCATTCTATTCCAACAAAACTGACTCAGACGTAAGTTTGCCTTTAATTAAATAGAATGCAATACAATATAAGACAGGACAGATAAAACTTAGGTTAATCTGCAGTTCGCACTAGGCGAGTAAATACCGTAAGGTTTTTATCTTTTAACGCATTACTGCTATTGAAAAAAGCAATTACCCAAGCTCTCTGAGGATCAACTACAGAAGGGGTTGAAGTCCAATAGTCATCAGAATAAGTATTCGGAAAAAACACTTCATTAATTGCTGGGCGTACACAGCTTCTTTCAGCCAAGCTTGCTAGCTCTTTCATGTTTGGCAAGCGCCAACCCAAGGATTCTGCATATTCGTATCCATGGGCAACTTGTAAGGCTTCTTGCCAAGTCAGCTCTAACCCATCCCCAGTGCAAGTTTCATTTTCCCAGGTTTGCCCGATACTGCATCTCATCCAAATAAGCCCTAAATCAGAATCCGTTGCCGTACCATCATCATTATCAACAAATTCAGTGTCTTGTGAGCTGCTATCAAAATCACTTAAGCAGGTTTGAGCTGCCGCAAAATTTGAAATAAAAAAACACAAAATGAATAGTTTTTTCATACTACCTCCCCGCCCTAACTAATCGAATCCGAGCAGCTGTTGATTTTGGTAAAAAGTTATCGTTGCCGGAAACAAAGTCAATCGCCCAAGCGGCGTGTGATTCAGTGCCAGACATACCATCAGCACTAGATTGAGTCGTCCAGTACCAGACCTCATCCCCTAGAGAGTCGGTTGTGTTTGGAAAATACTCGCCATCAACCATCAAGCCATCATCTTTTCCATAATGTACAATAGATAGCAACTCATCATGGGTTGGTAAACGCCAGTCTTTAAAATTGCATAATCCTTGTTCGTTTACATCAGCCACATATTCTGTGGTGTTGCAGCTAGTAGTAGAACAGCTCGCCTCATCGACTGTTTCTTCACCAGAATAAGTCCCGTCTGTTTGTAATTCA
Organism: Paraglaciecola sp. 2405UD69-4; assembly: GCF_047525415.1. Classification (NCBI taxonomy): domain Bacteria; kingdom Pseudomonadati; phylum Pseudomonadota; class Gammaproteobacteria; order Alteromonadales; family Alteromonadaceae; genus Paraglaciecola; species Paraglaciecola sp. 2405UD69-4. The sequence continues at coordinate 1,224,875 of NZ_JBLIXM010000002.1, forward strand.
TACCAACTGTAGCTATGACTACTGCTGTGTAGATCCGTCTCTGTTGCGGCAGTTTTAACTTCCCAAATTAACCCAGTAATATTATCCCTAACACACTGCCATCCTAAACTTATATCATCAACCTCGTCTCCAATTTCATCTAACGCAGTAAAATCAAAGCCTTGTAGCCCTCTTCCCGCTTTAGTAGAAATACCACTGTCATTGATTATATCTTGGCCCCGCTGCCCATCTTGTCCGGGGTAGTCGTTTTGATGCCCATCTTCTATTGTACTATCGGTTGCCTGTAGAATGACGCCAGTGTCATTCAAAGGTTGAATTGGTAACGGCAAAACATTTACGGTAATACTATCTTCGACATGATTTGACACAGCATCCTCAACCTCCATAGTAAAAGTAAGTGTTAACTTCTCACTCACTAAAGGCGCAATAGCAAACGTCTGTTCACTACTTGGGCTATCAATATAAACCGTATCTAGGGTATCGCTAACCCAATTTATGGTAAGGGGGGAGGAAGAATCAACCGTGGTACTAGCCACACCATTTAAAATGATAGTTTCTCCAGAGAAAACCTCATGCTCGAGCCCTGCATTAACTACAGGTTGGGTTTGTTGAATACTTTGAATATTCAAGCTGATAGTTTCAGAGTCTTCAGCTCCCTCATCATCGGTCACGGTCAAAACAAAGGTAATAACATTAGCATCAGGCAAAATAGGCGTATTAAAAGTTAAGGTATCACCAAGAGTACTAACATTATCAAGAACTGATTCTCCGGCAGTTTGTTGCCATGAATATACGGCAATGGGGTTTACCTCGTCCGCAGTATCGGGATCATCACTTGCTGAACCATCAAGAGTTATATTGTATCCAGCGGGATAAACATTATTAGAAAAGTCATCTACTGTAATAACATCAATTTGTGCGGTTGGAGAAATATTGACAGGGTTGATTTGATACAAGACTTCGTCTGACCCAGTATTTCCCTCACCATCTGTAGCTGTTAGTGTAAAAGTATAAGTAACGACTTCTGTGGTAACTGGCGCGGTAAAGGTCGCAGTGGCTAGTGTCGTATCTGCATGGGTAATGGTTAGACTGGGCACCACACTCCAAGCATAAGTCAATTCATCAGTTTGCCCCGTAGCTTGACCACTAAGGGTAACTTCTGTTTGTTCACTGACAGACTGCTTGGCACCAGCATTCACTAAGACCCTATTATCTGACTGACTACTGTCACTTGCACTATCTGAACACCCATATAAAAAAATAATACTGGTGAGCAATAGGATTGAATTTAGAACACGCTTCATAACAATGTTTAATACGTCAAAGATACTCATAGTGATAGCCTATGCACTATATGTACCAGCCCTTGAATCAATCCAAGAAGTAGAAATGAGTTAAGAATTTATGAGCCAAACAAGTAAAAGAATAAAGGTAGCACTATTGCTGTCACTATACCGTTAACACATAAAGCCATACTTGAGTAAACACCGGTTTTTTGGCTCAATTGCATTGCCTGAGATGTACCTATTGCATGAGCAATAGTACCTAGGGCTAAACCTTGAGCCCTTTGGTCTTTATTTTTTGTTATTTTAAATACCAACTTACTTAACAGTACGCCGATTAATCCAGTAATAATTACAACAGCGGCGGCTAGCGCGGGCACACCACCGATTAAATGAGAGGTATCCATAGCTAACGGAGTGGTAATAGACTTTGTAAGACTTGAGAGTTTTATCTCATTTGAGTAATCACCAAAGTTCATAATCACTAGAGTACAAACAGGCGCTAATAGACCAGCACAGACCACAACACAAAACCCACGCCACCCGGCGGCCACTAAAGATCGCAATTGCTGATATACCGGAACCGCCAATGCCACAGTTATTGGGCCTAACAGCCAGCTGAGAGGCTGCGAATATAAAGCATAATCACTAAGCTCAGTGTTAGTAACTACGCATAAACCAGCGACAATAACAGCAGCGATTACAATAGGGTGAAAAACAAGATTATTCCTTGATAACCGAAAAATAAATAATGCACTTATATAAGCAATAACGGTGAAGATAACCCAGCCAATTGACGTTAGGTTAAGCCAATCATACCAATCAACCATTATCACTTTCCTTGTCTGCTGTTGTATCTGCAGGTAAAAAGCGTCGCGCTAACCAAGAGGTAATAAGAAAACTTAAAAAGGTACTGGCAACAATTGCCATCAAAAATAACCAAAGTTGTTGCTGTAAGGTTTCAACGTATACCCAAGCTGCAATTAAAGGAGGGACAAAAAACAAAGAAAAATGCCGAAGTAAAAATTGGCATACATCAAGCAAATCTTTAGGAACATGACCTATAACCGCTAAACCTATAAATAAAATAAATAAGCCTAACAATGCTGGAGGCAAGGCAATCACTAAACTAAGACCATATCCGGCTGCCCAACATAGTATGAGAACCAAACAACATAATGCTAACTTTAATATTGCTACTGTTCTTTGAAGAATTACCACACAAGCTCGCTTAAAGTGTTCTTAAATATTATTTGGCAGAGGTTTTAATATCTTCCATGTGATACTTATCAATTAACGAATAAAGGGTTGGTCGTGTCACACCTAATAGCTCAGCAGTTTTAGACATATTTTGCTCAGCCACTTGATAAGCATTTCTAATGGCACGACTTTCTGCGTGTTCACGCACTTCTCGTAAATTCAATGTATCTATACTGGGCTCATCATCCTTTACGAACAAGCTTAGGTCTTCAGCTTGAATATGAGTCCCTTCAGCCATAATAACTGAGGATTTTAGCTTGTTTTGTAATTCACGAATATTTCCTGGCCATTTGTGTTGCTTCATTGCTTTAATGGCTGATTCACTGAATCCTTTAATCTTAGTTTTAAACTCTTCGTTGTATTGCGTTAAAAAAGTTTTAGCAAGCAGTACAACGTCATTGTCTCGCTCTCTTAGCGGTGGAATAAGGATGCTAATTTCACCCACTCTATAAAACAAATCTTCACGGAAGGTTTCTTCGGCCACCATGGATTGCAAATCTCTATGGGTCGCACAAATAACTCTTATGTTCACTGGGATTTCTGAGCGGCCACCCACTCTTTCAATGACTCGCTCTTGCAGAAAACGCAACATCTTGGCTTGCAACCCAATTGGCATATCGCCTATTTCATCAAGAAACAAAGTGCCATTTTGCGCTGATTCTATTTTACCGGGTGTGGTTTTATTAGCACCAGTAAAGGCTCCTTTTTCGTAACCGAACAATTCGCTTTCAAGTAAATTTTCAGGGATTGATGCGCAGTTTATAGCAATAAAAGGTTTATCTTTTCTGAGGCTATGCTCATGAATACTGCGGGCAAACACTTCTTTACCTGTGCCACTTTCCCCCAATAACAAGGTGCTAATATCAGTTTGTGCGATACGCTCTGCTTTTTTACTTGCGGCTAAAATACCTTCACTTTGGCCAATTATACGATCCATGGCAGGCGCAACCTGAGCGAGGTGCTTGTTCTCCATTTCTAAATTAAAAAGGTTTAACGCTCGGCCAACTAATATTTGAATAGTGTCAGAATCAATGGGCTTTTGATAAAAATCATAAGCCCCTAAGCTAATAGCCTTTAACGCATTTTGTTTGTCGTTATTACCAGTAACTACAATTACCTTAGTGTAAGGCGACAAAGCTAAAATTTCTTCCAGAGTAGCTAAGCCTTCACTGGCATTACTTGGGTCAGGGGGCAATCCTAAATCGAGAGTAACAACCTTAGGTTCAAAGCGTCTTAATTGGGCAATTGCTGAGGTACGATCTTCAGCAAAAATAACTTCATAACCAGAAAAACTCCATTTTAGTTGCTTTTGGATCCCCAAGTCGTCGTCCACAACTAGTATCTTGTCCATGTGTTATAACCCTTTTATTAATATCTTAATTGGTTGGAATTCGCAGTGTAAAAGTAGTACCCACATTCTGCTCACTGTCTACGAGTAGCTGACCACCTATTTTATCAAGGTAAGCCTTGGCATCATAAGCGCCTATACCCATCCCCGCATTTCCTTTAGTCGTATCAAACGGTTTAAACAACCGAGTTTGAATAAAATTTTCGCTCATCCCAGAGCCAGTATCAATAATTTTAATCAGCATGTAACGTTCGTCTGTGGATATTTCAATTACCACTTCTACCTTACCACTATCATCGGTAGCTTGCTGTGCATTACTGATTAAGTGATACATCACATTACTAAACTTGTCATCATCTAACACTACAGGTTTTTCATTATCAACGACGATTTGCGGTACCGGTAATAAGGTCCCGCATTTTTTCTCGATAACATCCGTAATAGACTCAGATAAAAACACCAAACTATCACCACTATCTTTAGGAGTATTCTTTTCTGTTAATTGCCTTAACATTTTGTCCATTCTAGCTTTGGTGTGATGTAATGTTTCAAAGGTATCATCGATAAATTCAGGGTTATCCTTGTGCTGCTCTGCGTTGCATAAAATCAAATCAATTTGTGCCAATACATTTTTTAAATCATGTACCACAAAAGCAGACATTCGACTAAAAGCTGCGAACTGGGCGTTTTCCGCCAGCTCTTCTGCGGCCTGGTGGTGAAACAAGTAATTGGACACTTGGGCTGTAACCGCTTTTAAATAGTCTCTTAACTCCCAATTGAGTTTAACGGCAGTATTTTCAGTTCCCAACAGTGTCGCCATACCCCATAGCTCATCACCGTTATAGATAGGAATAACAAGTTGAAAGGATACCTCATTTAATAAAGCATGATTAATGCGTAAGCCTTCATAAACAAAGGGTTTAGTCCTTAGTTCTTCTATGTCTACTATCCAGTTTTTAGACTGAAAATATGTGCTAAATATATCTAATACTTGGGTTTCTTCCGCGGTCAAACTTGGGTGATTAATGTTAGCGAGTAATTTTAAGCTACCGTTTTTGAGTTGAATAAAGCAACCACTTTCATAATCAATAGCACTAATTAAGCCTTTCAAAGCAGTACCATGGATATTCCCGTCAGCGTCCTCTTTACTAAGGCAGTGGGTAAGCTCTAACCATTCTTGGCGATAATCAAATTGGTTTGCGAAAAAGTGTTTGGTAATAAAGACTTTTATACGTGTTTTAAACTTTAAGGATAAAAATAAGGTAACGAGTAAACCTAATGACAAAGCAATCAGCACAAACTGTATTGTGGAGCCCCACTCTATTCCCATATATTTTACGACATAGCCAATCATAGCCATGACAAATAAATAGCCACCAGCTACCATGAGTAAAGTACTGTGCATGACTATCTCACGAGATATATAAATTTCCACTCCCCAGTTTTTAACGCGCCTAATAGCTAATATTAAAAAAGGAATCAAAGCCACATGGATATACCCACGGGCGGTAATGTAATTTATATGCACCTGCTCAACCATTAAGGCATTCGCAAAGGTTACAAAATCAAACAAACTAATTACCGCAAGATATAAAATCAAAGGCTTAATGGCCCAGCCGTTGTCACCGGATTGGCGAAATATCACTTCTAATAAAATCAAGAACTGCAGCGGGATCATGGTTTGCAACAAAAATTGCCAAGCCACACTGTTCAAACCTAAGTAAGGTAAAACCAGTGCCAATAAGGGAAGTACTAAAATGAACCAGGTTTCTTTTCTGGCTAACACCTCACCTATGTTAGTGAAGTTATCTTTTAAACATGAAGCTAAAAACAGTAACCAGATAAGGTTTTTAACATTATCAAAAAATAAAAGGCTCTCCATTGACATAGGAGCGATAACAAACGGAGATAATGACCATAAAAAAGTCGTTAACGTAGCTAAAATCAATAGGTACTTAGCTAAGCCAGACTTCCTTACAGTCAACAGCAACAATAATAAAAACGCGTATCCTGCACTACTTAACGCGTATCCAATTGTTGCTAACATCTAATATCTCACTCTGTTTCAAGGTTATGATTTAAATTATTAAAGACTCTTTTACCAAGTCCAATATTACTTTTTACGCAATACCAGACTTCCAATGGAATAACCGGCACCAAAAGAACATAACAAACCTATATCCCCAGATTGAAGATCTTGGTGATGTAAATGAAAAGCTATTATTGATCCAGCAGAAGCAGCATTTGCAAATGTATCTAACACTATGGGAGCTTCCTCAGGAAGTGGTTGCCTATCTAACAACTTGCGGGTGATGAAGGTGTTCATATTAATATTAGCCTGATGCAACCACCATCTAGATACTTGTGTTGAACTTATATCGTGTCGCTCTAGATGTTCGGAGATGTGCTCAACAGCCATGGGACACACTTCTTTAAACACCTTTCGGCCTTCTTGATGAAAAAGTTTGTCTGGCGCAAACGGGTCTGCATCATTTGCTCTACTAATATAACCAAAATTAGAACGAATATTATTAGAGAACTGGGTCACAGCTTTAGTACTAAGCACTTCAAACACATGGTCTGATGTGGCGGTTTCAGCACTTTCTACCACCATAGCGGTGGCTACGTCACCAAAAATAAAGTGACTGTCACGGTCACAATAATTAATTTGCGGGGAAATCATTTCTGGATTTATCAATAACACCGACTTCGCAGTACCCGCGGCTATCATTTCATAGGCGCGGTGCAATGCAAATGTGGCTGCTGAGCATGCCACCAGCATGTCAAATCCAAAGCCTTTGATGCCTAAAGCCTCTTGTACTTCAATAGCAACAGCTGGATAAGAGCGTTGTGTATAAGCACAAGATACGATAACCGCATCAATATCTTCTGGCTTTTTATTAGCTGCTTTCAGCGCATCTTTCGCGGCATAAATCGCTATTTCAGCTTGATCAGATAATTCGTCATCTGCTCTTTCTGGGATATTAGGGCGCATTCGATTTATATCTAATACACCATCTTTTACATATACATAGCGACTACGTATACCTGAAGCTTTTTCAATAAACTCAGCACTTGAAAAGGGCTTTGCAGTCAGCTCTCCTTTTTCAATTGCCTCTTGGTTTTGCTCATTAAACTGAACCGCATAAGCATTGTATGCGTCAACGAGTTCTTCGTTTGAGATACTATGAGCTGGCTTCCATAAGCCTGAACCACTAATTACTACTGAAGATGTCATGCAAAATCCTAACAAAAGACAAGCCATTTAAGGCTAAGATCATGTTAGCTTAGCGGTTTGTTACTTAAATGTCATGACTTTAGCCCTTTGAATTTAAAACAGATAAGTATTCGCAGATGCTAATAGCTGTTCTTTGTCGATAGCTCCCGTTACACATGACTTCACATCTGTATATTTAAAAACATAAACTTTGTCTTGGGTTCCCATCCCTTTATCATCTTCAGCTTGAATAAAATCAGTAAGTAAAAATGTGACGTTTTCAGCAAGAGGTAAAGATTTCAATCCAGCACCATAACTACATAGCATATCGCCAACTGTATCCTCAAACATTGCCAAGCTCTCTGCATAAAGCTTTTCTTTTGCTGCACTGCGCACAGCCTTTTCCTTTTGGTATTGTGCTTCTAACTCTTCACGATATTTATTTAATTGTTCTGACTTGCTTTGAACTTTGGCAAGGGCTTTGTCTAGTTTGGCGATTTCTGTCTCAAGCTCTTCTTTACGCTCACTATCAGCGTTACGTTTTGCAAATTCAAGATCTCTTAAACTACGTTCGTATTCTCTTTTTTCCCATGCAAGCTCTCGCTTTTCTTCACTCAAATCCCGTAAGTTGTCACGTAAGTCATCGTTATAATCATCTCCGTGCTGTACTATTCTCTCCACAATCGCTTCTATTTCACTAGCATCGATAAAGTGACTATCAGAAGCCCCTAGGTTATTTGGCGCTGTAGGTGTAACGGGGATATGATTAAGTAGACCTTGTAAATCAAACCCAAAAAAGCTGCCACCACGGCTACCACCATCTATTTCAAAGACCACACCTTGATTGGCCAAATAAAAAACGGAGTCTGTGCGAAAACGGACGTTGTTATTTGAGCCTTGTTGCCGTAACGAGGCTTGTAAAATATTCAACATAATGCCTACTTCATTACGAATTTGCTTGGTATCACTCTTAGCAGCTGCTACAGCTTGATAAGGCAAACTCACCGATGTACCTAATGCCACTATGGCCGTTAGCGTGTTCTTAATTGATTTATTCATACGTGTTTCCTCACTCATTCATATCACCCGTTCCTGACTGCAAAGGAATGGCATAAATATCATGTTGTAATTTGTTTAACTGACGGGCATAAAAAAGTTGGTCATCTCCCCTTTGTTCGTTTACGTGCTTTATTAATTCTGCAAAATCCTCTCGGCGCTCTTTACGGCTTGCACTGAGTAAATATTGTGTAAGTTGAGTACTAGCATCAAGCTGTTGCTGCCGCATGTTTTGAGCATAGTCATGCAGTATCACTTGCTGTGCTTGTTTAAATTCTTGCAGCCTTTCATTCACTAAATTTTCAACGTCTTGACTGGTTTGCTTTGCTGCAAAACCAATAGTGAGGGCTCCTTCGTCGATACGGACCTGCAAGCCTGTTAACACTACAACAATTGCGCAACATGAAGTCACAAATGCCAAGCTCGATAAACCTTGCCATTGCCACCACTTGAGCTCTGTATTTTCTTCAAACGTCGCACCTCGGTTCCAATTTGGAACTTGCTCTGGTTGATATTCTTCAGCCATTAGCAGCAAAGCATTAGCCTCTTCTACTTTTTGGGCGAATTCGCGACTTCTAACACAACGACTTTCAAATTCACTCAGCTGGGCTGCAGATAAACGCCCCTCTAGCCAAAGAGCTAATAACGTTTCATTACTTAATTCAGGCTGTTGTTTAGACATACTCAATCTCCATAATCTGTTTCAATTTTGCTAAAGCGCCATATAAACGAGACTTAGCTGTGTTTGCAGACATCCCAGTCTGCAGTGCAATTTCATCAAAGGTGAACTGGCCAAAAAACTTCAGCTCGACAACTGTTTTCTGTGCCAAAGGTAGTTGCTGCATGGCCTTAATTAATTGCTCATTCTTTTGATTGATAGCAATAGTCTCAGCAGCGCTAATATCACCACATGCTTCCTCTGGAGCATCATCTATTCCGAGCATAGGTTTTTTACGGCGATAAAACTCAATACATCTAAAGTGCGCAATTTTAAATAACCAACTCCGAAAACTACCGTCATTTCGATAACTCGCTAAATTACGAAATACAGAAATAAACACTTCTTGCATAAGATCTAAAGCATCTTCATTTTTCCCCGTCATTCGCAAGCCATAGTTATAAACCTGTTTTTCATAACGCTTCAGTAAACTAATCCAAGCCTTTTTATTGCCTTGTAGTGCTTTAGCAATTAGCTGTTCGTCACTCTTTTCAAACACTATTTTTAGTTCCCAAAGTAAAGGTGTGTTCCCTATTCATAGATTAAGTCGAGATGACTCATCTAAAAGTTTAGTTTTTCTTAAACTCAAAGACTAAAATTTAAAAAAACTAAAAAGTAGGGGGTATGGCAAGAGGCTAATTTGTATTGGGCAATTCGAATCAGCACAAACAGGAAAGGAGGCAAAACATGATATACACCTTTAAGGAGTTAGAGTGGCTATAGGTATCAAAGGAGCAACTAACCCAGCTAAATGCCTAAACAAAGTAACTCGGGTAGTACCTTTGCGCCAAACCATACCTATTTCTCGGTAGGCCATATCCTCTGCCGGTAAAGAAACCAAAGGAGAGCCATTTAAAATATTGTTTTGAATAGCCAACTCCGGCATGAAAGTAAATCCTAGCTTACTTTTAGCGAGCTGCACCAAAGTATATAAACTGCTGGCAGTCAAAGAGCTAACCTGCTCTTTGTGTTTCAACCCACAAGCACTCACTGCATGCCCTGTCATGCAGTGCTCTTGTTGCAGCAAAAACACACTCTCTTTAGGTAATTCAGCCACATCAAGTGGTTTGGGTAAGGACTCTAATAAGGCTTGATGGGCAATTAAATGAAATGGATCGTGGCCAAGAACAAGCTGCTTACAACCAGGGGTTTCCATCGGCAAAGCCATAATTAATAAGTCAAGTGCCCCTTCATTAAGCTGGGCAAGTAAATTGGCAGTTGTATCTTCTTGCAGTTGTAAATTAATGTTAGGTAGATGCTTATTTACCCGCTCAATCAAGCTCTCAAATATAAAAGGCGCAATGGTAGGTATGACTCCCAATTTAAGATTACCCGCCTGCCAATTACCAGCACTTTGAGCAAAGTCCACCAACTCATGTACATCAGTTAGCAGAGTTTTCGCCCGCTCGACCAATTCCAAACCAAAAGGCGTGAACACAAATGTTTTATGCTCTCGCTCGAGTAATTGTGCCCCAAATTGCTCTTCTAAATTTTGAATGGCAGTACTTAAAGTAGACTGACTAACATGACAGTGTTGTGCCGCTCGATGAAAATGCTGCTCCTGGTGTAGGGCAACTAAGTAATGTAGGTGTTTAAGGTTTGGCCATTTCATTTTTTGTCATCAATAAAAGCGATTAATATTCATGATTTTATACTCAATTGACTATGAATAAAAACCATTAGCTTTGAGTTAGCCCGTTAAAATTAGCCTTTTCACCTACATCAACTAGCCGCAATACAAAAAAAGGCGGCACATGTTTGCCTCTTATCAATACATTTAGAAATCTCGGGTGACAAAATTATAAACTTGGTTAGATTGCACTATAGTATCGGTGACTTGTGTTACTGTGCTTTCAATTGTTTCTTGTTCAGCATCACTGAATAAAAAATCACTTAAGTTTTCATAGATAGACTTGCCTGATAAGGTTTCAATTGCCAAGTCTGCAGCAGAAAATGCTAGCCCTATAGGACCGCCAAAGGCATAGCCCCCCACCAGTTCAGAAATAGGGGATATATCATGCTCAATTTCAGCTTGATATATATCAGATACCAATGGCACGTGGTTCAAGATATTTACTGTATCAAACACATCAGCTACAGCGAGTCCGTCCTCCCCCGTTAAATAGCTAGACATATCTTCAAAGGAATCCCAAGTATTACTCAAAGAGTCAAGCTGTTCGGCACCATCCATAATGCTAGTCGTAGTCTCACTAACAGCTGAAGATGCGCTATCTGTAACACTACTGAATAAACTCGCTTGTAAGCTACTCAATAAAGACGATTGCATATCAGCTATCGAAGACAATGAAGTAAGCTGCGACACACCATCACCAAGCACATCAGAAAAGCCAATGGCTGACATCAAACTTTGCTGAATGCTGTCGATGGTGGACTCTGCATCCATAAAATCTTCAGCGGCACCGCTATCATCACTGTCTCCTTGTAACATAGAAAACAACCCGGCAAATCCACCACTAAAAGCTTCATCTGTGCTCACTTCAGCGGTTGCAGAGGTATCTACCTCGCTAGATGTATCAGCTCCCCACAGGCTTTGTAAATTATCAATAACAGTCATTTCAAAAGAGCCCTCATACCTAGCCTTAAACATAGACAATCAAAAAACATCCCTCTACTAAGCGAAAATTAGACCAAGTTATTAACTGAAATAAGGAAGAAATGTGGAAGAAATAAGGAACAGAAAAATCGGCTTGTAATCTAAAAACTTCTTAAGTAATTTGGCCGCAGAATTTGGTTGTGAGAGGCAATTCTAAAATTTAGTTAGTTGTTATCGTAAGATAACTAGAGGGTTAAGTTTCTATATGAAAAACCAAATTTTCCTACCGTTTATGATGATGGCATTATGCGCCTGTACACAAACACCATCAGTTGAACAAGAAGTTGTAGAAGATATCCACACTAATCCAGAAGTGAGTCAGCGAGCGATAACTGCTAGCAATAGTGAAGTAAAACCTGATGAGCCTAGGTTTCGGCCGGTGCGAACCGAGCAAGTGGAATCAATTCATATACCTAATGGCTCTCTATTTCATGCTGAAAACGCATCAAGCCTATACAAGCTTCATAAAAATTATCGAGTAGGTGATATGATTTTAGTGCAGCTTAGCGAATCTACCACCTCCAAAAAATCACTTGATTACTCTTCAGACAAAAGCAGCAACTTTGATTTAGGACCACTGAGTGTCAATGCTGGCCCTATCAATATAAACGAAGGAGACGTAGCAATTGAGCATAGCCAAGACAGTGATTTTGACTCATCGTCTGAATCGAAACAATCAAACTCACTAAATGGTGACATTACCGTTTACGTGATGGAAATCCTCCCTAATCGTAATTTAATCGTCGGCGGTGAAAAGTGGATAACACTAAATTCAGGTGAAGAATATGTTCGTTTCTCTGGAGAAGTGCGCACCACTGACATAGATGCATCAAACACTATTATTTCATCTAAAGTGGGTAATGCCCGCATAGAATATAGTGGCAAGGGCAAACTCCATAAAAACCAAGAAGACTCAGTGTTAGACAAACTATTTACAGTATTTAAATAAGGCGCGACTAACATGTTTAGTTATGGTCCAAAGGCTCTAGTCGCCCTGCTTCTATTATCTTTTAGCGCAACCGTTACAGCGAATTGGCAACAAGGAGAAGCTAGTGTAGCGATTGAGGGTGCAGATTTAACAGATGTGAGAGTGCAGGCTATCAAAAACGCCGTTGCCGATGCGTCTTTTAAAAACGGCAGTTTTATTGCTGCAGAAGACGTAGTACTAGATGGGCTGCTAATCAGTAGTAAGTCAGTAATAACCACTCAGGGGCAAATTCAGCGAGTTGAAGTGATGAGTGAAACGGTTACCGACGATATTCTAAAGGTAGTAGTAAAAGTTAGCTTCTCGCCCTTATTCAACTGTGCCCATGATGGTTACAACCGTTCTATGTTAGTGGCGCAGTTTCAAGTATTAAAGCCCCAGCAAGCCAAATACGGCAGCATATTTGATCTAGGTAAACAAATCAGTAAACGCTTTGAACGCCAACTCAGTGTTGAGCACAACAGCCCAAAGGTCTTGCTTATTGATAAAGCTTTCACCGACGTCAACTCTTACGACAAGATAGATTTACAAGAAATCACCGACAAGGCCATATATATGACTAGAGAATATGGCCGCCAATTTGTATTGTTTGGCTTTATTCGAGATATCAGTTTGTTTGAACAAGTGACAGAAGAGTTATTAACTGACGACGTATCTTTAAGACGTAACTTTACTATTCAGGTATATCTACTCGATGCTTACAAACACAATATTCTGTACAAAGAAACCTACCATAGCGAGGCTGATTGGGAGTACAGCAGTGATTACAGTGTTGACACCAACAATAGTTTATTTTGGCGCAGTGATTATGGCAGAGTTGTTTTAAATACCATTAATATGGCAGTTTCAGATGTTTCCAATCTCTTACAATGTGAGCGCAGCTTTGCGCAGGTTATTAATACTGAGCAACAATCAATTACTATTAACATGGGAGCTGAAAACGGTATTAAAAAAGGTGACAAGTTCACTTTATACAAGAAGCGCCTGCCAATTGGTGTAAACGGCATGAGCCATTCAACTTTAAGATCTTACCCTGCCGTGGAATTAGAAGTAAAACAAGTTGATAGCACAAGCTCAGTTTTAGATATGTACAACCCAAATCAATTTATCAATATTGAGTTATTGGATTTAGTCAGCCCTACTCGTTAACAATGAAACATTAAGGTGTATAGGAAGCTATGCTTGACTACCATGATTTTTATACACCTTATGGGGACAGTTAAGCTGACTCTAACAGCATCTACTTTATAAAGAGTAACAGACACACCTTAGCTCTAAGTTTAAATATACATTACACAAGGGCCGTAATGATTATCTGAATTAGCCTTGATTTACCGCTCTAATCTCCTTGTTTACGTAAAAAATCACGAATAAACATGCGGATCTCTCTAGCTGCACTTGTATCTAGTTCATCACATAATTCAACAAATGCGTCCCTCTCTTCTTTTTTAATTCGAATAATAAGCTGACTATTCTTCTTATTTTCTTGGTCTTTCTTACTTGATTCTTTTTTACTTATTGATTTTGTCATGAACAAACTACTTATAGGTAGGGGAGTTTTACTAAAAACTCGCTATGCAATGTATTGTATTTGTATATACATAAAACACTCTTATACCCTCTCAATATTACAGAAATATGACAAATGTGAAATATAGTTGACTAACCACAATTAATGTATATACTTTGAATATACCTAGGAAATACATTGTTACTACATTTAAATTTTTCCTTGGTAATTTCTAACAAATCCGGAGGAAGTATGAACAAATTTTTAACTCTAGTATCCATTATGTCAGTTTCTTGGAGTGTCAATGCTATCACCTTAAATGCTGCTGATTTAGCTGCTTCGGATACTAAAATTGTTGCCGTCGAACAAGTTGTACCAAATTACCCCAATGCCCAACTACTTAACAAACGCTCTGGTAATGTGACCCTTACCTATGACTTAAACAAGCAAGGTCAACCAGTTAACATTGCTGTAGTTGATAATAGTGGGCCTAAGCAATTCGTACATACATCGATGAAAGCTCTAAAAAATTCCCGCTTTCAGCCTATAGAGTTGAACTCTCAAGCGGTTGCTGTTCAAGGTTTAATGTTACAGTATGATTATGATTTTGAATCTAATACAGACACGTCTATTACTGATCTTATTGCGCTTCACAGATAAGCAATAATTAAAAATTGAACCAAAAAAAACCTGCATTAAGCAGGTTTTTTATTTTAGGGCTAAATTTAAAGCGTTAACATTAGAATCTATATCTAACACTTACACTATAAGTTTGACCAACTTCTTGCTCGAAGCGAGTAACATCCACACCATCATTATTTTCTTGAGTGATTTCATTCTTAGCATCAAGCAAGTTCTTTGCTTTAAACTTAACAGATAAATCTTCTTCAACAAAATAAGTGTAAGTGAAGTCTAGTGAGTCAAACGGTTGCTCATAAGAATCAGCAAAGCCGCTTGCACCAGAAACATAAAGTCGCTCGGAGAAGGTATTAAACGCTAAACCAGCCGAATGATTTCCGTCTTCTGAGTCAAAACCAAGCATGATATTAGCCACAAAATCAGAAGCCTGAGTCAAAGGGCGTACGGCATTGGTCACGTCACTTTCAACACCAGTGGCATCAATTTCATTACTAAACAAATTGGTTATATTACCTTGTACAAAGAATAGAGAACCAATATCGCCTAGAAACTCTAGATTCACCATCCACTCAACTTCTAGACCGCTAATTTCTGCAGACGAAGCATTTAAAACTTCAGCCCTTAGTTCATTACCAGTAGCCGTTTGTGAAAATAATTCAATTGGGTTTTCAATATCTTTATGGAACAAACTAACCGTAAAGTTATTTCCTGACTCAAAGAACCACTCTGCACGCAAGTCAATATTTGTTATATCAGATGGTGTAACACCAGAGTTACCTGAGATAATAAAATCTGTGACTGGATCACGGAATGAAGTATCTACTATTTCCCGCATATCTGGGCGAATAACGTTTTCACTCCACATGAAGTTTAACTTGAAAGTTTCCGCCCAAAAGTCATAAATCTTATACACAGCAGAGAAAGAAGGGTAAATACCGTCATCTTGGAAAACGCCATCTGGTAACTCACCTTCAGCAAAACTATTTGTGTCTAAATTTGGTAAAATTGGACTAGAAACAGCCAGTGGATTAAATATCGCACTTAACTGACGATAGTCCTCAAAACGACTTCCAAGGACTAAAGTAAGTTCATCATTCCAATCAATATTTACCTGACCAAAAACAGCTTCTACTTTAGTCGCTGCTAAGCTAGGGCTAAATTCAGATGTCTCAAGTGCCAATTCAAAGCCGTTATCAGCGTTAGAAATAGCCTCATCAGAAAAACGTGTAGAGATAGAATCGGTTACATCAGAGTTAACCACTGCATTTCCGTCTATCGTTAACGTCAGCTGATCAGAAATACGTCCCCGTTTATCTATTCGTGCACCACCAGATAATTCAAATGCCCAATCTCCAGCGAACAGAGGTAATTTCACTTCAAAACCAGAGCTTTCCAGCTGGTCGTCAAGATCAAGGTTATCAAACTGCAAACCGTTGCTGACTATTCCCCCTAAAGAGATATTGACGTTACTAAACTCATTAGTTGTCGTATCACGACTAAAGGTAGCAACTGAAGAGAAAGCGTTAGGAATTTGTGTAGTAGCGTTTGAATCAGAGTAGAACCAAGTCAACTCTAAGTCGTCCAAAAAGCTGCTATCTAAACCAATAAGATCACGGGTATCTTCACCTAGGATATGCCTTCCAGAGAATTGATTGATTTCAAGCTCTCTTTGCTCAAAAATACCTTCAAAAATGCGGAAGCCACCACCAGTACTGAAACCAGAAGTATCGTTATACTCATTAGATAAAAATGTTTCATCGTCAGTATTGCGAATAAAGAAATTCTTTGATTCGATTGTATGATCGTATCCCCACTTTAAAGCCACACCAGCAGTCACGGTTAAACTACTATTTTGTGTACTTTTTGTGGTCTCAGTAAATTCTTCTTCAGGCTCTTCTAGTCTGCGACTAACACGGTCTTGAGTGCGAATAGATTCATCATAGTTAAGGGTTACCAAGCCACCTAGTGTAAATTCGCCACCTATGTCATAGGTATCACCAATTCCTACTTGAAAACCTAAATCTTGAACACTGCTATTTTTTTCAGAGATGTCTAAATCTCGGTTAAAGCTCAAGGCTAGATCTCTATTTAACGCTTCAGCTTCTTCAAAGGTAATGGGAGAACCGTTACGGTTAGCACTTGCTTGTATAGCACTTGGACTAATGTCTAAATCACCATCATCAATAAAACTACTACCTAGAGTAGAGCTTACGATTGAAGGGAATGCTCGCGAGCCATCTTCTTTACCAAAGTCGTTTCCGCCAGGGTAGTCTAAATAACTATCAGAAAGGCTGTTGATACCGCCACTAGCCCCAATGTATGCCATAAAGCTATCAGGAATAGAATTCGTTCTGATATCGATAGCACCGCCACCGAACACAGCACTTTTGTCTGCCGAATAACCTTTTTGTACCGCAATATCTGCCACAATAGAGGTTGGGAAAATATCTAAAGGAATTACATTACGAGTTAGATCGGGTGAAGGCACAGCGGCCCCGTTTAAGGTAACGTTTTGATATCTTTCACCCAAACCACGAATGTAAATAAACTTACCATCAACTAAGGTTAAACCTGGTACACGGCGCAGTGCATCAGCAATATTAGAATCCCCAGCACGAGATATTTGTTCTATACCAAGGATATCTACTACTTGGTCAGACTCTAAACGCTCAGTAACTATAGATTCTGCAGCAGTTTGCAATCTACCTCGTACCAAGACTCTTTCTATTTCTTGCCCTATTTGCTGATTTATTTCAGCACCGATCTGATCCTGGGCTGAAACAGAAGTAGAAATTATTGTTGAAAGTAAGCATAACGGAAATGCCGCTAATCCTGCTTTCGAAAAAGTTTTATTGATTGTCATCGGTGTTCACTCTTAATTAATCGTTACAATGCCATTTACGAAAAAGGGCGCCGTTAAGCGCCCCATCACATAGGCTACGCCAATAAATCAGCGCCTTCGGTATTAACGATCGCCAGGAGTTTGACCGTCTTCAAACCAAAGTGCTTGACCGCGAGCACCATCAATTAAGCCATAAGTCCAACCTAGGTCATCAGCAGTAAAAGTAGAACCAGCTGAGAAGCTCACTGCTACACCATCAACTAACATTTCACCTTGAGCGACTGTGTAGAAGCTATCTAAGATGTTAGTAGTTACACCTTCATCAGCACGTACAGTTACTTCAGAAGTAAGGTTACCTGTATCATCTAAAAACGCATCTACTGTTCCAGAGAATGGGCCAGCTGCTGAATCATCACGACGAGAAACAGCCGCAGTGTACTGTTCGCTTGATGTATCAACAGTGCCAAGATCTAAGTCGTTAGCCACCATATCAGGACAAGCAAAGATGTTTTCAGAGAAAGTTAATAGGCCAGCAGCTAATTGAATCGCATCAAGCTCATCTTCAGCTTGGAAACAATAGTTGTTGTTATCAGTCTCATCATCACCAGCGTAAGCTGTGGTAATAATAGAGTTAGTCACAGTAAGTAAGTGACCTTCTTCAAAGTTGATACCTGCACCAGGGTCACCATTACCAGCTGTATCTTCGTTTTTAGCAGAGCTAATACATGTTAGGTTGGTAATAGTAGCGCGGCTTAAATAATCTTCGTCAAATACAGTGTCTTCGTCACGAGTTGACGCACCGTCAGATTCAACACAGTGTGCACCAGTGCGCGTTCCGATTGCAGCATCTATACCGCCACCTTGAATCACTAATGCGTTAGTGATAGTACCGTAGTAACCATCATCGATATCGATTGAATCATCTTGCACATAAACAGCAACATAGTTTTCAACGTTTACACCGCCACCGAAGAACTCAATACCATCATCGATGTTTGAATAAATCTCTAGGTTAGAAACAGTTGTTTCACTACCAACAGCACCAAAGGTAATACCGTTTAATTCATTACCAGGAGAAAGTGCAGAGCCAGCATGTTTAACAACTACGTAGCTAAGTTCACCAGAGTTATCTTCTGGTAATTCGCCACCGTAAGTTGTTTCATCATTACCGATTAACCCCTCTACAGCAATTGAACAATCTGCGTCAGTAACCAACTCAAGCGCACTGCCTTCATCTAATGCAGAGTTTGGTTCGAATGCCCAACCAGATTCGTATTCACAACCGTTGGTAAAACCAAAACCATTGATTACCATGCCGCCCCAAGCGCCAGTTTCTTCTGGAGTGGTATTGCCATTGATATCAGTTTCAGATGTAAAGGTAATAGGAGCGGCTGCAGTACCTTCTGCACGAATTTGAGAGCCACGGTTAATTACAACAGCTGTACCAGATTGAAATGCTAACGTAGCGCCGGCTTCAATAAATAAACTCGCACCGTCACCACCACTTGTGATGCCATCGGCCGCAGCTTCACTTAAACTGCTGTAATTTTGGCCTATGTATAAACTCTCGTTAAAGATATGAGCTCCACCACTTTCTAAAGCGGAGAAAGTGATGTTAGTCAGGATAGGATTTGAAGAACTAACAAATTGAGAAGTGTAACGGCAGTTATCACCCTCTTCACTCCCTTCTTGAAGCACACCAGACTCATCTGTATAAGACGCACAAACGTTTGTGTCGCCAGTACCAGTGTCACCAGTCACGCTGTTATCACTGTTATCTGTATAAGTACTATTATCGCTAGCATCTAATATGATGTCTCCACCACCACAACCAGCTAAGGCCATTGCTAAAACAAGAGTACTAACTTTAAAAGTATTATTTAGTTTCATTGTGTTCTCCAAACGAGAGTAAATTTATTAGAATTAAAAAACGCGAGCAGAGTAACTAAACTGCATGACACTTTTGTTACACCCAGAAAATGTCACAAAACTTTAATATTGACTATCAAAGAGGCTTACCTTAGACATTTAATGACTAAGAAAGTCCAAGCATTGAAAAATCGAAAGCAAAAAAAAACCACTTGAAAACAAGTGGTTATAATTTTATTTAGTTAAGGTCTTAGTGTGTTTGGGGTAAAATAAACTCACTACGCTGACACTTAGTTAGGGGGCAAATATACCCTTTATCATAAAGAAGAAAACAATAGAAAGCGCCGCACCAGCAGGTAATGTAACAATCCAAGAAATAACAATGTTACGCACAACACCTAAATTAATTGCAGCAATGCCTCTTGCCATTCCTACCCCTAGCACAGCCCCAACCAAGGTCTGAGTCGTTGAGATAGGTAACCCAGTACCAGACGCAATAACCACAGTAGTGGCCGCCGCGAGTTCTGCAGCAAAGCCTCGACTAGGAGTTAAGTGAGTAATCCCATTACCAATTGTTTTAATAACTTTATGACCAAACAATGCCAGCCCCAGTACAATACCAATACCACCTAGAGGCAATATCCACCATACCAATGACGCACTAGAACCTATTTCTCCGCCACTATTAACGATACTGACAACGGCAGCAAGGGGTCCAATCGCATTCGCCACATCATTTGAACCATGTGCAAATGCCATACAACAAGCACTCACCACCATTAATACGGCAAATATTTTTTCAACATTGGCATAGTGAGTGTGTTTACTAGCCTGCTTGTCAAACTTAAGGTTATTAATGACAAGCTTACCCACAACACCGATAACAAGCGCAATAGCTAATGCGATAAGATACCCAGTAGAGCTTTCAATACTCAAACCAACATGCGACAGGCCTTTTTTAATTGTCACTAAGGACATGATAAAACCCGCAGCAGCCATATAAAATGGTACATAGCGTTTGGCGTTATCTATGGGGTTTTCAGTGTCGAAAATTAGTTTTTGTGCGCTTTGGAAAATCAAATAAGCAATAAACCCCGATATAGCCGGGGTAATCACCCAACTCCCTACAATTCCGGTCACTTTGCCCCACTCGACTGCTTCTGAGCTTACACCCACAGCAGCAAAACCAACAATCGCCCCTATAATCGAATGGGTAGTTGAAACAGGCCAGCCAAGGTATGACGCAAACGCCAGCCAAACACCGGCAGCAAATAACGCCGAGATCATGCCGTAAACCAATAGTTCTGGCGTATCAACAAAATAGGCGGCGTCTATAATTCCTTTTCGGATAGTAGAGGTTACTTCTCCCCCTGCTAGATAGGCACCAGCAAATTCAAATACCATAGCAATGAAAATTGCTTGTTTTATGGTGATCGCTTTGGAGCCAACGGATGTTCCCATAGCATTGGCGACATCATTAGCACCAATACCCCAAGCCATTAAAAATCCAACCACAGCAGCAGTTACGATTAAAATAAAACCGTAAGTTTGTAAAATATCCATCAGTAAATCTCTTAGTTGGCTAGCATTAATTCAAGTCTTGAACCGACACGTTCGGAAATGTCAGCCAACTCGCCAACCCACTCAATAATGCTATATAAAAACATTACATCCACTGGATTCAAATCTTTTTCCAGTGCTAGTAAATTTCTGCGTAAGCTAATCTGTAACGCATCTGTATCATCTTCGATTAAATCTAAACGTTCAATCATGTCTTCAACCAGGCGAACTTCACGTCCTTTAAAACCAGTTTCTAGCAAATCATCTAGCTCGTTTATTACTTTTTTAGCCTGATTAGTGGCATCCAAACAACGTTCTAGATACTCCATAAAAGGCACTTGTAATTCTTCGGGTACCGCTAACTGGCGTCCAAGAATACGACCGGATATATCTTTAGCTTTATTGGCAATCTTATCTTGTTGCGTTAATAAATCTAAAACATCTTGTCGTTGAATAGGCATGAATATGCCAGTAGGTAAGCTAATTCTTAGCTCACGCTTAATAACATCTGCTTCTTTTTCTAATTTAGAAATGGCTTGCTGGGTATCAGCTGCAACTTTCCAATCCTGAGCATAAACAGCTTTGAAGAAAGGCAACAAACCTTGACTGCATTTGTAAACAAGATTGATATGATCTTCCAATGGTTTTAGTGGTGATTTTGCAAACACCCCCAAAAATGAATTAATTGGCATAAAAGCTCTCTTTTACTTAAATAATCGCAACCCGTCATGGGTCATTCAAAATATACCGCTATCGTAACCTATTTTACTAAGACAGTATTACCCACGAACAGTAACTATTTGCTTCGCGTAAATAAAAAGTTAAATGATTGCCTAAAAAACCAGCGAATAATCATTAAATATTACTAAAGCTATACATAATGGTTTAGGCTAAAGCGCAACGACAGCGACTCTATTACGTGGATGTGACAGTTTTATGAAACCAATGATATTTACTTTAGTTGGGCAAGATAAACCCGGATTAATAAGTGATTTAGCAAAAACCGTTTATGATATGGGCGGTAACTGGTTGGGCAGCAACTTTTCGCACATGGCAGGGCATTTTGCGGGATTTGTAGAAGTTAATCTACCCCAAGAAAAACACCAAGAACTCATTGAATGCTTTTCTAAGCACCCAGACTTAAAAATTCATCTATTAGCGGGAGAAACTCAGCCAAGCGACCAACAGCAGTCAGTGACAATTGAAATAATGGGTAATGACAAAGCTGGTATCGTTCAGGAATTAACACAGGTGCTTAGTCAGTTTAACCTGAACATAGTTAAGTTTGATTCAAACCTAGAAAGTGCTCCTAATTGGGGTGGCTTGCTATTTAAGGCACAAGCGACCATAACCATCGCAGAAGATTTTGACTTGGACAGCTTACGGGAAACCTTAGAAGCGGTAGCGAATGATTTAATGGTAGATATTGAGATAGACTAAAATTTAACGACAATTGTCATCTGGTTGTCACAATCTCAATGGACGATCACCACCATAAAAATAAACATACAATAAGAGTTACTATGGCTGACAATAAAAATATTTATTACCCTCGAGAATTAAGCTGGTTGTCTTTCAACCAAAGAGTACTTCAAGAAGCAGCAGACAAAACTAACCCCATTATTGAACGCATACGGTTTCTTGGTATTTATTCCAATAATATGGATGAGTTTTACCGCGTTAGAGTCGCAGATGTAAAACGTAAAATATTAATCCATATGAATGAAGGTGAAACAGAACAAGCAGAGCAAACCAAAGCCTTAATGGAAGGGATCCAAGACAAAGTACTAGGCTTAACTGAAGATTTTGACCGAGTACATCTGGATATTGTTAAAGGCTTAGCCAGATATAATATATTTTTATTAGGTGAAGAAGACCTCAACGAATACCACACAGAATGGCTCACCAATTACTTCAAAAATAAAATATTACGCCATATCGCCCCTGTATTATTAAACAAAAAAGTTAAATTGGTGTCGCGCCTAAACGACTCCGCAACCTATTTATATGTCAGCATCCATAAAAACGAAAAAATAGTGGCCTATTCGGTAATTGAAGTGCCAAGTCAAAATATGTCGCGTTTTGTAGTTATTCCGCCAGAGAAAAGTCGTAAAAAGAAATACATCATATTACTTGATGACATTATTCGTCTGAATTTAGAGAGCATATTTAAAGGCTTTATTGAGTTTGACCACCTAGAAGCCTACTCATTTAAAATGACCCGCGATTCTGAATATTCTATCAATGATGAAATTGACGAAAGCTACGTTGATAAAATGTCTGACAGCATGAAACAAAGGCTAATCGCCGAACCCGTGCGAGTTGTTCATGATGCTAGAATGCCCATGGAAATGCTCAAGGATTTAAAGAAACGTCTTAAAATATCCTCTTTCGACAGCTTAATTGCCAGTGGGGCCTACCGTAACTTCAAAGACTTTATTGGTTTTCCAAATATTGGCCGAGATTACCTTGAAAATAAAAAGCTCCCTGCCCTCACCGCAAAAGATTTTTCTGACTACGATACGGTTTTTGATGCAATTACCGCTAAAGATATTCTCTTATACTACCCATACCATCGTTTTTTACATGTCACTGAATTTTTAAGACAAGCGGCATTCGATCCTAGCGTCAAACACATACGCTTAAATATTTATCGAGTTGCCAGTAAATCGCGAATAGTCAGCTCACTTATAGATGCGGTCGATAACGGGAAAAAAGTAACAGTAGTTGTTGAACTTAGAGCAAGGTTTGACGAAGAAAATAATATCGAGTGGGCAAAAACCCTAACAGATGCTGGCGTTAAAGTGGTGTTTGGTATGCCTTCACTAAAAATACACAGTAAGTTATGTGTGGTCACCCGAGAAGAAAAAGGTGAGTTAGTTGATTATGCCCATTTTGGGACAGGTAATTTCAATGAGAAAACCGCCAAAATTTATACTGACTTTAGTCTATTTACCCGTAATCAAGAATTAGCAAGTGAGGCTAGAGCAGTCTTTACCTTTATAGAGCAGCCATACAGACGACAAAAGTTCCAGCATTTACAAGTGTCTCCTCTTAATGCGAGAACTAAAATCCAGTTATTAGTGCGACAAGAAATTCAAAATGCTAATGAAGGATTAAAATCAGGGATCACCCTCAAAATTAACAACTTAGATGATAAATTATTAATTGATGATTTGTATAAAGCCAGTCAAGCCGGCGTGAAAATCAAGGCAATTATCAGAGGAATGTGTTCTTTAGTGCCAGGAATAAAAGGCTTGAGTGAAAATATTAGCATTATAAGTGTGGTTGACCGTTTTCTTGAACACCCTAGAGTGTTAGTGTTTGAAAATGCTGGCGATCCTAAAGTGTTTATTTCATCTGCAGATTGGATGACTCGTAATATGGACTTTAGAATTGAAGTCGGGTGCCCAATTTACGATACAGATCTTAAAGCCAAAATTATCGATATACTTAACTTACAGCTAAGAGATACACTTAAAGCAAGGGTAATTAACGAAAAGCAAACTAACCCTTATGTTGCCCGAGGCAACCGCAAAAAGTTACGTTCACAAATAGAAACATATAAATATCTCAAATCCATAGAAAAGGGTGACAATGCCTAGTGTAAACTCAGCTTTCGACAGTGTCGAAGTCCGTGATATTAGTAAAGTAGCCGCATTAGATATTGGCTCCAATAGCTTTCATTTAGTGGTGGCTCGTATCGTGGCAGGATCAGTACAGATCTTGCACCGAGTTAAACAAAAGGTCCGTTTAGCCGATGGTCTCGGTAAAGACGGAGTTTTATCTGACGAAGCCATACAAAGGGGCTTACAGACACTCGAAGTTATAGCGGAAAGTTTACAAGGTTTTGAACCAGAAAATGTACGAGTAGTCGCAACCTATACATTGCGAAAAGCTAAAAATGCTAAAGAGTTTCTTAAGGCTGCCAAAGCAGTATTTCCTTTTCCTATAGAAGTTATTGCAGGTGTAGAAGAAGCTAGACTTATCTATCAAGGTGTCGCCCACACTAATCACCAACAAGGCCAGCGCTTAATTGTAGACATAGGCGGAGGCTCTACCGAATTTATCATTGGAGAGGCTTTTGAGCCCAAAATTCTACGTAGTTTACAGATGGGCTGTGTCAGTTACACCAATCGTTTTTTCAAACATGGGGAGCTAAAACCTAAAAACTTTCTTAAGGCAATTACCAGTGCCCAGCAAGAGCTAGAGATGATCGATAAACAATATCGACAATTAGGTTGGAACACCTGTATCGGCACTTCGGGAACAATTAAAGTCATTATTGAACTTGCATCCCACCTCAGTAGTAAAAATATCGAAAACACTGTATCAAGAAGTGATTTGTACACATTAATGGACTTATGCTGCGAAGCAGGTAACAGTGAAAATTTAAAATTAGAGGGCTTAACCATAGACAGACAGCCTGTTTTAGCTGCAGGTTTGTCGATTTTGATTGCGATTTTTAATAATTTAAAAATAGAAAGTATGGAGTTCTCACCCGCAGCATTACGAGAAGGCGTGCTTTATGAAATGGAAGATCATCTACAACAATTAGATATACGCGAGCGCAGTGCCCAGAGCCTAGCAACTCGTTACGATGTAGATGTAGAACATGCCAAAAGGGTACTGAATACCACTATGGCTCTCTATCAAGCCTGTAAAAAATCTTGGAAAATAGACAATAAAGAACTAAAAAGCTTACTTGAGTGGTCTGCACTGTTACATGAGGTGGGGTTACAAATTAATACCCGTGGTATACAGAGGCACTCGGCATACATTTTACAAAATATCGAATTACCAGGCTTTGGGCAAGAACAACAAAGCTTACTGGCCACCTTAGTGAGATTTCATCGAAAAAAGATCAAAGTGGCTGAAATCCCCGAGTTTACCATCCTTGACCATGAGCAAGTTTATAAGCTAATGATACTGCTTCGCTTAGGAGTATTACTCAATATAAAGCGCCAGGATGATATTTTGCCTGATTACAGCATTACCGCTAAAGGGCAGGATATAACCTTATCATTTCCTGAAAACTGGCTCGAAAATAAACCTGTGTTTAGCGCTGATATTGAGCGAGAACGGGATTACTTGAAAGAGCTAAATTACACACTAGATTACGATTAACCCAAATTGATTAATCGCAAAAACAAAGAGGCGAAAAAGGGCTTAGCGATTTCTATATAACGCTAGCCCCAAAGCCATGATGCCACACCCTATTGCGCAAAAGATGTATATTTGAGATGGCTCACCTGGAATACTCTCTAAAAATGAAGTCAAAAATTGCCCAGAAAACACAGCCATAGCGAAGTAAGATAAGTTGCGACCTCTTACTTTATAACTACTGCGCTCCACCGTCATATGGTTTAACAAAGGGATACTGAAACCAAAACCAATTCCGCTAAAAATAGCCCCTACGATTAAAGGCAATAACCCAAGCTGAATAAAACATGTGTATGCACCTGCGTAACCTAAAAAAGCAATAGCCAAGAGCCCAAGCTCCCCTACCTTTTTACTTAGCTTAGGCATGAAGTGAGCAGCAATGACAGCCACAAAAGAAATGGAAGCCAACAACATACCCACTTGCTGCTCATCAAACCCTTGGTGATTCATAGAGGAGGGCAAAAGCACAAAGATAGTAAAAAATGTACTCATTGATAAAACTGAATAAACATAAATACTTCGTAGAGATAAGCCAGTAACCACAACATGCCCATCGGTTTCAGACTCTGTAATGGAGGAGTTTGCACCGTGGCGAGGAACAAACAAAAAAAGCATAACCAAAAACAGCCAAGCAACTAAATACAATAAAAATGGATATGCCCAGTTGTGAGTGGCTAATACACCACCAAAGAATAAAAAGATTACTCCGCCAAACTCAATGGCCATTCCTTGTTTAGCAATCATTTCTAATCTTTCTTTACCTTGATACCACTGAGCAATAAGTGCAGTACTGCTTGCCATTACTAGGGCAGTTAACCCTCCTAACAATAACCTGTCGGCAAAAACCCAAAAAGCCCCCTCTAAATAAATAGCTCCTGCACCACATAAGCCGTAGAAAAACATACCGATGACAGCAGCCTTATAAGGGGTATATCTGTCAATTAGTTTTCCCGCGACGGGTGCAAACACAACGGCACCTAAAGCAGGTAGTGTCACAAGTAAGATGGCATTATTCTCTATCCCTAATTGAGCAGCAATGCTAAGCATGCCAGGAGCAACAATAGAGCCCACCATAATGGTGAGAGATGCTATACAAAGTAAGGTTAGACTGCCTAAAGCAGAGAGTTTGTTCATTTTTGATTTCACTTGGTTAAGTTATAGAAGAAATATGTAATGTTTAAGCTTGTGTAGCGCGCCAATTAAACAAAGCGCTCAAGCTAATAAAGAGTATCGCCACCCCAATAACGCCATGCCATTGATACATAGCGAATCCATAGAGTCCTGCTACTGAGCCCAGCGCACCACCAATGTAATAACCAAGCATGTAAATACCATTAATACGGCTCTGGGCTTTTTCATCAATGCTAAAAACGCGAGTTTGATTTGATACTTGTGCACTAAACACCCCAAAATCAATTAAGACAATCCCGATAACTAGCGCCCATAAGCTATCAGCAAATAAACCAGTAACACCAAAGCCTATGGCCATTAGAAGCAGTGAGATCATGATCAGTTTGTTGGAGCCTAAAGCATTCACCCATTTACCAGATACCTTTGCTCCTACTACCCCAGCTAAAGCAATCACACCAAAGAGGCCCGCTTGCTGAGCATTATAATTAAAGGGGTCCTGACTCACATAAATGGCTAGCGTTGCCCAAAGTACATTGAAAGAAGCAAACCACAATGCGCCTGCTAAAGTGTAGTTTTGTAATGATTTATGTTGCTTAAATAGGCTTACCGTACTTTTTAATAAAGGCCAGTAACGCAAGTTACTGTGTGGCGTATTGGTGGGCAAAAACACATACAATAACAAACCAGTTAGCGCGGCCACACATGCCGACATGATATAAACCCCGCGCCAACCATAAAAATCAGCAACAAATCCGCTCAGAGTTCTTGATAGTAAGATGCCTAATGTTAAGCCCATCATTAAAGAGCCTATTGTGGCCGCTTTCTTTTTCGGCGAAACCATAGAAGCGGCAAATGGAATAAGTTGTTGGGTGATATTTGCCCCCAACCCAATAAAAAACATAGCGCAAACAATCACCACATAATGAGACATTAACGCTGTTACAAGACTGGATACAACCAAGATAACTGAAAGAAAAGCAATAACACGCCTTCTAGGTATAGAGTCACCAAGTGGTGAAATAAAAAATAATGCAAAGGCATAACCAAATTGAATCAGACCTGGGATGCTTCCAAGCTCCGAGACATCTAAACTAAACTCATTAGCAATGAGAGGTAGAATTGGTTGCACATAATAAAGGTTAGCCGCGGTTACAGCGATCGCCCCACTCATGAGTAATAACAAAAACAGCGTAATAGGATTATCAGAAGGCTGAGTATTCACAATTTGCTCTAGAAAATTAAGTTGCATCTAAGATACGGATCGTTAACCTATAATAAAAATGTTATTTTTTAATAGAATCAATACAAAATATGAATTAATGGTGAGATGTGGATATAAAAATATTATCGAGTTTTATTGCAGTGGCTAAACATAAGAGTTTTTCAGAAGCAGCTCGTGAACTGCATACAGTGCAACCCGCCATTAGTCGTCACATAGCTGCGTTAGAAGAAGAGCTAGGAGTGAGGTTGTTTATACGTAACTCCAGAGACGTCATGATTACGCAGGCGGGAGAGCAACTACTAAAAGACGCCCATGAGATTATTGCTTTCACCCAACAAGCCAAAGTGCAAGTCAAACGTGCCCATAATGGGCAGTTAGGCACACTTAGAATTGCCCATTTAAGCTCAGCTTGTTTAACATTTATGGCATTACTCGTTCGTAGCTACAAGTTGCAGTACCCAGATGTTCATGTTGTTTTATATGAGATGACAGCAACAGAGCAAATAGAAGCATTTAAAAGCAAGCGTATTGATATTGGATTCTCAAGACCACTGCCCTCCTCCATAAAAGATGAGTTTACAAGCCACTCCATTTATATTGATAAATTAGTAGCGATCGTAAACAAAAATCACGAGATGTCAGGGCAAGATAAGATAGAGCTGGACGTATTACGACATGAAAAATTCATCATATTTAACCGCGATGAAGCATTAGGCTTGTTTGATGAAACAATAATGATATGTAAGCAAGCTGGCTTTTCTCCGAATATCATAAGCCAACCCAAACATATGCAAACTTTAGTCACAGAGGTGTCAGCAGGATTGGGCGTCGCTATTGCGCCTAGGTGTGTCAACAAGCTCTATAGTGAAGGATGCCATTTCTTAGAGTTAGCATCTATTGCATCGCAGATCCCTGTAGAACTCCATTATCCTAATAATAACAAAAGTGCGACCATTCAGGCTTTTTTAGAGATAACCCTTAATACCATTCCCTATATCCGAAAAAGCATGAGTTGAGGTTTATAGCTGTGTATTCACCTAGTTTACGCACTTTTTAAAGGTAAATACCTTAAGTAGCCTCTACATTAAGCTTATATCCAACCCCGTAAACTGACTGGATCCAATCCTGATTACCAATTACAGCGATTTTCTTTCTGAGTTTTTTAATATGGCTATCTATGGTTCTGTCACTGACAATACGATGGTCCCGATAACAGGTTGTCATTAGTTGATCTCGAGAGAATATTCTGCCTGGCTCAGAACTTATCAACCGCATCATTTCAAACTCTACCGCGGTTAACGCAATTGATTGCTGTCCAATGGACATGACTAAACGGTTACTATCAAGATCAAAGGGTAGCCCTCCCTTAGATTGGGGGTTAGCGCGCCTT
The DNA here is from genome assembly GCF_047525415.1 of Paraglaciecola sp. 2405UD69-4. NCBI lineage: Bacteria > Pseudomonadati > Pseudomonadota > Gammaproteobacteria > Alteromonadales > Alteromonadaceae > Paraglaciecola > Paraglaciecola sp. 2405UD69-4. The sequence continues at coordinate 1,254,682 of NZ_JBLIXM010000002.1, forward strand.
AATACAGCTTTAACTCTTGCCACTACTTCTTTGGGGCTAAAGGGCTTACATATATAATCATCGGCTCCGATTTCTAACCCTATTAAACGGTCAACTTCCTCTACCTTAGCTGTCACCATAAGAATAGGTACTTGGCTCACTTCACGGATGGCTTTACAAATATCTAAACCACTTTTACCAGGTAACATAAGGTCTAATAAAATAATATCCACCTCATTATTTTCTAGCCATGGCTCAACTGATGGGCCGTCATGTAAACAAGTCGTGGTGAAGTTAGATAAACTCAAATAGTCAGCTAACAAGGATGCTAGCTTTTTTTCATCTTCGACTATAAGTACGTGAGCTTGTGTTTCCATAATTTTTAATCACTCCAAAGGTAAGATAACCTGAATGCCTAAACCGCCTAATTTGGAAGAAAATGCGCTAATTTTTCCATGGTGAGCTTCAACAATTTTTTTACAGATTGATAGACCTAAACCACTGCCACCCGTTTCTCTATTCCTTGAGTTTTCGGCTCTAAATAGGTGTTCAAATAATAGCGGTAAATCTTGCTCACTCACGCCTTGACCATTATCTTCAAAAATAATATGTACCTCTTTTGAAGCGACATTATCAACAGCTATTTTTAATAAGTTACCGTCTACTGCGTATTTGCCTACGTTGCTTAATAAGTTACTGAAAAGCTGCTTCAATCGGGTCACGTCTACATATACATCAATATCGCTATTGTGGGTAATTAATTCAACCCGAATACCTTTTTCAGACAACATAGTTTCAAATTGATTCGCAACTTCTTCAAGTATTGGAATCAATTTCACCCAATCTTTGCGATAGTGTAAGGTTCCAAGATCACTTCTTGTTAACTCGTGTAGGTCATTAAGTAACTGTTCTAATTGATTAACTTCTTCAAGGGAGGACTGGATCCTTTCCATGGATAAAGGCCTAACACCATCAACCATAGACTCCATTTCTCCTTTGAGCACAGCAACAGGGGTTCGTAGCTCATGAGAAATATCTGCTAACCAACGTTTACGTGCTTGCTCGTTTTGCTCCAATGTTGCTGCAAGATCGTTAAAGTCTCTTGTTAACTGCGCAAACTCATCTTTACGTTTTAAATTAATACGCTGATCGTACTGACCCGAGGTGAGTTTACTCATTGATAGCGTTAACTTTTTTATAGGAACAACAAAGTGGTGAGCTAAAGGCAAAGTCACTAATAATGCAATGATGATCAAACCCACAGCAATCAAGACTATGTAGCGTTGTTGTTGCTCCACAAAATTTAACTCATAACCCGCAGTTAGCTGCTTATGACGAGACACTGCCAAATAGCCTACAATTTTTTCATCTACAACAATATTGAGATATTCAAACTTAGACTTTTCACTGTATATCCCCACAACTAACTTCTTGTCCTGGTTAAGTATGGCGTAGGTGACATCTAAAGGCACGCCCTCAGGTGGACCATCAAAATCACGGAAGCGAGAAGGAGGAGGGTTCCCCATAGGTCCTAACCTAGGTGGACCTCTATCTTGAAAGTTTGGTCTATTGTCACCGGGAAATCGAAAACGCTCATTTTCATCAAATATATGCTCATCCAGCATTTCTCGAAAGTAGCGATGACGACCAGCTAAAGCATCCCAGCTTTTATTTTCACTGTAAAAGTCTTGAAGCGTTATCACTAAACTATGAAGTGCATCGAGTTCTTTTTTATTGACATAGTCAATCATGCCTTTGCCAATACTCCATTGCATAACCAACACTTGAGCAGTGACTAACACCACACTAGTAATAAAAAATATTGCAAAGAGCTTATTCTGAATACGCATACAGCAGGACTAACTCCGATAGATAAACATCAAATAACAAAAATAACGAATTAAGGTATCCTGTAAAACAGGTGGCGTCACCTGCAAACCTAGGGATCCTTTTTATTTGCACAATGGGAAAGTGATCACATCTGTGATTTAAAATTAACTAAGGTAGATTAGCGACCGTGAAACTCATCAATAAGAATCGATAACTTGTCTTGCAAGTGCTCTTCAAATTCATCAAGATCTTTGCCAAAAATAGTAAGATACTTTTCAGCCTTTTCATGATCTAAACGCTTGTTGTTAGTCTTGTACTCTGTTTCAGGTAATGATTTGTCATAGCGAGGCGTAATGACCCAGCGAACGAAATCTGAATCTAACCCAGCCACCTCTTTTTTTGCAAACTTGCAAAATTTTTCAATGTGTTCAATACCGTCTGGCCCCAAACACCCTGGCTCAACTCGAAAGGTAACAGTTAGCTTTTTGTACAAAGGTAAAGGTAAATCTACATGCATAACAAGGATCCTTTTATTACACTAAAACTTATCAAATTACCGTGTGCTTAGCCACAAAAAAGGCCGGTAAAAACCGACCTTTTATTTAAATGACATGACTAAAACAGTCTAGCTTTTTGAGGCTTGATAAATGCTCTCGATAGAAGCATCCATAGTAGCATCAAAGTCTGCATCGCTTTGTTTCGCACTTAAGCCTTCAGATAAAGCTCGAGAAAAACTAGCAATCATTCCAATATTACCAGCAAGCTTCTCATTGGCATCTTCTCTTGAGTAACCACCAGACAATGCCACAACTTTTAGTACTTTAGGATGTTTGACTAGCTCTTCATAGAAGTTTGCTTCATTAGGTAAAGTCAGTTTTAACATGACTTGTTGATCAGCATCTAACTGGTCTAAATGAGACAAAATAGAGGCTTTTAGCATTGCTTCAGCTTCTGACTTTTCAGGGCTATGAATATCAACTTCAGGCTCAATGATTGGCATTAGGCCAGCAGCTAAAATTTGCTTAGCAACAGCAAATTGTTGTGCCACTACCGCTTCAATACCTTCTTCATTAGCTAACTTGACTACCGAACGCATTTTTGTACCAAATACATTTTGAGCATTTGCTTTAGCTAATAAAGCATCTAAGTCAGGCATAGCTTTAAGCAGTTGGGTACCATTTACTTCTGCTTCTAATCCTTTATCTACTTTTAAGAAAGGAACCACTTGTTTGACATTCCACAGGTAGCTAGCAGTACTTTGGCCTTCAATTTCTCTATCAAGTGTATTTTCAAATAAAATAGCACCTAAGACTCTTTCACCATTAAATACTTTTGAGGTGATGATTCGAGTGCGCATTTCATGCACCTTCGTAAACATCTCTTCATCACCTTCGTATTCTGACGCTTCTACACCGTAAAGTGCTAAAGCTTTTGGCGTACTACCACCACTTTGATCCAAAGCTGCAATAAATCCAGTTTCTGCATCAATCTTTGCGAGCATATCTAATTGAACTTGTGATGCCATATGTGACACTCCTTTAAGTACTGTTTTAACCAACATCTAGTTGATTTGTAGGGTTTATATTACTGGGCATCATTGCCCTGAACTGAAAGCTTTTTACTTTTCTATTTGTTCTTATTTTAAGCCTGTTTTAAGAGGCTCTTGATTCTAACATAGCGACTGCAGGTAAAACTTTGCCTTCTACAAACTCAAGGAAAGCCCCACCACCAGTAGAAATATAAGAAATCTTATCACTTAGGTCCCATTTATCAATGGCCGCTAGCGTGTCACCGCCACCCGCGATTGAAAATGCTTGACTGTCAGCAATGGCTTTTGCGACAACTTCTGTTCCTTTAGAAAAGTTGTCAAACTCAAACACACCACATGGACCATTCCATAATATCGTTTTTGCGTTAGCTAATACAGCAGCAACATTGGCGGCCGTTTGAGGCCCATAATCCATAATTTCTTCATCATCTTGAACTTGGTCTACATCCTTGATGACAGCAGGCTCAGTATCTGAGAAGTTTTTACCTACTCGAACGTCTACAGTCTCTGGAATATCTAACGACTCCATTAAACGCTTTGCTTCTGGAATTAAGTCTTTCTCATATAATGATAAGCCTACATTATTCCCTCTTGCAGCAACAAAAGTATTTGAAATACCACCGCCAACAACAAGTTGATCAGCTATTTTTGATAGTGCGTCTAAAACGGTAAGTTTAGTTGATACTTTAGAGCCTCCAACAATGGCAACCAAAGGTCTCTCTGGATTATTCAAGGCTTTACCCAAGGCTGTTAATTCACCGTCTAGTAGAGGTCCTGCGCAGGCTACAGGAGCATGTAAACCAACGCCATGTGTTGAGGCCTGGGCACGGTGTGCGGTGCCAAATGCGTCCATTACATACACATCACAAAGGGCTGCGTATTGCTTTGACAAGGCTTCGTCATCTTTCTTTTCACCAGGATTAAAGCGAACATTTTCCAAAACAACTACTTCACCTGCATCAAGCTCAACGCCATTCAGATAGTCTTTTTCAAGTCTAACTTTTAATTCGGTGTTAGCTTTTAGATAATTCACTACTGGTTGTAGTGAAAACTCTTCTGCATATTCTCCTTCGGTAGGACGACCTAAATGAGACATCACCATGACTTTTGCACCTGCAGCAATGGCAGCTTGTATGGTAGGTAAAGACGCTCGAATTCGTGCATCAGATGTAACTTCACCATCTTTAATTGGCACATTTAAATCTTCACGGATTAAAACTCTTTTGCCGGCTAAATCTAGCTCGGACATTTTTAATATGGACATACTTTACCTTTTATTAACGATAATTGACTTATTCTTCAGATAAAACCTAGGCTTGTTTGAACATTACCTCAGCCGTATCTAGCATTCTATTTGCAAATCCCCATTCGTTATCACACCAAACAAGGGTTTTAACTAACTGTTTATGGCTAACTCGTGTCTGACTACCATCTACTATACAAGAATGGGGGTCATGATTAAAATCAACAGAGACAAGTGGCTCTTCTGTATAATCTAAAATCCCTTTAAAATCACTAAGTTTGGCCGCTTTAAAAGCTTGGTTTACATCTTCGACATTTAGACACTTAGCTACCGTTACACTCAAATCCATTGCTGTCACATTAATTGTTGGTACTCTTACCGCAATGGCTTCAAACTTACCTGCAAACTTAGGCAAGATCCGCTCGATACCAACAGCTAACTTAGTGTCAACAGGTATGATTGATTGGCTCGCAGCTCTGGTTCGGCGCAAATCACAGTGGTAAGCATCAATGACTTGCTGGTCATGCATAGAGGAGTGAATAGTTGTCACTGTACCGCTTTGTACCCCAAATGCCTCATCCAACACTTGAATAACAGGAACAATACAGTTGGTTGTACAAGAACCACATGACACAATCTTATCTGTGTCTTTTAGCTCCCCATCATTCACACCAAAGATGACAGTGGCATCCATATCTGGTCCACAGGGCTGAGAGAAAAGTACCTTGCCAGCGCCCTGCTCTATATGAGCTTGACCATCAGAGCGGTCATTATGGACACCTGAGCATTCAAGTACCAAATCTACGCCTAATTGTTCCCAAGGCAAATCACGAATATCTTGGTGACATAGCAAGCGAATATCGTCATTTGCAACGGTTAAGATGTCTCCATCTAATGTAACTGGAAATCCGAACCTTCCATGTGAAGTATCATACTTTAACAAATGAGCTATACCTTCAGGCTTAGCTATTTCATTTATTGCTACAACCTGAATACTTTCATTACGCTTAGTTTCATAAAGAGCACGCACCACATTGCGACCAATACGTCCAAAGCCATTTATTGCTATACGTAACATAAAACCCTTTAAAAATTACCTTAAACCAACAACAAAGGCGCATAAATGCGCCTTAAAGTTTACATACTTAGCGTAGTAATAAAGAACTTATATTAAAGTTCTTGAGCAGCTTTCACCACTGCTTCAGTTGTTATGCCAAATAATTTTAACAAAGCAGGTCCTGGTGCTGACTCCCCAAAGGTAGACATACCCACAACTGCACCATCAAATCCAACATACTTATGCCAAAAATCAACATGAGCAGCTTCAACCGCAACTCGTTTTGTAACCGAGCGAGGTAAAACAGACTCTTTATATTCAGCATCTTGCTTGTCAAAAACACTAGTACAGGGCATAGAAACAACACGTACGGCTTTTCCTGAAGCAGCTAATTGCTCCGCAGCTTCTACAGTAATGCCTACTTCTGAGCCTGTAGCAATTAAGATAATTTCTGGTGTACCGGCGCAATCTTTCAACACATAACCACCTTTAGCTACATTGGCTAATTGTGCAGCATCACGTGATTGAGCTGGTAACCCTTGACGGCTAAATACTAATGCAGATGGGCCATCTTTACGCTCAAGAGACGACTTCCATGCCACGGCTGTTTCAGCACCATCACAAGGACGCCATGTATTAAGGTTTGGTGTTAAACGTAAGTTAGCAACCTGTTCAATTGGCTGATGCGTAGGGCCATCTTCACCTTGACCAATAGAGTCGTGGGTGTATACAAAAATATTAGGAATGCCCATCAAGGCTGCCATACGTACTGCATTACGCGCATATTCCATGAACATCAAGAAGGTTGCACCAAAAGGTCTGAATCCGCCGTGTAGACCAATCCCGTTCATGATACCGCTCATACCAAATTCGCGAACACCATAATACAGGTAGTTACCACTAGCATCATCAGCTGAAATGCCTTTAGTACCTGACCAAATTGTAAGGTTAGAACCAGCTAAATCAGCTGAGCCACCTAACACTTCTGGTAACAAGGTAGCATAAGCTTCAATCGAATTTTGAGAAGCTTTACGACTGGCGATATTTTCAGCCTTGTCTTGTGATGCCTGAATAAACGCATCTGCTTTCTCAGCAAAGTCAGCAGGTAAATCACCAGCTAAACGGCGAGTTAGTTCTGCTGCTAGCTCTGGATAAGCACTTTCATAAGCGCTAAAGCTATCGTTCCAAGCTTGTTCTTTTTCAGCACCAGATGCTTTTGCATCCCAACCTTCATATACATCAGCTGGAATTTCAAAAGGAGCATGAGGCCAATTTAAAAATTCACGTGCAGCTTTGATTTCATCATCACCAAGTGGTGCACCATGACAATCATGACTACCTGATTTATTAGGAGAACCAAAGCCAATAATAGTTTTACAACAAATTAATGTTGGCTTAGTAGTTTCTGCTTTTGCCGCATCTATTGCAGCGGCAATAGCTTCTGGGTCGTGACCGTCAACATCAGCAATAACATGCCATCCATATGATTCAAAACGAGCAGGAGTATTATCTGTAAACCAGCCTTCAACATGGCCATCAATTGAAATGCCGTTATCGTCCCAAAATGCTACCAACTTGCCCAGACCTAGCGTACCAGCTAATGAACATGCTTCATGGGAAATACCTTCCATTAAACAGCCATCACCTAAGAAACAGTAAGTAAAGTGATCAACAATATCGAAATCTGGTTTGTTGAATTGCGCCGCTAAGGTTTTCTCCGCAATGGCCATACCTACGGCATTACTGATCCCTTGTCCTAGTGGCCCCGTAGTAGTCTCTACACCCGGCGCATATCCATACTCTGGATGGCCAGGGGTTTTAGAATGAAGTTGACGGAAGTTCTTAAGCTCTTCAATTGGAAGATCGTAACCAGATAAATGTAAAAGTGAGTAAATCAACATTGAACCATGGCCATTAGACAGCACGAATCTGTCTCTATTTGCCCAATCAGGGTTGCTTGGATTATGTTGCAAATAGTCTCCCCATAGTACTTCTGCAATATCAGCCATACCTAGTGGTGCCCCAGGGTGACCTGAGTTGGCTTGTTGTACGGCATCCATACTTAAAGCTCGGATGGCATTGGCAAGATTTTGGCGTGTTGACATGTTGTCTCCTGACTAACGTTTTTATGAAGGAGGAATAATTAAAAAACTAAAGGTTACTCCAAATTTAATAATCCATTTTGTATTAGCCAGACATTAACTGCAACGGCAAATCGTGTATGAATCGCCATTTACATATGAAATTTATTTACACCTTAGTAGAATTAATTTCATGGACGTTTGGACGTCTAGATGTAAAGACTGGTATTTATTCAAAATATTGTTAGAATAGCAAAATTAGGTAAGGCTTTAATACTGACAAGCGAGGCAGTTATATGACATCACATCTTTTTACTTCAGAGTCTGTTTCTGAGGGACACCCAGATAAAATTGCGGACCAAATATCCGACGCAGTACTAGACGCAATTTTAACCCAAGATCCAAAAGCTCGCGTAGCCTGTGAGACTTTTGTAAAAACAGGTATGGTTTTAGTTGGTGGCGAAGTAACAACATCTGCTTGGGTAGATATAGAAGAAATAACCAGAAACACTGTCAAAGAAATTGGATATGTTCATTCTGATATGGGGTTTGATGCCGACTCATGTGCCATTCTTAATGCAATTGGTAAGCAATCTCCAGACATTAATCAAGGCGTAGATCGTACTTCACCTGAAGAACAAGGGGCTGGTGACCAAGGTTTAATGTTTGGCTATGCAAGTAATGAGACAGATGTACTTATGCCTGCTCCCATTACCTATTCTCATCGCCTAGTCAAACGCCAAGCTGAAGTGCGAAAAAATGGCACACTAAATTGGTTACGTCCAGACGCTAAAAGTCAGGTTACCTTTGTGTATGAAGATAACCAACCTGTAGGGATAGATGCAGTTGTATTGTCAACCCAACATGATGAAAGTATCAGTACAGCAGATTTACGAGAAGCTGTAATGGAAGAAATTATTAAACCCGTTCTTCCTGAAAAGTGGTTATCTAAAAACACCAAATTTTTTATTAACCCCACTGGCCGTTTTGTGATTGGTGGACCAATGGGAGACTGCGGCTTAACTGGGCGTAAGATCATTGTTGATACATATGGCGGAATGGCAAGGCACGGTGGTGGAGCGTTTTCTGGAAAAGATCCGTCAAAAGTGGATAGATCAGCAGCTTACGCTGGCCGTTATGTTGCCAAAAACATAGTGGCTGCTGGTTTAGCTGACAAATGTGAAATTCAAATTTCTTATGCTATTGGTGTTGCAGAGCCTACCTCAATCAACATTGAAACATTTGGTACCGCAAAAGTAGCAGATAGCCTATTGGTAAAACTAGTTCGTGAACATTTTGAGTTAAGGCCCCATGGTCTTATCAAGATGTTAGACCTAGAACGCCCCATCTACCAAGCGACGGCTGCATATGGGCATTTTGGTAGAAATGAATTCCCTTGGGAACAAATAGATTTAGCAGAAACACTTAAAGCTAGTATCTAATTACTCACATCTGCTACCACTACATAAAATAATTTAGTGGTAGCATAATTTCAAAACCACATACTTGTTAAGTCAACACTTCCAAACTTAGTATCCAAAAGCATACATTTTTAATAAATATTTCCTGACTTCCCCCCAAAAAAAGAAAGAATTTGAATAAGAACCGTAGGCTTTATGCGACACAATAAAAATTGAGCAAATTAGTAAAATAACTGTACTATATGGCATGAAAATAGCTAAAACGCTATGTGAATTTAATATGTGTCTCAAAGGCTTGTAGTTTTAAGGAAGGAAAGATGTTAAGTAGAAATGTAGGTAAACTTTTTTCGGGGCTTTTGGTTGCAACTTCTGCAAACCTTTATGCTGCAGATGGCGATGAAAAATGGGTCTTCCAAACTAACTCAGATGTTGTTAGTTCAGCGTCCGTTGATAGTGATGGAACTGTGTATATCGGTTCATATGATAATAACCTTTACGCAATAAATGCTGACGGTACTGAAAAATGGACATTTACAACACTTGGTGATGTTAGCAGTAGTCCAGTTATAGGCAGTGACGGGACAATCTATTTTGGCTCCTTAGATAATAATTTCTATGCTGTAGACAGTGACAACACAGAAAAATGGAGATTTGAGACAGGCGGCGACATTAATAGCTGGGCGTCAATAGACAGTTCACAAACAGTTTATATTGGTTCCGATGATAATAAAGTTTATGCACTCAATGAAGAGAATGGCACATTAAAGTGGTCATTTGAAACAGAGGGCTTTGTACGTAGCTCTCCAACCATCGCATCTGACGGAACAGTTTTATTTGGGTCATACGACAATAAGTTTTATGCCTTGAACTCTGACGGGACACTTAAATGGTCTTATGAAACAGGAGATGACGTTGCAGGGTCACCAGCAATAGGTAGTGATGGTACAATCTACTTCGGTTCTTATGATGACAAATTATATGCCTTAGACAGTGACGGTAATTTGAAATGGTCATTCGAGACAGAGGGCAACGTCAGAAGCTCTCCAGCCATTGACGTTGACGGAACTCTCTATTTTGGCTCATTTGATGGATATATTTATGCAGTTAATCCTGATGGAACTCAGAAGTGGCGATATCAAACTGGAGGCGCTATTCAAGGGTCCGCAACAATTACTAGTGATGGAGCTATACATATAGGTTCAAGTGATGCTGTTTTTTATTCTTTAAATACCGATGGAACTATCAACCGTACATATAGTGCAATGGGACCAATTTTCAGTTCTCCAGCAGTTGGTGTTGATGGCAGCATTTATTTTGGTTCATTCGATGGAAACGTTTATGCGCTAGAAGGCAGTTATCCTCTGATCGATAGTCCTTGGCCAAGGTTTGGACAAAACAGTAGAGGAACTAGCCTTACTGATGACAATGATGAGCCATCAAGTCAAATTCAACTGAGCTCAACCCAATATACAGCGTTAGAGGCTGATTTAGCGGTAGATATAACGATTACTCGTACCAATGGTTCAGACGGTGAGGTGACAGTTGATTTAATTTCATCAGATATCACTGCAACAGCATCATCGGATTATCAACCTCAAGACTCTACAGTTGTATTGGAAGATGGGGAAACGTCTAAAACAATTACAGTAGCAATATTGGACGATATTTTATTAGAAGGGACAGAAACATTTTTAGTTAGTTTATCGGAGCTAACTGGAGCAGTAACATTTGGATCACTTTTAACAGCCACTGTGTCTATTGATGATATTGAAGATGCTTCACCTGGGAACTTCAATTTAAACAATCTGTCTTACTCGGTAAGTGAAGACGCCGGCAGTTTAACTATAACAGTAAACCGAACTGACGGTGTGAATGGAGAAGCAAGTGTTGACTATTTTTTAACGGCAATTTCAGCAACGAGTAATACTGACTATACAGATATACAAGGTACACTTGACTTCAGTAGTGGGGATAGCTCAAAAACTTTCATCGTGTCTATAACTGACGATAGTAGTGTTGAAAATACAGAAACTTTTACTGTAACGTTAGATAATGCAGTCAACGCATCTTTAGGAACTGATGTTACGGCAGAAGTCACTATAATCGATAATGACGAAACGCCTAGTACAGTAGAGAAAAAGAAATCAGGTGGCGCCATTAATTTTTCATTAATACTTCTGTTGGGTGGAGGATTGATACTGAGTTTAATAGGTAGAAGCAATAAACGAAGTTAACTATCTAACAATTAACTTATAACCAATAAAAGGGCGATTAGGTAGAGATATTTAAACGCCCTTTTTTATGAATATGTCTCGTCCTGAAATGTGTTTACACATTTAGGACTTATTATGACCAAGTCAAATAATACACCGCTTAAACGAACACAACGAGATTATTCATTAGGCTTTAAATTACAAATTGTCGACGCTGT
>NZ_JBLIXM010000003.1:0-406125 GCF_047525415.1 Paraglaciecola sp. 2405UD69-4
TCTGGCGGCCATAGCGATGCGGTCCCACCTGATCCCATTCCGAACTCAGAAGTGAAACGCATTAGCGGCGATGGTAGTTTGGGGTTTCCCCATGCGAGAGTAGCACACTGCCAGACTCCTATTTAGAGAAAGGGCTATCCGTAAGGGTAGCCCTTTTTTGTTTTGCGGTGTGTTTAAGGTATTTATACACTGTTGATGTGTACGGGTAGCCCTTACTCTAAGCGAAAATGCGCATTGCTACACAGCAGTCAACCGTCACGAAGTGGATTTCCAGAGCCAAGCATAGCTTGATTCGGTCCAGTAAACCTAGAGTAGTCAAATACACATCCCATGATGATACTCACCCAAACTCATCATCCTTGGCTCGTTGAAAAATGGAGCGGAACCGTGTTCCTAGAAAGACCATTTTACCCTCCTGCGAGAGTAGACAGAATATGTTCCAGACATTTTTCTGCACTTCCACCATCCATGTAGGTCGCACGGGGTGCCCCGCACACTACTGGTAGTCAGCCCTGCAGGCTCCTATTTAAATAAAGGGGTTCACTTCTTTTTCTGGCAGTTGTTAAATGCTGGGTAGTTAAACTATTTGTGATTAAATACTAATGAAAGTTTCTTGATTTTGTATTTAAGCTTGCGAGCTTTGAGCTCAGATCTATTAATTTACCAGCTATTATGTGAGTTACACCGCCATCACCTCGCTCTAAGATCCCTTTTACTTGTAATATTTGGGATTTTAGAAATGCTTGCTTTTGTGCTCGGGCAGTATTTAACCAAACGACTATATTGATATTTCCGGTATCGTCTTCAAGTGTGATAAAAGTTACGCCCTTTGATGTACCAGGTCTTTGCCTTCCTATGACGAGCCCAATAACAGTTACATGACTCTGATGACTTTTTTGTATTAATTGATTTGCTTGTATGTAATTTGGGAGTAAGTTGGCTTCTCGTAGCAATTTAATCGGATGTATGGTGAGACTTAAGCTTGCCGCAGCGTAATCTTCTAATAAATTATCCGTAATGGTTGGAGTGGGAATGCTTTGTATACTTGAATCTTTTTGTTTAATTAATAGTGGTAAATCTGCTTCTGAGTCCATTAGCAACCAACGTGATGCATATCGGTTATTACAAATAGAATGGTAGGCATTGGCACTGGCAAGTGCTTCTAAATACTTACGAGATAGCTTGAGCTCTTTAATTTGGTTTATCTCTGTAAAACCTATTTTGGGACGGGCTTGAACTAAGGTGTGTGAATCACTAGGATTGACATTTTTAACTAGTCTAAACCCTAGCCTAATTGCCCATTGGTTATTTGTGTATTCCATCAAATGGTCATGGTTAGAATGGTTTATACACAAAGGAAGTACAGTTATTTTGTGGCGTTTAGCATCTTCTATTAATTGGGCTGCCGAGTAAAATCCCATGGGTAAGCTATTTAATAAACCTGTGTAAAAGGCCGCTGGATAATAGTATTTTAACCAACTCGACACATAAGCTAATACTGCAAAAGATGCTGAATGTGACTCAGGAAATCCATATTCACCAAATCCACATATTTGTTTATAAATACGTTCTGAGTAACTTGCTTCATATCCTCTTTGTAACATTCCTGACATGAGCTTTTCTTTAAAGTGGGTGAGTTTTCCGTTGCGCTTCCAGCTACCCATTGCGCGGCGTAACTGATCTGCTTCCCCTCCTGTAAAGCCAGCTGCTACCATAGCTATTTTAATGACTTGCTCTTGAAATATGGGTACTCCAGATGTTCTTGCCAGAATTTCTTTTAAGTCTTCTGATGGATATTTTATTAATTGGGGAGTGGCCCTGTGTTTTAAAAAAGGGTGTACCATGCCACCTTGAATTGGCCCCGGTCTAACGATAGCGATTTGAATAACTAGGTCGTAAAACTCAGCAGGTTTGAGTCTCGGTAACATACTCATTTGTGCTCTAGATTCTATTTGAAAAACGCCAACTGTGTCTGCTGCTTGGATCATTTTATATACTTGTTGATCATCGCCTAAAGCGGTTATATCAGCAATCCTGTATAAGTGTTGGTAATGCTGCTGGATGAGTGAGAAAGTTTTTCGAATTGCGGTTAGCATTCCAAGGGCGAGTACATCTACTTTGAGTAATCCTAAACTCTCTAAATCATCCTTGTCCCATTGGATTACGCTGCGCTCTGCCATTGCTGCATTTTCAATGGGAACTAAGTGGTAGAGCGGGCCTTGTGATATGACAAAGCCTCCAACATGTTGTGACAAATGACGTGGAAAGCCTTTTATTTCTTCTACTAAATTGCTGAAGAGCTGCCCCTTGCTAGAGTCTTTGTCAAAGCCAAGCTCACTTATTTGCCCTTGCCACCCTAATTCACTATCTCTGTGATTGATGTTTTTTATAAAAAAATCTAGTTGATGCTCACTTATTCCTAGTGCTTTCCCTACATCTCTAATTGCACTTTTGTGGCGATAAGTAATAACCGTAGCTGCAATAGCAGTACGCTCTCGCCCATACTTTTTATAAATATATTGAATGATTTCTTCACGTCTTTCATGCTCAAAGTCTACGTCTATATCTGGGTGTTCTTTACGCTCTTTGGATATGAATCTTTCGAATAAAACTGATATTTGCCGCGGGTCTACAGCGGTAATCTGTAAACAATAACAGACTACTGAGTTAGCGGCAGATCCCCTTCCTTGATATAAAATATTATGTTTTTGTGCAAACTGCACAACATCATAAATAGTTAGAAAAAAATACTCATATTGTAATTCTTTTATCAGCTTTAATTCTTTGGCTATGATCCTTTTAATAGCAAAAGTGAGTCTTGCACCGCTCGAAAAGCGAATTGCCATTCCTTGGATCACTAGCTGTCTTAGATAGTCGGTTGCGGTTTTGCCTTTTGGAACTAACTCGCTAGGGTATTCGTATTTCAATTCACTTAAATTAAAGTCACAGAAACTAGCGATGCGTACACTTTCAGCAAGCCAATCGGCTTGATATAGATGTTTAAGTTTGTTTAAAGGTCGTAGATAACGTTCACTATTAGGAAAAAGCTGACGTCCTAGCTGACTAATGGGTTTGCCTTTTCGAATAGCAGTGAGAGTGTGCTGTAATGGGAGCCGCTGGGTATTGTGCATAAGGACTCCACCACAAGCACAAATTTTTAGTTTATAGATATCGCTAAGTTGTTTGATATGATTTAAATAGCGGTTTTCATTGGCAATTAAATGCCTTTGATACCCTAGCCAAACCTTGCTGTTGTAATACTTTGCTAACCATTTTCCCCAGTGCTCGTCAGTTTTTGAGTTGCCAGTGGGTAGCCATATCATCAAGCAGTGTTTGATCCCCCGCAAGTCCCACTCGTCTAGTTTGTACTCCCCTTTAGGCATACGCTTACGTGCATTGGTAATGGTTCTACATAGCTCAGCGTAAGCTAGCCGGTTTGGGCACAATAATATAAATTTAAGACTAGGTTCAAATCGAAAAAGACTCCCTACGATAAGTTTGATATTGAGCTTATGCACTTGTATTTCAGTATATGCTCTAACTATGCCCGCTACCGAGCATTCATCGGTAATAGCTAACGCTTGGTATTTCAAAAAGCTTGCTTGCGCTATTAGCTCCTGTGGGTGAGACGCGCCATATAAAAAGCTAAAGTTACTTTGACAGAATAATTCGGCGTATTGGAGCGGAGCTGACATTAACTAAACACACCATGCAAATACCACTTGTTATGAGGTGTTTTAAATACCCAGTACCATTGGCCTAGAGCATTATATGCAATGAAGTAATCGCGGATGATAAATTCAGAGTCCCACCAACCTGTTTCAATGCGCTCTGGCCCTGATGCTAAATGGACTTTCTCTTGCAGGGGCTGGGGCGGTGTTAATAAAAAGCTAGGGCGAAGGGCAAAAAGAGGAAAGTCAGCAGCAGCCTTTGTGTTTGTTTGATTTAATAATGTTGTGCGTTCTGGGCGGTAATCATCGGCCAATTGGGGAGTTAAAATGGCTTCTTTTCCTAATTTGGCTTGAAGTATAGATCTCAGCTGCAGAGGGGATAACGAGCCTTGCTTACCTGCAAATAAATCTTGTTTATCAGGTCGCCTTACATAGGTTGTTGGAGCGATCAGCTGAATGGCAAAAATAGGGCTTTCTAAGCTTATGTTTTCCAGCTTCAAAAAGAGCAGATCTTCCCAGTGTTTAGCTAAATACTCACCTTGCTGAGAGTTAACTTCTAACTTAATGGGATTATGCTCCCTTTGACTTAAGTAAACCTTTAAGCTTTGAGTTAAAAGGTCACGTTCTTTTAGAAATAGCTCTAACTTCGCGAGTAACTGGAGCAGCGGCTTTTGTAGTATTTGTATGCTCTGTACATCAAATAGCAATTCAATAATTTGGTCAAAATATGGCTTTGGATGAAAAAAGTTAACAGGATGAGATAGCTCTGCTGTTAACCGGCCAATATAAGTCACTATGTCAATTTCAAACCGTTTGGCAATATCAGCAAGGGGCAGTTTGAGTAAGCCTTCTACATCATGAATGCCAACGCGGTTTAACTTTTGTATTGATTTAGGTGAAAGTTCAGTATGTTGTAATGTGCATTTGGACATGGCTTGTTCGATATGTATTTTACTATCTGTTATGCGATCCCAAGCTTTAACAGCCAATAGTTTAGCTGCTAAAGGTGAGTGTCCGGTCGCATAATGAAAATGAACATTTTGAGTGAGTAAAATATGTTTAATATGCTGCCAATAAGTGACTAAGTCACCGTATAGATTCAACATATTGTGTACCCTTAATAAGAGTCCATTGTGACTAAAAAAACAAATATCACTGGTGGCCAAATATAAATTTTGAGCAATATTATTTAGCCTGTTTTTGGTTATATTTTCTTGGTAAGGAATAACCTGTAAATCAGCCTTTAACATAGATGCAGTACCTAAACCCATGCCTAAGCGGATACCTGCTTGATATGCAGCCTCGTTCAGTTGGCATGTTTGGTTTTTTGCTTCATCAAAGATGATATAAGCTTGTTTGTGAATATCTGTATCAGAACTTTGCTGTAATAGTGTGTCCAGTTGTAAGCTAGGAAAATATAAGTACAGCCAGAGCTTCTGCATTACACAAGGTGGGCGAGTCATGATTAGCCCACCTGCGATGCTCGAAGGGGAAAGGTGAGCACATTGCTTTGTTTGGGCTGGCAGATCTCTGGCCAGTAGTGGTGCATATTGACAGTAAATGCTTTTTTGGAAAAGGCGCCTTTACGTTTAGTAATTCGGGCGTTTACTCCGGCTTTATCTGGGCTTAACTGTAACCCTAAGCTTACCGGCAAAGAAATTTGCTCTTGTTTAGGTTCACGGATTATAAACAGGAGGCAGTGACCTTTTTCAGCAGCTAATTGTAAACGCTTAGTTTGTGCTACTGATAAGCTGCTATGCCATATTACTACACTGTGGCAACAGCCACTTTTTAGGCTTTGCTCAGCGCTCCATAGAACGTCCCGTTCGGAGTTAGGCCTAATGAGCATTATACGCTCAATAGATAACCCAAATTCTGCCCACATTTCTGCATTGATATCCATGGGAGGAGCGATAAGTGTGGTTAATTCAGTCGTATTTTGTTGTTGCCTAAGGAGAATACTAGGTAGCAGTAAACGCAATTCTCCTATACCAAGGAGGCTACGAATATCAATTACGCCATGTTCAGGAAACCCTCCTTGCAAAGCGTTATCGAGCTCCTGATAACCGGTATGTAGTTCGTTTTGGATATCATGGTACGCATGGTTTGCTTGCCAGAGCAAATTCTTATTTTTAAGGTAGCGGATAGTCGGGTGCATTGATTATTTACAAATTTAATACTGTATAAATAAACAGTATATTGACCAAAAATATATATGCAAGTTTTCGCTTTTAAAAATTAGGCGAACTCTGAATAGGAGTAAAAGTGCTGTTATGAAATCGGTTGCTTGGGGGAGATTATGTTTCTTTTACTAGTAATTAGTCGCTTCTCGATTAAAATAGTCACAAATTCCTCAGCCCCTAGATGTAAGTGCACTCTTTAACTTCCCTTCACACATTTGGATTATCAAGTTCCGGTAATAATATTATTTCGATAGATTCATTCGATACGCTGAAAAAACAATTTACGAATTTACCAGCTACGCCATTCTGTATTCTGGGAGGAGGAAGCAATACTGTTTTTTTAGATGATTACCAAGGCACTGTTTTTAAAATTGCGCTGCAAGGAATACAAATAGAAGAATCAGACTTTGAATATTTAGTAACGGCTGCTGCGGGTGAAAATTGGCATCAACTGGTTTCATCTTGCATGCAGCAAGGTATACATGGGTTAGAAAATCTAGCTTTAATTCCTGGAACCGTAGGGGCCGCACCCATTCAAAATATTGGAGCTTATGGAGTAGAGATTGAAAGCTTTATTCGTAGAGTGGACTATTTTGATTTAGATTCCCACTGCATAAAAAGCCTAAGTCATGACGACTGCCTATTTGGTTATCGAGATAGTATTTTTAAATCGCAACTCGCAGGTCAGTTTGTTATTACACAGGTGGTTTTAGCATTGCCTAAAAATTGGGTGGCAGTTACTCAGTACGGTGAATTGCGAAACTTAACCTCGCCTACCCCTGAAGATATTTTCAATAAAGTGGTGGCAGTACGAAAAAGTAAACTACCTGACCCTATGCAAATAGGTAATGCAGGTAGCTTCTTTAAAAACCCTATTATTGATAAAAGCTTATTTACGCAGTTACAACAAGAGTGGCCTGAAATACCCAGTTATCCAGTTAATGCAAGTAAGGTGAAGGTGCCAGCTGCATGGTTAATTGATAGGTTAGGTTTTAAAGGCAAAAAGAATGGCGGCATAGGTTGTCACCCTAACCAAGCTCTAGTGTTGTTTAACGATGGAGCTGGAACGGGGGAGCAATTGTTGCAGTTTGCCAGAGGTATTAAAGCTGCCGTCAATAAAACTTTCTCAATTGACTTAGAAAATGAAGTAAGGCTGATGGATAAGCAAGGGTTAGTGTCATTATGAGTAAAACCGTTGATGAAGTACGTAGTACCTTACTATCGGTTTTAGCGACCGGAGAGTTTCATTCTGGTGAGGCTTTAGGTAAAGCATTAAATCTTAGTAGAGCTTCTATATCTAACCATATAAAAGCATTAACAGCCCTTGGTTTAGATATCTACAGTGTAACAGGCAAAGGTTATTGCTTAGCTAGCCCATTAAACTTTCTTACCCTGAAAGAAATATCAACTCACCTACCTACAGGCTATTCAGCACCTATTGAAGTTCTTAATGTGATAGGTTCAACAAACCAATACATCAAAGAAAAGTTTGATGACTTAGAAAATGGTCATGCTTGTCTTGCAGAAGCACAAACTGCTGGCAGAGGTCGACATGGACGTAAATGGGTATCTCCGTACGGCAGTAGTTTGTATTTATCTATGTACTGGCATTTTACTGGAGGGTATGCAGCTCTTGGTGGCTTGAGTTTGGCTGTGGGAGTTGCGGTGGCTAAAGCATTAGCGTTAAGTGGTGTTGACGGCATTAAATTGAAATGGCCGAATGACGTTTACGGCTTAGGTAAAAAGCTTGCCGGTGTGTTAATAGAAGTTGAAGGGCAAATGGGACTAGGTTGCCAAACAGTTATAGGCATAGGTCTAAATATATCACTACCCAAAAATGTAAAAGAAATAGATCAACCATGGATTGATTTAGCGCAACTTACTGACAATCCACTAGAACGAAATCAATTGGCAGCCAATTTACTATCAACCCTCACCGATACTCTAAATACATTTGAGCGTGATGGTTTAGCTCCATTTATTGACGATTGGCGCAGCAAAGATGTGTATGCCAACCAAGCAGTTAAGTTACTTGTTGGTAAACAAACTATCTTTGGCGTAAGCCGAGGGATAAATGAAAGTGGTGCTATTTTATTGGAGACAGAGCAAGGCTTAAAGGCTTATCACGGTGGAGAAGTTAGTGTCAGACCAGTTTCATAGTTTGCTAGTAGACATAGGTAATAGCAGGATTAAGTTTGCCTATGAAGACGATTTAACCACAGTAAGGGTTTGCGATTCAATTGCTGACTTAGCTCCCTATTTAAAGCAAGTATCAAAAATTTGGTTGTCTTGTGTTGGGCAAGCATCACAGGTGGAGCAACTAGAAGCGTTAACCCTACCTTTAGGCATAGAATTACACATAGCTACCACTCAAAAGCAGGCTCACGGCTTAACTTTTGCGTACCATGATATGTCGACTATGGGGGTGGATCGTTGGCTAGCCATGATTGCTGCTAAAGAAAAAAGCAGCAAACCTGTCGCTGTTTTGAGTTTAGGTACGGCGAATACTTGCGATATTTTATCTGATCAAGAGCATTTAGGTGGTTGGATAGCCCCTGGTTTTTCACTTATGAAAGAAAGCTTACAGAGTAAAACGGCGCAAGTTTTTGCTGATAGTCAGATACCAACAGAATTAGCTTTAGGAGATACGACCCAAGATTGTGTCAATTTAGGGTCTTTAGCACAGCAACAAGGGTTTGTTTTGATGGCAAATAATTACCTTAATTCACGCTTTAGTGACTATGAAATTTTTATTACAGGCGGTGCTAGCTCATTAGTTGAACAGTTAAAATTACCTAAGGTTACTTTCTTTGAAAATTTAGTTTTACTTGGATTAAATATTCTTAGTAAAAAATAGCCCTTTACTCACAGAAAACTGGCTGCAAATTGAGCAGTTAGGCCTAAAATCAAGCAAACAACATAAAAAATGCATTTTTTTGTAAATTCCCTATTGCACACCCCGAAATCTTACTCTAGAATCCGCACCCACTTGATGCAGTGCCGACTTAGCTCAGTTGGTAGAGCAACTGACTTGTAATCAGTAGGTCACCAGTTCGACTCCGGTAGTCGGCACCATCAATCTGGAGGGGTTCCCGAGTGGTCAAAGGGATCAGACTGTAAATCTGACGGCTCAGCCTTCGCAGGTTCAAATCCTGCCCCCTCCACCACTTTTTGCTTGATATGGTATGAGAGCAAGTTGTGCGGACGTCGTATAGTGGTAATACCTTAGCCTTCCAAGCTAATGCTGCGAGTTCGATTCTCGCCGTCCGCTCCATTTTTGTGAAATGCTGATATGGCTCAGTTGGTAGAGCGCACCCTTGGTAAGGGTGAGGTCGGCAGTTCGAATCTGCCTATCAGCACCACATGTCTCTCCCCATCTCAATAAAAAATCAATTTTAATGTACTTTGCTGGGGAATAGACAATGGCAAAAGAAAAGTTTGAACGTACTAAACCGCATGTAAACGTAGGTACTATCGGCCACGTTGACCACGGTAAAACCACATTAACAGCTGCAATCACAACTGTATTGGCAAAAACTTACGGTGGCGATGCATCTGCATTTGATCAAATCGATAACGCTCCAGAAGAGCGTGAGCGTGGTATCACAATTTCAACGTCTCACGTTGAATATGATACTCCAACACGTCACTATGCCCACGTAGATTGTCCTGGTCACGCCGATTATGTTAAAAACATGATCACTGGTGCTGCTCAAATGGACGGCGCAATCCTAGTTGTTGCAGCTACAGATGGTCCTATGCCACAAACACGTGAGCACATCTTGTTAGGCCGTCAGGTTGGCGTACCTTACATGGTTGTTTTCATGAACAAATGTGACATGGTAGACGACGAAGAATTACTAGAATTAGTAGAAATGGAAGTACGTGAATTACTTTCAGAATACGAATTCCCAGGTGACGACTTACCAGTAATCCAAGGTTCTGCTCTTAAAGCTCTTGAAGGCGAAGCAGAATGGGAAGCGAAGATTGTTGAACTAGCAGAAGCGCTAGATTCATACATCCCAGAGCCAGAGCGTGACGTTGACAAGCCTTTCCTACTTCCAATTGAAGATGTGTTCTCAATTTCAGGTCGTGGTACGGTTGTAACAGGTCGTGTTGAGCGTGGAATTTTACGCACAGGTGACGAAGTAGAAATCGTAGGTATCAAAGAGACAACTAAGTCAACTTGTACTGGTGTAGAGATGTTCCGTAAGCTTCTTGACGAAGGTCGTGCTGGAGAGAACGTTGGTGCGTTGTTACGTGGTACTAAGCGTGAAGACGTAGAGCGTGGTCAAGTATTAGCTAAGCCAGGTTCAATCAACCCACACACTAACTTCGAAGCAGAAGTATATGTATTGTCTAAAGATGAAGGTGGCCGTCATACTCCATTCTTCAAAGGCTACCGTCCACAGTTCTACTTCCGTACAACTGACGTAACAGGTGCAGTAGAGCTTCCTGAAGGCGTAGAAATGGTAATGCCAGGTGACAACCTTAAGTTCAAAGTAGAGCTTATCAACCCAATCGCGATGGACGAAGGTTTACGCTTCGCAATCCGTGAAGGTGGCCGTACAGTAGGTGCGGGTGTTGTTGCTAAGATTTTAGACTAGTTCTAAATTAAGCAATTCAAGAAAGGTCACTTAGGTGGCCTTTTTTATTGCCCGTAGCTTCTGTAGGGTACCCTGAATGGATACCTCCGTGACTATTTTCCGGAGGGCCGGCCCGTCGAAACAAAATAGAACATGCGCAGCATGGCCCGAAGGGTGTAACACATGGATGTGTGAAGTATTAATATTTAGTTTTTGATTGAAAAAGGCTCCTTCGGGAGCCTTTTTTGTGTCTGGATATAAATAATCTTTGGGGGGCTATTCTTAATAGAAGGTTTAAAGTCGCCCTAGATAATTAAGTTACTAAGTTAAATAACCTAGCAGCTTTAATAGCTTATTGCTGAAAAGCTAAACCTCATAGTTACGAAAACGCAAAGTTAGCCACTCTATAAAAACGCGGGTTCTTGATGATAAGTGTTTTTTACTTGGATATAAGACTGATACTGGCATTGATGGCGGAGGAAAGTTCGTTAGCACTTCTATCAATTTACCTGCCTCTAGTTCTTGGCCAATTCGATAGCGCGGCACTTGTATTAATCCCAGTCCTGCCAATGCTGAGCCAGTGTATAAGTCGGCACCCGCTACCGTAATCGATGTGTTCATTTCAAAGCTGAAGAGATCTTTACTGGATATAAAGTCCAGTGATGTTGGCTTTGATTTTGTATCTAACGAGTATCCTATTGCTTTATGGTGCTTTAGCTCTGCTAAGGAGTTGGGTGTGCCATATTTTTCTAAATAATATGGACTGGCAACTGTCGCTTGGGTTAATGATGTAAGCCGTCTGCCTATTAGGCTAGAGTCACTTAATTCACCTGCTCGTAACACACAGTCTACTCCCTCATTTATCAAGTCTATTTGTCTGTCATCTTCTGCAACATGCATGGATATTTCAGGGTATTGTGTAAGAAATGTATCTAGATAGGGCACAACAAAGTGTTTTGCTAAGGTACCTTGTAAGTTGACCCTTAATAGTCCCTTTGGGCTGGAGCTTAAAAAAAGGTTTTCCATTTCGTCTAGTTCAGAGAGCAAATTTGCGCAACGTGTAAAGAAGCGCGCTCCATCAGGTGTTAGGTTAACTTGGCGAGTAGTGCGCTCTATTAGGCGTGTGTTTAACCTTTTTTCAAGACGTTTGAGTAGGTTCGTAACTGTGGATTTAGGGAGCAATAAATCTTCAGCTGCCAGCGTGAAGCTTTTTCGTTCGGCTATCCTAATAAAGACTTTCATCTCATCAAAACGATCCATAAGCGCCCCGTTGTTGTAGTAAATGGAATAGTGTTTTCAATTTTTGCATGATTATTAATAGAAATAAATAAATCATAATAACTCTCGAATTCAGTACTTTAATAAGAGGGTTTAATTATGTGTAAAACGAAGGTTGCTTTAGTTACAGGTGCTTCTAAAGGTATCGGTGCGAGTATCGCTTTGAGATTGGCTGATGATGGGTATGCCATTGCGGTAAATTATTCAAGGGATGTAAAGGCCGCAGAAAGCCTAGTGACTAAGCTAATTGATAATGGCGTAAAAGCGATATCTGTAAAGTGTGATGTGGCAAATGCTACAGAGGTTGAAATCATGTTCACTGCTATTGAAAGCAGACTTGGTAAGCTTGATATATTGGTAAACAATGCTGGGATCATGAAACTGGCCTTAATTGCTGATAGCAGTGAGCAACTATTTGATAGCCAAATAGAGACAAATTTAAAAGGAACATTTAATACTCTTCGTCAAGCTTCAAAGCGCTTAGCTGACGGCGGAAGAATAATCAATATATCGACAAGCGTTCTTGGTCTTAGGTTAGAAACTTACGGTGTATATGCAGCAACCAAGGCTGCTGTAGAGTCGTTAACAGCCACGCTTTCTAAAGAGTTAAGAGGGCGCTCAATTACGGTGAATGCTGTTGCCCCTGGCCCAACTGCTACAGAATTGTTTTTCTCAAATAAACCTCCTGAATTAATAGAACGAATGTCAAAAATGAGCCCATTAGAAAGACTGGGCAGTCCTGAGGATATTGCCCATGCAGTGTCGTTTCTTGCAAGTGAAGAAGGCGGGTGGATTAACGGGCAGGTACTTAGGGCTAATGGCGGAGTCATATAAAAACGTCTGCCATAGTGTGCGCTCAGTTCCCATCAATCTATTTGCTATAAAGCATTGAACATAGAGTGGTTCGTAAACCTGCACACAGCTTCTATGGGAGCTTGATATGAAGTGCTCTTAACTTTTTAATTTGATATAGGAATACTTATGACTCGTTATATACATAATTCCATTTTATCCCTCGGGTACAGTAAAGATACGCTAATTGCAGCCATAGTAGCCGCACTTGCGGCTATGTTAACTGTAACTTTCGGTGTTGCTCCTTGGGTGATGTTTATCGGTTGGATTGCATTTTTCACTAATCCCTCGAGTTTCAGTCATGGGCTTAAAAGTGCATTGTGCGTATCTTTAGGCGTTATCTTAGGGGCTGTCGCACACCTATGTATTGGGCCGCTATCTTCTTACATTGGCAGTGCTTCACTGGGCTTGGTGGTATTTGTTGTCGCTATTATTGTCATTACATTAAGAGACGTGCCAGTCATAAACAATATAGTGGCGTGGTTTTTAGGATTAGTTACTTTTTTTGCAATCCATGTTGAAGCTAGTATTAGTGTGATATTACAGCTGGTTATAACTGTTATTTTCGGTACGTTGGCAGGCTTCTTGGCTTCGCTGCTGCAACAAAAATTACTTATAAGTAAGGAGAATTATTGAAGCTTATTCTTATTAAGGCGTAGGCCAGCAAAGGTAACAATATTGTCTTGATTATAAGGCTATTATCTGGCTGCTTCACTTAGGTAAGCAGCTTAGTGCTTAGTGTATAAATTGGTAGTTTCTAAGCCCTAAATGTGTAAAGAATAAGAAGAGTGAGTCTCTGCTCTTTTTAAGTCAAATTTAGCTGGTACGCTGCTTATTCGAATATAGAAAGGGTGTATCAATACATGTTTAAATCAAAGTCTATTCCTACCTTAATGCTATTTTCAGGTTTGATGAGCTGTGGAAGCTCAGATACAACCAATACTGTAGTGGCAGATGATACGTCAGAGTCTGATACGGTAGAGGTAAGTGAGGGGTATTATGATGCTGATATGTTTACTGTGTTGCCTTTGTCAGAAGATACCGTTAGCTGTACTCTAGAAAATGGTACTAGCACCACTTGCTATGAGCTTACCTTTGCGGCCAATACTGTTGGAGATACCGAAGGTGAAGGGACAATAGGGCCATACTGCCCAGATAGTATAACTACTCCTAGGAATGAGGCTGGACTTGGCGTATATGATGGAGCGACTAATCCTGGGTTTCAATCATTGGTAGACGCCGCACAAGGTATGGACGCTGATGGTTACGATATTATTGACGAGGATGGCAATATTCGTTCCGGCGGTGGCGGGGCATATAGCTACTGCCTATCCATGCCATTTGATTCTAGTTTGACAATCACCTATTTAATTCCCACTTCGCCTGAGTTCCGTTCTGAAGCATATTACATAGAAACCGTAGGGAGTATTGGTGTGGGGATTAATGGTATTCCCATTAAAGGTGATCCCCCTAGTGTCACCACAGCTGAAGCTGGTATAGGTGGAACAGGTAGTGGAAACATTCCTGCATTGGACCATTGTGGTGGTCATGCTGATCCCGCTGGTTATTATCATTGGCATTTTATTCCCCAGTCTATTAATACCGTTTTTGAATCACAGGAGTATGACTTTACTGATTTGTATGGCATTAGCTGTACTAACTTTCATATAGAGTACGAAGACCCAACTGCATTTGCAGGTTTAGCGAAAGATGGCTTTCCTATTTATGGAGCCTATGACGATCTCGATTCTATAAGTACAGTTCCTAGTGAGAGCGCGGAGGTCGATGAATGTAATGGCCACACACACGCTACACCTGAGTTTCCTGATGGTGTATACCATTATCATGCATTAGAAACTGGTGCGCCTAATGTGCCGGTTTGTTTAATGGGAAGCTTTGTAGATAGAAACGACTTTACTGTTCAGTAGCTTTAATGAAGTTTAGCTACTTCTGTTTGATATAAGGGGTATATCTATGTGTATTGCTATTCGTTTCTGTCTCTTATTAGGCAGTATACTACTGACCCCACTAGCTGTGGCTCACGATAGTAACATCGCCACATTTCAGGTTAGACACATAGGGCCTGATAGATGGGTATATGAAATCATGGCTCCTCTAGCAGCTTTAGATATGTCATTACGAGCTGAGTTAGAGACTGGCTCTACGGTAGCGGATTTGAGTTTAGATGATCCCGTCTATAAAAAAGCATTAGTTAAGCACCTTAAAAAAGGCTTCAATATGAATGCTTTAACAAATCCATTAGAGGGAGGGGAGTTTGAGCACCTTGCTACACTGAGTTTAGGGGCGGGTAGAATAAAACTCGAACCTCACCTGAGTGTCTTAATATTTGACATTAAAAATATGCCAAGCGCTCCCGACGCTTTGAAGTTTCATATTAGTAGTATGTCGCAAAATCCATCACAGCTTAATCTTTTGAGGTTAATCGAAGGGCAGCGTACTAAAAAATACATACTAAACCATAACAATAACTTTTCAGGTTTAGACAAAGGCTTTTTTACTGCTGAAGCTACTCAAACCATTAATGTGGCCTCTTAGCTATTGCTTTTGGATATAGGCTCCTAAATTTGTTCTTTATTTTTCACTACACACTGCTCTGTTCGAATATGTTATAAAATGCACCTTAAGAGTTTGTTACCATTGAGAAAACAGAGGAGGTGTTATGCAATATTCAAAACTAGGTCGCAGTGGTGTAGAAGTATCAAGAGTGTGTCTTGGGAGTATGACGTGGGGAATTCAAAATACCCAACAAGAGGCGGACAAACAAATTGAGTACGCCTTGGATCAAGGTATCAATTTTATTGATACAGCAGAACTTTATCCTGTCCCTCCTTCTGGGGACAAGTACGGCGATACTGAGCGAATTATTGGAAATTGGTTAGCTGCAAACGGCTCTCGTAGAAAAGACATTATACTTGCTAGTAAGATTGCAGGACCTGGCTTGTCTTACATTCGTGATGGTCAAAAAATTACGGGTGAAAGTGTTATTCAAGCCGTTGATGCATCGTTACAACGCTTGCAAACTGATTATATTGATTTATTCCAATTACACTGGCCAAATCGAGTTTCCCCTCATTTCGCAAAGCATTGGCCAGGGCAAGTGACTTTCTCTAAAGCTAGTGCAAGCAAAGAAACCCAGCAGATGTTAGAGATACTGCAAGCGTTAGACGATTGTGTTAAAGCTGGGAAAATACGTTTTTGTGGTTTGTCTGATGACACCCCTTGGGGCATTAATACCTACCTTAAGTTGAGTGATCAATACGCTTTACCTCGCATGGTATCTATTCAAAATGAGTTTAGTTTACTGCATGCTAAAGATTGGCCGTATTTGATAGAAAACTGTATTCAAGAAGATGTGGCATATTTACCATGGTCACCTTTAGCTGGTGGCGCGTTAAGTGGTAAATATTTAAATAATCAAAGACCGCAAGGTAGCCGTTGGACGTTAGAACAAAGAAACGGAATATTTAGAGATACAGCGGCAACCCATGCTGCTACCGCTAAGTATGTCGATATCGCAAAAGCCCATCAACTTAATCCTGCACAATTAGCCTTAGCATGGTGTGACCAAGTTGATGGCGTAACATCTACCATAATTGGTGCAACTAATATGCAGCAGTTAGCTGATAATATTCAAGCCTTCAGCACCCCGTTAGCTGAGGATGTCCTTGATGCAATTGCAGGTGTGTTCAAAGAATACCCTGTGCCTTTTTAATCCATTGTTCTTGTGATTCCTTATTTTAAGAAGTGATTATGTATTTAAGAAAAATTAGTGTTGTATGCGCTACAGCTACTTTGGCTATGGTGTCTTTTTTATCTCAAGCTACCGTGGTTGAAATCCGTACGTCTTTTGGAGATATTGAAGTTAATTTGTTTGATGAAACAACGCCTGAAACCGTTGAGAATTTCTTGAGTTATGTAAACTCAGGTGCTTACGCTAATGTGATTGTACATCGCTCTGTAAGCGGTTTTATTATCCAAAGTGGGGGTTATGCATATGTTGACCCTGCTGCTGCCGGTGAAGTGCCCCTAGATGCTATAGAGACCGGTCCTGCCATTAATAATGAGCCAGTTTACTCAAACTTGCGAGGAACTATCGCCATGGCAAAGCTTTCAGGCTCTGCAGATAGCGCCACGTCACAATGGTTTATTAATCTGGCTGACAACAGCAGTAACTTAGATACTCAAAATAGTGGGTTTACTGTGTTTGGGCAGGTTACTGATGATGGAATGGAAACTGTAGATGCTATTGCTGCAAAAGCGACGGTTAACCTAGGAGGAGCATTCACTGATATCCCTATGGAAAATTACACGGCAACTGACTTTGCCAATAATGTGATTATTGAAGAAGAAAATTTAGTGGTGATTTCTGACGTTGTGGTAACAGACAATACAGTGGCGAGTGCGGCAAATTTAGATCCGGTTGAAAATACTTTGATTGACGCTGATACCAGTACTGGTGGCTCTTCTAACTCTGGAGGCGGAGGCGCTTTCTTGTGGTTAAGTTTACTGGCTTTATGTGGCAGTGTAAGAAAACTAAAATTAGGTTTTGCTTGATTTAAGAGGCTTCAAAATTGTGAAACTTCTGTGAGGATTTCGCTACTGGGTCGGCTCATAATAGATAACACTTTATTTTTATGAGTAAGCCGAATGCCTTTCCTAAGTTTCACTAAGCTGCCTATCTTTTTTAGCCTCAGCGCGCTAGCTATTTTATCTGCTTGTGGTGGTTCAGGAGATGGTAATCCCAACTCATCACAGGTACCTAACTCCCCAGTAATCTTGACTGGGGTGTTCATTGACTCTGCAGTGCAAGGCTTGTCTTTTTCTACCTCTAGCCAAAGCGGCATGACCAATGAACAAGGAGAGTTCTTTTACATTGACGGTGAAGATATCACCTTTTCAATTGGTGATATTCAATTTCCAGCTGTTACCGCGCAAAATGTTATGTCCCCCCTCGATGTTTTCTCTGTGACTAATATTAATGATGTACGAGTGGCAAATATGGCTCGGCTTTTACAAACCCTAGATAGAGATGGCATTTCGGGAAACGGTATAACTATTACGGACGACGCACATAACCAAGCAAGGGGTGTGATAGTTGATTTCTCTTCCGATGACTTTGATATTCAGGTAGAGGATATCGTTGCAAATAGTGGCGCTGTTAATACGTCTTTGATAGAACAGCAGCAAGCTATAGAGCACTTAAGTTTGTCTTTGACTAATTTAGATGGAGTCAGAGAATGTTCTTCAGACTCAACAAAGATTGGCTATACAGGGGAGTTCACAACTTTTGCTCATAATGTATCTGGAACAGCTACTATTATTGATGATTGTACAATAGAAGTTACAATGTTTAACTTTGATGGTATGGCTCCAAATGTAAGATTTTACGCTGGGGTAAATGGCAATTTCTCTGGTTCTGATGCCTTTGGGATTGGAGAGCGAATAGATGGCCAATCGTTTACGAATGAAACCATTTTATTAGTGTTACCCGAGGGAAGGTCTGTTGAAGACTTTGATAGCCTAAGTGTTTGGTGCGTAGCGTTTAATGCAGATTTTGGAAGCTTAAGGCTAGAAGCTCAGTAGTCTTTTATAGCACATAAAGCCTTGCAGATCTACTGCAAGGCTTTATGTGGATACTTTGCTAAATCAATTACTTTATTTCAAGCAATTCAACTTCAAACAACAAAGTTGCGTCTGGCCCTATAACTTGACCACTTCCACGTTGTCCATAAGCTAAGTCAGATGGGATAGCTAATTCAAATTTATCGCCTACATTCATTAGTTGTAGTGCTTCAACCCAACCTTGGATTACACCTGTCACTGGAAACTCAGCAGGCGTGCCACGGTCATAAGAACTATCAAACTGTGTTCCATCAATTAAAGTGCCTTTGTAATGAACCACAACAGTTTGATCAGCTGTGGGTATTGCACCTTCGCCTGATACAACTTCTTTGTATTGTAAGCCACTTTCAGTAACGACTACGCCTTCTTTCTTGGCGTTTTCCTCAAGGTAAGCTAGACCAGCTGCTTTGTTTTCAGCACTTTGTGCTTCTCTGGCTTGCTGCTGCATTTCTTGAGCTTGTTGCTGTATCAAAGTAATAGTTTGATTAACTTCTTCATCACTTAAGCGAGAAGGTGCGCCGGAATTTACATCTTCTATGGCTAAAGATAATGCAGCTAAATCAAGGGTTAACCCATCACGTTTAAATTGTCCGCCTAAGTTTGTGCCTACAATATAACTTAGTTTTTGGTCTGTAGTGGTTAAGGCTTGCTCGGCCGGCGCGCTTTCTGCTGCAGTTTCAGTGGTGCTGGCTTTATCATTACCGCATGCAGCAAGAAATAAAGAAGATGCCGTCAAAAAGGCAAGTGATTTTAATTTCATGTAATTTTCCTAAAATTGGAGGAGGACAAATGTCACTTCGTATATTGGTCTGATAAAAAACAGATAAGGTTAATCTTCAAAAAGATACATTGGGTTAAAGCCTACAGTATTCAAGGGTAAGATCAAAAAAGCCCCGTTAATTTGCATTAACGGGGCTTTGAAATCTTCAACGTTAAAAATTACTTCTTAGCGTTGCGCTCTTTTACTTCTTCAATTACTTTTTCAGAAACAGCATTTGGACAAGGGTTGTAGTGTGAGAACTCCATAGAGAACTGACCACGACCAGATGTCATTGTACGTAGGCTTCCGATGTATCCGAACATTTCAGATAGAGGAACGTCAGCTTTAACACGTACACCAGTTGCGCCTGCTTCTTGGTCTTTAATCATGCCACGACGACGGTTTAAGTCACCAATAACGTCACCTACGTGGTCGTCTGGAGTGAATACGTCAACTTTCATGATTGGCTCAATTAATTGAGGACCAGCTTTAGGAATAGACTGACGGAAAGCGCCTTTAGCGGCAATTTCGAACGCTACAGCAGATGAATCAACTGCGTGGAATCCACCGTCGTATAATTCAACTTCAACGTCTAGTACTGGGAATCCTGCAAGAACACCAGTATCCATCATGCCAGAAAAACCTTTTTCGATAGCAGGGAAGAATTCTTTAGGTACGTTACCACCAACAACAGTTGATTTGAATGTGAAGCCAGAGTTTGGCTCACCTGGTTTGATACGGTAGTCGATTTTACCGAATTGACCAGAACCACCTGATTGCTTCTTATGTGTATAAGAATCTTCAACTTCTAAAGTGATAGTTTCACGGTAAGCAACTTGCGGTTGACCTACTTCTAACTCAACACCGTAAGTACGCTTCAAGATGTCTACCTTGATGTCTAGGTGAAGCTCACCCATACCAGAAAGGATAGTTTCACCAGAGTCTTCGTCTGTTTCAACACGGAAAGTTGGATCTTCAGCAACCATTTTACCGATAGCAATACCCATTTTCTCAGTTGAACCTTTATCTTTAGGCTTAACAGAAATAGAGATTACTGGCTCTGGGAATACCATAGCTTCTAGGATGATTGGATCTTTAGGATCACATAATGTGTGACCTGTTTGAACATTACTCTTCATACCTACGATAGCGATGATGTCACCAGCTTGTGCGCTGCTCAATTCATTACGGTCGTCAGCTTGCATTTCACACATACGGCCAATACGTTCTGTTTTACCCGTTGCAGAGTTAAGAATAGTGTCACCTTTCTTAAGCGTACCAGAGTAGATACGTACGAAGGTTAATGCACCGAAACGGTCATCTGTAATTTTAAACGCTAACGCTTTGAAGGTTTCATCAGCAGAAACGATTGCATGCTTACCAGTTGGCTCACCTTCTTCATCTGTAAGAGGTTGAGGATCAACTTCTGTAGGTGAAGGTAAGTAATCAACAACAGCGTCAAGAATAAGTTGAACACCTTTGTTTTTGAAAGCAGAACCACAGTATGTTGGGAAGAATGCCATAGTACGTGTACCTTTACGGATACAACGCTTGATGTCTTCCATTGAAGGCTCTTCGCCTTCCATGTACGCCATCATTAGGTCATCGTCTTGCTCAACAGCAGTTTCGATTAGTTGTTCACGGTACTCTTCTACTTTATCTACCATGTCCGCAGGAACATCTTCGATTGTGTAGTTTTCAGGAAGACCAGTGTCATCCCAAACGTAAGCTTTACGAGATAGAAGGTCAACAACACCAACGAAGTCGTCTTCGATTCCGATTGGTAAAACCATTACTAGTGGGTTAGCAGCTAGTACGTCTTTAGTTTGTTGTACAACACGGTAAAAATCAGCACCCATACGGTCTAATTTGTTAACGAAGATAATACGTGCTACTTCTGAGTCATTCGCATAACGCCAGTTTGTTTCTGATTGAGGCTCAACACCACCAGAACCACAGAATACACCTACACCGCCATCTAGAACTTTAAGAGAACGGTACACTTCAACTGTAAAGTCAACGTGCCCTGGGGTGTCGATTACGTTAAATCTGTGATCTTTCCAAAAACATGTAACAGCAGCTGACTGGATAGTAATACCACGCTCTGCTTCTTGTTCCATGAAATCGGTAGTAGATTCACCGTCATGTACTTCACCAGTTTTATGGATTTGACCCGTAAGTTTAAGGATCCTTTCTGTTGTGGTCGTTTTACCCGCGTCAACGTGGGCAAAAATACCAATATTTCTGTATTTAGATAAATCGGTCATTGGTTCAACTTCATTGTGAGTAAAAATTGCGCGGGATTATACAAGATATTTCAACTAGATGCCGATTTTCTTTTGTATAAAAATCAAGAAATTAAAAATAATCAGGTTTTTTTGCCTGATTTCGTTAAATTTCTGCTTGAGATTGCCATTCATTATTCTGGTAATATTTAAATTGCATATACATATAAGCATAAGTTAATTGGTCGTGGCTTAGTTTGTTTATTCTTTCTCGGTGTTTTTTGCTGTTAAAAGGTTTCTTTTAGTAAATTCAGCATATCGTCCACTGACAATTTGCTTGCCTCTTGGTTGCCTGATAATAGCTTGTCTGCTAAATCTCGTTTGTGCTGATGCAGAGCGACAATTTTTTCTTCAATTGTGTTTTGCATAATTAATCTATAAATGGTCACCGGCCTTTTTTGCCCCATACGATAAGCTCGGTCAGAGGCTTGTTCTTCAACGGCAGGGTTCCACCAAGGATCCATATGTATTACATAATCTGCTGCTGTTAAATTTAAGCCAGAACCACCCGCTTTAAGACTAATTAAAAACAAATCACTGTTACCACTTTGAAAGGCGTTAACCCTTTTAGGGCGCTCTTTGATTGGGGTCGAGCCATCTAAGTATTGATAACTGAACCCTTTGCTTTCGACATGTTCTTTAATTATTTGCAAGTGGCCAACAAATTGACTAAAAATCAACGCTTTATGATTATTAAGCTTAAGTTCTTCTAATAACTCGTCAAGGGCTGCTAGCTTAGCACTCGCAAGCTTGGTTTCAGACATGACTAACTTAGGATGGCAGCAGGCTTGTCGCAGTTTCATTAATTCTGCCAGCATTTTTATGCGTTGGGAGCCTGCATTAGGCTGTTGAGTGCTTTGACTTATATTGTCTATGGCGTTGAGTCTTAGGGCTTCATAGAAAGCCATTTCTTGTTCGCTCATTTGTATCGGTAGCGTTATTTCGGTGCGGGGAGGGAGCTCATTTAGCACCTGATTTTTCATACGCCGCAGAATAAATGGCTGTATTAAGGCTTTTAAGCCTTGGCTGGCTTTTCGGGCTGCAAGTTTATCTTCTTTGGCATTTTCAATTGGCAGGGCGAAGCGCTCACCAAAGCGTTTAATATTGCCCAATAATCCAGGATTAATAAATCTGAATAAGCTCCAAAGCTCTGTTAAATTATTCTCGACGGGTGTACCGGTTGTGATCATTTTAAAGGTTCCTTTAAGTGCAAACGCTGCTTTTGCTCGTTTGGTTAAAGGGTTTTTTAGGGCCTGGGCTTCGTCGGCAACTATACTTTGCCATTTTACTGCTTTGAGTATTTGAGTTTCACGTTGTAATAAACCGTAGCTAATGATGACGCAGTCATAGGGCGCTAGTTTGTCTAGTAGGGCTTTACGTTGCTGCAAACTTGTAGCATCTGAAAATAATTTTATATTGAGAGTAGGGGTGAACTTCAATGCTTCTTGTTGCCAATTAAAACATACAGATGTGGGGGCAATGACTAAGCTTGGGCCTTGATGTGCTCGCGAGAGTAGTATAGCCAAAGCTTGTAGGGTTTTTCCTAATCCCATGTCATCAGCCAAACAAGCACCGGCTCCCCAGTGGGCAAGACGAGACGCCCAATCAAACCCTTCTAGCTGATAATCACGTAACTTTGCCTGCAAACTTGAGGGAATGCTAGGTTCAATGGAGTTTGCTTGATGCATCCTTTGGGTTTGCTGCTCCCATGCATGAATGGTTTTCATGCGCATACCTGTGGTTGCTTCTTTAATGTGCAAGCTGGCTAACGGGTGAAAACTGTTGTGGTCGGTAACTTGGTTAATTTTCAGCAGCTTTTGGCGTAAGCCTTCTGACAGAGCCAGTATCTGGTCTTCACTGAGCTTTATAAAACGCCCATTACTTGTTGCAACTAACGCTAATAGTTTTCTTAGGTCGATGACTTGCTCATCATTGACTTTTAGCTCTCCAGACAAATCAAACCATTCACTTTTCTTATTGATAGATAGCTGTAGGTGAGCACTGCTGAATGTTTCGGTGAGGTGTAATTTTTTGCCTTTGGGCCAGCGCAGTATCAAGTCAAATGTATTTTGTGTGCTTGCCTTTTCAAGTTGCTCAAGTATTGCTATGGCCTGCTGAGTATCCTCCTCGATTAAGATATTGTCAGTCATAGTTAAAAAACCAGGGCAGGCTATATCTAATTCGTCCATTAGCACTTCTTCACGAATGAGATCTCTTTGTGTAGCAAGGCGTTTACCTTTGATATCAGCAGTTATACTTGTACTTCCAATGCCTGGCTTGTAACTCGGACCAAACTCTCCAAATGGCATAACAACACAAGTAAAAGATAAACCTTGTTGTTTGGGCTGAATATTCACTATTAGATTAGGGTCGCATTGCTGATTGTCTAACCCTGTGTTTAGTTCTGTTATGTCGGATTGAATATTAAGAAGGGGAGCAACAGCGCGTATGCCCTCTAAAGCTTTTTGTTTGGCGCTGATTGGAATTAACAAACCCGCTTCACCTATTATCTGTGCTACTTTGAGGTGTTCTGGATCAAAAATAGTCAGTTGCAATGCGCTATCTGTTAGATAGGTGAGACTATAAGCCTTGCCCATATCCTCATGAACTGAAGGAATACCTGCTATGGTTAAGCAAAGCTCTTTCCCCTGTTGATTAACCAATAGTTCTGGCTCTTTGTAGGACAGCTCAATTGATTGACTGGTATCATTCGCTTTGACTAAGTTTTTTGCTCCTACGGCAGCTTTAAGGGCCGAACTTCCTTTTAGGAAATACTCTGACTTGGCGTAGTAACTCCCATAATAGCTGCTAATGGCATTGCAAATTTCTTTATCTTTGGCGCTGAGATATACGAACTTCTCTGGCTCTTCTTTTAAACGTTTTAGGGGAATCACTCGACCTTTGGACCAACCTGAGCTTTGTCGTTTTTGCTCCCGTGGGATCAGTACATAATCTCCCTCCTTTTTTAGTTCCCATATTAGCCGAGTAGATTGACTGGCTGGTTCGATAAGCTGCGGGGTATTGTTATCTGCTTCTGAAGCCAGTGCTATTAGTTTATCTAGGGCTAGATCCCACTGTGCTTTTACTTTTATAGCCTTTGCGATATTGAATAGCTCAGAACTCCTAGGTGTTTCACTTGTGCTGTTGCGGCTAAAACTCGCTGCTAACTGTTGGCATAAATGCGCAAACAAAGGGTAACCTAGGTGTTCGAATTTGCTCTTATGCTCTAATGCAAGTTGGGCAAGGGCAGGGTCTTGATTTTGGTTACACCAAACATTGGCCAGCAGGTAATTAAAATAATTCAATTGGTGGCAATAAAAGTCAGTGTTTTCATCAAGGCAGTGATATTTAACATTGATATTGTATTTCTCTGCGTTTGACAAACACCGAATGGGCCTGACTAGGTTTGAGCCAAGGTTTTGTAAGTCGCTACTTACTTTTCTATCGGCTTCTTCATTTTCAATTTGCTCTAAAGCTTGGGCATAATAACTAGAGTCCTCGAGATTGCCATGTATGGTGAGGGCAAGTTTATGAAAATAACCTAATACATCATGTAGATATTGTTTTTTTCGTTTGCTGATTTTGTTTTTAGCAATAAGTGCTAGGTGAAAGTAATCAATAGCTTGCTGATTATCACCTATCAGAAAATAGTAAGCTCCCCATAACTGCTGGGCGTAACTGCTATTGTCATGACTAGCGAGTAACCTCTTAAAGTCCGAAAAGCGCATTTGCAATAAGTACTGTTCAGCTAGTAGATATTGGCACTGAATATTAGGCGTACTTTGGTTTTGATGCACTGTGCAAACTTGCTCTAAAAGAATGATGGGGTAGTCACAGCTTCGCCCTTCTTTTTGAAATAAACGAATAAGGCTCGCAAAGGCTTGATATTGAATGGTGTTTGGAAGAGATACAAACAGCTCTAAATTAAAGGGTAGAAAAAGAGCTTCTATGAGTACCTTATTTCTAAGGTGGCTGATAATTTGAGGATTTTTATTAAACTTTAATACTTTCTCAACTAGCTTGATTTGACCTAGAAAATAATAATCTCTAATACTTCCTTGTTCATATATGTGGTTTTCTCGCCCGCTTAGGCCGTTTGGAACAGGACTAACCTGCTCTATTGCCATGATTATCTCTTCTAGCTTTTGCTTGGATGTTAACGCATTTTTATGGGGCAAGAGTTCAACATTAGTTATTAGTGTATTCGCCAGTAACTTATTAACTTGCAGTTTATTCGTTTGCGGCTGTAACAGCTTGAGTTGGGTGAGCTTTTTTATTTGTGCGATGGATAGCGGTTTTTGCTGTGGGGTTTTTAGTAAAAATCCTTCGGCGTTTAATTGCTCAATGATTTGGTTAAGCTTACTGATTTCCACCTCGTTATAGATAACAGACAAAATAATTAAGACATTTTTTTCTGTCTCACTAAGGTTCAGAAATGTGCGAAACAAGCTTTCTGTTTGTTGCTTGGTTTGTGGGTGAATCAAGGATGAGAGGGACATTGTACTGCCATTTATTTAGATAGCTTGGGTAATCACACCAAGGAAGATGATACCAGCAAAAAGGACATTCTGTAGTTGATGCGAAATATTGAGTATGTAAACAATTAACTTTGAAACGTTAACTCATTGGCATAACACGATTACGTCCTAAATTTTTTGCTTTGTATAGTTGCTGGTCGGCTGCTTCAACTAAGGCTAATGGGTTCATGCCTTTACGTAGTTCAGCTAAGCCAATAGATGCGGAAATATCGCCCACAACTTTACCCGTTCGCTTGTCTTTTACGCTGATTTTTTCAATGGCTTTTCGCATTGATTCAGCTATGCTTTTGGCGCTTGAAAAATTAGAGTTAGGAATAATAACCGCAAACTCTTCTCCTCCGAACCTAAAGGCTTGAGCGTCATCGCGACAACTAGCTTGTAGCTTTTTAGCTGTTGCTTTTAATACTAAGTCGCCCATAACATGACCATAGGTGTCATTAATTTTTTTAAAGTAATCAAGGTCAACTATGAGTAGAAACAAGTTTGGATTCATTGATTGAGCCGCGAGCTCTTCGTCGAAAAAACGTCTATTACATAAACCTGTTAAAGCATCATAAAGTGCATCCTGCTGGCTTTTCTCTAACTGAGCCCGTAAGGCAATGATTTCATTTTGCGCGTCATTTAAAGATGCATTAAAACTAATGGTGCTGCGCCTGATATTTTGAGTGTCTCTTACTAAGTTTCGCACTAAGGCCATGGCTTCCTCTATGGATAAGCCTTCTTTTTCTACTTTGGCTAAATCATCGATACAAGAGTCCATGTTTTCTTTAAAGCTGGTGGTTTCTGTTCGCGTGTCTTGGAGAGACTGGGATAATTCAAGCAACATGGCTTCAACAGATTGCCTTAGTTCCCATGCTGATGTTTCTTCTTGTTCGGCTACAAAATTTCGATATAACTCTTTTGATTTGGTTTTAGAAAGGGGAAGCTTGTTATCTAATGCATGGTCAATAGCATGACTTAATTCTGGTACCTCGTTTGATGCATAGGTATACCAAAGTGCGTAGTTAGTAGGCACAGCAGATACTTTATGCTTTAACATTAAAGGTATGGTTTGCTTTAGTGTCTCGAAAGACTTTTCAAAATTTTTATCAGCCATTATAGGATCTCATTATGCCTAACTAAGTATCTAATCATGTAAACGTAAATAGATTATATTATTAGGCCATAACCGTATATTTAAAATTACATTATCACATTAGTAACTAGGTGTTTTATATACTCATTATCTTCAAGGATTATACATGAAGTTGATTATCTCTTTTGGATTTGTGATAGCTGCTATCTCCGCTTCAGCGTTTGGTTTTGCCCAAGAAGTAATGGAAGGACCACTAGAAGCATTGCCTTCTCACTGGTCACAAATGCGCATCGAAGAACCTGTATTTGGCGGCCAAGTACATGTAGTTGAAACGGGAGTAACACACAAAGATACGATTGTCTTGGTTCATGGCTTAGGCTACAACGGACTGCGGGATTGGATGGATGTTATCCCCCATTTAGAAACTAATTATCATGTTGTCGCACTTGACTTGCCGGGTTTTGGAGAATCTGATCCCACGTCGCTGCAAGTGGCGCCACAAAAATACGCAGAGTTATTAAAGTGGCTAATTCCGCAATTTTCTAAAGATAAAGTTATTTTAGTCGGACACTCTATGGGAGGCGCAATTGTTTTGCGCTTTGCTTCTGAGTTTCCACAGCAACTGCATAAACTCGTTATGGTAGATACAGCAGGGGTCTTAAATCGATCTGTCTTTGTTAGGCATATGGCTCAATTGCCTAACCGCTATGATTGGCTTGCTAAATATCAGAACCAATTTGGATTTATAGACTCGGCAGTGACAAAAGTGAATCGGTTTCTTAATAAAATTAGCAGAGACGTATTAACCCAACTAGACCAGTTACCGGATCCAACCTTAATCTTAATGGGCAATGAACTTGCGCAACAATATGTATATAAGGACCGACCTACTCTTAATGCAGCAATAGGATTAATCAATGAAGATTTTTCTGAGGCTCTAGATAATTTTCACGTACCAACTCACATTATTTGGGGAGAGTTGGATAGAGTTGCTCCCCTTAGAACGGGTAAGTTGTTGGCATCTCAACTGGCTAATGCAGAGCTTCATATTATAGAAGGCGTAGGTCATGTTCCTATGAAGCAGAGCACAGAACAATTTATAGAGCAGTTAGATTTAGCACTGCGGCACTCACCTAAATTCAATAACCCAGTGGATGTTAGCTTAGCAGATACTAAGTATCTTGAGGATCTAATTTGTACTGGAACAGAAAACGGAGTTTTTAGTGGTCATTACGCTAAGGTTGTTATCAAAGGGTGCCAGTATATAACGCTGAAAAATTTAACTGCTCAGAGTATTTCTATTGAGCAATCTGAGGTTGAATTAACTAATATTCAAGTTGCCTCTGATGATGTAGCGCTAAATGTAAAACAATCATTTGTTACTATGACGAATGCAGTTTTAGAGGGCGCTACTGCATTAAAAATTGAAAAAAGCACCTTTGATGGCGCTGGTGTGAGCTTTAATGGATCACATGAACTAATAGATGTGGTTGCGGACTCACTATTGTATCTGTCGGTAAGCCGACAACAAAAAGCAGGTCAGGTGCAGTTTTTACATGGTGTATCTCAGGGGAACCAGTTCAAGCTCAGGTAAACGCATCTCACCCACATCTCGGCGTTTCAAGTATTGCTTTTGTGTGGTTTGCCCCATAGTATTTATCAAAGAGCCAAAACTAATAGAAAGCATTTATTAGTTATGTTTTAAGACCCCCCTATACGACCAAGGATTAAAAATGAAAAAGACCATTGCTGTTATGTTAAGTGTTAGCCTATTAAGCTCCGTTGCTGTAATGGCACAGCCTGCTAAATCCGCTAAACAAGCTGCCGGAGCGATTGAAGCAAGACAAGCGATTTTTAAACTTGTAAAGAGCAACGTAGGTATACTTGGTGCGATGAATAAAGGTGCAGTACCTTTTGATGCTGAAATCTTACAAACTAATGCCAAGCGATTAGAGCAATTATCTTTGATGGTAGAAGACTATTTTGCAACTGATACAAGCAAGTTTGATTTAGATACAGAAGCAGTAGATGATATTTGGAAAAATCAGGCCGATTTCAACGAAAAAGCGGATGCATTAACACTCGCGTCTGTTGAATTGTATAAAGCAGCTGCGGCTGGCGATGAAAGTAAGTATAAATCTGCCATAGGTGGGGTTTTTAAAACCTGTAAAGGTTGTCACGATAGCTACAAAGCTGATTAATAAACAAAACTGTGTTTACAATAAAAAACCGCTTTAAAGCGGTTTTTTATTTTATTAATCAATAGTAATAGTCTAGCTCAACCACAGGTGGATTGATTGCCACTAGCCAATACACAAAGCTAGCAACAAGCACTGCGATGATGACCGCGAGGAGTAGTTTTGAACTTGTAATAGCATCAGCAGGCTTTACTACTTTTTTACCTGTAAACATTGGGCTGATAAGGTCGTGTTTTAGTGCAAATCGATAATAAAAAATAGCCAATAAATGGATGGCAATTAGTCCAAGAAGTACATTAAATATATTGTGGTGTAGCCACATCATATAGCTTTTTATAGTGTCACTTGCACTGGCATAGTAAGGGCCTTCATTTATTATATCATCTGTAATAAACAAACCGCTCGTTGCTTGTAAACCAACTAATAGCAGAACCGCAGGCAGCATTAATCCACCAACTGAATTATGGCCAATTGTTGGAGAGTGGTTCTTATTGCCTAAGCTTTTTAGGTAAGCCAACATAGTTTTGGGACTGGCAAGAAAGCTACTGAACTTGGCGTATGTCGTCCCTACTATTCCCCAAATTAGACGGAATATAATAAGTCCTAATGTGAAGTACCCAATGTAAAAATGAATATCAGTGGCATCTTCTAAAACTTCGACGGTAAACCACTGTGCAAAAATGCATATTACCAACAACCAGTGAAACAAGCGTACTGGAAGATCCCACACTAATTGCTTTTGCATTACCTAGCTCCTATTAATTTTATTGTTGGGTTAATAATAACTGATAAACAAACATGAGTATGCAAGGTCAATTATATGTTTGTGTATTAGTTTTTTGATGGGGTAACGATTCTATTTTTATAAGTTAAGTGGCTGATAGATTCAACAGAGGATAGATAAGATACCTAGTAGATAGGTTGTAGTGGCTTCTTGAGGGTAATAAACAAAAAATAAGCTAGGTTGTTTAAACCTAGCTTATTAATTACTCAGTTAGTCAATAGAGGGATTACTGATTTTTTAAAGAAGCCGGTATTGTGGCAACAGACTCTGGGGCCGTGTAGCTAATACTTAAGTTAGGGCTAATATTCCCACCTGAACTGCTTAGGATATTATCAAAACGCATCACTAAATTGTTTGATTTCTCGGCAACGTACAAGTCTGATCCAGTAAACATTATATCTACAGGGTTACCTAAATTTGTATTGTCCCCGGCGATACTTATAGATATGTCTGTTAGGCCAGACGCACTCGCCGTATTGTTGAGTACATAAAGTTTTCCATCGGCAATGTCGCTTGCACTTCCAACATCAGAAACAATAAGTGAATCACTTATTGAGTCATAATCAATACCATGAATGTTACTTGGCCCAATCAAAGGAACAGATGAGATTGCTGGAATGATCGTTCTATCTTGATTCTCTAATGTTGATACGCCAGCGTTAAGCTTCGCAACCACTTGATCAAATACCGCAATTGTTCCATTTGTAAGTGCTACAAAAGCTTTGTCGGTTTGCCCATCGTAATCCACATCCCAAGGTTGAGCGTTATTTTCCATCGTTAGAGTTAGTAGGGGAGCTGCATTGCCAGATGCACATGATGAATACACCAAAATACTTGGGGTGGTACTGTTATTTTCTGCAACAAATATGAGCCCGTTTTTAGATGAAACATCTATGCCTTTTGGTGATATTAAACCTGTGTTATCTCCTGTAATGTTTCTGTCGTAGGATGGATTGAAACTAGTATCCATACGGCTTGTTGCAACTTTACTTGAGATAAGTACACCTGATGATGCACCATCATAGGTGGCATAACTGTTACCTTGTACGTCAAAGGTCATACTCTCTTGGGTTACACCTGTATTGTAACTGGCTGTTTGGCTAGTTAAGGCAGCATTAAAGTTGGTCAGTAAATTACTAGTTGGGCCTTCTGTTCCTGGATTACTTGAAACGACAACAGCTGATATTGTGTCATTAATATTTGTGATGTCAGAGATATCTTGGCCAGTAAAGGCCGGTTTTACCTCAACTAAAGACTCTGGTGCCATTGTTGGCGTGCTTAAGTCTGGAGCTATGTCTGTACTTGCACCACTGTAGATATTTGAAAATATCAAAATAGCGTTATTAGATTTTTCTGCAACACGTAGGTCTGTTCCAGTTAATATGATATCTACTGGATTTCCTAAGCTCGAATCAGGGCCGGAAATACTTCGAGCTACAGTGACATTCCCTTGCGCAGTAGATGCATTGTCTATGACAAAGATGCTGCCGTCAGTTGCATCAGAAGCACTGCCCACATCTGATAAAATCAACTTGTCATTGGTGATGTCATAAACTATGCCATGAATGTTAACCGAAACTTGGCTTAAATTGGCATCACTTGGAATAATAGTTCTAGGTGTGGCGGCAGAAAAGTCAGTAGCAACATAGTTATCGTAAACTGTGACGTAACCATTTGTTAAGGCTACAAATAGCCTGTCATTTACATCATCATAAAATACATCCCAAGGAGTAGCATCTGTAGTGGTTGTTGCAACCGGTGCACTGTCACCAGCTGCTTGGTTTCCGTATACGCTTACCTGCATTGCACCAAAGTCGGCAACAAAAGTCAGGCCTAATTTTTCAGATATATGTATTCCTTTGGGGTTTACTAATTGAGTGTTACTACCTGTTAGTTCTCTATCTATCACTGTATTGAAACTAGCGTTGTCTGCTCTTTTAGCGATATTACACACAGTTCTTAAACTACCAGTTGTTGTGTCACCAGCTTGTGTCATATGACCTAGAGTATTAATTGCTACTCCTTCGTTATTACCAGAGTTAAAGCTTTTTAAGGATGAGGCATTTTGATCTAGTAGATCAGTGGTGCCTACATTGTCTGTGCCATTATTTGATAGAATATAATTTGCAGCGGTAAATCCTGGCGTACCATTCTGTCCATCTACCCCGTCGATGCCGTCGGTGCCGTCGTCCCCCTCACAGGCGCTTAATGCAAAGAGTATGGCTAAGCTAATGCCAGAAAACTTAAGAATGGCGGTGGAGTGGTATTGGTTCTTTCTCATGATATATCCTTTAAGTGTTTAGTATGAAAGTTGTCCAACAACTTCAGAGGAATATTTGACTTATAGATCAAAAATTTCGGCTCAAATGATGGCTCTCAAATACCAAACGGCTAACTCATGGGATTGGATGCAAGTTTTTTAAATTAAATTTATATATAAAAAAAGGCGCTGTTTTCAGCGCCTTTTTATTAAGCTTTTTGGCTTTTAATGTACCCAGTGATGCTTATGGGCTTTTGCATCTATGGCTTGTTTAGTGGCTTCTGGCATAAAGAGTTGATTGTTATTTTC
This sequence comes from Paraglaciecola sp. 2405UD69-4, assembly GCF_047525415.1. NCBI lineage: Bacteria > Pseudomonadati > Pseudomonadota > Gammaproteobacteria > Alteromonadales > Alteromonadaceae > Paraglaciecola > Paraglaciecola sp. 2405UD69-4. The sequence goes on from NZ_JBLIXM010000003.1 coordinate 32,423, forward strand.
GAAGAAAAAGTCCTGTCTTGTCTTTTTGCTGCCAACTTGGTTCATGGTTGCTGTGTCATAAACTCGTCCATTAATGACGGTATAGCTAACGTATTCACTGCGGCGTATATCCTTTAACACATCGCCATCTATTATCATTAAGTCGGCTAATTTACCTGCTTCAATACTGCCTATTTGTTTGTTCATGCCTAAATGTGTCGCACCGTCTATGGTACCTGCACGCAGGGCTTCCCAAGGGGTAAAGCCTCCTTGCTCCATAATCCAAAGCTCCCAGTGGGCAGCTAAGCCTTCTCTTTGTCCATGGGCTCCAATATGGACACTTACCCCTTCATCTCTGAGGGTTTTAGCGTACTTTGCCACTGCAAAGTGGTTATATTGATTCTCTGGCGCGGTAGGGCGTCTAATTGAGCGTCTATCTAGTAAGAAATATGGTGTGTATCTTAGTAGACGTTCGTTTTTCCAAACCTCTGTTTTGTCGTAAAAATATTCTTCACCCATCATGCCGCCGTAAGACACCACAAAAGTGGGGGTATAACCAAATTTTGTTGCAGCCCAAAGTTCATTTAAGTCGTTATATCCAGTTGCTATGGGGAGTGAATGCTCAAGGCCGGTGTGTCCATCTACTAGCATAGAAATATTCTGTTGGAATTTTCCTCCACCTTCAGGGACAACCATCATGCCAAGAGCTTTGGCAGCTGCTAATATTTGTTGGCGTGTGTCACGTCTAGGTTGATTGTAACTTTTTACAGATATGGCACCTGTTTCTTTTAACCTTTGAATATGAAACAAGGCGTCATCGTAGCTATTGATAATTGCTTTGTATCCTAGGGCTTCTGCGCCATATAAAATCGTACCTGTAGAGTAGATTCGGGGTGCGACAATTTTTCCTGCTTTTTGTAACTCTGCAGCAGAAAATATTTCTGTGGTGTCATTAGATGGGTCGTGAATACTTGTGACTCCAAAGGCTAATGCTGAATACATGCTCCAGTTTTGTTGAGGAATTATTTCATAACTACCTTGAGAGCCATGTGCATGGGTATCAACTAAGCCAGGTAAAATGGTGTGACCTTTGGTATCGACAACTAAAGCACCGTCTGGAATGGTAATCTCCCCCTTTTTACCGACACTTTCTATTTTATTGTCTTTGATAAGTATTATGCCGTCTTCGATCACTTCTTGTTCTTTATCGGCGTTGCGCATAGTGACGATAGTACCGCCTACCAGTGCTTTATAACCCCTAGGTTTATCTGTAACTTGCTCAAATGACAAATTGATACCCTCGCTCACTGGTTCTGGCAAAGGGGTTGTACTATTAGCTATAAAGTCAAAAGTGTCTTTAAGGTTTCGCTCGTAAAAAGTCGCAGCGTGATACCAGCTAATCGTTTGATTATCCGAGCTCCATGTGAGGTATTCACCGGCTTTGCTTGATATCTTTTTAACGGGTAAAGATGACATGTTTGGGCTGATGTTAATCCGTTTACCTGTATCCACAAATGGTGCCACGTAGGCATTGTATTGATAAACAAAGGCAACCCATTTTTTGTCGTGAGATAATCTATATTCGGCGACTTTATCGGCACCGTATAAATGTTCACGCTTATCTTCTCCGTTTAAGTCGACACTAATTAGTTGGGTTTCTGGGTAACTAGAGCCGGAAACAGATGTGGTGATATAGACCCGTTTATTATCTCCTGCAAAATGTGGGGCAGAACCTGATTTACTGATACGTTTGGTGTCACCAGTTTTTAAGTTTTTGATATATATGCCTGGTTCAATTGAATACTCTGGGCTAAGTAAATATCCCCCTGTAACCTTTTTATAAGTCACTAGTTTGCCATCGGTTGAGAAGCTTGGTTCTATATAGTGGCCTGGAGTTTTTGTAATAACCTTACCTTTTCCTCCCTTGGCTTTGATTATGTTGACTGTTCCTAAGTCTTGGTCGTTCCAGGTGGTGTAAATAATGCTTTTACCGTCATTTGAATATCTTGGGTAAAGCTCGTCATGATTACTTTGTTTGGTTAAGCGTTTAATTTTTCCTGACTTGATATCTTTAATGTAAAGCTTGCCTAAGGCTTGAAATAATATTGATTTACCGTTCGGTGATTTTTGTGCCCATCGAGTCATTTTTATTGGAAATGAATCAGGAGCAACATCCACATCCACTCGCAGTGCGTCAGCATATTGAAGTTCAGTTTTGACCGAAATAGGGATAGTTTTGATTGCCTGGCTTTTGACATTTAGCTGGTGGAATTGACCTGCAGTCCAAAATATTAGGTTTTCGGAGTCTGAGGTCCAATCAAAATAGGCAAAATACCCCTCTGAACCAAACCCTTCTTGCATGTCTCGTTCAAGGTCGAGGTAAATAGGCTCTTCTAATCCTGTGGTTAAGTCTTTAATAAAAAGTGCTGTTTTTTGTTTTACTCTACGAATAAATGCGACTTTTTTACCATCAGGAGAAGGGGTAGGAACGACTGCGCCCCCAGTACCGCTGATAAACCTTTCTTCTTCACCTGTTGCCATTTCATAGCGAGTGATGGCGAAAATGCCTTTTAGCGGGTCACGATTATAACTAAATGAGCTGCCCGCTACAGTATTTTGAGTAAAGTACAAGTACTTGCCATCAGGTGAAAAGGCAGGGTCTGCGATATTATTTTGCTCTTTTTTGCCGCTTACTCGTTTTTTTATTGCAAGGCCATCGCCCCCTGAATGATGATATAGCCATATTTCTCCGGCCGGTATGCTACGACTTGACATAATACCTTTACTTACCGCTATGTACTCACCGTCTGGGCTCCATTTAGGAGAGTGAATTAAGTTGTATTTTTCGGTACTAAGTTGTTTTAGGTTAGACCCATCAATATTCATAACCCAAAGGTTCGATACGCCTGCGCGATCAGAAATAAAGGCTATTCTCTTTCCATCAGGGCTGACTGTTGGATGAATGTTCCATGCAAAATCTTGAGTAAGCGCTTTAGCTTCGCCACCGCTAGCATCGACTATAAAAATATCACCTAACATATCAAAGACTATGTGTTGATCATCTGGTGTGATATCCAAACTAGACCAAGTAACTTCTTGGGTGTTTATGGATACGGTAGATAAATCTAATGGAGGATTAAGTACATTCCAATCATTTGTGGTTGCTTGATTACTTTCGTTTTCATTACTGCCTGCCAATAAAGTAAAAGGTAAGCAAAGTAGACCTGCCGTAATCAGTAGCTTCTTTGTGTTAGCTAACATGGTTAATTTCTCTGATATATTGAAGTTTTTAGTTATATGTGGAGCTGAGTGTAATAACCACTCACGACTAAATGTGAGGGGCGAGTATAAACAGGTTATATTCAAACTTTTATTATGCCTATTATAATAGCCTGCCTTACTGGTACGTTAGTGGCCTCCACCGCTAATTATTTGCACTTGGGCTATGTCTGTATCTCCTTTTAACACTTTCAAAATACCGTCTTGGGTTAGGGTTCGCATGCCATCACCCATGGCTTGCGCTTTCATCTCATGTACTGATGATTCCTTATAAATTAACGCTCTAAGTTCGCCTGTCATAGCTAGTAATTCATGTACGCCTGTTCGGCCCCTGTAACCTGTATCACCGCACTCGTCACAACCTTTACCTCTGTAGAGCATTAAAGGCTCGGTAAGCTCTAGCTCGTGTATATACTCTTCACCGTATTGCCGTTTTATAAAGGCCAGATCAGTTTCGCTGGCTGGGTATTTCTCTTTACAATTGGGACATATGGTTCTAATTAATCGCTGGGCCAAGATGCCTACACAGGCATCAGAAAAGTTAACAGGATCTAATCCTAGGTCTAACAAACGGGATATAGTCTCTGGTGCCGAGTTGGTATGTAATGTGGAAAATACCAAGTGACCGGTAAGTGATGCTTCAATACCTGCATGAGCTGTTTCTTTATCCCGCATTTCACCAATGAGGATAACATCCGGGTCGGCACGCAAAAACGCTCTTAGGGCGTTGGCAAAGGTAAATCCAATTTTGGCACTGACTTGAACTTGCTGGAGACCAGGCTGAGTGATCTCCACTGGATCTTCGGCTGTCCAAATTTTTCGCTCAGGAGTATTAATGTGACCTAAAACAGCATGTAAGGTCGTGGTTTTACCTGAACCTGTTGGTCCTACAACCAACATAATACCGTGTGGCTTTTTGACTAGGTCTAAAATCTTTTTATGATTGTTAGGAGACAAGTTTAACTTGCTCATAGGTAAGGCGCCGCCTGCAGCTAAAATCCGCATAACAACACCTTCGCCGGCTACGGTAGGAATAGTGGCCACCCGCACCTCAATGAGTTGTCCAGACATGCGAAAAGCCAACTTGCCATCTTGCGGAACACGTTTTTCTGCAATATTAAGATTAGACATAATCTTAATACGGGCAATTACGGCACTATGGTGAGACGCAGGCACTTGTGTAACATCACGACATACACCATCTATACGCATTCTGACACGGGTTGGCGCATTTTTTTCAGGATCTACGTGTATATCTGAAGCATTTAGACGTTTAGCATCATGCAATACTCGGCTAACTAAACGTACAACAGCAGGTGCGTCATCGGACATTTCGTCAGCTTGTTCGTCTATCTCATCAACGGTAGTGCCGATTTCATCTAGGATTTCGTCCATGGCACCTGGGCCTGAACCACCTCCTGATGCTTCACCTAAATACTGTAGGATTAAGTTGGGCAAGCTAACAGAGATTTCGTAACTATCTATGCCTAAAGCACTTTCTATTTCCATTAGTAAAGTGGCATTGTTGGGTTCTGCCATTAATACAATGGGGTTATCATTTATATCTGAAAGTACAGCTACAAAGTTACGCTTTAAATAAGATAGATTAAGCTTACTTTCACTTTGAAAGAGGTGATATTTATCAGGTAAATAAGGTAGAAATGGTACTTGGTAGTGAACAGATAAAGCGTTGCCTAGATTTTCTTCTGGGATCCTATGTTCAGACATTAGTCGCTGTACTAGTTGCCTGTTATCGTGGCTACCCTCTTGTAACTTTTTTAATTCTTTTTCAGTAATCAAGTTGCGGTGTACTAGATAATCAAAGGGTTGGCTTGTACCACCTAGCTCGTATCTAAACTTTTTCCCCATTATTTCTGCGATAGCGTTTGCCAACGCAAGATCTTGAGAGGAGAAGCCACTCTCTTTTTTATTGATAACTTGCATAACACCCATCAAGACCCCTGAATCGAGTATGGGTATGCAAATTATATTACGTGTTTTAAAGGTAGAACCTTTGTCAAACTTATCAGCAAATTTAAGGCGTTTATGAATACTTGCTAACTCATCTTTATCATATGGGTCTTTAATGACTAGTGGTAACTGGCTCAAGGCTACATATCCCGCTATAGACATCGGACTTATTGGTACTTTGATCTCTCTAGTTTCTTTACCAGTTTTATAGCGAGCGACTAAATCTTGATGCTGACGTCGACGTTGAAAAATACTCATTCTTTCTGCTTGAAAAAGATTCAGCAAGAAGGGCTCTAACTTATGGTATGCATCCATCAATGATGGATAAGTAGAGAGTAACTGGTTTATTCTATCGAGATGATTTTGATTAACGTCAGAATTCATTATTTGTTGTTAAAATACTGTTATTCGTTACTACTATAACTGACGCAGTCGTTTCAGCAAATAGCTTTTATACCGGCCCACTTATCGCCTAGTTTTAAAAAGCCCGCTTCTGCCTTAAAGACTTAGTAAAAAGTTGAATGGTAAATATCATTCTTTACTCAAATATTATGGCCTTTGTGATCTAATAAATAGGCACTTCTGATTAAGAGCGATTACTTAACCTTTACTTGACTGTGTAACGGCAGAGTACACCTTGTTTTATAAATTAATGTTGGTGGTTGTTATTTAAATAGAGAAGAAATCAGCGGTGATTATAAAATAAACATTTAATTGCAATTTACCCTTGCATTAGATTAAAGAGTAAGTATAATTCGCGCCCACTTGTCCTAGAGACGGTGAAAGTTGGTAGTAACTAAAGTATAACTTTGTTTCAAAGCACGTTAGTTCATTATAGGCCAACAGAAAAAAACAGAGCCCCAATTGTGGGTTAATAGTTTACACGCATCCTCCTACCAAATATTAAATGGTGGTGTGGATGATTTTTTTTGTTCTTTCGATTGGAGCTTAATCGATGCCAAATCAAAGAATTCGTATTCGTTTGAAAGCGTTTGATCACAAGTTGATCGATCAGTCTACGGCTGAAATCGTTGAAACTGCGAAGCGTACAGGTGCTCAGGTTAGCGGTCCTATTCCACTACCTACACGTAAAGAGCGTTACACAGTACTTACTTCACCTCACGTAAATAAAGATGCACGTGATCAGTATGAAATTCGTACACATAAGCGTTTGGTGGATATCATTGAGCCTACTGATAAAACAGTAGACGCATTAATGAGATTGGACTTGGCTGCCGGTGTTGATGTTCAAATCAGCCTGGGCTAACAAGAGAGGTTTTTAACATGGCGATTGGAATAATCGGTCGTAAAGTAGGTATGACTCGCATCTTCACTGAAGATGGTGTGTCTATTCCTGTGACTGTTATTGAAGCCACTCCTAATCGTGTTACTCAGTTACGTACTGAAGAAACCGATGGGTATAAAGCGCTTCAAGTAACCGCTGGTGAGAAAAAAGCTAACCGCGTAAATAAAGCTGCAGCAGGTCATTTTGCTAAAGCTGGCGTGGAAGCAGGCCGCGGTTTATGGGAATTCCGTTTAGACGACAACGAAGGTGAAGGTATTGAAGTAGGCAGTGAAATTACTGTTGAAATCTTTAACGACACTAAATTAGTTGACGTTGTTGGAACTTCCAAAGGTAAAGGTTTTGCTGGTGCAATTAAGCGTCACAACTTTAGCCACCAACGTAATACACATGGTAACTCATTATCGCATCGTGCACCTGGTTCGATTGGTCAAAACCAATCACCTGGTAAAGTTTTCAAAGGTAAGAAAATGGCCGGGCAAATGGGTAACAAGCGTGCAACAGTACAGTCTTTGGACGTAGTACGAGTTGATACAGAGAACAATCTTTTATTAGTAAAAGGTACTGTTCCTGGAGCAGCTGGTGGCGACGTCATTATCAAAGCCGCTGTCAAAGCGTAACGTCTGAGGAGTTAAGTGATGGAATTAGTATTGAAAGACGCGCAAAGCGCTCTTGAAGTATCCGAAGCAACCTTTGGACGTGATTTTAACGAAGCTCTAGTACATCAAGTAGTAGTAGCATTCGGTGCAGGAGCTCGTCAGGGTTCTAAAGCACAAAAAACACGCTCTGAAGTACGTGGTGGTGGTGCTAAGCCTTGGCGTCAAAAAGGAACAGGTCGTGCCCGTGCTGGTACAATCCGTAGTCCTATCTGGCGTTCTGGTGGCGTAACATTTGCTGCTAAGCCGCAGGATCACAGCCAAAAGGTTAACAAAAAGATGTACCGTGGTGCGATACAAAGCATCCTTTCTGAATTGGTACGTCAAGAACGTTTAATCGTGGTTGAAAAATTTGCAGTTGAAGCACCGAAAACTAAAGAATTAATTTCTAAGTTAGACGCGCTTGAGCTTAAAGATGTACTTATCGTGACATCAGAAGTTGATGAGAACTTATTCTTATCAGCACGCAACTTGTACAAAGTTGACGTACGTGATGTTCAAGGTATTGACCCAGTAAGTCTTATTGCATTCGAAAAAGTATTGATGACTGCTGATGCGGTTAAACAATTAGAGGAGTCGCTAGCATGATAAATGAAGAGCGTCTACTTAAGGTGCTATTAGCACCACATGTTTCTGAAAAAGCAACGCTATCTGCTGAAGTAAACAACACTGTTGTTTTGAAAGTAGTAAAAGATGCGAACAAAGAAGAAATCAAAGCTGCAGTTGAAAAATTATTTGAAGTTGAAGTTGATTCTGTTCGTACCCTAAACGTTAAAGGTAAAACTAAGCGTCACGGTGCATCTTTCGGTAAGCGTAAAGACTGGAAAAAAGCCTACGTTGTGCTTAAAGAAGGTCAAGACATCGACTTTGCTGGCAGCGAAGGTTAAGAAGGGGATTAGATATGCCATTATTGAAAGCTAAGCCGACTTCTCCTGGTCGTCGTCACGTAGTTCAGGTAACCAACCCTGATCTACACAAAGGCGCTCCATATGCTCCTTTGCTTGAAAAGAACAGCAAATCGGGTGGCCGTAACAACAATGGTCGCATTACTGTGCGTCACATTGGTGGTGGTCACAAGCATCATTATCGTGTTATCGATTTTAAACGTAACAAAGACGGCATTCCTGCTAAAATTGAGCGTTTAGAATACGATCCAAACCGTTCTGCAAACATCTGCCTAGTATTATATGCAGATGGTGAGCGTCGTTACATTTTAGCGCCTAAAGGTGCTAAAGCAGGCGATGCGATTCAGTCTGGTTCAGATGCGCCGATTAAATCAGGTAATACTTTACCAATGCGTAACATTCCAGTAGGTACTACGGTACATGCTATTGAAATGAAGCCTGGTAAAGGTGCACAAATTGCTCGTTCTGCAGGTGCTTACGCACAAATACTAGCGCGTGCTGAGGGTTATGTAACTCTTCGTCTACGTTCTGGTGAAGTACGTAAAGTATTGGCAGATTGCCGTGCCACCATTGGTGAAATCGGTAATGCAGAACACATGCTACGTTCACTTGGTAAAGCCGGTGCGAACAGATGGCGCGGTATCCGCCCAACTGTACGTGGTGTTGCCATGAACCCAGTAGATCACCCACACGGTGGTGGTGAAGGTCGTACCTCTGGTGGCCGTCATCCAGTATCACCTTGGGGCGTACCTACTAAGGGTAAGAAAACACGTAGTAACAAGCGTACTGATAAATTAATCGTACGTCGTCGTAATAAGTAACAGCGAGGATTCACCATGCCACGTTCTCTCAAGAAGGGTCCATTTATAGACCTACACTTGCTGAAGAAGGTCGAGGCTGCAGTGGAGAAAGGCGAGAAAAAACCAATCAAAACTTGGTCTCGCCGCTCTATGATCATCCCAGATATGATTGGGTTGACCATTGCAGTCCATAACGGTCGCCAACACGTTCCTGTATTTGTCAGTGACGAAATGGTCGGCCACAAATTGGGCGAATTTGCTCCAACGCGTACTTACCGTGGCCATGTCGCGGATAAGAAAGCCAAGAGATAGGAATTAGATTATGGAAGCTTTTGCTAAACATCGTCATGCTCGTACCTCTGCTCAAAAGGCACGCTTGGTAGCAGATCAAATTCGTGGTTTACACGTTGAAAAAGCACTTGAAGTTCTGGCTTACAGCCCGAAAAAAGGTGCGGATCTAGTCAAAAAAGTACTAGAGTCAGCGATTGCGAACGCCGAACATAACGAAGGTGCAGATATTGACGAATTGACAGTATCTAAAATCTTTGTTGACGAAGGTCCAACTATGAAGCGTATCAAGACTCGAGCGAAAGGTCGTGCTGATCGTATTTTTAAGCGTAGCAGTCACATCACTGTTGTTGTGTCTGATAACTAGGAGAAGATAATGGGACAGAAGGTACATCCTACAGGTATACGCCTGGGTATCAGCAAACCATGGACATCTACCTGGTACGCTAATACTGCAGATTATGCAGATAACTTGTTTAATGATCATCAGGTTCGTCAGTTCCTGACTAAGGCTCTTAAGAGTGCTTCACTATCAAAGATCGTTATCGAACGTCCAGCGAAAAGTATTCGTGTGACTATTCACACTGCTCGCCCTGGTGTTGTTATCGGTAAGAAAGGTGAAGACGTAGAGAAGTTACGTAAGCATGTATCTAAGCTAGCCGGTGTGCCAGCTCAGATTAACATCGCTGAAGTACGTAAGCCTGAATTAGACGGTCAACTTGTTGCAGATAGCATCGCTAACCAATTAGAGCGTCGTGTAATGTTCCGTCGCGCTATGAAGCGAGCGGTACAAAATGCAATGCGAATTGGCGCTAAAGGTATCAAAGTTGAAGTAAGTGGTCGTTTAGGCGGCGCTGAAATTGCTCGTTCAGAGTGGTATCGTGAAGGTCGTGTGCCATTGCACACATTCCGTGCTGATATCGACTATGCAACATCTGAAGCAGCAACTCAATACGGTATCATTGGTGTAAAAGTATGGATCTTCAAAGGTGAAGTATTAGGTGGCATGCCACTTACTCATGAGCAGCCAGCTGCCGCACCTAAGAAGAAGGGCCGTGCTCCTAAGCGTGAGGGATAATTATGTTACAACCTAAACGTATGAAGTTCCGTAAAATGCACAAAGGTCGTAACCGTGGCTTTGCTGCTGGTAGCGACGTTAGTTTTGGTACTTACGGACTAAAAGCAATTGGACGTGGTCGTATGACTGCTCGTCAAATTGAAGCTGCTCGTCGTGCTATGACTCGTGCAGTTAAACGTCAAGGTAAAATCTGGATACGCGTTTTCCCTGATAAGCCAATTACTGAGAAGCCTCTTGAAGTGCGTCAAGGTAAAGGTAAGGGTAACGTTGAATATTGGGTATGCCAAATTCAGCCAGGTCGTGTGCTATATGAAATGGAAGGTGTTCCAGAAGAAGTAGCACGTGAAGCCTTTGCATTGGCAGCTTCTAAATTGCCATTTAAAACTACTTTTGTAACTCGGACGGTGATGTAATGAAAGCCACAGAACTGAAAGAAAAAAGCGTAGAAGAGTTGAACGCAGAGTTATTAAACTTGCTTCGCGAACAATTCAACTTGCGTATGCAAGCGAGCACAGGTCAGCTTGAAAAAACTGACGGTCTTCGTAAAGTGCGTCGCAGTATAGCGCGTGTTAAAACCATTCTGACTGAAAAGGCTGCTGCATAATGACTGAAAATACAGTTCGTACAGTACAAGGTCGTGTGGTCAGCAACAAAATGGACAAGTCCATTACTGTTGCAGTAGAACGTAAAGTGAAGCACCCAATCTATGGGAAATTCATCAAGCGCACTACTAAGCTACATGCACATGACGAAACTAACCAGTGTAACGAAGGTGACGTAGTAACAGTACGTGAATGTCGTCCTTTGTCTAAATCCAAAAACTGGATGTTAGTTGACGTTGTAACTAAAGCTTAATTGCTTTAGATATAAATTTAAAAGGCGCTTATCGTAAGATAAGCGCCTTTTTTGTATGGGGCTAATATATATTTTCCTTGCACTTTATACGGCTTAGCAGTCTAACTATCTCTGTTTGGTTATGCCTTATGTAGCATTTTTGATTATGTATTAAGAGTGTAAAGGTTTCTGGTACCGAAATATCTCGCTCGTTTAGTAAAACATGTGTGTCTGACCAAGCTTGTTTACGGGCAATTGTAATCGTACTTTTTTTGGTAAATACATTATCAGCTAATTTCACTGCTTGGCTATTACGTAAATTACCAATTATTTGTTCGATATAATGCCGACTTTCAATAGATGGTGTTATTAGTAAAGCATGTGCACTGTGCTCGCTTATATTAAAGCTGCAACCCATCAGCAGTGCAGAGATGTAATAAGCTTTGAACTTCAACCTAACTCCTAGTCAATGTATTTATAGAGCATGGTTAGCAGGTAGACTAATAGGGTCGGTTATTAGTTTATTTTCCAATATGATTGAGTCTAACATTGGACTAGTGCTTTTAATTGAAACCCCAGAGCCTGCTATCGCTCTTGAACGGCTAGAAGAGGCATCTAGAAAAGTTAAGCATTGGCTGGTTTCAGTATAATTTAAGGCTGTGGCCAATAGATGTTCTGATTCTTCTCCTAGCTCATTTGTAAAGTCGTCTGTAACCACACAGCCAGGAAGTTCATCCTCAAAACTAGGACTAATGGATGGTTTAAATCCATCGGCATAGTCTCCAAAGCCTTTTGCATTAACTCCTTGAAATTGAATAGTGAAGTAAGTTGTACTGCAATTATCCTGTGGGTAAAAGCCATAGGGTTTTCCACAAGTAGTATCACCAATTAAGATGACTTCCACATCTATGCCATTGAGACCATTGATTACAGCTTCACTAGCTGAACAAGTATTTTCCGTGGTTAATATAAATACCCTTGATAGCTCTATGGTTGGTAAACTAGTGTCTGTAAACTGGTATGTATCCCAATTTATTTCTCTGGTGTAAAACGGTGTAGCTTGTACTTGGTTACCTGTTACCGGGTTAGTATTGCCAGATTTAGAGTTGAAAAGCGTTGTCTCGAATGTTTCATTAGCCGTTTGTGAGCTTCCAGCAATCATGTAGGCTAATTGTGACGCCATAGCTAGCAGTCCACCTCCGTTGTATCGCATATCTAATATTAGATCGCTAACGCTATTGTCTGAAAACTCTTGGAACCCATCAATGAGTCCTTGTTGGCCTGCACTAATGAAGGAGTTAAATTGCATATACCCTATATTACCTAGTTGGGTATTAATGATTTTTACATTTTGAACGGGTTGTAGCTCTACGTTAGCTGAAGTTAAATCTATGGCGTATTGATTATCTGAGGAGTCTGTGAATACAAAATTGAAAATTTGTCCTGAGTCTGATGGAAATAATGCTGCGTTAATAGCGTCTATCTCTGACTCGGTATCAGCATTGATAACATCAATATTATCTATTTCTGATAATTCATATCCCCTTTTTACTCCAGCCAAATCGGCGGGAGAGTTGGGTTCAGTGTAACGAACTATCAATTTTCTTGGACTGGAGGCACTAACAAACTCCCAACTAATACCATAACCAGAGGATACACCGGTTTGTGTTCGTAAATTATATTCTTCCGTTGCTTGGGAAAAATGAAAGTTATCCTTAGCTGAGCCAGACTCTGTTAGCTCTTGGGTTTTCAATTGCTCGAAATATTCGTTCAGGGTAAAGGAGGTGGGGTCATTGTCTTCAACTTCATCGTACCAAAGGTAAGTTTGATTCGTCCAAGATCTTAACCACATTTTCTCATGCATTAGCGTCCCTAAAACATCATCAAAGGTATCTCCGTTACTGTCAGGCTCGGTTCTTGGTGATGCGCATAAGTCTTTGTACTCAGATTCATCCAAAAACTGTCCAGCTATCCAAACAGGTTCATCGCTATCCGGTGATTGAGAAGAATTTCCACCACAGGATAAAAAAGTAGTGGTGGCCACAATCAGGGTAATTAAAGCTTTTATGTTGGAAAAAAAGTAAGTCATTACCTATGCCTTAAAATGAAGTTATTACTAAATACTTGGTGAGTTTTACTCTAATTTGTATATTCACGTCTACTTGCAGATAAGCTTAACTGGGTAGCAAAGAGTGACAACAAACAATAAGCAGTGAAGTAATAGAACCCTTCTCCAATAGAAGATAGTGTTTGGCTGCTTATGTCTAGAGCAATTCTAAATCCAAAAACGTTGAACTGCTCACTTGTAGTTGTGTCGCCATGGTTGGTGGACATAACCGCTAAAAATATAGCCACCACGAATACATCTGCCATTGACCACTTACCAATAGCGCTTACAAAACCGAGGAGCTTTTTTTCTAGAGCTTTATTCTTCATAAAATAAGCCATACTAACTAAAAGAGTTTTTAGTAAGGGAATGCACACCGAAAAAGCAAAAATTAATGACGCAACTAATACTCGCTCATCTTCCCAAAGCTCTTCTATAGTGGTGGCAATTGATAGCTCTTTGTTTATTAACGAGGAGCTTAAATCCGAAGCCCCAAGGTTTACCATCATTTCCATATCGAATGAAAACATAGTTAATAAAACTCCTGGGAAAAAGAGCCCAAGTGCTGCTAGGTTTAAAGCAAACCCAAGGTGTTTTCTAATCAAACTTTATTCTCTGTCGTTACGCTAAAAGCACATCCTACACTGAAATAATTTTTTTTTGCATCCAAATGACGAAGTTATTCGTTCATTAATGTAATACCCTCTAAGTGAGTAACATGAGTATTATTTAATTAGTTAGGCTTATCGAATGTGAACTTATTGGAGTCCAAATGGAACACGAAGAGCATTTAAAGTTGCTGGTAAAAGTCGCTGCCGGAGACAGGCAAGCTTTTGCAAAGCTATATCAAGAGACCAGTGCACAACTTTACGCCGTTAGCGTGAAGATCTTGGTCCGTAAAGAGTTGGCTGAAGATGCGGTGCAAGAAGCCTTTATTCGTATTTGGCATAATGCAGGTAATTATAGCCAAGGAAGAGGGACTGTTCTGACGTGGATGATAAGTATTGTAAGGTACAGGGCTTTGGATATGCTCAGATATCATAAGGTTAGAAAAGAAGATGGGTTAGAAAACGTGACTCACAAAACTGACGTGGATATATCTGATATGCAAGTCGCAGATAAAAAGCAATTGGACCACTGTTTAGAGCAGTTAGACAACAAACAAAAACAAGTTATCCACCTTGCATATTTTTGCGGCCTAACTCACCAAGAGGTAACAACCCATGTTGATAGCCCATTAGGTTCTACTAAGAGTTTAATAAGACGAGGTATTCAGTTACTTAAAAGGTGTTTAGGACTATGAACTATCTAGCTGAAGAAACAAGACACGCTCTAGCAGCTGAGTACGTCATTGGAACAATGCATGGTAAAGCAAGGAAACGCTACCAAGCTTTAATAATGCAGTATCCTGAGATTAGAGAAACAACATATGTTTGGGAGCAACACTTTAATGCACTAGGCGAGCATTTAGAGCCAATTGCACCAGATCCCATAGTTTGGGAGAAAATAGTTCAACGACTTGACAATGAAGCCGCAAACTCAGAAGCAAGTAATGTTGTTAAATTAGAGCCTAGGTTAACGTTATTGAAATCTCTGCCATTGGTAGCGACTGCGGCGGCTATAATTTTAGCCTTAGTCATGCTTCCTCCTAAGCAGGAGTTACCTTTGACAGTTGAACAGTTTACTGTGGTGCAAGATAAGGACTATAAATCTCTATGGTTGATTGAGGTATATGAAAAGACGTTAGATGTAGTTGCCACTAAAAACTTAGTGCCAAAGCCAAGTAATGATTATCAATTGTGGATGGTTCCATCCCAAGGTGGTGTACCTATATCTTTGGGGCTATTACCACAAAGAGGTGAGTTAACCTTGACTAAGATCCCTGAATTCGACGAACTTGACATTGCTGCGATTGCTGTCAGTTTAGAGCCTTTAGGCGGTTCTCCAAATGGTTCACCAACTGAAGTCTTATATGTATCTGAATTAGCGATACTATAGTTATTTACCTAAAGTTAGAATGATAAATGGCCACGTTAGTGGCCATTAATTTTGCTGGTTAAATTGCTCGGCTTAAAAAGCCCAAATAAAACCAAAAATATTTGTTTTATTATTGCGACTTAGCCTTTGTTACCGGAAATCCGCGGTCACGCATTAGGGCTTCAACTTTCGCATCTCTACCCCTGAACAACCGATAGGCTTCTTCAGGCGCCATTGCATTGCGGATCGAGAATAAGTACTTAACTAACTTATCACTGACTTCTTTATCATAAAATCCACCAGGGGCTTCGGCAAAGGCTTCTGCTGCATCTGAGGTTAAGACTTCAGCCCACATGTATCCGTAGTATCCTGAAGAGTACCCTTCACTAGAAAACACATGGCCAAACTGAGTACTGCGATGACGCATGACCATCTCTTCTGGCATGCCTAGTTTAGTCAATTGGGCTTTCTCAAATGCTTGAGGTTCAATGGTTGCAGGATCTGTTGTGTGGTATAGCAAGTCCATGATAGCTGACGCCATGTATTCGGTGGTTTTAAAGCCTTCGTTGAACGTGGCTGCTTTTTTGATTTTTGCTACCAGTGTTGCTGGGATAGGTTCACCAGTTTTGTAGTGTACTAGGTAATTATTGATTACTTCATCTGTAGTTAACCAACGTTCTAACAATTGAGATTGGAACTCAGTATAGTCTCGGACACCAGAGTGGGAAGTTGGGTAGGCAACCGTTGCAGACAAAAAGTGTAAAGCATGACCAAACTCATGGAAGTAGGTTTCTGCATCATCCCAAGATATAAGTGTTGGTTCCCCTTCTGAGCCTTTCACAAAGTTAGAGTTGTTAGATGACAATACCGTTTTCTTACCGTCAAAAGTGGTGTGGCTTCTGTAAGTGGTTGCCCAAGCTCCAGAGCGTTTACCCGGACGACCAAATGGGTCTAAATACCACAGGCCTATATGATCTCCCGTTGTTTTATCTTTCACTTCCCACACTTTAACGTCTGGGTGAAATACTGGTACTGAACCTTCAGGGACGGCTGTAAATTCAAAGTTGAAGAGTCTTCCGGCAACATAAAACATCGCTTCACGAAGTTTATCTAATTGTAAGTACTGCTTAACTTCATCTGAGTCTAAAGCGTATTTTGCCTTTCGTACTTTTTCAGCATAATAACGATAATCCCAAGGTGCTATTTTTATATTGGCACCTTCTGCATCTGCAATAGCTTGCATATCTGCTACTTCTTCATCAACACGGGCAATGGCGGCAGGCCAAACTTTTTGCATGAGTGCCATGGCGTTTTCAGGGTTTTTGGCCATACGGTCTTCTAAGCGCCACTGCGAATAGTTGTCGTAACCAAGCAATGCGACACGTTCATCTCTAAGAGTGAGAATTTTTTTAATTAGCTCATTATTATCAAACTCATCGCCATTATTACCGCGGCTATAATAGGTGCGCCACACTTTTTCTCTTAACTCTCGCTCGTCTGAATAAGTTAAAAATGGGTCCATTGAAGAACGTGAATTAGTAATAGCATACTGCCCTTCTTTACCTCTACTTGTAGCGGCACTTGCGGCAGCAGAAATTAACGATTCTGATAAACCCGATAGTTGATCCTTAGTGAGGTATAGAACATATTTTTCTTCATCTGCTAACACGTTATTGGCGAATTGTGTTTGTAGCCCTGCTAGCTCTTGATTAATCTCGGCATAACGTAACTTAGCATCGCCTTTAAGTGTTGCTCCATTTCTGGCAAAACTGCTATATGTCAACAATACGACCCTTTGTTCTTCCGGTGTGAGGAATTTTAATTCTTCGCTTTCAAATACGGCTTTAACTCGTGAAAATAAAGCTTCGTTTCCGGTAATTTTAGATCTGAAAGCTGATAATTCAGGTACCATCTCTTTTTGAATTTCTCGAAACTCTGGACTGCTTAAATTTGAACTCCAAATTCCCCAATATTTAAAAACTCTGCTTAACTCAGAGCCGGATTTTTCTAATGGAATAATTGTATTTTCAAAGGTCGCTGGGTTTGGGTTATTCACTATTGCTTGAATTTCGCTGAGGTTTTTTGCCATGCCCTGTTCAAGGGCTGGTTTCAGATATGATAAATCCATTTTATCGAATGCAGGTACACCGCCATAAGGACCTGAAAACTCTGCAAGTAGTGGGTTTTCTTGGGGTTGTACTTCTTTTACTGTGGAGTCTAGATTACACGCGCTCAAAGCAATAAACACTGCCGCACTTGCTAGTTTAATTAAGGGTTGTTTCATTTTTTCCTGCCGTTTATAAAATTTTAATTGCATCGCTGTTATTGTTAATTAATAGAAAAGATGATGCTTTTGACTCGCTAAGTGTAAGTAAACCAACAATAAACTACTAGTTAATCGGGCTCAGTAAAATGTAGCTGAGCGATTTTAGGTGTGAGTTTTTGTACTTTAAGTACTCAAAATATACTGTAATTTTACTTGGCTGACTTAAAGTGTTTAAAACTTAAACACCACTTTGGTACCACCATGAAAACAATAATGCTTTGTATATTTGTGCTAACACCTAAGTTGTGTTTTGCAAATATTGAAATGCTTGAACCTACAATTGAGTGGTTAGCCAGTTTCAACTCTGAGAATATTGAATTTGGAGTAGACAAGTCTGCCATCAAGTTTGCTGGTTGTAAGCAAGTTACCTATTCCGCTTCGATTAACCGACCGATTACTAAAAGTACATCTTTAGAAATGGGAGTAGGTTATGCAAAAGGCCGACATTCTTGGGGGGTATTCAACCAAAGAGTTTCTGTAAAAGAGCTTTCTGTTATTCCAAGGTATCAATTTACCCATGATGTTAGCTTAGGACTTGGAGTGATTTTGCAAACCCCTACCGAGTTTACGACTGCTCAAGGTGTGCAGTTCGATTTACCCAAAAATTCTGAATGGTTACTAAATGCAAGAATTGATGGCGTGCATGATAGTCATTATTGGGAAGTTGCACTAGCTAGTCAAACTTGGGATGGAAACCAATATTTTAGTTCAACGCTGGACAAAAAAGTAACAAACAACAAGCTTGAATTGCAGTATAAAGGATACTTTTAAATCTGTTTTAAACAGCGCCACCTTCTATTGTTTGTTTAGATAAGTGACTCACATCACACCAAGTCAGAACAGTATACCCCTCTACCATATCGACCTTAGTTACACAGGTATTTTGATAGTCTGATAGACATATTAAATCTGAACTTAAATGTAAGTAAGTATTTACAATTTCTCGAAGCACTAAACCATGGGTCATGACTAATACGTCACCAGAATGGGCTTTTGCAAACTCAATTATATATTCCCAGGCTTTGGCTACTCGGGCTACAAACTGCTGCTTAGTTTCGCCATTAGGTGGTTCATAGTCTTCTGCGAAAAAATCACCCTCTATATCATCGTAAGCTTTTCCTCGGATATCTCCAAAGCTGCGCTCTTGAAGTAATGCTTCATAAACAACTTTGTGAGATCGCAGCTTTAGTAGTGGTTCTATAGTTTGTTTAGTACGTAAGTAATCACTACATAATATGGCATCGAGTGCTACATCTTTATAAGCATCAGCGAACTCTTGGGCTTGCTGATGCCCTAGTGTTGAAAGGGGGGTATCGGGTGTTTGCAAAACCCTATTGCGGTTACCGTCCGTTTCACCATGACGCACAAGATAAATTGCCATAATTTAAGCAAATACCACAGTTTTGTTATCATGAATAATAACGCGATCTTCAAGATGATAGCGTACCCCATTTGCTAAGGCCGTTTTTTCACAGTTCTTCCCTTTACGCACCATATCTGCTGCGGTATCGCTATGGCTAATTCGCATGACTTCCTGTTCAATAATTGGACCTTCATCCAAGTCACTTGTAACGTAATGACAAGTGGCCCCAATTAGTTTTACACCTCTGTTATAGGCTTGCTGATAAGGTTTTGCACCGGCAAAAGAGGGTAAAAAACTATGGTGGATATTAATGGCTTTACCAGCCAATTTTTTACATAAATGATCGGGAATGATTTGCATAAAGCGCGCAAGTACAGTTAGGTCGGCTTGATAGGCTTCAATTAGTTTCTCCACCTCAGCAAAGGCCGCTTCTTTAGATTGGTTTTTAAAGTCTACCCAATGAAAAGGAATATTATGCCAATCTGCAAACTGCTTCATTTGGGGGTGATTAGCTATAATGCACGGAATATCACACTGTAGCTCGCCACTATGCCAGCGGTGCAGAATATCCATCAAGCAGTGAGACTCATGACTGGCTAATAACGCCACTTTTTGTTTTTTATGTGAATCAACAATTTTCCAGTTCATATCAAATTTTTCAGCGATAGGTGCAAATGCTTGCTTAACACTATCGATATTCATATTGATTGAATCAGCTCTTATTTCGTGACGCATAAAAAAACGGTTAGTTTGCTGATCTGTATGATGATTAGCTTCAACGATAGTGGCATTTTGCTGGGCTAAAAATTGACTAACTGCCGCCACTAGTCCCAACTTATCAGGGCAATCTATAACTAATCTAAATGTTTGTTGCATAACTCTTAAAACCTCGACTTTCTTAGCCGGCTATTGTCGCTTGCCATTAGCAGGGGGTAAAGAACTAAAATAGCTATTTCAGAACGTTTCTGAGCATGAAGGAGTCTTCCATATAATTCAGCTCGTCCGATCAAAGATGTTTGATATCATGGCTATATCAATTGAATTAGTAACTCGTTCTTATAAAAGGGATATCTCTTGTTACCTGTAGAACATATTTTTCCAGATTTACATCAGCAACTAAGTGTAGGGGATGCCATTTTGGTTGCTCCTCCGGGAGCGGGTAAGTCGACCTGCTTGCCTTTGTCACTACTTAAACTTGATATATTCAAATCACAAAAAATAATCCTATTGCAACCTAGGCGTCTTGCGGTTAGAAGTATTGCGGCTTATTTGTCTAGTCAACTAGGTGAGCCAGTTGGCCAAACTGTGGGGTACCGTATTCGTGGTGACGTAAAAGTGTCCCAGAATACTCGCCTTGAGATAGTCACCGAAGGTATTTTAACGCGTTTACTACAAAGCCAACCTGAATTACCTGGGGTGGGTTTGGTTATTTTTGACGAATTCCATGAGAGAAGCGTTCATGCTGACTTTTCACTAGCTCTTTGTATCGAAGTACAAGAAGCATTAAGGGACGACTTAAGGTTGCTTGTTATGTCCGCCACTCTTGATGTTTCTGCATTAGGTAAATTATTACCTGAAGCTAAGTTGTTAGAGTCTCAAGGTAAAAGTTACCCGGTGGAGGTTATACACAGTGCAGACCACTCTATGCTCCCTTTATTTGAAAAAGTATGCCGCTTGGTAATGAAAGTTATGCCTCAGCACCAGAATGACTGCCTAGTTTTTATGCCAGGAGTTGCTGACATAAATAAAGCGGCTGCTAAATTACGGGGACATTTTGGTGAAGAACTTGAGGTTTTAACTTTATATTCTGAATTATCTAAAAAAGAGCAGCAGAGGGCTTTGCATCGCCATCCGAACAATAAACGAAAAATTATTCTTGCCACCAATATTGCTGAAACTAGCTTAACCATTGAGGGGATTGAAGTGGTGGTTGATAGCGGTGTTGAGAAAAAAGCTGTATTTCAATTGAGCCGTGGTATCACCCATTTACAAAACCAAAACATATCACAAGCCTCAGCAACACAAAGGGCAGGGCGAGCTGGCCGGCTAACTGCTGGAACCTGTTATCGGTTATGGAGTAAAGAGCATCATGACAGGCTGCCAAAACAATCTACCCCAGAGATATTAATCAGTGATATGAGTCAATTCATATTAGAAACTGCCATTTGGGGAGGCAAAATCCAAGACTTGAAATTAACAGATAAACCAAGTGATGCCCAAATTAACCAAGGTACTAATTTGCTACAAAAGTTGGGAGTACTAGATCAAAGTTTACGGGTTACCAGCTTAGGTAAAGATATCCATAAACTGGGTGGAACTGCTGGGATCGCAAATATGATAATTAAAAGTGCTGAAATCAGCGACTCTCACCTCAGTTTAGCCTGTGCCATAGCGGCCATTATAGAGAGTAAAGATCCTCTAAAAGGTGACACTAGTGCACAACTTAGTAAGCGTGTTGAGTTTATTCAAAACAATCACTCCCACCTTATATGGCAAACAATCAGATACTGGCATAAACGGGGAGCTTGCGCAGTTTCTAATACTTGGCCAGTTCACGATATTGGTTTGTTGTTAAGCTTTGCTTTTCCACAATGGATCGGTTTTCAGACTAGCAACAAACGTTATTTATTGGCAAATGGAACTGGGGTGCAATTAAAAGAAGAAGACAGTTTAGTTGGAAGTAAGTGGATTGTTCTCGCAAGTATGTTTAGCACTGATAAAACCAGTGGTGATGTAAATGTGGCTTTAGCCGAGGTTATTTCATTTGAGCAAATTGAGGAACATCATAATAAGCTGATCCAATGGCATGAAAAAGTAAGCTGGAACGAAAACAAAAATACAATTATTGCTCAAAGGGAATGTACTTTAGGGGCGATAAGTATTGTAAAGCAAGCTTTGCCAAAACCTTCACCAGAGGACGTATCCGCCACCTGGAAGCAAGTTATTAGTTCAAAGGGAGTGATGAACTTACCTTTTGAGGAAAAGGCACTGCAATTAATTCAACGTGTACAGCTTGCTAAAAAACTCATGCCAACACTTCCATTGCCTGATATGAGTGATGAAGGCTTAACGTTAACCATGGACTCTTGGTTGCTGCCTTACCTTGATGGGGTTTATTCATGGCAAGCTCTCACTAAGAAAAATTTTTACGAAATGTTGGTATCTACTATGGACTGGGGGAGTTTGAATACCCTGCAGCAATTAATGCCTGAGCGTTACAAGGTGCCAAGTGGCAGTAATATACAGCTTAGTTATTTAGCCACTGGGCAAGTTAAACTATCGGTACGTATGCAAGAGGTTTATGGCCTGGCTGATACTCCATGTATTGGCAATGGTAAAATTCCTTTGCACCTTGAACTTTTATCCCCAGCTGGGCGTCCGTTGCAAACTACTCAGGATTTGGCTGGCTTTTGGCAGGGTAGCTACAAAGCGGTACAAAAAGAGATGAAAGGGCGATATCAAAAGCATTTTTGGCCAGATGATCCTGCTAATGCACCTCCTACTACTCGCACTAAGAAAAAAATGGGCAGCTTGTCTTAGTGTTATGCCAAGTAGTCTTGGTTTGTTTTTTAACCCAATTATATTTGCAATCTTATTTCAATATGCTGAATGTTAATTTGTACGTTAATTAAAGCAGTAATTGTTTATTAATTTGGATAAGCTAGCCACATAAAAATATGTATTAACTTTGACAAGATTTCATGCGTAGCAAATGACTAAAACCTCTCGAAAAAAGCCTAAAAAAACCTCTAGCAAAAGCAAGCCTGTAGTTTCAAAGTGGCACAGATTCAACCCATTCAGTTGGTTATTACGACACTGGAAAAAACTATTGCTCATTTTAGTAATTGTGATCGGTACATATGGTGTGTACCTCGATGCCCAAATTAGACATACCTTTGAAGGTAATAAATGGCAGGTACCAGCCCAGATATATGCCCGCCCTATGCATTTAGAGCTTAAACAAGAGATTAGTATCAAAGAGATAGAAGAAGAGTTGGTCCTGCTTGGTTACAGGCGAGTTACGCGGGCTGATAGTTCTGGAGAGTATCAAACCTTAGGTCAAAAGATACGAATTCAAAGGCGAATGTTCGACTTCCCCCACGGGACTGAGCCATTACGTAATATTGAAATTACCTTAAGTAATGGGCGTATTAGTGATATTCAAAGTTTAGATACTGGTAGGCCTTTAACAGATTTTTATCTAGAGCCATGGCTGGTTACACGCCTAGTGAGTAGTGGCCGTGAAGATCGAATGCTGGTGCAGATAAATAATGTTCCACCGCTACTTACTCAAGCCTTGGTTGCGGTAGAAGATAAAGATTTTTATGACCATTTTGGAGTGGCACCTTTATCAATTATGCGAGCATTGCTGGCCAATATATCAGCTGGCCGTACTGTTCAAGGGGGAAGTACCCTTACTCAACAATTAGTTAAAAATTTGTTCTTAACCCGAGAGCAAACCATTACACGTAAGATTAAAGAAGCAATGATGGCTGTCATAATTGATGCCCGTTATAGCAAAGAGGTGATTCTAGAAGCGTATTTAAATGAAGTGTTTTTAGGGCAAAACGGCGATACTGGGGTATTTGGTTTTGGTCTGGCAAGTTACTTTTATTATGACCGTCCATTAAATGAGCTTAGTGTTGATGAAGTGGCAACCTTAGTGGGGATCATAAAGGGGCCGTCTTATTACAACCCTCGTAAGTATCCAGAGAGAGTCAAAGAAAGGCGTAATATTGTTTTAAGGCTAATGTTAGATGACAACTTATTATCTCCAAATGAATATCAGTCGGCATTGGCTCTACCGATTAACCTAGCATCAGGTGCTAGTTTAAAGAAAGATAAACACCCAGCCTTTATGGACCAAGTTCGTAGGGAGCTTAGACAGGTTTTAGATAACCCCGATATACGTCAGTCAGGATTAAAAGTATTCACCACTCTAGACTCTAATGCCCAAGTAAAGGCTGAGCTCGCTGTATCAAAAGGCGTAGCAAAGCAAGAGAAGCGATTAGGTAAGGTTGGCTTTGAAGCCGCTATGATTGTGTCGGATATCGATACTGGAGAAATACGCTCAATTGTAGGTGGGCGTAACACAGACTATGCCGGCTTTAATAGGGCGTTAGATGCAAAGCGCTCGATAGGCTCTTTGATAAAACCAGTAATTTATTTAACAGCTTTAGAACAGCCTGAAGCTTATAACTTGGCAACCCATATCACAGATGAACCCATAAAATTAAAGAGCACCCATGGAAAGATCTGGGAGCCGCAAAATTATGACAAGAAGTTCCATGGTAAGGTGCCTTTAGTGACGGCTCTTAGCCGCTCGCTGAATGTTCCTACTGTTATTCTAGGAATGAACTTAGGTTTAGATACAATTGCAGATACGATTTGGCGATTAGGAGTTGAAGAAGAGGTTGAGTTGTACCCAGCATTAACCTTAGGGGCGGTTAATTTTTCTCCTTTGCAAGTAAACCAAATGTACCAAACCATGGCGAATAATGGGCAATATATTCCTTTGCATTCGATTACAGCTATTATGTCTCCAAATAATGCACTGCTTTGGAATTTTGACGTAGCGCCGCAGCAAAGGGTTGATGACAAGGCAACTTACTTGCTGAATTATGCCCTACATAAAGTCACCCTTGAAGGTACGGCAAAATCCGTTAGAGCTAAATTTCCTAATGTAAATATGGCAGGTAAAACCGGTACAACTGACGATTATCGAGATAGTTGGTTTAGTGGTTTTGATAAAAATATCTTGGTGACCAGTTGGATTGGAAAAGATAATAATGAGCCAGTTAATTTAAGCGGTGCTAGTGGAGCCATGCAGTTGTTTATTGCCTATCAGCTTCAACAAGAGCCTAAGTCTTTAGTGCGGCGTTTTCCACAAGGATTAGGTATTGCCCATTTTGATAATGAAACTGGGCATTTAAGTAGAGCTGGATGTACTGATACTTTTAGCGTGCCAGTTATTACCGAGGCGCTGCCTGCCATTCCTAAAAAATGTACGGGTGAGTCTACCGTGCCAGAAAAGCCTAAAACCTTATGGCAAAAGATCTTCGGGAAATAGTAGCCATGTGTAGCAAACATTAAACATGTCACTAGTGTTCGATAGTTAGGTTATTTGTCTTGAACCACTATAGATTTAGATAATGCGGATTGGCTTTTTTGAGTAGCCGATTGTCTTGGTAAATCTTGGGTTTTGTTCAAGCGCTTTTGAATGAAACCATCAATTTCTGGGGGCTGGGTACATTCTATATTCCCCCCCATATACCCTAATAATAAAGCAGCTGTTGCTTTGGTGGTGCCTCCGCAGTCTGCCCTCACTTTAAGGCTTTCTTGAAGTTTTTCATCTTCTGTCATGAAAGGATCTTTCTCCTTTGTATTGATAAAAGGAGCATTTTTAGACTCTTGAAACTGCCGAGAAGCTTGTTCAGCCATTCTTTGATGTTGCTGCTGTTGAAAACTTCCTAAATGTCGCCTTGCCATACTGGTAACTGGGCTGTTGACTACCGCTTGAGATGATTGACTTTGGGTCTCCGCTGTTTCAGGTGCTGGTTCGTTTGTTGTTTCAGCTTTCTCTGGCTTTGTAGGTGGAGCAGCTTCAACGGATGGCGTGTCTAGTATTGGTTCAGGCTCGGGAGCCGCTGGAGGGGGCACTTCTGCTTCAATAATTTTTTCAACATCTTTTGAATCAACCACTAGTTGCGCATTTACATCCACAGATGGCTTTTCAGCAGATACAGGTAACGGCTCTTCCACTGGAGGCTTTTCGACTACAGAAACTGGTGCTACATCAAATATTATTCGCGCTTGAATGGGTAGTGTCTCAGGTGGTTTTGGTTTGGGTCTAGAAGAGAACATCGCGGGCTGTGCGATAATATAAATTAGGATCGCATGTGCCAGAATTGAAAATACTAAAAAGCGGTTTTTCTTAAACACTAGTGATGTTCTGTCCTTGGAAACGATTGAAAACACGGTTGAATCAATAGTAGAGCCTCAGCTTACGGGTTAGTTCAATCTCTGTGTTGCTGTTGTGCTACAGCGAGGTTGGATTTGCCTAGCTATCAATATCAAATAGTGATAACTAGGCTTTGTGAACTAGCTAAAAGATACGCGTGCAAACTTCCTTTTACCAACTTGAAGCACAACTTCAGTGGCTTCTGTAAATCTTAGTTTAGTGTCTGCTATTTTTTCACCGTCCATTTTAACTGCTCCTTGCTTTATCATTCTCATTGCTTCAGAGGTTGAGCTCACAAGGTTTGCTTCTTTTAAGGTGTTCGCAATTGCTAAGCCATCAGCTCCCAATTGGAAGTCAAACTCTGGCATTTCATCTGGAATTGCATTCTTTTGGAAGCGTTGGATAAACTCATTATGTGCCGCTTCTGCAGCTGTTTCATCATGAAAACGGGCAATAAGCTCCTTCGCTAGGGCTATTTTGATGTCTCTTGGGTTAGTTCCATCAGCTACTTGTTGTTTAAGGCTATCGATTTCAGATTTAGGCTTGAAGCTAAGCAAGTCGTAATAACGCCACATTAACACGTCTGATATGGACATGACCTTTCCAAACATTTCACTGGGTGCATCGGTAATGCCAATGTAATTGCCTAGTGACTTAGACATTTTTTGAACACCATCTAACCCTTCTAGTAATGGCATCATCAGTACTGTTTGAGGTCTTTGACCTTCAGACTTTTGAAGCTCTCGGCCCATCAAAAGATTAAATCTTTGATCGGTTCCACCTAGCTCAACATCAGACTTTAACGCTACTGAGTCCCAGCCCTGCACTAGAGGGTACAAGAATTCATGGATAGCAATGGGTTGTCCACCTGCATAACGTTTCTTAAAGTCGTCTCTTTCTAACATACGCGCCACTGTCTGGTTAGCGGCAAGTTTTATCATGCCAGCAGCACCTAATTGTTCCATCCACTCTGAGTTGAAACGAATAGTGGTTTTTTCTGGATCAAGAATTTTGAAAACTTGTTCTTTGTATGTTTCAGCATTGGCAAGAACGTCTTCTTTCGTAAGCGGTTTTCGTGTTACATTTTTGCCGGTCGGGTCGCCAATCATGCCGGTAAAATCCCCTATTAAGAATATTACTTCATGGCCTAATTGTTGGAAAACTCGTAACTTATTAATTAAAACAGTGTGGCCAAGGTGAAGGTCCGGGGCCGTGGGATCAAACCCTGCTTTTATTTTTAAAGGTTTGCCTTCTTTCAATTTGGCAATAAGTTCGTCTTCTAATAATATTTCTTCAGCGCCGCGCTGTATCTCAGCCATTGCATTTTGCCAATCTGACATTTATGTAACCTTGTAAATTTATCGAGTGTTTATCTATTGTGTCGTATTTTACTTGCCAAGCTCTTGCAATGAAAGGGTAATAGGTATTATTCCAAATAACTCCTTGGTTTAAGAGATATTCTATAAATGATTAAAATCAGGGCTAGTGCTGGAAAATCCTATGTAATCCATATATTCTGTTGTTAAGCTTATAATTAAACTATGTTTCTGTGATCACTAAGTCCTTTAAAAATATACCAAAACCCCATAAATGGATGATCTCATCTGTTGCAGCATTTTTATGCCTTTTATTCCTTTTTCCTTCAGACCCTGTTAGTGCTTATAAAAATACAGCTGCCACTCTCGAGGTCGGCAAACGTTACGACCTTGCTGTTAACTTTGATAACCTCCCTATTAACGACTTTTCTGGTCTTGAAGAGCTAAATGAGGTTCAGTCTTTTGTGGTGAGTAAAGGTGATAATCTTGCCATGATTTTCCAAAGAGCAGGTTTAACACCCCAAGATACCTATCATGTAAGTAAAGCAGGAGAGCATGCTAAAAAACTACTAAGCATGAAGCCAGGGCAATCACTCGACTTAGAAATTGACAAGTCTGGCAAGCTGATTTCATTAGTATATCCATTTTCAAATACTGAAACATTGGTTATCGAACATGATGAGAATGATAACTTTGTTAGTAAAGTCCAAAGCAAAAAAGTGGACACAAGATTAAACTATGCACAGGGCGAAATTGTTAATAGTTTTTGGAATGCAGGACTTAAAGCAAACTTAAGTGATAATCAAATTATGAGTCTTGCTAATATTTTTGGCTGGGACATTGATTTTGCTTTAGGAGTGCGAGCAGGGGATCAGTTTTTTGTTACCTTTGAAGAGCGTTACATAGATGGCGAATTTATTGGTAATGGCAATATAGTTGCTGCTCAGTTTATTAATCAAGGTGATACCTATACTGCTATTCGCTACACGGATGGAAACTACTATACTGCCGAAGGGCGTAGCATGCGTAAAAGCTTTTTACGGGCTCCTGTTAATTTTCGCTATATTAGTTCCAACTTCAATCCTAAACGTTTTCACCCTATTCAAAAACGCGTTAAACCTCATAACGGCACTGACTATCGAGCCAATACTGGTACGCCAGTAGTTGCTTCCGGTGATGGTAAAGTAACTCATTCAGCCTACAATAAGTACAATGGTAACTACGTTTTTATTCAACATCCTAATGGTATTGTGACTAAGTATCTGCATTTTTCAAAGCGTGCAGTTAAAAGAGGTCAACGAGTAAAGCAAGGGCAAACTATTGGCTATGTTGGCTCAACCGGAATGTCACAAGCGCCTCATTTACACTATGAGTTTTTGGTAAACGGTGTACATAGAAACCCCCGTACTGTGAGTTTGCCTAAAGCTGCACCAATTGCAGCAAAAGAAAAAGCGAGTTTTATGGCATTAGCTAGTCAGGTTATGACACAGCTTAACAATAATAAGCGCATTATGTTGTCTATGAACCGCTAAGATAAAGTTACAGTTCAAAGTAGTGAGTGAAGCACTTGTAAAGCTGCGTTCCGCTTAGTACCGAGGCTGATGGAAAGTGTAAAATGGGGATTAGATCGCAGGGTGCAAGAATATCACTGGTAGCCATTTCATTATCTAAATTATCAACGTTTAATACTTTAGCCAGCAGTTGACCTTGGGCGATATGCTCCCCCGGTTTTGCAACGTATTCAACTATCCCTCCCTCTTGTGTGTACAGAATTTTATAGTCTTTTAGATACACTGCCTTACGTGTGATACGCTCCGCAGAGATGCCCCCTGAAGTTAAACACTTTTTAGCCGTTAAAAATGCGAGGATGCTTTTTGCGTCATATTCACCTTCAGTAAAATTAACGACTTCTTGGCTTCCCATTTCTAGGGTAAAAGCTTCAACTTCAAAGTTAACTGCTTTTTGACGTTTTGCGCTGACTAAGTCCGATAATAACCACCATGGACAAAATGTTGCTTCGTCTAAAGCACCTGAGAACACTTGAGGGATTAGGATGACGTGGGGAATATTAAAGCATTTAGCTGATTCTATCGCGTATTCTGGAACATAAATATGTCTAGTGGCTACTGGCCCATTGTGTAGATCAAGAACATAATCAGCATCAAAAGCGAGTTGCTGTAGCTTCAGGTTGAGTCGCTGTGCTAGGCCTATTCCCCATGTTTCATCAAGTTTTTGTTGTAATTGTGCTTTAATTTTCTCTCTAAAACGACTTTTAATAGAATCTACTGATTCGTGGTTTTCGATACTTTCAGCAAATTGATGAATCAAAGCTTGGTCGTAAAAATATCCACGGTTCCAATTTGTTCCGTTTACTGGGTCAAAACGTCCTAATGTATATTCTCCTGCCTTAATGTTAGTACCTACAGGGTTACAGTTAGGTACTAAAATTATTTCACCATTCAAAGGCATATGCTTTAGGTATTGTATCAATTGATAAATGACGACATTACCTTGAACTTCAGCGCCATGTATTGAGCTTTGAATATATACTTTGGGCCCAGGCTTGGCTCCAATAAAGCGATAAAGAGGGACATTCATATTGCGGCCAGATGCATTCTGAGCCACAACAATATGCTGTTTGATCATTTTATTCATGGGCGTTTATTGCTCAACTACATGATGTCCATCTAAGGGGAATAAATATTTAAGGCTTTGACTCTGGGAAGTGCGGAGAAATAGAATTACGTACTCCATTGCCCCATAAAATAGCTTCGTTGAATAGGCTATGTAGCAGCTTTTGGTCTACTTCTAAAATTTTAGATATACGTATTACCTTTAACCAGTTGCCACTTTCAAATGCTTTTACTAATAATAAATACAGAGATAAGTCATTTTGGCTACCACATAGAGCGTCTTTGACTTCGTCAACCAGTGGTAACTTATCAAGTAAAGATTTCATATCTTGGTCAAGTAGTGCATCAATTAATGAAAATAACCCTACTAGAAATGCAGTTGGCGGGTTGCTACCAATATTTTTTTCTATTCCCACTAAATCACAAAACTTAGCGCGTACTAGGGATAAATGTATAAGCTCCATAGGCTTGTCATCAGACAAGTTGGTTAAGGCAAGCAAAGCGATAAACTTTTTAATTTCAACTTCACCCATATAATTTAAAGCATGGCGTAGTGAAGTGATTTTGTAGCGTTTGTTTATCATTGGGTTATTGATAAACCTGAGTAGCATGTAAGATAAGCCAACATCCTGCTCTACGATACTATTAATACTTTCAATGTCGAACGACTCGCTAGAACTTGCACCCATTAGCTCTACTAAAGTTAGTTTTGATGTTGGGAGATGGCCTTGAGAAATGGATTCTGGGCGAGCAAAAAAGTAACCTTGAAAATAGTCAAAGCCAATTTCTTTAAAAATATTAAAGCTTTCTTGGGTTTCAACTTTGTCGGCTATAAGTTTGACATTTTGCTCTATTAATTGATTAACGTTACTAGAGAATTCTTCGTAATCACCTCGATGGGTATTTACTTTAACCATATCCACAAAACGTAAGTGCTCTTGTTTTTTATTGCTAAGTTGGTAGCCATCTAAGGCGATTTTATAGCCTAAAGTTTTAACATGTTTACACAGCTGCAATAATTTTTCTGGATCGTAGCTGTTGGCAGCCAGCTCTACCACTACATTTTCAGGGTTTAGAGATTGTGGCAAACCATTTAGCAGAGTTTCAGATTGGAAGTTGATAAAAGACATTTTGTTGCAAGAAATATCATCCAAATCGAGAGTTTGATATCGTTTGGCGATTAGCTTATTGGTTGACTCATCTCTTTCTAAGTGGGGGTAGTAGTTATTTTTGCCATCCCTAAATAAAAGCTCATAGGCGAAAACACTCTTTTCTTTATCCAATATCGGTTGTCGAGCTACAAAGGCAAACATGTCATTCCTATCTGTTTTTATATTTTTCAAAAGTATACAAAGCGTATTTGATGCTTTTGAGTAAAAGACTGATCTCAGTCATTTTACAAGCAAAAAAAACATTAATACAGTAGCGCGTGATTTTATCAAGTGTATATTTTATGCCAAAGGCATTGATGTTCGACACAATATTACTGTTGGATTGTCACAATTTATTAAAATAGTTTTGCTATAAAGGTCGATGGTAAAGTGAACTATTGTTAGCAAGGCCTCGTTAGAATTTAAGTGGCCATGGAATTATTTACCAATTTAACGGTCTAGTATTGGGAGCCTTTAAAATTAATAGACCATTTGGCTATTATTTGAGTCGCAGGGGGCTTTTTTTTTTGATAAAATCGCGAGCTATTGTGTAATCGGAGGTCACTATGAGTACAGATTTACGGACATTGACATTAACTGTCCCTCAAACAGGTAGTATTGAAACTTACGTTCAGGCGGTAAGTGGTATTGATATGCTGTCAGCTGAGGATGAACGTAGTCTTGCTGAGCGTTTACAAGAAGATGGTGATTTACAAGCTGCAAGAAAGCTTATTATGTCTCATCTACGTTTTGTTGTGCACATAGCTAAATCTTATTCTGGATATGGGTTACCTCAGGCTGACTTGATTCAAGAAGGTAATATTGGCCTGATGAAAGCTGTTAAACGTTTTGATCCTACTGTTGGTGTGAGATTGGTATCTTTCGCTGTGCATTGGATAAAAGCCGAAATCCATGAATTTGTATTACGTAATTGGCGAATTGTTAAAGTTGCGACAACTAAAGCTCAGCGTAAACTTTTCTTTAATCTGCGTAAGAATAAAAAGCGCTTAGGTTGGTTTACTCACGCTGAAGTGCAAAAAGTAGCGGAAGAGTTGGGTGTTAGCACTAAAGAAGTCTTGCAGATGGAAGCGCGTATGAGCAGCCAAGATCAGGCTTTTGATTTGTCAGCTGATGACGATGAAAGTGGCAGTTTTGCACCTGTTCAGTTTTTAGAAGATAAGTCTGCTGACGTAGAAACTGATGTTATTAATAATGACTGGGACGCTAATGCATCTGGTAGATTGTATGCTGCAATTAAAACCTTGGATGAGCGTAGTCAACATATTATTCAGACTCGTTGGTTGTCAGATGATAAAACTACATTGCAAGATTTAGCAGATAAATATCAAGTATCTGCAGAGCGTGTGCGCCAAATAGAAAAGAATGCGATGAAAAAATTACAAAATGCTATGGCTGCTTAAGTCATACACTTTAGTTTGAAAAAAAGCCCTATTTAGGGCTTTTTTTGTGGGTTTTATTTAAGATTGTGGCTGAGAAGAGGGAAGTACCCAAAAGTCTCCAGTGAATTCGGCAACGGCATTATCACCATCTAAAATTGCAACACTTAACTTTATATGGCACTTTTTGTTATTGAGTAATGCCTCAAACTTTCCTGACAAAGACTCAATATTGCATAAGGCTCTGGGCTGCATAGTGATAGGTTTATGATAATGAATATTGCCATCACCCAACACAATCTCTCCTTCTAGCCCCTTCTCTTTTAATTGCAGAAAAATCATTCCCCAACCCGTTAAGGTTGCTAAAGAAAAAATACTGCCAGCGAACATTGTGCCGTGTAAGTTGATGTTTTTGTTTAGCGAAGCCCTAGACTCTAATGTCCTACCAGTATACTGGTGTAACTTAATACCCATTTGTTCACTAATTGGTATGGTGTCGTGCCAAGTATCTTGAAGTAATTTACACCATTTGGGATGCATAGTGAGTATATTGGGATCAATCAGGCGTTTAACCATTTGTTGTCTTTGTTGCTCACCTAACTCATTTGGTGTTTCACTCTCAATAACAAATCCCATACTTTGAAAAAACGGGATTGATTGCTCAGTGCTGTTTGTGACAATACGGATAGCACCTTCGGCTCTAGCTACAGACTCTAGCGATGCCACTAGCATGCTTGCTAGCCCTTTACCTTGGTAGGCCTTTTCTACGGCAACATGCCTAACTTGTGCTTCTTCAGCTGTATTCATATGCACACGACCAATGGCGATCACTTCACCTTGGGTGTTTCTAATCAGTCTATGTTCACTTACTTGCTCATATTCGTCTTTTTCTGAGCCAACTGGAAAATTCCATGGCGCACGCAATACTTTCCAACGAAATGTAAAATATTCTTCGTAGTCCTGTTCAGTAGTAGGTTGTTCAATTTTATACATATAAGGTTTCCAGTCCGAATATCTGAATTTAGATATTTCTCGTTAAATGCTAGTTAAGAAGCATTCTCTAAACCAGTAGGGTATTAAAGCGTAAAAGCTGGTAAGCGGCAAATTATACTTGTAACTGAAATGTAACCGGGCCATCGTTTAATAGAGATACCTGCATATCAGCTCCAAACTCTCCAGTTTGGCAATTCACATCGCTATTACGGCATTTATTAACAAAATAATTGTAAAGGTTTAGACCTTTTTCGGGAGAGGCTCCTTTTGAAAAGCTGGGCCTGTTACCACTCTTTGTATCTGCGACTAAGGTAAACTGAGAAACAATAAGTAGTTCTCCTTTTATTTGTTGAACGTTTAAGTTCATCTTGCCACTGTCGTCTGAAAACATTCGATAATTGATGACTTTTTGAAATAGTTTATCGGCCTTGGCTTGATCGTCATCTTTTTCAACACCCAGTAAAACCAAGCTACCGGGTCCTATTTCACCCACAGTTTTGCTCTTTACTTCTACTTTGGCATGTTTAACTCTTTGAATTAACGCAATCATTTTTGCTCCTTTTTGAATTTCAGCATGTCACGGGCTGCTATACACAAGGCTTGTGTTGTGGCTGTTTCGCCAGCACTATGACCTGCTTCGGGTATAATAGAGAGTTCACTATTGTCTAATGCTTGGTGCAATGAGTATGCGGACTCTAGTTTACAAACCGTGTCGTACCGACCATGTATTATGGTTATAGGAAGGGCTTTAATATTAGCGGTGTTATCTAATATGTGATTTTCAGGAATAAAACACTGGTGCTTAATATAATGGCACTCCAACAAGGCTAAGCTAATTGCTCTATGTACATCTGGGATGAGTTGCTCTTCATTGATTTGAATATGTAATTTACTGATGCGAGCTTCCCACAAAAACCAAGCCTTAATGGCTGCCATTTTTTGTATTTCGTTATCGCTAGTGAAAATATCATAGTAAGCATCTACTATAGTTTGCTTGCCAAGCTTTGATTGAATGGGTTCTAAAAACGCTTGATAATACTCGGGGAATAACTGCGCCGCCCCACCATTTTTGTCTAAATACCAGCTATAGTCCTCTTTGCGGGCTAAAAATATTCCTCTTAAAATTAAACCAATAATACTTTCAGGGCGCTCTATTGCCACTAGCAAAGCTAAGGTTGAGCCCCAAGAGCCGCCAAAAAGAATCCATTTTTCTATATTTAAATGATTTTGAATAGCCAATACATCTTGTACCAGTAATTGACTGGTATTATCTTCTAAACTACCAAATGGTTGGGATTTACCGCACCCTCTTTGGTCAAAACCTATGATTCTATAGTGTTCAGGGTCGAAAAATTGCCTATATGCTTCAGAAATCCCAGCTCCTGGCCCACCATGTAAAAATAAGATAGGAACGCCATCTGGATTTCCTGTTTGCTCTAGGTGTAATTGATGACCATTTGAAACGCCTAACATTTCGGTTTTGAAAGGCTTAATTGGTGGAAAAAGTTGCATTGTCTTACATATCTCATTTGTTAATTGCCGAGCTTTGCTTTAATTTACTACTTAATGAGAGCCGTTACATTATTTTATAGGAGACTTGAAATGTCAGGACAGGGTTCAGGTGGCAATGTATTAGCCGCAATTTGTAATGTTTTTATCGCAGGGTTAGGACAATTGGTTCAAGGCAGGATTTTAGCTGCAATTGTTTTTTTCTTATTGGTATGGGTTAATTACGCCCTAGCGGCAACAGGCATATTATTTTTTATGGCTGTATTTGGGTTTATCTTCCATGTTTGGGCGATTATAGACGCAGCAAAATTTAAAGGGTGATAATGAAAAAGTTACTAATAGTTCCATTTATTTTAATGATTGCAGGCTGTCAAACTGCGCAGAAAGCTTATTATTCGGCTTGGGAAACAGTAGGGGTTGAGAAGCGGGATATTCTTGTTGATCGGGTTGAAG
Source organism: Paraglaciecola sp. 2405UD69-4 (assembly GCF_047525415.1). NCBI lineage: Bacteria > Pseudomonadati > Pseudomonadota > Gammaproteobacteria > Alteromonadales > Alteromonadaceae > Paraglaciecola > Paraglaciecola sp. 2405UD69-4. Next base: position 67,702 of record NZ_JBLIXM010000003.1, read on the forward strand.
ATGCGAAAGACTCACAAGAAGAAGCACAGCAACAATTTAGCTCAGCTTTGGATGAGTTTAGCCAGTTAATTAACTTTAATGGCGGTGAGTTTCAAGAGGTTTACGAGCAGTTGAAAGACCAATATGAAGCTAGTGAAGAATCGGCAGAAGCGGTTACTAGCCGTATAGATAAAGTTGAAAGTGTTGCTGAAGCTCTGTTTGATGAGTGGCAAGAGGAGTTAGAAACCTACACTAATCAAACGCTAAAGCGTGACAGCCAAATGAAGCTGAAAGAAACACAGCGTAATTATAAGTCTTTAGTGAGTGCTATGCGTAAAGCTGAAAGTAAAATGGCTCCAGTGCTATCTGCATTAAAAGATAATGTTTTGTACTTAAAGCATAATTTAAACGCTAGTGCGATTGGTGCACTGCAAGGTGAATTTAGTGGTATTAAGAAAGAAATAAACCAATTGGTGTCAGAAATGAACACAGCTATTTCTGAGTCTAATAAATTTATCTCTAGCATTCAGGGCGAATAATTAATTATTAAGGAGAGGGGACGTTGTTTTCCTCTCCTTCATCTGAAAATTTATCTTCAGACACCTCACCTAAAAATAGTTCTAATACTCTTGTAAACTCCGCGCCAACCAAGATGACTACCCAAGATAAGTAGACCCATAAGAACAAGATGGGGATGACTGCAAGTGCACCATAAATTACTTGATAGGAAGGAAAGCTAGTAATGTAAAAAGCAAATCCCTTTTTACTTAACTCAAACAAACTCGCAGCTACAAATGCACCCGCTAGGGCATGCTTGGCTTCAATTTTTTTATTAGGGACCAACATATACAGAATGAAAAAAGCGCTGATTGACATTAAAAAAGGTACAAACTTCAGTAAAAAGGTGGTGAATCCGAAGGTGTATTCTTCCGCATAATTAGCCAAGCCCACTAAATATGAGCTCACAGCAACACTCGCTCCCATCAATAATGGGCCTAATGTAAGAACCATCCAGTAGATAGCAAATGTGAAAACCAATGGTCTTTCATTTTTTGATTGCCAAATTCTATTTAGCGTTTTATCAATGTTAGAAATCAGCATTAATGCGACTACCATCAAAGATAAGATCCCAACGGCTCCCATGCTAGAGGCATTATTTACAAATTCAGTCATGTAAGTACTTACTTGACTCCCAGCTGAAGGAATAAAGCTTTCAAATATAAGCTCTTCAAGATCCCCTCTGGCATCAGCAAAAGCTGGAAACGCCGATAAAATGGTAAAAAACACCATGATAAATGGCACTAAAGACAATAAAGACACATAAGCCAGATGTCCTGCAGATACAGTAATGTTGTCTTGTTTGAAGTGATTTATAAACAATATGCAAAACGCCTTACACTGATTGAATAAGGCGTTTAATTTGCTCTGTGACATGAATCTGTTAAGCATTAAATAACTAATGGTTGTTGGAATGAGTTGTTAGTCTGCTCTAACGCCTAGCATATGGCAAATGGCATAACTTAATTCGCTACGATTTAATGTATAAAAGTGAAAGTTTCTGATCCCTTCTTTTGCTAATACTTTCACCATATCCATTGCTATGCTTGCACCCATTAGGTTACGAGTTGTTTGGTCATCTTTATCAAGACCGTCATACATCTTGTGTAGCCACTGAGGAACATGGACGTTAGTAAAACCAGCAAAACGTTGTAAGGTTTGGTAGTTAGTAACGGGTAATATGCCTGGTACAATATCTAAATCAATTCCTGCTGCTGCAGCTCGGTCACGGAAACGTAAAAAAACTTCAGCGTCAAAAAAGAACTGGCTGATTGCCTCGGTTGCCCCAGCATCGGCTTTGCGTTTTAGATTGAGTAAATCAAATTGAGCATTAGGCGCTTCAGGGTGTTTTTCTGGATAAGCGGCTACCGCAATGTCAAAGTCGGCGACGTCTTTTAATAATGTAACAAGATCAGAAGCGTAGGATTGGGGCTTAGCAGTGCCTTCTGGTAAATCCCCTCTTAATGCAACAATCTTGCGAATACCGCTATCCCAATAGTCTTTTGCTATTTGGATTAGTTCCTCTCTAGAGGCATCCACACAGGTTAAATGAGGAACAGATTTGATCCCCGTTTCTGCTTGAATACGTTTTACCACATCATGGGTTCTGTCTCGCTCACCACTATTAGCACCATAGGTTACCGACATATAAGCAGGCTTAAGTGGCGCTAAACGTTCAACGGACTTCCACAGCGTTTGTTCCATAGATTCAGTCTTAGGAGGGAAAAATTCAAAAGACACATCGATATCTTTTACTTCTGATAATGATTGATTTAATGCATCTATGCCGCGTGCGTAAGACACCATGGTGTTACTCCAAATAAATATAGCCGTTTAGACGTCTAAAATAAGCTTTGTATGGAAAGCCGTCAAGATGTTTAGCAGTCTATCGTTGACCTTTTCTGCGTAATGTTTAGAATTTCCCCGTATAAGAAAGATAAAACTTGGTAAATTTTAGCAATGGCAGATCCTACAAAGTGGAATGGAGAGTATATCCATCCGTACGCTGAGCATGGTAAAAAAAGTGAATTGGTTAAAAAAGTCACGGTTTCTATCCCACTCAAAGTATTGAAAGTTTTGACCGATGAGCGCACTAGACGTCAGGTAAATAACCTAAGGCATGCAACTAACTCTGAACTATTATGTGAGGCATTTTTACATGCCTTTACTGGCCAGCCTCTGCCTGATGACGAAGATCTTGAAAAAGATAACGGGCAACGAATACCAAAAGAAGCAAGACGTTTGATGCAAGAGATGGGCTTAGATATAGAAATGGATGTCGAAGAAGATTAATTAATGGCGTTGCAGCACTGCTACATTTAAGTGCTGCGTATATTTAAACTCAGCGCATCGGTACGCTAAGCGTAATCATATTGCCCACCTTTGACCAAAGCTTTTTGATAAGCAGCTCTCCCGTGTATGGCTGTTACAAAACGCTTTACGTTTGGTAAATCAGTAGCAGCTCCTCTTGCTACTGCCGCTTCTAAGGGGAAGCTCATTTGGACATCAGCTCCTGTTAGTTCATTTCCGGCAAACCATTCATTTTTTGCTAAATGTTGTTCGATAAACTGCATATTCCCTTTGATGATAGGGCCATAATAGGCAGCCATAATTTTATCGACTATTTTGTTGGCGATTATTTTGACAAACCAAGGTTTGGCTTTTTCGCGGGTTTTATCAAGTACTAACTTTGCTACCAGTGGCGGCATGAGGGTACCTTCGGCAAAGTGGAGCCAGTATACATATTGCCAGTGAGAGGGGGTATTTTCTGTGGTTTTGGTTAGCTCAGCGCTTTGTTCACCATAGCGACTGATTAAATACTCAATAATAGCCCCAGATTCGGCAATACTTGTGTCTCCATCGGTAATGATAGGAGATTTGCCCAGAGGATGAATTAATTTCAGTGATTCAGGTGCTAAATTGGTTTCTTTATCTCTTTGATAAGTTTCTATTTTGTAGTCTAACTTTAGCTCTTCCAATAACCATAAAATTCGCTGTGATCTTGAATTATTTAAGTGGTGCAAGGTGATCATGTTAGTTTCCAGTTCTAGCTTAGTTAAGATTGAATTATTTATATATACGTACAAACGCTAACTAGGACCAATTTTCCATTAAAATTGATATCTATTACTGAGTATTATTTTATGGGGCAAGCTTAGATGAAAATTTGCTTTATTTGAGTCTAACGCCAGCTTGTGTACCTTTTTCTATCACTTGTGCTTTTATCCACTGCCAAAGGCTCGGATGAGCGCCCTCTATCGCAATATTTTTTGCAAGTACTTGCTCAATAGCAATGTCATGTTCTAACCAGCTTTGGCAGCCATTATGAATATTTTGAATAACTGGCATTAACCTATCTATTGCTTTTGCAAATTTGGCTTCAGGGGTATTGGCATGTTCGAACTCTATCCATAGCGCTAGATATTTAGCTCCTTGAGAGTCAGGTAAAATCGCAAAAATACGTTTTGCTGCGGCTAGCTCATTTTCATAGTCATCGTGATTAGCGTCGTAAGCAAACTTATCTCCCGTGTCAATTTCTACTATGTCATGTAGTAGAAGCATAGTGACAACCTTTAGGTGATCTGTTGGTTGCTCAGCGTAAGGGAGTAGGGTGAGTGCCAGTAAAGCTATCTGCCAACTATGTTCAGCACTATTCTCATAGCGGTTTACGCCTACAGGTTTAATTTTACGATCTACATTTTTTAACTGTTCTATTTCCACTATAAAGCGAGTGATAGCTTGAAAGTCTTCTGTCATGTTGCTCTCTGTATTTAAGGGGAGTTAAAGTGTTATTTTCCAGATGGATCTAAGCTAGCAAAATAAGCTGAAAGGTTATCAATATCGGTGTCACTTAGTGCTGTTGCCATTGGCGCCATGACCATATTTTTGCGTTCACCATCGCGAAACGCTTTAAGCTGCAATACTAAGTACTGTTCTTTTTGGCCGGCTAAATTCGGATATGTAGGGATCTGTGAAATACCACTCGCACCATGGCATGCTGCGCAGATGCCAGCTTTTGTCTTACCAGCAGCAATATCAGCTGCAAAAAGGGTTGGAGAGAAGGTGTTTAGAGCACATATCGCAGCACTAAAGGTTATCGCTTTTAGCTTTTTCATAAATGTCCTTAGTCAATATATTAAAGTGTAAGCTTGATTAGAAGAGGCGGATTTTACTATACCTGCAACTCCAATCAACGAACTTACTTTACTTGAGACTAGTGTCAAGTAAGGCGTTGCAGCTAATTTGTTAGAAAACGAATAGTTGCATTAGCCTATCTCAATAGCCGCTAGCTTACTCAGAAGGCCCAAGAGAAAAATATTTATCATGGATTTAACGCAACCATTTGACGACATTGAGGTTTATGATAGATATAGTACTCTTGCTTTGAGTGCGAGTATGCTAATAGATGTTAGGTAAGTAGTTAAATTTGTCGATTTTAAAATCAAACAGCCTATAAGGGTATTATAAGATCAATATGATAATTAAGATTTTTAATCTTTGGGTTAAGAGCTTTGTGATTGTGCTGTTTTTATTGAGTACTGTCGCCCACGCTAAAGACGTTTATTTTGACAATGACGTTGAGCATATTGATCTCCTCAATAAAATAACATGGCTGAAAGCCCATAAAAATGTGCAGTTATCTGATGTTCAAAATCTGCAGACCTGGCAACAAAATACTATTCCAAATAAGCTCAAAAAGCATGAAAGCTTATGGGGAACCGTCGATCTGTACCGAGCAGTGTCAAGCGATGAACCTTTTGTGTTTAAAATTGGTAATCCCATGCTTGATTATGTTGATGTGTATTTATTAGATGATAAAAACCGAATATTAAGTTCTTATTTAATGGGAGCTAAGCGGGAGTTTGATAAAAGGCCATTTCAGCACCGGCTATTTATGGTACCAATCGATCCGCGCCAGCCTGTTGTTAAAGTTTTTTTCAAGGTCCGTGATGATGGGCCAATCGTATTTCCCGTTACTTTAGCTAGGCAATCAGCATTAATAGCGAATGAAGAGCTTTTATTGTTAGCAACTGGCGTGGTATGTGGCGCTCTAGCTTTGTTAGGATGCTATTTTTTTGCTACCTACATACTTTTGCGTAGCCCTATTCGTTATTGGTTTGCAGTATCTAACGGCACTTTCCTATTACTTTTTTTAAACATCAAAGGTGTTCTAGGTCAATTTACCGGTTTTACTGCCTACATCTCCAATATAAGCGCAGCTTTGTTTGGTGTATTGCTTATTACTATCGCAAAAGTCACTTTTTCTATATTAGAAATTGTTCCAACTATATGGCGTCACTCATTTTATGCTTTAGGGTTTGTTACTGTGGCAATGGCATTTTCAGCAGATACTAATAGCCAAATTATTTTTGCTGTGCTTATGTCAGCCCTGTCTTGCTTAATTATTTTAATCATAGCCTTCATTTACAACGAAAGTGATAAAAGACTGGCTAATTTAGTGTGTCTAGGTGGTATTTCTTTAATCGCTATAAGTGGCTTTACTCGTATTAGTTTGTACTTAGCCACAGTTCCTACATTTGAGTCTATTTCATTAATATTTACGACTGTGAATATTCTCGGCATGATTTTGATTGCTCTTTCCATTGAAGGGCATGAGAGGGTCGTAACCAAAAGGCATCACCTTAAGCAAGAGTCTGCGATTACCGATTTACATCGTTACTACTCATTATTTCAAAATTCTGCAGAAGGCCTCTATGCCTCTAATGTTGATGGCACACTTATTTTAGTTAATCCAGCCATGTGCCAGTTGTTTGGTTATGAAACGCCAAAAGATTTATTAGAAAATATCGAAAATGCTGAGCAGTTTTATTCTGACCACAATGATAGAGAGTTGATGATTGGGGAAATTCATAAAAATGGCAAAGTAATTGGCAAAGAAGTTAAAGGGATACGCAAAGACGGTAGCGAATTTTGGTTTTCGATTTCAGGGCAGATAAAAGAAGACAAAGAAACGCGGTATGTATTTGGCTCTATGTTTGATGTAACCGAGCGTAAGCAGTCAAACCTTAGCCTAGAATACCAAGCCAGTCATGATTCATTGACAGGAATTTATAACCGCCGTGAGTTTGACGCTCGATTACAAAAAGCCTTGCATAACGCTAAAGTTGATCGAGTGGATTTGGCATTGCTTTACTTGGATTTAGATCAGGTTAAGGTTGTTAACGACACCTGTGGTCATAAAGCCGGTGACTTATTGATAAAAGAACTGTCTTTAAAATTAGATGCTGAGGTTTCTGGTAAAGGCATGTTAGCTAGAGTGGGGGGCGATGAATTTGCCGTCCTGTTAGAAGGGGATGAAGCGCCTATGGCTTACCTCTTAGCGAATAAGCTTCTTAATCTGGTGCAGGAATTTCGATTCACCTGGGAAAATAGAGTGTTTACCTTGGGCCTTAACATTGGACATGCACCTTGGCAGGCTAACATTGGTACGCCTGAGCAATTGATGAGTATGGCTGATGCCGCATGCTATTTGGCTCAGGAGAAAGGGAGTAATCAAATTCACACTTACTCATCTGATGATCAACAGATGCATCGCTATGAGGCCGAATTGTCTTGGGTTTCAAAAATTCATCATGCATTAGAAAATGCTTTGTTTAGTTTGCATTATCAGCACTATTTACCTTTAAGTAAGAAAAGCTCAGGACATCAATATGAGTTGTTGCTAAGAATGCAATCAGCAGACAAAGAAGTGATTTTTCCGGAAGAGTTTTTACCAGCCGCAGAGCGCTACAATCTAACTGCTAAAATTGATCGTTGGGTCATTGAGTATTACTTTGGCTGGTTAACCCAGAACCCTGAGCATTTGAATGAATTAACTCAAGTAAGCATTAATATAAATGGTTACTCATTGGGTGATAAAGAACTAAAGCTATTTATTTTAAATGCCTTTGAAAAGCACAATATTCCCTATCAAAAAGTGTGTTTTGAAATCTCTGAAGGTATGGCTATCGGTAAAATGGAAGAAACCTTAGACTTTATGAATACCTTCCAAAAATTGGGATGTGCTTTTGCATTAGACAGTTTCGGGAGTGGTATTGCCTCATACAACTATCTAAAGAATCTGCCGGTATCTCAAGTAAAAATTGATGGGAGTTTAGTTAAGAATATTTTGGTTGATCCAATCGATTTAGCTATGGTGAGTTCTATTCACGAAATAACTAAAGCAATGGGTATGGAGACCGTAGCTAAGTTTGTGGAATCATCAGAGGTTATGGTTGCCCTTGGTAAAGCAGGAATTGATTATGCCCAAGGTTATGGCATTGCCAAGCCTGTTTCCTTGTTAGAGTTTCAGACCCACTCCTAGCTTCAATCAGCTTCTTTTACCCATGATAGCCTTAAAAAAGTAAAGGGCTTGTAAATAAACAATTAGTGCCCATATTGTCTGATACTTTTATTGTTGTCATTGACTGATCCTATATATCTATAAATCGGGTAGATTACATAGAAGTTTATGTACTGTCGTGTGTACAATTTTTTGCCGCTTTATGAAGGCCAGAATGTACACAGCCAGAAATTTTTTACTCTATTTGAAGTCTGTATAGAAAAATATGAATGTTAGTTCTGAAAAGTATCAATATGTAAGCTCTGCAAAATTACCTACACGCTGGGGGCAATTTACCATTCATGGGTTTGTTGAAAGCGAGTCTAATCAAGAGCATGTTGCTTTGTCATATGGAGAGTGGACAGAGGAAGAAATTATTCCCATCCGCATCCATTCAGAATGTCTAACTGGGGATGCTTTATTTAGTACTCGATGCGATTGTGGCGCACAGCTTGAAAAAGGCCTTCAAAATATTGTCAAAAATGGAAAAGGTGTGCTGCTTTATCTTCGTCAAGAAGGGCGGGGAATAGGTTTACTCAATAAGATAAAAGCCTACCAGCTACAAGATCAAGGTATGGATACAGTAGAAGCCAATGAGCATTTAGGGTTTGATGCAGATTTAAGGGATTACAGCATTTGTGAATTGATGCTTGCTACCCTCAAAGTCAAAAGCGTTAAGCTCATGACGAATAATCCTAAAAAACGAGCTGCATTGTCTAGTTTAGGCATAAACGTAGTAGAGCGTGTGCCAATTGATCACGGTGTTACCGATGATAATCGTCATTATATTCAAACTAAAACTGAAAAGTTAGGTCATCAATTTTTACCAGAGCAATATACCAAGCGCTAATTATCTTCATGTCGATGAAATGTTAACGATACATACAAACAAAGATAAAACTAACTTTAAGTAAGTATTCAGTCACTGTTAAGTTTACTAGGCGTATAACTATCCCTACGATTTGCTTTGCTTTATTGCTGAGCTGTTAATGTCAAAGAAGGAAACGTTATGGGAAATCAAAACAGATACCTGCTGATATATATTTTTATTTTGTGTGTCATTGTTGCCGGTGTTGTGCAGCTTGCACAAGCTGAAGAACAAGACAGCTCTGAATATGAGTCTACAAATATTGAGTTAGAGCAAGCCGTACTCGACCAAATGTTGGCGCCTATTGCCTTATACCCAGATACCCTGTTATCTCATATCTTAGTTGCATCTACTTACCCTTTAGAAGTTGTCCAAGCAGCACGTTGGCGTAAGGCTAATGATAATATAGATGCGCAAGGTGCCTTAGATTATGCTGAGACCCAAGACTGGGATCCTAGTGTGCAAGCACTAATCCCTTTTACGGATTTACTACAAACTATGAGTAATGATTTGCAGTGGCTACAACAGTTAGGTGACGCATTTTTATTTAGTGAAGAACAAGTATTAGCCAGTATCCAAAGCTTACGCCAAAAGGCCTATGCTCATGGTAACCTGAATGAAAATGAATACCTGAATGTAGAGCAGCAAGATAATCAAATAGTTATTCAACCTGTTCAAAAAGAAGTGGTGTACGTACCTTATTATGACACTAGGGTGGTATACGGAAATTGGTGGTGGCATAACCGTCAACCTTATAGATGGCATAGACCTTTGCACAGTGTTTTCGTTGCAGGCTTGTATTGGAGTGCAGGGTTTCACATTCGTCCGAGCTTTTATTTTGGTGGATTTCAATGGCGTAAGCGCCACATTTTTATCGACTACAGTTATAGACGTAACTCTGGTAAGTATTGGTCACATCATAAGACTAATGCTAAAACTATAAAGATCAGAAAGTCGCAACGCTGGAGCCATGATCAAAAACATAGAAGAGGTGTGCAATATCATGTTAATGGCCAGCGCGTAAAGTATGTAAGCAAAGGTCAGTCTGTGTTAACAAAAGATCAGTCTAATCTTAGAAATAACAAAAAGCGTGTGTTGAAATATGATACTCAAAATACAAAGTTGAATAGTCAACGGGTCAAAAATGCTTTAAATACGAAAGGATCCGAGCAAAAGCGCAACAAGCAGGCAACAAGAAATAATTATGAAAACCAAAATAGAAAGTCTAATGTAAATAAAGCTAACACAAAGCAACAAAGGGACTATAAAAAGCAATCTACAGTTGATAACAGAAGCTCAAAGGGGCAGCAATCAGGCAATAAAAAACAGTCCCAAACTGCCAAGTATCAGCGTCAAAGCCAAGCGAAAGCAACGAAACAAAATCAAAAGGCAAAGACTGTTAAACATAGCTCCAAACAAACTTATAGGGGAAATAACTCACAGTCAAAAAAGCAAAGTTTTAGTAGCCAAAACAAGGCTAGAAATACTAATCGTCAGAGCAGTAATCAACATAAACATTAGTACTAAACAAAGCTTACCCACGTTATCATCATTCCACTGAATTGATAGCGTGGTTTTTTATTTGTGAATATAAAAGTTGATGATTTACGTCATCCAAAAGTGAAAGAACTTTTACAAAAACATTTAGATGACATGTACGCCACTTCACCAAAAGAGAGTGTGCATGCCTTGGATTTGTCAGGCTTGCGTGAAGCCAATGTTAGGTTTTGGAGTGCATGGCAAGGAGATGAATTACTCGGTTGTGGTGCACTAAAAATACTTAACTCTAAGCATGGCGAAATTAAATCAATGCGTACTTCAGAGTCCCATAACCGTAAAGGTGTCGCCACAAATATACTGCAGCATATTATTGAGCACGGACAACAAATTGGCTTAAAGCAATTGAGCCTAGAAACAGGCACTCAAGATTTCTTCAAGCCCGCCCGTCAGTTGTACCTTAAAAATGGTTTTCAAGATTGCGGCCCATTTGCTGATTACTCCTTAGACCCCAATAGTTTGTTTATGACATTGTTTATTACAAAGGGTGAGTTTAGGACTAGGGACTAAGCAGTATATTTGATAAAATAATCATTATGTTTGGTGTTTGAGTTGAAGGTCTTATGAATTTTAAAGGTGGTCATATCCTGTCGGTAAATCAGTTTGACCGAGAGGCCATTGAGCAAGTTTTTAATGTTGCTCATCAAATGTTGCCCTATGCAAAAAGACAAAAGCGAACCACTGTCTTAGATGGCGCTATTTTGGGAAACTTGTTTTTTGAGCCGAGTACCCGGACTAGAGTGAGTTTTGGTACTGCATTTAATTTGTTAGGTGGTGAAGTTCGTGAAACAACAGGGCTAAGTAACTCAGCTTTAGCCAAAGGTGAGTCACTATATGACACCGCTCGTGTATTAAGTGGCTATTCGGACATTATAGCAATGCGTCATCCAGATACAGGCTCGGTCGCTGAGTTTGCTCAAGGTAGTCGTATTCCTGTCATCAATGGTGGTGATGGTGCAAACGAGCACCCAACCCAAGCTCTTTTAGATTTGTATACTATTCAAAAAGAATTGGAACACCATGGAAGTGGCATTGATGGCATGCATATCGCCATGATTGGTGATTTAAAGTATGGCCGAACTGTGCATTCACTTTCTAAATTATTATGTCTGTTTAAAAATGTCCGTTTTACATTAATTTCGCCTAAAGAATTATCTATGCCACAAGGCATAATCGATGTGATCGAAAACGCTGGTCATCAGTATAAGATTACTGAGCAGTTTGAAGGTAGCTTAGATGCAGATATTTGTTATCAAACTCGTATCCAAGAAGAGCGCTTTCCGTCACAGCAAGAAGCTAATCAATATCGTGGTAAGTTTCGTTTGAATCAACAAATTTATACGAAACACTTCCAGTCAAAAACTGTCATTATGCACCCGCTGCCTCGTGACTCTCGTGCTGAAGCCAATGAGCTTGATAATGATCTTAATTTGAACCCTAACTTGGCTATTTTCCGCCAAACCGATAATGGTGTGTTAGTAAGAATGGCGCTTTTTGCATTAACGTTAGGAGTTGAGAATATTGTTTCTCAATTTGATCAAAAAGTATGTTGGCATGTAAACCCGTAATTTCTCAAACCGCCCACTATTCCACTATATAAATATTTAAGAAGAGACTATGAACAAATCAGAAAGCCTATTCACCCGTGCTAAAGAACATATTCCTGGTGGCGTGAATTCTCCAGTTAGAGCCTTTAAGGCAGTGGGTGGTACACCTCCATTTATTAGCAAGGCGGATGGGCCTTATTTGTATGATGCTGACGGTAAACGCTATATCGATTATGTGCAATCTTGGGGACCTATGGTGTTAGGGCATAATCATCCAAAAATTCGCCAAGCTGTTATTGACGCCGCTCAGGATGGTCTAAGTTTTGGTGCCCCTACAGAAATAGAAGTTCAAATGGCTGAAAAGGTCTCTAAATTAGTCCCTTCTATGGAAATGCTACGAATGGTTAATTCTGGTACAGAGGCAACCATGAGCGCAATTAGATTAGCGCGGGGTTACACTAACCGAGATAAAATTTTAAAGTTTGAAGGCTGTTACCATGGCCATGCAGATGCATTGTTGGTTAAAGCAGGTTCTGGCGCTTTAACCTTTGGTGTGCCTAGTTCTCCGGGGATTCCAGCAGATTTTGCAAAACACACCTTAACAATGGAATACAATAACCTGGACTCAGTAGCTGAGGCCTTTAAACAATACCCAGAAGATATCGCATGTATTATTGTTGAACCCGTTGCAGGTAATATGAACTGTATTCCTCCAGTGGATGGCTTCTTGCAGGGACTTAGGGATATTTGTGATAAATATGGTGCTGTTTTGATCCTAGATGAAGTTATGACTGGGTTTCGTGTTGCACGTGGTGGCGCGCAAGAAAAATATGGCGTCAAGCCAGATTTAACATGTTTGGGCAAGGTTATTGGCGGTGGTATGCCAGTGGGCGCTTTTGGCGGCAAGGCTGAAATTATGAAATGCATTGCCCCTGATGGACCTGTTTATCAAGCCGGAACCTTATCTGGAAATCCAGTGGCTATGGCGGCTGGTATGGCATCTTTAACTGAAATAGAACAAGATGGCTTATATGAAAAACTAACGGCTAAAACTCAAACCTTGGCCGAAGGCTTTAAAACGTTAGCGAACAAATATGGCATTGCGATGTCTGTTAATTATGCAGGAAGCATGTTCGGGTTGTTTTTTACTGACGTTGAACGTGTGACTAATTATCAACAGGCTATTAGTTGTAACACTGAACAATTTAATTTGTTCTATCATGGCATGTTAGAAAAAGGTGTATACCTTGCTCCTGCATCTTATGAAGCTGGCTTTGTGTCAGCTATGCACGACGATAGTGTGATTGAAGAAACGTTAGCAATTGCTGATGAAGTATTTGCCATGGTTGCTGAAAAATGTGGCTAAAGTAAAGCTAGGTTAATAGTTTGAAAAATTTAAGAACGATAATAAAAGTGAATACTATCTAGTGCTAGCGCAGATACTACAGCCTATTCCATTAGTGCTTTTGGTGGTTATTACTATCTATACGCTGGTGCTGCTGTTTTTACTGAAAAGACTAAAAGCTAATAAGGCTGTAGCCACTACTAGTATTGCTAAGGCCAACAAAGCTGTGGCTGTTAATCTTAGTCATAGCAATTACGCAGATGAGGCCATGCGCCTCAACCAGACATTTCGTAAGTTTGTTCCTAAGCAGTTTGTGGATCATTTTGCTAAACATGGCTCTGATACATTAGAGCTAGGTCGTGCTGATGAAGATGAGTTGGCAATATTGTTTACAGATATTCGTGGTTTTACTGGGTTATCTGAAAACATGACTCCGCAGGAGTTAATGAATTTTCTTAACTCTTATTTTCTAAGAATGAATGATCCCATTCATCAAAATAATGGTTTTATCGACAAATTTATTGGCGATGCAGTTATGGCGTTATTTGATAGGCCAACCGGTACAAACGCTGATAAAGCACAAGATGCAATACGTGCGGCATTAGGTTTACGAGCAGCTATTGTTTTATACAACTCCCACAGAGCTAAGTGCCATTATCCGGCTGTTAACATTGGAATTGGTGTGCATTTTGGGCCTGTTATTATAGGAACGGTTGGCTCTGAAGACCGTATGGATACTACTGTAATTGGTGATACGGTTAATATTGCATATAGGCTTGAAACGCTAGCGCCTAAATACTTCACGGATATAGTCGTCAGTGAAGAGACCCTAAAACAAGCTGATGCAGAAGGCGTGTTTGTGTATAGAATTTTAGATTGGGTGCGGGTTAAAGGAAGACAAACTCCCATAGCGATTTATGAAGTTATTGATCACCAAGATGAAGCGGTTAAAGAATTGAAATTGGCAAACGCTCATTATATTGAGCTAGGCATAACTTATCGTAAACAGCAAAAGTGGGATTTGGCAACAGAACAATTCACATTAGCCCATGATGTAAACCCTCAAGATCCTTTGGTGACCCATCATTTGCAACAATGTGAATTATTAAAAAATAGCCAGTTGGATCCAGACTGGGATGGTTCTATTCGATTTTAACGTAAAGCTGACATAGTGGTTTCGAGAGTTTATTCCTTGGCTTGCTGTTTAATAAAGTTGATTGACGGGGCAAAGAATGCGCCACCTGTTTCCGCATTGGTAAAGTCTAGTAATCTATCGTAATTACCTTCTCCATCACCATATACCATGCTTTTGAGCATATTTGTAAACGGCTGAGGGCTCTTGGCACAAGATACAAAATATAAGCCCTGTATCGTCATATCACCATAGGGCATGCTTTGTCTTAATATTTCTATGCTCTTACCATCTTTATCTTTCAAAGACGTACGTTTAGTGTGGGAAAATGGGGCCTTGTCAGTACTTTTAAATTCCACGTTATCGGCTTTAGTACGCCCATATGTCTCTTCTTGGGTGGCTACTGATAGTTGTTGCCATTTTTCCATGTTGTGACGATAACGTTGAACATGTATATAACTACCACCTGCAAACTCTAGGTCTTGATCACCCACCAAGGCAACATTGAACTTTTGCATACCTTTTGGGTTTTCTGTGCCATCAACAAAGCCAGTTAGGTCTCTGCCATCTAAGTATCGGAAGCCTTTGACCTCTTCAAACAAATCAATGTGAGGTCGTAATAACTCAATAATTCTAGTTCCAATAGCATGACAAATATCTACTCTGTCTGCTTTTATTTGAATAAAAAGATCTCCCGGAGTGGCTGGTGCACTGCGGTCATCACTGTTCATAATTGGGAAAGGAGCCAGCTCCTGTGGAATTGAGCGAGGGTATAGTTCATACCAATAGTCAGTTCCGACAGCGACAATTCCTGAAACCATTGCCTCGTAGTATTCTTCATCATAATGGGAAAATAGCGCTAATACTTGTGCTATTTTTTTACGCATAGTCACTGCGTCATCATCAATTACAATCAGGGTTAAATACAGTGCGTGCAAATTCGGTTCTGCACAAATACCTTTTTGAGCTTGGGTCATAGGTTATTCATTATTTTTGTTACTGCTAACATGTCCGTATACAAGGCTGATTAATAGCTTGTGAATGCCACATAATAATCTTCTCTGGTCCTTATTGAAATAGGTTATTCCCTTAGTGTGAGCCTAGATAACTACCAATATAGAGCGGTCTGCCCCTTTTTTGGTGCACTAAGATGAGTAATTCATTCCTTATCCGGCGTTAGTTCGCTGGTGCGTTTATTGCACAACTCTTGATGACTAATTAATAAGGAAGATATCACATGAGAGAGGCGGCTGAATTTCTTAGTAACTTAATTGAGGTTACTCCCGTATGGATGTCTGCAGTGGTACTGTTTGTTTGTATATTAGTCGCGTTGTGGATAGTAAAAAGTATCGTCTTTTTCTACTTACGCTGCTTGATAGACAAATCAAATTTCGTTTTTGATAGTTTATTACTAGACGCTGCACGAAGACCCACAAGTGTATTGATCTTTGCTATTTCCTTAAAGTTAACTGAACTTATTTTGATAAGCCTTATATCCTCTTCCATTGAACACAGTGATTTACTGGGCTCTGTAAGCCAAATCTTTTTCATTGTAGCCATGATTATGTTTGCTGATAAGTTTGCTCGGGTAAGCCTAACCCATTACCAAGATAGCTCTCCCATTTTGAAAACCAGTGGTAGCCTTTTGAAAGGTACTTTACGGGTCATTGTATTTTGTATTGGCCTGTTAATTATCCTCAGTACATTAGGTGTTTCCATTACTCCTATCGTTGCTTCACTTGGCATTGGATCACTGGCAGTGGCATTAGCATTACAACCTACGTTAGAGAACTTTTTTTCTGGTATTCAAATGATTGCAGATAAGCCACTTAGAGTTGGTGATTTTGTGGAGCTTGATTCTGGAGAGCAAGGTTTTGTAGAAAAAATAGGGTGGCGCTCAACTTGGATTAAAATGCTACCAAATAATATTGTGATTATGCCAAATAGTGTCTTGGCACAATCTAAACTAATTAACTATTACTACCCGGAAAAACAGCTGTCCGTACCTGTTGATGTAGGGGTCCATTATGACTCTGACCTTGACCATGTAGAAAGGGTCACGTTAGAAGTTGCCAAAGAGATTTTGCGTACTCATAAATGGGGGATCCCTGAGTATGAGACCTTTGTTGTGTTTCATACTTTTGACAACTCTAGTATTAACTTTACTGTAATGTTAAGAGCGCAAGAATACTTTAACCGATTTTTTATCAAGTCTGCCTTTATCAAAGCACTCCATAAAAGGTTTAAGGATGAAGGTATTGTTATACCGTATCCAATTAGCGCAATAAATTTAAGCCAAGAGAGTGCAACAGATAACCTGATAAACCATAACACCAAATAGGTGTAATGGTTTCGGGTGGCTAATACCCAGCTGCATGTCCGTCTTTACGACTTTCTGATGCGCCATAGTAAACGCCTGTTTCAAGATCCCGCATAATTGCTTGGTACCCACCATAGTTTCCCAGGCTGTCTTGCAAAACGTGGCCTTTTTCTAGCAACTCACGTTTAACCTTAGGACTAACCCCTGATTCTAAATGGACCATTCCACCATCGACCATTTTCCCTCCAGTGGGTTGACTTGAGCCTGTGTGTAGCATTCTGGGTGCATCGCCTGCTTCCTGGAGATTCATTCCAAAGTCAATTAAATTGGTGATGATTTGGGCATGCATTTGAGGTTGTGTGCTACCACCCATTACCCCAAAACTCAGCCAAGGCTGTCCGTTACGGGTAACAAATGCAGGAATAATAGTATGAAATGGCCTTTTATTGGGTGCATAAACATTGTTATGGCCAGGCTCTAAACTAAACAGTTCACCCCTGTCTTGTAAAATAAAGCCTAACCCAGTGGGAGTCATACCTGATCCCATTCCTCTATAATTGCTTTGAATCAGTGACACCATGTTGCCTTCTTTATCTGCTGTGGTGAGATAAATGGTATCGCCTTCATTTATGCCAGCGTCATAGCGTTTAGCGGCTTTGTTACTATCTATTAGTTGACTGCGGCTCTTTGCATACTCTTTGGATATCAACCAATTTACAGGTGCATTATTAAATGCTGGGTCGCTGTAATATTTTGCCCTATCCTCAAACGCTAATTTTTTGGCTTCAACAAAAGTATGGATATATTGAGAAGAACCAAACCCCATACTTTCGATATCATAGCGCTCAAGAATATTCAGTATTTGTAATGCGGCTATACCCTGCCCATTTGGCGGTAACTCCCACACATCGTATCCTTTGTAATTTGTGGACACTGGGGTGACCCATTCTGATGTATGACTAGCTAAGTCTTCATAGCTTAGAAAGCCACCTTGCTGCTTCATGTAGGCCGCTATCGAGTGGGCTATATCACCTTTATAAAATACATCTCTTCCACCAGTTGCTATTTTTTCGTAGGTAACAGCTAAGTCTTTATTTGTGAATATCTGCCCCTTGTTTGGTGCTCGGCCGTTGGGCATATATGTTTCTTTAAAACCAGGATATTTTTCAAGTTTAGGTACACTAGCTTGCATGTAATAAGCGATCAATTCTGTCACTGGAAAGCCTTTTTTTGCATACTCTATACTTGGAGCAAGTATGCTAGTCATGGGCAGTTTTCCGAACTTTTCATGTAGCTTGAACCAGCCATCTACAGCACCTGGAACAGAAACAGGAAGTGGCCCATATGAAGGAATTTTATCTAAGCCTTGGAGTTCAAAATGCTCTAAGGTTAAAGATTTGGGAGAGCGTCCTGAAGCATTTAATCCGTAGAGCTTCTGTTCTTTAGCATCCCAAACCATAGCGAATAAATCACCTCCTATACCACTGCCAGTAGGCTCCACTAAGCCAAGCATAGCATTAGCTGCAATTGCTGCATCAATAGCATTACCTCCTTGTTTGAGTATATCTAAGGCTACTTGGGTGGCTAAAGGCTGGCTAGTTGCGGCCATTGCATTTGTAGCAATCACTTCAGAGCGTGATGCAAAAGGTTTACCTGTGACTCTGTCATATGACCAAGAAGGCGCAACCAACAGCAAGCATGTTACAAGGGATATAATCGTAATAGGTTTCATAACGTAAACTCATTGATATTAATTGGTTTAGGATACAGGGATTTACTATGGCTAGGTATAAGTGAGCTTATTTTAAGCCATAAAAAAGCCCCGCTAGTGCGGGGCTATGGCCTTCCTGGCATTAAGAAATCAATACAGTGCTTGATTTCTATTTAAGGACGTTTGTAATTATTATAATCCTATTTTCTAAAGCTTATGCTTAAGAGCGACTAGAAGTGAAGTCTGGGTATGCTTCTAAACCACACTCACTCATGTCTACGCCTTCAAACTCTTCTTCTTCACTGACACGGATTCCGATAACAGCTTTGATAATTGCCCAAGTAATTAAACTAGTAACAAATACCCATACGAAGATAGTTACAGCACCTAGTAATTGACCGCTAAATGTAGCTGCATCAGGGTTTGTAACTGGAACTAATAATAGTCCTAGTAAGCCCACAACACCGTGCACAGAGATAGCGCCCACTGGATCATCAATTTTTAACTTATCTAAAGCTAAAATACTAAATACTACTAAGATACCACCCATAGCACCAAACAATGTTGCTTGTAGAGGAGTAGGAGTAGAAGGCTCTGCAGTAATTGCAACTAAGCCAGCTAATGCACCGTTAAGTGCCATAGTTAAGTCAGCTTTCTTAAATAAGATACGAGCAAGTAGTAAAGCAGCAACTAAACCACCGGCAGCTGCAGCGTTAGTATTCATAAATACAACAGCAACGGCATTTGCACTTTCAACAGTAGCAGTCGCTAGAACTGAACCACCGTTAAATCCAAACCAGCCCATCCAAAGGATGAATGTACCTAAAGTAGCTAGAGGTAGGTTAGCACCAGGGATAGCGTTTGCTTTACCATCAACATATTTACCTTTACGAGCACCTAGCAATAACACACCCGCAAGAGCCGCAGCTGCACCAGCCATGTGAACGATACCAGAACCAGCAAAGTCAGAGAAACCGTTGTCGCCTAGTGTGTACATACCGAATACAGATACGCCACCCCAAGTCCAAGAACCTTCCATTGGGTAAATGAAACCTGTTAGTACGATAGTAAACGCAAGGAATGCCCAAAGTTTCATACGCTCAGCAACCGCACCAGAAACAATAGACATAGCAGTTGCTACGAATACAACTTGGAAGAAGAAATCAGCTGAAGGAGCGTAAGTTGCTGGCTCTGCTTCACCTGTAGCGCCGTCACCAGTAATGCCACTTAAGAACCAAGTGAAGTCATCACCGCCGTACATAATTGAATAGCCACACACCATGTACATGATGCAAGCGATAGAATACAAGGCAACGTTTTTCGTTAAAATTTCAGTGGTGTTTTTAGCACGAACTAAACCCGCTTCTAACATGGTAAAGCCAGCAGCCATCCACATTACGAGAGCACCACATATTAAAAAGTAAAAAGTATCTAGGGCGTAGCCCAACTCAAAAGTTATTTCCACGATAGTCTCCTCAAAATCTAAATGGCTTCGCCATCGGTTTCGCCAGTACGAATACGAACGGCATGCTCTAAGTCATAGACGAATACTTTTCCGTCACCAATTTTTCCTGTTTTAGCCGCGCCAACTATAGCTTCAACTAAACGCTCAACTTGATCGTCCTGAACGGCTACTTCAAGTTTTACTTTAGGTAAAAAATCTACTTGATATTCAGCGCCACGGTATAATTCCGTATGACCTTTTTGACGACCAAAGCCTTTAACTTCAGTAACAGTCAATCCATCAATTCCGATTTCAGAGATTGCTTCTCGCACATCATCAAGCTTGAAAGGCTTAATGATCGCTGTGACTAGTTTCATGGTGGTACTCCCAGTGTTGTAGTTATATTTTTCAATAGTTTGACAAATTTACAACAAATCCTATGCCACAATTTTTTGTCATTAAAAACAATAGATTACCGAAAACTTGCAGGCTATTATTTCCCTTTGGTGCACACTGTTGGTGCGATCTGCTCAGGCTGCAGTTTTTTGGTGCGAAAAACTTGGCAAAGGTCATTTAGTTGCTAATTTGCGAGCTTGGTAGGGGGCTTTATTCTTTGTGATTTTTATTATCTATATGAGTTTGTAGTGTAATAACCTATGCTAAGTAAATTTACCTGATAACTATAGAAGTGTTATGCAATTTAAAATTACTCGCAGTCATATGTTGGCAATTGTAAGTGTTGAGGGAAGCCTTAATGCTTTAGATTTACTTTTCATGTTGCAAAGCCGTGAGTATAAAAATGTGATTGCTAAACATAACAAAGTGTTGGTTGATTACTCAGGTGTGCTTAGCTCATCACTTACATTGGAAGATGCTATGGGGTTAACCCTGTTAGGTAAAATGGATCTAGATACTCAAGGAGAAATTCATTTAGTTATTGTTGTTAATGAAAATGAGCGGGAAGTAATGGAAAAAGTAACCGGTGATATCTTTTCTAATAGTATGACTACTATATCCATAGTTAAGTCTAGACAAGAAGGTATGGCTATTTTGCGCGGCAGCAAGCTCTCATGATTTTTTACTAATCTTACTATTCCAGGTACGTTTTTGAGTCGGTAAATTTAATTGGCTCAAATGCATATCCAATGCTTCTATCGATATGCGAATTTCTCTTACGGATAACCAAAGGGAATAAAGGAGTAATACCAGGCTACAGGCAAATATAGAGCTTCCGATCGTTTGATACTGGGCATAAATAGCAAGCATTGATAAAACGCACATGAAAAAAGATGCGATACCCGCCGCTTGCATATTTTTTATGAGCTGAATCCTGAGTCGTAAGTTTTTTATTTGAGCATTAGCGTTAGCGCTTTCTTTTTCCAGATCGAAATTTCTTATTACACTAGCAAGAGCTAGAAAACGGTTGGTATATGCCAAAAGGAGTAAAGAAATAGCCGGAAACAGCATGGCAGGTGTGGTAAGCGTAATAATCATAGGTATCAGTCGATTCTTGTTTTCTTAATAGGGAGCCTAAACTGTTAGTTCTTCTTACTATTTTTCTATGGGAAGCCCAGACTTGACCCAGCCTAACATATCGCCTTCTAGATGATAAAGGTTGTTAAATCCATGCTGTTGCAACATTTTAGACGCTTTACCTGCCCTATAACCGGAGCGGCAGTACAGTACTATATGTTTATTTTCTAGGTTACTGAATTTTTCTAGGCTGGTTGATAATTCACTCAAGGGGATATTGATAGCATTAGGAACATGCCCTTCAGCGAATTCTTTTGGGGTTCTTACATCCACTAAAAAATAGCTTGAAGGGTCCTCGTTAAGCACTTTGACTTGATTAACTTCGGTCATGCTTGCGGCATGTGCTGTGAAGCCAATACAACTTATGAACCAAAAAATAATCTGTTTGAACATGCGCTGTGCCTTTGTGTTTTTCTGTTGGTATTTATACCGATAAATAGTCATTTTAGCCATATGTACTAAACAGTAAGTTAACCTTACTAGTTTTGCAGTGCCGCAAAATAAATCGCATATATTAATATTAAGCCTGTCATCAATACCCATGAAGCAATATTAATCAAACTTAATGCCTTTTGATTATCACTTAAGGTTACCTGTTTAATTGACCCACATAAGGGCATGCGTATTTTTACCTTGTCGTAAAATGCTGGCCCTCCTAGTGATACATTTAATGTACTACCACAAGTATTTAATATAAACATAGGCACACTTTTATAACTTCTTCTTTGGACCATTGCTTTAAAGCCTGAGGTGAGGTTGCCGGCAATCACTATACAAAAACTCCCAATAACAGCTGGTATTAATTGCATTATGTTAACTACAATTCTAACTGGATATCCAAAGTACTTGAATCTATATAGCTTGGGATTCCAGCTATGGCTCATTTCATAAAGGGTGCGATAAATTAAAGCTCCTGCTCCCCCCGTCAACAAGTACCAAAAGATTACCGCGCAATATTGATAGCAAAAGCGTAGAAAAATCGACTCAATATTGGCTTTCACCATACCTAAAGGTGACATTTTATCGGTCTCGCGCAATACGATAGGGCTTAACATCTGTCTTGCTAATATTTTTTTACCAGATCTTAGTGCTGATGTTACCTTTTTTGTTTGGGTTATGACGTATTGAAACTTCAAAGCAACTAAGAGCATTAGACTTTCAAAAAATAGCGGGTATTGGGGTAGTAAAATAAATACTGCTATTACCGTGATAACTGGAATTAATAATGTAGTTGGCGCTAAAATCCCAGCTATTTTTTGCTGACTTGTTTGTCTGGATTTATCAGGTAATACTTTATCTGCCATTCTTTGAGCCATTAACCTAAAGAGGCTTAATGGGTGGTATTTTTCTGGCCAAGTAACAAACTTTTCAATCAACACACACAATATTAGCACCCACATAGATAGTAGGTACTCACTTGCTAGTGTATCTATTAAAGTAGTCATGTTAATAATGCAAAACGCTATTTAAGATTTAATATGGTTTTCATTACTAGCTCGGCTGAATTTTTGGCTGCTTTTTCTAAGTATGTTTGGAAGGACACAGTAGATGTTTTTCCTGCTATGTCAGACAAAGAACGAATCACTAAATAAGGGACACCTAGTAAATGGCAGCTTTGCGCTATAGCTACGCCTTCCATTTCTACAGCGCAAGCTTTCGGGAAGTTTTCTGTTATTTTGGCTGCGGCCTCATCACTGCCGACAAAAGAATCCCCTGTGCATATTAACCCAAGTTCTACCTGTAGGTTATCCATGGACTTAGCGTGTTCATAGGTTAAATCAATTAACTTTTTGTCACATTCAAAATGAGTAGGCATGCCGGCACACTGGCCTATTTCATAACCAAAGTGTGTTAGGTCTGCATCAAAATGCCGCAACTCTGTGGCAACAACAATATCACCTATATTAAGGTGGCTCGAAAAACCACCCGCAGATCCTGTATTGATAACAAAGTCAGGCTTGAATTGATTGACAATGACAGTGGTAGAAACAGATGCAGCTACTTTACCAATACCACATTTTACGAGCACAACATCGGTCACTCCCAATTTACCTGTGAATACGTTGAGGTGGTTAATTGTTTGTTCTTGGCACTGTTCTAGGGAGTCACGAATAAGTGTTATTTCCTCATCCATTGCTCCGAGTATCGCTACTTTCATATTAATTACTTTTGGTAAGTTAGAATGCCTGTAAGTCTATTACGTAAAAGGCAGGTATAAAACCAATAGCAATAAAAATGTAGTCAAGGCGATGTTTTTATAGCCTAAACTTCGTCTATTCCATAACGACGTGTTAGGCCGAATCACCATTTTTCACGTTGAATAGATTGGCGAGGATCATAAAAAAACGCTAATGTTAATTAGATGTTAACATGAGGTGTGTTTATATGTTGATTTTATCTAGTGCTAAAAGATGTTGGTTTTCGCTATTGGTGTCTGTCATGCTCTTTGGGTGCCAATCCACACGGACAGCAAATTTTTCTAATCAGGCGCCTGCAATTTTGTTTTATGATCAGGGGTTTCCAGAGTTTTTAAATCACCATATTGAAACAGAACCAGAGATTTTCTATTTAGGTGCAAAGGCTAAGCAGTTTGTTTTCGATACAATAGAGCCTTTTGACAGCGAAGTAGACAAGGCGCAAGCATTGGTGCATAACTTATTTGACCGCTCAGAGTTAAATTTATTGTATCAAGCCAGCGCTAATACTGTGGCAAACGATACATTTTTACAAAGAGCTGCAAATTGTTTATCCATGTCTATTATGACTTATGCTTTGGCTCAAGAGGCTGGGTTGAATATTAAATTTCAAGAGGTACTTATACCTGAGTATTGGACCCGAAGGGATGGATATAGCTTTTTAAATGGCCACATAAATCTTAAATATACCCCAAATGTTCGCAATAATACGTTATCTCTAGGGCCTAGAAGTTTTCAAATTGACTTTGATCCTCAAGCGTCAAGAGAACTTTTTTCAAAACAAATTATTCCTAAAAAAGCAGTTATTGCTATGTTCTACAATAACAAGGGTGCTGATGCTCTAGTTGAGAAGCACTACTCCAAGGCTTACGCATACTTTAAACAAGCTGCTTTGACTTACCCTAGACTTAATAACACTTGGATTAACCTTGGGATTTTATATCGTCAAAATAATTACTTTGATAAAGCAGAAAAAGCGTACCTGAAAGCCCTTGATTTTGAACCCAACAGCCTAACTGCTTGGGAGAACCTAGCTTATCTATATAAGCATACAGACCAACAAGAGAAAGCTCAGGAAATCATTCATAAAGTTAAACGTAAGAGAAGTAAAAATCCTTATTACCACGTAAGTTTAGGTGAGCAAGAGATTGAACAAAGGAACTGGAGCCAAGCGTTAGAGCATTTTAAAAAAGCTCTAGGGTTAAATAAAGATATGCACGAAGGCTATTATGGTATTGCTAAAGTGTATTATGAAACCGGTAAATTAGAAAAAAGTGCTCGCTACCTAAAACTCGCTAAAACTAAAGCAGTGAGTGATCATGATGAAGAAAAATATCAAAGCAAAATGGACTTTTTAAGCAGCTTGTAAACAAGCTGCTATATTTAGTGGTTTGAATAGCAATAGGAGCTAGGCAACACCTAGCTCTTCTAACCTTTCTTTCAAGTAACTTTTCGCTGTATATCTGTCTGATAAAACAACTTCTGGGTTAGGGTGTAAAAACAAAGGAAGTGAAATACGAGCTTTAGTTTGATCACTGCCTTCAGGATTTACCACTCTATGAGTAGTTGATGGAAAGTAGCCTGCTGAAGCTTCTTGCAACATATCTCCGATGTTAACAATAAGGTTTCCAAAATCACATGGCACATCAATCCATGAATCACCCGTACCTTTTACTTGTAGACCAGGTTCGTTTGCAGAAGGCAAAATAGTTAGCAGGTTAATATCTTCATGTGCAGCCGCTCTAATGGCGTCTACTTCTTCTGAACCATCTAAAGGTGGGTAATGTAAAATGCGTAATAAGGTTTGTTCACTTTCAGTTACCATACTCGATAAAGATTGAGTGTACTTAGAAGATATGTCAGCCGGTGAGTATTTCTCTACCCAAGATAATAGTTCAGAAGCTAATGCGTTTGTATCACGGTAGTAGTCAGCTATCTCTTGTTTTAGTGATTCTGGGCAGCGGCCCCAGGGGTAAAAGTGGAAATATTCTTTTATATCTTTCTTTTTAAAGCCTTTCGCGGTCTCGGAAACACTAGTTGGGAAAAAACCATCATGGGTTTCACGGTTATATAAAAACTCATTTTTTTCTTCACTATTAAAAAACACTTGCCAATTTTTATATATGCTCGTGACCCTTTCCTGACTAATAGGGTGGTTTTTTAATACACCAAATCCAGTTTTGTGTAATGACTCTACAAATAATTTATCGGCATTTGGCGCCTGATAATCTACAGCTATTAATTCCATGGTTTACTCTCAACTCAAATCTACAAATAATTTTACAGGCTCAGGTAGAACCCTGCTAAAGCTGCACTCATCAAATTTGATAAAGTGGCAGCCAAGACTGTTTTTAACCCCAATTGTGCAATCTCTTTGCGTCTGTTGGGAGCTAGCGCTCCTATACCACCCATTAATATCGCTATTGATGAGAAATTGGCAAATCCGCATAAAGAGAAAATGACGATAGCTTGAGTGTGGGGTGACAACTCAGCTTGATACTTAAGAAAATCTAAATAGGCAACAAATTCATTTACTACCATTTTTTGGCCGATGAAACTGCCGGCTATATTGGCTTCATCCCAAGGTACGCCTAGTGCCCAAGCAACAGGTTGAAATAGATAACCTAAGATTACTTCAAAGCTTAAATCTCCGGCACCAAACAGTCCACCTGCCCAACCAATTAAACCATTTAATAAAGCGATAAGGCCTATAAAAGCCAGCAACATAGCCCCAACATTTAGTGCTAAATGTAATCCAGAAGCGGCGCCACTTGCTGCAGCATCAAAAATATTGGCGTATTGATTATCTTCGACAGTTTTCTGGTCAAGTTCATTTTTGAACTCTTCTGTTTCAGGAATAATAATTTTGGCCATTAATAACCCACCGGGAGCCGCCATGAAACTTGCCGCAAGCAAGTACTTTATATCCACTCCCATACCTGCATAACCAGCCATCACTGACCCTGCAATTGATGCTAAGCCACCTACCATGACAGCAAACAACTCAGAACGGGTTAAATTAGGTATAAATGGTTTAATAACTAATGGCGCTTCTGTTTGCCCAACAAAAATATTTGCGGCGGCTGACATAGACTCAGGACGGCTTGTTTTTAAGAAAAACTGTAAAAATCCGCCAATGACTCGAATAATTACTGTCATAACTTTCAAATGATATAGGACGGTAATCAAAGAAGAGAAAAACACTATGACAGGTAAAACATTAAATGCGAATATAAAGCCCATAGACTTATTACCCATAGGGCCAAATATAAAGTCTATGCCGTCTTGGCTGTAACTAATGATGTTCTCCACGTATCCAGTCAAAGATAGTAAAAAACTAATACCTGGTGGAAAATACAGCACCAATGCGCCAATTGCAGCCTGTATCGCAAACGCCCCACCCACTGTGCGCCAATTAATAGCATGCCTGTGGGCTGAGCATAAATAGGCGATAAGTAACATTAAAGCTACGCCAATTAGACTGTTCATACTTTATTCCTTTTTTATTATTTTTTGTGCAGCATGAAACAACAAGCTTTTATAATAAGCTTTGCTGAATATGTGATTTTATTACGTCTAGCGCTATGCGGTTCTCGCCACCTTGAGTCACTATCACGTCTGCGGTAAAGCGGCTCGGCGCAATGAATTGGTGATACATAGGTTTCACTGTTGATTCATACTGGTTGGCTACCGACTCTAGCGTACGGCCTCTTTCTGCAATATCTCTTTTCATTCTGCGTAGTAGGCAAATATCTAGAGGTGTATCGACAAAAATCTTTATATCAAACATTGGTTGTAGCGCTGCATTGGCTAACAACATAATACCTTCGATAATAATAACCGGAGCTGATTTCAAACGTTCCGTTTTCTCAAGCCTAGTGTGGGTTTTATAACAATAGCTAGGGTAATCAACAGAGTCCCAATTCTTTAAAGCTTCTAGGTGTTGCACCAATAACTCATGCTCGAAGGCTTTGGGGTGATCGTAATTGTTTTGCTCTCGCTCCTTCATAGGAAGGTGATCTTGAGAGCGATAGTAATGATCTTCCCGTAAAATTTGTACAGACTTGCCTTTTTCGGAAAACTCTTTAAGCAGATTTTCTGTAAATAAGGATTTACCGGAGCCAGACGCTCCCGAAATAGCAATAACTAATGGGGTAGACATACCACTCCAGACAATTGATTTAAGACTGTCGGAAAGATAACAGTGAAGCAAGGAAAAGTCAGCACCTGAACTCTGCTTTCAATAAACTAATACCATTAAAATTAATGGTTAGTTTAATTTTTCAGCAATCAGCAGTATCTTTTGGTAGTTTTATTTTCCAATGATTTCTAAATTTTCTGCGGCTATATGCTCAAGGGCGTAATTGTGTAATTTAGATCTAGAGCCCTCTCCCTGCGCTTTTGGTGGGTAAAACATTTTTTTATCTGTAGTTTGATGTAAGAACACCATATCTAAAGAAGCTCTAATTTCACTTAAAGTTTTATCTAGATTTGTATTGAAGTCTGGCCTTTTGCGCTTTGTATGTCCTAACTCGATTAATCGATAAAAGTACTTATTAGCTAAAGCAATGATATCTTCAGGAACATCTTTACTCTGGCTAAGATAGGGCTCTGGTTCTTTAACGCAGTATTCTAAAAGTGCAACATAGAAACAAAATGGTTTATTTGACAGTTTAACATTTCTGTTTACTTCTCTATGACATAGTGTTTTGTTGTGGAGATTAATCGATAGTATAGGTCTCACTGCTGCTGAAGAGGCTTTCAGTGACTCTTTTTCTTCTTCAGTCTTTTTAGGTTGCAGCTTATAGGCTAAGACGGATAATAAAATTGCAAATAATAATGCAACTGGGTTGAGAGTCGTTAAAAAGTGCCAAGGTAATAAAGCTAAACCTAAGGTGATTTTTTGATTAGCTGGATTTAGCTCAGAGTTTAAAAGCGTAAAATCCGAATCAACAAAAACGTCAACATCCTGAATTCTAGACAAACGAGCGGGAGCGCTTTGGTTTTCTAAGTATTGATTTAGCTGCTTAATATAAATTGTAACCGATGGTTTGTCAGACACTACACTTAATGCAGGGTTTGCAAGCTGTAGTTTGCCTATATCGAGTGCGATTCGTTTTTCGATATTAAGTTGATAAAACCTTTGTTCTTGTTGGTATTGAAAGTAGTGGGCAGAAGAATAAACACCTTGTAGCAGAGCCCAAAGTAATAAAAAGTAACCTAAACGTTTTAAGTATAACTTCTGCGTTTGCGTCATTGGCTATCTACTTTGTTGGCATTACATTGTTCAGGGACAATGATTTGGTTGTAATACTCTGAATCCATGTCTTGAGTTAGCTGCAGTAAAATCCTCTGGGCTCCGCACACTAGATCTGTATTGTCTGTATCCATTTTCAGATACCATTTACTACCACTTACGTCTTCTTCTATTTGGGTAATATAATTATGAGAAAAGCGTTCGCTGTCTTCTTGTTGCCAATAGGAAGAGATAATATCCACGTCTCCAGACGCCAATAAACTGCGTAACTCTTCATGGCTGGTGGCATAGGTGATATTGATACTTTGTTCGGTTAAGCCTAAATCTTTGAGAATTTTTTTAGGAATAATATGACCCGAGCGACTGCTTGGGTAATCTAACAAACCTAGCGTTTTGCCCCAGAGGTATTGTTTACTTATTTCGGGCTTTTCTTTCAAGGATATAAAATAAGCAGAATAGTTTTGATAAGTTCCTATGACTTTATATCCATAAGTCTGTTCTATTGCAAAAGCTTGCATTAAGTTTTCTTTTACTAAGGCAAGCTGAGCAATCCCTTTGCCTACATACTGAATAATATCTTGGTCTCTATTGCTCCATCTTACTTCGATTTTTCCGAATTGATTGTTGATTACTTTATCTTTACAAAGCTTATCAAGTAACAAGGTGGCAATGTGCTTGTTTATTACAAATGCAATAAAAGTGTTATGGTTAGTGGTAGAGCTGGTTAAACAAGTTTCATATTCAACGATTAAATTTGGAATCGCGGATACTTTTTTCTGATTAAAATTTGTTCCAATAGACCACATAATTACAACAGCGATCACTATCGATGAGATTAATATTGTTCTATTGTAGTGGAGAAAAGTAATCAAAATGTATCGAGCTAAACTTACTTGTTGCATTAAAGAATGCCAATTTCACCAGTTAGTCTTATTTATTGCAATAGGTAAGTTTATTTGTTGTTGTTAACTTA
The DNA here is from genome assembly GCF_047525415.1 of Paraglaciecola sp. 2405UD69-4. Lineage (NCBI taxonomy): Bacteria > Pseudomonadati > Pseudomonadota > Gammaproteobacteria > Alteromonadales > Alteromonadaceae > Paraglaciecola > Paraglaciecola sp. 2405UD69-4. The sequence goes on from NZ_JBLIXM010000003.1 coordinate 97,463, forward strand.
TTGATATTTAAGTAATTATAAAAAAATGAGTTGAATGGTGTTAAATGCTTTTTACTTTTTTGAATAAGTTCAGTATGAGTAGAGCTGGTAAATTGGATGATAGGACATAGGATGTATTTTTGCCTTTGTTTTCCAAAGGCATTAGTTAGATATAAAAATAAAGAAATAGTTTAAATAAAAATGAAATATTTAGCCTGTAAGGTGCACGCCAAGCATGCTTGATATGCGAAAATTTAGAAAAACCAAAACTTAGGAAACACACAATGTTCAATAAATCTAAACTCAATCGTGTAGCGATTGCAGTAGCACTTTCTGTAGGTATGTCTACAGCTGCAATGGCACAAGTTACCTCTTCTGGGATGACTGGTACAATAGTTGGACCTCAAGGTAATCCAGCTGCAGGTACAGTAGTTAAAGTAACGCACGTTCCAACAGGTGCTGTTAAGACTGCTATTGTTAACTCTTCTGGTGCGTTTAACCTAAATGGTCTGCGTGTTGGTGGTCCTTATACAGTAGAAATTGATTCTGATAAGTTTGCTGATCAAACGATAAGCGATATCTATCTAAGTCTAGGTGAAACTGCACCGCTTAACCGTGCTTTACAATCTGAAGAAGATGTAGAGCGTATTTCTGTTACCGCGTCTCAAGTAAGTAGTTTAGCATTTGGTAAAATTGGACCTGGTGCAAACTTTGACCTTTCTACTTTACAAAACGCCCCTGCAATAAACCGTGATATTACTGATATTGTTCGTATCGACCCGCGTATATATGTAGATGAAGGCGGCAGTGGCGGCATTCAATGTGTGGGTAAAAGCCCGCGCTTCAACAGCTTAACTGTTGACGGTGTCCGTATGAATGACTTGTTTGGCCTTAATTCAAACGGTTACCCTACTGAAAGAATGCCTTTCTCTTTTGATGCAATCGAAGGTGTAGCGGTTGAAATTGCTCCTTTCGACGTAATTTACGGTGGTTTCTCAGCTTGTAACATCAGTGCTGTAAGTAAAACTGGTACTAACGAAGTACATGGTACAGCTTTCTTCGATTATGGAAGTAACAGCTTACGTGGTGATTCACTAGAAGGTGATGCTGTAAATATTGGTGATTATACTGAAAAACGTTACGGCTTCTCAGTTGGCGCGCCTCTTATTAAAGATAAGCTTTTCATCTTTGCTGCATACGAAAAACTTGAAGGTGCTAATTTATTTGACCGTGGTGCGATTGGATCTGGTGCTGTAGATGAAGTTAACATCACTCAAGATGAGTTAGATGAAATTGTACGTATAGCCAATGACTTATATGATTATGATCCTGGTTCTATACCTTCAAGTTTACCTAATGAAGATGAAAAGCTTCTAGTTAAAATTGATTGGAATATTAACGAACAACACCGTGCTTCATTTACTTACAACTATAACGATGGTAACAATATTGCTCAATCTGATGGTGATTCAGATGAATTTGAATTCTCTAACCACCTATATGAGCGTGGTGCTGAGTTAACATCTTATGTGGGTGTGCTCTATTCTGATTGGACAGACAAATTTTCTACAGAAATCCGTTTATCTCGTACTGAGTTAGATAACCGTCAAAACTCTATTGGTGGAGACGGGACAATTGGTGGTAACGACTTTGGTGAGATCCGTATTGAAACTGATGATGTTGACGTTTATATCGGTTCAGATGATAGCCGTCAAGCTAACGATCTAGATTGGGATGCAACTAGTATCTTATTGCGTGGTAACTACTATTTTGATAATGGCCATACTGCTACATTTGGTTATGAGAGTGATAGCTTAGATATATTCAACTTGTTCGTGCAGCATAGTGAAACTGAAATTCGTTTCGACGGTATAGAAAACTTTGAAAATGGTTTTGCTGATGCTATTTACTATAACTACGCGATATCTGGGGATTTAGATGATGCAGCTGCAAACTGGGGTTACACTTCTCACTCTGTTTATGCACAAGATGAATTTTATTTAACAGATGATTTAAAAGTTATTGCTGGTTTACGTTACGACTGGATCACTTCTTCAGATAATCCTGAAGAGAATGCTGAGTTTGTCGCTGATTATGGGTTCTCAAATTCAGCTAACTTAGATGGTGTATCCTTATTACAACCTCGTATCGGCTTAAACTATACAGTAAGTGACAGTACAGAAATCCGCGGTGGTTTAGGTCTATTCTCTGGTGGTAACCCGAACGTTTGGATGTCTAATAACTACTCAGGTTCTAATACTACACAAGTAGGAGCTCGTGGTCGTGACTTCGGTTATACAGACGGTTCGCGCAGCTTATTTGATGATGATATTGTTTGGGTTAACGGTGAAGAAGGTGTGACTGCAGGTCCTGGTTATGCCATTCCTTCTGAGCTAGATGCTGCAGTTTCTGCCGGTGAAGGTTCAAACTTTGAGTTGAACTATCTAGACCCTGACTTTGAAATGCCAAGCGAGTGGAAATTATCTGCAGGTGTTACCCATGTTACTGAGTCAGACTTTATTTTAAATGCTGACCTTTTAGTATCATTCACCCAAAACCAAGCAATGATCTTGGCTGCTCATTTAGATGAAGTTGGTACAACTGATGAAGGTTATGCTATTTACGAAAGTAACAGATTGGCAGCTTTTGAGTTAACTAACTCTGGTGAAACGTCAACTTCTTATTCACTAACTGGTACATTAGAAAAGTCTTGGGATAACGGCGTACGCGTAGTAGCTGGTTATACTTACAACCACTCTGAAGATGTACAGCCTATGACTAGCTCTGTTGCATTCTCTAACTATCAGTACCGTGCATTTACTAACCCTAATGAAGATGTCTCTTCGTTATCTGATTGGAATATCGCACATCGCTTCACTGCTGATTTTAGTTATGTAGTTGAGTTGTTTGATGGTTTAGATACACGTTTCAACATGTATGCATTGGCACAATCTGGCCGTCCATATAGCAGAACTTTATCATTTAGTGATAGTAATGCTGTATTTGGATTCACGCCTTATTTAGATAGCAATAATGTATTGCCTATTGGTAATGAGCGTAACGGCGAAGAAAGTGGCTGGTGGGCAAAAGCTGATATCGCTATTAGACAGGAAATTCCAGCGTTTAAAGACGATCATTCGGCAACTCTTAGCTTTACGATTGATAACTTCACTAACTTCCTTAATGATGATTGGGGAATCTTAGAAGAAGTATCTTTCAATACTGCTACTGTTGGCACTTCTTCTCCAGAGAGCCGTCAAGGTGATGCATCACTTTGGGAAGCTCGTGTAGGAATTAGCTACAGATTTTAATCTTTAGTTAAATACTGAATTAAAAGCCGGCTCATTTGAGCCGGCTTTTTTATTTAGTCGTAAATTAAAAGGTAATACGATGTTCAATCGAATAACTATAGGCTTGTATATAATGGTTTGCTTAGCTGGGTGTCACTCAACTAGTACGCTGCAGAATATTCGTGTGGCAACCTTTAACGTGAGTATGGAAGCGGGTAATTATGTGCAGCAGGGTGAAAACGTTAGTGGCAATGAACTAAGTATTCACCTGGCTAGCGGTGGCCATTCACAAATACAGAATATTGCTGAAATCATTCAGCGTAATAAACCGGATATCATTTTACTCAATGAGTTTGACTACTTGTCTAGCTCAGTAACTGATATTAGAGCGTTTATAGATAATTATTTATCCGTGCCACAGAACGGCTCTCAAGCTGCGGTATACCCTTATTTTTATTCTGCACCTGTAAATACAGGTTTAGACTCAGGGCTAGACTTAGATAAAGACGGTGTTGCTTCAGGCTCCCATGGAGATGCATTTGGTTTTGGAGCATATCCTGGTCAATATGGGATGTTAGTTTTAAGTAAATTCCCAATCCTAAAAGGTGACGTTCGTACTTTCCAAACATTCTTATGGAAAGATATGCCAAATAATCTTTTAACTAGTATAAAAGATGAGTCTGGCGAAGCTTATTTTAACCAAGCTGCGCAAAATATTTTAAGACTATCTTCAAAATCCCATTGGGATATTCCAATTGATATCAATGGAGTAACCCTTAATCTCTTAGCAAGCCATCCAACACCTCCAGTATTTGATGGACCAGAAAATCGTAATGGTAAAAGGAACCATGATGAGATCCGTTTTTGGACCGATTATATTTCAGATGAACAGCAAGCGGCTTATATATATGATGATCTAGGTGCTAAAGGTGGCTTTTCTGGAAAGCATTTTGTAATTGTAGGAGATTTAAATGCATCGCCTGTAGAGGGCGACGGTGAAAAGGCAGGTATTCAAGGTTTACTAAGTCACCCAAGGGTAAATGATTCATTTATCCCTGAAAGTGAAGGCGCTAAGTTACACACTATAAACAACTCATATGCTGGGCAACACACTGCTTTTTGGAGAATGAGGGCAGATTATGTTTTACCATCAAATTCGTTAGGTGTTTTAAATAGTGGAGTATTTTGGCCCACTAAAGATGATCTGACTTACAAACTCATTAAAGATAGAAAAAGTTCATCAGACCATAGGTTAGTGTGGGTTGATATAAAAGTTAAGCCCTAAACCTTGCTTTATACATTCTCAAAGAGTGCTTCAACACGGCTTTGAGTGTCCTCAATATGGTTTATATCTGCAGGGGCGATAAATATCGTATCGTCACCTGCTATGGTTCCTAATACACCATCTTTTTTACCTAAAGAGTCTAGCAACCTTGCAATTAATTGGGCAGCCCCAGGGCTTGTTCTGATAATTACCATAGAGTTGTTATGTACTACATCAAGTACAAGTTGTTTTAATGGGCTTTTGGCCGTTGGCATGCCGAGCTCTGGCGGTAAACAGTAAACCATGTCGCCTCTAGCATTTCGCGTTCTGACCGCCCCAAACTTACTTAACATTCGAGATACTTTAGATTGACTAATATTGTCAAAATCTTGTGTTTTTAAAGCGTCGACAATATCACCTTGGGATCCGAAACTTTCGGTGTTCAAGATGTCTTTAAATGCCTTAATTAACGCGTCTTGTTTACTACTTGCCATAAGTCCCTCGATATTTAGTTAGAGTATTTTGCCGCATTGCTTGGGTTTTCGCAATTTGCCCTTATAACCTTTATGTAATTCTGATCACTTTTTTGGAACTGTTTGGCTCTATTTATTCTTTAGTTGAATAATAATCATCAGCTTATGTATATATTAAAAACAAAGAGATCCTTGTATAATTATTCAGTTACAAACCGTTAAACAAGCATAAACTTGTATTTCACAACCTCGTTAGCAGTAGTTTAACTATTGCAACGCAGAAAGTATTTCACAGGAGAGAATCATGAAAATAGCTGTATTAGGTGCAGCCGGCGGTATCGGCCAAGCGTTATCTTTATTGTTAAAAACTCAATTACCAGCAGGTTCAGAGTTATCTTTGTATGATGTTGCTCCAGTAGTTCCAGGTGTTGCTGTTGATTTAAGCCACATACCAACTGATGTTAAAGTTAAAGGCTATGGTAAAGATGATTTAGCAGATGCATTAACTGGATGTGACATAGTATTAATTCCAGCAGGTGTTCCTCGTAAACCTGGTATGGATCGTTCTGACTTATTTAATATTAACGCAGGTATTGTGAGAAACCTAGTTGACGGTATCGCAGATAACTGTCCAGAAGCTTGTACTTGTATTATTACCAACCCAGTAAATACAACTGTTGCTATTGCAGCTGAAGCACTTAAAGCTAAAGGTGTTTACAACAAAAACAAATTATTCGGTGTAACAACACTTGATGTTATCCGCGCAGAAACTTTTGTTGGTGAATTAAAAGGGTTAAACCCAGCTAACCTTCATGTACCTGTTATCGGCGGTCACTCTGGTACTACTATTTTACCATTATTGTCACAAGTTGAAGGTGTTGAGTTTACTGATGAAGAAGTAGCTAGTTTAACTACTCGTATTCAAAACGCTGGTACTGAAGTGGTGGAAGCTAAAGCCGGTGGCGGTTCAGCGACACTATCTATGGGACAAGCTGCTGCTCGTTTTTGTTTATCACTTGTTGATGCAATGCGTGGTGAAAATGTGGTTGAGTATACTTACGTTGAAACAAACAGTGATGATGCAGTATTTTTCTCACACCCTGTACGTTTAGGTAAAAATGGCGTAGAAGAGATTTTATCTTACGGTGAGTTAAGTGAATTCGAAGAAAACGCTAAAGCTTCAATGATTGAAGGCCTTCGTGGCGATATCGCCCTTGGTGTTGATTTCGTTAAAGGTTAATCAAGCTTTACACAGTAAAAAGCCAGCTAATCGCTGGCTTTTTTGTATCTGCAATTTACTTTAGGCTGGAACCACTGGATTCCTAGGTACAGTTTTATTTGTTCTGATTGGACGTGTTGGTTTAGGCTGGCCGGTTAATTCGTTGGTTAAGGCACTCTTTCCTTGAGAGGCTGGTGGACTTAACTGTTTCAGCTGTGGTTTAGGTAATTTAGCATGAATACACTCACGAATTTGTGCCGCCGTATAACCTGAGCGTACCTTGATTCTTACATGGGGAATGTTGGCAGCATCTAATGCTCCACTGACGAAATAGTCTCGTTGACTTTTATAGCCGTCTTTACCTTTCATATGGACAAGATCTATTGCCATAACGGGTGACATGTCTTGCTTTGAACATAAAACAAAATCTAAGTGTTTACTACTCGCTCGAGTGGTGGCGCTAATGCTAGTCTTTTTATTGGTGCTTTGACGAATGCTTAAAATATCATTCATTCTCACTCTACATAATATTCGATAGTCTTTACCTACCGCATCGTCTATTAAAGCTAAGAAAGTACGCTCAACTGGGGTAAACAAGTTACCTTTCTTTTTGAATGGAAAAGCTATCCCAGGTTCGTTAAGTTTCATCGCTGCTACTGCCACTATTATCAGTAACATCATCAGTATAATTCCAAGTTCCATGATCTCTCCACGCGCTAACGTCAGTATTTTGACAAATATGTTTTATTACATGGATAAGCAAAGAAAGTGCCAATGAACTAGAAAGCTGATTGGCGGAAATTGGATAGGGTTAGAAACGTTTGGAGTATTATTTAACTTGTTGATTTTACAAGTATATCTATTTGGCTTCCTGCTCCGTCTTTAGATATAACAACAACTTTTTGACCGTCAGCATATTGTAAAACAATTCTGCCCTTTAAGATCTTCTCGTCTTCAGCTTCACCTAGCTCTGTAAGATAAAAGTCTCGGGTAGCTTTAGGAGCACTTGCGGCAAAATAAGACAAGCTTGCAGGTAGAGTCGTCGCAAATTGTTGGCAGAACTTGGGGTTTGGATATAAGGGCAAAGTGTAAAAATCTGTAGGGCAGAGTTGACTGACACTTGGTGCAAGGGTTTCAGTAAGCACGAGTTCATCTGCTTTCAAGCTAGTTGAATTCATTATGAGCAGTACGCTGGCTGATTTTAAGATATATTTTAACAAACACGTATCTCCTAAGATGTCCTTTTGTTTACTATAGAAGTTCAGTAAGTTAGCAGCAAGGTAATTTAGCGCCATAAAGGTATGCTGTGTAGTCAGTGAGTATAATAATGATAAAACTATGTTTAGACTATTTAAGGTTGATGTTGTTTTGTAGCGGGTTATTAATTGGTATTCAAGTGCCTGCCGTGGTTGACCAATATGAAAAGCGAGTTAATGCCCAGCTTACTGAAGCGCAGGGGATTTTGGCTGGATTTCAACAAACAGCAGAGCGATTTTTTGCCGGTGACATACAGGCACTCCTAAGGCATTACGAATTAAGTGAAGATGCAGTGTTTATTGATGATGCTAAAAATATTCGCTATATCGTTGACCGGGTAATTTCTTTAAAAGCTGAACAAGAGGTTTTATCTAAAAGTGCTTTGCAGCGAACCTTTCATGTGCTTGTTACACCTGAGGGTGACACCTTTGGGCAGACTATGGAACAATATAGTTATGTGATCCTAATTGACTTGCAAGCATTGGTCTGGGGTGTGTTGTTTGGCTTTTTAAGTGCCACCTTGATAGAAGCTATATTGCATCTTTTCGGGTACTGCGTGATGTGTCTTAAACCCCATAAACATGAGGATAAAATTTGATTTTAGAGCAGGCCATACTTGATGTCATTCCTGAAAAACAACAGGAGTTTGAAGCGGCCTTTAAACAAGCTCAAACTATCATCTCTTCAATGCAAGGGTATATGTGGCACCAGTTGCAAAGGTCTATAGAAAAAGATAATCGTTATCTGTTGCTGGTGCAATGGCAAACTATAGAAGACCATACTGTGGGCTTTAGGCAGTCACCTGAATATCAACAATGGAAAGCTTTGTTACATCATTTTTACGATCCCTTTCCAAGTGTTGAGCACTTTCACAATATTCAACTTACTTAAAGCCATGATTTTTTGAGGGTAGTATGAAAATAACTTTGTTTGTAAAGCAACTAACTTTCGGTGCTTTATTTTTTATAATGGCCTTTGGGGCAGCGGCTTCTGAGGTTAAATGGGAGAAACTACAAGGGCTAGGCACTGTTGAGTACTTTGAGCTATTAAACCCAAAAAAGACAACTAGTAAGAATAACTATCATGTTTTTGTTCGTTTGCCAGAAGAGTATTTAGAACAAAAATCTGCAACATTTCCGGTACTGTATCTATTAGATGGTGGGACTACCTTTCCGCTATTTTCTGCCCATTACACTCATCTAAGATGGATGAAAGATATTCCACCTATGATCCTTGTTGGAATAAGTTACGGTACCCATGACTGGCGCAAAGGTAATGATCGAAGCCATGATTTTACAGCGCCCTCCAGTGAGCGTGAGCATTGGGGAGGCGCAGCAGTTTTTGAACAATTTTTTATAGATACGTTAATGCCTACTATGCAGAAAAAATATAGGCTTGATAAGCAAAAACAGATCTTATTTGGACAATCTTTAGGTGGGCAGTTTGGGTTGTTTTCTAGTATGTATGGTAAGGCCCCATTCTTTGGCGTGATTGCAAGTAACCCTGCGTTATATCGTAACTTAGATTTGTTTAAGCGCCCGTTAAATGAAAGACAGGATAGACCTAAAGTATTTGTATCTATTGCTGAGTTTGATGATGAAAAATATAAAGTACCATCCCAGCAATGGGTTAACTATTGGCTTTCACAAGACTCAAAGTGGGATTACAAGTTTACGACTATACAAAATCAAAACCATCTTTCAGCTACCCCTGATGTAATAAGAAATGGCTTGATGTGGTTGTTTCCCGATAGTTAAGCGTTAAAATCATTAGCTTGTTGTCTTATGGCGGGTCACTGGTACTCGCATTCCTGTTGCTGTGGCGTTAGAATTGACTTTTGTATCATTGTAAAATCACCTTATCGCTGTTGACCTAACAGCCGCAATGTTCTTCAGTAGGAATGCGAATTACTCAAATGACTCCAACTTTTTTCACCCTTAAGTCATCACAAGTTTGTTTTGTTGGTTCAGAACAAAGTGCTTCTAAATGGGCTGGCATTGTCGACAAATATCAAAGGCTCTTTTCGGCTCATCCGGCTAAAAAATGGCTTCTTAGCGAATCTGACAGTTTTGTTTTTTCTGCTTTGTTTTATGCCTTGTTGTCATCTGGTAAATCAGTGGTTCTGCCCCAAAATTCACAGCCTGAACATATCAAGCATGTAAAGTTGTCAGTAGATGCGAGTGTGGGGCCAGAGTTTATATCGCCAACATTTACGTCCGATATTGATTGTTTACCGGTCGCTGAACTTACCTTAACTATTTCTGCTGAAGCTGAGGTTTATTTTTACACTTCTGGGTCCACAGGGACCCCTAAAATAATTATTAAGCCTTATAAGCTTTTGCACAGGGAAGTAGATGCATTGGAGAGTAAGTTTCATGCATACGTTAAGGAAACAGTGTTTGTGTCTACTGTACCCCATCAGCATATATACGGGTTATTGTACAAAATTTTGTGGCCTATAAATAAAGGGCATGCCTTTGTGCCACAGGCATATGAATATCCAGAGCAAATGGCAACTCAAATTGCAGCGGATAGCTGCATGGCTGCCACTATTATTTCTAGTCCAGCTCAGCTGCAACGCATGGTCGCAGATAATCCTTTAGCTGCAGTTAAGGCTAAGGTACGCAACATATTCTCATCTGGCGGTCCATTAGATGCGAATAAAAACGTAGCTCTACAACAGGCGCTACAATGTCAATTGATAGAAGTTTTTGGGAGCACTGAAACTGGTGGAATTGGATGGCGTGCTAGACAATCATTATCAGATGAAGATTGGCACGTTTTTAACGAAGTGAAAATCTCATATCAACAAGGTAGTGACTTACTTGCCATTTCCTCATCATATATCTCTGAGCCACTTTACAATGCAGATGATAGGGTGCAAATACTAGATGATTATCGGTTTCGAGTGCTTGGGCGAGCAGATAGTGTTGTTAAAATCGAAGAGAAAAGAGTGTCTCTAGATGAGGTTCAAAATAGGCTTAAACAGCATCCATTTATAGATGATGCCTTTGTTGTAGTCATTGGTACAGAGCGTCGTAAGTTAGCGGCCTTAATTGTACTAAATGAAGAGGGAAACCAGGCAAGTCAAGGCTGGAAAAAAATGGAATTAGATAAGCTATTTAAAGGCTTTTTATCTAACTGGTATGAGGCTGTACTCGTGCCAAAAAAATATAGATATCCAATTGAATTACCCTATAATGCCAGAGGAAAATTGAGCAGGCGAGAAGCGGAGTCTTATTTTGAGTGAAGATGTATATCATGGAGATATATTAAGTAAAGAGCAGGGTGAGGACGAGGTAACTCTGGTGATCAGTATCCCAGAAAACCTATATTATTTTAAAGGGCATTTTCCTTCTTCTCCTGTGTTACCGGGGGTTGCATTAACCCATTGGGTAATGGAGTACCTAGCGGAATATTTTGAAGTGGATCCAAATCAGTTTGTAGGTTTGAGTGCGTTAAAATTTCAAATCATAATTTGTCCAAATTATGAGATTTCCTTGCATCTGAAAAAGCTAAATTCAAGCAAATACTCTTTTAGTTATAGTTCTATTCATGGGCAACATGCCTCGGGTAAGGTACTTTTTAAGTGACTTCACAGTACTGTATTGTCATACCCAATTATAACCATGGGGATGTCATTGAGGATACCATTGCCAGCCTTCTAAAATTTCAATTACCGATTATTTTAGTAGACGATGGAAGTGAGCCTGTAACCCAAAAGGTACTTTCTAAGATTGATGAAGATTATCTCGATGTTATTTTACTGCGTAGAGAATTTAATGGTGGCAAAGGTGCTGCGGTAAACACAGGTCTTGTAAAAGCCTATGAAATGGGCATGACTCACGCTTTACAAGTTGATGCTGACGGACAACATAATTTAGCTGACGTAGAGGTTATGTTAGCTGAATCAAAAGCTAACCCTAAAGCCTTAATTAGTGGGCGACCAATTTACGACCAAAGTATTTCCAAAGGCCGCTATTACGGTCGTTTTATCACGCACTTTTGGGTATGGGTTGAAACCCTTTCATTTCAAATTAAAGATTCAATGTGTGGTTTTAGGGTTTATCCGTTAGCGGCTTACGCACAATTAATTGAACAGGTTGAGTTAGGTAAGCGCATGGACTTCGACATTGAAGTTATGGTGCGGCTATTTTGGCAAGGCCTTAACGTTAGGTTTATTGCCACTCGGGTTCATTACCCTGAAGGCGGCGTGTCTCATTTTAATGCACTACAAGATAATTGGTTGATTTCAAAGATGCATAGCAAACTGTTTTTTGGCATGTTGATTCGAATACCTAAGTTGCTTTTTAGGCGAGGGAATAAATAACTATGGAACAGAACCAACATTGGTCAACGCTGAAAGAACGTGGAAGCATGTTTGGTATTCAGTGCCTAGTATTTATCTATAAAGTATTTGGCAAAGGCCTTTTTCAAGTCTGTTTGTTTCCCGTCATGCTTTATTTTTATTTAACCGGGCGTATTGCTAGGCATGCAATCAAAGATTATTGGATCCAGTTAGAAGCCAGCCGAGGTGGTGTTGCGCCTTCAGGCTTTTCATTGCACCGTCATGCTTTTAAAGTGTTTATAACGTTTGGCTTGGCGATTGTAGATAAGTTTGATGCTTGGCTAGGAAAAATTCATATTGATGATATTGAGATCATGAATTCTGACGTTTATGAGAAGCTAACCTCTAGCCAAGGTGCGGTGATCTTAAGTGCTCATTTAGGCAATATGGAAATATGCCGTGCAATTTTTAGCTCTGGAAAAAACAAGAAAAAATTAAACATAATCACTTATAACGAGCATGCCCCCTCATTTAACAACTTTCTGAAGAAAATAAACCCTGATGCCGCAATTAATTTTGTCCATGTGAATAACTTTGGTCCCGATGACACTATTATGTTGAAGCAGAAAATAGATGACGGAGAGGCAGTAGTTATTTTTGCGGATCGGACATCGGTTAATAATCCAAATAGCGTGCAGTTTGTACCTTTTTTGTCTAAACCTGCACCTATTGCAATTGGGCCTTTTGCTCTAGCTACCATTATGGAGTGCCCGGTATTTTTTATGACATGCATAAAAAATTCAGAGCAAGGTAGGTATCAAACTTATATAGAAGAGTTTGCAGAGCCAGTTAAAGTGAAGCGTAAAGAGCGCGCCGAGTATTTTCAAAAGTTGATGGAAAAATACACCTCGAGATTGAGTTATTATTGTTTGAAAGAGCCTTATCAATGGAATAACTTTTTTGATTTCTGGCGAGCAAACGAAGCAGAAAATCCTAATCAACAAAACAATAAATAGATAAAGCGGGAGTAAGCTAAATGGAGTCAGGCTTGAATAAAGTGTGTTTGGGCTCAAACAAGATTTCTATTGAAGATATCGTCAGTATTGCAAAATCAGGCAGACAAGTTGTTTTGTCTGATGATCAGCTCTTTAGGGATAGAATAGACCAAGGAGTGAAGTTTCTTGATAAGTTACTTGAAGAAGATGGGCACATTTATGGTGTAACAACTGGATATGGTGATTCATGTACAGTTGAAGTGCCATTGTCTCTTGTTGATGAGTTGCCAATTCACCTTACGCGCTTCCATGGCTGTGGCTTAGGGGAGTTTTTTAGCATAGAAGAAGGTAGGGCAATTCTCGCTGCTCGTTTGACCTCTTTATCTCAAGGCTACTCGGGGGTAAGTTGGGATTTACTTAACTTGCTCGTTGAGATGTTGAACCAAAATATCATTCCTGTTATTCCCCAAGAAGGTTCTGTTGGTGCAAGTGGTGATCTCACGCCTTTATCTTATGTTGCAGGTGCTTTGATCGGTGAGCGGGACGTGTATTATCAAGACACCATAATGCTAAGTTCTGAGGCGTTTAAACTCGCTGGTCTCACCCCAATAAAGTTAAGGCCTAAAGAAGGCCTAGCTATTATGAATGGAACCGCTGTGATGACGGCTTTAGCTTGTCTTGCCTATGACAGAGCGACTTATTTAGCTAAGTTAATGGCGAGGATCACAGCCTTATCTAGCTTGGCATTAAAGGGAAACAGTAATCACTTTGACGATATTCTATTTAGTGTGAAGCCTCACCCTGGCCAAAATCAGATTGCAAGTTGGATCCAGCAGGACCTCAATCACCATACCCACCCACGTAACTCTCAGAGATTGCAAGATAGATACTCAATTCGGTGTGCGCCCCACATAGTAGGGGTGCTACAAGATAGTTTGCCTTGGTTCCAAAGTATGATTACCAACGAACTGAATAGTGCAAACGATAATCCCATAATTGATGGAATTGGTGAGCATGTATTACATGGAGGGCATTTCTATGGTGGGCACATCGCTATGGCCATGGACTCACTGAAAAACTGTGTGGCAAATCTTGCGGATTTAGCTGATAGACAAATTGCCACTATGGTGGATGTCAAAATGAACCACGGCTTACCGTCTAATTTGTCGGGGGCTAAGGGCGAGAGACAATTTATAAACCATGGTTTTAAAGCAATACAAATTGGATGTTCCGCTTGGACAGCTGAAGCTTTAAAGCTAACTATGCCTGCGAGCGTATTTTCTCGCTCAACTGAATGTCACAATCAGGACAAAGTGAGCATGGGGACTATCGCTGCAAGGGACTGTTTACGAGTGTTACAGCTAACTGAACAAGTTATTGCAGCTACCTTGTTAGCATCGGTGCAGGGGGTTCGGTTACGTATTTTAAGTGGCGAGCTTCAAAAGTCTTCGCTGACCACAGACATGACAAATATGTTAGATGACATCTGCGAATTCTTTGAACTCCTTGATGAAGACAGACCTACAGATAAGTTATTACGCCAAACAGTTACTTTTGTGCAACAACAAAGATGGTCTTTATATGAAAGCTAAACCCATTGTTAGCGTCAGTACCGAGATGGAAGTTCAGTTCTATGATGTTGATTCTATGCGGGTGGTTTGGCATGGCAATTATGTAAAATATTTAGAAATGGCTAGGTGCGAACTATTAAAAGCGTTTGATTACAATTATCTAGAGATGGAAGCTACAGGCTATATATGGCCCATTGTAGATATGCGCTTAAAATATGTGGCCTCTGCCAAATTAAGTGACGTGATAATCGTTGAAGCCAATTTGGTTGAGTATCAGTCTAGATTAAAAATTGAATATGTAATCAGAGATAAAAGTACTGCAAAAGTATTGAATAAGGCTTACACCATTCAGGTTGCTGTTGATATTGAAAATGGTGAGATGTTATTTGAAACGCCCCAATGTGTATTAGATAAGTTATCGCCTTACATTAGTGCATAAAGAAGTTAGTTAATGGTTTACAGACGGAGAAGGGAATATGAGTAATACAGAAACCTGTGACGTAGTTATCATAGGCGCAGGGCCTGCTGGAGCAATTGCTGCTGCTATCTTAGCTAATAACGGGTGGAACACCATAGTTGTTGAACGAGAAGAGTTTCCTCGTTTTTCCATAGGAGAGAGTCTCCTTCCTCACTGTATGGAATTTGTTGAGCAAGCAGGCCTTTTAGAAGGTTTGCTTGAACATGCAGCTCAGCTTAACTTTCAATATAAAAATGGCGCCGCCTTTTATCGTAAAGGGGAGCGTTCAGACTTTAATTTTGAACATAAATTTTCTGAAGGTCCTGGTACCACTTTTCAAGTCAAGCGTGCTGCCTTTGATAAGTTACTGGCAGATGAAGCTGCAAAGACTGGCGCAGATTTTAGGTACAAACAAACGGTTCAAGCTGTTACTAATGATGAAAACGGAGCTAGCTTAGAGGTAAGCACCGAGCAAGGAAGTTACCAACTTAAGGCCAAGTTTATGCTTGATGCCAGTGGCTTTGGGCGAGTATTACCCCGTATGTTGGACTTAGAGCTACCTAGTAACCTTAGCACCAGAAAAGCAGTCTTTACGCACTTCAAAGATAATATTCCAGCAAACGCTACCTTTGATCGAAACAAAATTTTGATCACTGTACACCCTGAGATAGCCGATGTTTGGTATTGGTTAATTCCTTTTTCTGATGGCACTTCGAGTATTGGTGTGGTTGGTCGGCCAGAATGTTTTGACGAGTCCCAAAGCTGCGAGCAGCAGTTGCTCAAATTTATCCATGATGATGATAACTTAAGTGAGTTATTAGCCACTGCAGAAGTGCTACAGCCTGCCCGAACTATTGGAGGCTATTCTGCAAGTGTTAAGTCTTTGCACGGCCCTAGTTTTGCGTTACTTGGTAATGCGGGAGAGTTTTTAGATCCTGTCTTTTCATCTGGAGTAACCATAGCAATGCGCTCGGCGGCATCAGCAGCTAGCCTTCTTAACCGGCAGTTATCCGGTGAAACTATTGATTGGCAAACTGATTATGATGAGCCTTTACGAAAAGGCATTGAGGTATTTAAAACCTTTGTTATGTCTTGGTATGACACTAGTTTCCAAAATGTAATTTTTTTCCAAGATGAAGAGTCAGAGGTAAAACCTATGATCACTTCAATTTTAGCTGGGTACGCTTGGGATGAGAGTAATCCTTTTGTCAAAAACTCTACTCGTGGTATTCGCATGTTAACAAAGTTATGTGAGGCTGATTAGGTGTATAGCGCAACACCTTTATACATAAATAGCATTGGCTTGTGTAACCCTCTTGGGGGCAATGCCGAAGAAGTGGCTGACAATTTATTTTCAGGCTCCCAAAAGGGAATGCAGTTACGAGAAGACTTACTCCATGATGATAAGGTTTATGTGGGTCAAGTGACTAAAGCCTTACCTGATTTGACTGGCTACCCTAAACACTTTCAAAGTCGTAACAATCAGTTGTTACTTCAGGCATATCTGCAAATTGAAAACACTGTTAATGAATTAAAGCAGAGGTTTCCTAGCTCTCGATTTGGGATCATTTTAGGCACTAGCACTTCGGGGATAGCCCAAGGTGAGATCGCCATGGAGCATAAACTTGATGCTGCTACTTTCCCTGATAATTATGATTACAGAGTGCAAGAGTTATCAAATCCTGCAGAGTTCTTAAGTGAATATGCGAAACTTGATGGCTATGTAACTGTTATTTCAACTGCTTGTTCGTCAAGTGCTAAAACCTTTATTAGTGCCGCTGAAATGATTCATGCTGGATTAATTGATGTAGCAATAGTGGGTGGGGTTGATTCATTGTGTGGTATGACAGTAAATGGTTTTAGCGCATTAGAGTCAACCTCTGCGGGTATTTGTAACCCTTCAAGTAAGAATCGAGATGGGATTAATATTGGCGAGGCGGCGGCCTTAGCTGTACTAAGTAGACAAAAATCTAGCATTCGTCTTTGTGCTGGTGGTGAGTCTAGTGACGCCCATCATATGTCAGCGCCTCATCCTGAGGGAGAAGGAGCAAAAGCAGCCATGGTACAAGCGCTAGATAATGCTGGGCTTACTCCCAAGGACATTGATTATATCAACCTACATGGTACCGCCACGCCCAAAAATGATGAAATGGAAGGTATTGCAGTTGCCACTGTTTTTCCATCTAGTCCTTTTGTGAGTTCAACCAAAGGCAGTGTTGGCCATACCTTAGGCGCTGCAGGGGCAACAGAAATTGCGTTTTGTTATTTAGCTTTACAACACCAAGCATTGCCACCCCAACTTTGGGATGAAGTAGCTGACCCGGCTATACCAAAACTAAACTGGGTAACAGCTAGCAGCCAATTGAGTAACCCTTTGCAATATTGTTTAAGTAACTCCTTTGCCTTTGGCGGTAATAATGTGAGTTTAATTATAGGTTTAGAACATGAATAAATACGCCATAGAAGATGTGGTTCCACATGCCCACCCTATGATTTTGATTGAGCAATTAAAGGAGTTTTCAGAAGACTCTGCCACCTGCTTGTTAGAGATTAGAGAACAAAGTAATTTTTACAATCCTGAAAAAAAATCTGTGCCCTCTTATGTAGGGTTAGAGTATTTAGCACAAAGCATTGCAGCCTATGCTAATGCTAACAAAGTGCAAGAGGGTGGCGAAGTTGCCCTAGGATTCTTAGTCAGTGCTCGTAATTTTAAAGCTGCGGTTAGTGAATTTACACTGGGTATGCAGTTAGAAACGAAAGTGACTAAGCTATTTAAAGAAGAGAATGGTTTGAGTGTATTTGATTGTTTAATTTTTTGTGATGAAGAACAACTAATTGAAGCAAAAATTAATGTGTATGAGCCAGAAAATCCAGAGTTGTATCTGAAGGAGAACACATAAAAATGACTAAAAGGGTACTTGTAACAGGTTCTAGTAAAGGCATTGGAAAAGCCTGTGCCTTACGATTAGCGAAAGACGGCTTTGATGTAACTGTGCATTGCAGAGGGGACATAGAAGCAGCAAATAGTGTAGTAAGCGCTATAAAAGAAATGGGACGTGAGAGCTATTGTTTGCAATTTGATGTGGCAAACCGAAGCCAAACCAAAGCGATTCTAGAGGAAGATCTAGAGGATAACGGCGCCTATTATGGTGTGGTATGTAATGCGGGTATAACACGAGACACAGCTTTTCCTGCTATGACAGAGGGAGAGTGGGATGATGTAGTGCATACCAACCTAGATGCTATATACAATGTACTGCACCCTTTGGTTATGCCTATGGTTCGCACCAGAAAAGGTGGCCGTATTGTGACTATGGCATCTGTGTCGGGAGTAATCGGAAATCGCGGACAAGTTAATTATAGTGCGTCAAAAGCAGGAGTGATTGGTGCAACCAAAGCTTTGGCTTTAGAATTGGCAAAACGTAAAATTACGGTCAACTGCGTCGCTCCAGGATTAATCGATACTGGGATGACAGATGAATTACCTATGGATGAAATTATGAAAATGATACCGCTAAGAAGAGCCGGGCAAGCTGAAGAAGTCGCTGGTGCGGTATCTTTTTTGATGTCTGATGATGCGTCTTACATCAGTCGTCAGGTGTTGTCTGTTAACGGTGGAATGGCTTAATGAAAAGAGTGGTTGTAACCGGCATGTCATCTATTACAGCATTAGGTGACAACTGGGAAAGTTTTGAAGGGGCTCTGAGACAGAAAAAGAATGCGGTTGTACGTATGCCTGAGTGGCAGGATGTAAAAGGCCTGCACTCTGATTTGGCTGCGCCTATCACTGATTTCACCGTTCCTGAACATTATACTCGTAAAAAGACACGTTCAATGGGACGTTTGTCTTTAATGGCCACCCGTAGTGCTGAGCTAGCACTAGAAGAAAGCCAGTTATTAGGATCTGATGTACTTACTAATGGCGATACTGGTGTGGCATATGGCTCGTCTATCGGTTCTACCCCGCCTTTAATTGGCTTTGGTGATTTATTAAAACACCACGATATGTCTGGTATGACAGCTACCAGTTATATCAAAATGATGAATCATACTTCCGCCGTAAATATTGGGGTATTCTTTGGTATTAAAGGCAGAATTCATACTACAAGTTCTGCATGTACTTCAGGCTCTCAAGGTATAGGCTATGCCTATGAAGCAATAAAATTTGGCAAGCAAAAGGTTATGGTTGCCGGTGGTGGGGATGAGTTATGTTTATCTGAGGTTGCTGTATTTGACACCTTGTTTGCAACCAGTACAAAGCTCGAGCATCCAGAGCTTACGCCACGCCCCTTCGATATAGACAGAGATGGTTTAGTGATAGGGGAAGGCGCAAGTACCCTTATTTTAGAAGAAATGGAACATGCTATCGCCCGTGGCGCGCCGATTTTAGCTGAAGTAGTCGGATTTGGAACCAACTCAGATGGTTTGCATGTGACCCAGCCTAACAACGAAACTATGGCTGTGTCTATGCGCTTAGCTTTGCAAGATGCTGGACTATCTGCCTCTGATATTGGCTATGTAAGTGCCCATGGGACGGCTACAGGTAAGGGAGATATCGCTGAAACCCGTGCTACGAGTAATGTTATGGGAAGTAATATGCCGGTAAGTTCACTCAAAAGTTATTTAGGGCATACCTTAGGTGCATGTGGTGCAATCGAAGCTTGGGCCAGTATCAATATGATGAATAACAAGTGGTTTGCACCGACTATTCAATTGAATAAGGTTGACCCCTTGTGTGGCGAGTTAGATTATATCGTTGGTGATGGTATGGCTATTGATACAGATTTTGTCATGTCTAATAACTTTGCTTTTGGTGGCATAAATACATCCTTGATTTTTAAACGAATGCGGTAATTTAGTGGTAGCAAATTCATAGTAAAACGGCCTCAAAGAGGCCGTTTTTTATTGTAAGGACTATCTAAAGTTATAACCTAATTTCGGTAACTATGTCGTTTTCATCAAACTCGATAGCTTGTTTTTTAAACTTATTTAACCAATACATCCATGTCTCACTGTCTAATGATGGTGTTGCATGAATAGGAGGGCGTCCCATAGCGAATAAAATCCCTTCTTTAGTCATACCTACTTTAGGTTTACCTTCTTTTATGCCTTCTTGGTCCACAGTACTTAGAGATGCAACTTTGGCTTCATCACATGATGTGTCTATAAAGTTGGACATATTTTGTAATAAAGACTCGCCAGCTTTTCTTGTATGTTTGTCCCACAGGTAAGTGTAAGTAACATTGTTATAAACAAACTCTACTTCTTTCTCATCGACATCTTTTATTGTGACTTCAGAGCACATAGGGATCATAGTGCCATTTAATTGATAATTGACTGCGTAGAGTATTTTACGTTTGTTGTCGGGGTGTAAATTAACGAGAGTAACCAGTGTTGCGCCTTCTTTAATTACGCTGTTAGTTTCAACAGTTGAAGAGCAACCCATAGTTATAGCGCTTACGGCAAATGTGAGCGCAAATAACGACTTTTTCTTAATTGATATCATCGTTTTAATCCTTTCAAAGTTTAGTCAACAAGTCCCTAACCTCTCAATGTTGAGAGTGCAACTAGAGTGATATTATTTAATTACAGATAAAGATAATAATCTAGTCTGTAGCTGTTTTTCCATTTCGCCACATTCTTCTAAGGTTTGAGCAATTGTTTGCAAGGAAATGTCTTGACGTTTTTTGCAAAACAATACCGCTTGCATAGCAAATTCTCGCCACTTATCGCCGATTTCTGTGGTGAGTTTAGAAACTTCATAAAGCCTTTGATCACCAGTTAGAACAGAAGCTTCATCTAGAAAGCTGGCATACATAAACCTAAAGCCAGCGCCACCTGTACCGATTTCCTCTTGCATCCTCACTATATTACCTAAGTACAAACGGGTGTACTTCATTGGCTTTTTTTCAAGTTTTAAAATTTGCTTTGCAAGATAGTGTATACCTTTAATCCCAAAGAAAGATATCCCGGGTATGGGTAATCCGTACATCATTTTAGCGGTTTTTCTAATACTTTTATAAATCAGGCTATTAATATCAACCTGTTCATTATTATCCTCTAAAACATACATCAAGCCCTTTGGAGCCAGCGCACCTTTGGCAAACCTTGCTCGTTTAAGATCATCAGCAGGGCAGGTAACCACTTCTTCAAATACAGGATCACTTATTAGATAGTCACCTTTTGCATTTTTTCCGTAGACAACTAGATTGTGAGCATTAAAGTGAAAGCGCATATCCTCAGGAAAGTAAGGCAGCCAATATACAGATGTTTGTAGGCCCACTGAGCGACCTTGTTTGAGCTCCTCGTCTAAGGCTTGCATACCTTTTTCTGGGCTTGAGAATTTCTGACTATGGACAGTCATTTTTAATTTTTTAGCTACGCCTTTTATAATACTTTTAGGAGGCATGCGATAGGCTATCAAAGGTAGCCCGTTTATTTTTACAAAGGGTAGGTACGCAAAGGTAAGTGCTGATGCAAGGCCAAAAGCCATAGGCTCACTCATTGCAATCCGGCCTTGATTACTCAACATATTAGCTACAACACCTGTTTCACAATGAGAAGACTGACGGTGCTCGAAGCTATTTTCTATATTACTCATTATGACTCTTCAATATTGGTAAGTTGCTGTCTTGATAGAGCAAAAACGTCACAATAAATGTCGAGTTTACGCTGGCTTAATTTATTAAAAATTTTAGGTGTTAAATGACGCTTAACCTGCCATTGGAAGAATCCACTAACTTGGGCAAGGTTGGCAATATCTAAGCGGTGTTTGTGCATATGGTAAGCTAATGGAGATAGCTCACCTTTTTTTACCGCTTCTTTTGCTTCTTGGGTTAATTGCTGTAAATCTTCGACGGCCATAGAGGTAGCAAAACTTTCAACTTCCCAGCCACTTGATTGTACACCTGTGTAATGGCCTTCTTTATCTATGGCATACATAAGCTTTTTATGGCCGTCGTAGGTGGGGCTATTGTCTTGTGGGACATTTTCTTTACGCATAATTACACTACAGTCAGTTGCATGAATGCACTAGAAAAACGGCCGCTTTCAGGGATATAGCAAAGCATCTTTTGGCCTGCTGTTAACTTTGAGGAGTTAAACAGTTCTTCAAGCATGATAAAGATAGAAGCTGAGCCAGTGTTACCCTTTTGAGGTAAGTTGGTAAACCATTTTTCAAAGGGTAGTTCAAAGTCGATATTGACTAAGCTTTGGTATACTTTCTCTCTAAAGTAATTAGAAGAGTAATGGGGCACAAAGTAATCATAATCACTGGTGCTTAAATTACGTTTTTTGATAATCTTCTTTAAGGTTTCTTCGACTGTAAACTTCACTATGTTTTCATTTAACAGGCGCACATCCTGTTTAACCGACATAATGGACTCTTGCTCTCTTTGAGCGCCGCTATAGCTAGGCCAGCCTTTGAGTTTGCCATCAATCTTTTCTGCACCAGCATACATGCATGCCTCTAGTTGGTTGGCAAAAGAAAAACTATCTATCCAGTCAATACGTAAAGATAAACCCTCTGTGTTGGCTGTGTCACTTAACAAGGCAGCACCTGCACCGTCAGACAACATCCAGCGTAAGAAGTCTTTTTCAAATGCCATTTCTGGATGGTCGGCTAAGGTATCAAGCTTATGTTGATGTTCAGAGTCAAAGTTACGAGCGTGCATAATCGATGAAGCCACTTCGCTGGCTACTACTACGCTTTGTTTGCTTTCGCCGGCTTTAATATTCAAGTAAGCATATTTAAGAGCGGTTATTCCACACAAACAAACACCAGAAGTAGAGACTATTTCACATGGTGGGTTTTTTAATTCGCCATGTACCATAGCTGCATGATTAGGCATAACCTGATCCGGCATAGACGAGGATGCAACTAGGCTATCAAATGAGGATAGATCAGAGTCATCTGGAAACAGACCTTTAACTGCTTCGGCGGCTAGTTCTGCATTGGTGTAATTTTGTTTGCCTGTTTCTGGATCAATGGCGTAATAACGTTGCTTAATGCCATTACTTCTGAGGATCACAGCTCTGGCTCGAGATTTTTTGTCGCCAATCAAACCTAAACGCTTTTCCATTTCGTTATTGGTGACAGCTTCATTAGGAAGGGCGGCAGATAGTTTATTGATATATATATTATTTTCCATTCTACTCTCCAGATGGTTCCGCATAGTATTTTTTCTGTGCAATTATTTTTTTTCTTGTTAGCGGTGATATGAGCTTTTTTAGTAGAGCGCTAATCGGAACTACGGTGAGAATTAATAAGATTAAGAAGGTGACGTAAACCGTTAGCCCTAAAGCTCGTCGTTTACTATCTTGGGGCCCAAGTTTACGCAATATTTTGGACCAAATATTAAAACTGTGATTTGCCACTCTTTCGCTGGCAATTAATTTTTCGTTAATTTTTACCGCACCTAAACCTTCTAACATGCTTGTTTGAATAGATTCTGAATTCGTTTCTAGACGGGTTCTAATGGCTTCACCGAAACGTTTTGCGTCTTTGATATCTTGTTCTCCAACGCCTGCTGGTGGAACCCAAGATAATGGCTTTTTGTTCCCCGTTAACATCCATAAAGGCGTGGCTAAAAAGCTGAAAAAGGCACCACAATCATCACTTAAGACTACATTGTCTACTAGCTTAGCATTGAGGCTGGATAAAAAGTGTTTAACCTTTTCTTGGGCCATTAACCACATGCCTCTACATCCGATAACTGTCACCACAGGCGTATCTTTAAATAAAGTTTTGGCTTGGTCTGATTGTAGAAATGACGCGATAGGAATAGATGGCGACAAAAACCAGACTTGATAGGTCAATATTATGAGATCGTACTTCTCGTACTTTGGTGTTATGTCATCTAACTCAACAGGTTCCATGACAACCGTTTCTGGGAAAATGCGGAAAAACTTTAAAAATGGCCATGGAAAAGGGAAAGGCACTTTAGGTTTAATAACAATGGTTTCCATTGATATCTTGTCTGAATTTTCAAGTGGCTCGCAAATTGAGTCCTTTATTTTAGACAATTGCCCCGTTTGGGTATAACAGATAGTCAGTATTTTTCGCATGTATTAGCTGATTGTTCCATCCTCAGTAAACCAGTATTATACTAAACCACGCCTCAAAGTGAACTCTTAGTTAATGATGAAAACAGCTATTCTTGTAACACAAATTATCTTAAGTAATTTGGCTATTGGCTTGTTCAGTTTACCTGCCCTTGGTGTTGACTTAGCACTTCAAGTAATGAATAAAAAACCTCAGTCAGGTACTTTGTTTGTGGAGTTGTATAAACCATCTAGTGTTGCTGAAGAGCATGATGAATGGCAGCATATCGAGTCAGTGTCTACTCACACCTTTAAAATAGTAGAGGCACAAAAAAAACATGTGTTTTCTTTGAGCGGCCTTGCTATAGGAACCACCTGTATCAGAGCTTTTTTAGATGTAAATGCTAATGAACGCTTAGATAGAAGCCCAATGGGTGTGCCTAAAGAACCTGTCGCTTTTGCGAATAACCCGCCGTTATTTTTAGGTGAGCCAGTTCCCGCTAAAGGATGTTTTGAGCTAACAGAAGAACAGCAGCAACTCGTTTTAAAGCTACAACAAAAGAAACGTAAAAAAGCTTAGAATGAAGCTAGCTTATGCTGTAAATCGAGTGTGTAGGGTATGGTGTAGCTTGCCTGACTAATATTTTCAAAACTCAAATCTGTCACTATAGGGGCTATTTCCTCGACTGGATTTTCGGCTAACATGGCGTAACAACTTCTCTCGGTTGGTGTTTCTTGCCAGAATAAAATTACCACTTTTTGCTGTACTTTTGATGCAAGCTCAATAGCACTGACCATCAGGGCTTTGTCTATAGCATTTGTCCCTGCGCCTAAAAATAAGTTGCTACCATGGATTTCAAATTCTTTAGCAATGTAAAAATTAGCCGCGTTGCCAACCGTGGATACAAAATCAAGCGGACGAATAGATTTTCCATTTTGGCAGTCAATTATTAGCTTTTGTACTAGCTCAACAGAGAAATACGGCGCGCAGCTAACAAGGGAGACTTTTTCTGGGTTTGCTATGTCTAAATTTAATTTAGCAATTGCGGCCAAGCCACTAAGAGTAAAGTTATCCATTCTACGAACGGCGACATCAAAATCATCTTTTACTTGTTGGCGCAGCGCTTTATTGCTCATGGTACGAGGATGTGAAAAGTATGCTTGACTCGTTATGGTTAGTTTCATAAATGCTCAGTTTTTAAAACCAGTGCTGCGTTGTTACCACCAAACCCACAATGATTGATTAGAATATGCTGATACGAGTTCAGTGCGGTGGACTCTGCAGCAAAAGGCAGCATAAGGTTTTCTGCTTGCGTATCAGGTACAGGAATTATTTCACTATTTAGTAGTTCATCCATTATGGCTATTTCTAAGGCGCCACAGGCTCCCAACGTATGACCTAGGTAAGGTTTAAAGGCTATGATAGGTGGGGGTAATGCAAAGTACTGCTTTAGGCCTTGGAATTCAGAGATATCATTGTTGTAGGTTGCTGTGCCGTGGACTTTAACGAGATCGATATCTGTCTTATCTAAGTTTGCATCTTGGACTGCTTGCTCAAGTACAGTTGTGATATGACTGCCATCCTCGGCCGTCATGGTTAGGCTTGAGGTATCACAGGCCGAATAACCACCTAAAACACTAAAATAATGGCTACGCTTAGGAGGATTTTTCGTTAATAACAGCGCGCCAATTCCTTCGCCTAAAACTAATCCTTCTCTATCAAATGTAAAGGGTCTTAATTTACTAGGAGAAATTAAATCAAGAGAGTGAAAGCCATCAACTGTGAGGTGATTATAAAATTCACAGCCAATGACAATAACTTGTTCAATGCTGCTATTTTCAAGTAAACCTTTGCCGTATAGCAAGGCATTAACACTGGCTGTACAAGCAGTATTAAACACTAAGTGGCACTGACTTAGGCCAAGGGTTTGTTGTAAGTGCTCTGTCAGGCGGTCTATTTTTGGTAGCCAAATAGTCTCCCCTTCTTGGGGTTGGATAGTCCCTATATCTAATGATGTTGACCCTAGCATTAGTGCTGTCTTTGCTAATGCTTGTGAACTCAAGCCACTTTTTTTAATTAGTTGTTCGGTTATGTTAGTTAGAGTACTGAATACTCTTTGTTCGGACGAGTTGATAGCCAAACCATCCATTTTGTAAAAGGGGACCTTGGCTTGGCTTGGTACATCAACCCATGCATTTTCTTGAGGGTTGAAGGTTAACGGACCTTTTGAACTGTCGCCACAAGCAGAATAGGACAGGCTTGAATGAATATAAATTGGCATATTTATGCTTGTTTTGCACTTTGAATGTAATCAACAATACTGGATATTGAATGTAAATGTTTCCGTGATTCTTTTGAGCCTTCTACTTTAATGCCAAAGTGCTCCTTTAAAACAAGGGCTAATTGCAATGCATCTAGGGAGTCTAGGCCGACGTTGGATTTTTTACCGAACAAGGGCTCATCATCTTCGATATCTTCCCATGTCAATTCATCTTCTTTATCACACTCAACTATGATGAGTTCTTTTAACTGTTTTTTTAGCGCATCTAATTCCATAATAAATCCCTAATTTTTCGACTAAATAAAAATGATGCCACACCTAAAGAAACTAAGCTAAATAGACAAAGTAGCAGTATTGGCTCCATTGAACTGACTATATTGGTATTAAACATATTTTGTTTGACTATATCTGCAGCCCAATACATGGGAGACCATTGTGCAACTTGCTGCAAACTAGGAGGCATTACATCCAAAGGCACCATAAAGCCACTTAGGGCTGCTAGTATAATATTAACACCGCCACCAAGTACTATTGCTTGTTCAAACGTCTTAACTAATGCAGAAAAAATCGATGCAAAGCATACCGCACTTAAACATATAAATAACCCTAAGGGGATAATGTGTAAAATTTGACTGTATGCTACGGGAGGCGAATCTATCACTAGGGGAACAAGGCGCAATCCAATAATAAGTAACACTAAAAACTGCGCAAGGCTGATACAGTAAAATGCTGCTAATTTTGTAAAAAAGTAGGTGTACATATTGATAGGGAAGGTTTTTAAGCGGATCAGTGTGCCGCTTTGGTTTTCATTTACCAATGTGATGGATATGGGTAAAACAATAAAGAATATTCCAAATACTAGCCAAGAGGGAATGCTGTAACTGATAACGGGTAACAGCGCTCCTGTTGTTGAAGTGGTGATTAATTCAGAAGTATCTGATTGTTTGATGATTAACTGCATTTGCTGATCAAGGGGTAAATCAGCGTCCAACTCTTCAGTTTCTAGCATGTATAGATGTAACTTTACTCTGGCAAAAGATAACTCTAAATGTTGCTGGATAACGGTTTGTATAGGTAGAGAGGCATTGCTACTGTATTTGATATTTATTAAGCCTGTGGCATCACTTGCTAATACATTGTCGTTGAAGTTGTGATTGAAGGTGAGGCTTGCGGTGGCTGAATCAGCGTCATCACTAAACTGGTATCCAAGATCAGCTAGGTAGTTTAGATATAGCTTTTCATGTTCCTTGGGTTCTTGTTGCTCTGTATAAATGCTAATTGAACTAAGTATATCTGCTTCGCGCCCGCTCATAGCAAAGGTCATCAATAACATGAAGGTTAGCGGCATGATAAAAAGCACAGCTATACTATGCAGATCGCTAAATACTATCAGTAACTCTTTTTTAAGGCTTTGCAGTATCATGGTGTTCCATTAGTTTCAGATAGTATTCTGTTAGCGTGTTTGGTCCGTATTGTATGCTGCGGATTGTGATATTCATTTGCTGTGCGAGCTGCATCACCTCCCAAAGGGCTTTATCTGTTTGTAGCTGACATTCTAGGGTGTCATCTTTAGGAAATTCCCATTGCTCTAGTTGCTTGATTTTATCTTTAAAGCTGGCAGCTAAGGGCTGTGCAAAGACTAATTTTAATAGGTGTTTATTGTCTTGATTTGCAAACTCAAATGTTTTGCCAGCTTTGATCATGTATGTGGCATCACAATGTTCTTGGATTTCACTTAACATATGGGATGTGAAGACTATGGTTTTCTGTTGTTTTTTCAGTGAATCAATTAAGGCTAAAATCGCTTTTCTAGATACGGGATCAACACCAACAGTGGGCTCGTCTAAGTATAAAACTTTGGGGTCCTTAAGTAACGCAATCGCTAAGTTCAAACGTCTTTTATACCCCCCAGACAATGATTTAGACTTTTGCTTTAGAACACTTTGTAGCTGACACTCTGATACCACCCTGTGGATAGCGTTTTGTTGTTGTGCTGAATTAAAACCACATAGGCTTGCAAAGTATTCAAGGTTTTGTAAAACGCTAAGGGGGAAATAAAACGCATACTCTTGAGGCACTAAAGCAATGTGTTTTTTAATAAAGAGTTTTTGATTATGTAAACTTGCTTGGTGCTCAGTAAAGGCTATTGAGCCGGATGTTGGCGTTAATAGACCTGAAAGAATCGATAATAGAGTGGATTTTCCTGCGCCGTTTGGGCCTATTAGCCCTACACACATTCCTGAATCAATCGTAAATGAAATATCTTTTAGGGCAGGCTCTTTGTTTCCTTTGTATTGATAGCAAACGTTCTGTACTTGTATTCCAATCATGTATGGTGTGGTCTATCAATATTGGTTGTATTCATTGTTAGGATAACAACAACCAATGACTGGCTATTGCTTTGAGCCTGTGATTTTGTGCTAGTAAACAAAAACTGTTTGGGTGATACAGCTGCTCGCCATGCCACCCAAAAGTAATTAAGGAAGCTCTACAAGTTTGGCTTTTAAGGCTACCCCGGCAATGAATTTACCGGCGCCGCACTCAAATTCTGTACTGCTTGCAAATTCTTGATGCTTATAGTTTGACTTAATATCAACAACTGCATTCATGCCTTTTTTAAGCGCTTGTTCTTGTAATGCTTTTATCGCTGATAGTAAAACCCACTCACATGCTTCTTGATCTGACTTATTGAAAGCATTGGTTTTTTTACTTGTGGTTGTTTCGCCCCAAGTCGTTGTTGGGGTGGCATGGGACTGCCCAGAAAAATAAATTGGTACGTCTAACAAGGCTTGTTTCGCTTTCTCTGAGCTTAATACAGGCTCAAGAGAGAATTTTAAACGGTCGTCTCTTGCAAATGCACTGCTTGATAATAAAAGGCAGGTGACTAGGCCGGCTAATAGTACTTTCATTGGTTATCCTTAATAATAAAAATTGCGTATCCACAACATTAAATCACAACATTAATTGCTTTTGTATTTAATCTTTAATCCAAGGTTTCGATTGTTATTTGATAGTTATTTTTGTGATGTACGACTGTGCTTGTTTTTTCAGTGGTAGTAACAGAATAAAACAGTGATTGGTTTTCGAAAAACTGTCTGCTGTTTGGATCATTTGCAGAGACCGTAAGCCCTACCAGTCCTTTTTTTACTGAGTTAATTGGCCAAGTAGACAGCTGATAGTAGGTTAACAATTGTTTGGCGGGAATATCCGGCATACCTAAACTTTTTTTAATAATCAGATCTTGGCCTTGTTGCCAGGTTAATTGAAATAACTGTATGCCAGAGAAACTCAGGCCAACCATATTAATACTGTCTTTTTGCAATTCAGTTTGCAGTAAAAATTCATGGATATTATTGTTTTCGCTAACCTGTAGCTTTTGTAAAGATGTATGGCCAATTAGCTCTGTCGGCACGCCTTGTATTACATAGCTGGCTTGTTTGCTCAGTGTGACTTGGGTGGGTTCGAATTTTAGAGTATTGCAAGCTACTAATAACGAGATTACTAGAATGCATATTAAGCTTAACTTTCCATTATTTATCATTTAATTGGTGACGCTTTAAGAGAGTTGATGGAAGCATTAAACATAAGCCCCAAGCTATGATGACGCCAAGTAAAATGGTGAGCCCAAATTGTAAAATTGCTGGTGTACTACTAAACACAAACATACCAAAAGCCAGGCCCGATGTCGCCGCTGAAAGACTGATTGCTTTTAACACGTGCTGTTGTCTGCCATGCTCGATTAAAAACACCACATAATCCACACTTAAGGCAATAATTAAAATGCACCCTAATAAATTAAATAAGGAGACATAGCCTAATAGTAAATGACTAATGGCAAGTGAACTTAAGGCCGTTATGATTGGAATGCTAGCAAGCTTCAAGCCTTTTAAAACCCCATATCTGAAGGCCATCAACAACAATAACGCCACAGCAGTGGCCATCAGAAACTGAAGTAGGTAGCCACGCAATTTAGACAGTGCCAGTGAATACTTGGCGGGTTGATCAAAGTAAAAAACTGGAAAATCTAATTGTTGCTGTAATTGTTCTAAAAAAACATTATCGACGGGTCCCATGTAACTCATAATCCCAGTTAATGTGTTTTCTTTAGTGGTTATCTGTGGATAAAGCTTGAGTATTTCAGGGGGTAAATCTTTTATTGTCATGAGGGCGTTAGGCAAAGCGGTAAGTTTTGCTAAAGCCTCTTGGTTCATAAACTCTGTAATTGCCGTGAGTTTGTTATTGGATAAACCGTATTTTAACCAATTTGTATTGTCTTCTTGTGTTTGAAACGAAGGAACCCATTGGTCTATACCAAGTAGCTCGTATGTTTCATTATTTATCTTGTCTATCGCTTTTCTAATTTTTTCAAAGCGCTGCAATATCTCTTGTTGGTTACTTCCTTGTGTATAGATAAATCTTGGATACTGTTGGTTTCCAATAATTTGGTTAACCTGTTTTTCATTATTGATTAAGTGCGCTGGGCTACTATTAAATGCGTTAATGTCATCTTGGAAATACCAATTAGGCGCCACGACTACACAGCTTAGTAGCAACACAGTGAGCATCAACTTAAAGCCTTTGAGGTGTTTTACTGTTTTACTGGTTGATACATTGCTAGCTGGGCTGGATTGCCTCTGCCATGGCCAAGCAACTATAAGAGTTAAGGTAGTAAATATTGTGAACAACAAGCCAGAAACAATAAACACGGCTACTTGTCGCAGAAGTGGTATGGGTAACAGTAATAGTAGAGAGTAACTAACGATAGTGGTGATGCCACTTACTAAAATTGCCGGAGCAATATAGTCCCTAAGTGTCTTGCCTCTGAGCCCTGTGTGTTTTGCAGTTAACAGCGTGTGATACCCATAGTCAACGGCGACGCCTATTAAGCTCACGGCAAATACTAACGACAAAATATGAATTTCTTCAAATACAATAGTAAGGGCTAACATACCTGCTAGCATAGCACTGCCAAGCAGTAAGCTAATACATATTAAAGGCTGAATACTTCTAAAGCTAAGTATAGTGAGGGCTAAAACGCCTACAATTGATAACCCACCAAATAGTTGTGTTTCAAAACTAGCTTGTGCTGTGATTGCTGCAGAATGAAACATCAAACCACTGGAAAGTATTTCCATGTTTGGAGCTCGGTATTTGGCTACCAAGGTATCTAACTGAGTTATGGTAGACACTACAGTATCTAACTGTATAGCGGCAGCTTCAAACTCTAAAAACAATGGGTAGTATTTATTGCCATTATAGTCAATGTAAAGAAAGCCTTGGTCTTGTTGCCAAGTGTTGAGGCTAGACTTATCTGCAAACCAATCTGCCAAATTCAGTAGCGGCGCTTCATTTATCGTGAGCGAAACCAAAGGGTTGGTTGGACTGCTAAGCAGGCGCAGATAGTTATCAATTATATAAGAATAATCGTTGTTATCTTTTGCATGAGAAGCGGCCTTACTTAAAAAGGCTAGAGGATAAGCTGTGTAGGTATCTGATAGTTGGGTAACATCTATATTCTTACTAGGCTTTGAATTCGCATGTTGTACTAAGCCGATGTCCTGAAGGCCTTTGGCTATGCTTGTTATTGTTTGTTTAGTTTCTTCAACGTCTTGATGTGTAATTAATAATAAGCCTTTGGTTTTAAATGGCTCTGCGGCGGCTTCGGTGAGATCGTTTATGTCCTCCCCCAAGTCAAGAGTGTTAAGAATATTTGAATCAAAACTAATGCTGCCAGAGGCGACTTTATAAACCAAGGCGCTTGCCATCAAGCTGGTTATCAGCAGCCAAACTGTAACGAGCAAGATATGTTTAGAGTTAGGCGTCACTGGGTTTTATGCTCTGCTGGTTGGGTGTTATCCCTTAAGTATATTTGGGTTAAATTGCCGTTGGCTTCATATAAGGTTATTTGTTGTAGCGCTTGCTCTGAAATTATCAGCTCTAAGCTTTGCATAACATCAGACACTGCTTGGTCTAGAGGCTTTAGGGTCAATCCAGTATTAGTTTCAGAAATACTAAAATGTTGTTTTAAGGTTTCAAAATCACCACTAAAAATGGGTAAGAGCAAGGCACTGAAGCTGGTATCTGAAGTAAGTATTTTATATTGCCCATCTGCTTGTTTTTCTGAGACACCATTTTTATTAATCAACAGATAATTGTTTACAGGCTTTAGGGTATGCCATTGAAGACCGGTTTCCTTTGAATACAGGTATTCACCATGGCTAACAAAGGGGCGGCTAAGTGCTGCTAAATGCTTTTCTTGGGTAAATTGTCCTTGTAACTTGTCTTGATTCAACCAAGAAACTTCAAGGCCATGAGATACTTGGCTTTGTAGGCTCAATAACAAAATTAATAATGATAAAAACTGCCTCATTTAGGTTCCTTATTTGAAGCTAAGCTAGCTTAGTGCTTATGTTTTACGGTTTGTCTAATAAGCCACTCTGATGCGCCCAAAACACCCATCAATACATATGAAATAACACCATTGTATAGAGTCCAAATTTCAATGTCGCTATACATAGCTGTGTAACTAGAAATACTGGCATTTATGATGAAAAACACACACCAGACTTTGGTGAAAAAACGGGTGTAACTCACCCCATAGTCGGACAAGTTTTTATTTTTAATGCGAGCAAAACGCTCAATGATAGTGGGCGGTGAAATTAACGAATAACCAAAAACAGCAAAAAACATTAGGCTCATGGCAACCGGATAAAACTTAATACCGTAATCAGAATTGGACAGTAATGAAAATACCAATAAGGTTAATACCGCCCCAAAAATCCACTTAAAATGTTTGGGTTTGTAGGTACTGGATTTATCTAACACAAAGCGCAAGGCTAATAAGGCAATCAGCAACCCAGAGACGATACTTGGACTACAGTATTTGAGACCAAAATAAGCAATGATTGGATAAAGCACTGCGAGTATGGTGAGTAATATTGACAATTTATATGCTCATTGAATAGTTACTAAAGGGTATTAGATGAGAGTGTTATTTCTGCAAAAGACAGCGCTAGTATTATGCCGAGTCAAAAATATCATCAAATTTCGCGAAGTCTTCCCTGTAGCTCCGTTGCTGCTCTCTGGTTAACTCACGTACCGATTTACTTATGCCTTGTGATGAATAAACACTTGTATCTATTTCATTTAAAACCACTAACTTCATATGGATTTTTCGCTCAGGCACTTTATACCAAGGTAAGCCTTTAGTGAGAGCTGGTGGCGTGACTTTAATTAATACTCGTTGAAAGTTTTTC
Source organism: Paraglaciecola sp. 2405UD69-4 (assembly GCF_047525415.1). Lineage (NCBI taxonomy): Bacteria > Pseudomonadati > Pseudomonadota > Gammaproteobacteria > Alteromonadales > Alteromonadaceae > Paraglaciecola > Paraglaciecola sp. 2405UD69-4. The sequence goes on from NZ_JBLIXM010000003.1 coordinate 130,836, forward strand.
TCACTACGTAGCGCTATGTTTGCGGCACCTCTTTTGAAGTTAAACTCTGTTCCAGGAAAGGTTCGAGTACCTTCAGGAAAAATAATAAGATTACATCCCTTTTCTAATGATGTTTTACAGTCTGTAATTAAATCTTCGGGATCGGCATTACTGATATAGCCTGTATTTTTGATAATACCTCTGGTGAAAACATTTTGTAGTAGTGAATGTTTAACTATACAGTCTGCGTTTTTGACAATAGAAATTAGAACAACAACATCGATAAGAGAAGGGTGATTAGCAATAATAATTTTGCCCTTAGCCCGTTTAAGAACCTCCAACCCTTTTACATCTACTTTGGTTACCCCAACTATATACATCAGCCAAACAAAGCTTTTAAAGGTCAGGTGCACTGCATATCGGCAGGCTTGCTTGCGTTTATCTTCATCATTTTTATATTTTAATCTGTAAAACGGCAACCATAAGCTGGCAATAATAATGCCGCCAAGTCCAAATATGGCAAAGCAAAAAGCCGTACCCAAAAAACGCCAAATTTTACTTAAGAATATGATCACGATATTTATTTTCTACTTTAATTTAGGATTGTAGAGGTACTAAGTACAGGCTCGCTATATTGTAGAACAAGCATGTTACTATATTATTGACGCCAATTCTGCGGCTTGACGTATCGCTAACATTGCATCTAGTTTTTTGACTTGTTTGGCGCCGCCTATATGGTGATAGGGAACTTTTAAGTCTTGGTAATCAAGGCTGTTATTGGATTGTTGGCCAGCACAAATAATGATGGTGTCTGCCTCTAAAACAAACTCTTTACCTCTACTTTCTAACTCCAGTCCATTGGAAATAATTTTCCGATAATTAATCTTTGTTAAGGTTTTAATATTCTTTTGCTTAAACTCTTCTCTATGGATCCACACTGTGGTTTGACCTAAGCCAGTGCCAGGCTTGCGAACGGAGCGTTGCAACATAGTTATTTCTGGTGCGCAAACAGATGGCTTGGGTTTATTCGTTTTACCTCCCCGAATGTCGTTGTTTAAATCAATGCCCCAGTGGTTAGCAAAAATATTGCTTTGTTGGGTTAAGGGTAGGTGTTCAGTTGCAGTGGTAGTCAGTTTGGTGACTACATCAAAGGCAATACCTCCCGTGCCTACAATAGCAACCCTGTTACCAAGGGCAGGCGTTTGCTCGATGGCCTCAATGTAACTTAACACATTTGCCTCTGGCGCTATGGGTATATCTAATTTTTGCGGTGTAGTGCCAGTTGCGATAACGACTTCGTCAAAGGTGTTTAGTTCGTCACTACTTACAATAGTGTTGTACTTAATATTAATTTTATTTTGGGTAATGGATACCTTTAAGTAACGAATAAACTCCTTAAATTCTGCTTTCCCAGGAATACTAGCTGCTAAGTTTAACTGACCACCTAATTGTGCCGTTGCCTCAAAAACACTCACCTTATGGCCACGTTGAGAGGCATAAATTGCAAACATAGCGCCAGCGGGGCCTGCGCCAACCACGGCAATGTTTTTGGGGGTGTCGGTATTTGGGAATGTCAGACTTGTTTCAAATGCAGCCCTAGGGTTGACCAAGCAGCTGGCTACTTTACCTTTAAAAATTGGGTCTAAACATGCTTGATTACAAGCAATACAGGTATTGATTGTATGGGCGGCATCATTCTTGGCCTTGTTAACAAAATGGCTGTCTGCTAGAAATGGTCTGGCCATAGATACCATATCAGCGTCACCGTTTGCCAAAATTGCCTCTGCAACTGCTGGCGTGTTTATTCTATTGCAAGCAACAATTGGAATATTGATGTGTTTTTTTACTGAAGCTGTGATTGAGCTAAATGCTGCTCTGGGTACGACGCTCGCAATGGTGGGGATCCTCGACTCATGCCAGCCTATACCACTGTTGATAATGTTGACGCCTGCATCTTCTAACGCCAATGCTAGTTGCACTACCTCTTCGATGTTATTGCCGTCCTCAACCAGATCAAGAATTGAGAGGCGAAAGATAATAATAAAGTGTTCGCCTACTCTTTTGCGGATACGCCTTACTATTTCTAAGGGGAAACGAATTCTATTTTCAAAACTTCCCCCCCAAGCGTCACTTCGTTTATTGGTGTGCAAACATAAAAATTGATTAACTAGGTACCCTTCTGACCCCATGATCTCAACGCCATCATACCCCGCCATTTTAGACAGCTCCGCGCAGTTCACAAAGTCTTCAATCTGCTGCTCTATTTCAGACTCATTTAAAGGGTGGGGGGTAAAAGGTACGATTGGTCCTTGCAGTGCACTTGGGGCTACAAGTTCATTGTGATAACCGTATCTACCCGCATGTAAAATCTGTAAGCATATTTTTGTGGGATATTGATGTACGCTATCTACAACTTGTTTATGTTCAGCAATCTGGCTTTTGTGTTCTAGAATGGCCCGCTTTGGTGCAAGAATCCCTGAGCTGTTTGGAGACACTCCCCCTGTAATAATTAAGCCCACCCCTCCTGCAGCTCTTTCAGCGTAAAAGGCTGCGAGCTTTTTAAATCCATCTGGCTGCTCTTCTAAATTTGTATGCATAGACCCCATAATGATCCTGTTGCTAAGTGTGGTAAAACCTAGGCTTAGCGGAGAAAGAATATTAGGGTAAGGCATAGAAGAATATCTGGAGTTGAGACTTTTGTTGGCCTAGTTTAACATGAATAATCGGTTTTTTAAGTTCCAATCTAAGTGGAAAAAGTGCCTAAATTCAATACAGATGATGACTTTTTTACAAGAGATACTCAGGTCTTCTACTGTGATATGCAGCAATGTAGCATTACCGACCAAGGCTTATTTTTGTTATTAAATACCGAAGATTGTCAGCGCTACGTGAGTTTTAAAAAAGTGTCACGTAAACAGCAATTTGGGTTAGCTAGATATTTAATCAAGCAAGTCTTGTTGAAGTATTATGATATCCCTGTTGAGCATAATTACACCTTCAACCACTACTGTGAATGGGTAGTGACTGACACACATGATAAATTTTATATCTCTATTAGCCATAGTAAAAATATAGTCGCTGTGGCTATATCTGTGGTTGAGCAGAAGATTGGTTTGGACGTTGAGTTTATAAAAGACAGAAACTATTCGGAGCTAATCAATCATTTTTGCTCTGAACCCGAGAAGCGGCTATTTAAAGATAGTGAAGATAAAAGAAATACTTTTTATCAACTATGGACTGCAAAAGAAGCCTACATTAAAGCCTATCAGCTGACCCTAATTGACATTACAAAAATTGACTTACCCTCTTTATATGACAAAGAAAATCAATGGCACATCCAGAAACACTTTCTTGAGGAAGAGAAATATTGTTTGAGTTTATTAAGTCACTCAAGCTTAAATATATCACCGCAAAAAGTTTTATTTTAGTCTGGGTTTGCTTCACTCTTTACTAATTTGTAGAATGCCCAGCTCAAAAATTTGGAGAATAATGAATGGAATTAACCTTTCAGGTTGCTAAGTGTGTTGCTTGGGCCCCAGGGCTTGAAACTGAACATGATTGGCGTCTATGGCAAGCTGGAGAGCTTGATTTTTCCTCGGATATCACACTACCTTCATTAAAGACTATTCCACCTATGCAGAGACGTCGTTTAAGTCCTTTTGCTAAGGTGAGCTTGCATTGCGCCTTAGAAGCAAGTGATCACTTTGAAGGTGATTTACCATGTGTGTTTTCTTCTCGCCACGGTGATCTTAACCGTACCACTAAGCTCATTGAAAATGTTGCAGAAAAAGAAGGGTTATCCCCCACTCAATTTGGTTTATCTGTGCACAATGCAGTGTCTGGCTTATATAGTATTTATACTAAAAATCATGCACCTATATCTGCGGTAGCTGCCGGTAAGGCGAGCTTTTTGGCAGGCTTGATAGACAGCTTGGCTAAGTTGCAAGCTAATCAACTACAAGAAATCCTCTACGTGTATAGCGATTTAAGTGTCCCCGATTGCTACCTAGACTATGTTGATACAAATGAATCTGTGGGAATTGGGATGTTATTAAAAGCCAGCAAACCCAATGAAAAACACTTTACTTTGCAAAGCAAAGATTTAACAAACCAAGTGAATCAAGAGGTTCAATCCTTAGACTTCTTAAAGTTTTACTATGGTGAAGCGACAAGCTGGCAAGGGGCGGTTAATAATCAAGCTTGGACATTGACTAAAAGTTAAGGTTTTAAGAAAGGCTAAAATCAAAGGTTATTGTGTATTGATGATAAGTTGCTAATGGTTCATTGACTGGTATTATTAGCCCCAATTGAAGTTATTCGAATGCAGTTAGAAAAGGAAGTGAAATGAGTGATCTTATCCTTGAGATAAAAAACCTGATCATTGAAGCGTTAGATTTAGAAGATGTCACCCCGGATGACATAGAAGATGAAGCACCATTGTTTGTGGACGGTTTAGGTCTTGACTCTATTGACGCACTTGAGCTTGGGGTTGCCATCAAAAAAGCCTACAAAGTTAAAATTGATGGAAATACTGAGGAGAGTAAAAAGTACTTCTATTCAGTAAAAAGTTTACATGACTTTGTATTAAAAGCGCAAAACGCAGAATAGGCATTTTTATGAATTCAGAACAAATATTATCCATGGTGAAAACCATTTTGGTCGAAGAGTTTGAAATTGAAGAAGCTGATATCGTACCAGAAGCCAATATCTATCAAGACTTAGACATCGATAGCATAGATGTAGTGGATTTGGTGGTTCGGCTTAGAACTGAAACTGGCAAGGTTATTGAACCTGAAAATTTTAAGCAGGTTCGTACTATCGGTGATTTAACAAGTGCATTAAGCACTATGATGAGTGAGTAATACTTTTGCCTAGCCTACCTACAAATAAAACCTTAACCATTGATATTGTCTCGGACGTATCTTGCCCTTGGTGCATTATTGGTTACAAAGCATTAGAAAAGGCTTTGAGTAATCTAGCTCCAAGTATTCAAGCAAGTATTACTTGGCAGCCTTTTGAGCTCAATCCACAGATGCCACAGGAAGGGCAGGAAATTACCGAGCACATTACACAGAAGTACGGTATAAGCCCTGAGCAAGCGGCACAAAACCGTGAAGCCATAGTGCAGCGAGGCTTATCTGTTGGATATGAGTTTGGTGAGCGCCGTGGTGGTGGCATGATTTACAATACATTTAATGCCCACCGGTTATTGCACTGGGCTGAAGAGCTAGGGCGAGATAAACAAATGGCCTTAAAACTGGCTTTGTTTGATTTGTATTTTAAAGAAAACGGCAACCCAAGTGATGCTGAACAATTATTGTCTGTAGTTGAAAAAGTTGGTTTAGATGTAGCAGAAGCACAAGCTATTTTAGAGTCTGATAAATACACCGCAGACGTCAGAAAACAGCAACAGCACTATCAGTCTGCCGGTATTAGCTCTGTTCCAGCGGTAATAGTGAATAATAAACACTTAATAAGTGGCGGCCAGCCTACTGAAATATTTGAGAAGGCCTTAAAACAAATTGCTGAAGAGGTTGTATAAGCGTTTGTTTGCTATTCGTTAGCCTTGTATTAATTATAAAGGCATCGCCAGCAACAACTGATTTACCCCCATAACAAAAAGTCATTTAATAAGAACCGTGGCAACCACCTTTTGTCACGGTTTTTTGTTTGCAGCCTTAACTAACTTCTGTGACTGGTAATCAATTATCTATATTTGTAAATTCTACACATTCTTTGGGTAACTTCGTCAGCTGAAAAGTCAAACTTACTGGTTGCCGCCCTAATGCTGGTTCAAATAATACTATAATATTCAATATGTTATGCTTTTATAAAAGTTGGTGTTATATCTGCTTAACAGTAAACTTAAAAAAGTAATTGTATGCTATGAAGTACATATTTAGGAGTGCGTTACATGACTAATACCAGATTGCTGCACATGCAATCAAAATCAAGTTTTCAGACTTCCCCCAGCATTCCTGAACTTAAAAAACAAACTTTGATGATAGTGGACGATTACCAAGCTAATTTGCAGGCAATGATAGGCTTGTTCGACCTCTATTATAATGTGGTGGTAAAAGATAACGCCAAGGATGCGATACAGTACGCTATCCATGAAGAAGTAGACCTTATTTTACTTGACGTAGATATGCCAGAAATGGATGGTTATGAAGCCTGTTCAATATTAAAGTCTGATCCCATCACCTCTCATATTTCAATTATATTTGTGACCGCAGCCACAGATGTCGAAGAGGAAGAAAAGGGCTTGTTGTTAGGGGCAGTGGACTATGTAACTAAACCCGTTAACTTGAGTATCTTACGAATTCGCGTTAAGAATCAAATGGAGCTGATTTATTATCGCAAGCAGTTAGAAATATTATCCTGTGTTGATGGCCTTACAGGGGCAGCCAATCGTCGCCAATTAGATACTATGTTGCTACAACACTATGCTGCTGCCGTGAGAATGGGAAATTGTTTGTCGGTTATGATGATTGATATTGATAATTTCAAATCATTTAACGATATGTACGGTCACGCAGAAGGAGATGACTGCCTAAAGAAAGTCGCTAAAGCCATTACAGCTGTACAGCAAAGAGAAACCGACTTAGTGGGGCGCTATGGTGGTGAGGAGTTTGCGGTAAGTTTACAAAATACAGATATCGAGGGCTGCATAGTTGTCGCAGAGCAAATATTAGAGCGGGTGCGAAACTTGAATATAGAACACGCAGGAAGCCCAGTACACAAAAGAGTAACAGTGAGCATTGGTTTAGCAGTGTTTAAAGCATCGGCCAATGCCAATGAAAACCTTACTTTAGAACAGCTTCTGCATCAAGCTGATGAGCAGTTATACAAAGCCAAAAGTAAGGGCAAAAATTGTTATAGCTATGAAAGTTCATTAGAGGTAGCTGACTCAAGATTAGTGGAGCAAAGTTAATGTATAAGTTTACCGCAAGTGAATTTGATAAGTTTGTTCACAATATGCGAAATCCTCTTAATAGCATCACATTAAATGCCGAGTTGGGTAAAGTCTTGATTGACGGTCAGGCTAGTACGGAGCAAATCAAGCAAGTATTTAGTAAAATTTTACAGCAATGTAAGGATTGTGATGAAATGTTAGGTGAAATACGTCGCAAAAATAAAGAAAACTCATAACGTTAATAGATTTGTTTCTGGCACGCTGCTTTGTTAAGAATAATACTAAATTTACTATTTGATTTTTTACTCTAGGATTAACTCGAAGTGAAAGTCACCAACTAACAAAAAGCCGCTCGGTTGAGCGGCTTTTTTATTACGCACGTCGGCTTAGATATTAGACATTTAAATAGTCCATTATACCTTCAGCTGCAACTCGTCCTTCATCTATCGCTGTTACCACTAAGTCTGAGCCTCTAACCATATCTCCGCCTGAGAATATCTTAGGGTTAGATGTTTGGAATGCGTACTTGCCATTTCTTGGCGCGCGTACGCGGCCTTTTTCGTCAAGTACAATGCCAAAGTCTGCAAACCAGCTAGCAGGGCTAGGTTGAAAACCAAACGCAATAATAACCGCATCGGCTTCTAGTAAGTGCTCTGAACCTTCGATAACCACTGGACGACGACGGCCTTCTGCATCAGGTTGACCCATTTCAGTTTTCACCATAGTCACACCTATGGTTTTGCCATTTTCGTCTACAGCTATATCTAAAGGCATCAAGTTAAACTCAAACTCTACGCCTTCTTCTCTTGCATTTACAACCTCACGGCGTGAACCAGGCATGCTTGCTTCATCACGACGATAAGCACAGGTTACTTTGGTTGCCCCTTGGCGAATTGAGGTACGAACACAATCCATTGTGGTATCACCACCACCTAGTACAACCACCTTTTTACCTTTCATATCAACAAAGTCACTGGGATCTTTTTCAAGACCAATATGACGATTAATATTAGCAATTAAGAATGGTAGTGCTTCATATACTCCAGGTGCTTTTTCGTTTTCAAAACCACCTTGCATTGGCTTGTATGTGCCCATGCCTAAAAACACAGCATCGTATTCGTCTAGCAGTTGTTGGAACGGAATGTCTTTACCTACTTCGGTATTTAAAACAAACTCAATGCCCATCTCAGTAAATATTTCGTGACGTAAATCCAGTACTTCTTTTTCAAGTTTGAATGCTGGAATACCGAAGGTTAAAAGCCCACCAATTTTCTCGTATTTATCGAAAACAACCGGCTTTACACCATTACGAACTAAGATGTCAGCACAGCCCAGTCCAGCTGGACCTGCACCTACTATGGCAACTTTTTTGTCGGTGGCCACAATACCAGACATATCAGGTCTCCAGCCTTGTTTAAAGGCTGTGTCTGTAATGTACTTTTCAATGCTACCTATAGTAACCGCACCAAAATCATCGTTTAGGGTACACGCCCCCTCACAAAGACGGTCCTGTGGGCAAACTCGCCCACATACCTCAGGTAAGGTATTGGTTTTACTGGATAGCTCTGCAGCTTCAAAAATTCGCCCTTCGTTGGCAAGCTTTAACCACTGCGGAATATAATTGTGTACTGGACATTTCCACTCACAATATGGGTTTCCGCAATCTAGGCAGCGATCAGCTTGACCTTCTACTTGTTTGTCACTCATTGGCTGATAAATTTCAGCAAACTCTTCACGTCTGATGTGAGACGGCTTTTTAGGTGGATCAATACGCTCTACATCAACAAATTGGTATACATTCTTCGACATGTGATACCCCTTATTGCACTTGAACACGAAGTTCGGCAGTTGACCGACTTATGTGTCCTAGTAAGTTTTTAACATCACTGGTTTTTGGTTTTACCAGTCTGAACTGAGGTAAATAACTAGCAAAATTACTGAGAATATTATGGGCATGTTGACTGCCAGTTTCTTCGTAATGCTTGTTAATCAAACCACGTAGGTGCTCTGTTAGAATGGCCTTGTCGACTATTGACAACATTTCCACTAACTCACTATTAACTCGTTGATCTATATCGCCTTGTTCATCAAGTATGTAAGCAAAACCACCTGTCATACCAGCGCCAAAGTTAACGCCTGTGCGTCCTAGTACTGCGACTATTCCGCCAGTCATATATTCACAGCCGTTATCACCAATCCCTTCAACAACAGCTATCGCTCCAGAGTTACGTACAGCAAAACGTTCACCGGCTAAACCTGCGGCGTACAATTTACCGCCTGTTGCACCGTATAAACATGTGTTACCCACAATAACACTTTCATTGGATTTAAACGTTGAGTTTGTAGGTGGGTGAATGATTAGCTTACCGCCAGCCATACCTTTACCAACGTAATCGTTAGCATCACCTGCAATCTTCATTATTAGCCCACCGGCATTCCATACACCAAAGCTTTGGCCAGCTGTACCTGTGAAGTTCAGTTTGATTGGATGTTCATCCATACCCTTGTTGCCATGGTGCTGCGCGATTAAGCCTGACAAAATGGCGCCCACTGAACGGTCTGTGTTACGAATATTGTAATTAAAGGTACCGCCTTTCTTACTTTCGACAGCTTGGCGCACGTCATTAAGCAGTTGTTGGTTTAAGTCACCTTTATCAATTGGATCATTGGTTTCTTGGCTACAGAACATTTTAGTATGATCGCCAGCTTCAGGCTTAGTCAAAATTGGACTTAAGTTTAACTTAGTCTGTTTTGCCGTGACGCCATCTAAAACCTCTAGAAGATCCGTGCGACCAATCAAGTCATCTAGCTTACGAACACCCATAGATGCCATAATTTCACGTACTTCTTGTGCCACAAACTTAAAGTAGTTCATTACCATTTCTGGTAAGCCGATGAAGTAGTTATCACGTAGATTTTCATCTTGAGTTGCTACACCTGTCGCACAGTTATTTAAGTGACAAATTCTTAGGTATTTACATCCTAATGCAACCATTGGCCCGGTTCCGAAACCAAAGCTTTCAGCTCCTAAAATAGCACCTTTGATGATATCTAAACCTGTCTTTAGACCACCGTCTGTTTGGACACGTACTTTATGGCGTAAACCATTACTTACTAGTGCCTGCTGGGTTTCAGCTAAGCCTAGTTCCCAAGGGCTACCAGCGTACTTAACTGATGTTAGAGGGCTAGCACCTGTGCCGCCGTCGTAGCCAGATATGGTTATTAAGTCGGCGTATGCTTTTGCAACACCACAAGCTATGGTCCCTACGCCAGGCTCCGATACTAATTTCACTGAAATCAGTGCACTAGGGTTAACTTGCTTCAAGTCGAAAATTAGCTGTGCTAAATCTTCGATTGAATAAATATCGTGATGAGGTGGAGGTGATATCAATGTTACGCCAGGTACAGAGTGGCGTAACTCAGCGATATACTTGTTAACTTTATCACCAGGTAGTTGTCCACCTTCACCAGGTTTAGCACCTTGTGCCACCTTAATTTGCAATATTTTTGCGTTCACTAAGTAGTGAGGCGTAACACCAAAGCGGCCAGAGGCTATTTGCTTAATATTAGAGTTACGTTCATTACCAAAACGTTTTGGATCTTCTCCACCCTCACCAGAGTTAGAGTTACCACCTAAGCGGTTCATTGCTATGGCAAGTGCTTCATGAGCTTCTGGGCTAAGTGCACCAATAGACATAGCGGCTGTATCAAAACGTGGATAGAGGTTTTCAGCCGGCTCAACTTCATCTATGGAGATAGCTTCAGCTGACGGTGTAAGTGCCAGTAAATCTCGTAAACAGGCGATAGGGCGTTCGTTAACTAATGCGCTATATTTTTGATAGTCCTCATAGTTGCCACTTACTACTGCTTTTTGCAGTGTAGTAACAACATCTGGGTTGTATGAGTGATACTCACCACCGTGAACATATTTTAATAGACCACCATGGGAAAGTGGCTTGCGTTTAAGCCAAGCAACACGATTTAAGTTTATTTGATCCTGTTGGAAATCATCAAACCCTGCACCTTGAATACGGCTAGGAACACCTTTAAAGCAGGCTTCCATTACTGCTTCGTCTATTCCAATTGCTTCAAACAATTTAGAACAACGGTAGCTGGCAATGGTTGATATGCCCATTTTTGACATGATTTTATAAAGGCCTTTATTAATACCTTTACGGTAATTAATGATGGCTTGCATAGGTGTGATATCTAACTCATTGTTATCACACATTTGCTCAATGGTTTCGTAAGCAAGGAATGGGTAAATCGCAGTGGCACCTAAACCTAACAATACAGCATAATGATGTGGGTCGCGTACCGTAGCTGTTTCAACAACTATGTTAGCGTCACAGCGTAACCCTTTGTCTACTAAACGTTTTTGTACTGCACCTACAGCCATGGCAGCAGGAATAGGAATACGATTAGCTTTAATCGCGCGGTCAGATAAAATAACAAAGGCCGCACGCTTGTGTGAAACTAAGTGTTCAACTTCATCACACACTCGGCTGATGGCTTTTTTAAGACCTTCATCAGGGTTGTAATTCAGCTCAACAAATTCTGTATAGTAATGCTCAGGATCGTATTCACGAAGCTGCTTTAAATCGGTATAAACCATGACAGGCGAGTCGAATAGGACTCGGTCTGCATAGCCAGAGGTTTCTGTAAATACTGATTTCTCACGGCCAATACAGGTGGCTAACGACATAACGTGGTTTTCACGTAATGGGTCGATAGGCGGGTTAGTTACCTGGGCAAATTGTTGGCGGAAATAGTCATAAATGCTACGACTCTTACCAGACAGTACAGCCATTGGGGTATCGTCACCCATCGAGCCTGTTGCTTCTTGACCATCTTTTGCCAACACTTTAATGACTTGATCTATCTCTTCATAACTTACATTAAATTGCTTGTAGTAAGTGTTCATCATTTCATCGTCAAACATACGTTTGCCGATTTCTGGTGCGTCGCACTCTTCGATTGGCGCAAGGCGGCGAATGCTGTGATCTAACCATTCTTTATATGGGTGACGACATTTTAAATCATCATCTATTTCGTTAGAACGCCAAATTCTTCCTGACTCAGTATCGATAGCTAACATTTCACCTGGTGCAACACGGCCTTTTTCAACCACCTCAGATGATTCGTAATCCCAAATACCTACCTCTGATGCAAGTGTGATTAAGCCATCTTTGGTAATGACGTAGCGAGCTGGACGTAAACCGTTACGGTCTAGGTTACAGGCAGCATGGCGGCCATTGGTTAATACTATGCCAGCAGGGCCATCCCAAGGCTCCATGTGCATCGAGTTAAACTCGTAGAAGGCCTTTAAGTCTTCATCCATGGTCTTGTTGTTTTGATATGCGGGCGGCACAAGTAGACGCATGGCACGGAATAAATCCATTCCGCCAGCTAAAAATAGCTCGAGCATATTATCTAATGAAGAAGAGTCTGAACCCACTTCATTTACAAACGGTGCTGCATCTGCAAGATCTGGAAGTAGAGGCGTCTTGAACTTGCCAGTACGCGCTCTGGCCCAGTCTCTATTCCCACGGATTGTGTTGATTTCACCGTTGTGGGCTAAAAATCTAAAGGGTTGCGCCAGTGGCCAACGAGGTAAAGTGTTTGTAGAGAAGCGTTGATGGAATACGCATATAGCTGATTTCATATCTTCATCAGCTAAGTCTAGATAAAATTTAGGTAAATCGCCGGCCATTACCAAGCCTTTGTATACGGTAACTAAGCTAGACAAGCTGGCAATATAGAATTCTTCATCTTCAGCTAAGCGTTTTTCGGTACGACGACGAGCCATAAATAAGCGTCGCTCTAAATCTTGTGAGCGCCACCCTGGAGGACCATTGACAAATATTTGTTCAATTTGAGGAACACAAGAAGCAGCTAAGTCACCTAAAATAGTGTCGTCAGTAGGGACAACACGCCATCCAACAATATTAAGAGTTTCTTTTTCTAACTCTTCTGTTAAAACTGCTCTAGCAGCTTCAGCAAGTTGCGGATCTTGATTTAAGAAAATTACACCAACGCCGTATTTATGGCTTAAATTCCAACCATTTTCTTCAGCAACTTTTTGGAAGAATGCGTCTGGCTTTTGCATTAAAAGACCACAGCCGTCACCGGTAATGCCATCAGCAGCAATACCGCCACGATGTTGCATACGGTCCAGCCCTTCAATCGCAGTACTGACTAATCTATGACTAGGCTCACCTTGAGTGTGGGCAATTAAGCCAAATCCACAATTATCTTTCGAATCATTCGGATGATATAAACTCATAATGTTCACTCCTTCAATATTCGACTGGGCAGTATCTTGTATATTTATATTGCCAATTATAAATCCAAAGCACGGGCAGGATATGAAATGAACTCATACTTCTAGCGCTTACTTTACGTCGTATTTTTTCTTGGGGATACCAGTCGAGTATCGAATATTTATCTTAAGCAGGAGGTACAAAATACCGAGTATCATTTTATAAATCAATTATCATCTATTTTGGAATTTCGGTTTTTTGAAATATAAGGGATTTAATTGATATTTTTTACATAAAAAACAATTGGATACATTGTTTTTTTTGCTTAGTTATATGCTATAAAAAAATGTTAGTTTTTTGGCGTTTTTGTTCTCAAATAGCGTTATCTAAGGATTTTAGTGAATTATTTATAAATGTTGTTTTGGGTAATTATTCATAAAAAATGAATCTTTAGTCATCTTTTGGGTGTGCCATGGATAATAAATGCGCGCTGAATTATGATCCTTTTAACATTCTTGTTAGCATAACAAGATAACCTGATGAACTATTTTAATTTGAGACCTTAAAAAATGTCAGAACCTGCTTCAGTTGAACCATGGGCAATTCGCTTTGCACAATTTATAAGACGTTTTGGAGCGATTAAAGCCGCTACTATATTTGTCATTTTTACATTAATTTTTAATTTTGCAGGCTCATATTACATTCGAGTGTGGATAGGCAACCCAGCCCACACTGAAGACTTTATAAGTGCGACCTTATTAACTTTGCTTAGTGCGCCGTGGGTGCTTTGGTATTTTTTCCAGCTGGTAAAAAAACTTGAGCAGTCAAGAGCAAGCTTAGCCGATGCAGTCAAAGAGTTAGAGCGTTTGCGAAAAGATGACGAACTGTTAAATCGCACCTTACAAAACAATATTAAACAGCTTAACCATGAAATCGAACAGCGAAAGAACGCACAATTAGAGCGTGAAAGTGTGTTTAGTGATTTAGAGCGGGAGATTGAAGACCGTTCTGATAAAGAGCAGCAAGCGCTGAGGTTGTCTACCTTGTTGCGGTCTATCATCGATGCTTCTCCTGATTTAGTGTATTACCGTAATGAAGAAGGGCGTTTTGCCGGTTGTAACCGAGTGGCAGAACAAATGACAGGGAAAACTGAACAAGAGCTTATAGGGTTAACACCACATGAGGTGTATGACGAAGAATTAGCCAGACAAGTAGTTGCAAGTGATCATAAGGTGCTTGAAAACAATGAAAGCATTACCGAAGAATTATGGTTGCGCTTTGCTGATGGACGAAGAGGCTATTTTGAAATGCGTAAGGTTCCCTTTTATGGAGAGGGAAATGTTCGTCTTGGTCTACTAGCCTTTGGCCGTGATATCACAGAGCGTAAAAAAGCGGAAAATGTTGTAGCTAAAGCCAGTAAAGATAAAACTGCCTTTATTGCCACTATTAGCCATGAATTACGTACACCATTAAACGGTATCGTTGGTTTAAGTCGCATGTTGCGAGACACCAACCTTACTAGTGAACAGTTTGCTTGGGTAAGTACAATTTATGCTAGTGGCATTACTTTAGGCAATATCTTTAATGACATCATTGACTTAGACCGTTTAGATAGAGACAGATTAGAGCTGTCGTTAAAAACAGTTTCATTGAACGACTTCACCTCTGAGCTAGGTAGTATCATAGAGTTATTGGCAGAGGATAAAGAACTTACCTTCGTGGCTAAAGTCCATGAGCCACTGCCAGCTTTGGTCGAAGTAGACGGTACTCGATTAAGACAGATCCTCTGGAACCTCTTGTTTAATGCGGTTAAGTTTACGCAAAAAGGTACAGTGTCTTTAGAGGTTAAAGCAGAGCCTATTGATGCGGCTACCAGTAAAGTTACCTTTAATGTACGCGATACGGGTGTTGGGATCCCGCAGCAAGAATTAGATAAGATTTTTGCTATGTATTACCAGGTTGACTTACCTGAACATCAAAGTGCTACCGGAACAGGAATTGGCTTAGCCATCTGTCAAGAAATGGTATCCTTGATGAACGGCAAAATAAGCGTAAGCAGTGAGATTGGTAAAGGAACTTGTTTCACGGTTGAGCTGCCCTTAGCTATCAGTAAAAAGCCCATCCAAGTTGAGTCTTTGAAGGTTACTGGTTTACAGATCCTATTGGTTGAAGATATAGAGCTTAACGTGATGGTAGCCAAAGCATTGCTTGAAAAGCTAGGGCAATATGTAGACGTTGCTATGACAGGTAAAGAGGCTATCGATAAAGCAAGAGAGAAAGAATACGATCTTATTTTACTGGATATTCAGCTACCAGATATGAACGGGTTTGAAGTGGCAAACGTACTCCATGAAGAGTCACTTGTAGAACAAACCAGTATTGTTGCCTTAACGGCAAACGTGATTAAAACCCGTGACGAGTATCTCGAAAATGGTATGGACGATGTAATTGCCAAGCCAGTTAAAAAGAGTCGAATTATTGAGGTATTCAATAGTCTGTTCTGCGAGTTGCCAATTGAGCCCCATCAACCAAAAGAAGAACCTAAGAAAGACGAATTGAATACTTTCTTAGATTTAGAATTATTACAAATGTTAGTGGATACCATAGGCCATGAAATGGTGCGCACTAGTGTGAAAGTATTCCAAGAAAACATGCCCGAATACATGGACATTCTGCAACTTAGCTTAAGTGCTGATGAAAAAGATGAAGTGTGCTCGCAGGCTCATAAAATAAAGGGTGCCGCCGGATCTGTTGGTTTAGCTAGGGTACAAAAAATAGCTAACGAGATCCAACAAGGTGACCACCCTGCTTGGTGGCAAAATGTTCATGACTGGGTAGAGCAGCTTAATCAAGCGGCAGAGCAAGATATGCAGAAATTAGATAATTGGCTTAGCAAGCAAGACATAGATGACTAAGTAAACTTTACCAACTCACATAGGCATGTGAGTTGGTTTTATTTGCTTTTAGTTTTTGCCAATATGACTAACAAAATACCGCCAAGTATCACTGCTGCCGATATGGCTAAGTGAGTATCTAGTGGTTCATTAACCAGTAAGATGCCTCCGGCTGCTGCCCAAATAGGCACAGATAATTGACATACAGCAGCAATACTTGGCGCTAAGTTAGGCAGTACTAAGTACCAGATAGCATATCCTACGCCAGATGCTAAAGCCCCAGACGCTACTGTATAAACCCAACCCATAGGAGTGATTGTCAGCCCTGTATCCACTAAAATAAATGCTAATCCAAGTAAGCTTATTGGCACTAAGCGCAAAAAATTACTGGCTGTATCATAAAGTGGCTGCTTTGATTTTGAGCCAATTATGCTATAGAAGCCCCACGCTACACCGGCTATGGCCATTAACACACAGCCTACCACACTGGGTTTTTCTAATTCCGGTAACACAAAGTAAACAAAGCCAGCAACAGATAAAAATATTCCTATATATTCCTGAACACCCATACGAGAACCGAGTAACCAAGCTCTAAACAACATAGTAAATTGTACGCATGCAAAAAGTATCAGTGCGCCTGTCGCCGTACCTAAAGATACATAGGCATATGAGAATCCTGCAGCATAGATAAAGAGGTAAAAAGCACCGGAATAACTGCCATGATGAGTTAACCCAGATAGCTTAATTTTATTTTGAAATAATATAATGATGGCTAACACAAAGGCTGCTGACATTAGCCGAATTACAGTAAAATCTAATGGAGGTACATGTTCAGAGTTTAGCGCCAAGCGGCAAAACACTGAGTTTGCCGCAAATGCAAATAGCGCTATTAGCGTTAGTGGGATAGTTTTTATGTTGCTCATTCGTTCCTACATTAATAACCATGTAGCCGTTCCTAAAAAAGCGAAAATTCCTACTACATCTGTGATAGTTGTGAGTATTACACTGCCCGCTAAGGCAGGATCTATTTTTAATTTTTTCATGAGCATGGGTAAGGTAACCCCTGCTAATCCTGCAGCTACCATATTGATCATCATTGCAAATGCTATGACAGCACCTAACATGAAGTCTTGTTTCCAAATAGCGATGACCGAAGCAATAAGTACAGCCCAAATAATGCCGTTCAAAAAGCCAATGGCTAATTCTTTACTGATTAACCACCTAGCATTGGCAGAACTTACATGCCCTAGGGCCATACCCCTTATCACTAGGGTGAGAGTTTGATTACCAGCAACACCACCCATACTAGGTACTATTGTATTTAAAATAGCAAGTACCGCTAATTGGCTTAAGGTTGCCTCAAACATATCGCTAACTGCTGCAGCCATTAAGGCAGTAAATAAATTTACTCCCAGCCAAATAGAACGGCGTTGGGTACTTTTTATTACAGGCGCAAAGGTATCTTCTTCATCTTCTAGCCCTGCCATGCTCATCATGGAGTGTTCAGCGTCTTCTCGAATGATATCTACAACATCATCTATGGTGATTCGGCCTACTAATTGATTGTTTTTATCTACCACTGGGGCAGATAACCAGTCATAGCGCTCAAAGAGATTGGCAACTTCACCGTCATCCATATCAACAGGAATTGCTTCTGAGTCTTTAATTAGCGTTTCTACTGGAGTGTCGGGAGCAGCGGTAATTAATTTTGTGAGGGCAACGCCACCCATGAGCTTGTCCTCACTATCGACCACGTAAAGGGTATCTGTGTGCTCGGGAATATCACCTTTTAAACGTAGATATCTTAAAACCACATCAACATTAATTTTGGGACGCAGTGTGATGGCGTCTGTGTTCATGATAAAGCCAGCTGTGTCTTCACCATATGACAGGCCGAGTTCAGCTCTTTGCCTATCCTGTTCATCCATAGCTGCTAAAATGTCTTGTGAGACAGCCTCAGGAAGGCCTCGTAGGGTGTCTACTAGGTCATCCGTATCCATCTCCTCTAACAAATCGGATACCATATCTGGCTGCATGGTATCTAATATGCCATTACGAACGTCTTCGGATAACTCCTCTAGCACATCACTATATAAACTAGGGGAGATAAGCTGCCAAATATCTATTCGGTTGCGGCTTGGGCTTGATTCCAATAAAAGAGCAATATCACAGGGTTGTAGGCTTTGTAACAACTCTGTGGCGAGGTCGTTTTGGCCAAGCTGTAATGCTTCGTTTATAGCATGACGTTGGCTACGAATGCTTTTGGATTCAAAGGTGTCTGGCATAGTTAACGTATATGTATCCAATATTGAGGGTTAAAAAGAAACAGTGTTACAAGGGCTCATAACGACAAATAGTGTAATGGATGCACGGCCTTTGGTCAGTACATATTTACGCACTTTTTATACAGTATGATGAAGCTAGCTTTATCTAGGAAGTTAATCACTTCCTATCTCTTTAAATAAGAAAGTAGTTTTATTTATTGTCTGGGTCCTCGGCAACCTCTTTTAATTCGCTTACTTTAATTTTTAGCTGTTCTATTTCAGCGTCAATAAGTTGCTGCTTATCTTTCTCTGCATGCTTAAGGCTCTCTTTTAGCTGCTCGATTCTTTGCAACATATCGAGCCTGTCATTTTCTATTTGTTGAGCTTGCTCTGCTTTATCGAAAATCAAGTCTTCAGCAATAGACTCATCTTTCACCTTTTTAAATGCAGGAGAGTGAGCAATCATGCGTTTAGCATCAGGACCTGCATGTTGGCTAATGAAATTAGGAGACATAATTTCAATATCGTTATCATGCAAGCAGTCCAATACATACTTATGTAGATTGGAACGTGCAGTTAGCAGGTTTTTAACTTCAACGAGCAAACCACTGATTTTGTAGCTAACAGAAAAATCTCCTAGCTTGGTTACATGGACAAAGCCGTCCTCAAGGCCACTTTGCTCGGCTGCTTTTAACAATAATTCCTCGATACGACTATGATGTAAGTCGTAGCCTAAGGATAACTCAACAGAAATAATGGTACCGGAGCGGCGTACTACAGTGACCGCATTAGTGATCAATATACTGTTTGGGATAGACACCAACTCTCGTGACTCTGTTTGCACCTCACAATCGAATAAACCCAGCTCAGTGACACGGCCAAAAGTACCATTGATGCGAATAAAATCACCTGTGCCAAATGGTTGAGTAAAGCGAAGTAGGGTACCGGCGACTAAGTTCCCGAATATAGTCGTAGAGGAAAATGCTAATAATCCAGATAAAACTAAGCCTATCAAGCTAAGGATTTGTATCTCAAGATTTTCCTTTAAGGGCAGTGAAATCACCACACTGATTAAGCCCACAAGTAATAGCAATAGCGTTACTACTTGGCGAGAAAAGGTGTTTTCATTGCCTTTATGCTGTTGCCTTATGAGCATGAGCTTTTGACTTAGCCAAGTTACAAAGCCAAAAAAACATAAAGTGACTAATGCGGGCAGCCAATCCATTAATAGGTTATCACTTAGGTCCACAAAATTTACCTTTTAGATACATGTCTTCTTATGGGCTTATCCTATCACTAAGCGTCAAATTAGTCGCTTTAGTAAGAGTGGCAATCAGGTTTTTGAATGTCTGCTAGTTCGGGGAGATACTTTTTAAATTTGCTGGGGTAAAAGTTGAATTGGGATGCGGAGGCAGCTAGCTCTTTTTTAACAGATAAATACTCGTTTACTCATCTTCATTGAAGCGAGTTGCCACTAATATTTCCACTGCATCTAACGCCTCTTTGGCGTCTGGTCCTTCACTCACAAATCTAATCTCTTTGCCTTGATTGCCTTCTAGCATCATTAAACCAAGCACACTGTTAGCTGAAGCGGTTTTTTCGCCAAGATGCAAAGTGATCTCAGCATCAAACTTATTGGTTAACTGAACCAGTTGCGTGGCAGCTCTAGCGTGAAGTCCAAGCTTGTTGACAATCAGTAATGTTTTCTCGAATGTGGCCATAGCGTTCTTCTTTGTAAGGCTTAGCGATTTAGTTCGCGATGCCGTATTTGTACATCAGGATGTGAGTCTGTAAATGCTTTCGCAAGGGTTTCTGCCACGTAAACTGAGCGATGTTGTCCACCTGTACAGCCAATGGCAATGGTGACATAGCTACGGTTGTTTCTTTCTAAGTGGGGGAGCCAAGTGGATATTAGATTTTGAATTTGCCAAATAAACTTAGTCACGATTGGCTGTGAGCCTAGAAAAATTTGTACTGGGGCATCTAAACCTGTGAGATGTTTTAGATCTGGCTCCCAATGGGGATTGGGTAAAAATCGCCCGTCAAACATATAGTCGGCATCTTTTGGTGTTCCATATTTAAATCCAAAAGATTCAAATACCAATACTAACCTTGAACTCTTTTTGCCTAAAATCCTTTCTCGCACTAGTTCTGCTAACTGATGTATCGATAATTGGTCTGTATCTAAATATAAATCAGCTCGCTCAGCGATAGGGGCAAGCAGTTGGCTTTCTGCCTGAATTGCAGCGGATAAGGATTTATTTTGTTTTGATAATGGGTGTAATCGTCTTGTTTCGCTGAAGCGTTTTATTAGAATATCGTCGCTGGCATCAAGGTAAAGAATGGTCACATCCCAAGATTCCGGTAGATAGTTAAGAATTTCTACTAGTTCATTTGGATCTTTAGGGAGGTTTCGAACATCAATGCTAACAGCTACTTGTTGGTATTCATCTACTACCGTGTGAATTAATGTGGGGAGCAGATTAACTGGGATATTATCGACGCAATAATACCCAAGGTCTTCTAGAGATCTTAGTACTACAGACTTGCCAGAGCCAGAGCGACCACTAGTAATGATAAGTTTCATTCGACTACAGCCTTGAATAGTTCTTCGTCTGTAGTGGCGGCACGCATCATTTTCAGCGTTTCTTTATTTGTTAGTTTTTCGGCAATTGCCGATAAAGTACCAAGGTGTTCTGAAGCTTTATCTGTGGGAACTAATATTGCAAAAAAAACATCAACAGGAGCATTGTCTATAGCTTCATAGTTGATAGGCGTTTCGCTGGTAACAACTATTGCAATCACCTCTTCTAGATTTTCAAGGCGCCCATGGGGTAAAGCTATGCCATTGCCAATCCCTGTGCTACCCATTTTTTCTCGGCACATAAGGCAAGATAAAATGGTGGCTTGATCTATTTCTAGTAAGTGTTGACTAGCAATATCACTGATATGTTCCAGGATTCTTTTTTTACTTGCTCCCTGAACTGCACACAAGGTGCAGTCAGGGTGAAGGATATCTTTAATTTCCATTGGCATATTCTAATTGTTGTAAGGAATTTAAGTTAGTGGCGTTGTAGCTTTTCCTTGTACTTTAACACCTGTCTATCGAGCTTATCTATTAATCCATCTATCGCAGCATACATATCAGAATGTTCTGATGTTGCGAATACTTCAGTACCACTGAGGTGCAAAGTTGCCTCTGCTTTTTGGGTTAGCTTTTCTACATTTAAAATGACGTGTACGTTATTGATATGATCGAAATGCCGTTCCAACTTAGTGAATTTGGTGTCGACGTAGTTCTTCAAAGAATCTGTAATATCTACATGATGACCGGTAAGGTTAATTTGCATATCGCCTTTTCCTTCTTTAATGCGCCTATAGTAGGCTCTTACGTTGATTTGACGGGGGTATCATTAAGGACTCCCGATATTTTGCTATTGTCCGCCGCGCGACCATTATGCCTTGGTCGGCCAACAATTGAGCAATTTTACTATCACTTAGTGGTTTACTGGGCATTTCTGCTGCGACTAGCTTCTTAATTAAAGCGCGTATAGCCGTAGAAGAACATTCGCCACCTGTTTCTGTGGCAACGTGGCTTGAGAAGAAATATTTAAGCTCAAAGATACCACGTGGTGTGTGCATATACTTTTGAGTAGTAACTCGTGAAATGGTGGATTCATGCATGTCGACCATTTCGGCAACATCATTTAACACCATAGGTTTCATCATTTCTGGACCATGCTCGAAAAACCCCATTTGCTGCTGAACTATGCAATTAGAGACTTTAAGTAGGGTGTCGTTACGACTTTCAACACTTTTTATAAACCATTTAGCTTCTTGGAGATGCGAGCGAATAAACTGACTGTCAGTTGAGCTTTTTACACTCTTGCTCATGGCCGCATATTGCTGATTTACATTAAGTTTTGGTAAGCTGTCTGGGTTGAGCTCTACTGTCCATCGGCCGTTCTTTTTGGCAACCGATACATCTGGAATTACGTATTCAGATTCACCAGTAACTATGGCTGTTCCTGGTCTTGGGTTGAGAGTTTGTAGTAAGCGCATTGCTTCACGTAATTCGTCTTCTTTCATGCGGGTTTTGCGCATTAAGGTTCGATAATCTTTACTACCAATGAGATCACAATAGTCGGTGATCAACATCTTGGCTTCTTCTAACCAAGGTGTATCAGGAGAAAATTGGTTTAGTTGAATAAGTAAACACTCTTGTGCGCTTCTCGCACCTGAGCCAATTGGATCAAACATCTGAATACGCTTTAACACGACTTCAACTTCATCCAACTCTATTTCTTCATCGTCCATGCTGGCTAGCACTTCTTCTGTACTTATCGTTAAATAACCAGCTTCGTCAATAGAGTCAATGATGGCCATTGCTATGGCGACATCTGTTTCACTGAAGTGAGTGAGGCGCATTTGCCACAGCAGGTGGTCTTGAATATTGTCTGTGGTTTCCCCTTGAAACACAGGTTCATCATCACTGGCTGAGCCTGAACTCGATGAGGATGATGTTGGAGCTGGGGCAGATGATGCACTTAGGTATTCGTCCCAAGTGCTGTCTAAAGGTAAATCTTCAGGGATATCATTATTTTGCAGAGCATCGCCAGCTTCTACGCTGTCAACGTTGACTTCTTGTTGCTCGCTTAATTTCTCTGCTGAGTCAGCAGAGTGGTTGGTTTCAAGTGCTTTATCGCCACTGGCATTGTCGTGTTGCTCTTCAACTTCAAGTAATGGATTTGAATCAAGGGCTTCTTGAATTTCAGTTTGCAAATCCAAAGTAGACAACTGCAACAGCTTGATAGCTTGCTGCAACTGAGGTGTCATTGTGAGCTGTTGGCTAAATTTTAACTGTAAAGAGGGTTTCATTCACTTCTTATATTTAATGTAATGTGTTTATCAGCCGAGTTAACGTATGTGCTAACTATAGCCTGAATTGTTCACCTAGGTATACATCTCTTACACGTTGATCACTTAAAACATCTTCCGCCGTACCCGACGCAATTAATTCACCGTGACTAACAATGTAAGCTTTTTCGCATACATCCAAGGTTTCCCGTACATTGTGGTCTGTTATTAAAACACCTAAACCACGGTCTCGTAAATGTTGAATTATGACTTTAATATCGTTAACTGATATAGGATCAACCCCTGCAAAAGGTTCATCTAAAAGTATAAAATCAGGATCTGCTGCTAGTGCTCTTGCTATTTCTACTCGGCGTCTTTCGCCACCTGATAAGCTCATTCCTAGACTATTACGAATATGATTGATATTGAATTCATCTAGTAGCGCGTCTGCTTGTTGTTCCCTTTGTTCTTTAGACAATTCTTTTCTAGTCTGCAATATTGCCATTAGGTTTTGGTATACAGTGAGCTTTCTAAATATTGATGCTTCCTGTGGAAGATAACCTATACCTTGCCTAGCACGCACATGCATGGGCTGTAAGGTTAATTCTTGTTGATCAATATAAATGTCACCTTTATCTAAAGGTACTAAACCTACAATCATATAAAAAGTGGTAGTTTTTCCCGCACCATTTGGCCCAAGTAAACCAACTATTTGCCCGGTTGAAACCTCTAGGCTAACGTCCCGTACTACTTGTCGAGACTTGTATGATTTTGCTAAATGGCTAGCTTTTAATAAGGCCATTAAGGTTGTTTATCCTGTTGTTTTTTTGCGTTTGACTTTTCTTTGGAGACGGGCTGAAAAGTTGTAATGACTGGCACGCTGCCTTGTTCGTCACCTTGAGCAATAATTTGTTCAAGTTCCATATTAAACACAATAGATTCACCTTTCACGCTACTTGCATTTTGTTCAATCTGCGCTCCACCTGACAAAGACAGTGCACGTGACTCACGCTTATATTCAATTCTGTTCGCTTTTGCGGTGACAATACTGCCGTCTTCTTGTTGTTGGGAGTACTCTGCTGGATTGCCCGTGGCAATGAATATTTCTTTGCCGTCTCCAGCACTTGCATCAATCTCTAATTCATCAGCTTTAAGCTCTAACGAGCCTTGTTTTATCACAACATTCCCTTCATGGAATGCTTTTTTAGCGATCCCGTCTGCTTGCTGATATAAAGAAGACAATTCAATCTTTTGATTAAAGTCATCTTTGCCGGCTACACTCTGCGCTGAAAATAGCAACGCAGCCAGTAAGCTAGCGTGACGCAGTAGGTTGATATACGGTTTTGACATGGTTAAGTAACTCGTATTTTTGGGTTTCTAAGTTTGCGGTAAAACCATTGCTATTAATGACATAGTTCGGGCCAATAATCTCTACAGCCTGATCAGAATACATGGTCTTATCTGTTAAGTTTACTTCGATAAAGTTAGTGCGAATAGTTTGTACATAGCCTTCTTCACTTAAGCTCGTCACTTTTACGTCTGTTTCAAATTGTAACCTTTGATCTTCGTATAGCGTCCCTTCTTTTGCGTCTACTTGCCAAGAATGTAACGTTTGAGCATATAACAAATAACTTGGTTCCTTGAAAAGTGTGAAGCCTAGTAAGTCATAATTCTCCATTTTTTCAGCATATACCTGATGGTTAATCTGCCCAAACTTGTCGTACAAAGTGCTCTTCATTTTATTGGCTTGATAGTTTGGTATCCAAGCTTCTTCAGTTTCGGGTAAGTTTTCTATTTTTTCCTGTTCTAGCCAAGCAGGTAAACTCAGTCCTAAGGCAAGGCTAAACAAAACCAATATACAAATCGTTAGGCGGCTCATACGCTAGCGCCATGAATATTGGTAAGTTGCCCTTTAGTTAGCAGGATTAAATCACACACTTCTCGAACAGCGCCAAATCCACCTTTCGTTTGTGTAACATAATCTGCAGTGCTTGCCACTAATGGGTGACCGTCATTGACACAGATATTTAGGCTTGCTGCATTGAACATCCCCATATCTGGCATATCGTCACCAATGGCAGCGGTTTGTTCGGCTTTTATGCCTAACTCTAATTGTAAGGCTTCAAGTGCAGGTTGTTTATCTTCACAGCCTTGCAATATATGTTTTACACCTAAGGCTGTCATTCTGGTTTCAACCATTTTAGATTTGCGGCCAGTAATCACAACCACATGAATTCCTATGTTCAAGAGAGCTTTGACCCCGTAGCCATCTCGGGTATGGAAAGCTTTTAATTCTTCGCCGTTTTGGCCCATGTATATACGACCATCTGAAAATACTCCATCTACATCACAGGCTAATAATTTAATTTCTGAGAGCTTTTCAAATAGTTGTTTTTCTACTTTTCCGTAGGGTGTTTCGATTGTCATGGTTAAATTATTCCAGCTTGAAGTAGTAGTTGCATATTTATTGCGCCCACAGGTATGCCTTCTTTGTTTGTGACAAATAATGAATTAATCTTGTGTTTTTGCATTAATTTCAATACTTCTGCAGCCAACATTTCCGAAGAGGCAGTGATGCTGTTTTTTGTCATAATGTCTTTAATGGCAACCTTATGTACGTCTATTTTATTGTCTAATACTCGCCTTAGGTCACCATCAGTGAAAATGCCCAGTAGCTTTCCAGATGCATCTACAACACCCGTCATACCAAGGGCTTTTTTAGATATTTCTACCAGGGCTGTGCTTAAGGTTTGATCTGGTGAAACCAAAGGCAAAGCTTCATGTTTTACCATGATATCGTCAAGCTTTAACAATAGTCGTTTACCCAAAGAGCCGCCAGGATGAGACATAGCGAAGTCCTCAGATGTAAAACCTCTCGCATCTAATAGGGCTACTGCAAGGGCGTCGCCCATGACTAATGTGGCGGTGGTGCTGGATGTTGGAGCTAGCCCAAGAGAACAGGCTTCTTTTTCAACTTTTACGCAAAGTTTAACGTCAGCATATTTCCCTAAAGCACTATTAACATTAGATGTCATTGCAATAATAGTAACACCTAGGCGCTTTACAACTGGTACTAATGCCAATAGCTCTGCGGTTTCTCCTGAGTTGGAGATTGTGAGCAGTATGTCTTGTTCTGTGAGCATTCCAAGGTCACCGTGATTGGCTTCCGCTGGATGCATAAAAAAGGCTGGCGTACCGGTACTTGCAAGGGTGGCAGATATTTTATGGCCTATGTGCCCTGATTTACCCATACCAGACACCACCACCTTACCTTTACATGCCATGATGAGTTCACAGGCTTTGGTAAAGTCGTCATCAATATACTGAGTTAACTGTTCAATCGCTTGTTTTTCTATTTCTAACACTTGAAGTGCAGATTGTTTAAATTTTGTCATAGGGATATCTAACTAAATAACAAAAATTGATAGCCAGCAAAGCAGGCCAAGAAACATAAACCTTCTACTCGGTTAATGCGCCTCGAGCCTCTAAAATTAAAGCTAAATATAATTAACAATAAGGTGAGCCCAAGCATAACAAAGCCATCTCTACTTGCTGCATTGATGTCAATTTCTCCTGGGTTTATTAGGCCTGGCATAGCAAGAACGGCTAAAATATTGAAAATATTAGATCCAATTATATTCCCTAAAGCTAAGTCGTCTTCATTTTTGAGAACACCAGCGATACAAGCTGCTAATTCAGGTAGGCTAGTGCCTATAGCAATAATGGTTAAACCTATAACTAATTCACTTAAACCAAAGTATCGAGCAATTATTTCTGCAGAGCCAACCATATAATGGGCGCTCAGAGGTAACACTATCATTCCAACTATTACCCAAAAAATAGCTTTGCCGGTGCTAACATCGGAAGGGATTTCGTTTTCTGTTTCTGGCTCCAGAGGATCGCCTTTGTCCATATTCAAGGACATCCAGGTTAACCCACCGATAGTGATGAAGAACAACACAATAAGGATAATGCCTTCAAAGCGGGTAAGTATGACGTCAGATAAGAAATACACAGCCAATATAGATACAAGCAGTAAAATAGGCATTTCTTTTTTCAGGGTGCTAGAGGCAATCGATAAAGGCTTTAACAATGCAGTAAACCCAAGTACTAAGGCTATATTTGTTATATTAGAACCGAGCGCATTACCAACGGCTGTGTCTGTCACTCCGTTAAATGATGCTGTTGCGGCAACCATAATTTCTGGAGCAGAGGAGCCCATTGCTACAATAGTTAAGCCGATTATCATGGGCGAAACGCCAATGTTTTTTGCTAAAGCTGAAGCGCCGTAAACAAACCTATCGGCTGACCAACTTAATACAATCAACCAAACTAAAAAATATCCCGCTTCAAAAATCACAAAAGCTCACTTCTATTAGTAAAACAGTTCAAACACTATAATCTTCAATTGTCGCAAAAAGAGATTGCTTTGCATATGGAGTTAAACATAAATATTTTGCAACTTTTCTTTTAAGGGGGAGGTCTAGTAATGTAACGAACAGAATGTTCCAACCTTAAACTTGGGGTTAGGTGCAAAAGGTGTATTTGAAGGTGTTTTGTTACCTTGCTGATGAAATTGAATATACCTTGTTACTTTTTCTCTTTGTTATTCGATTGAGAAACCTAATACAATATACCACAGTCTAGTAAAAACATTTAAACACCTACTTAAAATTGGAACATTGCCATATCAATGGAAAATTTGATTGAAATAGATAACCTAACCTTTAGCCGTAGCGGTCGGATCATATACGACAATATTTCTATGCGCATAAAAAAGGGAAAAACCACCGCGATAATGGGTCCCAGCGGAATTGGTAAAACCACTATGCTACGTTTGATGGGAGGCCAGCTTACTCCCGATAAAGGCGATATAAGGTTCAAAGGAGAGTCTATTCCCAATATGGGTAGAGGCCGACTGTTCGAAGTTCGCCGCGAAATGAGCATGTTGTTTCAAAGTGGTGCTCTTTTTACAGATATGTCTGTTTTTGAAAATATTGCTTTTCCTCTAAGAGAGCACACTAATTTATCTGAAGAATTAATAAATACTGTGGTGATGTTAAAGCTTCAGGCCGTTGGACTGCGTGGCGCTGCGCACTTGATGCCTGCTGAGTTATCAGGTGGTATGGCTCGAAGAGCGGCTTTGGCTAGGGCGATTGCTTTAGATCCTGAATTGATAATGTATGATGAACCTTTTGCAGGCCAAGACCCTATATCTATGGGGGTATTAGTTAAACTCATTAAAGCGCTAAATGATGCGCTTCAATTAACAAGCGTGGTAGTAACCCATGACGTCACAGAAGTGTTAACAATTGCAGACTATATCTACATCTTAGCTGAGAAAAAAGTGATAGGCAGTGGTACTCCTGAGGAAATTAAAAATAGTGACTCGCCGTTAGTTCAGCAGTTTTTGCAAGGTCAAGCCGATGGTCCTGTTCCTTTTCATTATCCTGCCAGCTCAATCGAAGTCGGCTTTTTAGGTGGTAAAGTATGAATTGGTTAGCATCTATTGGCGCGGCGACTATCGAGCGCTTTAGCCTGTTTGGTAGAGCCACTATTATGTTATTTGGGGCGATAATCGCTAAGCCACAACCGCTTAAAATGTTCCCATTGCTGATTAAGCAAATCCATGTGGTTGGTGTGCAATCACTACTTATTATCGTGGTGTCTGGTCTGTTTATTGGCATGGTAATGGCATTGCAAGGCTATACAATTTTAGTTGGGTATGGAGCAGAAGGCAGTTTAGGCCCTATGGTTGCTTTATCTTTGCTAAGGGAGTTGGGGCCTGTGGTCACAGCTTTGCTGTTTGCGGGTAGAGCGGGTTCTGCTCTTACTGCTGAAATAGGACTAATGAAAGCCACCGAGCAATTGAGCAGTTTAGAAATGATGGCGGTTGACCCTTTGCGTCGTGTTATCTCTCCTAGAATGTGGGCTGGGATTATCTCAATGCCAATGTTAGCTCTGTTATTTAGTGCTGTAGGTATTTTAGGCGGACATTTAGTTGGAGTGGATTGGCTAGGAGTTGATGCTGGAAGCTACTGGTCCATCATGCAAGCTACAGTGGAATGGGATAAAGATGTGTTAAATGGTGTAATTAAAAGTTTGGTTTTTGCTTTTGTGATTACATGGATTGCGACATTTAAAGGGTATGATTCTATACCCACTTCAGAAGGCATAAGTAAGGCAACCACCGAAACAGTGGTATATTCATCTCTAACGGTGTTGGCCTTAGATTTTATTTTAACAGCATTAATGTTCGGTATTGAGTAGAGGAATTAGGAATGAAATCCAGAAAATCAGAGTTATTGGTCGGTATATTTGTGGTGTTGACCATAGCTGCTGGGCTGATGTTAGCGTTAAAGGTGGCTAATGATAGTATGTCTAGCACTACTGATACGTATACCCTTTACGCGAAGTTCGACAACATTGGTGGTTTAAAAGTAAGGTCTGCGGTAAAGGTTGGTGGTGTAACAATAGGTCGAGTGGATAGTATAACCTTAAGTACTAGTGATTTTACGCCAGTTGTCGAAATGAGTATTTCGTCAGAATTCAATGGATTTCCAGAAACAAGCTCTGTGTCAATTTTGACTTCAGGTTTATTGGGCGAACAGTATGTGGGGTTCCAGCCCGGATTTGCAATCGATGGTATTGAAAACTTGGCAAATGGTGACTACATAGAGGACACCAAATCAGCATTAGTACTAGAAGACCTAATAGGTCAGTTCTTGTTTAGTAATAATGATAACTAAAGTAATGAGTGGAGATATAACGTGATAAATCGATTCTTTAAAGGATTGGTAGCTGGGTTGTTAGCTATCGGTTCAATGACTGCTCAAGCAGAAAGTGATAACCCGTATACCATGCTTCAAGAAGTAGCTACCATTACGTTTGATAGAATCAAAAAAGAGCATGACCAAATTCAAAAAAATCCAGAGCTATTACGCAACGTGATGGAAGAGGAATTATTACCCTATATAGATTACAAATTCTCAGCCTTAAAAGTGTTAGGAAAATATTATAAAAAAGTGCCCAAGGAGCAATTTCCTGAATATATCAGTGTTTTTCGCTCTTACTTGATAACTACTTATGCTTTAGCTATGGCTTATTACAATGGCCAAGAGGTGGAGTTTCAACCAGTTAGGGAAGTAACTGATGAATCCACAGTTACTGTTAGAGCTATAGTTAAAGAGCCGGGTAGGCCAGATATTAATTTAGCATTTAAACTACGTAAGAATAAAAACACAGACGAGTGGAAAGCTTACGATATGGTGGCAGAGGGCATTAGTTTACTATCTAGTAAGCAAAGTGAATTTGAATCAATGTTACGTACTGATGGTTTAGACGCTGTAATGGATATGATGAAGCAAACCATCAATAAGCCGATTAATTTAGAAGCTGCAACAAAGGGATAATTGAGTGAAGAGTTTTTCAGTCTCAGAGCCATCAAGTGGGCACTTTGTATTGCAAGGTGACTTGAACCGAAATACAGTCACCTCGGGCTGGAGAAACGCTATTAATGATCTGAGTGCTAAACAAGATGCAACTGGTAAGGCACTCGCAATTGTTGATTTGTCTGAAATACAAGATGTTGATACTGCAGGTCTAGCTTGGTTAGTTAATTTACTCAAACATAGTAAACAAAAGAATATCCGCTTTCAGTTAAAAAATGTCCCGGCAACTTTAATAAATCTCGCGAAAATAAGCGACGTAGATCAGTTTTTATCTGTACAATAGCCGCATTTTTCGCGCTACAGGAGCGACCATGGATAACCAACAAATTGAAACCTTATTGAAAGAGTCTTTAAATCTAGCAGAGGTTCATGTAAAAGGTGACGGCTCTCATTATCAGGTAATTGCTGTCAGTGATACTTTTGCAGATATGAGTCGAGTTAAAAGACAACAGTTTGTTTATGCACCATTAGCTGAAAAAATTGCTGACGGCAGTATGCATGCAGTTTCAATTAAAACCTTTACTGAAACTCAGTGGCAACGAGAAAAGTTGTTTAACCTCCCACAATAATCCTTTTATAGCCGTAAGATTAAGACCTAGTGTGCCACTTCAGTTCTAGCAGTTGTCTTTTTTGGCATATTTCAATTAGAGTAATTTAATGGACAAATTAATAATCGAGGCATGCCCGCCTCTATCTGGCGACGTTATTATTTCTGGGGCAAAGAATGCCGCATTACCAATTTTAATGTCGAGTATTTTAGCTGATACACCATGTGTATTTGAAAATGTTCCAGAGTTAAGGGATATACATACCAGTTTATTGCTTTTAGAGGAGTTAGGAGCAAAGGCTGCTAGGCGCGATGGGCAATCTGTAGAAATAGACCCTAGTAGTATTAATCAGTTTGATGCTTCTTATGAGTTAGTAAAAACCATGCGGGCATCGATCTTAGTTTTAGGGCCTTTACTTGCTAAATTTGGTGTGGCTAATGTGTCACTTCCTGGTGGTTGTGCAATTGGTGCTCGTCCGGTCAATCTACATTTGCAAGGGTTAGAGCAAATGGGGGCAAAAATTGATGTTGATGGTGGTTACATAAGAGCTTCAGTTGATGGGAAGTTACAAGGCGCACATATCTTTATGGATGTTGTAAGCGTTGGAGCGACCGAGAACCTTATGATGGCAGCATGTTTAGCTCAGGGTGAAACCATATTAGAAAATGCCGCGAGAGAGCCAGAGATAGTTGATTTAGCCGACTGCCTAAATGCAATGGGAGCCAAGGTTTCTCATGCTGGTAGTGATAAAATTGTAATACAAGGTGTAGAAACTCTAACTGGTTGTCATTATCGAGTTTTACCTGATCGTATCGAGACAGGAACATTTTTGATTGCAGCCGCTGTGACCAAAGGCAAAGTTCGTTGCCTTAACGCTGCACCTAAAACTCTCGAAGCCGTTTTAGATAAGCTCTCAAAAGCAGGGGCTAAAGTCACTACTGGAGAGGACTGGATTGAACTAGATATGACCAGTGGTCAGCTGAAAAGTGTTGATATTAAAACAGCGCCCCACCCAGGGTTTCCTACTGACATGCAAGCTCAATTCGTTGCGTTAAATTGTTTGGCTGAAGGGACTGGCGTTGTCACCGAAAATATTTTTGAGAATCGCTTTATGCATGTGCCCGAGTTACAAAGAATGGGTGCAGATATTTCACTTCAAGGACACAGTGCGGTTTGTGATGGACGTTCCACATTAAAAGGTGCGCAGGTTATGGCAACAGACCTAAGAGCCTCAGCAAGTCTAGTAATTGCAGGTTTAGTGGCAACAGGACAAACTACAGTAGATAGAATCTATCATTTAGATCGCGGCTACGAGCATATTGAAACTAAGCTAAATGGTTTAGGGGCAAATATTAGAAGGGTAAAAGATTAATATTATTGAGTGGCATCAAATGAGCCACTCTAGTTACTACAAACATATCCAAACTCTGGCAACTAAGCTGTCTTAATTAGTACTAATCGAATTAGGGAAGGGGGCTTGTGTAATATAGAGGTTATTTGAGCTCTGCTACTTGCATGGCTAAGTTTAGAATTGTTCCATTTCGATTTACTTCTATATCTAAAATAGTGCCTGGCGCTGTATCTGTAATAAAGTCTAATGTTTTTCGTATGTTGGTGGCAGGGTGTCCACCAACAGATAATATTAAGTCTTTTGCTGCTAACCCTGCAACGTCTGCAGGTGTTCCGCTATATACGCTTGTCACCAAGATACCTAAATCTCCTAGGGTGTTTTGTTCACCTGCAAAGCCTAGTGCTCCTCGTGTGACTTTACCTGTCGATATGATTTCATCCATCACCTTCTTTGCTAAGGTATATGGAACAGCAAATGAAACACCATCAACAGACTCAACTCTATTTGGACTGATCCTAGTTTTAAAATTGGCGTTATTTATACCAATTAAGTAGCCTTCACTATCAACTAAAGCTCCACCAGAGTTTCCTTCGTTTAATACTGCATCTGTTTGGATGTAGTCAAAATAGTTATTTAGACCATTATTGCTGATACGACTGACTATGCCTTGTGTAACTGTTTGCCCTAGGTTGTATGGGTTTCCAACTGCTAACACTACATCGCCTACCAATGTTTTTGGATCTTCTTTTTGCGGAATAGCATGTAGGTTATCTACAGGAACACTAAGTACGGCTAAGTCTGTTACAGCGTCAAACCCAACAATTTGTGCTTCTTCTAAGCGGCCATCTTGTAGCGCGACTAATATCAGTTTTGCGTTTGCTATAACGTGGTAACACGTTAATACGTATCCATTAGAAGTCATAATAACACCAGAGCCTAAACTGGTTCGCTCTACTGCTTGACGGCGATTATAACCGCTACCTTCTATGTTTTGGCTGTATATATTAACTACTGCTGGCCCTGACGCATTAACGGCATGATTAAATGAACGCTTGTTGGTAGAACTTACTTCTGTAGAAAATAATGTAAGGGGTAATCCACTTCCTCGACGCAAGTCGGGAACAAGAAAAAGGATGACACAGGATATCATCACTCCAATGATGATTGATTTTAAAAGAGAAGTTAAAAATTTGAGCACGTGACCATTGAACGCTTATTACATCAAGTATTGGTTGATAATAACATTGAAACTAATATGTAGATAGCGGTACAAGCTCACTATACCGCTACCTAATCATAGTATTTTTAGCGTATTACTAGATATAAAGAGGTGAGTCCTCGTTTAACATTTAGTGCAATCACTCCTTTAGCGTCGTCTAGTTCAGTACGTAATTGAACTACCGTGTCTACTTTCTTACGGTTTATGCCGATAATCACATCGCCATTTTTCAAACCTATGCTGGCGGCAGGAGAGCGGGCTTCTATTTCAGAAATCACTATTCCTTTATCGCCTTGGTCAGTTTCACCGTTTGTAAGTGTTGCGCCTTCTAGTGCTGGATGTATTTCTTTGGCAACAACTGAGTTAGCAGAAGCATCGCCTAACACTACATCAACTGTTTCGGTTTTACCTTTACGTATCAGGGTTAGCTCTAATTTTGCGCCTGCCCCTTTACTGGCTACTTTAGCTCTTAACTCAAGGAAACTGCTAACAGGTTTACCGTTAATTTCGGTGATGATATCACCTGCTTGTATACCACCTTTTTCAGCTGCAGAATCTGGCGATACTTCACTTACGAAAGCACCTTGGCTAGCTGATAAGTTCATTGCTTCAGCTAATCCAGAATCAATATCTTGACCTAAAATCCCTAATAAACCTCTACGAACTTCACCAAATTCGATTATTTGATCGACTAAGCTTTTCATCATATTACTAGGAATGGCAAAACCGATCCCAACATTGCCACCGTTAGGCCCAAAAATAGCAGTGTTGATACCTACTAATTTACCTCTTAAGCTTACTAAAGCCCCTCCAGAGTTGCCTCGGTTTATGGCTGCATCAGTCTGGATAAAGTTTTCGTATCCACCTATATTAAGTCCAGAACGTCCTAACGCACTAACAATACCTGAAGTGACAGTTTGGTTTAATCCAAATGGGTTACCAATAGCGACAACAAAATCACCCACGCGTAACTCATCTGAATCTGCTAAAGGTACAGCAGTTAAGTCATCAGGTTCTATTTTAAGAAGTGCAATATCACTTTGAGGATCAGAGCCCAATTTCTTAGCTTTAAATTCTCTACCATCAGTAAGCTTTACAGTAATTTGGTCTGCATTTTCGACCACGTGGTTATTGGTCACTACATAACCTTCATCTGCATCGATAATGACACCTGAACCTAACCCTTTGAAGGGACGCTCTTGAACTTGCTCATCAGAACCGCCAAAGAAATGCTTAAACATTTCTGGCACTCGCTGCCTTGATACTTGCGTGCCTTCAACCGAAATACTGACTATCGCCGGCGTGGTTTTCTCTATCATAGGCGCTAGGCTAGGGACTTCATTTTTGTCACTAGAAAAAAACGGTAAAGCTGCGCTTGCTGGTATACTGACAGATAAGCTCATGGTTACTACACATGCGCTTACTAATAAACGATTAAGACCTTTTTTCATTAACTATCATCTCCAATTAAATATAGAACACAGACTATTTAGCTCGACATAAAGTTCACTACTTTGATTCTTTCTCTACAACTTCTTCGTTCCCCGAAAACAACCCAGAACTTTGAGATGCAAAATCTAAAGGTTGAACATCTGCATTAGGAATATTATTTTTTTCAGTTGAATTACTATTACGTAAATAGGTAGTAGCATGCTCACCAAAATAGTTGATAGATGAGTCGTCAGCCCCCGTAGAATGGTCAATTATCAGCTGTTCATATTCATCAATTTGTTTATTTAAAGCTTCACTTTGCGCGTTTAATTCGGCTGAAATTCGCTTTACTTGATGTAGATGATGAGACGCTTGTTGAGCCATGATTTCTTTAATGGTGAGCTCTTTTTCACCTTCACTGTTGTTGCTGACTTCCTTATCATTGAAATATTTTGCAACAAAGAAACCGATAACTGCACCTACGATTAATAACAAAATACCGACTAACCAATCCATAAAAACTCCTACCTATATTGACTACTGCTAACCGACCCTGATGTATTGATGCGAACAGCACAAAGGTTTAGAGTCGAGGAGCAATGTTTATTTAATATTGTTATTATACGCTCTGAAATTTCAATGCGGTCTTTTTATTTGAATTCAAGTGGCAATGAATGATGAAAGAAGAAGATTTGTTCATACACAGTTTTCAACTCTAATAGGCATATAGCGATAGGATACTCGGGTAAATATGTCCACACAGACACCTTGGCAAAAATATCAACTTGATCTTAAAGAGCAAGATTTTCAATATGATGCAGCACAGGAAAATGCGGTAAAAGAATTACAGCGTCTTTTTGAAGAGCTAACTCACCCCCAGCAAAAGCGTACTTGGCGTATTAAATTACAAAGTCGTTTTGGAAAAGGAATGAGCAAACCTTCGATACAAGGTATTTATTTTTGGGGGGGAGTCGGTAGAGGTAAAACATATTTGGTGGATACCTTCTACGAATGCCTACCTTTTAAAAGAAAAATGCGTATTCATTTTCACCGCTTTATGCATAGGGTTCATCAGGAAATGCGTGCGTTAGATGGCCAGTCTGATCCTCTAAAAATAATTGCTAAAAAGTTTGCTGCTGAGACCAAAGTTATTTGTTTTGATGAGTTTTTTGTATCTGACATCACAGATGCAATGATCTTAGGTACGCTAATGGAAGCGCTTTTTGGACACGGAATAGTATTAGTCGCAACCTCTAATATTGTTCCTGATGAACTGTACAAAAATGGTTTACAGCGAGCTAGATTTTTACCTGCTATTGAGTTGATTAATCAAAATACACGTATCGTAAATGTCGATAGTGGAGTTGATTATCGGCTGCGTACCTTACAGCAAGCTGAAATATTCCATCACCCACTTGATGCTAAAGCCGAAGAAAACTTACACAAATATTTCAAAGAGCTAACCTCTGAAGTGGGTGTCGCGAATGAAAGCATTGAAATAGAAGGTAGGATGATCCCTACATTAAAATATGCTGAAGGTGTGATAATGCTAGAGTTTAGGGCGGCATGTGATGGCCCTAGAAGTCAGACAGATTACATGGAGATCAGTAGGCTATACCACACTGTACTATTAGCTAATGTAGAGCAAATGGGACAGGCTACAGATGATATAGCTAGGCGTTTCATAGCTATGGTTGATGAGTTCTATGAGCGTAATGTTAAGTTGATCATTTCTGCTGAAGTAGCACTAGAAACACTTTATACAGAAGGTCAGTTAAACTTCGAATTTAGACGTTGCTTAAGCCGCTTAAAAGAAATGCAATCCCATGACTATTTGGCAAGAGAGCATCTGCCTTAGGCTGGCGCTGTCTATTACTTAAGCCTTATTGATGAACGCAAGACTGATAATTTTTAGCCTTTCATTGAGTAAATGCTGATAGATAAATGCTATCTCGAAATAAGCTTGTTATAAAAAGGAAACAAGATACTCTAAGGTCGTTGAAGTTATTGTTATGATATAACATTTCTTTGGCTGTCTATGTTACAGCTTGATTGGCTTGTACTCGTAAAGGTTCGAACCACAAACTCTATTTATTGAAGTTGTAATGTAGAACATAGAAATGACTTACACAGAGGAAATAGAAATATGTTTACTGATGAAATGGTTCATACGGCGCTGCAAACTTGGTGCGATAATGTAGTTAAGGTTGGAGAAGTTCACGCTAATGGAGGAGATGCTAGGGCATTTTCAAGTCAGGTATTATCTGAAAGTTATGACTACGATAATGGTCATGTATTGTTTAAGCCAACACTTACGTTTGGTGAGCAGACATTTCGCCCTACTAAAAAAGGCGCGCTTTCTTATTTTGTTGGGGGAGATAGTGACTTTCCTAATGATAAAGGTTTTAAGCTTAAGCCTTGGGTCAAAGTTTGGTACAGCAAAGAAGATTTTATCTTAAATAATGAACTGGCTATTGTGCAGTGTAATGTTCATTTCATTGGCGCTGATGATAGTCATATTTTTGTTAACAAAAGCTTTGTTTTTAAAGTATGTGATGATGGCAAGGTAAGAATAATATTACAT
This sequence comes from Paraglaciecola sp. 2405UD69-4, assembly GCF_047525415.1. NCBI lineage: Bacteria > Pseudomonadati > Pseudomonadota > Gammaproteobacteria > Alteromonadales > Alteromonadaceae > Paraglaciecola > Paraglaciecola sp. 2405UD69-4. Next base: position 168,593 of record NZ_JBLIXM010000003.1, read on the forward strand.
CAATCATCTTTACCTTTTCAGCCTTAGGTAACCCAATTAAAGTTGCCAAAATATTTTGTGACGCTGTCCCTAGCAAGTTTTAGGAAAGCGTCACAACTCCTAATTAAGTGGATTTTAGCACCGGTATCTTAAGTAAACTTCTAATCAAGCTCAGGTAATTTAGCCATAGAGTACTTACCTTAAGGTTGAAAAATCGTTACACTCTGTGCCATCGAATTTAGCAACACCACCATTATTGGGTAAAGGTGTTGAAGGTAAGCAAGATAAGACGAGATTTAAGATGGGAAGAAAGTTCGAAGTTCGTAAAGTCTCTATGGCTAAAACAGCCGGAGCAAAAACCAAAGTTTATTCAAAATACGGTAAAGAAATTTACGTTGTAGCAAAAAATGGTGGTACAGATCCACAAGCCAACCTAACCCTACGCAGATTGATAGAAAAAGCCAAAAAAGATCAGGTGCCAAGCCACGTTATTGATAAAGCTATTGATAAAGCAGCGGGTGGAGCAGGTGAAGATTATGTACCTGCACGTTATGAAGGGTTCGGTCCTGGTGGTTGTATGGTAATTGTTGACTGTTTAACTGATAACAATAACCGCACGATCACAGACGTACGCAACTGTTTTACTAAAACTGGCTCAAAACTAGGTGTAGAAGGCACTGTGGGTCATATGTTTGACCATCAAGCTGTATTTGCTTTTAATGGCGATGATGAAGATGCTATTTTAGAAGTACTAATGGAAGCGGATGTTGATGTCACTGAGGTAGAAAGCGAAGACGGTGTGATTACTGTTTATGCTCCCCATACAGAATATAACAATACCCGAACAGCTTTAATGGATAATGATCCCGAACTTAAGTTTGAAGCTGAAGAGATTACATTTATTCCGCAAACAGAATCTACTGTTAGTGGTGATGATGTAGCAAACTTTGATAAGTTTATGGACATGTTAGAAGACTGTGATGACGTACAACATGTTTACCATAATGCAGTGGTTGAGCGTTAATTGTTCATATTAAATAAGTTGTTTAAAGGCTTTAATTAAGATTTTTATAGTAAATAAGATTTTTAAAGGATAACCAAAGCCCACTTAAAAGTGGGCTTTTTTAGAACCTGCAATTAATTTTACGATAACTATTGAATGGCTTTTTCAATTCTACAACTGAATCTAAATTTTCTAATTCGAAAAGATCATCGATATGTCTCAAGCCCACCATAAGAATTCAATGGGAAACATTTCTAAGTATTTCTTTCATAATCTATAAATCCCCTACCTAAAATGTATAACTAATCCTTTTGCAGGCTAATTGTTCCTGCTGTTTGCATATTTCTTTGCCAACCTCGGTTTGTCCAATACCTTCCAACAAGCTTAATGTCATTACCTTCAAACCTGACATGTAATCGAGCCGCCCCATCAAATTTTGCATCATCCGTTTCTTTGGGCTGATCAACAACTGATTCAAATATATAACTGAGATAAAAGGCCCCATCGCGAGGATCTTTTAAGATCTCACTTTGCATAACAGTACTTCTCTGGTATTTATCAACAGATACAAGACGAATATCAAAACCAAAGAAAGTTGCTTTAATAACCATTTCGACTTCTTTTTCGTATGGGTTACCATGCTCATCTTTATAAGTAGAAATTGTTTTGCCTATCCAAGTGCCATTTAAATCAGGACACACCTTTTCATTGAGTAGCGACCCAACGACTGGAATCTTCCAAAGCCAACGCCAAAGGTAAACACCTAACAGCCAAGTAATACCTACAAAGCAAATTAGAACAGGAATTAACAAGCTGGATATAATGCTAAAACCATCTTCATTAAAAAAAGTTGTTACACCCGTCCAACCTTTTGTAGCCCAAATTAGCCCAGTGGTTACAATCGAACATAATAACAATACTAATATTTTTGCTAATCCAAACTTTGGCAAAACTTTCCACATATTTTTACCTCACTGGGCCATATCGTTTTTTAGGTGGGTTGCGAACTGGTCTTTGTTGCTGATAAATATTAACTGCCACAGAAGATATACCGACAATTTGACCTGCATTTAAAATTGTACACTCCATAAAGTGTTTACCACGATACTCACAGTTTTCCGTTACTGATTCTGAGATATCAAACCTTTGATTGTGTCCCAAGTCGTTTTTTAACCCTGCATCCTTATCAGTATTTCGCACCATCCATATGACTTCCGATCCTGCTGAATAATCACTTTTGTTATGGACTCTGAAGCTAAGCTTATCGCCTCGATAAACGGATACATTATTTAGAACTTGCTCAGGTACTCCGCTTGAAGGTTTAACACTTATTTGAGGTGGTGTTGTTATTGCTGGTAAGATCTCGCTACCAGCTTGTACTTTAAGCGAGTTGAGTGGGGGTAATACATGTTCAAACTCAATTGACCACAGTTGGTGAGAAACGACAATTGATTCAGAGAGCGCAACTGCTTTCAAAACGTTTTGAAGTTGTAAGCAAGCACTTTTTAGTTCATCTAGTTCTTCGTCTTTAGCACTTATTAAATCATCACCATTAATAGGACTAAGGATTCTCCCGCCAGTTATTATGTGATTTGTTAGGCTACTTGATAGTTTCCATATTGCATATTCTTCTGAAGCGTAACCAATATAGTTTCTAGCTATAAAGGTTGATATTGCAATAGACGGGAGTTTTATATTCTTAAGGCTAACCCAAGTTTTTATAGCTTTAATTACCCTCCGTAATCGAGCCTTTTCAGTATCAGATAAATCCTTTATCTGATTATCAAACCATGACTGTAATGCTTTAGGATCGCTATCTATCCAACCATTATTTTCGGTAGCTAAACGGCACTTTCCTATTTGTTCATCTATATAATAAAGAGGAAGATCAATATGAAAATTATCAGGGAAACTTATTCGTTCACAGTTTGGTTTAGCATCTTCGAGTTTAGCCGTGCTATGGGATTCGCAATAAGCCTGCAAAGCTTTATTCAGCAAACTTTTTGCATCAGATGCATTTAGACTTTGAGCTTCAGCATCGGCAAAAATATAAAGGCCTACATCAACATCAAACTCATCACTACTGCGAACAGGGCGTATTACAGTATGGTTTTTGAATGATCCTTGAATCCAATAAGCGACCTTTAGACCTAAGTAACCTGCAAGTTTGCTTTTCAAAAACAGCAACAGCTTATCTTTCTCTTGCCTAGCAGTATCTACTTGCTCTGTTAGTAGTGTATTTCTTGTTGCTAACGTCTCTTTATCACTGTCATTTGAATAGAACCCTTCACTAAAATCCGTTTTCATTTAAATCCTCGTAAAATCAATTAAACACCGTGATTACTGTTTTATCTCAGCTCAATTTTCTGTGTCGTTGAGTTATATCGGTAATTAACTATTTGCCCACTTCCAATAAGCTCAATAGCTATGTTTATTTGCTCCAGAGGCACGCTGAACCATTCTCTCGGTTTACACATATTCCCTTGTAAATCAGCAATTTCAACATCAATACATACATCTTTAAAAACAGTATGAATGAGGTTTTCAAATTTTTGCGTGTTCATGTTGTAGCATTCATATTCAGCTACAATATTAACTGGAGCCATCAAATAGGTTGGTTCGTTTGCAGCATTGGCAATGCGTTTTGCAACGGGTGTTGTAGAGTAACCAATTTTAAATAAGTTGTTAATTGAATGGATTCGCGGATCTTGGCTTTGGCTTGACAATATATATATAAAGCCTGCTGATTGATCTTCTTCATTTATTTCAAAATCAAGCTCTGTCGGAATTATTCGTCTTCCTGACTCATCTTTATAAAGCTCGGTAGCCAATGAACGTAACAGCATATTTGACTCTGTGCCGTTTTCAAAAATAAGGTGAAGTCTTGCATTAACTTTCCCCCCTTTCTTTTCCCTTTCTGCCATGTCAGCCACATAACACATGACCCCATTAAGAACAAAAAACTCTCCTTTTTGAATTTGTTGTTCGCCAACAAATTTCGTCATTTCAAGATAGCCAGAATGCACCTTCGCATGACACTTTTGGAAAAGTTCTTCATACTTTTCAAAGTTTTTACACCTTTCTCTTCTGGCCACAGTTTTAGGCATAGTTAGTGTTGTTTTTACATGTTTAATTTTAAAAATACTATCGTCAGAATCACCAAGTAAACCAAAATCATCATCTTCGAATATATCTTCAACCGAGTTAATCTCTTTTACCACAGGCTTATATTCTGCTTTTGGCTCTGCTACCTCATGTGTGAGTGGCAATAAGTTAAATTCATCAAAATCAACCAATGCATGACACTGTGTGTCGTTGCCTCTGATAGAGTCTAAGCGCTTAAACAACATTAGCTCACTAATGTTGGCCATATTGTTTTCAGGCAAACGGCCATTGGCTTTATAGAAGTCATTTATCTCTTGAAATTTAGCGACTAAATGTTCGTCTGCCGTTGGTGCTTTCGACTTAACCTTAACCGCAGTAAGTCCTAATTCATCATCGTCATTAATGAAGCTTAACCAGTCGTCCATTTCCATTGACTTTAATTTTTGCCACTCTTGATTCTTCACTACGCTTTCATCCTTTTGCGCTTTTCTTGTTTGATGTAAATTAAGCATTCCGCTAAACGTTTTTCTGTAAAGTCTGACGCGTTTAAATCAGGCTTTCGTCCTTTGTCATGAACAAACTGTTTAACTTTAGGCCATAGCAATTTAGCTTCTTCAAAGTCCATTTGAATACGGGTGGTTTCAATCGACTCTTGAATGAGCTTAAGTACGTCAGTTGTTACAGATTTCGACAATATTTCAAAGGCTTTTTGGAATGGGTTAATCTCATCAATTAAGTCGATACTCAATTCATCAATGTTGATAAATTTATCAGCTAAGCGAACAAACTTTTTCCCGCCTTGTTCACTCACTTCTGCCGTACTTACTGCTGAATCAACGACAACTTGCTGACGAACTTCTTCAACTTCAGCTTCAGTTAAATCAGGATATTTGCGTTGGATTATCTTAGGGATAAGTATTTTATTAACCACTTCAGGATCAACTTTACCTGCTGATGCCGCAATTATTTTGTCATCTTGTAATATAGCCGCTTTTAAATCAGCTAAATCAGATTCAATAATGTCTTTAGTACGCTTAGTACTTGGCTCTTTAAAGCCGCCAATTTTCATTGTGCCCGGAGGAGTTGGCTCAAAGTCATCATCTTTTTTGGCTTTAAACTTAAAGTTTGGCGCTAACACTTGTTCCATAAGTAGTGAACAAGTAATCGCTTTAAGCATGTTATTTACGGCAATTGTTACTTGATCATTTTCAGCATCAGGCTGGGCTATGAGGTTAGTAAACTGCGCATGGGTTTTATTAGCGCTATCACGAGTGCAGCGACCAATAATCTGAATAATTTCAGTTAACGAGCTTCTATATCCAACAGTTAAAGCATGTTCACAGTATTCCCAATCGAAGCCTTCTTTCGCCATTCCCAATGCAATGATAACGTCCATATCATCAAGGTGTTTTATATTACGTAGATAGTTTTGAATAATATCGCGACCATTTTCTTCCACTAAGTCAGCAACTTTTATGACACTGCCATCAGGTCGCGTAACAGGAATAACCCCAGTAACAGGATCTCGTTTACCTGCTTCACCTAGTACTTCTAAAATGGCATCTACCTCATCATATTTTTCTTTGGTTGATTCACCTGAATTAACATTAGGAATATGAATGATGGTCTTTTTACCGTAGTTTTCTTCTGAGTTAAGTACCTCATGAATAACTTCAGTATATTTACCTTGGTAGAAGTGGTAGCCAATGCCGAGCGATTTTAAATAGTTATAACCATTAAGCTGTTCATAATAGTTAAATGATACTTTATCGAATTGAGCTTCAAGTTCAGGTGTTAAAACAGGAACGCTATCGCCACGAAAATAAGAACCGGTCATCGCAACAATATGGGCACTACTGTTGGTCATGATTGAACGTAATACATCACCTAATACATTTTCACCATCGGCAGAAACATGATGAAATTCATCAATGGCTATCAGGCAATCGTTAAAAGCACTGTCTTCAACTTCTTGAAACGCAAAGCGCAAGGTAGCGTGGGTACAAATAAGTATTTTATCGTCACCAGCCATAAAACGTTTAAATGCTTTAGTTTTACTGGTTTCACCACCGGGAGTACAAAGGTTATTTTCGTTATCGACATCCCAATCACAAAAGAAGCCGTATTTGCTTAATTCGGTAGTATCAAACGAGCCACCAATTGAGCGCTCAGGTACAGCAACAATAGCCTTCTTAATGCCTTGGTTATGTAGTTTGTCTAATGCTAAAAACATTAACGCACGAGACTTACCTGAAGCTGGAGGCGCTTTTAATAGCAGGTATTGGCTGTTTCTTCCTTCATAAGCACGAGACTGCATTGCTCGCATGCCCATTTCATTGGTGTTTGAGCTAGCGCCACTTTGAGCATATTTGAATTCCATTAAATTACGCATTTTGACCTCCTGTCATTCTCTCATACATTAAAAATAAGAATTCGAGTCTTTCATCATCATCTGAAAAACCTTTTTTCTGGTAGATTTTATCTACAAAGTCATCTAACTCTCTATGAGCAGCCTTTAGATCTGTAGGCATCTTGTCCGGATCATAAAGGCTGCCCAAATTTCTCTCCGGATAATTTTCTCTAACACTTAATATGGCTAACGATTTATCTACCATTTCACATTTAGTATTTTCATCAATATCAGGAAATGGAAAACTGTTGTAACAAAGTCCTGCCGTGTATTGATAGTCAGATCGAATACGACCTGTAATAGTTCTGACCCAAGCCATATGAATTTTAGAATTAAGAACACCTAATACAAATGGTTCAGGATCGAAGATAACCTGAGCTTTGTTGGAAATTATTGTATCTTTATCCATCAGTCCCACTGGTATATATTCTCTTCGCTCCGAAGAAACAACAGGAACAACAACTTGATTTTTTATGGCTCTATTTACCCATCTAAATTGATGTGGTCTGTGTGCACAACTTCGGGCATTCATTCCACCAACTAGGCGAGCCTCCCTAACCTTATCTATTCGATTTTTAATTAAAGGAATTGCACATGCTTCATCAAGATATTGGTCTTCGATCCACAGGCACCACCTATAAGTACCCTTAATAAATTCATTTGAGCCGACTAATTTTTTAAAGAATTTTTCTGACCTTGGTTCTTCTGCTACAAACTCTTCCTTTTCTAAGGTAGAAAATATAAAAAAGCCACTTTCATAGGGTTCATTTCCAATTTGCATTCGCGGTAATTTAGATATGACATTTGTACTTTTTGTCACCACAATATCTGTTGATTCAATCAGATAAGGGTTAATATTTGATACGATTTTTCTAAAATTGTTTGTGAAAATAGCTTTTGGTTTATTATTTTTTTTCCTAACACCAATTATCGAACAGGTAACTCCAGCCTTATTTTTTGCATTGTTAGACCAAACAAAATTCTTATAAGCAAAAGATATTTCACATCCCGACTTTAGAATTATTGGCCAAAGTAACGGAACTTGAGTCCCCTGACATATTGAATTTGTAGATACAAATGCATATGAACTTTTTGCATTTATAAAAAGGGCCGCTTTAATAAACCAACATGCGATATAATCAAGACTTTTAGTATTTGATATTCCTTGTAAGCAATACTTAATATCTTCTTTCTGCTCTTCGCTTTGATTTTTAGAACCAAGATATGGTGGATTTCCTATAATGTAGACCTCATCTTCATCAGAATGGTCTATACACTCCCTCCAATCAAGTCTTAACGAGTTACCCCAGAAGATTTTTCCACCTTTTTTAAGCGGCAAAGATGGTTCACACTCACCAAACTCAGCTTTAAACTCTCCGTTCATTTGGTGCTCAGCAAGCCATAACGAAAGAATTGCCACTTCATGGGCAAAATCGTCTAGTTCAATACCGTAGAATTGAGAAAGTTTAATACGTGAAAAAGATGAATCTAAACCAACGTCACCAAACAGGTCATCTTGATTTTTATTTTGATCTAGTTCTTGTAAGCGTTTGATGATTTCCATTTCAAAATTACGTAATTCTTTAAAGGCAATGATCAAAAAGTTGCCGGAACCGCAAGCCGGGTCGAACAGTTTAATTTCAGCAATGCGATCATGGAGCTTACGTAAACGGCTTGGTTTTAACTTAGCATCAATGTTGTTTTCAATATTTTCAAACTCAGAATAAAGTTCGTCTAAGAATAGTGGCTCGATTACCTTCATGATGTTAGTGACCGAGGTGTAGTGCATGCCCATACCGCCACGCTGGTCGGGGTGAACTACAGCTTGGATCATAGAGCCAAAAATATCAGGGTTAATATCTGACCAATCTAGTTCACTGCCACACTCAATCAGCATTTTGCGCGATTTAGTTGAAAACATTGGTGAGACTATGTTGTTGGCAAATAAGCCACCATTCACATATTCAAAGCTAGCGAGGTAATCAGGTAAGTCACCACGGGTATCTTTACTGGTATTTAATACTTCAAACAGTCGATTTAAGTAACTATCAACATCTGAGCCATCTAATTTAGTATGTGATTCAAGCTCAGCACTAAATTGGTTCTGCTTGAATATGCCAGTATCTTCAGCAAAGAAGCAGAAAAGTAAACGAGTTAAAAACACGTTTAGGTTATGAAGTGCGGCTGTATCGTTTTTGGTTTCTTCGTTAAAGTTATCGGCTTTAATCAAGTCAAATAACTTGGCCATTTTTTCAGCCGCTTTAACATCAGCAGGGTTTTCACCTTGGTATACGGCTTTTTCCATACCAGCCCAAGGTAGGAAAAAATCGAAATGTTTACCAAGCTCGTTAAACTCAATATCTAAAGTATCGTGGGTACGGGTATCTAAGGCAACAAACTGATTAAAGTCGGTAGCAATCACAAAACGAATTTTATCACGAGCAACTGAAGGCTCTTTTTTCATGTTATCAATATCAGACAACACGCAATCGTTTTGGCTTTGCTTAAAGTAAATATGGCGCTTGGCTCTTACTTCACCTTCAACATTCGCTAAGTTACGCTCACCTGATTTAATGCGACCAATGGTGGTTTTACGATGGCCGTAAGCCGCCATTAGTTGGTATATAAACTCATCCTTGTTAACTTCGTTGGTATTAATATCAGTTGCTAATTTTTTAACAACTTCTTCTATTTGGCTAATGTTCAACTTCTATTCCTTCAGCATTAAAGCTATTAAATTTTTAGTTTTACCGTGTGTGTTTAGTTCTTGATTGGTTTACACACATTTATGTGTCGCATTAGTATTTTAATTTACGCTTCAAAAAATTCTTCGTCGATTTTCTTCAGATGCAATACCTGTTCGTCTCTGCTACCGATGTTGTAACGCAGCATGAGTTTGGCTAGTTCTTTACCGTTAATAAGTACTATTCGCATACCAAGATCTTTGGCTGTTTGGCTGTTTGGCTTGCGCTTGCGGTAAAATCAGATGTGGTAATGAAAATACCTTTTTGCGCTTTTTTTAAATTTAGCGCCCCAAAGAAATCTCGAATATCACCAGAACCAACGTTATTGCCTTCTGCATAGCGTTTGGCCTGAATATAAATTTGGTCTACGCCTAATGGATCTTGGTCGATAACACCGTCTATACCATTGTCGCCACTTTTACCTAGCGCGTGCGCGGCACCTTCGCCCGTGCCGCCATAGCCCATCGCCAGTAACAGTTCGATAAGCAAGTCTTCAAAAAAGGCTGGAGTCACTTCGCGGGTACGTGATATGAGTTCCAATGCTAGTGCATCATTAATGGTCTTATAAGCGTCCAGTAACGCTTCGTCTGGCGTTATTTCACTTGTTGTAGATGTATGGGTGGTTTCTAGCGTGTTTGCTGACTGAGTGTCACTAGCTTCGTTTTTCTGCTCTTTGAATGCAATGAACTCATCAAATTGCTTGAGGTATTCGTTGTTGATAACGGCGTTGGTATCTTGCAGGGCTTGGATACCTCGTTCAGTGATGACAAAGTGTGCTCGTTTGGTCGCTTTTAAAAGTCCAGCTTTAGTCAGGTAAGTTCGCGCCCAGCCTACACGGTTATCTAAGATACTTTGCCTACCACTGGGCAGTGTTTCATTGCGCTCTTCGTCAGATAAGTTGAACTTATCAGCAAGCTGATTAATGGCATCTCTAAGCTTGATTTCACTACCGTTGGCGGCTTTTGCAATTTCTAAGAAGGGCCGCATAAATTGCTGATAATTTGGGATCACATAATGTCCTTATCAATAATGGTGTAATTATTGTTTTTGGTTTTCTATCCACGCTTCTAGGTCTGATGACTTGAATCGCCACGAACCACCGACTTTAAATCCCGGCAATTTCTTTTCTGCCGCTAGTCGGTATGCTGTTTTTTCAGTCAGCTTTAAATACGCAGCTACCTCTTTCAAGGTCATGATTTGTTCTGTCATCGTCATTCTCAAAAATGGCATAATGAGAGAATATGGGAAAATTCGGGAATCTACAAATGAATAACCTTGTTTAGAGACATTTTTATTAATTTTTTTTTGAATTATTTTTTACTCTGGAAACCTCTTTTATATTTGTGAAAGCCCCTACAGTTTCAAGTTTTTTAAACTCTCTGAAAGCATCTTTTCTATTCTTAAATTTAGCTAGAAAAGTTGAAAAATATATTAAATCATCTTCACTGATCCTCATTTAGATTCCTCTTAACTTATTGTAATTGTTGGTGTTACCAATTTATCCCCTGTTGACAAACGAAGTTTTCGTGATATTTGTCGGTTTGGGTAGGTATTTAGATTTAGATCCTCATAAGTGTAAGTTTTATGTTGTTCCGTTTTGTGTTCAAATTGACTTTTGAAGATTTTTTGTTATTATAAGTTGTTGAATTTATTGGTAAAATTAATAGTTTTTCTCTGAAACTCTGCTATATTTTATTGCTAGTGTCAAACACCATAATTAATGGGTTTGATGAATACAGAGAATAGCAATGAAACTTAAACCAGAATCAAAACCAAAACCAAAACTAACCCAGCCCGTAATCACGGAGCTGACTAAAAAGCACATAAGTGAATATAAAGCACGAGTGAAATTCGCTGGCGGATATTTACCTTTAAGATCCGCACGTCAATTTTCATCAATGGGTAAAGCGACAAGCGAACAGCTAGACCCGTCATCTCAACGTCATGAATATTTTAGCGAGCTTGAGCGAAAATTTGGCTTAGTACTTAGCTTTATGTCTAACGTTTCAAACGTTAAAACTCAGTTTCCTCTGCTAAACGTACAAAAAACTTTGGAAGTTGCTGCCAGCCTCAATTTAATGCACCCCCGATACGAGCCAAGTGCCCCCGTTGCTGATCATAATAAGGGGTTCCAAGCAGCAATTATGACCTCTGATTTTGTTTTTAATTTGGTCGACAGTACTACTGGGGAAGTAAAGACTGTCGCGTGCTCTTTGAAGTATGAAAAGGACATAGTCCCTTATGACGGTAATGACAGAGTTGTCGAAAGAACAAAGGATAAGCTTCGAATTGAAAAGTACTATTGGGAGAAATTGAAAGGTATTGAATATCAGATCATATCGAGTGCCTTTTGGATGTTTGATAAGCACCTTGTTGAAAATCTCACATGCGCACGAGTACACCGTAATCTTGAAATCCCACCAGTTCTAAAGGTTTCTATATTAGCTCACTTTATAAAAGCGCTGAATTATGGCAAGCAACTTAAGCTTAGGTTAGTTGATGTGATAGCAAACCTATCAATGGAGACTAGTTTGCCGGAAGGTCGTTTATATGCAGCTTTTTGGCATTTTGTGTGGACTAAAAAGTTACGCGTTGATCTTTTCAAGCCTTTAGCAGGTGGAGGATATGTTTTCGAGGGGGAGGACTTCGCATGGCAGCTATAAAAGATAAAAATAAGGTAAGTGTACATACCTCTGATATTTTTCATATCGCCGACATTCCAGTGAACTGTGTAATAACACATGGAAATAAGGTTTATACAGTCGTCAAAGTGTTTCATGGTCTTAATGAACTGGCATTGTCACTGCAAAAACGGAAACCAAATAAACCCTTTCTGGTTAAATTTGGAAGTGCAATACAGGGTTTCGCTTGGGAAAATTTTAATTTCGAACTCAATAATTTTAATAAGAGAAAGGTCGTTGAAAAGGCCAGTGAAAACGCATGGTCAAGGGCGCAAGCTTGCTATAATGCAATACTTCCCGTTGTAGGATCAATTGAACAGAATATTGAGTCTAAACTTGAGCTTTATATTCGTGGCATTCCTCTTACAGAAGACATTGAAGCCTGCGCCATCCGGGCTGGTTGTACGCGTCAATCAATTTATAATTGGCTGAATTTATACCTCGCATATGGATCGCATATTACAGCCCTTTTACCCGGTCATTTTAATTCTGGTGTAGGCAGGCCGCTACCCGAAAATTTCATGGTCGCAGCAAATAAAAGCTTAGGTAATGCTCCTATTTCGCCGTATTTCATAAGACGAATTTTTAATCAGCAAGATCAAGGCAGGCTAGATAAATTCATAGCAAACGATTTAAGAAATCAACCTGACTACAAAATTACATCCTTATATTCCATATTTATTAATAATTACTGTAAAGACCCTGCGCCAGATGATTTGCAATATGTCGCACAAAAGTATGTCAACTTATCGAAGCATATCTCATACGATCAATTCGCTTATCATTTTGATAAAACAGTAGACATTGAGTATTTCAATGAATGCAGTAAAGGAGTTAAGAAGGCACATAATAATGATGCTCCGCGCTTTGGTGTTGCTCAAGACCTCACTATCGGGCCAACTTATTTATATGAAATAGATTCAACCACCTTGAATGTATACGTGGTTACTCGAATTCGTGATCAAGGCACGGGAGTATTAAAAACAATACGTCTAGGCCGTCCGTATTTGTATTATGTGATAGACGTCTATTCAGGAAAAATTGTTGGATTCAGCGTTACTTTTAAGCGCAATGCAATGGCTGCTAAGTCAGCTTTGTTCAATGCCTTTACTGACAAAGTTAAATTTTGTGCTCGTTATGGGATTGATATTGATAAAAGTGAATGGGCTTGTGAGCATGTTTGTCTAAACCTGTTTTCTGACAGGGGGGCCGATTATGCAGAATCCATTTTTTCTGAAGCGCTCGCAGCTGATTTAGGTATTGAGGGTATGTCGTATGCTCCCGCCTATTTAAGTCGAGCTAGAGGTACGGTGGAAGTTACTTTTGATTCTACAGATGGCATCGTAATCCAACGATTGGATGGCAGTGTGAAACCTGAACGCGCAAAGGACTCTGTACACCCATCCACAACATCTGAAATCAATATTGAGGTTCTGAACAGATTAATTATCGAGGCAATTCTTGTTTCTAATCGCAGCAAAATTAATTGTACTCGGTTACATAGTGCTGATGTCTTTAAAGGCATTAAGGCGACTCCTAACGCGATTTGGGCACAGCACATTGATACTAATATGGGGGGGGGCATAACCAAGCCTGTTGAGGAAGTGAAATATGCATTGTTAAATCAAGGGCAAGCGAAAGTGTTTAAAGATTATATCGAGTTGGATGCCAAAAAAGTGAAGGTTCGCTTTAGGACTAACAATATAGTATTTGCCAAACGGCAAGCGAAACTAAAAAGCAAAAAAGCATGCTTCACTATTAAAATGCGTTATAACCCCGATGATTTTAGATTTGCTTGGTACGCAGATCCTGATCAAGATTTTACAATCATTGAATTTAAGCTTGCCTCAGAACATAAACGCTTTGATGAGTTGACTGAAATTGAGATTTATCAACTTGAAAGAGTGGAAGCTGCACAGCAAAGTTTAAATAAGCAAAGTCGTGGATTTGAACACGTTCACATAACTGAAAAAGTTGAAGAGGTAAATACCGAAAATCGGGCTATCGGTTCAAAAGCGAAAGGCAAAAAATCCATGGCTAAAGGCATAGACGAAAACTCTAAAATCGAGGCCAAGATAGAGACTCTCCTTGATACTAATGATACCCGCACCTTGTTTGGCTTTGAGTGCGATGAACTAGGTGGTCACTCTTCTTCAGCAGGAGGTTCTGATGAGTAAATCAAAGCAGACAATGTCAACAAACACATTCATGGATACTTTTGTTAAAGGAAATCCCTTAGTTACAGCTATAGAGGAGCATGCTCTATCGGAAGATGACTTAAGTCACAAAATCACAGTTCGGTGTGACAACAACTTGGGTTTTGCGGAGTGGGATTGCGCCGAAATGGAAGTGGGATTAGATAAAGGCTTTTTTATGTCACCTCCACACGCATACGAATTATATAGTCGAATTCGTATACTCATGATGATGGGGTACGTCAAACGCCACCCCGCATCGTATGACTATGACAAGCATATTCATTTAGCTGACTTAAAGAAGGTTCCTGCGCCCAAAAAATTGAAAGGAGCAGGGAACTCACTTTTTATTCGTGGGAGGTCAGGAGGAGGTAAAACAACGCTAATGGATAGCGTCTTAGATACTATCCCAACTGTAATCGAACACCAGCCAAGCCCTTTGACCGAGGGAAGAAAAATAAGGCAAGTTTCGTGGGTTAAAGTTGATATGAGTAAAGGCGCGAGTAGAAAAGCATTTTATCTTGATGTTATTCAAGAAATAGACAAGGTGTTAGACACTTCCTTTGCGGCTAAAATCCCTAGTCGAGATTTGGAAGGTGAGCGGCTTCTATACATGATCAAGGTTTGCCGGATGGCTTGTTTAGGGGTACTTGTCATCGATGATGTTCAGTGGGCATTATCAGGAACAGCTGCTAATGCTAATCAAAAAATTACTAACGAATTCCTTGAACAACTTTTTAATCAATTAGGTATTCCTATTGTATTTATAGGAACGCCAGAAGCTGAAAAACTAAAAGGGTTTGCTGAGCAAACAGGGCGGCGTTTAGCACATAATGGCAGTATTGAAATAAATTCGGATTCAGTCATTTCAACGTTTTGGCGAGACATGGTGAAAACGATGTTTGTGTCATTTCTGGGTATGGACAGTCAACATATAAATAATGACTTTTATCATATTATTCATCACTACACTGAAGGCAATGCAAGCCGCTTAAAAACAATAGTTGGAAATTTATTGCGACGTGAAGTGACAGGAAATATCACTGCTGAACATGTACATGAAGCTTATAGCCAAGAAAAAGGCGCTTTTGAAGAATTGAAAACACCTTTTGTTCAGCTATCTCAAAGTAAGGGTAAAAAGCTAAGCGGTAAAGCGACGTCCACTAAATCTCAAAAAAACACTGCAATTAAAACTACTGTTGAGGACTCATGTGAAGATGAGGATGATTTCGAAGACGCCTTTATTATAACGGGGGGGACTCATGGACAGTAATACTTTATCGTTGTTGACGAACTCGATTAATATCAAAGCTGGTGAATACCTACCAGCTTATGTTTCACGACTGTTATCGTATGGTTCGTTTATAAAACCGCAAGATTTTTACCAATCATTTAGCTTAGGAGTGCCTCGAACTTCAGAGGGGTATTTACCGCTGTGGGCATTGAAATTTGCCGATTCAGGAGTACTAGGAAAACCATCGTTAGAAACGATTGATGAACACCTATGCGGAAGTTTTTGGCGGCCATTTGCTACCAAGAACGTTCTAGATGAATTTGTGTCGAAGCAGTTTGAAAGACGAGGTACGGGAAGGGTACTTTTTAAAGGAGAAAAGGCGTTAACTAAATATGCTCCTCTTAAATATTGTGAACGATGCAGAGATGAAGAAATTGAGCAATTTGGTTTTCCAATCTTGAATAGTCGTAATCAACTACCAACCGTTTTTACCTGTCAAAAACATGGAGATGTTTTGCATCAAAAATTTTCAAATTCTGCTGCTGTTCCCGATGGCAAGTCAGGTGCAGCTTTTGAACAAACAGGTGGCGAACAACTCGATATTTCAATGTTTCATCGCTGGCTAGAGTTTGAATCAGACATGATTATGAGGACGGAATGTCGTGATGGGAACGGTATGCTTGGTATCTACCGAAGTGTCTTTTTAGAAAGTTCCTTCTTTCAAGGCGCAAATTCTGAGGCAGGTAAGCGACTCAATTTACAATGGTTGGATGCGTTGAAACGTTATCTATTTAAGCTATTTCCATATCAACGCGATGAGCTTTGGCATCAACTAAAGTCAGTCAATATTGGTATTAGGGCGATGATGGATGTAAGCACGCCAGTGCATCCGCTACTCTTACTTTTGTTCAAAACGTTCTATATGTTCGAGTACAAAGGATGAGTTAGTTCGATGACAACAACATTAAACACACCTCGCATCCAACCTGATGAAACCTTGTTTTCTTATATCGCACGGTGTCATTGGCTGTTGGGGGATGTTTCATATGCCGCTACTTCGTTGGATTGGTTTGGGTATAAAGGGGTGTGTTTAAATCAACTGTTGCCTAGTCATATTTACAATATCTCTCGTCATTCTGAATACGACGTAGAGCATCTTTTACATAATCATACTGCTTACCCTTTGCATGTTCTTTATAACGCTCGCCATGATGCACTGAAGGCGTCAATGTGTGGCGCAAGTGATACGAATATAGCAAACCTTTCATGTTCGCCACAGCTGTCACTTGGCTCATTAACGCAGAGCAATTACTGCCCAGAGTGTGCTAAAGAAGATGTGACTAAAATTGGTATCGCTTTTTGGCATTTGTCACACCAACTATGGGGCGTGAAAGCATGCTACAAACATGGCTGCGAATTAATCAGTGTGCCTTTTAACCCTCGAAAATATCGGCTCCCACTATATTTTGAGTCAATACAGTCTGTTATTCCTTCAAACGCTAATACACTACAGATAGAGTTTGCCAAGCATATTGTGCAACTGCTACATAGCAATATGTTTGTAAAATCTGGCCAGCAACACTTTAGAAGTCTATTTAAGACCCGTGGGCTGTTTACATCGCAAATGCATATTCGAATGCCTGTAGTGTTAGAACGTTGTATTGAAGTAGCTGAAGCACTTTGTGTTCCCAATGTGTTGAATACCAGAAGTATCCGTCGCATTGTTTTTGAGTCAGAACTTAGTATCCACCCACTTAAGCCTATTTTTCTGGAGTTTGCAGTAAAGGGGATGCCAGAAATATCGCCATCACCCAGTGTGCCAAATCCTAAACCGCTGAAGATGTCTATGACTATTGAGTCACAAGCAATAGCACTATTACAAAGTTATCAATTTAACGTTGCAGAGATAAGCAGGCGCTTAAAAGTGAGTCATGGCTACGTAAAACAATTAGCCAACCGAATTGGCGTAAAGACAACAGAGCGAAAACAAGTCATAACCGCTGATATAAAAAGACAAGCAACAAAATTAGCAATTAAAAATGAGAGTTGTAAAGACATTGCAACCAAACTGGGTGTCTCAGAATCATCAATTACTGGGGTGGTTCAGTCTGTTGAGGGGCTAAGTCTGTGGCGTCAATATTTAAGAATGTATAAAAAGCGGGATGCTGTAAGAGCGATTTTAATTGGCGAACGAAAACGCAGTGGTCAACTTAACCGAGCAGAATTAAAAAAGTGTCAAGGAAATGCTTTGAGCTGGGCATATCAATACGACAAAACATGGCTTGATACTGCGTTTCCCATTCAAGGCAACCATGCTAATCACAGTGCAAAAATTTGGGAGAAGCGAGACAAATTCCTTTTTCCAAAATTCAAAGACTTCCTCAAACAACAACTAGAAACAACCAATAAATTACCTAGTAAATATGCTTTAGACAAAGCATTTGGTGACCATCGTTGGTTTACATGCAAATTCGACAAATTGACCAAATGTAAGCGTATGTACGACAAGCTTAAATTTAAAATTAATCACAACCTTAAGGGACTAGAAAATGTCAAAAAACAATGAAAAAGCAGAGGCGTCAACTGATGAAGGTACTGTTGATATACATATCGGCAACGTTCTAATTGCAAAAGCTGAAGCAGCTTTAGAAAGATACCCTAAAACTGTTACCGAGCAGATTGAGCAATGGGCATACATTGGCAGGGTAGCTGAGCGTAAGTTAACTGGCTTAGAACAACTACAATTGATGTCCGGTGAGTTTGAAATAACGCTAGTTAATGACAAATGAAAAGGAAGTAGATGATTAAACCTAGTTCTTGATAATGTTTACCTCTAGAATTACTTTTAGTTATAAGTTCATAACAGCTGTTTGAATTTTGTGCTATCGTTAAGATCTAAAATCAAGGTAACTGATAATAAGAAAACGAGGCAAGGGATATGGCTAGAGTATTTTATATATTTATTTCACTTTTATTTTTATATGGCTGCCAAGTTATTGAAGAAGGTGAAGTGGATTATGTTAGAACAATATCAAACCAAGGTTTAAGTGCTAAAGACTTAGCACAATGTAACAAAGAGCTGTACGACCATTCTGAATTTAACCGAGCTGGTGTAACCCGCGAATGTTACGAAACCTTATATCGTAAATACACAAGAGTCCCCCAAATCAATTCTGGAGACACAATATCTGTGCACCTTATGCAAGCTTTCAATGGGTTTGCTATCGAAAGTCGAAATATCGGTGAAACTTTTGGTTCGAGGGGAGCTAATGCGGAAATGGTTATTATCGCTAATGTTTGTGAGCAAGGAAAAGGTGGATGTTCAATGGCCTTTGGCCCTAAAAGTGATAAGAGTGGTAGGGTTATTTTTTATTCTAATGGAGTGAAAGCTAATCAGTATCTTAACTTTTCGTTCTTGCCCGTATATGGGCCAATAGAATATGAAGGTGGGCCACTTATAATACAGATTGCTATTGTTGAGTTAGATGATCCTTCTGAGCAACAAAAAGCTATGCTTAAGACTCTTGCGGCAACTGGCCAACAAATGTACCCACCTGCTAGCTCAGCTTTATCAGTTTTAGACTCTATAGGTTCGGCTATTCTATCGAATTCATCTGACGATATTTTGTTTAGATATTCGATGACTTTAGTGCCTGAGTCTAATTCCGAAAATTATCAGAGTCCTATTATAGCGGAAGGGAATTATGCTTTTGTACGGAAAAGAACAGAAAAAGGCCCTTTAGAAAAAGAAATTTTTGATAATTTAATGTTTGATAATCTGTCTGGAAGGTTAGTGGAGAAATGCACAGAGAAAGAGAATAAACCGATTATTGAATATGACGAAGATGGTAATCCAGAGGAGTTTGACTTTGGCCCTTGTACATTAGATCTTAACACTGGCGAAATGTACAAAGATTATAGAACAAACACCTATTTAACTTTTCAAATTAAATCCGGGTTCGTGGCTAAGACGTTGGATAATATTCAGACGTTCGAGATGTTGATGAAGGATATTAATGAAGCGTCAGATGCAAGTGCATTGGAAGCAATAGAGGCAATCTCTGCTCTAAAGTCAAAAGTCAGTAGTAAAGCTATCGACAATAAATTATTGGAAAAGTTAAACAACTTAAGAAATACACTGAGTAAAGTACCGAATGACCAGTTTGATTTATTTGCCATTCAAGTTTTTGAGTTAGTTGATTTGTATGATTCTGAGGTTCAAAAACTTGATGATGAAGAGTGTTTTAAAAATACCGCAACGGCTGAATGTAAAAATTTATTAACGAAAGAACAGCTAACTAGTTTGCAAATGGAGGTGCGCTCTCTTCTTAAAAGTATAAATCCAAATCCATCTAAGGCTATCGCTTCAATGATACCTACTGGAGTTTCAAAATTGGCTACACCTGATGACACTACAGCGGCATTCGAAAGTGGATATAAGATGTTTTTTAACAAAACGATACTTGAACAGTACGGTGCTGAATTAATAACAATTAATAATCTTAGTGATAATATCGCCAAGTTGAAATCAGCAAACTCACCAACCGAATATGTTGAACAGCGAAGACAATTGCTTTCATCACAAGTTAGAAGTTTTTTAAATAAGCTTGCCACTAGTAATGCGCTTAGAACACAACTCTCATGCACTAGCGTAACTGACAAGTCATGTTATTTGTACTTGAAGTCAACTGATGCAATGGAGGTGGCAACTGTTTTCAACCGATATGGTAGTAGACTCGGGCTAATTGGTAATAAATTGGACACTACATCTGATGTAACTCTGGCAGCTTCTTTAGCGCCAAGTAAAATTGATGATATTATTAAAGATATACTGGCTGCTTTAAACTAAATTGAAAATAGAGCATATTTTAAACATCTTATTTCCAATACAGGCGCTCTAAAGGTACTGTCAAATAAGGGGGCCATTAAACAACTTATTTACTGTGAACATTAATTGACTAAAATCAGTTAGCTAATTGCTTAATACCAAAAGCCCACTAAATAGTGGGCTTTCTTATATTTGTATTGTGAGTTTACACCGCCAAGCTTATAGACTTACTATTTGGTCTAGTAAGCCAATCATCAGTTTTGTTCCTGTGCCTGAGGCTATACCATCAAAAACGTTTTCAACATTTTTACCTTGCTGACCACCGGCTAAATCACTGATTGAGCGAATAATTACCCAATCTACATTATTGATAAAACATACTTGTCCTACCGCTGCTGATTCCATTTCTGAAACCTGAGCTTTATATACTCTTTGGAGCCATTGGCGATAATCGGCATTATCTAAAAATACTGATCCCGTTACTCCATTACCACCAACTTTTATTTGAATAGGGTAGCCTGAAGGCATTTTTATTGGGCTAACTGCAGCTACTGCTTTTTTAGTTAATGCAATTAATTCTGGTGTGGCTGTGAAGTAGGGCATTTGTCTTGGCTCATCCCAACCATCTTTAACCACGGCCATCTCTTCTGGATGTATAAAGCCAAAATTTTCGTAAGCTGGTGCATTGGGATCGGTAAGCTCTCTGGCTTTGTAGCGCGCTAATGCAGCCTCATAGTAATCAGGCAGAACAAATTTTCCTGTTTCTTTTTTGTCAGGATTAACATAAACAGATTCGTCATGGAAATACCAACGCTCTGGAATAGCTATGTCTCCAGGTTGAAATTCTGGGTTAATAGCACCTGCTATCCCCATCATAACTACTCTATCAATAGGAAAGTAATCTAATGCCATTTGCATAGTCATGGCAGCATTAGGGACACTAATACCTGTTGTAAAAATAACAATAGGTTCACCTTTGTAGGTACCTAGTTGGTATTTAACCCCCTTAATAATGATGGTTTCTGTGATTTGTGCGTCATCCAATTTACTAAATGCGTGGTCTATGGCTTTAATTTCAGGCTCATAGGCTGCAACAATGGCGGTCCACTTATTTTTAACTGAGAATTGCTTTGGTCCATATTCATGGGTGTTAGCCATGGATTGGCTGCTAAAAATCACTACTAAATTCAACAGTAGTACTTGCACGAGACGTTTTCTTATCATTTTAGATCCTCTTATTTGAAACTTAAGTAGCCCTATATTAGGCATACATTTATTATTGTTAGTGTTTAGTTGAGAACTCATTTTTAAATTACATGTAAGAACAAAGGGTATTGGCTACTCACTCGAACTTCACAATATTATTTTTAAGGTGCCCCTAATTTTCTATTTATTTCCCTATTAATCTTAAAAATTCATTCCTGGTAGCGTCAGACGAGCGCATTGAGCCAAGCATAACAGAGGTGATCATGGAAGAGTTTTGCTTTTGTACGCCTCGCATCATCATACACATATGCTTACCTTCCATAATAACGCCAACACCAGTGGCTCCTGTGATTTCTTGCACGGCATCAGCAATTTGTTTGGTTAAACCTTCTTGAATTTGTAGCCTTCTCGCAAACATATCTACAATTCTTGCAAATTTAGACAAACCTAAAACTTTTCCCTGTGGTAAGTATGCGATATGGCAACGACCGATGAAAGGCAACATGTGATGCTCACAAAGTGAATAAAACTCAATGTCTTGCACTATGACCATTTCGTCGCTATCTGCTTCAAAAATTGCACCATTAACTACGTCTTCTAGCTTTTTTTCGTAACCGTCAGTAAGAAATTGCATGGCTTTTGCTGCGCGGTTTGGGGTATCGACTAAGCCATCACGGGTTACGTCCTCACCTAGAATGCTGAGAATATTTGAATAGTGATCGACTAATTTATTTGTCATGAAGTTGGCTCTTGGAGGAATAGTTAGAGGCATCTTGCTAAAGTGACAACAAACAAATGCCCGACTTAATCTACCAATAGTAACATTTTCTGTTGAATGGAATAAACACTACAGTTACGGCATTATTATATTTAAGTGAATCTATTGTGTTTACTAACGTGTTTTGTTTGATTGTGAAAGTGAAGAGCGAACCTCAACTAAGTAAAGATCTAATTCCTTTTTAGCCGTTTCATAGTCTTTAGCGTATTCTTTTGAAGCGGTATCGTTTTTGTATGCTTCAAACGCATCGTCAGCTCGCCCCATTAATTCTTTAAGTTTAGTTTTATTGAAGTCCATATCTTTTACTCAATTAAAAATTATAAGTCGTTATATATACTTTATTACGGCTAAGCCAATAATTGCCAGAACGATTAAAACAGGTGTCTCATTTAAAAAACGATAGAACCTAGCAGAATGCTTGTTTGCGTCTTTCGCAAAAGCCCTCATTAGGAAAAACAAGTAAATATGATAAGCGTATAGTAGTGTCACTAAGCTTAGTTTTATATGTAACCAGCGAGCTACTGCAAACCACTCTTTGCCATACAAAGTAATAAGCCAAACACCAAACACTAGCGTCAATAAGGCAAATGGAGTAATAAAAAACCACAAACGCCGTTCCATTACCTTGAACTGATCTTTTACAACCTGATGAGGTGTTAGTGTGTGGTAGATGAATAGTCTAGGCAAGTAAAAAATACCAGACATCCAGGCCACCATAAAAAAGATGTGCAGTGCTTTAATGTATAAAAGTGTCATAATTTATTTGTAATTGTTTAGGTTAATAGTTGGCTTTATGTAGGTTGTTTCTTAGTATATCCCAAGTAATTATTCCTATGATTTCCTCATAAGAGGCTGCATAGACAAAGACTGCACCTTGTCTTTTAGCTGCCAATATTTCATAAACCTCAGCTAATGTAGCTTGAGATCTGACGCCTTTCATTTCGCTATAGGTGATGCGCCTGGTGTCACAGTCTGGTTTTTGATCATAACCAACAATAGAGAACTTAATTTGTTCTTCTTCAGCTGATTTACTAACTACTAGAGTATTCTCAGGATTATCTAATAAACCCACCAAATTTTCATTATTATCAGATATGACTTTATAGTTCTCTTCCATGACAGACAATACGCCTGTTTTTTGTAACTCCCCAATCACAGAAGATGTAGTAAAAGGCAGTTTTTGAAAGGTTAACTGGCGAATGAAAATCGAACTATTCCCTAAAAGCTGAGTTGAAGTAACGTACGCTGGCACTATCACAAGGATTGCTGGCAGTATCAACTGAGGACTGTAGGATAGCTCCATCACTGCAGATAATGCCGCTAAGGGAGCGTGTACTACAGCAGCCATAAGTCCTGCCATACCCAAAAGTGAAAAACTGCCTTGTAGATCATTTGGGTTATCCACAAACATTCCTAATGGGGCAACCAGTATTGCACCGCTAATCATGCCAATTACAAATACTGGCCCCATAACGCCGCCTGGTATTCCTAAACCGATTGCAACTATAGTGAGAAAGAATTTCGCGCATAACACTGCTATTAAGATTTTCATACTATCGTTGTCTGCGATAAAAGCATGGGCAGAGTCAAAGTGTGCGCCAAGTGAGTCGGGAAGAATCACGCCTACTACTCCAGTAACTACTCCGGCTATCAACAAGCGATACACCATGTTTAGACGGTTAGATCGCTTCATTATCAACATTAAGCTGTTATTGAATAGGGTGGCTATTGCACCTAAAACCATTCCAAAGACAATGAGATACAAGTATATCCACTGGCTAAAGTCATGAAACTGGATAAATGATAGCTCTTGAAGCTCGCCAAATACGGCTCTTGTCATCACACTACCGCAGGCTGCTGCGAGCATAACCGGAATAAAAATATGGATCCTGTATTCTCTGAGAACCACTTCCATTACAAAGATCACAGCTGCAAAAGGTGTATTAAAAGAGGCTGAGATACCTGCTGCAATGCCGCAGCCTGATAAAATTCTGATACTGTTATTAGGTAACCTAAACCACTGTCCAAAGAAGCTACTTCCGAAGGCTCCAAGATGAACCGAGGGGCCTTCTCGACCAACCGAAAAACCACTGGCCAGGGCAACAGCGCCACCTAAGAATTGATTTACTGTGGTGCGAAAGGGAATACGACCAAAGAATTGTTTAATCCTATGAATAACAAATGGGATACCCATACGGTAATGTTTAAAGCCTGTTAAGTAGGCAATAAGAATAATGCTTAAGGCACCAATAATTGGTAGGGCAAATCGAATACTAGGGGCTAGGTCACCATAATAGCTTGTTTCTACGAGAAACTTAGTTTGTAACCAATCCACGGTTAACCTAAACAAAATAATTAAAGAAGCCGCGCACACACCACCGATAATGCCAATGAGGCATAATTGTATTGATGTATGGGGTGTTGCGAGCTCTTTTCTAAAGGTGTTTAGGTTCATAAACAAAAAGAAAGTGCATTAATTGTTTAGTTCTCTACAGCTTATCACAAGCTATTGTATTTAAAACTAATTTTCGGGGTGTTAGTATATTTCCATCTAAAGCCGTTATCCTAGTGAGCATACCTTGACTGTATCTGAGTATAAAAAAAAGTTTGGGGCATTTCGTGTATACACTTTTATGCTTGTATTCTTAGGAGCAGCTGTCTACTTAGGGTTTACATTAGGGGGGGATAATCAAGAAAGGCAGGCAAAGCTTATCTCAACCCAAGAGCAAAGTATCCAAAACCTAACCACTGAAAATGAAAAATTAACTAAGGATTTAAACGTGTTAGGGGTTGAGCTTGAAGTTGCTCGGTTGGCGCAACAGCACCATAAGACCGAAATAGAAACCTTGCTTGACCGAGAAAGGGAATTAAAATCCAAATTAGAGTTTTATCAACAAGTGATGGCGCCAGAACTCAAAGAAGAAGGTTTCTATATTGAGGGGTTCTATGCTGAGCCTACTTTAAGTAAAGATACTTACAGGTTTGAGTTGGCTTTAGTGCAGCATGAAAAAACCAAGAATGTATTAAAAGGTAATCTAAATGTTACCTTGATCGGTAGTGAGAATGGCGTTCAGAAAGAGTATCCACTTAAACAGTTTTTGCCTGAAGAACAAGCTTTAAGGTTTAGCTTTAAATACTTTCAGCTTATTAACGGAGAAATTACCCTACCAGAGGGGTTTCAACCGGAGAAAGTCGTAGTCTATGCAGCTATTTTTCAGTTTAATCGTAAAAAAGGTGAGTTAACCACGACATTCGATTGGTTATCTACAAGGGAATAGTTGACCAATTTAGTCGGGTACTGGATAATCCGCCTATCGAGTGTAGTTCCTATTTGATTAGTTGAGATTTTGTTATGACTGTGCAAACTGCGTTACCCATTGAATTTTCAGATGCTGCTGCAAGAAAAGTAAAAGTGTTAGTGGATGAAGAGGAAAATCCTAACCTTAAGTTACGTGTTTATGTAACTGGTGGTGGTTGTTCTGGGTTTCAGTACGGTTTTACCTTTGATGAGAAGGTAAACGAAGGTGACACTACTATTGATAAAAATGAAGTAACTTTGGTGGTGGATCCTATGAGCCTGCAATATTTAGTAGGTGGGGAAGTGGATTATACTGAAGGGCTAGAGGGTTCTAGGTTTTTAGTTAATAACCCTAATGCGACCACAACTTGTGGTTGTGGTGCATCATTTACGGTTTAATTTAATTATCCTTAAGCTGATAAAAATTATTTTGAATTAGTACTTTCAAAAATTTTATCAGCTGAGGCTGCAACAAAGCCCTGATATAGCTTTCCATTGCCCATAGGATAGCGCTGAGCAAATTCATAGAAACAACTTGGCACAAGCTTTTCACCATCGGAAAACGCCACTTTAATCTTATCTGCCATAGTTGATGACTGAGCTAACAAGACTTCTGGCCCGCCTTTTATTTCTCCCCCAGCGGTATTTAAGACAAATCCAGCTTGTTTTAATTTGCTATTCGCATCAGATAGCTCTTGAATGCTTTGCATATGGTTCAAACTTACTGTGAAGTGGTTTGCACAATATCCCCAAACAGACATCCATGCCGCATATTCTGAATGAGCGACTAATGTCTCATAGTCTTCGAGAGAAACTTGCCAATGGCGGCCCGAGTATAAAAAGTCATCTTTTTGCCACGCGTCGTCGGCAACCTTATCTAGCATATTGTGAATGATGCCTTGTACGTCCTGAGGCATCTCTTCAATTAATAGCTCACTGATGAATACTTTAGGTTGAGTTGTATCTGGGTGCTCAAAATGCTTTGCTGTGAGTTTCTTTTGTTTAAACTCATACTGTCCTTGCTCAGTGTATCCTAAGTCTAAAAAGTGCTTGGCTAGTTTATCTAAACTGACCTTGTCAGCATTAAATGTACGCAGAGCAATATGATCATTAACCAAGGCAGATGCTTGTTGTGTGGCTTGTGTTTCGTACTCTTCAAGCAGCTTATGAATTTTGTAAGCTGACGGGGTAATTGCTACATAACTCTCCCAAAGCTTGCTGAAAAGCTGAGTAATTTTATCCTGCATATTAAATCCTTTATTAACAAAAATTAAATGTTTAAACCAGGGCTTAGGGTGCTGGGTAATGTCACTTTCTCTAGCTCCACAGAAGCAACAGGGTAAGCACAATAATCTGCAGCATAATATGCGCTAGCTCTGTGGTTCCCACTGTCTCCAATGCCACCGAATGGCGCAGCTCCACTGGCACCTGTTATAGGTCTGTTCCAATTAACAATGCCGGCACGTATGCGCTGGTAAAAATATTGGTAGTCATCTTCACTATCAGCTAATAAGCCAGCAGATAGGCCAAAGCTGGTGTTATTGGCTTCTGTAATGGCATTGTCGAAAGTGTCATATCGAATAACTTTAAGTAACGGGCCAAAATGCTCTTCATCAGCTAGTGTTGATATAATATCGGTTACATCAATAATCCCAGGGGTGACAAAACCAGACTCTGTATCTTGGTGAGTAAGAGTGACTAATGGCGTTGCCCCTAAATCTATGAGTTGTTGTTGTGCTTTGACCATTAAACTGGCTGCTTGCTTAGAAATCATTGCGCCCATAAATGGTTGCTCTTGAGCATCATAATGGTCAACTTTTATATCTTGGGTGGCACTGATTAGTTTTTGTAGAAGCTTGTCACCTGCTTCTCCTTGGGCTATGAACAAACGTCTAGCACAGGTACAGCGTTGACCTGATGTTACAAATGCTGACTGAATAATATCGTGAACAGCAGCGTTCACATCAGCCACATCCTTAACCACTAAAGGGTTATTACCGCCCATTTCTAATGCCAAAATTTTACCAGGGTGGCCAGCAAACTGTTCGTGTAAGATCTTACCTGTACGAGAACTCCCAGTGAAAAACAAACCATCTAAGCCAGAATGAGAAGCCAATGCTTTACCGGTTTCTACTTCACCTTGAATCATATTTAGAACACCTGCAGGTAAGCCGGCTGCTTCCCATAATTGAATGGTTTTTTCTGCCACTAATGGGGTTAAATCAGATGGTTTGAAAACAATAGTATTACCAGCAAGTAAAGCAGGCACAATGTGGCCATTAGGCAAATGCCCAGGGAAATTATAAGGGCCAAAAACTGCTACTACTCCGTGGGGCTTATGGCGAATAAAAGCTTTGCCAAGGGGCATTGGATTTTCAACTGTTCCCGTTCTGTCGTGATAGGCTTTTTCTGATAAGGCTATTTTACCTATCATAGCTGCAACTTCTGTAGCTGTTTCCCATAATGGCTTACCTGTCTCTTGAGCAATAGCTAATGCGAGGTCAGCTTTATGGTCCGTTAGTAAAGCTGCAAATTTTTTGACATACGCTAGGCGAGTTTCAAAGGAGGTGTTACTCCAAGAGACAAATGCTTCTCGCGCAGCTTTTATTGCTTCGTTAACTTGATTAGTATCAGCTGACTGGGCCTCCCAGATGCTCTGCTTTTTTGCAGGATCGATAGATTGTATTTGGTGTCCGTTACCTGTGTGCCAGACGCCATTTATAAAATGAGTGCTCATGATTATGTCCTAAAATGAGTGGGGGCAAAGCGAATTTCATCGCCATCAGTTATGCCCAAAGCTTCAGCCGATTGTTGACTTATGAATACGTGATTTGATTGTTTGTCCACTGAGAGCTCGGTACATACACCTCTAAAATCCGCCACTTTAGTATTGATTGCAAAATACTGTCGTGATGAGTCAGCTAATTGTGCTTGAATTTTAACTGGCATTTTTCGGCTCGTTTGAGCAGTGCGAATATGTTTGAGGTTAGCTTCTACTGTAGGGCCTGCGTCGAAGATATCTACATACCCTCTACTACAAAACCCTTCTTGTTCTAGTAACTGCAGTGCAGGTTTTGTTTTTTCGTGTACTTTGCCAATCACAGCCTGGGCTTGTTTGCTCAGTAAGCTCACGTATATAGGGTACTTAGGCATTAATTCAGCAATGAATTGCTTTTGCCCAATTCCTGTGAGGTAATCTACAGTTGGAAAGTCCATTGAAAAAAAGTGCTCTTCTAGCCATTGCCAAAAAGGAGACTGGCCTGTTTCGTCGTTAATACCACGCATTTCTGCGATGATAGTGTCAGCAAAGCGCTCTTGATGCTCCATCATGAACAAAAATCTAAACTTTGATAACAAACGCCCATTTAAGTTCTCACGGGCGCTTTGCCTTAAAAACAGTGTACAAATTTCAGATACGCCAGTGTAGTCATTGCACAAGGTCAGAATATCAACTGTGTTGTATATCTCTAACTCTCTAGAAGCGTGTACGACTTTGCTTAAATGGTAATGATAAAACGCATCATCTAAGCCTACGCTAGCAGCAATGCCACTGGTTCCCACTACCTCTTCGGTTTCAGTATCTTGCATTACAAACAAGTAACTCTCGTCGCCCGGCTTGGTGACCTGCTTATCAAAAGACAAAATTGATTGCTCAATCTTGCTATTTAATAATGCTTCATTAACAGGTAAAGAAGTAAAACCTACACCAGACTCTTGAGCTATAGCATGTAAAGATGAATAGTCGCTCTTTTTTATGGGGCGAATAACTTTCATACTTGCGTCCTTGTATTTGTGTGCTAGCTCGATACTGTTTTTGATACAGCGCGTTCAAAACGAGATAAGCCATCAAGAATATCTTCATCTGAAATCACCAATGATGGAGCGAACCTTACAACATTGGTTCCTGCGACCAAACACATCAAATTTTCAGCAGCTGCAGCCACTAGAAAGTCACGAGAGCGTCCAGCGTATTTGTCGTTTAATACCGCTCCTAGCAACAAGCCCTTGCCTCTGATTTCACTGAAACATTGGTATGTATTGTTTATTTTGTCTAAACCGTCACGAAATAGCTTTTCTTTATGCTTAACACCTTCAAGAACTTCAGGGGTGTTTACTATGTCGAGTACTTTTTCAGCTACGGCACAGCCCAGTGGGTTACCACCATAGGTACTGCCATGTGTGCCGACTTTAAGATGCTGAGCGATATCTGCGGTAGTTAGCATAGCTGCAATGGGAAAACCTCCACCTAAAGACTTTGCAGTGGTTAATATGTCAGGTACAACATTAAGACCCATATATGCATATAAGTCGCCTGTACGGCCCATCCCAGTTTGAACTTCATCAAAAATAAGTAGGGCGTTGTGTTTATCGCATAGTGCTCTAACACCTTTAACAAATTCAGCTTCGGGGCTGACAACACCGCCTTCTCCTTGAATTGGCTCCATCATAACTGCACAGGTTTTATCTGAAATTAAAGCTTCAAGTGCAGCTAGATCATTATAATCAATATGGTCAACTGCGCTAGGTTTAGGGCCAAAACCATCAGAGTAGGCAGCTTGGCCGCCAACAGTCACTGTAAAAAATGTACGCCCATGAAAGCCTTGGTTAAAGGCGATAATTTGATTCTTTTCAGCACCAAATTTATCTACTGCATAACGACGTGCTAATTTAAGAGCTGCTTCATTAGCTTCTGCCCCAGAGTTCGCAAAATAGGCTTTCTCTGCAAAGGTTGCTTCGGTTAGCTTTTTCGCTAACCGCAATGCAGGCTCATTAGTTAATACGTTACTTAGGTGCCATACTTTTTCACTTTGCTCTTGCAGTGTTTTTACCAGCTCTGGATGACAATGACCTAAAACATTAACGGCAATGCCGCCTGCAAAGTCAATAAACTCAGCACCCGTTTGATCCCATAATCGTGAGCCCAAGCCTTTGACGGGGATAACGGCTGCAGGGTTGTAGTTAGGGACCATAACTTCATCAAATAATTCGCGGGTTACATTCATAAAATTGCCTTAAGTATATTGGTCTCACAGAGATGATATTTGTGATGACTTTGTCCAAAAAAGGAAAATATTATGTCAGATAGATGCCCTCATGTCTGCAATGAAATTTAACGCTACACAGCGTTTTTAAAGGGTTTGTATTAGATTTTCAATAATTGTGAATAACTATGAATTTGGCAGTTAGTGGTTAAAATTCATCATGACAAAGTAAGCCAGATGGCTACACAGACAAAACTACCAAGGAAACATATTTATGGCTTTGCATTTATATGCGTAAAAATTATTCTGCACTAAATGTAAGGTTTAATGTACGCAGGTCTACGGTTTTGAGTATTTCCAGGGATCCTTTAGGCATATTTAGTGTTCTTATAAAGTCTTTTGATTGCTGTAAATCAATTAGCTTATGGTGCTTCAATATGCGGTATTGAGCATAACCATGACTCTGTGCCAACACCTCAGATAAAGAGGGGCTTTTGGAAGCTTGCTTATTTTCGGCTCTAGCCTGCATTGCCTGACTGATAAATATTCTTTTGAAGTTCATTCTAGCGATCAGCTGAGAACTGGTTTTCAGTCCATAACGAGTAATGAGCTCATTAAGAAAAGCGCCAGTAGGGCTTAACTTTAGCAGCGCTGAATGTTCTTCATGTTGACGAGCACCTTCTGTCTCTTTTAGTGCTTGTATTTGAACACTATCAAATATTCTAAAGTACAGCTTAGTGATGACGATTTTTCCAAGTTGTTGGAACATACCTAGGCAAAATGCATGGTTTGGATCTAGCCCTAGGGTGTGCGCCATTTTTTTAGAAGCTAACGCCGTGGCTAGTGCTTCTTCCCAAATTCTGATTTTAATTGTTGGGTAGGGATCAGTTATCTGGGGTAAAGCCCGTCTAAAGGCTAAGCAGGTTACCACTATGATTAAGTTTTCAATTCCAAAAAAGCTGATAGCTGCTCTGATGGTATCTACCACCACAACTTTACCTTTGCTATCCACTCTTCTGTATTTTGGTTGGTTAATCATTTTTAAAAGATCGTTGTAAAGCCAAGGTACATCACACGCTAGAGGCTCTATTTTCGAGATAGTCGCTGCCTTTAGTCCAGCCATATCTAATAGGGTAACTACTGCATCATCAAAGCCTAAAATCTTCTCGTACAGATAATCAGTATCATTGATTACCTCGATTAGTTGTCTTTCTACTTCTTCATTAATTTGAGCAGTAATAGAGTTAAGGAAGCTTTGCTCAGATTTAGTATTTAAGTCTTTTTCTTGAATTGCTTGCTTTTCAACTCGTAACAATGAACGTTTAGTTTTACTTTGCTCTATTTCTACTCTG
Source organism: Paraglaciecola sp. 2405UD69-4 (assembly GCF_047525415.1). NCBI lineage: Bacteria > Pseudomonadati > Pseudomonadota > Gammaproteobacteria > Alteromonadales > Alteromonadaceae > Paraglaciecola > Paraglaciecola sp. 2405UD69-4. The sequence continues at coordinate 200,388 of NZ_JBLIXM010000003.1, forward strand.
CTGAGCTGAGGTTTTCCCTCGAACAATAAATTTTGCTGAGCTTGCTTTAAATCTAAAAATAGATCATTGAAGCGCTCAGTAATTAGATTTTCTATGGGCAAAGCTTGGTTCATTAAATGCAAGTAATATTGTTGGAAGTTAGCGTATTATACAAAATCTCAACTCAGTGAGTTACTACGAAATACCATATCTTATGATCTAATCTATTAGATAATTGATCATCAAATAAATAGCGAATTGAGTTGATTGGTTTCATCTATGATTTTACTTTATCGGTGACTGACTGATTTTATTTAGCTTTTATGGGATAGGTAGCAATTAATTTTTTGAATTTAAAAAGTTGTTAAGCAGTTCATGCCCATACTCAGTGAGTAAAGACTCGGGGTGAAATTGCACGCCGTATACCGGAAGAGATTGATGCTCGATTGCCATTATTTCGGTAGTGTTACCTATACCTTCAATATTGCCTTGTTGAGGATAGGGAGGATCACCACACCAAGCGGTAATATTGAACGCTTTGGGTATAGTTTGAGGTTGCAACAATAAAGAATGGTAACGTGTTGCTTGAAAAGGGCTTTTAATTCCTTGGAATAACACTGATGAGCTATGGTACACCTTAGCTGTTTTTCCGTGGATAATTTGACTTGCCTTGACTACTTTAGCACCAAAGACTTGGCCAATGGCTTGATGACCCAGACACACTCCTAGAATAGGTATTTTTCCAGCAAAGTGTTTAATTGCTTCTAGGGTTATTCCTGCTTCATTAGGGGTGCATGGGCCTGGAGAAAATACTAAGTATTGTGGGGCTAAGCGTTCGATGTCTTTACAGTTAATGTGATCATTGCGAATGATTTCAACTTCTTGGCCCAACTCTACAAAGTAGCGGGCCAAGTTGTGAGTAAATGAATCGTAATTATCAATTAATAACAGCATAAAGGTTTAAGGACGCTTGATAAACCCTACTGCATCGTAGACTTTCTCAAGGGTTTTAGCTGCCCTTTCGCTTGCCTTTTCAGCCCCAGTTTTCATGATTTTATCCAACTCAGCTTGGTCTTCACGTAGAGCATGAAACTTTTCTTGAATGGGTTCTAGTAAAGCGACAACTGCATCAGCAACATCTGTTTTAAGGTGCCCGTACATTTTTCCTTCATACTCAGGCACTAGGCTATCAATAGACTTATTAGTTGCACAAGATAACAATGTTAATAGGTTTGATACCCCTGGCTTTTCTTTTGTATCAAAGTAAATACGAGCTTGCTCGTCAGAGTCAGTTACTGCCCGTTTGATTTTTTTAGCGAGTTTTTTAGGATCTTCCAATAAGCCAACAAAGTTATTTACATTGTCGTCAGACTTAGACATTTTTTTAGTTGGATCTTGCAAGCTCATGACACGAGCACCAAACTCTGGAATGAAAGGTTCTGGTACGGTAAAGGTGTTGCCGTATAAGTTGTTAAAACGCGTTGCAATATCACGGGTTAATTCTAAATGTTGTTTTTGGTCTTCACCTACCGGAACTTGGTTGGCTTGATAAAGTAGAATGTCTGCTGCCATCAAAGCTGGGTATGTATATAAACCAGAGTTGATGTTAGAAACGTTTTTAGCAGACTTATCTTTGAATTGAGTCATGCGATTCAGTTCACCCATTTGCGCATAACAGTTCATTATCCAGCCTAGTTGTGTATGCTCAGGGACATGAGATTGCATGAAAATAGTGCTTTTCTCTGGACTAATTCCACAAGCTACATATAAAGCAAGCCCGTCTAAACATGCTTCACGAAGTGCTTGAGGATCTTGTCTTACAGTAATCGCATGTAAATCTACAAGCATATACAGACAATCGTGATCGTCTTGCATGTTTACCCATTGACGCAGCGCGCCTATGTAGTTTCCTATGGTAAGTTGACCTGAAGGCTGGCAGCCACTGAGTACAATTGGTTTAGTCATATGCTTTTGTCTTTTAAATTTTATATCTGATTGTGAGGCTACAGGCGATTACTTAGTTAACTAAAGAAAGCTCTGCTCGCATTTTATCTATTACATTTTGGTAATCTGGTTGGCCAAAAATGGCTGAACCCGCGACAAACATATCTGCACCAGCCTCAGCGATGGCGCGAATATTATCGACTTTTACGCCGCCGTCAATTTCTAATCGAATATCAAAACCTGATTGGTCGATTAATGTACGGATCGCCTTTAACTTATTTAGGCTTTGTGGAATGAATTTTTGGCCACCAAACCCAGGATTAACAGACATTAATAAAATATGATGAAGCTTATGCATCACGTGATCTAAATGAGATAGTGGTGTAGCTGGGTTAAACACTAGTCCCGGCTTACAGCCTGAATCGATAATTAGCTGTAAGCTACGGTCAACATGTTTCGACGCTTCAGGATGAAAACTAATGAAGCTGGCACCTGCATCCGCAAACTGCTTAATCATGTCGTCAACCGGTTCTACCATCAGATGCACATCAATATCCGCTTTAAGGCCATTCTTTCTTAGGGCTTCACACACTAATGGGCCAATAGTTAAGTTGGGTACGTAATGGTTGTCCATCACATCAAAATGAATGACATCAGCACCAGCAGCCAAGACATTATCTACTTCTTCACCTAGCCGAGTAAAGTCAGCAGAGAGAATTGAAGGGGCAATTAGATAGGGTTGTTTATTCATATTTATCTCGTATGTAAGTGAATGAATACTTTACCGAAACCTGAATAGGGATGAAAGCTTGATGTGAAGCACCACTTTGGTGCGTAGGTGATTTTTTGGTGCGGCTCATTATAGTGAAAAATAATTCTCTTAGTTAATTTTATTTGCGGTATGTTAATAAAATATTAATAAAAACAAATGGATAGCTTTATTGTTTTGTTTAAAATTCAAGCTTTTTTTAATGGGCATCGGATTTGCTTTGTGATGGGCAAATAATAATAAAAATAGCTACACCAAAAGTTAGCAATAAAGCTAACGATAAAAATATTAAGAACAATCGGAGTAACACATGAAAATTTTTACAAAAAAATCACTTTTAGCTGCTGCTATTTCATCAGCTTGTCTTTTTACTGCATTGCCTACTTTCGCTGAAGTTACCGCTAATGCAGGTGTTAGCAGTAACTATATCTGGCGTGGCTTAACCCAAACTGCTAACGAATCAGCAGTTCAAGGTGGTATTGATTACGCTTCAGAAAGTGGTTTCTATGTTGGTACGTGGGCGTCAAATGTAAATTATGGGGCGGATGACATTTATTCTTACGAGCACGATGTATATTTTGGTTATTCTGGTGAGTCTGATAGCCTAGCCTACGATTTTGGCTACTTATATTACAACTATGACAGCGAAGCTGATTTTGATTTCGCTGAAATATACGGCTCTCTTGGTATGGGCGGATTCAGCCTTACAGTTTATTTGTTAGCGCATACTCAAGCTGATGAAGCTGAAGGTCAAGATTTTGGTTTTGGTAAAGCTTCTTATACTTCTGTTGACTATAGCTTTGAAATTCTAAATGGTACCGAACTTGGTTTTCATGCAGGCTACCATCAAGGTGATTTTGCTGAAGCATTTAATGGTGTTGAAGGATACGTAGATTACGGAGTTTCAATTGCTAAAGATGGTTTTAGCTTTGCTATTACAGGTACTGATCTTGATGATGCTGGTGCTGATGCCTATGATAACGACGCTGTAAAATTTACAGTTGGTTATTCAATGGATTTTGAGCTTTAATCATTAGTTTTAAGCGTGTTAAAGCTTCGGCGCTAATAGCTTAAGTATTAAACAAATTATAGTTAAAATGCTCCCTAGTAATTGAAATTCTCAATTATGCAGGAGCATTTTTGATGGCACCTCTCATTCATAGCTCTCATATCAAAATGAGCACTTTTTCACCTTCCAATATTCACTTAATTAAATCTCTTTTAGTTTCAACTAGTAGACTCAAGCTGTTCTCATACTGGTTTTAGTGTGTATTTCTGTATATATCGAAGCTCTCAGCTAAATCTAGAAATCGTTCCCTGCATTATCTCTATTTACTGGAAAAATTCTAACTCACGATGAATAACCAAGTGTGCAGGGTAAACGGTCTGTGTTGAAAATTTGTACTCTTGTATAATGCAACAAATTGTTTCAGCGCAGAGAATATAATGAACAAGAAGCCAAAGTTTTTACTTTATCCTGCAAGCACTTTGCTTATCGGGGCTATAGCTGTGGCATTAACCAGTTATGCTAATACTTCATCTTATGATGGTCGTAGTTTTGCAGATTGTGCTGAAAACCTTGTATTTGATCAAAGTTTACCGATTAGTCATCCGGTAAACCGTTGTGCGACTCAAAAGTCCCAAGGTGTTAGTTGGTCTTCTTGGTTTACTGGTCACTCAAGTTCTTATCAATTTCATTTTATTGACTTATTAGAGCTGCTATCTCGTAGTGGTGATACTTCGGAAGGTACTACGCCTTAGCTAAGAGGGTAGTGCTGTTAGATTAAAGGTTTTCTTGTTGAGAATACAAGGCCAATAATTCAGCCACCTTTAATCTTTTATTGCCATTTTGACTAATAAAACGGCTCACTTGTAAGCTCGTTATGTGCGCCCCTTGATAGATATCCCTAGTAAATTCCGTGTCATGATTACTCACTAACACAGGAATGCCTCTATTTTCACTTGTTCGTCTTGCTAAATCAGCTAGCTTTACTTGGCTATCTAGAGTGAACCCGCCTTTGGCGTAGCTATTAAACATGGCTGTTTTGTTAATTGGTGCATAGGGTGGGTCGCAATAGATAATGGCACCTTGCCTGGCTTTCGAGAATACTTTTTCAAAAGAAGTGCAAGTAAAGGTAGCCCGCTGGGATCTCTCGGAGAAAACATGTATCTCATGTTCCGGATAGTAAGGAGCTTTGTAACGTCCAAAAGGTACATTAAACTTACCACTGTTGTTATAGCGACATAAACCGTTATAACCATGTCTATTCAAATATAGAAAAAATACTGCTCTTTCATACAAGTCTGAGCTTTCATTAAACTCTTGCCTTATCTCGTAATACCTTTGTTCAGCATTATTTGCAGCGGTGAATAAACTTATACTGTCAGAAACATAATTATCTGCTTGTTGCTTCACAATGTTATACAGGTTGATTAAGTCTGGATTAATATCATTTAGAAGGTAGCGAGAATAGTCAGTATTTAGAAATACGGAGCCAGCACCCACAAAAGGCTCAATGAGTTTATCTCCTTGTGGTAGTTTGGCTTTTAAGTCTTCTATTAACTTATATTTACCACCGGCCCATTTTAAGAACGCTCTGTTTTTTTTCTCTTTTATTACAGCCAATGCTCTACCAAATCGGGATGCTAATTTATCAGGCCGAATTGTAACGGCCTATTGTTAAAACAACAATTAGCTTAGTGAACTTGTGCCAAGATTTCTTGCTGTATCTGAGATACTTGTTTAATAAAAGGTGTATTTTTAAGCATAGCTGGAGATAAAGTCAGCATATGTTGTTTGGCTGCGTCAATTGTTGGGAAACTGGCTTTGTAGATAAGAACGTACCAGTTCACTTGATTTCTATGTACTTGGTAAACCCACAACTCTGATTCTAATTTTTCTTCTATCACATAATCAATTAAGGTTTTAGGATTGGTTAATGCTGAAATTTGAATAACGAAATGAGTATTGGGTAGAGCCATAATTTCATTTGTATTGTCTGATAGTGGCTCTGGCAATATACCTACCCCCTTTTCTGAGGCATCAGAATTAGGTGCTTCTATGGTTTTTTGTGGCTCTACTGTTACATCAGGTATAGCGTAATCTGTTTCCTGACTAGGCGAATTGGTTACAGTAGTCTCTACAATAACTTCATCGACCTCAGAAGATGCTAATGCTAAGTCTGCATCAGGCTTCACTAAGTTTAGTAATGTATCTTGTTTTGTTGTTTCAAGTGATTCTGTTTCGAGTTGCGTATTTTCTACAACCTTTGCTTGGGTAAGTTGAGCGGTATTTTCTGTCATCTCTTTTACAGCACTGGGCCAATCAGTCACTAGTAGAGTATTGAGTTCGTTATTGGTTTGTGTACTTGCAGGAGTTTCGTCGCTCTTTTGCTCTTCAAGTATCAGCTTGGCATCATCAGCTAAGTTTGGAGCTGAGTCTTTGTCTAATATGGGCTGAGTTATTTCTGTGTTCGAATTTTGGTGCGCGAACCAATTAACTAAATTGTCAGAATATTGCCACCCTAAGATACCTGCAAAGGTGAGTAAGAAAATGATACTTAGTAAGGCAATCATCCACCATTTTTTTAAAAGCGGCGTTTCAACGTAAGTTTCTTGATGGCGGTCTTTCATTCGCTGTGCGAATCTTTGACGGTTTTGCTGAAGTAGGGTTTCTAAGTCGGTATTTTCTAGTGAGTTGAGAGACTCTTTATCTAAATCGGCATTATATTGAACGGGAGTATTGTGACTATTTAAAATGATAGGCTTGTCCTTAGAGCGAGATCCTAACCCTATTTTCATCTTTTCAGCCCATTCGGAATCACCCATCAATAAAACGTTTAGATGTTGTTTGTTACTGGCAAAGCGACTTTGTAGCACTAGCTCCCATATTTCTTTTACGAGCTTATTAGGAAGTTTGTCAGCCTGAAATATACAGATTAGAACCGTGTCATCTTGGTTATTTAAAGGGGACAATACTTGATTTAATGGACGATGGAAGTCCATGCTTTCAGGCGTATTGAGTAATTGTTGAAATATGCTCTCTCGATAGGACGCCAGTGGAGTCAAAGGATTAGCAGTCACTAAGGCGACTTCTGTATGCTCACTTTGCTGGCTCAAAAAGTTGTCTATAACCAGGGATTGTTGCTTGATTTTATCTGTGCAAACAAATACTAGTTGGGAGGAGTAACTAATTAAATAATCTAGACGGTCACTTAATTCTGAGGTTGCCATTTCTATTTTGCCTAAGGGTTAATTACCCAAAACACAAATGAAATGGGTATTACATTAAGAAAGAATTGACCGCAAGGTATCTTCATTTACTTTGTTAGTTACAATTGCCTTTCCAATTTTCTCTGGAATGACAAAAAATAACTCGCCAGCTTGTACCTTTTTGTCATGACGCATGTGTTTTACAAAGTCGTCATAAGACATAGAACTTGGAGCTGTAATCGGTAAATCAAAGGCTTGCAGCAATGCTTCAACGCGACTAAATTCTGACGCTTTCAACCAATTCTTCTCTAATGCAACAGCAGTAGCAAGAACAATGCCTGCTGATACTGCTTCGCCATGTAGCCAGTTTCCGTACCCTTGCTCAGCCTCAATTGCGTGCCCAAAAGTATGCCCTAAATTTAGTATGGCTCTGAGCCCTGACTCTCTTTCGTCAATAGCAACTATTTCAGCTTTTATTTCACAGCAACGTGCAATCATATATTGCAGGGCACTTAGTTCATGTTGCTTTATTGCTGATTGGTTTTCTTCTAACCAGACAAAGAATTCATAGTCGTAGATGACACCATATTTAATGACCTCAGCCATACCAGCTGCAAACTCTCTGGCTGGCAAGGTAGCAAGACTGTTTGTATCAATTAATACCGCTTTAGGTTGGTAAAACGCGCCAATCATATTTTTTCCCAGAGGGTGATTAACTGCAGTTTTACCTCCTACCGAGGAGTCTACCTGTGACAATAAAGTTGTGGGTATTTGAATAAATGGCATACCCCTTTGAAAGCTGGCCGCTACAAACCCCGTCAGATCACCTACCACGCCGCCGCCTAACGCTATTAGAGTAGTATCTCGTGCTGCTGACATCTCTAAAAGTTGTGTTATAACAAGCTCAAAACTTTTTAAGTTTTTATGTTGTTCACCATCGGGAAGTACAATTTTACTTACTTGATAACCTGCTAAAGCTGTTTCAAGTTGGGCATAATAAAGGGGCTCAACAATATCGTTAGTTACAACAACAACTTTATTGGTTTTTAGGTGCGAGGTAAGAACTTCTGGATTTTCAAGTAAGTTAGCTTGAATTAAAATAGGGTAGCTACGCTCACCCAACTCAACTGTTAGTTTTGCCATAGTGACTGCCCTATTTTAAATGTCTTGTGAATTACAGACCGATTTTTTCGATGATTTGATTAGCGACGGCTCTAGCACTTTGATCGTCTGTTTCAACGATATAATCCGCTGCATCTTCATACAGAGGGTTACGTTCTTCTGCTAGATTACGTAGAACTGTTTCAGGATCTTCTTTTTGAAGTAAAGGACGGCGTTTGTCTCTTTGTGTTCTAGCAACTTGCTTATCTATAGTTGTTTGCAGATATACCACTATACCGCGAGCTGATAAGCGATTTCTTACATTTTTAGTAACGATCGAACCACCACCAGTAGCAAGTACAATTCCTTGCTTATCTGTTAAATCGTTAATAATGTTTTCTTCGCGTAAGCGGAATCCGTCTTCTCCTTCAATATCGAAAATCCAGGCAATGTCTGCGCCTGCTCGTTTTTCGATCTCTTGATCAGAGTCAAAGAATTCTAAATGAAGTTCATCTGCTAGGTGTCTTCCGATAGTGCTTTTACCAGCACCCATCGGACCAATTAGGAATATATTTCGTTTTTCGGCCATTTTTGCTTATATCACAACTTAGTTTATTTAAGGGGTAGAAAAGTATTGTGCGGCTACCCTTTTATGGATTAACCAGACCTCGTCTAAATTTCGAGAGCGCGATTATCTCAGTTTTACCCTGAATTTTGCAAGCTTTGTAAAACGAAACCGACATTTATACTAAAAAAACCACTTAATCTATTGATTAAGCGGTTAATTGTTTTAAATGTAACAGGTTAAGTTTTAGTTTGCGCCTAACTGTTCTGTAACAATTTTAGGTGTTACAAAGATTAAAAGCTCTCTTTTTTCTAAAACTTCTGAGGTGTTTCTAAACAGAGCGCCTACAAAAGGTAGGTCTCCGAGCATAGGTACTTTGCTTATGTCACTAGTACTGGTTTGTTGAAAAATACCACCCAGTACTATTGTTTCACCGTTTGCTACTAATACCTGAGTACTAATTTCTTGAGTGTCTATTGCTACAGCATCGCCCGTAGAAGTACTTACAGTATCGCCTCGAGTATCTTGTGTGACCACTAAGTCTAAAATAATGCGGTCATCAGGTGTGATATGAGGGGTGACTTTTAAGCTTAATACGGCTTTTTTAAATTCTACGGAAGTAGCACCACTTGATGTCGCTTCTACATATGGGATTTCAGTACCTTGTTCTATATAGGCTTCGTGCTGATTAGCAACTGTGATACGTGGACTGGCAATAACTTCCCCTTTATTTTCTGATTCTAGAGCTGAAAGCTCTAAATCAATGATAGTACCGTCGAGTAATCGAGCTATTTGAATACCAATACTTCCGGCAGGTGATGTAACCGGTAATGATACGTTAAGTCTATCGTCTATGTCTGCTACCGTTCCACTAGCAATAGAGTCTGCCCCTGTTAAGCTTCCAGATACAGCGCCGTCAGTAAAGGTACTACTTAGGCCCCATTGCACACCAAGATCTTGGCCAGCATTATCTCGAACTGTTACCATTCTCGATTCAATTAGAACTTGTTTGATTGGAATATCTAACGCTTTTACTAGCGCTTTGGCTTCATCAACAGAAAGTTGTGTGTCTCTCAGTAGTAAAGTGTTAGTTCTTTCGTCGACAGCAACACTGCCTCTAGGTGTTAAAATGCTGTTTTCGGTTCCCTTCAATATTTCAGCTAAGTCGTGAGCTTTAGCATAGTTTATTTGTACATTGGTTGATACCAAAGGTGCCAATTCAGCTACTTGTTGTTTAGATTGCAGTTGTTGGGTTTCTCTGGCTGTTAATTCTTCAGTAGGGGCAATTAACAGTATGTTACCTTCAAGGCGTTTATCTAGGCCCTTAATTTTTAAGATCATATCTAGTGCTTGATCCCAAGGTACTCCAGATAGACTAATAGTTACATTACCGTTGACTGTGTCGGTTGTAACTAGGTTAAAACCGTTCACTTGAGCAATAATTTGTAAGACTTGACGTACAGGTACATCTTGAAAGTCTAAAGAAATTGGCTCGCCTTTAAAATCTGTTTGAACTTGTTCAGCTGGGGCATCAGCTTTGCGTTTTTCAATGTCGATAATCAGAGTATTGGATGCTTTTTGATGGTTGAAGGTAACTCTGTCATCGGTATAAAACTCTACTCGGCTTTGCTCGTCGTCTTGAAATGTTTCGATCATTTTAATTGGAGTAGCAAAGTCAGTTACATCCATCTTGAATATTTGATCGGTACTTAGGTTTGTTCCTAGTAGTACCAGTCTCAATCTATCGTCCATTTTACTGAGCTGTAATTGAAATTCATCATTGTTAAACTCAAGAAGAGCTTGAGCTCCACCATTTGCTAGACGCTTGAATTCAACATTTTGTAATTCTGATACAAATATACTTTGAGGCTCTGGCGTTAAATCCACTAGCTCTATGTCTGAGTCTTGGCTATGTGCACTAGTACTTGAAAGCAGAGTAAAGCACGCGATCAGCAGACAAAACCACGTTGCGTTTTTATGTGAGTATTTCTTATTATGTATTCCGTGATTAGACATTTTTTTCTCCAGCCTTCGAAGTCATGGTGAGTGTGGCCTGCTTTTTCTGCCAACATCCAGCGCCATCAGGTAGCATTTCAGTAAATGAAACTGTGCCATTTTTAATTGAGTTTATTTTTCCAAAAAATAAGCCAAGGTAATCGCCAATAGTTGCTTTGTATAAACTACCAGTATTTGTTTGTATTAACGCCCATTGTTTTCCATTAGATTCAAAAACACCTGTAACAGCTAACGCATCAATACCAAATCCTTGCAATGGTTGCTTAGTTCTATTGAAGTCAGGTTGATCGCAATTCGGTTGTGTCGCCACCTTTACTGTCACGCCTGTATTGCGTGGACGCTGAAAAGGACTTCTTAGGGTCTTAGCAGAGTAAACAAAAGTAGGCTTACTTTCAAATTCTGGATATGGGTCTATGTTTACCACAGTATTCGCTTTTACTTCAGCAATAAATGCTTGTAAATCATCAGTTTTTGCTTCGCAGCCGCTCAATACAGCAATGGCAGCGATAAGTTTTAAAGCCCTCATTTAGCACCCCCTGGTGCGTCTGTGGACTCTTTCTCCACCGATGCTCTATAGGTTTTAGCTTGTACTTGTAATTTCAGCGTGTTCTCTTCTTGGGTGACTTCAAAGTCGTGTACGGTAACGATTCTAGGTAAGCCTGCAATTTCTGACGCGAACTGACCAAAGTCGTGGTATCCACCCGTTACTTCCATTTCTATAGGGAGCTCTGAATAAAACTCTTTAGGTATTTCTCTTTGCCAGTTCAGGAGCCTAAAGGTTAACCCAGCTGATGTCCCCACTAGTGTAATGTCATCTAACAAACCTGGAGTTTCATTACTTGTAGGTAAAGACTTAAGCATTGAAGAAAAGTCATTTTGTAATTTTGCTAGTTGTTCTTCATAAGCAGATAAGTTAACCGCGATTCTATATTTTGCTTGGTATGTAAGCTTTAAATCTGCTTCTTTATTTTGTGCAGTTTCAAGAAGAGGGAGTTTTGACTTAACCAGCCCATAATAGCCACCTACCAAGGAGAGTATAATCACGAATAAGGCGACAACTGTTTTAACTTCAAATGGCCACACCGCCACTTGTTCAAAATCTAAGTCATTAATTTCTCTTAATTTATTAAAATCAAATTTCATTATTTATCCCCTTCTGCAGTATCTGAAAACTCTGGGGCAATACTAGGATTAATAGTGAAGGTCAGTTTAAAGTCACTCACAGCTTCTAATGCTGAAGTATCTGCTTTGATTGAAGATATTTCACCACTACTAAAAATCTCTGAATCTTCTAATTGGCGCATAAAGTCAGCTAAACGATTGTTGGACTCACTTACGCCTAAAATTTCCATGCGGTTGCCGCGTCTAGAGAAACTTCGAAATGATAAACCTGGTGGAACCAGACGCACTAGCTCATCTAAAACAATTGGCACTGCATTTCTGCTCGACTCTAATTGTTCAATTAGGGCCATGCGTTGTTCTATGGCTTGTTTATCTTTTTGAATGTCTTTAATTTTTTTGATTTGCTCATCGAGTAATACGGTTTGCTGTTCAATAAAATTATTACGGTAGTTTTGATTCGAAATCATGTTGTCAATGAGATAACCAATTGAAAACATTAAACCAATAGCGCCTAGCGCTAGTATGGCTAATAAGGTTAAGTAATTTTTTTTGTCTTCTGCCCTGCGGCTTTCACGCCAAGGCAGTAGGTTTATATGTGCCATGGTTGAAAACTCCTACTTGCTAATCCCAGAGCTATCATTAGCTGGGGGGCAGCATGCTCTAAACTTGCTTGATTGATTTTGTCGCTGCAGCTCATGGATGAAAATGGCTGAAACATAGTCACGTTTATACCTAAGTCAGCAGTTAAGTCCTCCGGTAACATGCTTAAGTGGCAGCCACCGCCACAAATAATTAGTTCGCTGGGGCGAGGTGAGTTGGTAGTACTCATATATACTTGGATTGCACGGTTAATGTTTTGCTGTAAGTTAGCTAAAAACATTGGATATGCATCTTGTTTCCATGTTTCGGGCAAAGTGTTGTCTGTTAATTGCTGTTCAATTTGAACACGATCTTGAGAGTACAGCATTGATAAATCTTGTATGAGTGCATCCATGCCATAGTTATGGTCTTTGGTATAAATTACTTGCCCATTTTTTACCACGCAAAACTGTAAGTGGCTAGCACCAATGTTAAGACAGCAGGTTAATTCTTCTGGGAGAGCTTCGTTAAATTCTGCTACCGCGGTGCCTAAAGCATAACTTTCAATATCTACAATTTTTGCTTCGTAGCCTTCTTCACCTAAAATAGTTATGCGTCTGTCAACTATGTCTTTGTGCACTGCACTTAGCAATACTTCAACCTTGTTATTACTGGTGTCACTTTCACTGATTTCTTCAAAGTCGATGTAAACTTCATCTAAAGGGTAGGGAATAAGGCTGTCTGCTTCTAATTCAATTTGGCTTTCTAATTCTAGATCGGTTTGATCTGGAGCCATGTGAACAACTTTATTTAGAACGGTAGAACCGGCAACTGCGATTGCAACTAATTTATTTTTACTTTTGAGAGCTAATTTCACGCGTTTAAGTGCCTGACTTACGGCTTCGAAATCTTTAATTTCACGTTCCGCGAAAGCGTTGCCAGATATAGGCTCACATGCAAAAGCTTGGAGTTTATATTGGTCACCTGATTTCTCTAAAACAATCGCTTTTACAAAGCGAGTGCCTATATCAAGGCCAATCATTTGCTGTGTTTTAGGACCGAATAATTTTTTCAATTGTTTCACACCCGATTGAAGAATAAGAATTTCACGCAATCATTATTACGCAATTTTTTATATTTTATGGTTCTAATAAGCGTACATACGTATAAAATGTAGATCATTTAAAAGAAGTTGCCTTGGTATTGTGTCTCTGTGAAGTTACTTAAACCCGTATTAATTGTTGTTTCAAGCCTGTTTCTTGTTGGTGTTGCCATCGTTATAGGTACCTATTTTTATATCAAATCTGACCTTCCCAGCGTTGATGTACTTAAAGATGTGCGTCTACAAACGCCCATGCGTATCTATACCCAAGACGGTAAGCTTATTTCACAATATGGTGTAAAGAGACGTATTCCTTTAAACCTTGATGAAATACCAGATGTATTAAAACATGCCGTTATCGCAACCGAGGACAGCCGTTTTTATGATCATCCCGGTATAGATCCTATCGGCATGATGCGAGCTTTAGTTAATTTAGTTGTAACAGGAGAAAAAGGCCAAGGGGGAAGTACCTTGACCATGCAATTAGCTCGGGATTTCTTCTTAACTCGAGAAAAGCGGTATATTCGAAAGATACGGGAGATTATTCTTGCTTGGCATATGGAGCAATTGCTGAGTAAAGAAGAGATTTTAGCTTTGTATTTGAACAAAGTTGAATTAGGGCACAGAGCCTTTGGTTTTGGTGCTGCGGCGCAAGTTTATTACGGCAAATCTTTAAATGAGCTCACCTTGGCACAAGTTGCAACTATTGCGGGTTTACCTCAAGCACCTTCTATTCTCAATCCGATAAGCCGCCCAGATCGCTCAGTTGCTAGAAGGCGAATTGTTTTATTACGAATGCTTGATGAAGAGTACATCACCCAAGAGGAGTTTGAAGAGGCTGTTGCAGCGCCTGTTACTGCTAAAAAGTACGGTGCTGAAATAGACTTAGATGCGCCGTATCTTGCGGATATCATTTATAGTGAAATGATAGAACTCTACGGTAAAGACGAAGCGGAAACCGGTGGTTATCAAATTTATGCAACAGCCACATCAGAACTGCAGGCTGCGGCGCAACAAGCTGTGCGCAGAAATCTACACGATTATGATGAGCGCCATGGTTATCATGGCCCGCTACAACAATTATGGGGCGCTGAAGCCTCAGATGCAGATGATAAAAGCACAGACGCTCAGCCTTGGCCAGAAGAAAAAATGTTGGAGCAGTTACAGCAAATTAGAACATTTGAGTCATTAGAGCCTGCGGTAGTGGTAAAGGTAAATGAGCGTGATGTGGTTATTTTTAATAAAGAGGGTAAATATAGTGTTATTGATTGGGATGGACTAGATTGGGCTAGGCCGTTCATTAATGATTCGAAACAAGGCCCTGCACCTCAAAACGCCTCTGATATTTTACAAGAAGGGGCCTTAGTTTTGGTTCGCCAACGGGAGGAGGACGCCCACTGGCAATTAACTCAGTTTCCTCAAGCAACAAGTGCATTGGTTGCACTAGATCCAAAAAATGGTGCAGTACAAGCTGTGGTCGGTGGATATAGTTTTTATCAAAGTCAGTTTAACCGTGCGACTCAAGCAAAAAGACAAGTGGGCTCTAATATTAAGCCTTTTATTTACTCAGCGGCCATTGATCATGGGTATACCCTTGCAAGTATTATTAATGACGCCCCTATAACTCAATGGCAAGCAGGCTCTGGTAATGCTTGGCGTCCTGAAAACTCACCGGCTGAATATGACGGACCTATTCGTATGCGGGTTGCTTTGAGCAAATCTAAAAACGTGGTATCTGTTCGTTTACTTCGAGCTGTTGGGTTAGATAATGTAGCAGAGTACCTTTCACGATTTGGTTTTGATAAAGATGATATTCCAAGGGATGAAACTGTGTCTTTGGGGTCTGGTTCGCATACCCCTCTTGAAGTGGTAACTGCAATGGCCACCATTGCAAATGGCGGGTTTCTTATTCAACCTCATTTTATTCAAAGAATTGAAGACGAGATGGGACAAGTTCTTTGGACTGCTAACCCAGTGCAAGCTTGTGATCCCTGTGAGTTAGATGATAAGCCTAATGAAAATAACACCTTAGAAGAAGACCTTGAAGCCTTGTTAGCAGCAGAGTTTGGTTTAGATAACCAGTTACAGGAGCCTACTACTCAGTCAGCTCCAAATATACTATCTGCTCCTAGAGTCATCAGTGAAGAAAATGCTTTTTTAGTGGCAGAAATGATGCGTTCAGCGGTGCAAATTAATGGTGCATGGGCTAACAGAGGCACAGGTTGGCGTACAGCGCTACTACTTGACCGTAAAGACTTAGCAGGTAAAACTGGAACCACAAATGATGTGCGGGATACTTGGTTTAGTGGGTTTACACCAGATTTAGTCGCCACTGCTTGGGTGGGGTTTGATGATAATAACCGCCGCTTGGGTCGTACTTCGGCCAACCAGAATTTGGTAAATAAAAACCCTCAAAAATATAATTATATCGGTAATGCTATGGTAGGTAGTGAAGCTGGGGCCTTAGCAGCACAACCTGCTTGGATAAGATTCATGAAAGTCGCCCTTGCGGATACGCCAGAACACCTATTACCTATGCCAACAGATTTAGTGACCCTACGAATCGATAAAAGTACCGGTAAATTGACCAACAGAGCCGATAAAACCTCAATGTTTGAGTATTTTATTCAAGGTACTGAACCAGATGTATTCGTATCGGATACTGAAATTTCTATTTTTGAGAATGACGATGAATCAAGCAGTAGCCAGCTCGAAGATATATTTTAAAGAGACAAAGGCTAAATGTTTATAACAATCAGTTATCACACAGGATATTAAAATAATGCCTCAAACGGTAAAGAACAATGCTTTATATATTCCACACTCAGGGCCATCTTTGTTAGAAACGCCCTTGCTCAATAAAGGCAGTGCATTTAGTAGTGAAGAGCGTGTCGCCTTTAACTTGACCGGACTACTTCCTCCTCGTTATGAAAGTATCAGCGAGCAGGTCGAAAGAGCTTACATGCAGTATTCTAGTTTTGATGAGCCAATTAATAAGCATATTTATTTGCGGGCGATCCAAGATAATAATGAAACTTTGTATTACCGCCTAGTACAAAAACACATTGATGAAATGATGCCTATTATATACACCCCAACTGTGGGGGATGCATGTGAGCAGTTTTCAGATATATACCGAAGCTCTAGAGGTTTATTTATTTCCTATTCTGAGCGTCATCAAATGGATGACATTTTGCGAAATGCCACCAAACGCCAAGTTAAAGTGATAGTAGTGACAGATGGTGAGCGAATTCTAGGCTTGGGAGACCAAGGAATTGGTGGTATGGGTATCCCTATTGGTAAGCTTTCTTTATACACAGCCTGCGGCGGGGTAAGTCCTGCTTATACTTTACCTGTGATGTTGGATGTTGGAACCAATAATGAAAAATTACTGGCAGATCCTATGTATATGGGAGCTAGGCATAAACGTATTGGCCAAGCAGAGTACGACGAGTTTGTGGATATGTTTATTCAAGCTATTCAGCGTCGTTGGCCAAAAGTTATGCTGCAATTTGAAGACTTTGCACAGCCTAACGCCATGCCATTATTAGAACGCTACCGCCACAAAATTTGTTGTTTTAATGACGATATCCAAGGTACAGCTGCCGTAGCTGTGGGGACTATCTTGGCTGCATGTAAAAGTAAAAATGCTAAATTAAGTGAACAAAATGTCACTTTTGTTGGGGCAGGCTCTGCAGGATGCGGTATCGCTGAACAAATTATCAAACAAATGTGTAGCGAAGGTATATCTGATGCACAAGCTCGTAGCCAAGTATTCATGGTGGACCGATTTGGGTTGCTTACCCAGGGTATGCAGGGATTAAGAGATTTTCAAGAACGTCTTATGCAGTCAAACGAAAATATCAGTGACTGGTCATACAGTGGTGAATATGCTTCTTTATTAGACGTTATGAACTGCGCTAAGCCTGGGATTCTTATTGGGGTTTCGGGGCAATTCGGGTTGTTTACTGAAGAAGTTATTCGCAGTATGAAGAAAAACTGTGAATTACCTATCATTTTCCCTCTTAGTAATCCTTCGCGCCAAGTTGAAGCCACGCCTGAAGATGTTATTGAGTGGACTGACGGGGAGGTCATTATTGCAACCGGTAGTCCTTTTAAACCAGTGGAGTACAAAGGTAAGTGTTATCCCATTGCACAGTGCAATAATAGTTATATATTCCCAGGTATTGGGTTAGGTGTATTAGCAAGCAAAGCAACGTCAATTAGTGACGAAATGCTCATGGCTACCAGTGCCGCACTGGCTAATGCATCACCATTAGCAAAAACAGGTAAGGGTGACTTATTACCATGCCTTGGTGAGATAGCCTCGTTAAGTAAAACGATTGCATTTGATGTCGCAAAAGTTGCTATGGAGCAAGGTTTTGCCCTAGAAATGTCTGATGAAGACCTACAAGAAAGTATCGATCGTAATTTTTGGGTACCAGAATACAGGCCCTACAAGCGAGTTAGTATCTAGAAATACATCTGCCTTACTGTGTAGCTTGTTTAATTATGCTTGCTAGCTTTTCATTTACAGATGAGGATTTGAAGGGGCTAATATTAGCCCCTTTAGTATATCCAAACCAAACCAAACCAAACCAAACCAAGTTAGGCTTCGTACAAGATATAAATAAATTTTGAGAACTGTTTATGTTCAGCCTATTTAAGAAAGATCCAATCAAAAAGTTAGAAAAAACCTACCTTGTTAAACTTGAGCAAGCTATGCATGCACAGCGAAAAGGTGATATTAAATCCTATTCAATGATAACGGCAGAAGCTGAAGACATTCAGGCTCAAATAACAGCAATGCAACAGTCAAAGCAAGGTTAAGGGATTAAAAAGACTCCCTGTAACCAAATAAACCTTGATGGCCTCCAGTATGTAAAAAGAGTAATTTACTATTGGGTTTTATTGCTCCAGTGGCACATAAATCTATTAAACCGGCCATGGCTTTACCGGTATAAACTGGATCTAGTAGTATTCCCTCTAATTGTGCTGCTTTTTCAACCGCCTCTACCATGGCTGGTGTGGTTATACCGTAGCCTTCACCATAATAATTGCCATTAGCAAATACACGGTTATTCCCTTCATTGGGATCTATATCTAACTTAATGAGAGTTTCTTTAAGTAGCTCAGTTACTAGTTGTTCTTGCTCTTGGGTTGAGCGACTAACCCCTATGCCTAACACTGGGATATCTGATTTGGCTGCAATCAATCCGGCTAATAAACCCGCTTGAGTTCCAGCGCTACCTGATGCTAAAACGATTTGATCTACATGGATATTATCCGTAGCTATTTGCTGTAAAATTTCGTTAGCGCAGCGAACATAGCCTAAACTTCCGATTACGTTTGATCCGCCCATAGGAATAAAGTAAGGAGTACGTCCTGATTTTTTTAGCTTTACTAATAGTGTCTCTAAATATTCTGAAGGGTTTTGGTTATCATTAAGCTCGTGTATGTTAGCGCCTAAAATTTTGTCCAATAACATATTGCCGTTATTGTAATAATCTGTTTTTGGCGTACCTGCTACATCTTCTAAAACAAGATCACACTGAAAGCCAAATTTGGCTGCTGCAGCAGCGGTTTGCCTCGCATGATTTGACTGTAACCCGCCTACTGTCACTAGGGTATCAGCACCTTGTTGTTGTGCATCTGCGATTAAATATTCTAGTTTGCGGGTTTTGTTGCCACCACCGGCAAGGCCGGTACAATCGTCTCGTTTTATATATAGTTTACAACCTAATTCAGCAGACAATCGAGCTAGGTACTCTAATGGGGTAGGGGCATGGGTAATCGTAACTCTTGGTATGTTATGAAAATTTTTAGTCAAAATTCGCTCCTAGGTCTTGTTAGTTATTAGGTGGTTTAGAGTCGCTTATATATTTAGTCGATGATTTAGGGTTTTAGTTGTCTTTATATTTATGCAGTATGTTTTGTGGAATATGGCAGTAATCGTTTGGAAAGCGGGTTAACCTTTCTTGATGTTCATCGTCACTTTTTACATAGTTACTTAGGGGTAAAACTTCGACAACTATCTTTTCTGAGTCATCACGTTTTGCAATATATTGGTTGGCAATCTCAAGGTGTTTAGGATCTTCACTATAAATTCCGGTTCGGTATTTTTTACCTATGTCTTGACCTTGTTGGTTGATGCTATAAGGGTCAATAATTTCAAAGAAGTAATCTATTAGTTTGGTAACACTTACCTGATGTGTTTTAAAGCTGACCTTTACACATTCTGCAAATCCGTCGTACTGGCTTTTAGTGGTATTGGTTGATCCATTAGCCCTGCCAGCTTGTGTGGTAACAACACCGGGTAAATGCTTTAAAAACTCCTGTACTCCCCAAAGGCACCCGCCTGCGAAATAAATATCTTGTTGTGTATGGCTAGCTTCAATTTGTTGTGTAGTTGTCATATTCAATGGGTAGTTAGATCCACTAAGCTTATATTGTTAAGTATCAGAATTTATTGATTTTATCATAGGCGCTTTGGCAGTATATAACTTGTGATGCTATTTATATTTTCAGCGTCAATCAAATAGCCAAAACGTCTAGTGTCAATCCTGGATACTATGTGTAATCTACACTGCCATCATATACAATCCTGACCTTTGTTTATCTGCCCTCCAAGATCTGTTTATAAGATGAATCTTGGCTTGCACGTAATTTTTAAACCATAAACGGTAGTTGTCACATCTATAAACTTTTCTTTGAATTTCAGCCTTTAGCTAGATTAAATGTTATAGCCACTGCGCTGTTGAATATGACCTACTACCTTAGCGAGTAACTTACTATGACACAGGCTTTTCCGGCTACTTTGTTCTTTGTTTTAAGTAGCCTAGCGACATATTCAGAGGCATCTGACGTTGCGAATCCGCTGCAAGATGTGGAAAAAATCACAATACAGGGAGCGGTAACGGCCAACTCAGAGCCAGTGGGTACATTTGTGTCTTTAGTGTCAAACCTTGAATATGATCCTAGGGTAGATTTGCAGTCTCGTAATATGGCTGAGGCGCAAGCTGATGTGACAATTCGCGGTGGTATTTTTGAAAACACTGGATTCAGAATAGGCAGTGCAACCTTACTTGATCCACAAACAGGCCACTATGCATCTGAAATCCCCATCGCTCCAGAAATGCTAAATGAAGCCTCTATACTCACAGGTGTAGATAACGCACTTTATGGTATGAATAGCTCAGTTGGAACAGTCTCTTTTAGTTGGAGTGAAATTAATACTGCCGGCAGTGTATCTTTGGGGCGTGGAAATAATGATTTTAATTTACATAGAATACACACAGGTATCAGTGTCCCTTTAAATGACTCTGAGGAGTGGAGCCTGGGCTTTGAAGGTGAATATTCATTTTCTGAAAGTGATGGCACCATAGAAAATGGCGATCATGATTTTAAGCGGGTTTCTGGGCGGGTTCAATTATTGGGACCTGAGTCGCAAACCGACATCTTTTATGGCTCACAAGATAAGTTTTTTGGTTGGCCAAATATGTATACGCCATTTAATGTAAATGAGACAGAAGACCTAAACACTGAATTGTTTATGGTGAATCACCAACAGTATTATGGCTTAGAAAGTAGCTTTGAAGTGTCTGCATATATACGTAGCCACAAGGACCATTATGTTTTCTCACGAGAGAATCCAGACGTTTTTCAAGCATTTCATGAAACCGAAGTCTCGTCTATTGCCTTGTCTGGACGCCATTCACAAGCTGGCCCCTTTGCAATAAATTATTCAGCGCAATTCATCGCAGATGAGATTGAATCTACCACACTTGAGAACAACTTCACTTCTCGCCGCTACTATAAAGCAAGTGTTTTGCCTGAGTATCGAATGACTTTGAAAGATCAGCAAGAGCTAACTTTTCGAGCAGGTGCTACTTATGATGATACCAATCGAGATGATTCACAGCTGTCATTATCCGGCGATATAAAATGGAGTGCCATGAATGAAAAAGGTGTTTTGCAGTCTGTTTATGTGTCTTACGCAGAGGCTAGTCAAGTAGCTGGATATACAGCAATTGGAGGCAGTACAACGAGTGGCCTATTTAGAAGTAATGATAATTTGGGACGTGAAACTACACAAAATATAGAGTTAGGGTTTGGGTTAAAAGGCGGCAGTTGGCAGTTTGACTCGGCATTGTTTCATCGAAAAGACGATGGCTTAACAGATTGGACTTATAGTTTAGATTCGACATCGGCTCGCTCTGCTAATCCAGTTGATATAGAAACGACTGGGATTGAGTTACTGGCAACTAAGAGGTTTGAGAGTACGGAGCTTATCAGCAGCTACACTTTTATGAGTAAGTCTGAGAATTACGGCATTACAGACGTAGACGCCAGTTTTTATGCATTGAATTATCCAAATCATAGGCTAACGCTGGGGGCTATTTGGCGTCCTTTGGATATGCTTGAAGTCAGGATTGATAACGAGTGGCGTCAGCAACAAGAGAATATTCTGCGAAATGGCGATGATCATGCCTTATTTACACATTTCACTGTTACGATTTCTCCATCGCAATTAAAAGGCCTAGATATTAGCCTAGCTGCAGACAACCTTTGGGGCGAATCATTCGAGGAAATACCCGGAACACCTGGGCGTGGTGAGCAATACACAGCAACCCTTACCTATAGTTGGTAACATTTATTGGTTATGTCGATAATAGTTTCAACACAACTCAAACTCGTTAAATTAAAACAATATAAAAGGTAATAGTATGGGCTACTTGTTGATCACTACATTAATTTGGGCTTTTTCGTTTGGCCTGATTGGTAGCGCCCTGAAAGGGCTTGAGCCCCTGCAACTGGCTGACACTCGCTTGCTTATTGCACTGCTGGTATTTTTGCCATTTCTTAAATTAGCTCATACTAATCACCAAGATAAATTACGGCTTATATTCATTGGTGCCATTCAGTATGGCCTTATGTACACCTGTTACCTCTCGGCATTTCGTTTTCTACCTTCTCACCTAGTGGCCTTGTTTAGTGTACTTACGCCCCTTTACATAGTGATCATAAATGACGTTAAGAGTCGTAGTTTCACTCCTAAATATATACTGGCTAGCTTGCTGTCTATTTGCGGTGCGGTTGTGATTAAGGCTGGCGATATAGATACACAAGAATTTTGGTTAGGGTTTGGCTTAATGCAAATATCTAATTTGGCATTCGCGTTTGGTCAACTGGCTTATCGAGATTGGAAACTGGCTAAACCTAAAGTTAAAGACAGTTCGGTATTTGGTTATTTATATTTTGGAGCGGCTCTGTTTACTTGTATTGCAACCGCACTTATCTCTCAAGAGCCGCCTATTCCAGTAAATGCAGGGTTACAGCAATGGCTTGCCTTAGCATATTTAGGCACTATTGCCTCAGGCCTTGGGTTTTTCTTCTGGAATAAAGGTGCGTCTCAAACA
Organism: Paraglaciecola sp. 2405UD69-4; assembly: GCF_047525415.1. Taxonomy (NCBI): domain Bacteria; kingdom Pseudomonadati; phylum Pseudomonadota; class Gammaproteobacteria; order Alteromonadales; family Alteromonadaceae; genus Paraglaciecola; species Paraglaciecola sp. 2405UD69-4. The sequence continues at coordinate 223,196 of NZ_JBLIXM010000003.1, forward strand.
TCTGTAGGTGAGCTTGCTGTGTTTAATAATGCAGTTGTACCATTGGCAATGTTTGCTTCGTTATTTATTTTTGGAGAGGTGGTAGACGTGAGCTTGGCAGATTTATTGAAGCTCTTGTATGGCTCTACGTTAATTGGAGTCGCTTTATTTGTGGCTAAGTCTAATGTAAATAGTCGCTAATTAAGGCCAATATGAATTGCTACAATTTCGTTTGATATGTGCTAGGTTGCCAAAAGGAATTATGCCTAATCACAGCAAAACACCTTTGGCTACTTTTCTTAAAAACCAATATCTTTGGTAAAATTTTTATCAAAAACATTCACTCTTGTGTACATGTTAATTTCTTACAATTTCTATGTTTTCTATAAGTTATTGATTTTTATTTAGTTGAATGGTTTTTCACCATATCACCTACTGGCTTTTATAAAAATTCGTTAACAAAATATTGACAGTAATGGTTAGTTTCTGGGATTATGCCCACCTAGATGGCAAATGCCCTGATATTGGGTGTTTTCCCTTCCTGCAACGTGAAACATTATATTTACATTCAAGCTGGTAAACACTCAGAGGTGTGACCAAGTTAATTTGTAATGGACTTTGAAACTTGTAGGAAATGAGATAACCCCAATAAATTTAAAGGTTGGTAATTAAGATGAAGTCTGAATCGTCTAATGTAAATTTTGACAATATAAGTGAAGAACAGCTCCCCATCCCAAAACATAAACGTAAAGGGTGGAGTCACTTTTTAGGCCTGTACGCAGGTGAGCACGTAGCAGCAACTGAGTTTGTGATTGGCGCTACCTTTGTAGCCCTTGGCGCAACAATGACAGATATACTCTTAGGTCTCTTGATTGGTAATCTATTAGCTATTCTTAGCTGGACCCTAATCACCACTCCTATTGCAGTTGAAACTCGGTTAAGCCTGTATACCTATCTACAAAAGATTGCTGGTAACTCAATGACTACCTTATATAACTGGGTAAATGTCATTATATTCACGGTTATTTCGGCTGCTATGGTCACTGTATCTGCCACTGCTGTGCGGTTTGCCTTTGGTATTCCTGCCCAATTAAACTGGTACCCAACTAATGCATGGTTTGTGTTGGTGGTACTTGCTGTTGGTATGATAGTAGTGCTGGTGGCCATGTATGGTTTTAATGCTGTCTCTAACTTCTCAAAAATTTGTGCTCCATGGCTGTTCGTGATGTTTGTAAGCGGTCCTTTGGTGTTAATGCCGGCATTAGCTGAGCATGTTATTGGTGTAACAACATTGAGCAGTTGGGCCGACTTTATGCACATAGGGAGCGTGTCTGTTTGGACCGGTGTTAACGCCCAAGGAGAATCTGGCATTGGGTTATTTGAGGTAATTGGCTTTGCTTGGGCAGCTAATACTATTACTCACGTTGGGCTAATTGATATGGCTCTGTTACGTTATGCAAAAAGCAAAACTTATGGCTTATGTACCTCTTCAGGCATGATGTTTGGGCATTATATAGCGTGGATTTCTGCAGGTATCATGGGGGCGGGTACCGCGGTTATAGTGAAAAAATCAATAATTGAGTTAGACCCAGGAGATGTAGCGTTTCAGGCATTAGGTTTATCTGGCCTAGTGATTGTTATTGTTGCGGGTTGGACAACTGCAAATGCCAACTTATACCGTGCTGGTTTAGCCGCACAAGCGATTTTTAAAGACCATTCACGTACTAAAACCACCTTTATTGTTGGTGTTGTGGCTGTGTGTATCGCTTGTTTCCCATTTGTGTTTAACAAAATGTTGCCTTTATTAACCTATGCTGGTCTGTTGGTTGTTCCTGTTGGCGCCATTGTGTTTACTGAACACTTTATTTTCCCTCGAATTGGTTTTACTCGTTACTGGGCAATGTTCCGTAATTTAACGCACAGCACTCCAGCTGTAGCATCATGGGGATTAGGGCTAGCCTTTGGTTTTGGTCTAAATGCCTTGGATGTAATGTCCTTCTATTACTTGTTTATTCCTACATGGTTCTTTACCTCTATTGTTTATATTTTACTGGCTAAACGTTATGGGGCGGCTGAAAAATATCCAGAGCAACAAGCTAATCTTAAGAATTACGATCAGCAAGTACAGCAACACCATCAGGAACAAGCGCAACATGAGCCTGTGCTAGTAAGAACCCAGTCTTTGATGACCAAAGTTATACGTGCAATTTCTTTGCTTAGCTTAGCTACAACTTTAGTGTTGGCATTCAATACCATGTTTTTAAGTGGGGATGTCTCAGCTTATGAAGCGAACCGAGATATGTTTTTTGATATCGGTTTCATTTGTACCATCATTTATTTTGCTTCTGCCTATTGGGTCATGCAACAAAATAACAAAGTTGTCGCTTAAGTTAGAAGGAAGACTTAATTATGCAAACTCAAACTACTATTTGTTTAAATAATCAGAATATTCATTCATTACCTGAGTCTATCAGCGTGCCTACTTATGATCGTTCAAAGGTCACTGCGGGTATAGTCCACGTAGGTGTGGGCGGTTTTCACCGCTCCCACGAGGCTTTTTATACCGACGCCTATATGGCCCAAAGTGGGGATTTAAGCTGGGGAATTTGTGGCGTAGGGTTACGGGATGCTGATAGAAAAATGCAATCCCTTTTGAAACAGCAAGATTACCTTTACACCCTTATTGTACGCCACCCTAACGGTACCATTGAAAATAAAGTGATAGGTTGTCTGACTGACTTTTTATTAGGGTGTGATGATCCTATGGCTGTTATTAATAAAATGGCCAGTGAAGAAACTAAAATTGTCTCTTTGACCATCACTGAAGGTGGTTATAACTTTAATCCAGTAACTGGGGAATTTGATTTTACAAACCCAGATGTTATTCATGATTTAGCAAACCCAGACAAGCCTAGGTTGGTGTTTGGTTATCTTATTGCTGCTCTTAAGTTACGCTTTGAAAAAGGTCTAGCTCCTTTTACTATTCAGTCTTGTGATAATGTGCAGCACAATGGTGATGTGGCGAAAAAGATGGTAATTGATTATGCCCATGCTGTTGACAGTGATTTAGCTGATTGGATTGAATCAGAGGTATCATTTCCGAATGCTATGGTAGATCGTATTACTCCGGCTACTACACCAGAAGATATTTCTTACTTGCAAACATTGGGCATAAAAGATGAGTGGCCAGTCACCTGTGAGCCTTTTCACCAATGGATAATTGAAGATAAATTTACCCTAACACGCCCACAGTGGGAACAAGTTGGTGCTCAGTTTGTTAGCGATGTAACACCCTATGAAAAAATGAAAATCCGCCTACTTAATGCGGGTCATTCAGTTTTGGGTATTTTGGGCTCATTGTATGGTTTTGACACCATAGATGAGAGTGTTCAAGATCCTTTGTTCGCTGAGTTTTTAAGACACTTCATGGATATAGAGGTGACCCCTATATTATCCCCTGTGCCTGGCATTAATTTAGAAGAGTATAAAGACACCTTACTTGAGCGCTTTGCTAATCCTAATATTAAAGATAGCTTAGCTAGGATTTGCTCTGAAAATGCAGCAAAGCTAAGTACCTTTATGCTGCCTACTATTGCTAATAACTTAGCCAAAAATGGTGAAATTCAATGTGCAACTTTAGTCATTGCAGCTTGGTGTTATTACAGTGATAAGCAGACTGACTTACAAGGTAAGCCATTGACTATTAGCGATGCGATGGCTGATGAGGTTCATCAATTAGCCAGTCAAACAAGTGAGCGTTCTGGTGCTTTGTTGGAGCTAAAATCGATATTCTCAGGGCTATCTAATTCCGAGAAGTTTGTCGCAGCCTATACTGCACAAGTAGAAGCCCTATATAGCACGCCAAATGTTAAGCAGCATATGCAAGCGGTATTGAGTGAATGTAAGCTAGGGCAAGCTAGCTAATACAAAATTGCACAAACCTAACCTATGGCTTGGGTTTGTGCTGTCTTTAATGCGTATTCAATAAAAGCTTCTAGGTTTACTGGCTTACTATAATAATAACCTTGACCATAGTTACAGCCTAAATTTTTCAGCAGTGTTTCTGTTTGTTCATCTTCGACACCTTCAGCTACAAGGCTACAGTCTAAATTTTTAGCAAGATAAACAGTTGATTTTACAATGGTTAAATCACTTCGGTTATTAACTATATTAGTAATAAACGAGCGATCAATTTTGATTTGTTTAACAGGCAGGTCTCGCAATAATGCAAGAGAAGAGTAACCTGTACCAAAGTCATCTACGCTAAAAACGAGTCCAGTTTTAGATATTCTATCCATAGTCTTTTTGACATAATCTATGTCAGTCATCATGGCGCTTTCTGTAATTTCTAACATAAGGTTGTGGTTGTTTAGGGTATCACCGTCTAAGAGTTTATTAACTTTGTCGGTAAATGAAGAGTCTTGAATATCTTTCACTGATAAATTTAAGTGTACACACAATGACAAACCAGCTCGGTTTATGAGTGGCATGTCTCGTTTTATTTGTTTCATGACCCATTCAGTCACTTGATTGATCAATGCACTTTGTTCAGCAATTTTTATAAACTTATCAGGTGCAATAAAACTGCCATCTGCTTGTGGCCATCGAATCAGAGCTTCGGCGCCGTAAACCTCACCGGTCATTAAGTCCATAATAGGTTGGTAACAAAGCTCAAACTCTTGCTGCTCAAGGGCCTTTCTGAGGCGGGTAGCAATGTTAACATTCTCAATGGATGAGGTTTCTAAGCTTGGTGTGTACTCAGTGTAGCTAGCGGATGAATCTTTACTTTTATACATGGCTAAATCAGCTTGATTCAGTAAAACTTCAATAGACTTAGAGTTTGCCGGAAAGTGCGTAATACCAATGGCAGCATTCACACTTAACTCATAATTGTTAATGGTGAAATTACGTTCAAATGGTTGTTGAATTGCAGTGATAAGCCCTGCAACTTTTTCGGTTGTTAACTGGGTGGCTATTATTGAAAACTCATCTCCTCCTAAACGAAATAATTTAGCGCTAATGGGCAAAGCTGCTGTTATTTTTTCCCCAACTTGTTGTAATAGAAGATCACCAAAGTTGTGGCCCAATGCATCGTTAATTTGTTTGAATCTATTTAGATCTATGAGTAGTAAACTAAATGGAGTATTGCTTTGAATATTTTTGGTTAAAGTTTTCATCAAGTACTTTCGGTTTGCTAACCCAGTTAGGCTATCGTGCAGCGAATAGTTGCGTTCTAATGCCGCCAGCTCCTCCAATTTTAACAAGCTTTTCAGGCTAAATTTAGATACTAGAAGGACAAAAAAACCTCCTCCGAGCATGATAGCAGCAACTATGATATCTGATGTGTCTACTGAGCCTTTGACGTAAAGGTGATAGTAAATACCGCTATACCCTAAAATAAAGAAAAAAACTAAAGCCCGCAGAACTCGCCAGCCCAAGAGACTGTCTTTTTTGTAAATACGATTGACTGGCGACAAGCTGAGGATCAGACTCAGTCCGCCAATTGAGACCATTAACAGTGAGAGAAGATAAAGCACATACAGTTCCTTTAAGGCCATGTTATATTGAAGACTTACATTAAGTAAGGTTTTTAATATTATCGGAATATTTTCAAATTCTCATAGCTATTTAACAGTCCAGAGATTGATTGCCTATAAATTTACACTGGATATGTAGATTGTTTAGAGCTTGAAGGTGTTTCTAGTTGCTATTGAAGCGGAGAGTACTCTAGCTGTAATTCGTTAATCGCAACTTCTGGTGAGGTTTTTGAATTGGTGACCCTATTATTTTCCAGTTCTACTCATCGGATGTAACTTCAACTTTATTAACTTAAACAGAGATAGTGAATAACACGATTGGCTATCGTTTTATTTACAAAAATGGAGACAAGACCATGATTAAGTTTACTGTAAACGGTGAAAGTCGAGAGTTTTCGGGTGATCCTACCACCCCCGTACTTTGGTATTTACGTGATGAATTGCAATTAACAGGGCCTAAATTTGGGTGCGGCATGGCCCAGTGCGGCGCATGTACCGTGCATATCAATGGTGTGGCGCAGCGTTCTTGTGTGTTACCCGTTGCTGCAGTAGCTGGCAGTAGTGTTACTACCATTGAAGGTTTAAGTGAAGATGGTGAACATCCTGTTCAACAAGCCTGGGTGGAACACAAAGTGCCCCAGTGTGGTTATTGCCAATGTGGACAAATGATGCAAGCAGCTAGTTTACTGGCCAGCAACCCAACACCAAGTGATGATGAAATTGTACAGAGTATGTCTGGTAATATTTGTCGGTGTGGTACCTATCCACGCATCCATAAAGCAATTAAGTCAGCCTCAAAAGCTATGGCATCGGTACAGTATTATGTCCCTGATACCAAAGGGGAAGAAGCATGAGCCAATATTTTGATTTAAGCCGTCGCGGCTTTTTAAAGTCTAGCGCCACAGTGGGTGCCTTAGTGTTTGGTACATATTTAGCCGGTGGCGCACCAAGAGTTATAGCTGGGGTGCTTGCAAAGCCTTCTGAATCTGCAAAACGTGCCAATTTATTTGTGGCACTGCGCCCAGATGGCATAGTAGAAATTACTTGTCATCGTTCTGAAATGGGCCAACAAATTCGTACTGCAATCGCGCAAATAGTAGCAGACGAAATGGAGGCTGCATGGGATCAGGTTGTGGTGATTCAAGGAAAGGGTGACCCGAAATACGGAGACCAAAATACTGATGGTTCTCGGAGTATTCGATACAATATGCAGCGGTTACGAGAGATGGGCGCAAGTGTTCGTTATCTTATGCGTGAGGCTGCAGCAAAACGCTGGAATGTATCGATAGATTCATGTTCTGCCAAACAGCACAAGGTAACCCATAGCTCTGGTAAAAGCCTAAGTTATGCAGATTTGGTAAGTGATGCTTTAAACTTAACCCCTCCAGATGCTGATAAAGTACCTCTTAAAAAGCGCAGTGAGTGGCGATATATCAATACCGCCATGGAACATATTGATTTAAAAGATATTGTTACCGGTAAAGCTACTTTTGCAGCAGATGTATTAGAGCCAAAAGCTTTAATTGCTGTGGTGGTTAGGCCTCCTGTGGTTGGAGGAAAAGCTAAGAGTTTTGATGCCACCGCAGCCAAAGCGATTGCCGGTGTGGTAGATGTTATAGAAATTCCAGCGCCTACTGGGGCACCGCAATTTCAACCTAAAGGCGGTGTGGCGATAATTGCCAAAAACACTTGGGCAGCCATAAAAGGTCGTAGGGCATTAACCGTTTCTTGGGACGATGGCAAAAATGGTGATTACAATTCAGAAACATTTAAAAAAGATCTATTAGCCACAGTCGCTTCACCTCAATCTTCAGTACGTAAAATAGGGGATGCAGAGAATATCTTAGCCAAGGCTAGTAATAAGTTGGTGGCCGATTACTATGCGCCCCACTTAGCACAAGCGCCTATGGAGCCGCCTTGTGCAACCGCTATGTACCATAAAGATAGAGTGGATGTGTGGGCTGCTACTCAAAACCCACAGGCAGACATGGCGACAGTTGCAGCTATGGTTGGCATGGATAAAGAGCAAATAAATGTTCATGTCACTATGCTAGGCGGTGGTTTTGGTCGAAAGTCTAAGCCTGACTTTTCAGCAGAAGCTGCTTATCTTTCTATGAAAACTGGCAAAGCAATCCGTGTTCAATGGACCCGTGAAGATGATATTCAAAACAGTTTTTACCATGCTGTATCGGCACAACATATCGAAGCGTCTCTTGATAAAAATGGCGCCATAGAAGCCTATTTGCATCGCACCGCATTTTCACCTATTGCATCTACTTTTATAGAAGGTGCCACTGCTCCCCTTGGCTTTGAGTTACGTTTAGGGTTTACCGATAACCCTATAAACACACCCAACATGAAATTAGAGAGCGGAGAAGCACCGGCAAAAACGAGAGTTGGTTGGATGCGCTCAGTATCCAATATTTTCCATGCTTTTGCGGTACAGTCATTTATCGCTGAAGCAGCCCATAAAGCGGGACGGGATCAAAAAGACTATTTACTAGACACTATAGGTCCCGACCGTATTCTAGATGTCACTGAACAAAATGCAGAATACGATAACTACGGCGCTGATAAAGCCACCTATCCACTAGACATAAGTAGGTTACGACAAGTTATTGAGAAAGTGGCTGATATGAGTAACTGGGGAAGAAAGCTTCCTAAAGGGCGAGGATTAGGCATTGCCGCCCACAGAAGCTTTTTAACCTATGTGGCAACAGTTGTAGAAGTCGAAGTTTCTGAAAGTGGTGAGCTGGATATTATTAAGTCTTGGGTTAGCATTGATGCAGGTACGGTAGTAAATACTGATACGGTTAAAAACCAAGTTCAAGGTGGTTCTATATACGGTATAACAGCGGCTATTAGTAAAGGTATCACCTTTGATGAAGGCCGTGTACAGCAAAGTAATTTTCATGATTATCGAGTACCACGAATGAGTGATTCACCTCTTGAAGTAGAGGTGGAAATTATACCAAGTGATGCACCTCCGGCAGGTGTTGGTGAGCCAGCCACTCCGGTTTATGCTCCAGCATTATGCAATGCTATTTTTGCTGCTTGTGGTAAGCGTATTAGGCAGTTACCAATAGGTGAACAGCTAAAAGCATAAGCTTATTTATCTTATATCTTTAGTTAATTTAAAGCCTCTTAGGTTGAGCCTAAGAGGCTTTTATATTTCCAAATAAAAAAGGCCCAAAGACAGTGAGAAACACAAGTCTTCAGGCCTTTTTATATACTTAAATTAATCTAACGTACGGGTGTAACTCATTTCAGTAAAGATGATTTCAGTTACATCAAAGTACTCGCTGAAGAAGTCTGCCCAGTCACCATCTCCACTGGCTAACTTATTACCTGAGCGAAATTCGCCAAATTTCAATTCGATTGGTGACAGAGAAATAGTATGAGCCTCTTCTCCAACATCTCCATGTTAAGATTCTTAATTAATTCAAGCTACGTAATACGTACTGCAAGATCCCTCCGTGGCTAAAGTAATTGTATTCATTTGGGGTATCTATTCTAATTTTTGCCGTGAAACTAAAGGTCTCTTCACCTTTTACAACTTTCACTTGTACGTCTTGTTGCTCTTGATGTATTGCTTCCACCGAATATTCTTCGGTGCCATCTAGATTTAGACTCATGGCACTTTCGCCGTCTTTAAATTGCAGTGGCAAAATCCCCATCCCTATTAAGTTAGAACGGTGAATGCGCTCGTAACTTTCTGCTAACACTACTTTGACGCCAAGCAATAATGGCCCTTTTGCAGCCCAATCTCTAGAACTACCAGTGCCATATTCTTTTCCAGCGATAACCATACATGGAGTATTGTTTTCCTGATATTTCATTGCGGCATCAAACACTGTCATTTGCTCCCCTGTTGGTTGAAAGCGGGTCCAACCTCCTTCTGTGCCAGGTGCTAAATGATTTTTTAATCTGACATTAGCGAAGGTGCCGCGCATCATCACTTCATGGTTACCCCGCCTAGAGCCAAATGAGTTAAAGTCTTTATCTTCAACCCCATTTTTACGTAAATAAGCGGCAGCCGGGCCATCTGGTGCAATGCTCCCTGCTGGAGATATATGGTCTGTGGTGACTGAGTCTCCAAGCTTTAATAAACAGCGTGCAGCTGTAATTGCTTTAACTGGTTCTGGCTCAGCTTGCATATCATCAAAAAAGGTTGGCTTTTTAACGTAATAAGATTCAGGCCAGTTGTACTGGGCACTATCAACTACCTCTAGCGCGTTCCAACTCTGGTCGCCTTCAAAAATATGCTGGTAACGCTTGCTGAACATATCACTGTTAACCGTTGCTGTGACGAGTGTTTGTATTTCATCGTTGGTAGGCCATATGTCTTTTAAATAAACGGGCTTTCCAGCATCTGATGTACCAAGGGGTTCTTGCAACAAGTCAATATTCATATTGCCTGCTAATGCATAGGCAACCACTAAAGGTGGTGAGGCTAAATAGTTCGCTTTAACATCAGAATGTATGCGACCTTCAAAATTACGGTTGCCGGAGAGTACCGCACTTACATTTAGTTTAGCATTCCGAATAGCTTCACTGATAGGCTCTGGCAATGGTCCTGAGTTTCCGATACAGGTAGTGCAGCCGTAACCCACTAAATTAAAGCCCATCGCTTCCAAATCAGGCGTTAATTTGGCTTCATCCATGTATTCAGTAACTACCTGAGAGCCAGGGGCAAAACTGGTTTTAACCCAAGGTTTAACCTTTAGGCCTAAAGCTTTAGCTTTTCGGGCTAAAAGCCCTGCAGCTATCAATACTGAAGGGTTTGATGTGTTTGTACAGCTAGTTATAGCAGCTATCACTACAGCGCCGTCTTCAAGGTTAAATTTTGTATCCTTGTATTCACATAATGGGGATTTTTTAGGGGGTTCTGTGGTTTGTCCCCCTTCACTTTCGAAGCGACCTTTTGCTTTATCGTCGGTGCTGATGATTAATTTTTCTTGCTCAGACAACCATTGTTTAAACTGTTTTGAAGCATCTGTGAGTGGAATTCTGTCTTGTGGGCGTTTTGGGCCAGCAATTGAACTGACCACATCGTTTAAGTTTATCTTGAGTGTGTCATGGTATTGTGCCGCTTTTTGAGTGTCGGTTCCCCACATGCCTTGCGCCTGAGCATAGGCTTTAATTACACGGATGGATTTCGGGTCTCTACCCGTTAGTTCAAGGTAGCGAATGGTTTGTTCATCTACTGGAAACAAACCACAGGTGGCACCATACTCTGGGGCCATATTGGCTATAGTGGCTCGGTCTGCAAGGCTTAGGTGTTTAAGCCCATCACCAAAAAATTCTACAAACTTACCTACTACGCCAAGTTTACGTAGTGTCTCTGTGATGGTTAACACTAAGTCAGTGGCAGTAGTTCCAGCGGGTAATTCACCTGTTAATTCCATACCTACTACTTCTGGAATAAGCATAGTTACGGGTTGTCCTAACATAGCCGCTTCTGCTTCTATTCCGCCTACTCCCCATCCCAATACACCTAAACCGTTTATCATAGTGGTGTGGGAGTCAGTACCTACTAGGGTATCCGGATACAGCAAGCTTTCATTGCTGTTGTTTTCTTCAAATACTACTCTAGCTAAATACTCAAGGTTTACTTGGTGCACAATGCCTTTACCAGGTGGAACCACTTTAAAATTATCAAAAGCTTTTTGGCCCCAACGTAAAAATTGATATCGCTCTTTGTTGCGCTCTACTTCTTTTGCAGTATTTTTACTAAAAGCATCTTTTTGAGCAAAAAAGTCAACCATTACTGAGTGATCTATTACCAGTTCAACGGGCTTTAAAGGATTAATTTTTTCTGACTTGCCTCCAAGGTCGACTATTGCATCGCGCATGGCTGCCAAATCTACAACAGCAGGAACACCGGTAAAATCTTGTAATACCACCCGAGCTGGAACAAAGGCGATTTCCTGTGATGTTTTATTTTCAACATCCCACTGTGCAAGTACGCTTATATCGTCGTCTTGCACAAAGTTTTGCTCGCTATGTCGTAGTAAATTTTCTAATAAAATTTTGGCTGCAAATGGTAAACGGGATAATTGGTATTCATCTGCTAATGACGCAAGGCTGTAGTAGCTATAATCTTGCCCGTCTACTGTTAAAGTTTGTTGATAATTGGTCTTATTTTTCATTGGGGATCCTTCAAAAACCTAGTTAAGGTAATGGGTTAAAGGTATCTAGTGTTTGTAGTTCAATGATAAGGGTAGCCCACTGGTGGCGATAAGCCCTTACCCTTGATAATTGCTATGCCGCCACTAGTTGTCTTTGCACTTGCTGCCGATAGCTATTGTCGTTCAATAGCTCTGGTAGGTATTCGGGGCAAGAGTTCAGTTCATCTGTTGTTAAATGACTGCTAATGTTATGGCCCAACCAATTGATTTCTGCAATGTGTTTAGGCGCCACAAGTACTTTTTTATCATCAGTAGTTGCAATGACAAGCAGTGGGATTTCCCAGTTTTCACTGTCTAAGATTAGGTCGTAAATACGTCCCAAACTTGTGTCTTTGTGATGTAAGTCATAGCCTTGTATCTCATCTATAGAGCGCAGGTGATTTGCATTTGTGCCTACTTCAGTCTGCCCAAGGGTTTCTATATCTGGCATATCTCCATTTTTAGCTAAAGCGGTAGGATTTGCGTACTCGCCCCATGCACCTGGGCCTGTCCAATAATAGCCATACCCAAAATGCTTAAATAAAAGTTCTTCGTACTCTCGAGATACGGGTTTGTGTTCATCTACAGATGGACTGTCTTTAACTTGTTGCTTGGATAAGGCCACGCTTATTTTTTCTTGCTTTGTATCAAAATCAATTAGCGAAATGGGTGAAATAAGTACTTTGGTACTAAGGGGCAGCCAGCGATGTGTATCCACATACATATACCTTACCGTCCACGCTCTATCATCAAACAGAAAATCTTTATTGATACCTATATCGCCGTCAGTGGCAGCAATAGTAAATCGTTTTACATCTCTGAGACCTGCGTACATATTGTTTCTCCTTTTGAGCCGTAGTGATTTAAATAGGAGCAAAGAACACACCAGTTAGAATATTGACCGTATTTTCAGTACCTTAGGAAATGAGGGTGATGTAAAGGGAAGCTACTATAGTAAAGTTTACTTTATGGTGTGTAATATTTACCCTTTGTGAATATGTTAATTCGAAGCTTTTATGGGGTATTTCTTACATAACTTAATTTTCCCACCTGAAAGAGAACACTATTGTGTATTTCAGTATGTCTTTGTTCATTTATATTTCGTTATGAAACTTGACCGGTAGAGGTTTGTTTTGATATGTTCAAAATTCAATCATTTTTTGATATTTTGATTTGCGTGAAGGTAATACCTTGTTACTAAACACCACTCATTAACATACTGAAAAATACCCTCTCAATTGACAAACTAGGCGTAGACATGAAAATAAAATATCTTTTTATAGGTTGTTTCTGTGCGTTATTTTCGGTTTACAGTCTTAGCTGTGAGTTTCATGACTATGGTCAAAGTAGAATTCCGAAATTTCCTCCACTTTTACCTGAGTTACACCCTGTTATGCTTCAACACTTTAAACCGCCAGTCAGTGCACCATTAGATATAACTCTGTCGGCAGATAGCAATGGGACATTAAAAGATGATGCTTTCACCATCAATTATCATATTCATCCTGGTTATCACAGTGTTAAAGCTGAGGTGGTAAGCAGCAAAGGGGTGAAAGTTTTGGGTAAAACAACTATGTATTTAACCCGTGTTAAAGGCAGTAAGGATGTGAAATATCAAACCTTATCTGATGCTCCTCAAAATATAAGAGTACGTATTTCTGCGGTTCGTAATGACATGCCGATTATTGTAGAAAAGCGAATTAAACTTTCATCCACCTAAGGTGCAGAACCGAATATCTAAGCTTTTTAGCTAAAGAGCTGCGTTGGATATTTTTATTTCGTTAGGTAAGCCAGCTTCAGTTTTTAAGTGCCTTGGTTAAAGCGTCCCTTAATATACCGCTAATAGGTGTGGGTTTACGGGTATTACGGTCCACAAACACATGTGTCATAGTGCCTCTTGCTGATGCTGTAACGTGTTTTTCTTTAAAAATGGCTACGTCATATTCTACTGATGAATTGCCGATTTTATTGACGGCAAACGCCCCTACAAGTTTATCGGGAAACGCAACACTCGTGTAATAGTTGCACTGTGAACTTACCATCAAGCCTATGGTAGAGCCTGTGTGTATGTCTAAATTTGCATGCTCAATGAGATAACGATTGATGATAGTGTCAAAATAACTGTAATACACTACGTTGTTAACATGGCCGTATAAATCGTTGTCTTTCCATCGCGTGTCTATATTTATAAGGTGATGGTAATCAGTTAGTTGAGGTATTTTTGTTTTTGGTGATGTGGGATTACTCACTACAAGCTCCTATACAAACACTAGGATAAACCTAGAACAGCCATTTTGACTATTCTAGGCACGGGGGCTTAGTTTATTGATGCTTTACTGAGCCACGTCATAAAAGGTGGGAATATCACAAGCTTTTGAAAAGTACGCAATATAGGTGCTTATTTTTTTAGGAATTGTGAGTCCTTTGATTAGAGTTATGGCTCTTAAACGCCCAAATAACTGTACATCATCAATGGATAACTGAGCATTGACTTGAGTGTCGCTGTAAAGCAGTGGGGCAAGCTCTTGTAGCTTTATTTCTAGCTCTGCAATTAATGTTTCACTATTAGCTAGTGCTTTAGAAAAATCTCCAAGCTCTTTCGTTTTCTTCTTTGTAAAGTAATCTTTGGCGCTTTGCGTCTGAAATTCACCAACCGGAGATGTGATCCATCTAGGGTAAAGTAGCTGTTTGAGTAACAGGTTTACGTGCTTCAGCCAAGCGCTTAAGTCCTCTCGCTCTGCTGATGGGCTAAAAATAGGAGCGCCATCAAGTTGATCAACATAAGCGACAATATCCATACTTTCTGGCATGAAACTACCGTCTGATTTTCTTAATATCGGGCAGGCCTTTACGCCTATCATAGAAATTGGCGTTGCCTCATCATCACTCGGTAGTACAGTTAGTTCAACTGGAATATTTTTCATACCAAAAGGCATACGTGCCATAACGCAATAAGGACAGTGATCGTAAATAAATAAACCCATGGTAGCCATAGTTAAGTTCTCGTTTACACATTAAATACACTCACTGTATCGCGATTTGTTGTGAACTTCTATAAAGCTAGTAGTTTAAAAGCGGTATATATAACCCACACTGAAGAAGTCCAACCCAGGGTTTTTAGTGTTTAAGCCACCATTCGAATAATGGATATAGCGCACAGCTACTTCTGAGTTTTGGTTCTTGTCTAGGCCAATGAGTAAGGCTAAGCGATCTTCGAATTGGTAGTAACTTCCAATGTCTACACCACCAAATTTTTCATCGTGCACATAAGCTACACCAATGCCAAACTCAAAGGTGAGAGGGTAGTTTTCAGAAATATTCGGTAACGCTTTAGAAAATACTGGAGATACAGATACGCCATAGGTCGCTTCGTTTCGTGCGCTTCCATGTAAATCAAAAAGATTAAGGCTTGCTTCCCAAGATAATCGAGTATCGCCAATTAAATATAGATCTAGGTCGTAATTGAAGTCTGGTCTGTAAGCTATTCGCATACCATGCATATCAGCAGACCCAGTCATGTATTCAACGGTTACAGCCTGTTGTTCCTTGTTTGGCATTTGGGCTGCTGTAACCTGAAAACTCAGTACGATAATCGTAAGCAGCAGAGTAGGCTTGGATAAGAAAAAGTACAATATTGATTTATCTAAAACTGAATGGCTGTTTTGCATGTTATTTTCCGATTGAGGATATTTCTGTAGACATAGCAATTCTTAAACCAGCGTTGCTGTTATTATTTTTTATATGTAAAACAATATGTTATTTGGATTTTGAGTTTTAGAACATTACCTTAGGTAAGGCTTGGCGTGTAAAGTGTACGTTTGAGTTAGTAAAATTTACTGCATCGGCTGATGGGGCTTTGAGGTTTGTCTCAGCCACGATCTTGGACTTTCCATATAACCAATCATTCATAATTAAAATAAATGGCGTTGTAGGTTTTTTGTAATCACTGTGTTGCTTGTATGTAAACGCTTGGCGGTCGATTAGCATAAAATATTTTGCATTTTGCTGGTTTTAGGGTCCCTTGAGGCCTATATATTTAGTGTGCATACTGAAAATTCCTGTTCAAAAATGATCATATGGAATTTTCTATGAGTGCTGAAACACGAAGTTATCGACGGTACGTTCTGTTTATTCTTACCTTGGTTTATGTTTTCAATTTTGTCGACCGGCAAATTCTCGTCATTTTACAAGAGCCTATCAAGGCTGAGCTCGGATTATCTGACACCCAATTGGGCCTATTAACTGGTTTTGCCTTTGCGTTATTTTATGTGGTGGTGGGCATTCCTATTGCTCGATGGGCTGATGTAGGGAACCGCCGCAATATTGTAAGTTTAGCTCTAATAATATGGAGTGGCATGACGGCAGTTTCTGGGCTTGCTCAAAACTACGTACACCTACTCTTGGCTCGAATTGGCGTAGGGGTAGGAGAGGCTGGTGCTAGCCCACCATCCCATTCTATTATTTCTGATTACTATGCCCCAGAGGAGCGGGGAACGGCTATGTCAATCTATAACATGGGGTTGTATATAGGGATATTAGTTGGCTTGCTACTAGGTGGCTGGTTAAGCGATAAAATAGGGTGGCGAATGGCGTTTTTGGTCGTGGGATTGCCCGGAGTATTGATGGCTGTGGTGGTAAGGCTTACCTTGAAAGAGCCACCTAGAGGTGGGGCTGATATGGTTTCTGACCCTACTAGCGGCGAACAATTTACATTCAAACAGACTCTGAAATATCTATGGAAATCAAAGGCCTTTAGATACGCCTCATTTGCCGCTGGGTTTTGTTCTTTTGCTGGCTACTCAACCCTTACATTCATTCCTTCTTTTTTAATTCGTAGTCATGGCATGAGTGTGTCGCAAGTTGGTGTGGCATTAGGATTGATTATTGGTGTTTCAGGCATGATTGGTGCCCTTTCTGGTGGTTATCTGGCGGATAAATTAGGCAAGAAAGATATGCGCTGGTATTTGTGGGTACCAGGGGTAGGTGTATTACTGTCGTTACCTTTTAGTTTATTGGCTTTGAACTTGGACTCTCTAAATGCTGTGTTGTGCTGCATATTTGTCAGTAATGTGTTTATGTCTTCATACTTAGGACCCACTATAGCTATTGTGCATCATCTGGTTAAACCCTCGATGCGCGCTATGACCTCGGCTATTTTGTTTTTTGTGCTCAATATTGTGGGCCTAGGTTGTGGACCTATGGTCACTGGCATGGTGAGTGATTATTTAGCGCCACAGTATGGCATAGAGTCTTTGCGTTATGCCTTGATTATTTCAAGCTTTGCGGTGCTTATTGCTGCCTTTAAATATATGCGTAGCGGTTCTCTTTTACAAAAACAAGCTGATTAGATTCATTCTTGGAAATTTAAGGTGTTACTAGCCTAAGTAATAAATGAAACTATTGAGAGGCCCCTTTTAACTGGGCCTTTTTTATATTGCTAATCATAAATTTTTTGTTGCCGATCTATCGATTATGTAACGCTTTACCATTGTAACTAAGGTGTTAATTTCAATATGAAAATATGTGTTATAGCCGATGTTTTTAGGGTTAAACGATTAAATACGGCTCATTAGCGCAAGTTCGTTGTCACTTGGCGCTGATATATGATAAAAAATTACGTGGGAGTGTTGCAGGGTGAATGTGCAATTGCGCATCAGGTATTTGGTTTTTAGCCTGCTCATCGTCTTTCCATTTAAATATTTTACTATCTGATTTTCAATTCCAGATTTTAATGATTAAGTTTCAACTATAAGGAACAAACTATGAAGTTTCACATGCTCGCATTAGGAGTATTGTCGGCCACTCTTTTAGGATGTGGTTCAGCCGAAAATCAAACAAAACAAGAAGTTGAACAGCCTAAGCAGCAAGCTATGGTAGTAACTGCTAACCCCCATGCAACCGCGGCGGGTTTAGAGGTATTACGAGCAGGTGGCTCAGCTGTTGATGCAGCCATTGCCGTAGAATCTGTTTTGAGTTTAGTAGAGCCGCAAAGCTCGGGTTTAGCGGGTGGTGCATTTATGGTGCATTACGACAGTGAAACCAAATCTTTAGCCGTGTATGACGGTCGTGAGTCAGCACCAAGTGGTGCAACGCCAGACATGTTTATGTTAGAAAATGGTGACTCAATGCCATTTATCCAGGCCAAAACGAGTGGCTTGTCTACTGGTGTGCCGGGTGTGTTGGCTATGCTATCTATGGCCCACAAAGACCAAGGGACACTAGAATGGAGCAGTTTATTTAGTTATGCCAGTAAGCTTGCTAATGAAGGTTTCGAAATATCTCCTCGCTTACATGGCATGTTAGAACGTTTCGGGAAATATATCCCAAGCAAGCCAGAAGATGGTCCAACTGATGCCTTTGAATATTTCTATGATGAAGCTGGAGTCGCCCATCCAGAAGGTTACCTGTTAAAAAATCCTGAATACGCTAAAACGTTAGAAATCATTGCGAAAGACCCAACTGAATTTTACCAAGGTGAGATAGCAAAAGAAATTGCCGCTATGGTGCAACAAGAGCCAAGAGCAGGCTCATTAACTGCAGAAGATATCGCAGCTTATAAACCTGTAAAGCGCACCGCACTTTGCCAAGATTATCGCGATACGCAAATTTGTGGCGCACCGCCGCCATCTTCATGGTTGGCTGTTGGCATGATCATGGGCATATTAGAAAATGGTCCTAAGCCAAGTGCTGGTGGCCCTGATGATCCTAAAAACTGGGGCATAATGGCTCAGGCTCAGCAACTTGCATATGCAGATAGAGACCAGTTTATTGCTGATCCTAATTTTGTAGACATGCCATTAAAGGGGATGTTAAACAAAGAGTATTTAGCCAAGCGAGCCAAGTTAATTACAGATAAGGCAACACCTTTGACCTATGCTGTTGGCGATCCTTGGGCGTACAACGATACTCCTAGTGAAACCACAGCCGGTATTGATGCAACTCAAGACGTACACGGTACTACCCATTTTGTAATAGTCGATACCAAAGGCGATGTAGTATCTATGACAGCCACAGTTGAGAGTATCTTCGGTACTACACGTATGGTTGGTGGAATGTTTTTGAACAATCAGTTAACTGACTTTTCTTTTCAACACCATGATAAAGACGGTAATCCCATTGTAAATGCGGTTGCTGCTAACAAACGTCCACGTTCATCTATGTCTCCGTCTATTGTATTAGATAAAGACGGCGAGTTTTTAATGGCTACAGGTTCGCCTGGCGGTAATAATATTATTGCTTATACAGTTAAAACCATGGTGGGCGTATTTGAGTGGGGGTTAGAGCCGCAAGCAGCTGTCGACCTACCTAATATGGTTGCCCGTGGTAAAACCGTACGTTTAGAAAAAGGAGCTGCGCCAGAGTCATTAATATCAGCCATGAAAGAAATGGGCTTTGATGTAGATGCTTCTCGAGGTGAGAACTCAGGATTAAGTGTGATTATGCGTAAACCTGATGGAAACCTAGTAGGGGCTGCCGATAAGCGCCGTGAGGGTGTTATAGGTACTCTTTAATAAATTTCTATTTACGAAGAGACTAAGCTTGTTAAAAAAGCGCGATGATTTGATGTAATCAAATGTCGCGCTTTTTTGTTGTAGAGTGTCTATTTAGCTACAAAATAAAGGTGTTATCTTTAAGCATTAGTCTCAAAGACAAGTAGCCTTTAGACCAGTAACACATAAATCTGCCATTAATAGTACCAACGAGCCCCTAAGCTGATAGCTTGATCATCCCCTCCTAAATCAAACTGTAGCCCAGCAGAAAAGCTAGGATGAAAATGGTAATCCGCTCCTAATTCTAAAGACACATCAAAATCACCTACTTCTTCGATATTGACCGCTCCTCTTAGCTCCACAGGACGTAATACTTGGATATCCGTTAGGTATTTTGCAAAGAAAAAGTCGCGGACACCGGCTGATACTTTAATACCCGTATCGCTATGGTTGTTGTACTCACGCTTTACTAAAGCTGCTGAGGTAATTAAATCATGGTCCATTAAACCCCGCACAATTAAACCAGCTCCAACTTCAAGGTTAGTGTAGTCATATGAGCCGTGATCTTGGTCACGATAACTAGCGAATGCGAGCCAATTGGAGTCGAGTTGATAAGAGCCCGCTACTTCAATGCCATCGCCATTATCACTAACATAACGAGCTTCTAAGTAATTAAAATCAATGGGCTGTGCATAAACAGCCAAAGGTGAGCATAAAGACAAGAGTAAACTTAATTTTATACCTTGGGCTAAGGGATGTTTCATTGGATTTTCCTTTTGACTAAATACTTGGTTCAGCAAGTTAAATGCCAGCTAGAATTTTGAATGATGGGATTTATTTATAACAAGATGGAACTAACGCTGAAAAACACCCTCTGAATATACAGTTTTTATGTGTGTTCTCTTTTTAAGCCTGATTTGTTATCAGGCTTTTTTTTTGCCCTCAAAAAAGTTATCAAAATTGTGTTGTAGCTTTTCAAAGTATTGGCCTACATGGAGACCATCTACTAATCCATGGTGGACTTCTACCGATACGGGCATAATAACTTCTTTATGTTTTTTCTTATATTTACCCATTACAAATCTAGGTATGGAGTCATGCTCACTTTGCTTTTGAGCATGGGAAAAACTAGTGAAATGTAACCAAGGTAAGACCGAACAAAATACACTGTTGGCCTTGCTTTCAGCAGTGATTAGCGGTGAATTGTGCTCTTTCAAATAGCTCATTTGTTGCTTCGCATTTTCATAAAAACTATTAAAATCTTGGCATTTACCAAAATCACAAAAGCTAAAGCTTTGATTGTTATTAAGCACAGTACAGCTGATTTCTAGTTGCTCGTGTAACTCTACTTTTTGGTTATTTATCCTTAACCTTAATGGCGCTATTTGATTGGCTGTGTAACCTAAAATAAATAGAGAACAGATAAAAAATGACAGGTTATTGTCTTTACAAAAACGTAGGGTTTTGGCGACATCAACTGTAGTGCAGATATTAAAAAATGGCTGCGAAAAGGTAGAGTAAAATTCGAAGTGCTCTTTTCTGTGCCAAGTATCAATATCTATTTGTTTAATGGTATCCACGACTGTGTAATATTTTAGGGCTAAGTGTGAATAATGTTCACATAACTTGGTTGTGATTGTAAGAGAGAAAATACCCTACTAAATAGTCTATTAAGGTCACCAGCCTTGCAATACTTGTTAGGTTTTATTAGCTTGGTGTTTCTTCTTTTACTAATAATAATCACAAAATAAAGACGACTATATGAAACATACCCTTATATCTAGTTTGGCTATTGGCATTGCACTCACTGCCTGTCAACCTGTAGTTGATAAACCCACCCCGCAAACTTCTGAAACTAAGGTTATAGACTTTAAGGCCTCTGGTTTGGTTGCAGGTACTTTGCCTGAAATTATTGACGCCCTTGAAACCGGTAAAGTGAACTCTGAGCGGTTAGTTAATCTGTATTTAGAACGAATTGAGAACATTGATAAAAGCGGCCCTCAGTTACAAGCTGTTTTAAGTATTAACCCAGATGCATTGAGTCAAGGGAGAGCCTTAGATAAAAAACGTGCACAGGGTGAAATATTAGGACCTTTACATGGAGTGCCTGTATTACTTAAAGATAATATAGAGTCTAAAGACAGGCTAGCAACAACTGCGGGAGCGGTAGCTTTAAAGGATAATATTACCGGTAGGGACAGCCCACTTGTTGCAGGACTAAGGGCTCAAGGAGCCATTATTTTAGGTAAAACTAATTTGAGTCAGTGGGCAAACTTTCGCTCTGAGGGGGCAATGAGTGGTTGGAGTGCATTAGGTGGGCAGGTGCATAACCCTCATATGTTAGACCGTAATCCCTGTGGCTCAAGCTCTGGTTCTGGCGCGGCCACAGCAGCATCACTAGCTGCTGCCACAGTGGGTACAGAAACTAATGGTTCAGTTATCTGCCCATCAAATGCCAATGGTATTGTTGGTTTTAAACCCACAGTAGGCTTGGTAAGCCAGCAGTTTATTATTCCTATTTCGGAATCTCAGGATACTGCAGGCCCTATGACGAAAACGGTTATGGGGGCCGCATTGATGATGAACGCTATGGCTACATCATCTTCTAAAGATTTCACACTTGGCCTAGTAAAAAATTCTCTAAAAGGTGTGCGTGTTGGGGTATTGAATTTTGCTAAAGGTGAATCAAAACCAATCCTGACTCTTTTTAATCAGGCCTTAGAAGATCTAGAAGCAGCTGGCGCAGTATTAGTGGATATCAATAAAGCGCCGCAAGCCCCCCAAGATTTTGGGAAAATGAGCTACGACATTCTCAAATATGAATTTAAAGATGGCTTAAATAAGTATTTAGCTTCCACTTCACCTGAGCTGGTGGATACCCGTACATTGCAGCAGTTAATAGATTTTAATGTAAGCCATAAAAAAGAGCTTGCTTTGTTTGATCAAAGTATTTTTTTAGCAGCGCAGGCCATGGGAACTCTTGAAAGTGAAGAGTATAAAGCTGCCTTGAAAACGGTTCAAAGGGCCACACGAGAAGAGGGCATAGATGCACTTCTACTCGAACATAATGTAGAGGTGTTAATTGCGCCATCAGGCTTAATCGTGCCTCGAATTGATCCTATTAATGGTGACGTTTGGCCTAATGATTGGCCAGGTTATGGTGGTTATGCAGCGCGAGCTGGTTATCCACATGTAACAGTCCCTATGGGAGGAGTGCATAAACTACCTGTGGGATTATCCTTTATTGGGGGTAAAAATGCAGATGCAGAGGTTTTAGCTTACGCTTATGGATATGAACAGCAGTCGCAAAAAAGGCTTGAGCCTCAGTACCTGAAAAGTGCTGAAGATTTAGCTGATGTGAAAGAAGCCATGGCACCTAAATAGCTAATTGATTGCTTTAACCACATGTGGGGTGCAGCTACCTTTGGTTATGCTTTCGATTGTGATTTGGTACTCTGCGCCGATTAGCGGCGCAGACGTAAACAGGCCTAAAGGTACTTGGTATGTGGCATGTTCATGACTCAATTCACTGTAGTTTGAATGTATAGCTGTAACTGTAACATCTTCAATTAGTGTTTTATAAGTGCAGGCTCCGCCTACTTTAGGTCCATGCATGCAGGCGCTTAACCCTAATAAGGCAACCAATAAAAATAAATCGCGGATGTTGAGGCTAAAATATGTCAATGTTTAAAGCACCTTGAGCTTAAACTTTAAAGAAAGCAAGCTCGTCCTTTTGAGTTTCTGCTAGTTGTGCTAGCTCTTTTGATGCATTAAGGGTTTGATTTACGGCACTGGCATTTTGTTGCACTAAATCAAGGGCATCCGACGTATTTTGCGATATCTTGTCTGTCACTGCGTTTTGATCTTGTGACTCTTTAGCCACTAATGTGTTAATTTCAGATATTGCGTCTATGGCCACTGATATTTCTTCAAAAGAAGTTTTTACTTTTCCAGCAAGCTTTACAGAGTCGTGAATCAATTCAACATTATGTTGCATGTTCGTACTGGCTTTTTTAGATTGGGCCTGTAGTTTAGAAATTAAGTCTTGAATACTTAATGTAGATTGCTGGGTTTTAGAAGCTAAGGCTCTTACTTCGTCGGCAACTACAGCAAAACCTCTACCGGCTTCTCCTGCTCTTGCAGCCTCAATTGCTGCGTTAAGTGCTAATAGATTTGTTTGTTCTGAAATGCCATTTATCACCTCTGTCACTGAGTCAATTTCAATAGAAAAGTTTTGTAGCTCATCAATAATACTTGCTGTGGTATTAACAGATTGGTTGATATCATTTGATAGTGCCATATTTTGTTCTAACGAGACTTTGCCAACTTCTAGTTTTTCAACGCCCACTTTCGTCAACTCTTCAGCACTTGTGGCTTGCTCACTCACTTCTTTGGAAGTCTCAGATAAATTATTGATTGCTTTGGAAATTAGCTCTACTTGTTGCTTTTCTTTTTCAATATTATTAAGGGTTTCCGTCATAACAGCGGTCAACTCTTGGGATGCTGACGCCACACTTTCTGAAATACCAAGAGAGTTTTTAACTAAACTAGATAACTGTGAAGAGAAGGCAATAACTGAGCTGAAAATACCCGATTTGTCACCCGGGTTAGATAACTTCAATGATAAATTGCCACTGGCCATGGTTTCTACTAACTTTCCGATTTCTTCTGGCGAACCACCAACAGGCTTCAACACTAAGCGGTTCATAACCCAAACTATGACGGCACAGGAAATCAAAAAGCAAATAAAACCTATAACTAGAGAAGTGATAAGTTGCCTTTGGGCACCTCTAGTAATTATGTTGGTTTCAATAATAGAAACATATTGCCAACCTTTTCCCCATCCTTGAATATCTAACTGCCCCCAAAAAGCATCAAACTCCACTTTTCCATCTTGGGTAGTTTCCTTATAAACAAACTCAGGGTTAGTGGCATTAAGTGTAAGAAATTCCGGACGAATATCTTTTAGTTTTTTACCCAGCATTTCTTCTGAAGGGGCGATGACAATCTTTCCGCCATCGGCATATAGATACAATTGTTTTAATGTTTTTAATTTACCGAGTACAAAGTCTAAATGGAGTGTGGCTGAGACTGCTACATCTTGGTTGACTTTATAAGCGATAGCAATTGAGCGTTTTCCATTGTTCTTATTTACATAAGGTGTTGAAACAAAAAAGGTATCACCCTCATTGAAAAGAGCCTTGAAGTAACTTCTTGTTTTGTAATTTGATTTTGATTTTTTACCGTCTTTTTTATAAACACTACCTTCTTTATCAAACAGATATACGCCATTGACCTTGCCTGCAAGTACATTTGATATGTCTTCTAAGCTTGAAGCATTACTAGTGGTAAGGTAGTCACTACCCACTTGGTGGTTCTCTATTTTAAGGGCTGATAATACCAATTTGTAGCTAAGGAGCTTTTCTGAAAGAGTAGACTCTAAAGCTGCGTTTCTCTCTGCGATAATGTGTTTGTTTAACGCTATACTTTCTGAGCGAAAAGCTAAAAAATCAAGGAAAGCGATCACCACAATAACTAAGGCTAGGATGACTCCAAGAGAAAATGTGACTTGTAACCTAAATTTATTCATCGGTACCTCTTAATGTGCGTTGTCATGAGAGTTAGACGTGTGTAAATAAAACCTTATCTCTTTATCAGCAATTAGCTAAAAAACTGTAGAATTAGCTTAATTTTTTACTATAGAACCATAAGATTCGGAGTATTTAGGTATTCTACTTAGTTACTAGGTCTTGCTGTGAATGCCTTTGTGCTGAGCTCTGATACTTGTTCCCAAACCTCATTTGGTACTAAAAATGACATAGCGTAGTGGGCTATTTTCCATTCTCCTTGCTGTTTGATCACAACCCCAGTACCACGAAAACGTCCCCATTTTTCAGACACAGTTATTTCATCAAACCAGGCCGTGTTGCTGTCTTCTGATAAAACTAGGTTGCGCTCTACTGACTTATAGGTCCAACCGGTACCGCCAGCAAACCGCTCTGAGACATATTTATCTAAAGTGACAGGGCGGGACCATCTTTCCCAATCATCGGTACCCATAAACACCCCATTAGCTGTGAATGAATTTAAATACTTATCAAGCTTGGCTTCACTGGCGGCAAGGTGTAAACCATCAAGTAACTTATTAATAGCCACAGACGGTTGTTCTTTAGTTTGAGCAAGTGAGGTTGTTGTAAAAAATATATTAAGGGTAATGAGTACAAATGTGAGAGTTTTCATGAACTATTCCTTGGCGTTAATAACACTGCTTGGGCGCAGCGCTTTTATATAATTTTCATGTAAATAATGATTAAGGAGCCTGTCGCGTTAAATGTCAATGGGGTGACCGCCTTCTTGGGTTTCCGAGTGTGTACTAGTTTTATCTTAGTTAAGTGCTATAAATTGCACTCTTACATTGTTAAAGCACTGTGCTGAATGTAAAATGCGCTGCAATAAACATAGGCGTTTTTAGTTGCATTTTATGCACAAGAGGTGAGTTACATTTTATGGATCATTTTGAACTACTAGGGGTCACTAGAACTTCTTCAACCACTGAAATCAAAAAAGCCTATCGTAAATTGGCAAATCAGTATCACCCAGACAGAAATGATGGGGCAGAAGCAAAAGAGAAGTTTCAGGCTATTCAAAAGGCTTATGATGAGATTGCTGATCCTCAAAAACGTGCTGCTTATATCAAGAGCACTTATACGGTTATCACTGATCCAAGAGCAGTGGCAGACTCCTTTTGGCAAAGCGCCCTTTCTTAGGAATAAATATTCATGAAATTTGATGCTCCAATCCCTGCATATCTTGCGGACGAATTTTCTATGTACTTAGAAAACATGGAATCCTTGAGTGATCCAGAAAATCCAGATTTGTTAAGAAATTATTTAAAGGTTTTACAAACACAATTAGCATCCGACAGTGCGGTTTTTTCAGGATTGGTCGATCAGTTGGCTATGGCTATAACATTAAGTGTGAGAATTGATTCAGAAAAGCTCGCAAAGCTAGACCTCTCTCAACAGCCATTATGGTCTGATGTGAAACCTTTTGTTGGGGTACATGCTAATGCGAGAGAGACGATTACCCAATTAATGAATCACTCAGAAGACGATCTGAAAACCGCTATATTACTGATACACCTTTACAATACTTATGATTCAACGCCTTTACCTGAAGAAGTAGAAGCCGACGAAAGTGATATAAATGATACTTATGAAACTTACGGTTATGACGAATAATTCAAACGAACTTTTGAGGACCCACAATTGACTAGTAACGCATTGATCCTTGCTACTGATATTACCGAGCAAGCCCAGAGTAGTGGCAGAGAGGCGGGTACCTCTTTAGAAAAAATAGCATCCGAACAAGGTGATACCGCAATGTTGGCGGTATTTGCTGAGATGGATATTTTAACAGTCGCTAAAATCGTAAGGGAGCATGACGCCACTATACCTTCTATTGCAACTTGGTTAATGGATGCAGAGTCGGTTAAAAAGTTATTAAATGTTGAGCCTTCCTATTGGCAAAATATGGACGAAGAATCGCTTTTCTGTGTTCAAACCGAAGCCCATAGTTTGTTAGCTCAAATCTTTTTGTCTTATGATGATGATGAGAAACAACGAGAAATACTTAATGCAGTGGTACAGGATGACTTTGGCTTGTTGTATTTATCTTTGCCGTTTATTGGCCAAGATTTTTCTGAGCTTGAATATGATGAAGAACAAGTTTCAGGTAGTGTCGAAGAGTTACTTCTAAAAATTAAAAGCTTAAGTGAAGAAGCCTACAACGAAGTCTTAGCTGTTAGCACAAACGGCACCTTAGATAACATTGAAGCGGCACTAAAAAATAATGCGAATAAACAAAGAGTAACGGCTGTTGAAATGGACACCGATGATATGTTTGCACCCTTGTAGGAAAATGCCATGAAAATCGCTGAGTTAAGGAATAAACCTTTTGTGCTTTTGGTATTAAAAGACGGGTTAGCTGAAGGGTATTTTTCTGAGGAGTTTGTCCATAAGACTAAACAACAGCTATCGGATATGTCTCTGCGTATTGCCTCTGATAATTTATCTATTATTTACGCTGACCACATTAAGAAAGCATGTGAAATTGTTTTGGGTATTATTAACCTAGGCCTATTAAGTCATTGTGAAAATAGTACCGATAAAGCAAGAGAAATCATTAAAACTCACGGAATAGTGTACTGTTTTAGAGCAGGTTGGGCTAAATACTCTGGCTTGAAAGACATCTCTGCTGAGTATTTTAAGAAAATAGATTTAAGTACTTACGCACTAGCTGCAGATGATACTTCGGATATAAGACAGCTCCATGAGGAATTGGTGAAACAAGGCCAAAATAGTTTAAGACTATTTAACCTCCACAAGATAATGTCTGCCAAATATGCAGCTAATGTGGTGATCCCTGAAACAGACGAAGATTACTTGCGTTTTGAGCTGCAGAAGTTACTCAATTCAGCCATAGGGTTAATGTTAATTGATTCAGATGAAAAAACATTCAACAACGAACGTTATAATCAGCTGATTCAGTTTTTAACTGAAACAGACTCAGATGTGATACTCGAAAAGCTTGATTCGTGCGTAGCCCGTTTTGCAGAGCAGCAACCCGTCAGTTCTAGGAGTTTTCTTAAAGAAACGGCACTGCTAGAGTTTAACGAGTTTAAATCTATTATTACTTTACAACAAAACATCGCTCTCTATATTCCTGAAATACTAGAACTTTCGGTTAATCTTACCAACGAACTCAATGATGATTTTGAAGGTGGATATGATTTCGGCATGGATGACTTAGATGATATTGCTTATTTAAAACCTGACTAATGGGTAAGCTTAATCGCTATATTTACGTAAAAAGTAGCAAAATTAACGTATAAAAAAAGCCAAAGAAACATAAGTTTCTTTGGCTTTTTAGCAAATGAGGTATTGAGGAGAATCAGGAGTTAAAGGTTTTTAGATTTTTTTCTAAATCCAATAAAAGCTAAACCTAAAGCTATGATAGCAAACGCACCAGGTGCTGGTACTTGGGTAGCAGCTACATTAATGTTATCGATACCCGCGTCATCTGACGTTGTAAATATTACACTTAGTAAGTTAGTCCAGTCTAAATTAACAAGGGTAGAAGTTGATATGTTGGTAATGTTACTTATTAGGGTATTGCCATTAGCTAGGTTACCTATGATCGCAATATCAATACTAGAACTCGTTGCAAATGCATTAATACCTAAGGTTAGGTTTGAAAGATCAAATAAGGCTCCTGATGCAGAGGTTAACATGACTGTATTGTATTCAGAAAAACCAAACCAATCTGTATCGTTGCCCACAAAATTAAAATTGTAAGTTGAATATTCAGAATCAATAACAGCAGCATGTACATGAGTTGATGTAAACTCATAACCTTCTTCTAGATAGGGTGTAAATATTGCTAATTCGACTCTTTCTCCTGTATCTGCA
Source organism: Paraglaciecola sp. 2405UD69-4 (assembly GCF_047525415.1). Lineage (NCBI taxonomy): Bacteria > Pseudomonadati > Pseudomonadota > Gammaproteobacteria > Alteromonadales > Alteromonadaceae > Paraglaciecola > Paraglaciecola sp. 2405UD69-4. Next base: position 251,842 of record NZ_JBLIXM010000003.1, read on the forward strand.
AAACCCTCGAAATCAATTAGCGTTGCATTAACGGCTGTTGATGAAAGGGTTAAAAATAATGCTGTTATTAAATTTTTCACTTTAAACTCCTAGAACTAAATATGATGTTTACTACAAAGTGTATATGGAATTAAGCATTTTTGGTGCCAATATGTATCTTACTGTTTTTATTGTTCTTTATTGTTTTTGTTGGTTTTTATTTATACCGTGTGTAAATAAATTTGACATGTTTTAGGTGTGAATATTGTTAGTACGGCTACTGGTTATACATAAACAGATTGCGGCTTTAATTAGTAGGCTGAATAGTTTGGATGTTCTTTTATCTTGAGAAGGTGTGTTGGTGTCATGCAGACGTTTTTCAATATCTAAAGTAAGTTTTTAGCTGTTTTTTTATCGTGTTTTGATTGATGGCTTAAGTTATTTGCATTTATTAATGAAATTCATTGCTATTGTAAATGCAAGTAATTATCATTCGCGCCCAAATTTAAGGTTGGCGCATCATAAGGACACACATAAATGCAATTTAAACTAAAAAATACTTGGTCTGTTTCAGTGGTGGTAGCTGCAATACTGGCTACATCGTCTACTACAGCTTTCGCTGATGGCACTGAGACTTTAGGTGCTGAAGAAGCAGCACTAGATAAAATAACCGTATACGGTAAACACAATGAATTAATCTTGGAGTCTGGCACGGCGACTAAATCTAATATGAGCCTGATGCAAACTCCTGCTGCTGTTGTTGTAGTAGATAAATCATTATTTACTGGGCAAGCAGCCACAACGTTACAAGAAACCTTACGTAACATTAGCGGCTTGAGCCAAGCAGGTAATAACTATGGCGTTGGTGATAACCTTTCTATTCGAGGCTTAGGAGTAAACTATGCTTATGATGGTATGTATGGTGGTGCTGATTTAGAAAATAGTTACAACCCAACCCGTTCAATGACCAATGTGGAAAGTGTTGAAGTGCTAAAAGGCCCGGCTACTGGTCTGTATGGTATGGGGAATGCTGGTGGTGTAATTAACTTGATAGAGAAAAAACCGCAGCAACAACAGGCATTTGAGATGCGTGCAACCTTAGGGCAGTGGAATAACTATGGTTTAATGTTAGATGCCACTGGTGGCTTATCTGAGGATACCGCGTTTCGCATCGTTGCAAATTATGAAACTACAGATGGTTACCGTGAAGTGAGTGCTGAACGTGCCGAGCTATATGCATCACTTAGTCATGATTTTTCTGATGATAATAAAATATTAGTATCTGCTGCATATATAGATGATGCTATTCAGGTAGATTCTGTTGGCCACCCTGTGCGCTTAATTGATTTAACTTTATTTGATGCAGAAGCTGGTGATATAACCGCTGATGACTTTGTAAATGGCGATGCAAGTGCTGGTGGCGTACAGTTAACTGACGAACAAATTCAAACACTAGTGGACACGCTTACTCCAACCGATGGTTGGCAGCCCTATGACATAGGTGAAACTAGCTTAGTGTCTCCGATATCAACACCTAATCAAGGTGAAGAGGTGCGTTTGAAAGTGCGCCAAGATATTGATTTTTCTGATAACTGGATGCTTATGCATCAGTTGCAGTACAGACGCTATACGACTAATTATATTCGTCAAACTGCTGCTTACAACTATATCTATCATGATCGCAACGGCGTTATTAACCTTGATCCTCGCGCCCCTTTAATTGAAGACGGTGTACTGTACCCTTTTGCCGCACGTAGACAAGAATACCGCAATATTTCTGCTGAAGAGGATACGTGGCAGTACTTTGCAGATTTGACCAATACTTGGTCTTCAGGTTCAATTCGTGGTGAGCACTTAATGAGCTTTAACTATGAATATCGTGATATGCAGTATCAGCAATATTCAATTTGGGATGCCGATGACGGTAGAAGTGATCCTGTTCCTTATATTTACGATATTCGCGATCCAAACTGGCCGACAGGTAGCTTTTTTGATTACGTCACTGATTACACCACAAGTGGCTCTTTACGTAGTAAATATGACAAAAGTGCTTCGGCTTGGGGAATTAGCGCCCAAGAAGTTATTTACTTTAGTGATGCCTTAACTGCCAGAGTTGGCGGTGCATATAGCGGCGTAAAACAGACCTACCAAAACCAAGCTACAGACAGCAACCCAGAGTACGATACTGATGACAATGGGTTTACCTATAACTTAGGGGTTAACTACCAAGTGTCTGAGCAATTTGCGGCATTTATTAATCACTCTAAAGGCCGTACCGCTTACAGTATTTTGGGAAGTCTAGGGGCTGAAGATAACCGTCCAGATGCTGAATCTGTGTCTTGGGATTTAGGGGCACGTTTTACTGCTTTTGAAGAAGAGTTATTAGGCTCCATTGTATTCTTCGATACTGCTCGAACCAACCTTCGTTACAGCAACCCTTTGTTTGAAGACGATATTACAGATGCAGCCTACAACATAGATGTACCTGAGTTTTATTATGATGAAGCTGATCGCACTACAGGTGTTGAAGTTGACTTAAACATGATGTTAAACGAGCAGTGGTCATTAAACTTCAACGCCACATACCAAGATGCGGTAACTGAGCCTGGTGATCACGCAGCAAGCCAAGAAGAGGAAAAAACCAAAGGTATTCCGCAAAAGTTTGCAAGCTTGTGGACATCATATAGCTTTGAGTTTGACGGTTTAGCCAACCCGGTTAAATTTAGTATCGGTATGAAGTATGAAGATGACCGCTCTATTTCAGCGTCTGCTTTTGGTATTTATTATGCGATTGTTCCTTCTTATACCGTTTGGGATGCAGCAGTAAGTTATCAAGGCGATAAATGGGATGTGCAACTTAATATAGATAACCTTGCAAACAAAACTTACTACAGCAATGCCTTGTATTTGGGCGGCTTACCTGGAGAAAGCCGAAACGCCAAGTTGACCGCTACTTATAGGTTTTAATTAAGCTTGTTGTCAATAAAAATGAAACATCAATTCGATGTATTCTATCGTGTAATAGCCGCCATTTTTGGTGGCTATTGCCTATCTGTATTATTTAGTTTTGGCTGGGTGCCTGTACTCATGCAGTTTAACCTGGCTCCCAAAGCTGAAGCTGTAATGGTGGCAGCAATGCTCAGTTACCTTGTGTATTTTTGCGTCATTATATTTTGTTTTTGCAGGAAAACACTTTTGCTTCTATTGAGAGATTTGATGATCCTAGCCTGTGTTTGTATTGGCCCTTACTTTGTATTGGGCTCTTTATGAAAGGCGGGTTTAGACGCAATATGGTGTGGTTACACACCTATTCTGGTTTAGTACTTGGTTGGCTGTTATTTACTATTTTTTTGACTGGCACTTTAAGCTACTTTAACCCAGAAATTACTCAGTGGATGAAGCCCGAGCTTACTCGGGTAACAGATACACCAAATATTGTTAATCGCTCATTAGATGAGTTGCATGCCAGAGGGCAAGATGCCTCAAACTGGCTGATTTACCTACCAAGTGAACGAACACAAGATTGGTATATTCAATGGGGAGAAGGCAGGAGAAATCGCACAAGGCTAAATCTCAGTGTGGATACACTTAAGCCTGATGTAACTACCATTATTACCCCAAGAGAAACCGCAAGTGGTAATTTTTTCCGTGTGTTTCATTACACTCTTGAGTTACGGGAATATGGTGGAAGGTTTTATGCGGGAATAGCAGCTATGTTTATGTTGGTTGCAGTATTTACCGGTATATTCACTCACAGACGTTTCTTCCGAGACTTTTTTACGCTCCGTCTATCAAAACTCTCGAAAACACTAACCGACTTTCATGCACTAGCGGGTTTGGTGAGTATTCCATTTTGTATCATGATCTGTACAAGCGGCATCATGGTCTATGTGATCATGTACATGCCATTTAGCGCCGACCATTATGTGGGAGGAGAGCGGGCTGTTAGTCGTATCATTAGCCCAGGCTTAGAAAGTGTTGACGACAAGGCACCAAAAACTATTCCTTTAAAAGACTTCACTCCTGTACAAAAGCAAATTCAATCCTATTGGCCTGAAGCAAATCCAATCAAACGAATTACTTTTCAACAGCCATACAGTGAGGCGGGGCGAATTATCGTTGAACGTATTAAGGACCAAACTATATCTCGGCAATCCGAGCGCTTAGTTTTTTCTTCTCATAGCGGTAAGTTGTTAGAAAGTTATCCCCAAGCTAGTACGGCTGCTAATGTGCGACAAGTTTTTTGGGGCTTACATGAAGCACACTTTGCTGACCTTGGGTTACGTTGGTTATTGTTTTGGTTAGGATTAATATCAACTGCCTTAATTGCAACAGGTTCAATTATTTGGTTAAACAAGCGCCTCGAACGAGTGAAAACAAAGCACTTAGGTCATAAAATAGTAGAGCGTTTAAATGTAGCCGTTATAGCGGGTTTACCGTTAGCGATTGCTGCGTTTTTTATTAGTAATAGATTGCTTCCAGTAGGACTAGAAAACAGAGCAGATGCAGAAGTTCAGGTGTTTTTGTGGGTTTGGTTGGCTTGTTTAATTCATAGTGTTCTTCGGCCCACTAGCAAGGCTTGGGTGGAGCAGTTACTCCTTACTGCCATAGGGTGTTTTATGGTGCCTGTTATTGACCTATACCAAGATAGCAACCGGCTGATAAATGGGGTTGTACAGTTCAATACAAGCTATGTGGGTTTTGCATTGGTTTTATTAGTTGTGGGGGCGGTGCTTGCAAAAACAGCCCTTTGGTTAAGAGCCCGAAGTGTCACTCCCTTATCAAGTAACAAAGCAGTAAAATATCATGCTAACTAGTTTCTTTCTGCAGTTGCTTAGCCTGCTGTGTTTATCTTTAGCAATGCATAAACACTATTATGCAAGCTTTAAGGTTGAACTTAGCAATAGCATGAAAGTAGGGCTTAGATTGCTAGGTGTTACTCTTATGGTGTTCTCTATTGGCGCTTTGATTTCTGTAAATACAAGTTTCACTGTATCGGCTGTGGAGTGGTTGGTTTGGTTGTCGGTGAATATTGTTCTGGTGGCTTTACTGCACGCTAAAATTGCAAAGTAATGCTACTGCCTCTAAAAATAACTTCGATTTGAGTATTTTGTTAAGCTTGTTAGCAAGTAACAGGCTTAATATGAAATAGCATTTTTAAAGGCGATTAATGGCAAAAATAATGGCACAATATGGGGCTAGTATTTTTGTTAATTTTTAAGTTGTATCATTTGAAATATTCTCAGCGTGCACAGGCCATTTCTCCTTTTTTAGCTATGGCCTTTAGTGAAAAAGCAGCCATTATTGAAGCCCAGGGAAATCACGTTGTTAAGCTAAATATTGGTGAGCCTGATTTTGGTGCGCCGCCAGATGTATTAAAAGCTATGCAGCAATTAGCTGTAAATGCGCCTCTTCCTTATACATCAGCCTTAGGTTTGCCTGAATTACGAGCCGCCATAGCAGGGTTTTATAAAACTAAACATCAAATCGATATTGACCCAAGACGAGTCGTGGTAACCGCTGGTGCTTCAGCCGCTTTAATGTTGCTATCAGCTGCACTCGTTGACCAAGGTGACAAAGTCATCATGGCTGATCCTTGTTACCCTTGTAATAAACAATTCATTACAAGCTTTGGTGGCAAGGTGCAATTAGTGCCTACCCAGGCCGAATCTCGTTTTCAGTTAGATAGCAGCTTACTCCAGCAACATTGGCAATCTGGCACCCGAGGTTTGATGCTCGCCACACCTTCTAATCCTACAGGTACGGCTGTGGCTACCGAACAGTTAGCCAAAATGTGTGAGTTTGCAAAGGATAAAGGCGCTTGGCGTATCATTGATGAAATTTATCTGAACTTACATCACGGACCTGCTGATTCAGAACTCACAAGTGTCCTATCAATTGATGATCAAGCTTTTGTGATAAACAGCTTTTCAAAATATTTTGGTATGACAGGCTGGCGCTTAGGTTGGTGCATAGTGCCAGAAGACGCTGTAGATGTGATGGAGCGCTTGTCGCAAAATTATTATATTTGTCCTTCTACTCTGGCTCAAAAAGCTGCCTTGCAATGTTTTACAGCTGATTCATTGGCGGTTTGTGAAGCTCGTAGATTATCTTTGGTTACTCGTAAAAACTTGGTTATTGCTGGACTGCATAAATGTGGCTTAAGTGTGCCAGTGGTTCCAGATGGAGCTTTTTATGTTTATATAGATGTTACAGCAACTGGGTTAACGGCAATGGAATTTTGTGAACAAGTGTTACAGCAAGTCCATGTTTCACTCACGCCCAGTAATGATTTTAGTGAACAAACTGATAAGCAGTTTGTACGTTTGTCTTTTGCTTCCTCTGAATCCGAGTTAGCAGAGGGCCTACTTAGATTAGAAAGGTTTATGGGAAGCTTGAATAGTTAAAAGTTTTAAACTGTTTATGTTGTTTTAGTGGGAAAAGCTTGCCTCATAGACATCTTGCTTAGCACGCTGAAAATGTCTATTGTGGCTTGGGTTATTAAGTCAAATTAAAGGATGTTATGAATAAATTAATAGTATGTGTGGGTACTTTATTTTTGTCCCTAAGCGCTAGTGTTGTTACAGCGAAAGATATTTTTGTAAACAGTGACGCCAAATTAAAGGCGGCGATAAAAAATGTACAAGCTGGCGATAATATCGTCCTAAAAAATGGCACTTATAAAGACATACAAATAAAGTTTTACGGCGAAGGAACAGAGCAAGAGCCCATCACCTTAAAAGCGGAGACCGCAGGTAAAGTATTTATTGAAGGAGTCTCAAATCTACATCTAGGTGGACATTATCTTGTTGTTGAAGGCTTGCATTTTAGAAATGGTTACTCACCCACTAAAGCCCTTGTTCGGTTTAAGATCAGCGACGACAAAGTCGCCTTCCATTCAAAGTTTACCAATAATGTCATAGAAGAATTCACCCAGTTAGACCGCCATGTGACTGACCGTTGGGTGGAATTTTGGGGACAGCATAACGAATTAAGCAATAACTATATTACCGGTAAGTCTAACTTTGGCCCTACTATTATGGTGGAGCTTAAGGGAAACCAACACGTTAATAATCACCATCAAATAATCAATAACCATTTTGGGCCACGTCCCAGAAAAGGTGGCCCCCATGGAGAAACACTGCAAATAGGTAATAGCAGTACTTCTATGACGCCGTCTTATACTAATGTTGAAAATAACTTTTTTGACCGAGTTAATGGTGAAGTTGAAATCATATCAAGTAAATCTAATTTCAATATTTTCAAAAATAACGTGTTTTTTGAAAGTGAAGGCTCTTTAGTATTACGCCATGGCAACTATGCCACTATTGATGGCAATGTGTTTATTGGTGATGGCAAATCAGAGTTTTTTGGCGGTATTCGTGTTGTTAATACTGGGCATTGGATAACCAACAACTACTTTTATAATTTAAAAGGTGAAAAGTTCAGAGCACCTATAGCGGTTATGAATGGTATTCCAAAGTCGCCTTTAAACAGATACAACCAAGTGACAGATGTGGTTGTGGCTTACAATACTTGGGTTGAATCTCCCACACCTTGGTACTTTAGCGTGGGCTCAAATGTATCTCAAAGTGCAGTTTTGCCAAAATCTGAAATACGCTCAGCCAGACCCATACGGACTATTTTTGCAAATAATTTGATTTATAACTCTACAAAATCAGAATACCCCATTTATCACTATGATGAAGTTGACGGGGTTACCTTCAAAAACAATATTTCCAATTACGATAACAAGACAGACGTTAAAACTGACGGGATTGTAAAGCAGACCATATCTATGGAGCCGGTTTCTGAAAGCTTGTTAGTCCCAGAGACTCAATATACTGACGTGTATCACGGTTTTGATTTTGATAAAATTACCACTGATTTTTTTGGTACCCAAAGAGCTTCACATAATAGTGTGGGGGCTATGGTTAGCCCTGTAAAATCAGACGCCCGTCTGTTTGATAAAACCCAGTTTGGTACCTCTTGGTTTGTAACCGAGCAAGCAGAAAAAGAACCTAGTGTATTTAAAGCTGCAACCTCTGCTGATTTAGTTAATGGGATAGCAGCCGCAAGCTCTGGTGATATTATTGAACTGACGTCTGCAAATTATGCAATATCTAGTAGCTTAGCGATTAACAAAACGATTTCTATCGTTGCGCCAGGTAATAGTAGTCCGACTATTTACTTTACCTCTAAAGACACAGGGTTTTCTATGGAGCCCAAAGGTTACTTACATTTAGATGGTGTAACCCTTAAAGGCAACGGTCAGCAAAATGCTTTCTCAACCTTAGATAAGTACATGTCTAAAGCCTATAATTTATCTATTAAAAACAGTGTTATCTCTGGCTTTAAAAATGTTTTAGAGGTATCTAAAGGCTCGTTCGCTGATTCAATTGTTGTTCTAGATAGCGTTATCAAAAATAACCAAGCTGGATTTTTATTAAATCAAGAAACTGATAACAAAGGTGACTATAACGCAGAGTTCTTGACTATTAAGAATACTAAATTTGAGCAAATCTCTGGGCTAATAATCGATTATCACCGTGGCGGTTATGATGAATCAACCATTGGTGGTAACTTAGTATTTGAAAATAATACTGTTACCCAATCAGGTGAAGAGAATGGCTTACTAATTAAGAACCGGGGAATAGTTAACCTAGTCCTTAAAAACAACACCTTTAAAAATAACCCTGTAAAACTTATTGCAGTATTGTGGGGAGAAAAAGGACAAAAGCCAGTTGATAACCAGATTAGCCAGTCAGGTAAAGTCGAAATAGTACAAAACTTGAAACTAGAGTTGATGTACTAAATTATCATTATACAGTTCAGCTCCTGATACTCAGGAGCTGGCGGTTTACTTTTGAATGGAACCGTTAATTCTTTTTTGCCAATAATCACGTAAATTTTATGAACACTCACCAGCTTCATTCTAAAGACAACGTCTAGTTTGTTTTCAAATTCCTAATGCTGATTTTTCTGCTCTGCTAATTACAAAAATATAGCTAGACAGTCTTTTTCATGCCTATTGATCGCGCTATTAGTCCATCCTGTAGTGTCAACCAAAGCTGGTCTTAGTTACATGTCCGCTTTATCCACTATTAGACATCACCTTAGCGCAAAAACATATGTTATCTGGAATCGGCAATTTACTCTTGTTTTGTTAATAAAACGTTTCTTAATTGTTTTTATGGGGCTTGCTTATTTAACAAATGATGGTTTATGCGAAATCAACTACGGCTTAGAGAGGTTAGTTCTTTGACAGATAGCTGTTTCAGAAATGCCTTAATGCCTTCTTCTATTCGCACTTAAAATAATTCCTAAGGTAGATAATATGAAAATAGCGACAGGTTTTACATTGGCAGCACTTAGCTTAGCTAGCGTCAATGTATCGGCGACAATGATAGCGAACGGCGATTTTGCAAGCTGTGACTTCTCTGGCTGGCAAAAAGATACAGATGGATTTGGTGATATATCCATGGGAAACGATTTTGCAATTCAAAGCACTGGTACAAGTTGTAGTGCAGAAATTAATGTTGACCATTTTGATACAACAGGTGACGTTTTTGGGACACCTATTGATGAAGCGTGGTTTGCAAACACCCTATATCAAGAACTCGATTTTACGACCACTAATGATACTAATTTTTTACTTGAAATTGATTTTTCAGTGGATACTGAAGCGAATAACACCGGCCCTTCTTTTATTGCTGATTACTTTTTAATTGGCTTGAATGATGGGATGGGTAATTATTTTGATGAAGGCGGCGAGTTAGGTTTTTTATATGAGCCAACTGATATAAATCAGGCACTGAGCCAAACAGTGTCTTATGAAATTGATAGTTCTTTTGCAAACCAGACTGGCTGGTTTCTAGATTTTCAGTTGAACCTTGGTGTAGACGAATTTGGTTTCTCCGATGCATACGGCTCCTCTTTTTTAATTAATAGTGTTTCATTGACAGAAGTTGATGCTGTGGTGTCTGAGCCAGCAACTGTTTGGTTATTCTCGTTGGGTCTAATAGGTCTCTTTTTGCGTAATAGACGAAATTCATCGAGAAGTATCTAGGCACATCTTTTTATCAACTTACTAGATTACTAGTCGGTAGGCATTCTTTGTTAAAGGAATAGTATGAAAAATTTTAAATTCGCAAAGGGGTTTTGTTGCGCCCTAATGTTGTCTTCAACAGCTGCCTTAGCTGGTTGGGAAAACATTGAAAGTGATATCAGTCTTGCTAATTCTCGAGCAGCATTAGATCGCATCAATCGCGTCTATTACTCCTATGTAACTATCGCAAATAACGGCTCAGAAATTGTTGAGGGGCCTTTTCGTGTTGTTATTAATGATGCGACTCTAGTTGTAGCGAACCAAGATGGCGTGAATGAAGATGATGCGCCATATTTTGATTTACCCGTTACTGTTTTGGAACCTGGGGCATCACAAACCATAAGAGTTGACTTTGAACTAGAGCGGAAAGTACTTAGTTTCAAGGCTTCATTACGAAATGAGCAGGCTGAGGATGATGGTTGGAGTTTAGTTTGGAGCGATGAATTTGAAGGCTCTGAGATTGATGAATCTAAATGGTCTCACGAAGTTAACTGTGATGGCGGCGGCAATAGCGAAAGACAGTGTTATACCGATAGTGCAGAGAATTCCTATATTGAAAATGGTGTTTTAAATATTGTTGCTAAAGCTGAGGACAATCAAACTTTGCCTTATAGCTCAGCTAGATTGAGAACAATAGATAAAGGCGACTGGAAGTATGGCCGCTTTGAAATAAGAGCCAAAGCACCTACTGGTCAGGGGGCATGGCCTGCAATTTGGATGTTGCCTACAGATTATGTGTACGGTGGTTGGCCTCATTCAGGTGAAATTGACATTTTTGAAGCCGTCAATTTAGGTGTGCCTTTAGATGATGGCACTGGATCTGTGGAGTCGGCTGTACATGGCACTTTACACTATGGTCAAAGTTGGCCTAATAATGATTATTCCGGCTTAGATTACGCTTTACCTGATGAAGCTAACCCTGCTGATGATTTTCATGTGTATGCCATTGAGTGGGAAGAAGGTGAGATCCGTTGGTATGTAGACGGTGTCTTGTATCAAACTCAGTTGAAATCGGAAGTTTCTTATGATGAAAATGGTGTTGCCGATGGCCTAGAGCATAGAGGGTGGTATACAGAGCAAGACGGTGAGTTTGCTTACACAGAAGCGCCATTCGATGAACGTTTTCATATGATTTTAAACTTCGCTGTTGGTGGAAACTGGCCCGAAAATGTCAATCAAGGCGGTGTTGATCCATCGGCATTTGACGGTACCAATAAGTTTCAAGTTGATTATGTTCGCGTGTATGAATGTTCAGTTAACCCCACAAATGGTCAGGGGTGTGCAACGGTTACCGATGGTTATTTAGATCCCATCGATGAAGGAGGTACCTTAAACGAAGGGCAAGCTCCTATTCCAATTCCACCTTCAGATGGAATAGCCGAAGACCTCATTATTTTTGAAGACACTCTAAATCCAGCATGGCCAGCTTGGGATTGCTGTGGGGGGACTACGCCCACTATCGAATATGAAGATGGTGATTACTTAAACGTAGTGGAATTTGTTGTTGGTGCTGAGCCTACTGTATTGGGTTTTAATACTAACTTTGCTGAGAATCCTGCACCTTATGATGGCTCACCATTAGAAGATACAGGTGTGCTGGAATTTGATTTGAAATTGGTTACCCCTCCTAATAATGCATCTGCAGGTTGGAACCTTAAAGTTGAGCAAGGTGGCGCCGCGAGCGAGGCGAATATTGTTATCACCGCGCCTACCTCACAATGGCAACATTATTCAGTCCCCCTTAAAACCCTGAGTAATGCTGGTTTAGAGCTTAACGGTATTGATGTATTAATGATATTCCCAGACTGGGGAGCAGGTGAAGGTGCAGTTTATCGAGTAGATAATGTCACTATAACTGAAACTCAAGATGATGGTGGCGATGACGGCAACTTAAGCGATATCACCCCTATTGATTTTGAAGAAGGCGGTTATGGTGCTTCGGTAAACTGGAATGTGTTTGAGAATGACGACAACCCAGCCCTTGAGTTTGTGGATAACCCAGATACTTCAGGAATTAATGACTCATCTACTGTTGCTAAATTTACTGCCCGTGTTACTGGTGCACCTTGGGTAGGAACCGAAACTGTGCATGGCGAGTTTGGCCCGTTAACACTTGATGAAACCAACAGCATAGTGAAAATGATGGTGTACAAAAGTGTTATCAGTGATGTGGGTGTAAAGTTTGCCATCAATAGTGGCGGTGCTCAGCAAGAGATCAAGGTAGCTAATACCCTAATCAATGAATGGGAAGAGTTAACCTTTGATTTTAGCGGCTATATTGGTTTAGCTGAGGCCATAGATATTGATCAAATTATCGTATTTCCAGATTTTGACAATGCAGGCCGTACTCAAGAGAATATCGTATATTTCGATAACATTCGTTTCTATGGACAAGGAAGTGATGACGACGGCGGTGATGATGACAGCGGTGGAGATGATGGCGGCGATGATGGCAGCCAAGACGGTGATTTAGTTAGTAATGGTTCATTTGATAATGGCGGTGAAGATTGGATTGGCGCTGTAAATGTTATTGAAGAAGACGGCAATAAGGTTTTTTATGCCAATGTATTAGCTGCTGGTAACGCCTGGGATGTAAACCTAAGTCAAGTTATGACCTTACTCGCAGATGAAACCTATATTGTTTCTTTTAAGGCTAAAGCGTCGGTTGAACGTACAATTTTAGTGGGGTTAGGGCTTAACTATGACCCTTGGACAAATGTCGCAGAAACCGCCTCTCTTACCACTGACTGGGTCTCTTACTCTTTTACCATTACAACCACAGGTTTTGGTGGCGAAAACAATCGAGTACTGTTTGACCTAGGGGCTGAAGTCGGTGAAGTATATATAGATGATGTTAGTGTGGTTTTGCAAGATAGTGATGGCGGCGAGCCCATAGATGGAGATACCTATACTTTAATATCCTCTACTGGTGACTCCGATATTAATTTTGAGTCAGATACTGTTGGCGAATGGAGTACAGGTACCAGTATTCAAAGTGATGTCATGTTTGATGGTTTACTGGGGTGGGAGCTAGTATCTAGCTCAAACTCGCCAGAGCAAGGAAATTGGGGCACGGTTCTGGCTTTCCAGAATGGTATAAATGGAGACCTCAGCTTATTTAATCGTATCGAGTTAAAACTAGCGACCACAGGCAGTTACGCAAGTGGATACAAAATTGCGATATCTGGTAATGGTGTAAGTAAAGAAATTACACTGCCCATAGATGAAAGCATTGATACTTGGCAAACCGTAACCCTAGATACCTCAGATATTCCATTAAATTTATCTACAGTCGATTGGATAGCGGTTTATGGTATTGGCGGACAGTCAGGTGTGTCGACTATTTATGTCACTGATTTTAGCTTTATCCAAGATGAAACAATTCCCTTCGATAGTACAACTAACGACGACTTTGTATTTATCTCATCAGATGAAAGTGTGCCTAGTGATTTAATTGTTGATGGCGACAATAACAGTGATGTGGGCAATGTTATCTTTGGAGAGTGGAGTACCGGCACGCTTATCTCTGATGCCAATTATGCTGGGCTTGATGGTATTAAGTTAAGTGCAAATGGGTCTTGGGGAGCGGTATTAGCACTGCAAGGTGATATATCTGACGGTTCAACTATTGATAACTATGATGTGGATTTTGCTGAATATACCAACATAAAGTTCAAAGTGGCCTCTGAAGGAGCATTTGAACGTTATGCTCTTGCTATTGTGTCTAATGTAAATGGTAACCAAGTATCCCAAGAAGTGGGCTTTAGCTTAGCTAGCCAAGCGGATTGGAATCTTATTGATATTGATTTAGCCATGTACGGGGTGAATCTATCTAATGTCAGCCAAGTAGCCTTATTTGGTGTGTATCAAGGAGGTTCAGCTTCCCAAGATATTTATGTGACTGACCTTATCATGTATGACTCTGGCAAACTAAAATCTGAAAAAGACAGTTCTGATGATAAATTTGTGTTTTTCTCTTCAACTGGTGAAGATACAGACATGATTATTGATGACAATAACTTTGCTAATGACGGTAATATCACCCTAAATGAATGGTCTACAGGCACAACATTTATGTCTGATGTCATTTACGGCGGCTTGACTAGCTTTGAGTTATCTAAAGGCAGTGGGTGGGGTGCGGTACTCGCTTTAATGGGAGATATATACGGCGATGTGCAGCAGTACGATATAGACGTATCCAAGTATACATCTCTTAATTTCAAGATTGCTTCAACTGGTAGCTTTTCTGAATACACTTTAGATTTTATTGTTGATGGCGCTGAGTTTAAAGTCCCGCTAAGTGTAAATAGCAGCTGGAGTGACGTCAGTATTGATTTAAGTGAGATTCCATTGGACTTATCTAAGCTTACCCAAATAGCGATATTTGGAGTGGGCGGAAATAACACAGATAAAATCTACTTAACGGATTATTACATCGCAAAGTAAACCTTCTTTAATGAAAAAGCCCAGTCTATGTTAGTAGATTGGGCTTTGGGGTTCTGATAAACAGGTAGCAAGCGTATAGTGCTAAAGGTACATTTATCTGCAGGGCTGCAAAGTTAAAAGCTGAACTTCCATGCTTTACTGAGTAACAAACAATGAAAAGGAACAAAGTAAAAATGAGTGCTTGTTTAAGCCAGTAAATAAGTTGCGGTATATTTTTTATATTTTTGGATGCGGCTAACGCTATCACTAGCGTAACCCAAATAACCGCGTCTAAACGGGTAGCAAAATACAAGTTAATAGTCGCACTGATACATAAGGCCACCGGAGTACCCCAAACAAGGGTTGGCCACCATTGATTGATAAGGTCTTGTTTTTTACGTTTTTTAAGCCAAATATTAATGCCAGTAGCTGACACAATTGTAAGCATGATCCCCAGTATGAAATAGAGGATTTTAGTTGGCATACCCAAAAAATCCCCAAAGTGAAGCCGATACATAGAGTAGATAAGCTTTTTACCACCACTTAAGGTGCGATAGTCTCCTTGGTTTATATAATTACCATCTGCATCGAAACGAAAGTTTTCTGAGTACACTAGTTGTTTCGACATTTTAGTGTAAATTTCAATGAATTGACCTTTGGTATTTGGCTCATGAACAGTAAGGAAAATTAACTCTGCATCGGGTTTATTGGTTTGCACATAGTTAATTGCTTTACCTATTTGAGGCTTAACTATAGCTTGCTCTAAAATGGGCTCAGGTGGGAATACTTCGTCAATCACAGTTTGGTTATTACCTTCATAAAATGCCTGAGACACTAATACTATTAATATGGTAGCTAATCCAAAATAGGCACCTGTAATTCCAATCATTAGATGAAAGGGTGAAGCCCAAACACTAAATCTGTTATGTAAGTCTATATTTTCTTGTAACCCCGTTCCTCCTCTTCTGAACCTAAACGCATCTTTTATTATTCTGGGATGGGCAAAGAAACCTGATAACATTAATGCGCACAAAAGAGCGCCAAATGCACTCACTAAGATCATGCCAAAGCTCTTAGGTAAGTGTAGATAAAAATGCAAATCTTCAAGCATTTTGGTCCAATAGCTTTGTTCCGTATCACCCAGCGAGCCATCTGAATTAACGAAGTGAGCGACATGATCATCTTCTATGACTAAGCGAGGTATCCCTGAAGTAGGAAAAACCACATGCATGTGCTCAGTTTCTTCAGAGTATGTGTTTACAAAATTGTCGTAGGCTTGCTCGATTGTGGCGATATCAAAATCAGTAGTTTCAATTACATTAGGTTGCTCCCAACGTTCTAACTCTTGGTGGAAAACAGTTAGTGTGCCGGACAAGCAAATTATGTACATAAAAGCACTGACGAATAGCCCAAGCCAAGTGTGTGCAGATAATGAACGTTTAGTTAATGTAGGTACGGGTAATTGAGTAGGGTTTTGCATGGATGGTTACACCACAAATAAGTAAATGCTAGCAGCAAGAGAACTGAATAAGCTAAAGGTAAGGCTGGCTGTTTTATTTGTTGAAACTAAGTGCCAAAAAGACAACCCAGCCCAGACAATAGGCATAGCAATCATACCTAGGGCCAATTGTTCGGGTTTAGCAATAGGTATCAAGTCAACTAGGCATATTGTTATCACCCCACTGACAAACAAAAGTAAGACTAACTGATAAATTATATTCCAACTGTTGACTACAATTTTCTTAAAATTAAATGAAATAGCCTGATGCGGCTTGTTTATTTCATTAGGATAAATCTGTTTTTTTTGCTCTTGAAATATACCCAACCACACATATAAAGCGGGTAAAAATACAGCCAAAACACTGCCGTATTCCAAACCAAATTGCACAATAAGGGCTGGTAGGCTGGCAAATAAACAACACCAACCAGAGATAGCAAGTCCTTTGCTATGACGCTTCCAACTTAGGTAAATGATATAGCTGCCTACTAAGCCAAGCATTATTGCTAGAATCAATATCATTGCTATCTCCGGTTATTATTGATGATTAAAAACGGTAGGTTAAGCTGCCGTTAACACTACGACGCAATCCTGGAAAACAATCACCACGAGTAAGGCAGGCGGTAAGGTATTGTTTGTCAGTTACATTACGTATGTTTAGTGCTAAAT
Source organism: Paraglaciecola sp. 2405UD69-4 (assembly GCF_047525415.1). Lineage (NCBI taxonomy): Bacteria > Pseudomonadati > Pseudomonadota > Gammaproteobacteria > Alteromonadales > Alteromonadaceae > Paraglaciecola > Paraglaciecola sp. 2405UD69-4. The sequence goes on from NZ_JBLIXM010000003.1 coordinate 268,521, forward strand.
CAAGATTGTCAGAGACTTGGTAGCCAAGCATGATATCTCCAAGGGTATAGCTTGGTGTTGTGTAGTTAACAGTACTAGTTTCAGCAACACTTTCACCCACATAACGCACGCCAGCACCTATATTGAAGTTTGGTAATAACTTAGCGGGTTGCCATGTTACCCAAACTGCGCCGTTGCTGTCTGGCGTTGCTGCAAGATGAAATCCATCAGGATCTTTTGCATCAAGTGTGGCGTAAGCAAGTTGAATATCAAAGTCGCCAACAGCAAATTTACCTTCAAACTCGATACCTGAAAGTGTTGACTCGCCTTCTTGTTGACTGACAGCATTAGGTAGTGCACTTGGGCTGTCTAAATTACTAATTACAATATCGAAATAAGCTAGGGTGAAGTAACCAGCAAAACTCTGAGGTTCATACTTTAATCCAACTTCTAATTGCTCTGCTTCTTGTGGTTTTAATGCATCACCGGTTAAAGAATCAGTACCTACTACCGTTTCAAATGATTCAGCATAACTTACATAGGGTGATAACCCATTATCAAATTTATACAGTACGCCACCACTAAATGACACCGCATCATCACTTTGACTCGACTCTTCAATGCCAAAATCTGGAGCTGCTGCTGTGGTGTTGTCTACATTGTCGTACCGAAGGCCAAGTGTGATGCGCCAGTTATCAATAGATATTTGATCGGATAGGTACAAACCTGTGTCTTTCACTGTTTCTGAGGGGGCATCGTAATAGATTGCGTCAAATACAGACTGGTCTGGAGCACCTGTATATACTGGGTTTGCTAGGTCAAGTATATAGCTATAGTCTCCTTCTAGCACGCCACCGCCATAGTAATATGAAGAGTTGTTATCTGTTTTGACATCTTGATACTGCACACCTACTAAAATCTCATGCTCAAAGTCACCTGTTGTAAAATCTCCATTTAAACGAAGGTCAATCGCAGCTTGTTCTGAGCTATTATCTGCTTGATAAAAAGAGCGAGCGACTGTGGTGTCAGTGGCAATTGTTGCTCCAAATAGAGTGTTTAGATAACGGCTTACACCGTCTCCCCAAAATGTTGGCCAAGCTTGGTTATAGTCTGCTTCACCTTCGCGCCACAAAGCCGTTCCGCTTAATGAAAAGTTGTCGTTAATCATGTGTTCTGCAAGCACAGTAAACTGAGTAGATTCTGTATCAAACTTATTAAATCCAGGCTCGCCAGCGTAAACATCTTGATCTAAATAGCTGCCATCAGCTAAAGGAGTTAAGGTACCCTCAATTGGAATAAACTGAGAACCGATATCACTCTGGGTATCTTGAAATAACCCAATAAAGGTAATGCTCGTATCATCCGTTGGTAAAAAAGTAATTGAAGGCATCAAGACTAAGGTGTTGTCATCAACATTGTCTACTTGGGTGTCAGAATCACGGTAAATACCCACAAAACGCCCTAAAACACTCTCGCTATCATTTAATGAACCATTAAAATCGATGCTAAGTTGTTTACGGTCATAATTGCCGAGTTGCAGTGATATCTCTTGTGCTGCATCGGCTCTGGGAGTTTTACTGACAGCGTTAACGAGTCCGCCCGCTGAGCCTTGTCCATAAAGTACAGACGCAGGGCCTTTCAACACTTCGACTTGTTCTAACGTGTAAACCTCGGTTCTAGTGGTGTTGTAACTTCCGAACAATTCTTGGATAGAGTCACGGTAGCGGGGCACCTCTAACCCACGGATCCTTATCCAGTCTCCTCGGGTTGAGAAACCAAAGGTTTCTCCAGATACACCAGCCATATAAGTGGTGGTTTGCGATAGGTTTAATGCGCCTTTTTCTAAGAAGCTTTCAATAGTTTCAATTGATACAGAGCGGGCACTTTCTAAAATAGGGGTGTTAGATTTAGTGGCCCCAAACCTTGAAACACTGCCTACCACTTCTACAACTTCTACTTGTTCGTTGTTATTTGTAGTGGTGGTTGTTTCGTTAGCCTCTTGTGCCAAAACGTTAGTCATTCCCATTGCTATAACTAGCGGAGAAAGTTTAAGTGTGTGCTTTAGTTTCATGGTTAACCTATGCCATTTAAATGATTATGTATTTTTTCGCGAGAGTATACATAATACTAATGTAAATGATAATGGTTATTGATTAGGTTTTTTTGGTGTTTTTACTGTGCCTTTAATTTAAGAGCCGCTATTAAACAATGCTTTACATAAACGTCACATTTTAATTGCAAATTGTGAGAGAGATTAAACTATTAAGGGGGGTTCCTGTTTCCAAGCGCCGGGAGTGTTTATGTAATACTCATTATGCCGGCTTTTAGTGTTACGAATAAAATAGGCAAGTGGGCTTACCTTGTATCTGTGTCACTGTCATGGGCATATCGTAGATGTGGCTTAATATTGAATCTTGCATTATGTCAGTGGGACTGCCATTGGCCACCAGCTCACCATTTTTTAAGGCGACTATGGTATCGCTATAGTGTGCAGCAAAGTTAATATCGTGTAGGACTACTACCACTTGTTTGTTTAATTCGTCGCAAGCTTGGCGCAGCTGTTTCATTATGCTCACGCTATGTTTGATATCGAGATTATTAAGTGGTTCGTCCAACAGAATCGTTTGGGTGTCTTGGGCTAATACCATGGCTATAAACACTCTTTGTCGCTGCCCTCCAGATAACTGGTCGATAAATCTATCTTGTACTGCTTGTAAATCAACATATTCAATACATTGCTCAACTATTTTCAGATCTTCCGCGCTAGGTCGCCCTTGGTGATAGGGGTAGCGTCCAAATGTGATTAAATCTTTAACCTGAATACGGGCATTGGTATGGTTGTCTTGGCGTAATATAGACAGCTTTTTAGCTAGTTGATTAGCGGGTATTTGCTGTATCGGGCAGTTATCTAATAATACTTCCCCAACACTTGCTTTTTGTAGTCGGCTCATAAGAGACAAGCAAGAGGACTTACCTGAGCCATTTGGTCCTATGATGGAGGTAAGGCCGGTATCTGCTAGGGTTAAATTAATGTCTTTAAGGACTTGTTTTTGGCCGTAGCTTAAGGCTACATTTTTTAATTCAATCATGATTTGGCTTGTTTAATTACTAGGGCTAAAAATACTAAGCCACCTACACACTCTATCACTATGCTTAGTCGAGTGTTGAATGAGACTAAATGTTGCAAGATAAATTCTCCTAAAACCAAAACCAATACTCCCAGCAAGGCGGCAAAAGGTAATAATATTTTGTGTTTGTAACTGCCCGCTAATTGGTAGGCTAGATGTACAACTAGCAAGCCTAAAAAGGTAATGGGGCCTACCAAGGCAGTCGACATACCGACTAAAATGGCTATTAATATGAGTAGATGCTGGGTTAAACGTGCGTAGTTTATGCCTAAGCTATGGGCGGTTTGCTCCCCTAGCAAGAGCACATCTAGTTGGTGATGATACCTAAACAAATACACAAACGTCGCAGCTAATAATAAATAGGATAATTGCACTAAAGCTATGGACGGAGATGAAAACGAAGCAAAAAAGGCATCTTGAGCTACCACTGATTGGCTAGGGTCCATCGTACGAAACACTAGGCCATTGATACTACTTAAACATATCCCTAACACTACACCACTGAGTATTAATAATTGTATAGATTGGGCAGAGCCTCTAAATAGAAATTTAGACAGCAGTAACATCATGCTGGTCATGATAGATATCTCGATGGCCCATTTTGTATACTCATTCAGTATGGAGTAACCGCTGGCTCCTATTACCACTATCAACACAGATTGAATCAGCATGTATAAGGCATCAAAGCCCATAATGGATGGCGTTAAAATTTTGTTCTGGCTGATGGTTTGGAATAGCAAAGTGGCGATGGCGATAAAAATCCCCACTAACACCATACTGATTAGCTTTTGACCTCTGAATTCAAGTGTAAAGGCCCAAGATGCTTTAACGTTCCAGGTTAAAAATAAGGTACAAGCTAAAATTACCGCCACCGTCAGCAGAGCTAAGCGGGTAAAAGGTGACAGCTTAAGTTTAGATACTGCTTGCTTAGTCATGTCGCGTTTGCCTTAGCAGTAGTCCTAAAAATATGACACTGCCCACCACTCCCATTATGACGCCAACAGGTATCTCAAAAGGATGTACTAAAACACGGGCTAATATGTCACACACTAAGGCTAGCATAGCGCCCATACATGCTATTAGTGGAATAGAGCGGCGCAGATTATCCCCATAATATAGACTAATAATGTTTGGCACTATTAGTCCTAGAAATGGTAATACCCCAGCAATCACAACAGTAATGCCTGCAACGCTAGCCACAAGTGTAATCCCAATGGCAAATACATAGCCGTAATTTAATCCTAGATTGGTGGCGACGTTTTTCCCCAAGCCAATTATGGTAAAGCGATCAGCAATAAAATAGGCTAGACAAGTTAACAGGCCAGCAATCCATAGTAGTTCGTAACGACCTTGCAATATCATTGAAAAATCGCCTTGAATCCACACCCAAACAAATTGCATAAGATCTTGCTGGTAAGCAATAAAATTAACCACAGCGCCAATCACTCCAGCATAAATAATTCCTACTAAGGGCACCATAATGATAGAGCGAGTGTGTAGCTTTTTGATAAGTAATAGAAAGCTCATTGCCCCCAATATAGAAAACAACACAGAGACGCTTAACTTAACGGTAAGAGAGGCTTGGGGGTAAAAAATAAGTAGTAACAACATACCAAGGATGGCCCATTCCACTGTGCCTGTGGTGGTAGGCTCTACAAATTTATTGTTAGCCAACATTTGCATGATGACACCTGCAACAGACAAAGACATACCAGACAATACAATCGCTATCGTTCTTGGTATCCGTGTTTGACTGAGCAATTGCCAGTCAAAGCTGGCACTATCTAGTGTGATAGAACCCAGTAGTAAGCTAGTGATAATTAGGCCAACAAATACTAAGGCCCAATAAAGATAGGTCTTGGTCATATTGGCTGCTGGGGTGTCATCAAGTTTTATTACTCTATAAGGGCGCTTTGTATTTGCGCTAAGATTTTATTCATGGCACTAATTCCAGTACCAACTGTGTACCAGGCATAGCCGTCTAACATAATAACTTTATTATTTTGATAGGCTTTCAGGCCTTTTATAAGGTCGTTCTCTAATAGTTGTTTAGCCATACCTGTGTCTTTACCAATGGCAATATCACGGTCAAGTACTAATAAAATGTCCGGGTTGAGCTTACGTAAATATTCAAAAGACACTGGGTCACCATGATGTGACAGAGCATTCTCATCTCCAGCGGCTTCAAAACCTAGTTCAGTGTATAGCCAGCCAAATCGAGACCCAGGGCCAAATACTGTGATTTTACCGCCTGTGGTCATAACAAACATCACTTTACCGCCTTGTTTAGCCTTAGCTTTTATCTTGGCTACCTGTTGCTTTATGTCAGCAATGGCTTGGGCTGCAAGTTCTGGCTGGTTTACTAAGGCGCCAGACTCTTGGGTGATAAGGTAAAATTGTTGCAGATAGTTATCACCCCAAACTGTGCTATCAAGGGTTGGAGCAATACTTTTCATCATTTTTATTTTGCTTTGGGTCCGGCCACCAACAATGATCAAATCTGGCTCAAGGCTGGCGACGGTCTCAAAATCTGGCTCAAACATAGAGCCCACATTTATGTACTCATCGCCTTGGAATTTAGCTAAGTAATTAATGGTATGGCTTTTAGGTACACCTAATACTTGCACACCCAAATAATCAAGGGTGTCGATTTGTGCTAAGTCAAATGACACCACTTTTTGCGGGACGCTGTCGGTTGTTGCAGCCTGTAACCAGCTTACTTGCAATAAAGTTAAACTAGTCAGTATCAATACGAATAATTTTTTCATGTTAGGTATCCATCACTTCGTGGCGCTGTGCATGATAGGTTTCTTCATTTTGTTGATTCCGCCAATAGGGCACTGCATATAATGATTTTTTATCAAAGTCTATTTGTCGCAAGTACTTACGAATGCTGACAACTGTGAGGTGTTCTCCTGCGAGAGCAATACTCCACTGATCCTTGGTGTTGCTAATGTGTAAGTTACGAACCAGCTCAAGTATTTCAGACTTATCCGTAAACTTTTGTTCTACAAAAGTAACTTGATGCTCTCTAGCTGCAAAGTATTGTTGGGTTATCAAGGTTTGATTAACGCTACTCTCAAGCTCAATAATTACACGCACACTATCCTTGTGAGTAAGGGTATTCAATACTGCTGCAATGGCAGGCATGGCAGATAAATCTCCCACCAACAAATGCTGTTCAGCACTTGGGTTTACCATAGTGATTAAGCCCGGCCCTGCAAAGCCAAGTATATCCCCAGGTTTTGCCAATTTGGCAAACTCGCTGGCAATGCCATAGTCTCGGTGCAATACAAAATCGACTGTTATAGTTTGATTTTCAGCATCAAAGTCAGCAATAGAGTAAGTTCGGGCTAAGGGCTTTTTGTCTGCTTCAGGCCATACTATTTTATCGTTTTCGTCCCGTTGAGGCAGCACGAGTTCTGCCTGATGGGGCTGTTTAAAAAATAGTTTAATATGTAAGCCTGCAAAAAACGCAGGGATCCGCTCGCTAGTGAGCTCAGGAGAGCTCAAAACCAAACGGTTAAGAGCGCCTCCCATTGGGGTAACCGATACAACGGTTAATATAATTGCAGTCATATTTTAAAATTTATATTGAACTGTGGCTTTTATATTGCGGCCCGGTTCAAAGTCTTGCAAATACAGCTCACCAAATAATGGGTGAAAAGATACGCCAGTGCGCGATGATTGTGATGCATAAAACTCATCAAAAACGTTATCTATTCCAAATACTAAGGTCAGTCCTTTAACTGCATCTGGGGTCCAGCGGGCTGACATGTTGTGTACTACAAAACCATCTTTACTGTTGTCCAAGGTCGCACCATCTAGGTCAACTCCTGCATCAACATCTTGCACACTTTGTATTTCCCAAGAGGTAACAATATTCGCATCTGAAAATGTGTAATTTAGGTTTAAGGTGAAAGTGTCACCTTGCTGGCGATCAAGCCTAGCGTTTTGTAACTCAGTGTAATCTGCGAAGGCAGATAATTCACTTTCTGCACGAGACACTGTAAATAAAGTGGTAAAGGCTTTATAGCTGTATTCAAAATAAGCTTCAAAACCATCTATGCTCATATCACCTACATTGTCTTTCCATGAACCTCCTATTTCTTCAGGTGCCGTTGCGTAGTCATAGATATAATCATTTACTTCGGTTTTAAATAAGGTTGCACCTAAGGCAATGCTTTGGTTTTTATCAATCTCAGTTTGATAAGCAAAAGACAGTTCAAGGTTAAGCCCTGTTTCTTCTTTTATGTCTGCATTGGCTGTGTCGTAAAGACCAGCACCAATAAATACTTCACTAATTTCTGGGCCTTTAAATATCTCAGTGGCACTAAAGCGGAATAACAAGTCGTTGCTTGGTGCGTACTCTAGGGCCAGCGCCAAGTTAAGGGCGTCAAACTCATCATCAACTACCGCTGAATCAATCTCATAGTTTTCGTAGCGTAAACCAGGGATGACACTAAATTGTTCATTTAAACTGATTTTATCTTCAATAAATAATGCCAGCGTACTAGAGTCTTCACCTGAGGTAGCTGTGCTATCTGTGAATTCTCCTTGATAGTGTGTATCGTGTTTTACATAGTCAAAACCATAGGTTAATCCATGCTCTATGGAACTATCTATTATGGTATTTGCGATTAAGGATGCACCAGTATTACTAGCTTCGCCTGTTATAAAGCCTGCGTTACCTGCAAAAGCAGCGTTGTCGGCCCAACCTGATTCATCACGTTTTAGCTCACTGGTATTTTTATACACAGCTGCTTTTATCACTGTGTTATCTATGGTGAGATCGTAATTTAGGGTTAAGGTGTCACGGGTGAGTTCGGTTGGCCACAATAATGGAATTCCTAAAGAATTGGTGATGGCTAGGTCTGTAGCAAGGCCCATGTCAGGGCGATAACTATAATCACCTTCATCTTTATAAGACTCATACCCTATTTCGAATCTCTGGTTGTCATTTAGGTTGTAGCCAAACTTAATCAGTGTGTCTCTTAATTCTCCTTCAAGACCGCGCACGGTGCCATCTGTACCATCGATAACTTCGCCACTTGAGTTTAATATTTTGCCGCCACCTACTTCATAGTTGTCACGATTTACAGCATTGTGATACACCAAAAAGTCAGCATTATCCGATAACATGCCATAGGCTGTAGCAGATAGGGTGGTGCCAGAGTTATCGCCAGCACCCACTTGCACACGGGCACCAAACTCTTGACCTTTGTCTAGCAAATCGGCAGCTTGTTTGGTTTCAAAGCGTACTGCACCGCCGATACCACCGTTTATTACACTGTTAGTCCCTACGTTAATATCTACTGATTGTAAGATGTCAGCATGAATTTGTAGGTTTCCTAAATGGTGATACATGTAAGAGTTTTGTCTTGCGCCATCTATAGATATTTGCAGATCTTTATCGTCCATACTACGTATGGTTATACGCTGGTTTAATGAGTGAGCTCCACCTACATCAATACCAGGGATGACGCGCAGTAAGTCACTGATATGGTCTGCTTGCTTATCCGCTATGGCTTGTTGTTTTAAAAACAAAGAAGACGTTTTAACCTCTGTACCCCAGACCGTAACATTTTCTACTGATGCTTCGCTGTCGCTTTCTTCTTGTGATAAAGCTTGTACAGATGTTAAAGATGCCACTACTGACAAAGCAATAGCAGAATAACGCATTTTTGTTGAAGTGAGTTTCATAGGTTTACCTTACAATAATAATTTTAATGAGAACAATTATCATTAAGATACCATTGTGGTATATTTTACGTTCTAGCCTTTGTTATGATATTTAATCAGCGTGTTATGCAATATGGTCACCAGCCATAAGGAGAAGGAAGTGGGCGAGTTTAATGCGGTATCTAAGATAGAGTTATCAAGGAAATTATCCAACACTGGGTGTGAACAATTTCTATTATCGCCAGCTTTTCAAGATCAAGATCCACTCATGTTAGGTAACTTAGATTATCAAAGTTTACCTAGTGGTATTAATGTACATGTGGCCAATATGCTTGAGCAAGAAAACGCCCAATGCAGCACTGAAATAGAGCCAAGTGTCTGCGTTTGTGTGTTACTCGAAGGTATTATTGAGTTCAGCCTAGATCAAACCACCTATTCTATTTCTGCGAAACAGGGTCCTAGAGTTTTCGCCTACGCTAATAATAAAACCGTGATGTTCATGCGCAGGTTAGTTGAAAACAACAAGGTTAAAAAAGTAAATATTTCTGTGTCTCAAGAATGGTTGCAGCAACGGCTGAGATCTTTCTCTTACTTAGGAAGCAATGTTTCTCTTTTTGAAAAAGACATTGTTGTTAAAGAATGGCCCTGTGATCTGCAAACACTCCATCAATGTGAGCAATTCTTTGAACACCGCAACGACGAAAGTATTTTTATTGATTTATATTGCGAACAATATGCACTAACGCTATTTAATGAAAGTGTGAAGTATCTATTAAATGGCTCATATCTGGAACATACGGGTAAACAGTGCCCAAGCCGTTTGCCCCTTAGAGGCTTTGAAAAAAAGGTGGATGCTTTCATTTTTACAAAACACGGAGGTGCTGAAATCGCCAAACAATTAGGCACCAGCTTGAGTACCTTACAGCGTTACTTTAAAGAGCATCACCGGGTTACCTTGTCCGATTATTTACGTACCAAAAGACTAGAAGCTGCTCGCCACGCTTTACTGTTTGAGGGTAAAACCATCGGAGAAGTCGCCTACATGGTGGGCTATAACCACTCATCTAACTTTGTAAGCGCATTTAAAAAGCACTTTAACCAAACTCCTACTGAACTAGTGAAGCAACATGCGGAATTTAAAAATTAGCTAGTAGCCTCTAACTTGGCGTCTTTTTTGTGAGTTTTTCTAAAATACTATTTAACACTAACTGGGTGCGATAGTTGATTTGCGAGTCTTCATGGGTGGCTAAATACACAGACTGGCCTTCTGTATGGGCTGTGTCTATGGCCTGCATAAGCCTGCCTTGGTTAATATCGTCTTCCACTTCTACTATATCTGCAAGTGCCATTCCCATGCCCAACCTTGCGGCTTCTATCGCTTGAAACGCATATTCAAAAGAGGTGTGGTGCTTGGAGTCGTGCCCATCTAAATTGTGATGATTAAACCACTTATACCACTGACCTAAGCCATCATGTAAAAGGGGGTAGTTGAGCAAATCTTTTACATGCTGTACGGGTTGGCCTTTTAATAGGGTGGGATTACATACAGGTAGATAATATTCATCATATAACTTAGTCACTACTCTACTCGGATCGTCGGGGCGTCCTAAACATAGGGCAAAATCTAAATCAGAAGGTAAAGATTGTTGTAAAGGCTCTAAGGTTTGTACATTAAAGGATATTTCTGGGTATTGCTGCTGAACTTTAGCTAATACAGGCAATAGCCAATTCAGCATGATAGTGGCTGTAGTACCTATTACTACTTCTCCAGCAACTAGGTCTGGATCAAGTGAGTGAATGCCTTTATTGAGTTCAGAAAAAGCGCTCTGGATAGATGCAAGTAGGCGGTTACCAGGGGCCGTTAAACGTAATTTATTGTTTTTCCTCTCAAACAGTTGAGTGCCTAAGCGTGCCTCTAATTGTTTGATATGGCGGCTTAAAGCGGAGTGAGATACAAACATTTCTTGTGCCGCTCGGCGCATATGACAGTGTCTACCTGCTGCCTCGAAGGCCAACAAGGCGTTCAGCGGGATTTGTCGTAGATCCAAGTAAGGGCTTTTGTTTGGCTTCATAGGTTAGGTCTATCCAATAAATCAAATTTTTGGTCTATTAATTGAACCAAGGTGGTGAAAAATCGTTGCTTGAGTAATTAAAATGTAACCATAAACTAAGTGTAGGTATTCTGATAGGGCTTTTATATGAAATCTAATTTTTTTCGACGTAATGGGCAGGGCAATACGCCTCGTTTAGATCACTGGAGTATGGACTCTGAATATGGCGAGTTGCAGGAAGTACTAATAGGACCCATGGATCATTATGATTGGCAGGCTGGTAATGCCATGTCTAGGCGCTCGTTAAGATTGGGCCGCGAGTATAATAAGCAGTTGGCGCAGCAGCAATTCAATGAAATGTTAGATGTGTATAAGCAGTGTGGTGTGAAAACCCATATTTTGGAACCCAATGAGCATTTACCCTATCAAATCTATGCCAGAGACTCATCGGTATTAACCCCTTGGGGGCCAGTTATCACCCAAATGTACAGCCCGTGGCGACGTGGCGAATGGGTTGAGGTGATGCGCTTTTATCAAGAGAACAATATTCCCATTTATGATGCGGTTACTGCCGGCTCCTTTGAAGGGGGAGACTTTATGGTGTTAGAGCCTGGGGTTGTATTATGCGGTTATACGGGTGAGCGCACCAGTGAAGCAGGAATAAATCAAATGCGTTCTTGGGTAGAAAAAGAAGGCTGGGAATTTAAGTCTTATCAGTTTGACCCTTATTTCTTACATCTAGATGTTAAGTTTGCCATGTTATCTGAAAAGTTAGCTGCCGTTTGTACTCAAGCAGTGGAAGATGAATTACTAGATTGGTTGAAAGCCAAAGGGATAGAAATCATTGATATTTCTTACCGTTCGGTACTAGAGCTTGGTGTAAATGTGGTGGCGTTAGGTAAAGACAGAGTGCTAATTCCAGAAGCCAGCCAAGAGCTAATTGGTAAAGCCAAAGCCCATGGGCTAGAGGTATACGCGCCAGACATGTCTATGTTTACTTCTGGCGGTGGCGGGGTGCATTGTATGTGTCAGCCTTTGAGCAGAAAAGACGCTTAGGAGAATGCAAATGACGTTACAAATTAATAGTGAAAGGTTGTGGTCTAGCTTGATGACCATGGCTGAAATTGGCGCTACTGATAAAGGTGGCTGTAATCGCCAAGCCTTAACTGATTTAGATAAAGCAGGCCGTGACCTATTTGTTGATTGGTGTGAAGAAATAGGCTGTGAGCGCCGTGTAGACCAAATGGGTAATCTATTTTTACGTAAAGCAGGAACTGACAATAGTTTACCTCCGGTGTTAATGGGCAGTCATCTAGATACTCAGCCAACAGGCGGTAAATTTGATGGCGTGTATGGTGTATTAGGTGGCTTAGAGGTGTTACGAACGCTACATGATGCTGAGATTACTACTTTGCATCCTATTGAAGTGGCGGTTTGGACCAACGAAGAAGGGGCAAGGTTTTCTCCCGCAATGGTAGGCTCTGGTGTGTGGTGCGGCGACTTCTCTTTAGATTATGGCTGGCAACGGGCCGACAAACAGGGCGCAACAATTCAACAAGAGCTTGAGCGTATAGGGTATTTAGGTGATGCACCTTGTGCGCCGTTTCCAATAAAAGCGGCCTTTGAGTTACACATAGAGCAAGGGCCTATTTTAGAAGCCGTCGGTAAACAAATAGGTGTGGTGCAAGGTGTTCAGGGCATGCGTTGGTATGATTTAGTGATCCACGGCCAGCCGGTACATGCAGGGCCAACCCCAATGGAACAAAGGCAAGATCCTGTCAAAGCCGCGGCACAAATAATTACACAGCTTTATGCCTTGGCTGATGAGTTTTCACCTCAAGCGCGGGCAACCTTTGGAGATATTAATGTAAGTCCAGGCTCTCGCAATACTGTTCCAGAGACACTTACTCTAACCGTTGATTTGCGACACCCCAATCAAGACATTTTATTGAAAATGGATCAGAAATTTAGAGAGATTTCTAAGCAAGTTTGCCAAGACAGTAAAGTAAACTACGAAATCTTAGATGAATGGGATTCACCTGCTGTGGCATTTGATAAAACCTGTATTAATGCTGTTAGATCTTCCGTTGAAGATATGGGATTAGCATACGAGGAAATGTTCTCGGGTGCGGGCCACGATTCGGTGTACATATCTAAGGTCGCGCCTACTTCAATGATTTTCATTCCTTGTGAAAAAGGCATTAGTCACAATGAGGCAGAAAATGCCAAACCTGAAGATATCGCAGCTGGTTGCCAAGTCTTATTAGGTGCCGTTGTTAAGCTCGCAATGTAATGGCCATTAAGTTAATCCCCATAATGTAAGGTATAAAATGAAGAACTTTGAAAAAGTCTATATCGATGGGCAGTGGGTTAGCAGTCAAGGTAATGAAACACTCGACGTTATAAACCCAGCTAATGGAGAGGTGTGTGCGAGCGTACCGGCTGCCAATAAACAGGATGTTAATCTAGCTGTTGACGCTGCCAAAAAGGCATTTCTGGCCTGGTCATCACAGCCAAGTGAAGCGCGCGCAGCCCTAATTAATGCTATCGCTGATGGCATGCAGGCTCGTAAAGATGAATTAATCCAGGCAATTGTTGCCACTATGGGCTGCCCAATTGCGATAGCAGAAGACCTACAAGTGCAAGGCTCTATAGATGCTTTACGGAGTTTTGCGGTACTTGCTTTGGAAATGGACAAGGAAGAAGTGTTCGATAGCCACATAGTGGTAAGCGAAGCGATTGGGGTGTGCGTCTTAATTAATCCGTGGAATTATCCGTTATCCCAACTAGTGGGTAAATTGGGGCCTGCGCTCGCAGCCGGCTGTACTGTGGTTGTAAAGCCAGCAGAACAAACGCCGCTGCAAGATTTAATTTTGGCAGATATCATCAACCAAACAGAATTACCTAAAGGTGTGTTTAACTTATTAACGGGTGTTGGCAGTCAAATTGGTGAAGCCTTATCTAGTCACCCTGATGTTGACATGGTGTCTTTTACAGGCTCAACCCAAGCAGGTATTAAAGTTGCTCAAGCCGCTGCCCCAAGTGTTAAGAGGGTGTGTCAGGAGTTAGGTGGGAAGTCTCCTTATATCATTGCACCTGGCGCGGATTTGGAGGCTGCGGTGCGTTATGGTGTGGAAGACGTCATGCTAAATTCTGGGCAAACCTGCAGCTCTTTAACCCGCATGTTAGTGCCCGCATCGCAACTGACTGAAGTAGAAACCATAGCCAAAACTGTTGCCGCTGAGTGGAAACTTGGCGACCCAATGCTGGCAGATACCAATATGGGACCATTGAGCTCTCACCAGCAGCAAAGTCGAGTCTTGGCTTATATCAAAAAAGGCATAGAAGAAGGCGCAAAGTTACTTTGTGGTGGCACCAAGCTTGCTCCGGAATTCAGCAAAGGTGCCTATGTGGCTCCTACAATTTTTTCACATGTGAGTAATGACATGATCATAGCCAAAGAAGAAATATTTGGCCCAGTGCTGTGCATTATCCCCTACGAAAATATTGAACAAGCTATTGTCATTGCTAATGATACGCCTTTTGGATTAGCCAGCGCTGTGTATGCCAAAGATAGTAGCGAGGCTATTAAAATCGCTCGTCAATTACGGGCTGGTCAGTGTTATTTACAAGGCGCTTACTTTAATTCAGACGCACCTTTTGGTGGTTATAAGCAATCTGGAAATGGCCGCGAATGGGGCCTAGAAGGGTTAAAAGAATACACCGAAACCAAAGCTCTGTTAATAGACTCTACAGATCAATAATATCAAGTTATTCAGCGAATAATGGCTTTGTTTTGCAAAGCCATTTTTAATTTGCAAGTTAGGAAAAATTTATGCGTTATGCACCTCTTACTCAAGCAATTCAAGGGGAGACCGTTGATGCTTGGGATATTCATTTCAAAGCTACCGCTCTAAAAGAGCAGGACCCAAGTGTAATAGTACTTAGCATTGGTGACCCAGATTTTGATACACCAGCCCCAATAGTTGAAAGCGCAGTGAAAAGCTTACGTGGTGGCGATACTCATTATGTAGATATCGAAGGTAGAGACCACCTGCGTAATAAAATAGCGGCAGATCACCAAGCCAATTGCGGCCAAGTGGTGACAAAAGATAATGTAATTTTATTGGCAGGTGCGCAAAACGCCTTGTTTGCTACTTCTATGTGTATTCTAGAAGCAGGTGATCAAGTACTAGTGTTACAACCTAACTATGTTACCTACGAAGCTTGTATTCAACTTACTGGTGCAAAACTAGTACCCGTAGCTATGGATGTAGATAATGACTTTTGTCTTGATGAAAAGGCATTACTACAAGCTATCACAGAAAAAACCAAAGCCATATATTTTGCAACTCCGAGTAACCCAAGTGGGGTAATGCTTACCAAAGACGAATTACAATTTATTGCCGATGTAGCGATAAAACATGATTTATGGGTAATCTCAGACGAAGTTTACTGTAATACTATTTTTGAAGGTGAGCACGTTAGCATAGCTGGACTTGAGAATATGTCCGAGCGCACAGTGACACTTAACAGCTTGTCTAAATCCCATGCTATGACAGGGTGGAGAGCTGGTTGGGCTATTGGACCGATTGAGTTAATTAAGCACTTAAGTAACTTATCTTTGTGCATGTTGTACGGATTACCTGGCTTCGTACAAGAAGCGGCCTATACCGCATTAACTGATCCCGAAGCTCTGGCAGAAGCCGAACATATGCGACTTACCTATAAGCGCCGCCGCGACCGTTTATTAGCATGTTTTAATCGCCAGCCACTCTTAGCTTGTGTCCCGCCTAAAGCCTCGATGTTTTTATTAGTAGATGTGAGCAAAACAGGATTAGACGGTCAAAAATTTGCAGAAATGTTATTCGAACAGCAAAAAATTGGGGTATTGCCTGCCACCGCTTTTGGTGAATGCGCGGCTAACTATATTCGTATTTCTTACGTTGTGGATGACGTGCAACTGGATGACGCCTGCATGCGAATTGAAAACTTTATGTCGCAATTTAGCTAAACCACTCAATACTCTTTGAATGTTTTTCTATCATAATTGTAAGTGTTCGATGGCCTACTAAGGTTATCGAGCTCTCATTTATTTTGCTGGTTTAGTGTTCAATTTAACTCCTTGTGTCACCTATCTCTCAATTTAAAATCATTAAATAACCTCTGCTTGTTTGGGTGAGGTTTAATATCTCCATAGTAAACTAACGATTTTTTACTTTTTTTTAATGTCATCAGTAGGGCGTAAACCCTTGTGAATAAAGGGAAGTTCGACTAAACAAACAGGTATTCGGACTAAAAAATAGCAGGGTTTGAATGATAGTTTGTTTTTAAGGACGCTAAAAAAACCTAATTAAAATAATTTCCGAACCCTTGGTATGATATAGCAATAACTTGATTCAAATAGCTTGGCTATTTTGAGTAATTTACTTTGGGAATAACTATGAATACATCCGTTAAAATAAGTATTTTAGCAAGCGCAATGCTTGCACTTACTGCTTGTAACAGTGGTAATGATGCAGCCGTTAAAGAGAGTAAAGCGGCTGAAATTTGGCCAAAATTAGATATAGCAGTTAAGCAAGATCAAGAGGTTGAAGCTAAAGTAAAACAGATAATGGCTTCTATGACTTTAAAGCAAAAAGTCGCACAAATGATCCAGCCTGAAATAAGAGACATTACCGTAGAAGACATGCGTAATTATGGGTTTGGGTCTTACTTAAATGGTGGCGGCGCCTTTCCAAATAACAATAAGCACTCAACTGCCGAAGATTGGATCAAATTAGCGGATGAACTCTATTTAGCGTCAATTGACGACAGTCTAGACGGTTCAAATATTCCTACCATGTGGGGCACAGATGCTGTCCATGGTCACAATAATGTTATAGGCGCCACCTTGTTTCCCCACAACATAGGGTTAGGCGCAGCCAATAATCCTGACCTAATTGAAAAAATAGCTAATGTAACTGCCACAGAAGTAATGGTGACAGGAATAGATTGGGTGTTCGCTCCAACAGTTGCTGTGGTGCGTGATGATAGATGGGGCAGAACCTATGAAGGGTATTCTGAAGATCCTGAAATCGTTAGAAACTACGCTGCGTCTATTGTTAAAGGCTTGCAGGGTCATGCTGACAAAGACTTTTTATCAGATAACCGTGTTATCAGCACAGTAAAACATTTTATTGGGGATGGCGGCACAGTTAAAGGCGATGACCAAGGTAACAATATCAGCTCTGAACAAGTGTTGTTTGATATTCATGCTCAAGGTTATGTGGGCGGTTTAACTGCGGGTGCCCAATCTGTTATGGCTTCATTTAACAGCTGGCATGGCGATAAGGTTCACGGTAATAAATACCTGTTAACCGATGTGCTAAAAGAGCAAATGGGGTTTGATGGATTTGTAGTTGGTGACTGGAACGGCCATGGGCAAGTTAAGGGGTGCAGTAACGATAACTGTCCTCAAGCAATCAATGCTGGTTTAGATATTTTCATGGTACCTACCGATGCATGGAAGCCCTTGTACGAAAATACTATTGCTCAAGTTAAAGACGGCACTATTCCTATGTCACGTATTAATGATGCGGTGACACGTATCTTAAGAGTGAAAGTGCGCGCCGGTTTATTCGAAAAACCTAGCCCAGCGGACCGTAAGTTCTCAGGAAAAACAGAGCTTATTGGGCAACAAAGTCACAGAGATGTGGCTCGTCAAGCTGTAAGAGAGTCTTTAGTACTCTTAAAGAATAAAAATAAACTACTGCCTTTAGATCCTAAGTTATCAATATTGGTAGCGGGAGACGCAGCAGATAATATAGGTAAGCAATCTGGTGGCTGGTCTATTACGTGGCAGGGTACCAATAACACTAATGCAGACTTTCCAGGTGGTACCTCAATTTTTGATGGGCTAGAACAACAAGTAACAGCAGCTGGTGGCAAGATAAGCCTAAACACTGATGGTAACTTTGAAGATAAACCAGATGTTGCCATTGTAGTCTTTGGTGAAGAGCCATACGCAGAGGGCCATGGTGATAGAGAAAGCTTAAGTTATCAACAAGGTAACAAACGAGATTTAGCGCTTATTAAAAAGCTTAAAGCACAGGGTATTCCTGTGGTTTCTATCTTTATCTCTGGAAGACCTATGTGGATCAACGCTGAGTTGAATGCTTCTGACTCTTTAGTCGCTGCTTGGTTACCAGGCTCAGAAGGAAAAGGTGTTGCTGAAGTGGTATTAGCTAACCCTGATGGTTCAGTGCAACATGACTTTAAAGGTAAGTTGTCGTTTTCATGGCCTAAATCTGCTGACCAAGCTACCGTCAACTATGGCGATGCTGACTACGACCCATTACTACCCTATGGCTTTGGCTTGACCTATCAAGATGAGAACCTATTAGGTGACGACTTGTCTGAACATGAAGACTTAGCTGCAGATAAAGCACAGATTAGACATTTGTATACAGGTACTATGCATCAGCCTTGGTTAATGCACTTGTTTACAGGCAATAAAGAACTGCAAGTTAGTGCTAACTCTCACCAAATGGAAGGCCTAGCATATCGTACTGTTGATAGAGAAGTTCAAGAAGACTCGTTTTCTATTAAGCTAGATGGTGGGCAACTATCAGGTGTGACAATAGCCAGCAAAAGCCGTTTCAGAGAAGACTTAACTAAAGACCTCTTGTTACAAAGCAGTTTATCTATGCTACTTAAGTTAGATAGTAAGCCTAGTGATAAGGTGTTCATTGCCATGAACTGTGAAGCGTTTTCTGAAGAAGTGGGAAGTTGCCGTACTCAGCTAGATATAACTGAAGCTGTAAATGAGCTGCCATTAAATGAGTGGTCTAGTTTACAGGTTGATTTGAAATGTTTTGCTGATAAAGGCATTAAATTTGAGAAAATTGTATCGCCGTTCTCATTAGAGTCTGAAGGTGCGCTACAGCTATCTGTTTCTGATATTAATTTAATTCCGCAAACAGCTGCTGAAGCCATCATAAGTTGTCAATAAGTCTCAACTTATTTTAAAGTGATACCACTCCCAGCTCTATGGCAATTCATTGTTGTAGAGTTGGGTTTCCTTATAAATAAGCCTCACTAAACTATCTACACTTAAAAACCGACAGCCCTTAGCCACATATTTTTGCGCCAGTGCATATAACTCATGCTCGGGTTAAGTGAATTAATAAATTCATAGGATCCCTATTAATAATAGGCTAGCATTTACGGCCAAGCAGGATTCGGCCGGATATATCTAACTAATTTCAATAGAATGTTCTGTGTAAAGTTTGAAAGCAAATTACGTGATTACGGCTAAATTAATAAATCGGATATCTAATTTAAGTTTATGAGTAGCGTTGTTTTCAATTTAAATGACATCATTCTGGTGATGACATTTGTACTTTCTATTTTATTCGCTCTAATGCTGATTTCTAGTCATAGAATGCCTGATGTTAGTGCTTACTTACTATCAGCTTTTCTAACCAGCCAAGCACTTATTGCATTTCATGAGTTAACATTTTTTGGGGTTAAGTTCAGATTCGAAGTGTTGGATTTTGAACCTAATTTGTTCTTTGTTGGTAGTTTAGCTTACTGCTTAGACGCAGTTTTACTGTTTTTTTATATACGTTCATCTGTGTACAGTGACTTTAAGCTCAGTAAAAAGCACCTTGTCCATCTTGTTCCTTTTGTTGCCTACACTGTTTATCTAATTGTGGTGTATTACAGCCTTGGTGATCTTGCTAAGCAAATTTCAATAGAGAACTGGGAGCTTTATCACACCTGGCATTACATAGCGTCTGATACTGCTATCAAACTGCTGCGTTTACTTTATATTGTAAGTTGTTTTGTCCTTATTGCTCGTTATCACAAGCGCCACAAAGAGGCTCGAGCGGATATTTCTACCATTGATTTGAACTGGCTGAAGTTATTACTGATTGGCTTTTTAATCATTATGTTTGTGGAACTAGTGTTAAGTGCCCTAAAGGTAGTGAACCTCAGCTATGAGATTGATGTGTCCACTTTTATTGGATTAGGGCTTTTTTCATACTACGCGACATTTTTACTGGTGGTCTCGCTGCTATTTTATAGCGTGACTAAATCCCATTCGATTATGCCGGTGCTATCGCAAACTCCTGAGCCGATAGCCGTTGATAAAAAAACACAACAACCTAGCTATACTGAGCGCATTGAAACCATAATGGAGTCTGAAAAGCCCTATCTATTGGCCGATATTACAATTGATGAATTGGCAAAAACCTTAGATGTTTCAAGCAAGGATTTATCAGTAACCTTAAATCGTCATTTTCAAGTGAACTTTTACGAGTTTATTAATAAGTACCGAATCGAAGAAGCAAAACGCCTACTCCTTGTTGATCCAAGCAAGTCTATTACTGAAATATTCTATGAAGTGGGTTTTAACAGTAAATCTGTTTTCTATTCTTTCTTTAAGAAAAAAGAAGGCATAACACCATCAGAATTTAGAAAGCGTAATACCGCAAACAATGGTTAATTTTTAATTTAAGAATGGCTAAAGAAGAGGGGTTTTCATCGCCAGATTAACATACCAATCTAGCGATGAAGAATGAGTAATACCCTAAAGAGTATTTTCAAGTGTAACTATCGAGAGGCTATGGTGGTGATTTCAACGCTACCAGTGTATTTGCCGCCAGTTAAAAAGTTGTTTATATCGTTGGCATTAGTGCCATATTGCTCCACAAAGGAAATCAAATCTTGATCATTACATGTGACATTATTGGCAACATCACGCTTGCTCAAACCAGTTTTCTTAATCGCTTGAGATAACCTCATTTTGCTACCTTCTGTGGCGACTACACAAAGTTTGCTTGTCACATAATCGTCTGCTGCTACAAGTACTGTTGCTGCACTGGCTGAAGTGATAGTACCTAAGGTTAATGTTGCTGTTGCTAATAATTTAGTAAATGTGTTCATGATATTTCCTTTTTGGTTAAGTTATTAAAACCGTCATTATGACTTACTCTAGCTATAGCAACACAGGTGCCAATTTTAAAAGTTTATATAATTCAATGTCTTATGTGTTTTTGGTGATCTTGCTCTAGGCTCTGTGTTTTAAAAGAACCAACTGTATTTTCTATTTGGCTAAAAAGTGGTGTTTTTGACTAATTGTATTTTGTAGGCTTTTGCCGCTACCTAATTTGCAATATAAATTGGCTTTATTTGTTTTGAGTTCATAGGCTGAGCAATCTAAAAATCTACAGTGGTTACCTAAGCTAGTAGCCACTATTTTTACTATGTTATGAGGAGGGATTTTGTCTAAGCTACGTCATTATTTTGAAATAAGCAGTTTTGGTATTTACGACAGTTGGGATGAAAAAAGTAAAGCACTGCCGAATATCAAAAGCTTTACCACTAAAATTCCAGCGCAACTAGATATTGAATTTGGGTTTATTTTGAATGTAAAAAAAGCCAAAGGTAAGTGTTTAGAGTGGGCTATTCATCATCCAAATATTCATGACAAAAAAGGTAGGCCTATGGAGCCTTTTGAAGGTGAGGTCTATGTGAGGAATAACGACTGGGATTTCTATCTAGGTGATACCATTTGGTCGCCAGTTGATGACAAAGTAGGTGATTGGCATATGCTTATAAAGTGCGATGGCAAAGTCGTAGCTGAAAAAGTCTTTGATGTCGCAATTGAACATGGTGATGGTGAAGTGCAGTTTTGGAAAAGGCGAGGGTTCTGAGCTGACAATTTGAGAGATTTTTATTTGCCGCATAAACAATAGCACTATAAAGTAGTTCAGATTGGTTTTTGACTTATTGAATTTACTAGCTGTTTTTTTAAGGGATAAGAGTATGAAATTTTTGAGTGGTGTCATTGCAGTACTTATTTTTAGCTTTGGTGTGGATGCCAAAACACTGGTAGGGCTAGAGCAGTTTCCCAAGTGGTTTAAAGATGCAGTAGCTAGAGATACCAAAGTCAAAAAAAGCACTAAGCTGAAAATACCGGCCTTAAATATTGATGGTCGTGCGTTAGGCAAATATACCCTAGCCGAAGAAAGTGAAGGTTTCTGGTATTACATAATAGATGTGGGTATCGACTCTCCTGTTGAGTGTTACATATTCAGTGAATTTGACGGCCCAGCAAATTCACTTAGCAATATTATTGATCAAAGTTTAACGGGCGTAGAAGCCCTTAATAATAAGAAGCTATCCGCTAGATTTAACTATGCAATTGATACAGGTGTGATTGACAACATTCCATACCTGCAATTAGATACCTTGTATAATCTAGGTCAAGGCAACGAAAAAGTTGCAGGCATACTTAAAGGGGCTGCTGCTCTTGTGGGTGAAACCTTGCAAATTTGTATTCACAATGAATTGGGATATCAACAAGCATTTATTGATGTTTTCGAATCATTCGTAACCACAGTTGCCGAAAACCAAGCCAAATCAGCCTTTTTTGAACCTATCTATCACGCCAGCATAGGCGATACCCCAATTGGGTATAGTCATGAAATTTACACTACTGATGCTGATGGCGACGTTAGTATTCAAAAGCACACTGCGTTTCTAATTCCGGTTGATGCTAGTTCTATATCCCGCTCTGACTCTGTTGCCACTGAATGGAGTTATCCTGATGGCTCTGTCATTAATAGCAATGTTTACACGATAGATAATGGTGTAATAGGATCAAGTTATGATCTTAGTCGTAGTGATGACAAGTGGCATGTTGAAGGACAACTTCAAGACAAACCCATCAAGGCAGAATTAGCGTACACAGGTTGGCTACTGTCTGGCTTTGGTAGTCATTTAGAAACGAAAAAGTTACTGGCTTCAACTGAAGAGTCGGCAGAGTTTAATATGTGGGTGTCTGACGCTGATCCAACTAGCGCTATGATAGTCAAACTAAGCAAAATAACCGGTAACCCAGATGCAAACTTAAAAATAGATATGGGTCCTTTTTTGATGGACTTTCAAGCTGATGAAAAAGGCATTTTTAGAAAAGGAACCATGGAACAAGGGCCTATTAGTGTGACGCTAACCCTTATGTATAGTCATGGTGAGCCGAAAATTCCATGAGGCTTTTATGCTGCACATTTTTGCTCTCGATGGCAGTGACCGTTAGAGCAGAAACCAGCGCCTTGCTGTCTGAGATAAGTCTACAGTTAGACGAGAAACAAACTTTACCACTTGGGCCTAAAGTGAGTTTGAAGCTAACGGCATCACGGCCTAAAAAGCTTGCAAAAAGTTTGAGTCAATGGAGTCATATTAAGGTTGTGCAGCAACACCAGGACAGTCTTGAGCTCACGATAGAGGAGACATCAAGCTTTACAGGCAGTCCTGCTGTAAAACACTCAAGTGCTAGCTTTGTCATAGATGTGGATGAAGCAAATACAAAAACCTTTATATCTTCATTTCCAAACATAGATGCAGATAATTGGCAGGTAGACGAACTCAGTGCTTATGTGAACGACTATATTGATGATGTCACATATATACACGGTTTTAATATTGCCTCAGTGGTTGCCGAGCAAAGAAGTGGCGACTGCACTGAACATGCAATATTGGTTACAGCATTAGCAAGGGGCTTAGGCTTACCATCACGGGTGATAATAGGCACAGTGATTGTTGAGGAAGAAGCTGATGTATCAGCTTTTGGTCATGCCTGGTCTGAAGTCTGGCATCAAGGTCAATGGCATTTACTGGATGCTGCCTTGTATGAATTAAAAGACACGCCTCGTTTTTATTTGCCAGCAGCGGCATTAGATAACGAAGGGCCCGGATTCACCTTATCACTAGCAATGGCAACCGCATTAATGCCAATAAAGCTCACCGAGATTAAAAGCGCCATACAATAATATGTATGGCCACTTGCCTAATACTAATGAGCCTGAAACAGCTTAAGGCTAGTATTAGAACTCGGTATTTTTACCATTCACTTTCAGGTATTTCTACGACTAGGCCATCGTGTTCTGGAGTTAAGAATATCTGGCAAGACAGGCGACTGTTTTCTTGAACATTGTCTATGGCGTTTTCAAGAAGGTCGGTTTCCATATCATCGGCTGGGGTTAGTTTTTCTTTCCAGCTGTTGTCAATAAAACAGTGGCAAGTGGCGCAGGAACAACAGCCACCACAATCAGCGCTTATCTGTTCGATGCCATTGTCTACGGCAGTTTGCATTAGGCTGTCGCCATCGTTAGCAGCTACAGTAATTTGGCTTTCGTCTGGTAAAATAAATGTAATATTTGGCACTTTGTACTCCTATTTATTCTGTAAAAATACTGTTTAGATCTTGCGAGCAATCTGCCAGTTTGATTTTATTCACCTTGGGTAGGCTATGTAAATATTTACGGGTGATCATAAACGATTTTGGTTGGTTTATGGCGTCGACTGCTATGAGGTTGTCACCAGAGAAATAGAATACAGCTAAGCTTTTTTCAGACTCTTCACGGACCACTACTTCATCATAACCTGCAGATATACCTGCAATTTGTAGCTTTGCATCATATTGATCAGACCAAAACCATGGGGTAGCTGAGTAGGGCGTTAAGGTTCCGCAGATTGCTAAGGCCGCAGTTTTAGCTTGGTCTGTTGCATTTTGCACCGACTCGATACGCATTTGCTTTTGATACATGGGGTGATAAAAGCTCACACAGTCACCGATGGCAAATATATCAGCATCTGAAGTTTGCATGTATTGGTTTACTTTAATGCCGTTTTCTACCGCTAATCCGGCATCTTCTGCAAGGGACTGTTCAGGGTTAACCCCTATACCTGCTACCACTATATCCGCTGGATACCGCTTACCATTGGCAGCTTGTACTGCTACAACCTTGTTATGCTCGCCAATTATTGCGGTTGCACCCGCAAGTACTTCAATATTTACGCCATTTGCCTTTTGTAGTGCACTCAAATATTCACTTACTACTGGGCTAGTAAGGTGTTGCAGTGGGCGTTCACTATTGATCAGTAAGGTGACATTTTTGCCGAGTTTTGTGAGTGACGCCGCGGCCTCTAGCCCTATGTAACCGCCACCAATGACAATTGCGTTATTGGCCTCTGGCAATTGGTCTCTTAAGCCAAGGGTGTCTTGATGATCCCGTAAATAATGCACCCCTTCTAGGTCGCTACCAGGAATTGTCAATTTACGAATTGAAGCACCGGTAGCCAGTATTAGCTTGCTGTAGCTGAGTTGCTCTTGGTTATCTAAAACTACCAGTTGTTTTTGCCTATCAATTTTGACAACCCGCGTACCTAGGCGTAAATCAATGTCTTTTTGCGTGTAAAAGGTTTCAGGGCGCAGCCATAATCTTTGTTCTGGCAGGATATTTTGCAAAAAGGCTTTGGACAGAGGGGGTCTTTGATAAGGTAACACCTTGTCTGCGCTAATCAGCGTAATAGGATCCGTATATCCTTGCGTGCGCAGGTTAATGGCCGCCTGAACGCCGCCATGACTAGCACCTATAATGATACAACTCATAATTGAATACTCTGTGCTATGTTCGTTTCTTTACTCATTAACTTACTCACCTAGTTCGCTGCTGCGGCATTAATTTTTTGAAGCCACATTTGGTGAAATGTCATATTGACTTGATCCCAAGCGTCATTAAGGTGCCCTTGGTTGGCAATATTATTACTGCGGGTAATTTGAAGTTTATCGAGTAGCTCAATATCTTGTTGATTTACTTCGTTTAACACTTCATGCAAGCGGCTTGTTTCGGCTGCGTATTCTTCGCTGGCAGCTTCATCATTTACCACATATACACTAAGAGATTCTTCGGTATGGGTTTCGCCCATAGGTTTAACCACTATGGTTTGCACCCAACATGGGTCTACAAAAAACAAGGTGTTAGGAAAAATTCCAAACCATTGCTGGGTGCCTTGTTTCTCTTCTGGTAGGCCATTAAAGTGCGGTAACTGTTTGGCGGTTTTTGCTGGTTTGGCACTGGCCCCGTGGGGCAGGTGTAAACCAACAATATTCTCTGATAAAAATAAATCTTCTTGCCCAAGCACTGACTCTACACTGCATGCTTGTGAGTGTACAAAGGGGACATGATAACCGTCTAAAAAGTTATCGACAGCAAGTTTCCAGTTAACTTCCCCAGAATAATCAGTGGTGCTGACCATACGAATATCGTCTTTTGGGTAGATAGCGAGTCGCTCGTCTAATGGCTTGATGAAATCTTCAAAAGGCTCGGCTTTACCGTCTATGTTTACAAAAATAATATCCCACCAAACTGCAAAGCGAACTTTGATTAAGCCTTTATCAGCTTTGTTTTCGGCTGTCATAACTTTGTTATCGTTACCAAAATACCTAGGGGCGCTAAGTAAGTCACCGTCTATTTTAAAGGACCACTTGTGGTAAGGACAGACTAGGCTGCGCTTGTTGCATGGTTCGTCAACTAATGGGGCGGCTTTATGGCGGCATATATTATGGAATACTCCGATTTCCCCTTGTTTATTGCGAATGGCAATGAGCGATTGCCCAGCAATACGGATAGGTAATATATCGCCAGGTTTGCTGATTTGCTGACCACAGCCAATACTTGCCCAGCCCTGTGCAAATATCTTGTCACACTCTTGTTCGTAGATGTCTTTATCTTTAAACGCTATGGCAGGTAACCCGTGCGCTGTGACATGCTCTTTTGTTATTGTTTTTATGTATTCCATGATGCTACCTATTAGTACTTATATATTTGTATCATCTAATCACAGCTAGGGGCTGTAAAACATACGAAGAATGTTATGTATTTTTACGTACTCAAAATAGCATATGACCAATAACAACCAGTATCGGAAATGAAATAGCTGTACGGATCGCAAATATAGCAATTAGCTGTGTAATGGTGATGGGAATAGCTGAGCGCATAATCAGTATGGCAGTTTCAGCGAAAAATATAAGTTGAGTCACTGATAAGCCTGCAAGGATAAACTTAGTGATAGGCTCACTTAAACTACCTGCAATTATAGTAGGCACGAATTGATCTAGTAACCCAATAAATAACCCCGGTGCGGCCATTTCTGCTTCTGGAATATTCAAGGCTTCTAATAAAAATATAAATGGGTAACTTAAGGTTTGCAGTATGCTGGTATGGCTGTATACGGATAAAGTTAAAAACTCAATTGTCATAGCCGCTGGCATCATCATTAGATAAATGTCTGTCATCGACCAAAAGCCCTTTTTAATTGAGCTTAGCGGTGAAGGCGCTTTTTTTGCGGTAGCAATGGCTCTTTGTGTCGCACAAGCGACTCGGCTTTCGCCAGACTCAACATCTTCATTTAGTTTCTTTTCTTGTCCGCCACAATATTCATCTTTAAACCCAGATAAAGGAGGCAATTTCGGTGTGACTATGGCACATAAAACACAAATAAAAATCATGCTGGCATAAAGTTGTAAAAAGTGACTTTCTATACCTGCCACTTGAGCCGTTAGTAATACAAATGGAATAGACACCACAGAAAAGTTAGTGGCGATAACCGCCGATTCACGAGCACTATAATAGCCTTGTTTGTATTGGTAGTCTGTCATCACAACGGCAATACTAGATGATCCTACCCATGAGGCTAGAGTATCGATTGTGGCTCGTCCTGGTAAGTTAAACAGCTTTTGAAAGGCTTTTTGCAACAAAGTGCCGATAAAATCAAGCAGCCCATAATCCGTCAAAAAGGGTAAAAATAGGCAGCCCAACCCAATCAATAAGAATATTGCTCCAGCCACATCTATATAAGCGGTTATGCCAGTTTCTTTAGATATAACCCAGTCTGGACCTACCTGAAAAAACGTCATGCTTGATGCTACACCACCTATAATTGCCAGCAATGTCCATAACCAATGTGCGGCAATAAATTTTTCACTTAATGGCAGTTTTTTAGCAAAGCTTCTTGGCGTTAAATTATAGATAACGGCGATCAACGCCCCTAAAAAAAAGATACCGCAGGTAAAAACCTTCATGTTGTCACCAATCATTTGGGTAAATAGGCTGGTCACTACCCCTAGGCTGATGGTCCAGGAGTTATTATATTGAAAGGGCACTAAGAAAAATAACACGCCAAATAATGAACACCCCAATAGTTTGAGCCAAATAATGGGAGAGATTGCGGCTTCTTTCTGTGAGGAGCTTTGCTGTACTGTCATGATTAACGTCCTAGTGGTGAGTTCACTGGTGTGACTGGTTTTTTGTGAGCTAACTGGCCTATCAGGTTATCAATAACCAGATTGGTCATCGCGGTATAGGCTTCTTTTTCGAAATTGGCAAAATGAGAGGTAAGTGCGACATTATCTGCTGTGATAGCATTCACTTTATCACTGTAAACATCAAGGCCTGCTCCGTGTAATAACCCCTTGTTTAAACGTTCAATAAGGGCATCTTCATTTACAAGGCCAGCTCTGGCGGTATTAATAAGTACTGCATCTGGTTTCATAAATGCCAGCATATCTGCTGAGACTAGATCATAGGTTTGCTCAGATAAGGGCATGTTCACACAAATAAAATCTGCTGTTTCCATTAACTCTTTGAGCGGAACTTTTTTAGCATTGAGCTCTTGCTCTAAACTTTCATTTTGATAAAGGTCGTAATAAATAATGCTGTTTTCAAAGCCATGATGCATCATCTTGGCAACACGGGAGCCGATACGACCTAGGCCAACAATTCCCGTCACTTTTTTGCGAATTGACACAGCTGTTGGTCGCTTAAATGAAGGCGCTGGGTCGGTTTTCATGGCGCGTCTTTCAGCGTTTAGTGCAGGAACTTGCCTTGCTATGGATACCAATAAAGCTACTGTGGCTTCTGCGGTGGCGTGAAACGCTTCATCGGTAGGAGTATTGGTGACTTGTATACCTTTTTTAGTGGCAGCTTCTATGTCTATATTAGAAAAGCCAATACCATAATTTGCAATTATCTTGATGCTAGCAGGGAGTTGATTAATGACTTCTGCTGTCAGGTTATCTTCGGTATGGGTGATTAGGCCGTCGGCACCGTTTGCCTGTTCTAATAAAGTGGCTATGGGGCAGATGTCATCGGAATCTGTGGTAATTAAGGTGATACCAGCGTCCTCGAATCTAGAGGCTAATAACTGGGTATCAAATAATGGGCGACTGAGAAATACTTTCAAACCTTTCACTCCTAAAATGCGTAGCCGCAATCAAGGGCGGATTCGTTAAATTCAATTAAAAATGGCCCATCATAAGCCTCTGCTTGATTTAATAATGTGGATAACTCTTTAAGGCTAGTTGCGTGTGCTGCTTTACATCCCATAGCGTTAGCAAGGGCTACATAATCAGGAGGGCTAATATCTACGCCGTTTCTTTCTACATTTGCGTCATCCATAAAGCGGCGAATTTCGCCGTGGCCTTGGTTGTTCCATACGATATAAATAACAGGCACATTTGCGTCTACTGCTGTGATAATTTCATTAAGAGTAAATTGTCCGCCACCGTCACCGGTTAAGCCAATAACAGCTAATTCCGGTGAGCCTATTTTTGCGCCAATTGCCGCTGGAAACGCATAACCTAAGGTACCGTAGCCAGTGGTTGAATGAAAATATCGGGCTGTGTTGCTAGTTTCATAAAAGGCTTGGGCATAGTAGGCAGGCTGTGTTGAGTCGCCAACGATAATGCAATCCCCTAAGGTATCTGTGATGGTTTTGAAAAAATCACGATAAGCAGGTTTTTTCATATCCTGGGTGCTGTTACGTAAAGTCTCACAACGAGAATGCACTATATCTCTATTTTGGGTTTTAATGCTTGCTAAGCCCATATTAATAGCCGTTAGCGCTTGCTGTGCATCAGATAAAATAGGTAAATCTGGCTTATGGTTTCGCATAAGTTGTGCGCTATCAATGTCAATTCGTATAAGCTTGCCACTGATATTCAAATCCCCTAAAAAGAAAAAGTCATAGTCGGTTTCTGCCAGTTCTGTACCTACTGCAAGTACTACATCAGCTTGTTTTTCAAGCTCCTCACGAATGGCTGGGTGAGAAGGGGTAGAGCCAATGGATAACGGATGGTCCGGCGGCATAACGCCTTTTCCATTGCAGGTATTTACAACTGGCATATTGAGTTTTTCTGCAAGCTCAAGGGCTACAAAATCGACATTTTTAGCTCCGCCACCTAAGATCATAACAGGGCGCTTTGCTTGACTTAGCAAAGCTACCGCCTCTTGTATTCCTGCCTCTTGAGGAGCCGGTGCTTGAGGCATAGGCCAAGGTTGCATATCTATATGGCTGGCATCTTGGGCGAGAACATCGATTGGTATTTCAATATGCACAGGACCTGGCCGTTGGCTGCTAAAAATAGCAAACGCTTGGGCGAGCACTTTAGGTAGATTGTCAACACTCAAAAGGGTATGGCTGTAACGAGATACCCCTGAGGTAATGGCTAATTGATTGGGCAGTTCGTGTAAGCGTCCTTCTCCCATGGCTAGCTGTTGGGTACGGTTAACCGAAGAAATCACTAACATGGGAATAGAATCTTGTAACGCTTGGCCCATGGCGGTGATTATATTGGTCATGCCTGGCCCTGTAATGATGAAACATACGCCAGGTTTGCCTGTCACCCTAGCATAGCCATCAGCCATAAAACCGGCACCTTGTTCGTGACGGGGCGTCACATGTTTTAATAGAGAGCCTTTTAACCCGCGGTATAGCTCAATGGTATGAACGCCAGGTATGCCAAAAATTGTGTCGGCTCCGTAAGCGTGTAATAAACGTGTTAGTGCTTCACCACAGGTTTGTTTTTGCATCTTTTTTCTCTATATATCTGTTTTTATTGTAGAAAGTCCGTTTTCAATGACATTAATTAATATTTGTTTTAAGAACTGGCAAGCAAAAAAACTAGGCTTTTTTTAGGGACTCTTGCCATAGTTTTTGTACGGTTTCTCGCATGATGAGTGCTTCTTCCCAGCGGTCGCTCAACTCCTCGCCGTCAGCACCTGTTATGGCATATACAGGTGGGCCTAGCTCACATAAAAATACACATGCGTCGTCACTTTGCTTACCGTGACGGCTTATCCAATTATCAAACCCTTCTGACCACCAAGATTGAAATAATTCAAACCAAGGTTTGTTTTGAGGAAACATAAAAGGAACCTGAACCTGCTCTCGGGTAGCTACACGGCCATGGAAAGCTTCGGCTCTTGTTAAAAATTCAGATACTCTTTGCTTGGCTAAGTCGTGCAGTGGTAGGTAATATTCTTGATTCACTAAAGTATGTGATAAATCAGCCACCATTAGCAGCTCAGGTACTTGCTCCATGAGTTGTAAGGTAAAAAGTAAATCATTGGTCATGCAATTGCGATGAATTTCCACATGGGAAGGTATGCCTGCTTGCTCACTAATGGCCATCCACTGCTTAGTAATATCAGCTACGTGTTCAACGCTCCAAGGTTCAATTTGGCCAACTATGGCGATAAACCTTGGTTTGATTGGCTGTTTAGCTGCAAAGTCGATTATATCGCTGTAATGCTCAGGGCTTTTAACAAAGGCATTGTAAACTAGATCCAAACCATGGGCTTGTAGCAAGGGCATGGCTTCTTCAATTAATGCTAGCGGGTGGTAGCCGATATCAAAACTCACGCCTTTAAAGCCGGCGTTGGCTATCTTATTTAGTTTTTCTTCAAGGCTTAGTTCAAAGCCATCGGGGCGTTTATATTCCATAGCCCACATTGATTGGAAAACGTCTAGTTTTGCCATTATTGTTCCTTATTGTCCTTTGGTTGGATGCCATGTTTCGCAAATGCATCAAGCAAGGGGGTAAGTTGTGTTTGAAATTGACGCCATAGACCTACTGAGCGACTGTAAATAGGCTCCCGCACTTGGCTGGCACTAGCGGTTTGGCTAGCACTAGTGTTTTGATGGAAGTTAAGACACTCTGGTGCCCAATCTAACTCACAAAACTCCAGCAATTTACGGGTTTCAGCCTCTTGGGAGTTAACTAACTGTTCGTAGTCTATGGTGTGTATTTTTGATGGAAACTGTATTTTCCACTGCTGCATCATATTTTGATAACCAGAGATAAAATCTGCTGTATCTTCAAGGGAATATGAGTACTCGTAACCTCTATCAAATAGCATTTTGAAGTTGCTCAACGCTGCATCAAAGGGGTTACGGTTTACATGTATTATTTTAGCGTTAGGCATGGCTTGTAAGATAAGGCCGCAATATAAAAAGTTATAGGGAAGCTTATCTACAAAAAAGCTTGCTCCTTGCACATAATTATTGGCAAGTTGCAGATAACGTGTTGCCATATTACTTAAGGTTGTTGGCGTGACTTTTTTGACTAAGTCTTGGTCTACGCCTTCTAAACCAGCGGCGATAGGCTTACCTCCGGCTTCAAGTAAGGCCATAGGTAAAGCATTTAGTTCGCCACCACTAACCACACTTGGATGGCTAGCAATAATACGTTCTACTAGGGTTGTCCCTGTTCTGGGTAAACCCACCACAAATATTGGTGTTTGGGAGGCATTTTGAGCTGCAGCCGTTATTTGTGTTTTGAGGGTTTCAGAAAATGAAACAAGGGTTTTCATTAAGCTTAAATCTTGCTCGATATGATAAGGCCTTTGTTGCCGTTTTAATTCAGCCCCTAAACTTAAGTGCCGAAACGCTTTAGGGTACTCACCTAAATCTTCAAAGACTTTGCCATAAGCGTAATGGAGCATAATATGGCCATGGTGCTCAGCTGGTAACAGCTGGCTGCAACGGGTGAGCAAAGGAACAATATCATCCGCTTTCTTGAAGCGGCGTAATTGAGACAAGTTATAGCAAGCCTGATAATTATCAGGCTCTAATTTAATGACGTCTGTGTACAGCACTTCGGCTTCAGCAAGTTTACCTTTAAAGCGCAGTAAGGCCGCTAGTTGATTGCGGCTTCGCTTGCTGTTTGGTTCCACTATTAAAGCTTGGGTATGGGCGCTGATTGCTAAATCAATTTGATTGGCCATGTAGCGCAGTTCGCCGAGCTTATCCCACTCTTGAGCACTGTTGTTGCTATTTAATAATGAGGCAGCCTTGTCTAGGGCTTTGGTTGCTGCAGAAAAGGTCTGAAATTGTAAGTAACACCCAGCTAGATGAAAAACATGCCACACATTTTTGGGATCACAATCAATTGCTTTTAAGGCGCTATTGATTGTCATTTTGGTTTGCCCCAAGCGAAGACTAATTTCTGACAAGTCTTGCCAGAGCTGCCCATTAGTGGCATCTGTTTTGAGTGCTTCAGTACAAAGTTTGGCCGCGCGATCAATATCGTTTGCGGCCAGACTTGCCTGAATCAGCTGGTGGTAATGGTCGTTACACTGATCCAAAATTTCCGCTCTTATTATTAGTTAAGTACTAGCAGTTATTGTGTCAGAACTTATAACTAACAGATACACCTACAGTACGTGGACGCACGCGGTATAATTGGTCACCTAACTGTGCAATATCGTATTGCTCACCAGCTTTTACTTCACCGGCTGCCTCATTTATG
The DNA here is from genome assembly GCF_047525415.1 of Paraglaciecola sp. 2405UD69-4. Taxonomy (NCBI): domain Bacteria; kingdom Pseudomonadati; phylum Pseudomonadota; class Gammaproteobacteria; order Alteromonadales; family Alteromonadaceae; genus Paraglaciecola; species Paraglaciecola sp. 2405UD69-4. Next base: position 301,784 of record NZ_JBLIXM010000003.1, read on the forward strand.
ATGTATTTGCCATCACCATCAGATGCGGTTGCATCATCAGCGTTCAATAGGTTTTCAGCGAATAAGGCCACAGACCATTGGTCTATGTCGTACCTTACACTAGCATTCCACAAGGTTGACGAGGGAATTTCATCATATCCTGTTTCATAAAAGATAGAAGGTTCGGCATAACCGGTTGTGAATTCATCTTTAAAAGATACACCGATTTGAGCAGTTAACTCTCCATCACCTAGTTCTTGGGTGAAAATCAAAGAACTGACTAAGGTAGATTCTGGTATGCCTGGTAAAGACTCACCGTCTGCAGCACCAAAACTGCCATCTGGCGCAACAAAATCTTCAGTTAGCTCGGCATTGGTATAGGTGTAACCAAAGTTCAGTTTTAAATTCTCGGTTAGACTTGCATTTAATTCGACTTCAATCCCTTTAGATACTGCACTTTGGGCATTGATCATGGCAGGGAAACCACCGGCTGGCGATTGCACTAATAATATTGGATCTTCCCAGTCTATATAGTAAGCGGTAGCACTGTAGTAAAGGTTACTGTCGAACATGTTACCTTTTACACCCACTTCATAGTTGGTTGACTTATCGGGTTCAAAAAATAAGTATTCTTCACCCTCAGCAAATATCCCAGTGGTAGGTAAGCCATTTGCTCCACCGTGGCGGAAACCTTGAGAAATATTTAGGTAAACCTTGGTATCTAGGTCAATGTCGTACGCTATGTTTAAACGGTAAAGCAGATCACTGAAATCTTTTTCATCTTCACCCGCTGCGTAACCTCTAGGGTCAATGCCCGAGTTTTCAGTATCCCCACATGAGAAGAAGCCTAGCGTGGTATTCCAGAACTCTTCACAGGCGGGAAGTAATACTTCTTGTTTGGCATAAAAGTTTTGTTCGAAGTAACGAAGCCCCGCCGTTATGCTCAATTCATCTGTTGGGTAGTAAGTTACTTCACCAAATATAGCGTAGTCTTCAAACTCAGTTTCTTGGATATTACCGTAACCAACGTCTGTGCCTACTGGGTTAGTAATATTAAATGCTGCATCTAGGCCATAAACATAGTCGTAAGCGTCTGCTTCAAAATCTACCGAGTTGTAATACACACCTAATAACCAATCCACACTATCATCAGCGGATCCTGCTAAACGGAACTCTTGGGTAATAGTATCGGTTTTGTAGGTTTTTTCTCCCACTATGACTTCTGCTGCCGGTGAAGTACCACCTGTGTATCCATAGTAAGAAACATAATAAGGTCCCCACCAGGTTGAGTGACCATAGTTGTAACTTTGGTCATAAGCGCTTTCGGCTTCGTTGCTGGTAATAGAGGTGGATGATGTAAAATCTGCAAAGCCTAGTTCATGTTCAATAACCAGAGAGGTAATACTGGTTTCACGTTCAAACTGCTCTATGATTTTTGCAGCAGACTGATATCCATCTAACCCTTCAGAGCTTGCTGACGAGCCTTGCACATCATCTTTTTGCATGTTGTAAGTGAGGAGCACTTCTGTTTTATCTGTGGGTAACCAGCGGGCAGATAAACGGGCCATTGCAACGTCTTCGTCGTTGATATCTTTTGCTGTAAAATACTCACCAGTAGGCTGATTATTTGCATCAAGTCCAGCGATATAATCGCTGTCAATATAACCTCCGTTTGCTAATTGAGTGACCACGCCACGGATGGCGAAGGTGTCATTTAACGGTACGTTTAATGTGAACTCCACATCATGGTTTAAATCACCCGCACCATCTGTAGAGGATAATTTAGCTTGGGCTTTTCCTGATACTTTATCGAATTCTGGTTTATTGGGAATATAGCGGATCGTGCCACCTAAAGAGCCCGAACCATACAAGGTTGATTGTGGACCTTTTAAGACTTCTACACGATTCATATCACGGAGTTCAAGGTTGGCAAATAAAGGGGTTTCACCTAAATAAATAGACACCACAGGATCGGTTGTCATGGCGAAGTCTTCTTGGGCGCCACCTGTAAGGTTAAGACCACGCATAATTATGCCAGAAGAGATTCCGTTTTTGCCACGGCCCACATCGGTCAAGGTTAAACCAGGAATGGAGCGCGCAATGCTAGAAAAATCGGTAATACCTGCATTTTCTAACGCCTCGCCACCGTAGGCAGAAATACTATAAGGTACTTCTTGAATAGTCGTCTCACGACGTGTCGCAGTCACCGATATTGTTTCAATATCCTTTGTTGCTGGAGTTGTCTCTTCTGGTACTGTTTGCGCCATACTTAATGCTGGCGAGCCCATGAAAGCACAACAAACTGCTAGGCTTAATCTGTTTGGTCTAAACATCTTTATACTCCCTCGAACTAAGTAGTAATAATTGCTTTATTATTTTTTTTAACTGCCACGCATACTATTAATTGCCTTTAAATCTCGCAAACAACAAAAACAACTGATGGTATTACAAAATGGAATGGCTACAATGGTGGTTTAAATAACAAAGATATGAATAAGAATTAGGGCCTAAACTTGTTTAGGATAAAGGTGATGTAAGTGAGAGGAAAACTCCCTACTATAATTTCATTGCAGTGTTTTGATGCGGTAGCTCACCATCTGAATATGACCTATGCGGGCAATGCATTGCATTTAACCCAAAGTGCGGTGAGTCGTCAGGTTAAAAATTTAGAAAAGCTAATCGGCCGTGAGTTGTTTTATAGGCAAGATAATCAACTAACCCTTACACCTGTAGGGGAGCAGTACGCAGAAGAAGTTCATAAAATGTTGAACAGCCTAAATGCCGTGACCCAAAAAATATCTTCAAATACCGAATTTACCAAAACAGTCAAACTCAAAGTAGTTACTGAGCCTACCTTTGCTATTGCATGGCTAATGCCTAAATTAAATGAGTTTTATACCAACTATCCAGACATTGAGATTGATCTTGGTACTGACTTTGAAGCGGTTGCCCGTAATACTCGCCGCTGTGATTTTGCTATTTTATGGGGAGATGGTGAATGGCCCCATTATTATGCAGAGCCGCTGCGTCATGATACTTATTTTGCTGTGTGCACCCCTAAATATTTACGGGGGAGAAAGCCTGTAAAAACAATGCGAGAGGTCGCAGATTTTGATTTTATTCATCAAAGCAATGCTATGTCTACTACGGACGAGTGGTTCCTAAAAGCGGGTATGACTGAAAAAGAAATTTCTATGATTGGCGGGCAGTATTTTGATTACTTTATTTATTTGCTACAAGCTGTAAAAAATAATATTGGGGTCTCTATTTTACCAGAGTATTTAATTAAAGACGCCATAGTTGAGGGGGAGTTAATTGTAGCTTGCGAGCAGAGTTTTAAACCTTCGCAACGGTTTCACATACTTTATGACAAAGAGCGCCAAGATGACTATGCCATTCGCCAGTTTAGAAAATGGCTACTAACCCATAAAGATGACATGTAAAACGAGATCTCAATGCAAAATAGTACCCACGAATTTCTGAACATTGAAGTGCAAACTAGGTTAGTAGATACCCTTGGCAACAAACATTTTTTTAGGGAGTTAGTTGACTCATTAAAAACCGTGCTTCCTTTCGATAGTAGTTCAGCCATTTGTTACAACAAGCAGAAAGCGCCAGAGCTTCTTTTTTCAAACCTGCTAGAGCATGAAGATAAGATATTTTTCGCACGATTTTTAGACGGCGCTTATGTGGCAAGCCCCGCTTATCAAGGCTTTGTTAATAATCTAGCCGATGGCATTTATCCATGGATCCGGCTTATGCCTGAAGGGTTCAAAAGCTCTGATATGTATAGCACTTACTATCGCGTAAGTTGTATCGAAGATTTGGTGTATGTTTTTGTTAACTGTAATGATTTAGGCTTTATACAGTTTTGCATCGGTCGTCATGAACCAAGTAGTGCATTTAGTGAAAGTGAGTTGGCAGCCCTTGAGAGTGTTAGTCCGTTAATTATTGGGCTAATTCGTAAGCACTGGGAGTATGCTGCAAAACAAGGTCAAGATGTGACCCCTTTATCATCTATTGTTTCTGAGCGAGTGAACTATTTGCTTAATAATTTTGAATCAGATTTACTCACAGCTAGAGAGCGGCAAATAGCAAAGCTTGTGATTACGGGACATTCTTCCCAGTCTGCTGCAGACAACCTGCATATATCACCGGGCACAGAGCGAGTTCATCGGGCTAAGCTTTATTCTAAGCTGAAGTTAAGGTCAAATTCAGAGCTATTTTCGTACTTTTTGAACCAATTAAGAAGTGTGGATTAACCAACAAAAAGGGGAACAAGCCAGTTCCCCTTTGAATTACAGGTTTTACTAGTAACTACTTTGTTGCTTTCAAACTTTCTGAATAATCTTTGGCAGCTTGTAAAACTCTAAGGGCATTATTGGCCCAAATGTCTTCTAAATCAGCTTTTGTATAGCCTTCATCCAGGAGGCGTTGGGTTATCCTGGGTAAGTTAACTACATCCATCATATCTTTAACGCCGCCACCGCCATCCCAGTCAGCTCCTATGCCCACATGTTTTGGCCCTACTACTTTTAAAGCGTGTAAAAAGTGTTCCATATACACCTCAAATGTGGCTTTTACTGCAGGATGCTCATGTTCAATTTCTCGGCGTTTTTCAATTAATACATCCATGTCTACCCCTTGCTTTCTAAGGGCAAATAAACCTTTGTAGGCTTCTGCTCGCTCAGGGTTTTTAGGTAAATCTGCAAGGTAATCGCTGTATGCGTTCATTTGAATTACCCCACCAGATGCCGCCAACTTTTTAAGCAAGGCATCATCAACATTGCGGGGGTGATCATAAATGGCTTTACTACCTGTGTGGGATAAAATGATAGGTGTTTTTGATAAACGGATCATGTCTTCGGTGGTTTTATCGTGAGCATGAGAGCCGTCTAGTACTATGCCTAAACGGTTAGCTTCTGCCACTAACTCCTCACCTAAGGGCGATAATCCATTCCACTTTACGCCAGCTGGATCGGTAGAACTGTCTCCAAATTGGTTGTTTTTAAAATGTACCGGACCCACCATACGTAGCCCAAGCTTGTAAAAGGTTTCAAGTAAACTTACGTCTGTACCTAGTGGGTATGAGTTTTCCATACTCATGTAAACAATTAGCTTACCGGCTTTTTTTATGGCGGCGGCATCTTCTGGCTCGGTAGCAAACTCAAATACATCTGGGTTGGCTGTCACCATAGTATGAATAGCAAGTGCTCTTAAGATAGCGGTATCACGACTTTCTTGGTAGCCTTCTTTAGTGAGCTCCCCTTGCGGAGAATAAATTGCCCAAAAGCCTCCATCTAAGGCGCCTTCTAGCATTCTGGGTACATCAACTTGTGAAAAGTCATGGCCATAAGTATGGCGCTCTAGAATATCAAACCCAGGTTGAACTAAGTGGGCGGGTGTATCTAGGTGGGTATCTAGCGTCACAATAGAGCGCTGTATTGCTGTTGCATCTTCTAAAGACACTGAGCTTGCACAGGCGCTTTGGGATAGCAGTAAACCGACAGTAACGGATAGGAATTTTTTATTTAGTTTAAGCATAGTGAATTTCATTTTAGATTTTGGTTTGTTTTGATGAGTTTAGGTTTTAGTGGTTAGCATAAAACAATAAACATACCAATAAAGATAGAGCGGTTAATTCTTGGCTCGGGTATTCAAGTAATGCTATGTGTGATCTGCCATAGACGATTTGTAACACTTTGTAAGTGGGGCTGTGGTTATGGTTTAGTGGCAGCTAATAGCAATGTATTGATTTGCTGCTGCACCAACTTGGAATAATTTTGCGCATCAAATAGTATGATTATGAATAAGTTATTTATGGATGAGCTTGTTTGGGGAGTTAATCTACATTTTTGTATAAGAAACCTTAGAGTCTACGCCATGTTTATCGAGTATGTTTTGTAGCGCGCCAGATTGTTTAATATATTGAATTGTTTCATTTATCTGCGGCATCAACTCAGCATGCTCTTGGCGCAGTCTTATAAGTAAATTGCCTTTGCTGTGCAGCGCGGTGAATTTGATGTCCATCTTATGTTGGCTGGCCCAATACTTTGCTGTTTCACGCTCAAGAATAATTACATCAAATCTTTTATGTTTAAGCCCTAGCAAGAGTTGGTTTTCGTTTAAAAAGTCCACTCTTTTAAATTGACTGTCATCAAAATAAAAATAGCCTGCAATTGTGCCAACATATTTGCCAAAAATAGAGGCTCTGTCTGGAAACAAATTTTGCTTAGAGGGCAATGTGATTAGGTGCTCTGTTACTTCAAAGAGTGGTTCGCTGGTCACAAATGATTGGGATTTTTGCCCTTGATTGAGCCATTCAAGACAAATAATGTCAAAGTCGATTAGGCCTTTTTCTAATGCTTGCTGAGCTCTTCTAGCCGGCAGTGGCACAGGTATAAACTCAATTTCTGAGTTAACACTGATAAGTTGTGTTACATCTGTTAAAACACCACTTTGGTTGGCTTGAGCGCCTGTTCTAAAGGGAACCCAGCCTCCTTGCTCGCCTTCGTCAAAATGCAATTGTATTTTTTGAGCATAAACATAATCGCTAAGCCAAGTTAGCAGCAGTAAAAAATAGTACTTTTGGACACCAGTAGTAAATAGATTTACTTTAATCAAAATTAACAACTCTTAGGTTTTTGTTAGTTCTACAGAATCTTCTATAGAAATATCATAGTGGTAAATATGATTTTTTCTAACAACACGGCTAACAATATCGGTAAATCTTTTTTTATTGGCTTTGTTTAATTGGCGGCTTTGCAGTTCTTTCAGTAACTCAATAGTATTCATTTTTTGGTAATCCCTTAACTCAGCATCCACCATGCTTTGTAATAGATTCAGGCTAAAGGCGATTTCTCGAGGGAATAGAATATAGGCTTTATAGAATTCTTCTGTCGCTTCTATAAATGCTTTTTCTGCGTATTTTTGTAGGCCATTTCTATTGTATTCTAGCGCTTGTGGTTTTCTTTCTCCTATCCTATCAGCCCCTTTTGCTATCATTTTAGCTGAGACAGTTTTTTCGTTTTCGTCTTCTATATGTTTTAGTTTTTCTTCACCTAGCGCTAAAAAGTCTTTGGCTCTGGCGGTATTACCAATGTTTTGCCAAACATGAACGGCATCGGTAATAGTACATATCTCAGCATTTCGTAAATCTTCCATACCCTTTCGGGCAAGTACTTCCCGTGTTTTTGATTCGTTACCTTCTAAATAGGCAACAATGGCATGCATATAGTCTTTGCGGATAGTGAGTTCTGGGTCGAGGGATTTTCTGCCAGCGGCACCAATTAAATACTTAGCTACTTTTAAGCTAGGCTGGCGCTCATTTGCTAGTTTTTGCTCAGCTTCAAAAATATAACAACGTGCTAGCTCTAGAGACATTTCATCAAAGTGCTCCCGATTTGAACGGTTTGATTCGCGCTTTTTCTCTAAAAACTTGATTGCATCTTTACTGCGGTCTTGGGCTTGGTAAATATGGGCTTTAAGTTGCGATGCAGGAATAGATAACTCCCCTTCGTTAATTTGCCCCATATACTTCTCTGCTTTATTGTATTGGTTCTTCTCTACATTAATTCTTGCTAACCACTCGCATGCTTTTACATTGGTTAGTTGGGAGTCGGTTAAGCTTTCTAGCAACTCTTCGCTTTGCTCTACTTTGCCATCTAGAAACATAGCTTGGACCAATCCCCACTTTGCCCAAATCACTTTATCTGAACGTTTTAGAATGTCTGAATAAAGCTCCCTCGCTTCTTGGTAACGTCCAAGTTTCGTTAGAATTTGAGCTTTCATTTTTACTAAAGAGGAACGAAATTTGGGTTTGTCATCGGCGGTGATTAAACCGTTAATACCTTTGAGAGCTTTTGAAAAATTTTTGTCATGCATATTTTCATAAATAGGCATTAAATATTTGTGTAAGTTAAGGCAGTTTTTGACGTTTTTTTGAAGGTTATTAATTGTGTACGGTTTGATCACTAAGGCTTCTGGATGAATATTCACTATCTGCCCAATGATTAAGGGTAGGCGGTCGTAAGTGATGAACATAACGCATGTTCGCTCATCGATAAGTTTAATTTTTTGAAGATCTTGAACAACTTCTACACCATTTTTGTAGAGTCCAAGATGAAAATCCATCAGTAATAGGTCTATTTTATTGCGCTTGATGTTTGCTTTAAGTTCACGGCCATTACTAAAGCAGCTAATGTGCGTAAACCCCATATCTAAAAGATGGTTACGAATATTGGCTCTAGCCATTCCGTTGTCTTCTACAACGGCAACTCTAACCTTATGATACGACATAGCACCTGTTTTACATGGACAATTAAAGTTCAGCATAACAGGCCAGAGCCACAAATTAATGACAATTTTTCTTAGATAAGTATGAAAATATAGAACTAAAACGCCCGAGTATTCATACGCTTGTAATATTACTCTTACTTGTGGTTAAACCTAATTATAAAATTAACGTTTATCTAATATCCTGATAACATTTAAGCAGAATATAGTTGATTAATTGCTACTATAAAAATATGAGAATCAGATGCCTATGGAAACCACGCCAGTCACATTTAATGAGATGTTAACCCCAAGTGGACTAAAAATAGGGCACTGCAGATTAACAAAAGTGAGGGCTTTAAATGCCCTAGATATGCAGATGGTTACTCTTCTTACAAAGCAATTAAAAAAATGGCAGCAAGATGACGCCATAGTCATGGTTTTATTAGATGGCGATGGGGATAGAGGGTTTTGTGCTGGTGGAGATGTGGTCTCCATGTTCCACGCTATGAAGCAAGCTCAGAGCGAATCCTCTACAGCTAGTCAAAGTGAATTTACTTTAGAGGCGTTTTTTTCCTTAGAGTATGAGCTTGATCACCTTATTCATACCTATACTAAACCGGTTGTAGTTTGGGGGAATGGTATAGTTATGGGGGGAGGTTTAGGCTTGATGTGTGGTGCAAGCCATCGCATTGTGACGTCTAGCTCCCGAATAGCTATGCCAGAAATAACCATAGGCTTGTACCCAGATGTTGGGGCGAGTTACTTTTTAAATAAAATGCCAGATGGTTGTGGTTTATTCCTTGGTTTAACCGCTGCCAACATTAATGCCGCCGATGCACTTTATACAGGCCTTGCCGATTACTTTGTAACTGACGATCTCAAGCTTGAGTTTTTTGAAAAGCTATTATCTAACCACTGGCAGACTGTCTCAGCACATAAAACCCTAGACAATATATGTAAAACCTTCCAAAACCGAAGTGTGAAACATTTACCTGAAAGTCACTTAAAGCCCTATCAGAATTGGTTACATGAATTATCAGATTTGCCAACGCTAGAAGCGGTTGTCAACGCTATTAAAGGTAAAGCTTCGGAACACGATCCTTGGTTAATCAAGGGCCAAAAAGCCTTGAGTAATGGCTCTGCTGTTGCAGCGCATATTGTGTTTGAGCAGTTACGCCGGGGTAAAAATATGAGCCTAGCAGAGTGTTTGCGTATGGAGCTGGGTTTGTCTTGTAAATCTGGAGAATTTGGCGAGTTTCAGGAGGGCGTGCGGGCATTGCTTGTAGATAAAGACGGTAAACCAAATTGGAAATATAAAACAGTGGAAGAGGTGCCTGAGTCAGTTGTTAAGTACTTTTTTGAAGCTATTTGGTCTGCGGAATCACATCCTTTGCAGCATCTTAGATAAGCTACTTGCTAAAGTACTTTCGATACAAAAAAATCTAGAGTAGGATTTTTACACTGATAATTGATTGGTTTATGCAAAGGGAAAGTTGTGATGATTAGACTTAAAGTGCTTTTAGGAGCGTCTCTGCTAAATATTGTGCCCTCAGTTTTAGCTTCAGACCTGAGCTTGTCGATTGATAAGCTATTTTCTACTAAAGTTACCCAAGATTCGCCCGGTTGTAATATAGGTGTGATAAAAGATCACGCTCTTATTCATAAAGCTGGGTATGGTCTTGCCAATCTTGAATTAGAAGTGCCTTTAGACGGTACTCAAGTACATAGAATGGCTTCTGTTTCTAAGCAGTTTACCGCTATGGCAGTATTGTTGTTAGCCGAAGAAGGCAAGATAGACCTTGATGCAGACATACACACCTACCTTAAAGACTTAAGAGAATACGAAGAGAAAGTTACCATTCGCGCCATGCTGGGGCATGTAAGTGGAATGGGGGATTATGATCTGATCGCAGGCTCCTATGAAGGTGAAAAGTCAGAGGGAAGTATTGATCTAAAATCTGTTGCTGGCGGAGATTTTCGTTTAGGGAATGAAGATTACCTGACGATTAGCGAGTTTTATGATGTTGTTAAAACCGTGCCCTTAGCCCTTAAGCCTAATCAAAAATTCCAATATAGTAACTTGGCGTATTTTTTACTTTCTATGTTGGTGGAACAAGTGTCAGGAAAAACCCTAAGAGAGTATGCAGATCAAAACATATTTAAGCCCTTAGATATGAGAAATACTTTCTTTAGTGATGACCCAGTAGAAATTGTAAAAAATCGCGCAATGGGATACACCCAGAATGATTCAGGCAAGTATATCAACGATATGACTAACTTGTTTTGGGTGGGGGATGGTGGTTTGCATACGAATCTTGAAGATTTACTCAAGTGGGATCAGAATTTTTACTTTCCTAAAGTAGGTAAAGCGCCAAATGAAATTATTAGTCTAATGAACCTCGCTAACAGCAGTCATAAAGCAGGCAATAAGCTGTATGCTAACGGTCAGTTTGTTGGAAAAGTAATGGGACAAGAGGCTTATTCTCACTCTGGTGGTTGGCTTGGTACCTCTACCTATTATGTGAGGTTTCCTGAAAAAAAGTTATCTGTTGCCATTATGTGTAATGACGCGGGCATAGATATAGCTGACTTGGCTCAAGAAACCCTAGCACTGTATTTTAATCAGGAATAGTTTTACCTGATGAGAAGGGCAAAATTATCTATTTTGTTCTTCTCATCAAAGGCCGTTTAGTTGTTTAAGAGTTAATCAATAATATCGTCTGCTGGGATTTCTACCTTAGGAAAAGGCTTAGCTTGTAACTTCTTAACAGGTTTGCGCTTTATTTGTTTTTGTAAGTACTTTATTGCCGCTTCTAGTTGAGCGTCCTCACCATTAAAGGTTGCGTGGGGTAGGTTACTAACTTCTATGTCAGGAGAAATTCCGCGCCCTTCGGTAATCCAACGGCCATCTAGTGCAAATACAGGATATTCTGCCACCCGTGACATACCTTTGTCGGATTGTCTGTTTCGGCCAGTTAGCCATACGCCTGCCCCTGCGGTTTGTTTGCCTATCACTTTCCCTAAATCTAAGGCCTTTATACCCGCTGTGAAGGTTTCTCCGTCTGAGTAGGTATATTCGTCGGCTAGTACCACCAAATGCCCTCGAAAGGTTTGTTGCATATTGGTATAGGTGCTGTTTTCTTCTGGTTGCCAGAAAGACCATGCGCGTCTTAATAGTTTTTCAATAAGCCAGCTGTCCACGTTGCCACCGCGATTGCGCCTTACGTCTATGATCAAGCCCTGTTTTTTGTATTGGGCATAAAACTCTCTAGCAAAGGTGGAAACATCGTTGGCACCCATAGCATACAAGTGCAGATAACCTAGGTTTTGGTCTGTATCAAATACCTTTTGTTGGTTGTGGATGGTCCAGTCATAGTAACGTTGAAATATAGCATCTCGATTGCTGCCAGCCTTTACCACTGTTTTTATGGTTTCATCGCCACGTTTTAAATCTAACAGTACTTGTTTTCCTGCTTGGTTTTGTAAGGCTTTAACTAAGTCTGGTTTACTGGTAATCGCTTTACCGTTCAGTGCTGTGATGATATCTCCGATTTTGGCGTTAACATCAGGGCGTGCTAAAGGCGCTAGTCTTTTTATAAGCTCAGGATCGTTTTGGTAAATATGCGAGATTTTGAGACCTTCACTTGTTTGTTGGTACTCAGCTCCTAAAGATGCATGTTTGGGAGCATCTTTATCATATGGCATATCTCCGCCGCGCACTTGTGAGTGCAGGGCGTTTAGCTCCCCCATCATTTGCTCAAAAATATCATTGAGTTCATTTCTATGGGTAAGGCGTGATAAAAGAGGCTGATACTTTTGCTTCACTGCTGACCAGTCTAGGCCGCGCATATTTTTATCAAATAATGAGTCGCGGTGCATAAGCCAAGCATCGTGAAATATCTGCTGCCATTCAAGGGCTGGATTGATTGCGAGTTTCCATGCTGCTGTTTGTACCCTAGCATCTGTTGTTTTAGCGGGAAACTTAGCAGCGGCTTTGACCAAGTACATCGAGTTTCTGCTATCGGCTCTTTGAATGAATAGTGTATTGCCGCCATTTGATAGGGAATAATCTTTTACTGCACGACTAAAAGTCGAGATATTGGTTTTAGGCTTGATCTCAATAGACTTTAACGAAGGTTTAGTATTTGGCTCTGAGATTGTATCTTGCACATACAAGTACTTTTTATTTACTTGTAAGTTAGAGTAATTACCTGATGTAACAGGCACTTGCCATAGTCTTGCTTGTATACCGTCCCAGTCTACTGGAGATGTATCTGCTGCTGGGGTTGTCTCTTCAGTTTCATCTTGTTTAGAGGTTTGTTCGCTATCGGGGCTTGAGTTAAGTTCATTGGTGTCGCTAAAGGGGAAACTAGCATCTTCTTTAAGAGATATAGCAAATATTTGGGTGCGCCTATCAAAGGTTGGCCCCATATTTCTGTCGCCCCAAGGTGATCTTGGGAAACTATTAAACTCCCTGTCTGACAAAAAATATAGCCACTGGCTATCGTCTGAAAAAGCAGGAGAGTAAGAGTTATATTTATTTGATGTAAGTAATTTTTGAGTGTTTGCAGACAGGTCTTCAGAGAGCTCAATTAACATCACTTGACTGCGATCTTCTTGAAGGTCGTTATAAGTTAGGGCAATCATTCTGCGATCTTTTGACCAAGTTAAAGAGGCGATGGGGTTACTGCCTGTGTTACCAGTGAGTATTTTGGTATTCGCTTTAGTCGCCAAGTCGAGTAGCCATAACTCACCGTTTTTATCATCATGGGCTAAAGTTTTACCGTCTGGTGATAAATATAAATTCCAGCGGAATATACTGCCATCTGTGGTTAATTGTGTTGCGCCTTCTGAGCCATCCGCTGGGTATTGCCAAATTTCTATTTCGCCACTGCTGTCATTTAAGGCATAGACAAACTGATTATCATGGCTAAGAACTGCTTTACGGGTACGGGAGTTTTTAGGTGTGGCTATTTCAACTAAGCGGGAGCTATCGGTATTGGCTATGGCGACTCTGCCTCTTGCGGTTAATACTACCTTTTTGCCTTTGGCTGATGGGGCTGCGTTTGTGAGATAGTCTAAAGGCTTATTGACCCAACGCTCTCGAAGGTGGGGAAAATCAGAGGTAAGAGCAATGTCTAATGTTTTAGTTTGATTGCTTGAGATATCTAATAACTTTATATCTGCCCCTTGTTGATAAACGATTTTATTTTGATAAATATTGGCACTGCGAATTTCCCAACCTTTATAGTGAGTGTGTTGGGTTTGGTCTTTGCCTTTTAGGGTCATAGACCACAGGTTATCTACGCCACTTTGATTACTAATAAAGTAAATTCTGTCTTGGGTAAGCATAGGTCTGCGAATAGAGCCTTTATGTTTTTTACTAAGGGGAATAGCTTCTTTTTTTGCGTCTACATTAAATTTCCAGAGCTCTCCTGTGGCTCCGCCCTGATAGGCTCTGGCGTTGTCCGTTGATACCTGTAAGCCAAATTGTACAAAATAAAGCACTTTATCTGCGGCAATGGTGCCTTCAACGGCATCAGACAAAGGAATAGTAGTGGTTTCTAGGGTATTTGGGTCAAGCTGTTTTAGGGTCCAGTTACCCATAGGGCCAATACGGCCATTGTAGCTGTAAACTACTTTACCATCAGGGCTCCAGCCATGGTTTTTAACCGAGACGTTTTCGAAGGTTAACCTTTTTGCCATACCGCCTTGAATAGGCATAATGTATATTTCTGGAGAGTCGGTGTAATTGGCAACAAAGGTAACCCACTTGCCATCATTTGATATATGGGCTTCGCGCTCTTCGTTGGGGTGAGTGGTAAGACGTTGGGCGTATTGTTCGCCAATAGTTATTTTCCATAAGTCGCCTTCAGCAGTAAATACTAAGGTGTTGTCGTGCAATGCTGGATAGCGGTAATAACCTGGCGTGCCCCAAGCTTGTTGCATAAAGGTAATACATAAAACGCACATAATGAGGCGTATTGCAGACATAATACTTTCCTTGAATCATAAATTTTTAGCTTTTAACTATCGCAATTTGCGAAACAAAGTAAAAGGTTGTTCTATACGAAACGCCTAAGAAAAAGGTCAAAGTGAATGGTCAATCTACCTTGGTGATAGTGTTACACTTATACCCATTGAATTTATTAGTAAATATTAGGTGTTATGAGTAACCTCTTGTCTTCGTGGATATGCCCGTCTTGTCAAACGGCTTTGGTGTTACATCAGAATGTATGGCGCTGTGAGAACAACCATAGTTTTGATAAAGCAAAAGAGGGCTATGTAAACTTGTTGCTAGCCCAAAATAAAAACAGTAAAGCCCCCGGTGACAATAAACAAATGGTTAATGGGCGCAGGGCTTTTTTAGAGTCAGGTTTTTATCAGGCGTTAGCGCAAACTATTACGGGAATGTTTAAATTACATTTATCGCCGTCAGAGCTTGATGAAACTATTAATATATTTGATGCGGGTTGCGGCGAGGGGTATTACCTCAATTGGCTTGCCGAACACCTATCTTTGCCAAATGATAATTTGACTATTCATTACAGCGGTGTGGATATATCTAAGTTTGCGATACAAAAAGCAGCAAAAAAATATCTGAATCAGCAATATGCTGTTGCGAGTACTTTTCACTTACCTTTGCCTAGCGCTAGTCAAGATGGTGTGCTGCAGATTTTTGCACCTAGTAGCGAATTAGAAATCCATAGAGTATTGAAAGACAAAGGTATATGGGTAGTTGTTAATCCTGCTAGTGAGCACCTACAAGAGTTTAAGTTTGCCTTGTATGACTCACCTACGCAACATCAAGCTAAGCCTCTTGAACCACAAGGCTTTTTGCTGAAGCAGCAATTTAATTTAAACTTTGACCTTGAGTTACCTAGTAAAAACCAAGTAGAAAATTTACTCATGATGACGCCTTATTATTGGTCTGCTACTGAACAAAAGCGCCAGCAACTTATTGAATACGTCACAGCGGTAACAGTCGATTTTGATATTCGAGTGTATATAAAAAAGTAGTCAGATTTGTCAGAAAAAATAAAGCCAGATACAAAAACAAACATTAAAAACAGAGGTCATATGAATTCCTGGGTTAAAGACTCCATTCAAAAAATCAATGCAGACTTGCACCGTTCGGCTGATACCCATTTATTTAAATTGGACATACCAAAGCTGGCTAATATTGATATTTACCTAAAAGATGAAAGCACTCACCCAACGGGGAGCTTAAAGCATAGGCTAGCCAGATCGTTATTTTTGTACGCCCTGTGTAATGGAAAAATTAATCAAACTACTACTATTATTGAGGCGTCTTCGGGCAGTACTGCAGTATCTGAAGCGTACTTTTCACGAATGTTAGGCTTACCTTTTATTGCCGTAATGCCGCGAAGTACAGCCCAAAGTAAGATTAAATTAATAGAAATGTACGGCGGCCAGTGTCACTTTGTAGACTCAGCATCACAAATGCACGGCGAATCACTCCGTTTAGCTGCCGAGCTAGGTGGATATTTTATGGACCAGTTTAAACATGCTGAACGAGCCACAGACTGGCGTGGTAATAACAATATTGCCCAGAGTATTTTTCAACAGATGGAGCGAGAGCGGTATCCCGTGCCAGAATGGGTCGTTATGAGCGCAGGTACAGGCGGCACCTCTGCTACTTTAGGCCGCTATATCCTGTATCAAGGTTTTAATACTAAGCTGGTGGTGGTTGATCCTGAAAATTCTGTTTTTTACGATAGTTACATGACAAAAGACACAACACTTGTGAGTGATAAATCAAGCCGTATTGAAGGTATAGGCCGGCCCAAAGTGGAATTGTCTTTTCAACCTGACGTGATTAACCAAATGATAAAAATACCGGATACTGCAAGTGTTGCCACCATTCACTGGTTAGAAAAGCTAATTGGCAGAAAGGCAGGCCCATCTACAGGAGCCAATTTATGGGGAGTATTACAATTAGCCAAAGACATGCTAGACAATAACCAAGCAGGCTCGATTGTAAGTGTGATGTGTGACAGTGGTGAACGCTATTTAGATACCTATTACAACCAAGCTTGGGTAGCTCAAAACATTGGAGATTTAACAGCAGACTCTAAAGCATTAGAGTGGTGGTTAGACCAAAATTGATAGGTGCTTACCCCTATCCACAGCTTTTTTTAGATTTTTATTGAGCAGCAAAAAATGATTTTACGAGCTAACCCTCACTTGTTGGCTCTAGCTTAAGCATTCATTTTAATTTAGGTTCGTCTAGGCCCAAAGCTTGCTTGTTCAAGATATTGTAACGTGAGCTATGTAAGCTTGTTGGTTTGCTTTAGCAGCGTTATTGCTTATTCAAATGACGATTTTAACGTTTCAACTTACTAAAAATAAAAAGGCCAAGTGTCTCAACTTGGTGACATATTCATGGAGATAAAAGTCAAATGCAGTGCAATAAGGGCAAAAAAACTAATGGATCTGGTTGGGTACACCTTTTTTTAATCCCATTTTTTTGGAGCAGCCTTTTAGCTATGCCAAGTCACCTTTATGGGGCTGAAATGGATACTGCTTTTTTGTCAGAACATTTTGTTGATGGGATGACATTACCCGCCTATAAAACGATTGACGTTAGTGGACAAGGTCCCAAAGGCCGAACCATAGATGTAAAGTTAGTGAGGAATAATGTCACAGTTACTATGGCTAGAGTAACTGTAAAAAGTGACAACAGTTGGCATGTGTCTTTGAACGAGCAAAGCCCTGGCGGGCCTTATCAACTTAAAGTGATAGACCAAAAACATGTAGACCTTGTTAATGATATTTATATTGGTCAGAAAAATATCGAAATTAGTAACCCTGCTGGAGCGTTAGTTTTGTCTACGGCGCTAAGTGATGATATGCATATACAGCCAGGTGAAGAAATCAAGGTCAATGGCCTTGCAGCACCAGGAAGCTCATTAGATATTAAGCTTACAAAACAAAAAACAACCTATACCATGGCTCGGGTACAAGCTGCAGGCGATGGGCAATGGCAGGTGACTATGCCAGGTCAAAATGCCGGTGGGCCATTTCAGCTGATTGTTACTAATGGTAGACACAAAAAGGTGGTCAGCGGGATCATTATTGGTCAAGCCGATGTAAAAGAGGTGGCCACTAACCCCATAAAAGAAGAATTTTTAGCGTTAGATTTTGATGATTCAGCTTGGCCATCGGTAAAGTTAACAGCTCTTGAGTCACAACCGAACGAGCAAGCCTTATTGGTTCGTAAGTATTTTAACTTTGCATCTACCCCTAAAGCTGTGAGTTTTAGCTTAGGTGAAAATCATCAAGTTAAACAAATTTACATTAATGGTAAGTTACTAGAAACCAAAGATTGGCAGAGCAATCCGCAAAACATCCCAGTTCCTAGCAGCATGTTTCAATCAGGAGCGAATCTTGTGGCATTGATATCTAATCCGCAGTGGGATAATACCCGTTTTATTGGGACTACAGGGCGTTTTACTGTCAACATCAATAAGCTCTCTTTAGACTTTAAGAGTAACTGGCGAGCTTTTAACTCATCTACCGAATAGTTAGGTGCCCTTGATATTTTACCTGTGATTGACTATAGCAAAGCTTGAAATTGACCAAAAACTCTCCATATTAGTATTACTGGAGTAAGGAGTTGTTGCTATGAAAAATGAAATCGATAGTAAATTCGTGTTGTCAGTATTTGATAAAATGCGAGAACACGGAGAAAAGCAACAAGAACAATATGCCTTAGGTGGATTAAAAGGCTCTACTGACTTTGATGGTTATACCCTATTTATCGAAGACGCTCTGGTAATGTTGCGATTTGGTTTTCACAATCAGTATGCTTTTGAATATGAAAAAGAAGAGCATTTAGAGCAGTTTTTGAAAAAGATGACTGCAATAGAACAGAATTATTAGTTAGTGGCTATTCGATTAAATTGCGAGAACTATCGCTTTGGTTATTAATATTACTTGCGATGATAAATATTGCAGTTACATGATTTTAAAGGTAACTGCTTCTTCGACTGTTACTCCTGATTGAAGGCTCTACTATAAAGATCTTAGAGCCTTCTAAATACCGGTTATCACTGCTTACCTGGTACTTCCCTAAACACATATGAATGCTGAGCATCTAATAAAGATAAGGTGCGCAAGCCATTTTCTTTGCCTATTACCAGTTCACCACCAAGAAAAAAAGGTGCAATAATTACCAAAGAAATTGTGCCATCTGGGTTGGTTTTTGTACCTGTATGTGTTTCCCAAACGCCAGGGTTTAGTAATACATCTTCATTTTCTTTAATGACTGCAAGCTCACCTAACTCTTTGCTGTAATAATTATCAGCTAGATTATTGATAATATCTGGAGCTGGCGGGTAGGTGACCTCCTCTAGGAGTTTCCCGGCATTAAGTTGTGTAGTTTCGACTGTTACACGTATTTTATTTTCTGCCTGCAACTCTGCATTGTACATAAGTTCGATTAAACGGCGTTTGAATGGTGTAATTAATTTATAGCCTTCATCTGAGTTGGTAAGGATCACCGCTCCTACATTGGCAGATGGAATCGCTATAAAGTTAGACTTATAGCCAGCCAAACTACCGCCATGTTCAACTATTTCTATACCACTCACTTTATCGTTTGAGAGGCCCATTCCATAACTAGATTCTGCGCCAGTTGCTACGGTAGGCTCTCGTCTCTTAAGTAATGGCTCGGCTGCATATAGCCTAGTGCCATCGGGTGCTAATCCAGTAGACAGCTCGTTATATACATATTTGATCATATCGCTAGGACTTGACCATGCCGCACCTGCAGGACGATATGGGGTTACGGTATGATTAAAGCCATCGGTAGCTGTTTGTTTAATTAACTGAGTATTACCAGATAAGTCTAAGCCATGGGGGGAAGCAACATTGCCTGTCAATGCTTCAGCAAAAGAGAAAGTTGTATCCTGCATCTTTAAAGGAGCAAATATGTATTCATCCATTGCTTTGTCATAAGCCGCGCCTATCTCCATATCTGGGTACAAAATATGAGCTGCAATGTACCCAGCCGCAGCTGCCATTTGGTTATTGTATTGGAATAACTCACCAAAGGTACTAGTAGGCGCTGTTAGTGCTAAGTCATTAAAGGTGGCAGATGCGGGGATGTTAGGGCCACTGTTAAATATCCAATCCATATCCTTGCGGGGTAAGCCTGTACAAGCACAAACTAAGTGTTTAACTAATACACTTTGGGTGGTTTTTTCATCGCCTAGTTTAAAATCTGGGTAATGGGTAACTACTTGGTCATCCCAGTTTAACCTGCCCATTTCTACTAATTTGGCTAATAATAAAGTCGTCATGCCTTTGGTATTAGAGGCGATCATAAACAGGGTATCTTTATCCACTGGCTCTTTAGTGTGAATATTTTTGATGCCGACTCCACCTTCGTAAATAACGTTACCGTTTTCGACTAGGGCTATTCCTACTCCTGGAATATCTAGTGAATTTGCTGATGACTCTACAAATGAAACTAGTTCAGCTACCTTTTCTGGTGTTAAAGAAAGAGCTTGGCGTTCTGATAAATCTTCTGGGGTGTATCCTTCTACACTTGCGCTTTCTATTAAGCCCCAAGTTGCTGCTTGTCTTTTTAGGAAGGTGCCGACCTTTCCATCTAACAAAATAACCTGCCAACTATTGTTAGCTTGAAATACATAGGCATAAACAAGCTTTTCTTCTGCAATAGAGGTTACGTACTCAATCTCTCTGCTTGCTTCCCAGCCTCCCGTTACGGCTTGGGGGGCGTTTATTCTTACCTCCCGTGAAAACGAAGGCTGGTATGTTTTCCAAGCTGATGTGGCTGCAGCTAGGGCGTTGTCAGCCTCTGGGATGGCGGCTATTACAATAGCTGCATCATGTTCTGGTGCAGTGTAAACGGTAAGACCATTTTGATTTGCGACCTCCCAATCTTTAGGGGCGTTATATACTAGTGTTATGGCAGTCGGCTTTTCGATTGCAGTGGATAGGTGCTCTGAGTCTTGTTTATCAACTACCTTAGAGCAGGCGCTGAATGCCAATAGTAAAATCACATTAATGCATAGGCTCGATACTTTATTCATGAGTGTTGTTCCTTTAACTAAACAATGAAATAGAACCCTCTACCTTTTAACTGCTAATAACGAGTTATTACTAAATGGCTAAGGTGGTGGTTTTTTGAGCGTAACTTGGTTGAGACTAATTTGCAATCTAGTAAGTTCGCTAGATTATCAATGGACTTTGCCCATTGATAAAAGAGACGTTTCCAATAATTGAACAATTAGTTAAAAAAGTCGGTTGGTTTCCCTAAGCTAGATTAAGTGTTATTGTTATCACACATCTTCGGGTAAAATTTATATTCGTTAGGTATGGAAATACCGATTGTATAAAATCTCTCGTAAACTCACTGGTAGTCATGCAATCAGGGCAGCGTTGCCATCTTTGTCTGCCATGCGTGAAGCGCTTGTTTAATAGTTATTTATTACTTAAACCAATCTCAAGGATGAGCATGAAACCTTATAATAATATTCAGAGTACACATTTGGGGTTTTTACTTTTTATTGCTAGAGCGACGGCTGTTATCGGTTTGTTGCTCTTTATTTTCTCAATATTGATGTTTTGCTTAACATTTTTAGGTAAAAGTATTGGTGCTATGTCACTTGTGACCTTTCTTCCTATGTCTATGGGAGTTATCTTTTTCTCTGGTTTACTTGCCGTCTTAGTCGCATGGGAAGAGGGATACCGCATGAGGACAGAGCACATGATAAACAGTGAAAAAACCTAATCTTAAGGTCTATATGAAATATTGGGTTTTATTTGTTGCCATATTCTTTTTTACTTCCAGTGTCAGAGGCAATGAATGTGTGCACCAAAAGTATAAAGAATATGCAGATTTACAAACTCAGTGGCAGTATGACTACTCGAATGTCATTGTAGCCAAACACCCAGAGCTTGAGGAGATAACCCATCGCTATAGAGATACCCAGTTAGCTCTTATTGAACAAGGCTATGTCGCATTTAGCATTTACCTTGATGATGCTCCTGAAAAAATACAAGTAGATAAGCCATTGAATCAATGGTTAACCTTAAGTCCATCCATAAAGAAACAGCTAAGCCTCAAATACCCCGAGTACAAGACCATTTATGACAAGGTTGAAATATATAATTCATTAGACAGTCACGGGGATGAAGATACTGCTCGGGAGATTTTTAGGAGCGAAATAGCACCTTCGCAGGATTTTTTAACCCTATTGAGTCGCTTTAATTCAAGGATAAAGAGTTTAAATAGTACCAGTTGCCCGGCAATCTAGTAACGCTTATGACACAAATTAGGTAAACCATTGAATCTGTTGATAAATTAAACTAAGGTAAGGGCGTGAATTTTAGTTAGATGGGGGTTATTAAACTCAAGCCATTTAGCTTATATTTGCAACTAGGCTTGTAAGCTTGCCCATGATTATGACTAAGTCGCAACTATACCTAGTGTATGGTAACTGCTTCATCTACTGTAAAAAGATCAGTACCTTAGACTGCCATAACGTTAAGACTTATACATGATACAAAAAAACAATAAAGTCACGCAAATAATGGAGAGCAACTAGCCGTGAGCACTCATTCAAACGACCTATTTAATAGCCTGCCACATTTGCCGGAAAAGCGACTTGACGCATCCGGTAACCTAGCAAAGGCTGATTTTACTTCACCAATGCCGTATATAGTGCGCGGTATGGTAAGTGACTGGCCTGTGGTTCAGGCTGCACAAGAATCTTCTGATGCGCTGCGTTCTTATTTACTTGGTTTTTATAATAAAAAGCCAGTGATGGTATCGAGTGGGCCACCGGAAAATCGCGGTCGGGTCTTCTATAATGACGATATGTCTTTGAATATTAAGATGCAGAACGCGGACTTAGGTGAAATATTCAAAAGAATCGCAGCGTCAGAGGATGACGTAGAGCAGCTTTGTCTTTATGTAGCGGCGGCACATCTTGATTCTTATTTTCCGGGGTTACTCAAAGCCAACCCTATTGACCTTGGCGGACAGAGTGCTAATGGTTTTGCTTGGATGGGCACACGGACGCAAATCGCCCCACATAATGACTCCACTTATAACCTAGCCTGTGTGGTTGGTGGACGTAGGCGTTTTGTGGTGTTTCCCCCTGACCAATTTCGTAATTTGTATTTAGGCCCAATAGATAATACCCCTGCTGGACGCACTATATCTATGGTGGATCTGAATCAGCCCGATTTTGATAAGTTTCCCCGTTTTAAACAGGCTTTAGAGGTTGCTCAAATAGCAGAGCTCGAACCAGGAGACGCCATTTATATGCCGCCATTGTGGTGGCATCAGGTTGATGGCTTAGAGCCTTTCAATATGTTAATCAATTTTTGGTGGCGGATTTCACCCAAACATCTTGGACTGCCAGCACCAGCTCTAGATCACGCCATTCTTTCGATTCGTGACTTATCGCCAAGCGAAAGAAAATACTGGCGCGATATGTTTGATTATTATGTGTTTGATGCAAACGAAGACAGCACTGCCCACCTTCCTAAGGATAAACTTGGTCTGTTAGGTCCAATTACACCTAAAACGGTGCAAACTATCAGAGCTAAGTTAAAAGGGTATTTTCAGCGCTAGCAAGCCTAATATGCTAATAGCTATAAAGTCGTCAAAATGGATACATTAATTCTAGCGGGTATCCGGTTTTCAAGTCTTTAGCAAAATAGATGTGCACTTGTACCTGTGCTTAAGGTTAGTTACCAATATCAAATAAAGGATTGATTTGAATATGTCAGATAATGTTTTATCAAAACTAAGCCTGTTTATGGCCGCATTGTTTACCTCAGGGCTTTTGTACTTAATTTATAGCAAGCAAATTAATGCTCTTAATATGTTGTTTAGTATTGGAGCCATAGTGATGTCGCTGTCTTGGTGTTATAAATTATCTAAAAAATACAAAGCAAAAAATTCAGTAAATGAACTCATTAAACGGGATGGCAACTTATTAGAGTGTAAAAGTGCTGGGACTGTGTTTACGTCAAATATTGATATTCAAAAGATAGAAAAAGTAACCATTTGTCATCAATACATCTCAATTATTGAGGAGAATAATGGCAAGGGATACGATGTTTTTTTGATTAGTGATGCACAAGAAATCATGGTTCACATGCTTAACTTATTCACAAAAGAAGAATTAAAAACCATAGATTTAATTAAGGCTTAAGAATGGTTTGTGATTTTAAGTCAGGATTACTTTTATTAAAGGTGTTACAGGTACGAAGGAGTTTACATTAACATGAACCTAGATATTTGGGGCCGTTTGGTTATCAAGTATTTAATGGTCGCTCTTGGTCTTGGGTGGAGTGTTCTTGGAGGCTTGTTTTTAGAAAATAGTTATTCGCAAGCAGCAGAGCTATCTATAAACCTGATAAACGCACTGTCAATCTTTATGGTGTGCGCTGGTATTAGCTTTTGTTTTATTGGGTTTAGGATTGTTAAGTAACATGCATTGTGAGTTGATAAATTCAATATCTTAACATGCAAGGCCATAAACACTTGTTGTAAAAAGCTGCCAGCAAAAAAGGAACGTTAAGTTGCTACTAGATTGGTTTAAGCCTGAAAAGCCTAATGTATACCTAGGTTCATTAGCAGTAGTAAATGATAGTAAAATTTCTAAAGTAGAGTCATTTTTTTCTATGACTGGGAATTCGTTACAAGGTCATATGCGCAAAGAGTTACAGGAAATTTTTTGTTTGCATAGTGCTTCATCTATTGCAGAGCCCAAAAAATCAGATATGGGATTGGATGTAGTAATAGTAACTTTACATGGCGGTGATGCGTTTACTGTGGGCTATGGAACAGTTGAGGTTCCGATATTTTGGCGTCCTAAAATTAAGCTAGTATCGCGCTTATATAAACTCCAAGAAAACAAAACAATTCAAACGTTTAGCGTTTCTCAATCCGTTTCATGGCGTGAATTTATTGGTAACCTATTTAGTTTTAGTCACATTTGGGGTTTTGGTTCTCTTTATAATAATAAAGATATGGAAGTGTTGTTGTATAAGGCATGTATTGAGTTAGTGGATAAAATGCGTAAGTCCCTTTAAGCTTTGGCTTTTAACAGTCATGCTAGTTATTCAGAGTTAATATGGAAATTTATATACACCTTTTCGCTGTCATCCCATCAATCTTTCTTGGTGCTATCAACCTGCTTCTAGAAAAAGGAACATTGCTTCATAAAGGTATTGGTAAACTTTGGGCTGTATTGATGTTGGTTACGGCAATTAGCTCATTTTTCATTATGCCAACAGGTGCCCTAAGTTGGTTACATACCTTTTCTATTGTGGTTATTTTGTGTGTTCCTGTAGGGGTAGTTTCTATTCGTAAAGGTAATATTAGACGTCATTCGGCATGTATGCTTGGGGCATATATTGGTACTGTTATTTCAGCTTATTTTGCTATGACAACCCCAGGAAGGTTTCTTTATGGTGTACTTTACTAGTAATAGCCTTTTACATGATTATCAATTTTACTATGGTTATCATGGGATTAGTGGCCTATATGACAAAAGTATGTTGGCGAGTCAAAAATCTCGGCTTTGTTGTTAGCTTAACCATTACAGTGGGTTATCTATGGTTACTCAATTTAGTTTCAGTTATTTAAAAGGCCACACATAGTGAAAAATCTCTATCTTATATTAGCCATAGTAGGCGGCATTATTCCTTACTTGTATTTTTTTCAATTTATACAGTTAGAAGGTTTAAATATTCCGTTATTTGTCACGTCTTTATTTGTTAATGGGGCCGCTGCAGGGTTTAGTGTTGATCTTCTTATTAGCTCTTTTGTGTTTTGGCTGTTTATGTTTAACGAATCAAAAAACTCATCTAATCCAAAACCTTTATTTTTCATCATCATCAATCTAACGGTTGGGCTAAGCTGTGCTTTACCTGCCTATTTGTATGTTAAGTCGGCTATGCAAAGTAGCAGGCAAGATGAGTCTCATTCAGTTTCTTAATTTTTAAACTTAAGCCCCGTTTATGATTGTCATGTGATTATCAAATTTTATGTCTAGTGAGTGTTGGGATTGCTGCTTAGTAAGTATTTCATCATCAAGGAGTGCTGTTAGCTGCCCTCTACCGGTAGATGCATATATTTGCTTGTTAGTTTTAGCCAGGCCCGATACATCACGCATTTTTTGTTGATAGGTAAACCTATGGCTTTGGGTGTCCCAGTAGCTAAGGTGGGCTCCTCTTGGACAACTTACGCAAAGTAACGAGTCTTTCACTAACACACTGGCGGTATATTGTTGCATTTTATGCCATTGTGCTTGGTCGGCTTGAAAAGCTCGCAATAGGTTTTCACCTTGGTGAGAATAGAGTAATGGTTGCAGTTTTGATTTATGGCCTTGGTACTGTGCGCCGACATACACTGTGCCATTTTCTGCTACGTCTAAATGTCGCAGGCTTAGTTGATGGTCTGGCGGTTGGTAGCTTCCAAGTATTTGTCCTGTTTTGAGGTCTAGATATGCCAAATTTGGTTGCATAGTTTCGATATTGAGTTTTTTTCTATGCTGGTTTGGATGGGTTTCAATGCCACCATTTGCTATTACTATGGTTTGCTTGTCTGGCATTAGGGCTAGTTCGTGTGGGCCAATGCCGCCGGACTCGTATCGTTCTAATACTTGATAGGTTTGTGCATCGCGTACCACGATAAGTCCACGTTTTTTATCGTATAGGTTTTCTGTGGTGTACAAATATTTGAAATCACTTGAGAACACACCGTGGCCGTAAAAGTGGCTGTCTGCTTGGCTTTGGATTTGTTTGACTATAGTACCAGAGCTAAAATCTACTTCTACAGCAAAGCTGCCTGGGCGCCGTGCAAATACTAATGCATGACCAGGTTTGTGGGGCAGAGCAAGTGAGTCATGGCCTCTAGCTGGAAGGTTTACGGTATTAATGATCTGGCCTTTGCTATCAAGGGCTGCTGCCATAGTTTGGCCACTTTGATCATTACAGGTGCTAACTATCCATTGTTCTGGTTTTAAATTTGTACAGGCGGGGAGAAGCCAAGTTGCTATTGCAACTTGGCTGGCGCCTACTATGAATTGTCTGCGGTTGATTGCCATTTTTTGTACCTGTTTACAGCTTAACTTGTTTATTAAAAGCTGTATTTTGCTCCTACTATGAATTGACGAGGTTTGTTAGGCCTAGCTCCAAATGGACGGCGTGACACAATTTGAATCTCGTCAGTGAGGTTATCTAACTTAGAGTAAATTTTCAGACTTTGATTGATCTGATACCAAGCCGCCACGTCGATTTGGCTAAGTGCTGAAGTGCTGACTCCATCTAAATCTGTGCCTGTTCCCGCAGCTTCTGACATTTCACTGATATATTTATAAGCGAGATCTACTTGCCAGTTGTCCCCTGCGAGACCTACTTGGATATTTAATTGATTTTCAGGTAGGTACGGAAGCTCGTCTCCCGCAGTTACGTTACCCCATTGGGAGAAGCTTGACTCAAAGCTGCTCTGGAATTCTGACTGAGTATAGGTGTACGCAATATTGACAGGAATATGTAAGCTTTTATCGATTTCGAATTGGCCGGTGGCGCTGAGTTCAGCACCATATATTTCTACTTCTCCACCATTAAACTCACTGCCTAACTCGTCTGTACAACCACTAGACAAGGTACAGCTTGCTTTTAGATTACTGTAGTCGTTGTAAAAACCTATGCCTTCTATTTGCCATGTTGATAAGTTTGCTCTAAAGCCAAACTCATAATTCCAGCTTTCTTCTGGTTTTATATCACTGGTTTCACCTGGGCTATTAGGAACAAAGCCTTTGTTGACTCCTGCTAGTAATCCCAACTCTGGAGATAATTGATAAAAAATACCCGCCCCTGGTAGCACCACAGTATCGCTGTTTTTGTCTAGAGTATTGAGTAAGAAGTCGTTTGATTCACCATCAATACTTTCTACCCGTAAGCCTAATGAAGTATGTAAATTGCCGTACTCCACCTTAGAGTTTACGTAGGCAGCAATGGCAGTGGTATTTTCTTTGTTGTTTAAGATGACTTCGTCTGCAAGGCCTGCAAATACTAACTCGCCACTTTCCATATTAAAGAACCTAGCGCGATGAAGTCGCTCTACTTGGTCTTGATGCAAGCGTATTCCAAAGTCTGTGCTTATTTCAGCTTGGTTGATGGTTTTGTCCCACGTAAGCTTGGATTGTATACCTTGGGAATAAAATGTACGGTCGTTTAAGGTAAAACTTAAGGTTTCGCCAAAATCGCTTAGGCTATCTTCTTCACCTTTGAGAACAGATAAAAAGCGGCTATTTAAGCCAACATCTGGAGATGCCAATATTGAGCTAATGCTGCGATTAGACTCAAAACTGTTAAGCCTGTCCCAGTCACGATTAAAGTCTTTACGGTACACTTGTGTTAATACCGTGATATCTGGACTCAGCTCCATGTAATGGTCGGCTTGAAGTTGCAGATGCTCCCAATCAAATTTGTCATTTTGGCTGGCAGCGTACCGCTGGTAGGGATCTTCAGCAAAGTCTTCATCACTAAGGCCTAAGTAGGTTTCGTAAGAAACTTCTTCTGAATAGCCAACTTTAACCTGTACTTGTTGATTGTAAGCTAGTTCGGTAAATGCGTAGTCGGCTTTGCCCAGTATTTCATTTTTGGTAAATCCGGTATTTCCATCATCAGGTAGTGACTTAAAGCCGTCAGCTCTTAAATGTATACCTTCTACCATTACTCCTAAGTCGCCAATCTCTTTAGAGTAGTGACCATGAATTTTACCATATTCCTGTTGCCCAAAGGCTATGTCCAATTCGCCAGTATTATCTTTACCCACAGCACGAGACTGCATGTTAATGGCACCACCAACTGTGTTTGGACCATAACTGATAGCAGAAGGGCCTTTAAATACTTCTACTTGTGTCATTCGAGAAACATTGGGGAAATAATAAGCCGCAGGTGCAGAGTATGGGGCTGGCGCAATTAATACGCCATCTTCCATTAAGGCTATTTTACTACTGCGCTCACTGGTGGCTCCGCGCAGCCCGATATTTGGACGCAGGCCATAACCGTCTTCTTCACGAATATACACTCCTGGTACGCTTTGCAATACACGGTGTATATCGTCGAACTCAAATTGTTCTAGCGCAGCTTCATCCACTACAAAGCCTGAGCCTGTGGCGGTTTCTAATGCATTTTTTTGCCCAAAAATTTGTATTACCTCTTGTAAGCTCTCTGGCTTGTCTGAGGCGTTTTCTTGTGCTGTAACATTAAAGTTTGCCGCCAAAACTGAAAGTGATATTAGCCCCAGGGTATATTTTGATAAGGGGAAAATGCTCGATAGGGTTAAGTTCGTTCGCATGGTTAGTTAGTCGCCGTCTGAAGAAGTAAAGTTAAGGCTGATTTCTAGGGCCTGGGTAAAGTCGATGTCGATTAAATCTATTAGCTCTCGCATTTCATTAACTAAATCACTAAGTGCAATTCGGCCATTGTCATCGGCAAGAGCGGCTTCGTACGAGTCAAAGTCTTGGGTGATTTGAGTAATTTGCGCTGAAATACTTGTTAAAGAAGCGGTAATGTCATTATCTACAGATGCTAGCTCAATAAAATCAGTAAGGATTTCGTCAAAGCCTTTGCCATCATCGTTGGTGTATATAGTCATAATGGTGTCGATGTTTGTGGCAATGCTAAGGAGTGACTCGTCGCTTAGGTAATGTTCAGCACTTTCTGGGTTAC
Organism: Paraglaciecola sp. 2405UD69-4; assembly: GCF_047525415.1. NCBI lineage: Bacteria > Pseudomonadati > Pseudomonadota > Gammaproteobacteria > Alteromonadales > Alteromonadaceae > Paraglaciecola > Paraglaciecola sp. 2405UD69-4. The sequence continues at coordinate 330,797 of NZ_JBLIXM010000003.1, forward strand.
CCGGTGATTCAGTGCCGACTATTTCATTTATTTTAGAGTCTTCGACTATTTCAATATGTTCTAACCAAGTGGTAACTAGCTCTTCAATGACTTCTTGCACTGAATCAAATTCACCTGTGCCATTGATAACTTCAGAGCGATAATTTCCTCCTGTTGCTTGCCAATCACTGAGAATTTCTGTGCTCATGTTGAGTAAGTTTTCTGAAATAGCGGCCGTTATTTCACAGCGTTTTGCTTTGTCTTCTGCATTTAATAGCGAATTACTTGTGCTTGCAGGAAAAAGTAAATACTCAAGTGCCGATATGCCCTGAACTGTCACACTTTCTTCAGATATAAGCTCAGCCGTCACTGTAATTTGTTGATGATCTTCAATTAAGTCATCTACGTCTTCTGGTACTTTTTCTTGGCTATCAGGCCAAAACTCCATACGAAAAATACGATTATCATCAGAAATTGCGCCTACTTTTAACCATTGAATAGCTTGCCAACTTTGATTGAAGTCGCTCCAGCTTTGTTGCAAATTACTAAGGTCGCCAGAGGTTTGAGAGCTAAGTGCACAAAACGCAGTTGCTGTATCAGTAAGGGCTTGCGCTTGGGTTTGCATAGCGCTATAGCTTGGTATGATATGCCCATCTACTAAGTCTGTTAGGTAATCGCCAAACTCAGTGGTGATGTCTGTGGTAGGTGTTTCCACTACTGGGGTAGTTGTTCCTCCATTAGAGCTACCACCGCCTCCTCCGCCACCACAAGCGCTGAGTAAAGTGGTAAGGCCTATGGTTGTGGCAATAAATAGCTTTTTCAATTGTGCTGTGGGCTGATTGTTCATGTTCTGCTCCTAAATTGCGTTTAAAAACGCGACCAATTGTTGGCGTTCGATTTTAGATAGTTTTTTAAAATATGTATTACTGCTTTGTGCTTCGCCGCCGTGCCACAAAATGGCTTCTTCGACTGAGCGTGCACGGCCATCGTGTAAATACAAAGGCTGTTTTCTAAATATTTTTTGAGCACCAAGGCCCCAAAGTGGTGGCGTGCGCCATTCTTGTCCTGAGGCGTCATTCTCCGTTACGCCGTCTGCTAAGCCTTGGCCCATATCATGAAGGGCTAAATCTGTATAAGGCCATATTTTTTGGTTGGCTAGGGCCGCAACAGGATAGTTGGCTGCAGTGGTGTAACTTGGCGTATGGCAAGTAGCGCAGCCTGCTTGATAGAATATTTCTCGCCCAGCTTGCGCTTTCTCTGAGGTGAGATTACGAGCTGGAGGCACGGCCATAAACTGGTTGGTATCTATTACTAGTGCGAGTAATTTATCGGGTATTTCTATGCTTGAATGTTGGCCAAGCTCTGACGCAATGGCGCACTTGTGTTGGATTTGAGTGCAAGATTCTTCTGGATACCAAGAGTTAGTGATACCTATGTCATCTCGAAATGCCGCGGCTATTTGTTGTCCTAAAGATGGATGTTTAGCTTTGTGGCCAAATCGTCCTACCCCTTTTGTGGCATCTGGTTGTAATTCACTAGACAAGTATAGTTTTATTAAAGGCACACGGTTGTATCGAGCTGAAATGCCATCTTGGTCGAGATCATTGATATCTTCTTGGGCAAGTAGGTCTTGCTCGGAAATGGCATCAAGTAACCCCGCTCCGTAAACAATAGGAGAAAATCGAGGTGATAGGCCAATTGAGTCAGGTATGTCTGAGTAGGCGAGGTCAACTAATTCATAATGTGGTTTTCTTAGTTCGTACTGGGTACCGTCTGGGTAGGTATCTTTTATTAAATCATACTCTAATTTTAATTTAGCTTCGGGGGTAAGTGGTTCAGGCAAACGGCTTGTATGTATCGTATTGATAGCCCGTGGTTGAATTTGCTCTCCGTAGTTTTTAAAGGTTTCAGTGTCATGAAAGCTCAGGCTTTTGTCCACTGAGTCTTTAAGACCGAGCCGAATTACCATGGCTGTTGGGCTAGAAATACCTTGTTCTGGCGCTGGCCCTCTTCCACCTCGAGAATGGCAGCTAATGCAAGACCGAGTGTTGAACAGAGGTCCTAATCCGTCTCTGTCTTTTGTTGAGCTAGGTGCAATAACCCAAGGGTCTCGAAACAACGAAAAACCGGTCCAAAAATTAAGTTTCTGTAAGGAATCTACGCCTTCGCCCTCAACCACATAGGTACGGTGGGATACCCTTTTGGCTGTCATTTCTCCCGCAGGAGTCAGCTCACTCTGGTCAAACTCTGGTGCCTTCGAACAAGCACTTAGACCAAAAATCACAACAAGTAGCAAAGGAAAATTAGGCATGGTGAGTAAAGGTTACCTAGTTAACTTAGAGAGAGCTTAAGAACTGCAGCATTTGCGTTCTGGCGCTTGCATCTAATTCCATGAAATTGCTTTTAGCTGCTTCAGCTTCACCGCCATGCCAAAGTATGGCTTCTTCTATGGTTCGGGCTCGCCCATCATGTAAAAAGGTTGAATCTGAATTAACGGTTTGTACTAAACCTAAGCCCCAAAGTGCGGGAGTCTTCCATTCGCTACCAATAGCGTCACCCTGTGCAACGCCGTCAGCTAGGCCTTCACAGCGTTGTACGTAATAACAGGCTTCGCCTTCGGTACATGATGTGCCATCTGCTAACTCGCGAGTAACAGCGCAACTACCGCCTAGATCATGAAGCAGTAAATCTGTATATGGGTAAATAGTTTGATTCGACAAAGGTTCAATGATGTCTGCTGCATCTGTAGGGTCGGGGTCTCCGATTAAGGGAATGTCACCCAGTGCACTGCCATTGGCATCTGCCGTTACATGACGTGGTGTATGGCATCCAATACAGCCTGATTCAAAAAATAAACGCCTTCCTTCACTGATATCCGCATCCCAAGTTTGTGAGTTGCTGTCATAGCCTCTTCTTGCTGGAACACCTAATACGCTGGTGTAAAATTCCACTAAAGCTAATTCTCTATCCGATACATCGTAGTCGTCACCAACTTCACCTTCTTGTTCGGCTAATACCTGACAGGCAAGCTGTAAGTCGGTGCAGTTTTCAGCTGTGGCCAGGCTGTTGGTTAAACCAATATCGCCGCGGTACGCAGCTGCAGATTGTTGTAATACAGTTGCGGCTTGGGCTTTATAGGCAAAGCGGCCAAGCACAGTTTCACCACTTATGGCGTCTGTTACCATAGATGCACGGCCAGATATCCCGTCATTATCACTGTCACTTTCATCTGCTAGGGCTAAAATGTTGTCAGCTGGGATAGCGTCTAGTAAACCAGTACCAAACACACTAGGTGCCATGCGTACTGAGAATTGAATATCTTCTGTGAACGGGCCAAAGCTAGGAGATTTTATTTTGTATACAGGGTTACGCAGTGTAAATGCAGTACCGTCTGGGTAGGTGCCGTTTATATCTTGGTATTCTACAAATACGTAAGCTTCGCCAAAAAGCTGGTCTCCGTTAATTGAGGCATCATACTGAGCAATGCCGGCGCTTAAGTCTGAGGTACTAAAACTTTGCTCAGCAAAAATTTGAATTTGATCACCGTATATAGGATCTTCATTGCCTGCTGAATCTGAAATTTTGATTAGGGTACTGATAAAAGGAGTGTCTATATCGTCTGATATTTCCCCACGGCCATCATTTATGTGGCAGCTTTGGCAGGTATCGCTATTCATTAGGGGGCCAGAATCATCATGGGCAGTTCTAAATAAGTGGTCGCCTTGAGTGAAAAAACTGTCGAATGTAAAGTCGTCGGCTATTGCATCTGGACGTGTTTCAAATGCTTTATCATTAGTTACAAAAAGGGTGACGTCACCACCTGCTAAATATTCTGTATTATCAATGATATCGCTTTCAACGGGAGTTAAACCACTGTGGTCTAGCTCAGGCTCTTCAGGCTCCTCAATAATAACAATAGGAGTATCGTTGGAGTTAGATGCTCCTCCTCCGCCACCACAGGCAGTTAAGGCAATACTAATAAAGAGAGAACCAAAAATCTTAGCTTGGTTTGGTAAAGAACTATTTAAACTTATACTCATGCTGTTGACGGTACTATTAGTAATAAGAAGCGTTATTATACACATTTAACTAAAAAAGGGGCCTACTAGGCCCCTTTCTATATATTAACTTTTAATTTAGATCAGTTACTGTTAGAACTCTTCTTCAGTATCCTGATACAAGTCACCAGTTGTGATACTTAGGGCGTCTATTGAGTCTTCAATGTAGCCGGTTTGAGTATCTAACGCTTGGATAACAGCCACTACATTTTCTTGGCTGATACCTTCTTGAATCAACACATCGAAGGGAGTACCTGTTTTAGCTTTTGTGTCAATAACTGAAGCTGCTGACATAGTTGCTTCAAGTGCTGAACGCAGGTTGTTTGCAAGTTCGAACTCACCTTCAACTACTAGTAAATCGTAAGGTGAGGCACCTTCAACTACTTCACCGTCAATACGTGTATATGAAGCATTAAATGCATTTTGTACGCCTTTAGCATTTAAGAAAATGTCGCGGTGAGTGTTATCACTGAAACATGAGTGCTCGTCTTCTTGTGAGTCAGTAGTAAGAGCAATGTTGATACGCTCACCGGCTAATTCACCAAAACTTAAGCGGCCCATTCCCTCGAAAATAAGGGCTAGTGAGTCATCGCCACCTGCTACAAAGTTCTCGTAATGGAAACCTGTCTCTGGCTCCCAAGCTTCAACAACTGTGGTTAAATCATCAATCAGTATTTCAGCGGCAGCTAGTAAATATTCACCACGTCTAACACAAATTTCATCGGCTACTATTTCTGTACCAGAAGTACATTCGCCACTTACAATTGAATAGTCAGATACAGTACGTTGACCAGCTGTGGCATCACGGTCGCCACTGCCAGATAAATCGGCGTTTAAATCTTGACCCCAAAGTAAAAATTCAATGGCATGGTAGCCTGTTGTTACGTTTGCTTCTTCGCCTTCATACTCGAACAAGCTACTTATTACATCTTCTGTAATGTTTGGGTAAGAATCAGTGTCTTCAATGATACTACTGCCGGCTAATCCTTCACCTTCATCGCCGTCAACTTCAGCTGCAACGTAATCGATAAGAGCTTCACCTAAAGGCCAAGCGTTGATGCGTCCTTCAGGGCCATCGCCTTCTTCACCTAATACATAGTCTCCATTCTCATCTGTAGTAAGTGCGTCAATTGGACCTACGCGAAAACGATAGACTTCTGTTTGTCCATAGGGTTCGCGTGCATCTAACCATGCTTGTTTCGCAGCAACAAAGTTTGTTTCACTAGGGTCTGCAACAAATGTTGTTAGTGAATCACGAAGGCTTTGTGCAGAGATTAAAGAGTCGGCATAGGCAGCGTATGCAATGTTAGCATTAGATGTGACAACATCGTCACGGGTAACATAAACACTTACACCATCGGTACCGTCAGCACCAGTTGCGCCGTCAGCACCAGCAACCCCATCTTCACCGTCGTCGATACAAGCGGTTAATGATAAAGCGAGTAATAGTGCCAAAGATATTGAAGACTTTTTCATTGAAGTATTCCAAATTTATAGTAATGAGAATAGTTTTCATTATCTGTTTTGTTAATAATATGTCAAGTGGATATGGAACTTTTTTAGTCAACTTGATTCTAAGTAAGGTTATGAAGTTTCTGAAGTATCATTTCTTAGAAAGGTATGAATGGCTTTTTAGGTTTGCTTTGTCTTTGTTCGGAAGTTGTTCGTGGCTGACGAAAAATTTGTACAAGGTTTCAATTTCTTTTGTCTTCTTCGCATAGTCTCCTTCGTCAAGGATCTCAAACATCAAAGGCATAAGTTTTTTTAAATACCGGTGGCACTGAATACGCCAGTTTTGGTTATGACAGGTATCGCACATGGTTTCTATTAGAGTATCAACAATTCGCAAGTGTGCAGTTCGAGCTGCTTTAATACAGGTAAGTTTTCTTGCTCTTTCTAAGGCTACGTGGACATAACAGGCAATGTCATCATGGCTTTCGCTGCTGTTGCTGCCGTAACGTACTGCTAGCTCTAAAGAATAGAAAACAAAAGAATACTCTGAAGACATAATCGGACCTAACCTTAATGATAACAATTATCATTAAGGTTAGGTCCGATTGGAATTTATGTCAAGGGTAATTCAATGGCTAGTTTAAAAAGCAGTACATTAACAAAAACTGGCTACATAACATTCATGTCTTTTTACTCTTTTAGCGGTCAACTTATTCATAAATAACGGGCTGTTAGACGCGAAAGTTTTAACTAGGTGTTATACAGTGTGGCGCCCCTACAATGCCTACTATAGGGGCGTTTATAATATTTATTTAGCTTTAGCGGGCGGATTTGGCTGAAAAGCTACTTAGACGTTTTATGCCTTGGCTAAGTAAACCAGTGTCAACAGGTGTGAATACTTCTTCATTTGTAGATAAGTCAAAAATGCGCACATTGCCATTGTTCATTATCTCAATTCTTTGCTTGTCAGTAAGAAGTAAAACTTTACTTCCTTGGGTGCTAACTATGTAGCGACGTTTATTATCGCTGGTTAGATCACTTCCTGTGCTATATGCATTGGTGTTGGCAGAACAACCTAATAAATTCAAGATGGTTGGTGCCAAATCCTCATGGCTAGACATCTTTTTATTGATATTAATATTGCTGAATAACTGACTAGGCAGCGTATCTGTTTGCCCCAGATGTGTAATTAAAATTTGGTAGTTATTTTGGACTTCTGTAGTTAGCAGTTGAGACAAACCTTCTGTACTAACAAAACCAATAGCAAGGTTACTTTGTAGTTGTCGCACATTATTTTTAAACTCGTCCCAGTTTTGAGTATATTTATCTACTTTAGGGGCGATTTTCTCTTCAGAATACACACTTATATTTAAGCCCATTGATGCGGGTAAGCTTAGTAAAATGGGCTCATAGCTTGATAAAGCACTGTGATATAACTCGGGAAGTCCGTAAAGAACAGTTTTAATACTACTTGGTAAACTAGACTGTAGTCCGTAATGCTGGCTCATGGTTGATATTCCGGGAATTGAGCCATTTATTTCTTCATCAATTACACCAAGCAGTAACACTTTTTGGTCATTCTGTACGGCGCAATAGACAGGTGTAGCAGGGTAATTAATGCCACTAATAGTTTGATCGAACTGCAGTGCTTTTCGTTGTTGATAATCTTCTAGATCTAATAGGCTATAGCGAGACATTAGTGTTTTTGCTGTAGCTGGGTAAGATAATGGGAACATATTATCTTGCTTAACTATTGGTTGATAAAGCTTGGCATCTGCCCATACATGAAGGCCATGGCTAATTACAAAGCAAGCAACAAAAAAGCTACTTATAGGTAAACCTAGCTTCTTTTTTTGCAGTCTTTTTACACGTTGCCATAAAGCATTGGCTACCACTAACTGGAATAAAAACCACACAATAAATAGTAAGGCTAAGAATCCCCATTGTTGCCAACCAAAATCTGACATTACGGTTTGTGCTTCATCACGTATTAATACGGCTGAGTTAAAGCTGAGGTGTACGCCATATTTATTGTACAGTAGTGCATCAAAAGCGAGGAGGGCTAAACCTAAGGCTGAGACTATTGAGCTTATTATTTTTACTGCTTTGGCGTTTGATAACAAATAGCACAATGGCAAAATTAAAATAACAAACGCAAAAAATGTCAGAAAGCCAATATGGCTAACCCAATTCGTAAATAGGTACAGATTACCAATTGCTGTAAATGGCGCAGGGGAGTTTAAAATGTAAATGGCCGCAATAATGATAGCTAAAACGATATTTTGGAGTGCAAACCAATGCCCCCAGGTGACTAATTGGCTAACTAACTTGCGACGGGGCGTTTCAGCTAAAATCATAGGTTTGCTTTACCTTTAACTTTTTTATTTTCCATTGATACTTTTAAGCAGCACTTGTGTAAACTGTTCGGCCATTTGTTCGCGCTGATTATCGCTTACTTGTTGCTGAAAAATATTGGTAATGAGGTTGCCTAACACCATAAGAGAAAGGTCTCTGTTTGCTTGGTGTTTTTCTAACGCAATTATAATGTCATGCATAATGGCTTCAAATTGGCTGTCAGAATATTTGGATTGTTGTGGCATATGGATAGGCTCAGATATTTTACTTGTATAATTAGGGCGATAGTAACAATGGTCCAGTAAAATTGCTATCAACCAACTATAACAGAACGAATTTAATTACTTTGAGGAAAAAATGTGAGTGCTTTAATTCATCATTTTGTGGTGCACCAATTAGCCGTTAATCAACAGCAAGAATTGGTTTTAATTCCTAGGACGAGTTGTTTTGATGTCAGTCCAGAAATTGAGAATTTGGCTCAGCAAATTAATCACGCTTTTAATACTAAACCTAGTAAAGGTGTAGGCGGTTTTGTTGCAGAAAATGCTGAAATTGTCAGTGTTAGTAAAGAACCCGATGACGAAGAAGGGAGTGCACTCACTCCCCACTCGGTGCCATTCAAAAGTATATTGCAAGACATGCTAGATGATAGTAAAGATTTTGTAGACTTTAGTATTCAGGCAAGTGAACTATTAAAAAAATCATTAATAGATACTGGAACATTAGAAACAGGCTTTGTGGTATTTAGCCATTATCAGTTTTTGGCAACAGATTACTTGATGATTGCGATTATTAACACTAAGCAACACGTTGAAATTAATCAAGAGTTAGAGCTTACCAGTAGTGATCATCTCGACCTGAGTAAAATGCAGTTGGCAGTAAGAATAGATCTTACGCAATTGTCTGTCTCTGCTGAGCAGCAACGATATATCAGTTTTATTAAAGGCAGAATGGGGCGTAAGGTTTCAGACTTCTTTATGCACTTTATTGGCTGTGAAGAGTTGGTTGATATAAAGCAACAAAACAAACAATTACTTACTACAGTTGATGCGTTTTTGGCTGCGGAGCAACTTGATCCAGAAGAAAAGCATCAAGCAAGAGATACGGTTTCTGAATATTATAAAGAGAAACTAGAGCTTGGTGAAGATATTCAAATTCAAGAATTAGCAGCAAAATTACCGAGTGATCACGTAAGCTTTGAGGCTTTTAATCAGCAGGCTGAAGTACCAGTAGAAGAAAATTTTCAAGCGGATAGAAGCGCCCTAAAAACACTCGCTAAATTTAGCGGTCAAGGTGGTGGTATATCGTTGAGCTTTGAGCGTAAGTTACTCGGAGATAGAGTAAGTTATGATGCAGGATCTGATACTTTAATGATACGTGGTATTCCACCAAATCTTAAAGATCAACTTTTGAAGTCTCAAAACTGATATTATAGATATCCCAACTAAGTTGTTGGACTCGAAAGCTAACGTTTTAAGTATGTAATGTAGACAAGGTAACAATACTTTTTTATGCAATTATTTGTGAATGATTTAACTGTGATGGATTTTTCTTACTTATGCCCCAAGCGGGGAATGGTGGGAGAAAGCTGGATCGTTGACGTAATCTTAAATGGCGATTTAAATGAAGAAAGTATGGTGTTGGATTTTGGCAAGGTCAAAAAACAACTCAAATACTTAATTGATGAGTACATAGATCACAAATTGCTGGTACCTGTTGAACATGAGTTTAGCCGAGTTCAGCAAAATGAAAAAACAGACAGGGTGAAGGTCGATTTTATGCGACCAGACAATAAATCTATCCACCTTAATTGCCCAGCCGAAGCATATGCATTTGTATATTCAGATGAAGTCACTATGCCTTCTGTGGGTGATTACCTGAAAGATGTGATAGCAACCCACTTACCTGAAAATGTTGCGGGGATAGAGTTGAACCTTCGCGCTGAGGTGATTAATACCCCTTACTATCATTACACCCATGGTTTGAAAAAGCATGACGGAAACTGTCAGCGTATCGCCCATGGTCATAGGTCAAAAGTAGTGATTTTTGAAAATCAGATTGAAAGTATAAAGTGGCAAGAATACTGGGCCAAGCGCTGGTGTGATATTTATATTGGTTCAACAGAAGATATAGTTGAACCGAATCAAACTGCTTTTCAATTAGAGCAAGGCAATTTTGAACAACATCATGTGTTTGCCTATGAAGCCTCACAGGGAAGGTTTGAACTAGCTATTCCTAAGTCTGAATCTGAAATGCTCGATACAGATACCACAGTAGAGTGCTTAGCGCAGTTTATGGCTGATGAGCACAAAAGGTTGTCACCTGACGAGGACTTTAGAGTTCTTGCTTATGAAGGCGTAGGTAAAGGAGCCATAGCGTTTGCTTAAACCCCTTATCTTAATGGCCACAATGCTTTGGGTATTTAATGCATTAGCGGATGCCCTCACTCTTAAAGGGGAGTTGACCCAAGGTAGTTTAATACGAGGTCAGCTTCCTGCAGGTAGCCAAGTTTGGTTAGACAATAAGCCTATAAATATCTCTGAAACTGGCCAATTTGTGTTTGGCTTTGGGCGAGATGCTCAGCTTGAGCACCAGTTAACTTGGCAAAGTAACCATGGTGATGAACATAATGAAACCATTACTTTATCAAAACGCACTTACGAAGAGCAAAGAATTGAAGGTGTGGCTAGTAAGTATGTTAGCCCCTCAAAAGAGGTTTTTGAGCGTATTCGTAAAGATAATCAACAAATAGCGAGTGCTAGGTCAAATAATGATGATAGGCTGGACTTTACCCAAGATTTTATCTGGCCTGCTGAAGGGCCTATTAGTGGTGTATATGGTAGTCGCAGAGTGTTTAATGGGACCCCAAAAAGACCGCACTTTGGGTTAGATGTAGCCGGGCCAACTGGTACACCTGTATTTGCCCCTGCAGATGGGATCGTAACGTTGTTTGAATCTGACATGTATTATTCTGGTGGGACTATGATCATTGACCATGGTTACGGTGTTACATCAACTTTTCTGCATTTAAGTAAAGGGCTAGTAGCTGCGGGTACACGAGTTAAACAGGGTGATTTAGTGGCTGAAATAGGAGCCACTGGAAGAGTCACTGGTGCCCATTTAGACTGGCGTATAAATTGGTTTAAAGAGAGGCTAGACCCAGCATTGTTAGTACCTGAGCGCTAGCTTTTCGGTTTTAATGCATCCCTTGAATAATTCTAAATTTGCAAGGGATGCACTGATACATATCAACGTTTTTTCTCTAACCCCAGTAATGAATCTAGGGATAGTCTACCTGGTCCCATACTTAATACTGCCATCAATACCACAAACCACCAAACCGCTGGGTTCCACCAATGATCCCAGCTAGGGAATACCGCTAATTGAATAAATAGGGTCATGGCAATTAAACCCACTGCACCAACACGTGCAAATATGCCCAAAGCAAGCAATATTGGGAATACAATCTCAGCTACACCAGCTCCGACAGCTAAGGTTTCTATGAAGGTAATAATTGAAGAGCCTTCTACGTAATCTAAAGTCTCTGCATCGCACAATAACAAGGCGCCTTCACGGATTGGGTCAGGGCAAAAAAACTCATATAAAAACAAATCATATTTCTCTGGATTAAAGCTAAAAAATCCGTTCCACTTTGTCATCCCCGAAGAAAAAAATACGTTTGCAACAAGTAGTCTTGCAATAAGTAGCGTTAAATCTGTCAGATATAAACTTAACTTTTCCATTATCTTATTGTACGAAATAATCAATGTGTGCATGTGTGTTCTCTTTAAGTTATTAAGTTATTAAGTAAAAGTTGACTAAAGGTATTACTGATATCTAGTTCCTCACTTTGGATGGCTATTTCTGCTGACTCTCCTAAGGTTTTTCCCTCTTGAATACTTTGAATAAATATAGCTTCAGGAGTGCAAAGTGTGCGGTGTAAAATCTTATCTTCATCTCGCCATAGCATTATTGTTTCAGGTGTGAGGCTTAAGGGCGTTTTTTCATTAATGTCGCCATCTCTTAGCTGTGACCACAAATCAGAAATTGCGGACTTAGTTTGTACAAGTTGCACACTTGGGTGTAATGATAAAGATTGATTTTCTATATTTGTAATGAGGGATTCGATGCCTGCTTCATCCAAAGGAGTTTTCTCTGGTGCAAAATAGGCATGGTGCCAAGCCCTATCTAATTGGCATATGTCCCAAACGTAACTTAATTGGGGATAGTTTTGTTTAAGTGTATCTCGAATATATTCAGGATAGTTTTCGCCGAACTCGCTAATCACAGGACTAGAGGGAGGGTAGTTAATAGCATAGTCCCGGGCTAGTGATTTAAAAAAATCTACGCCTAATAGTTTTTCGCAGCTAGGGTACTTTCTGACTAACCCGTCTATACAGCCACTTATGAAAGTATTGCGATACACAGCCAAACGACCTTGGCTTTCAGTACCTGATAGATGGGAGGAAATGGCCTCTAGGCTTCCCGTTTTTACATAGTCAATAAATGCCGCGTGAAACTCACTCATATCAAACTAAGTTCTTATAGGAGTTAATTAGTTTTTGCGCCATATTTCTCTCGTCTAAGAGTACGTCAAATGTAGGTAAGTTATCATCCCGCTCTATTAGTACAGGTTTAGGTCCTAGAAGCGAAAGAGTAGTTTGTAATAGCTCCCATACCTCTTTTGATACTGGACTGTCATGTGAATCAATTAATAACCCTTTTTCTATAGGGTCTTTAGAGTGACCTGCAATATGTATTTCTCCTACCACATTGGGGTCTAAATCTCGTATGTAGCTATGGGCATCAACTCCAGTGTTGTTGGCGCTGAGAAATAAGTTATTAACGTCTAAAAGAATTCCGCATTCGGTTTTTTGAACAAGAGACATCATAAATTCGCTCTCGGGCATTTCAGACTTAAAGTTGAGATAATTAGCAGGATTCTCAACTAAAATAGGACGTTGTAGAGCGTTTTGAAATTGTAGGATATTTTGGGCGGTATTGTTCAGAGATTGTTTGGTTAGCGGCGTAGGCATTAGATTGCCCAAATAATTGCCTTGGGTTCCTGACCATGCAATATGTTCTGAAAATGCTGCGCTTGGTATTAACTTTAGCAAATTCGTTAATCTATCGAGATGTTCTTTACTAATTGGATCCGGACCACCTAAGGATGCCCCCACTCCATGGATACTTATTGGAAAGTGACTCGCTATATCTTGCAGTTTTTCTAATCTAGGCCCACCTTGGATAAGATAATTCTCTGCATGTACTTCAAACCATAGGTCGCCATCTAGGTTGGTATGGATTGAGTTGAAATATTCAGGTTTCAAACACATGCCCGCAGAGGCGGGCAAATCTGTTAGTTTTGGTATCAAAGTGACAATCAACTAAGCAATTGGTTTTTTAGACGCAGGGCCATGTGGGGTTACGATAAATTCACAAGACCCTTTTGGAGAAAATGTCCAAGCATCTTTTTGAAAATCTACTGTAGAAGTACCCTCACAGCTTGTTCCTGCACCAGCTTTACAGTCATTTTCACCGGCTAACGCTATGCCGTAGCATTTGTCTTTACGTCCTCGTAGTCTTTTTCCTTCTTTCCATTCTTGAACCGCTACTTTGACTTCTTCTGGAGCAGAATCAGTTACTGATAATTGATCATTTGGCTTAGCTACTGCCATTTGCGATGCTGCAATAGTACAACCTACTAATAAAGCATTTTTAATAGAGTTTGAATTTTTCATAAATTATTATCCTGTTAATGGTTATTTTAAAAACGGACAAACAAAGAATCACTGTAGTCCATTATGTAAACTTAAGACCAACTCCTGTTTCAATAAATTTCAAATTTTTTATACACCTAATTAACTAAAGTGATGAAAAGACCTTTACCGAAAGCTCAATATAACTGAATTAGGTTTATTAAAAATTAGACTAATGGTGTAATTTTTTGCCGTTAAATGGGAATGAAAATACGGTTGCTGTAATTTTATCTATGGCATGTGATTATTGAGATAAGTGTAAAAAATCACTAAATAGCAAAAAGCTTAAATTTTATACTCGCGTTTTATAGGAACTTCTGTATAATTCGCGCCCTGCCCAGTTGCCCCCGCTTTGGGAAAGCGGATGAATCATACGACTCGAAGGGGTCAAAGTATTGATTTTTAGCGGTTTTATGTAGCAGTCGGTGGTAAAATATCGAGCATAAAGCCAAGTAACGATTATTTATATATTTCGGGTAATTTTAAAATGAAAACTTTTGTTGCAAAGCCAGAAACGGTAAAACGTGAATGGTATGTGGTTGACGCCGCAGACAAAACTCTTGGTCGTATAGCGACTGAGATTGCTAGCCGTTTACGCGGAAAGCATAAGCCAGAGTATACTCCACATGTGGATACTGGTGATTATATAGTTGTGATCAACGCTGAGAAAGTAACTGTTACTGGTAATAAAGCCAAAGGCAAAATGTACTATTCTCATACTGGATATCCAGGTGGCCTTAAAGATACTACTTTTGAAAAGTTACAAGCCCACAAACCAGAGATGATCATTGAAAAAGCGGTTAAAGGTATGTTGCCTAAAGGTCCACTTGGACGCGATATGTTCCGCAAAATGAAAGTCTACGCGGGTCCTGAGCATAAACATGCTGCTCAACAGCCTCAAGTCTTAGACCTTTAAGGAGCATTACAGATGGCAGATAATCAATATTACGGCACTGGCCGACGCAAAAGCTCTACCGCTCGTGTTTTTCTACGTGCAGGTAGCGGCAACATTGTAGTAAACAAACGTCCTCTTGATGAGTTCTTTGGTCGTGAGACTGCACGTATGATCGTGCGTCAACCTCTAGAACTAGTTGAAATGACAGAGAAATTTGACTTATACGTCACCGTTGCTGGTGGTGGTATTAGCGGTCAAGCTGGTGCAATACGTCACGGTATTACACGTGCCTTGATGGAGTTTGATGAAACTCTTCGTCCAGCATTACGTAAAGCGGGCTTTGTTACCCGTGATGCACGTAAAGTTGAGCGTAAGAAAGTTGGTCTTCATAAAGCTCGTAAGCGTCCACAATTCTCAAAACGTTAATTGTCAGACGACACTCTTTCCAAGAGAAATTCTCAAAAACCCAGCTTTTGCTGGGTTTTTTATTACTTTCTTTTAAATAAAAGTGTTAAGTGTCAGTATTTCTTCATTTTATTGACGATTTCCTTGTCTTTTATGTGGTTTTTCTTTTATCATTTTCTGTTAATAACAATACCTATATATTTCCTATCACTTCTGTGTGTTTTGGCACCACTGATAGGGTAATATTTGTCAATCCAACCCTCGGAGATTAATGGATGAGCAATGTATCTTTAGATGCGCATGATTCGTCTGAGACCGAAAACCAACCTGATAGTAGTAACAGACGTCGTTTTTTGACGGTCGCAACTTCTGTTGTCGGTGGTGTCGGTGTAGTCGGTGCTGCAGTTCCTTTTATTGGTTCTTGGAACCCTAGTGTAAAAGCGAAAGCTGCTGGGGCTGATGTAGAAGCCGATATCAGCAAGATTGAACCTGGTCAGTTGATTCGGGTTATTTGGAGAAGTAAGCCAGTATGGATTGCCCGTAGAACACCAGAGTTACTAGCATCATTGTCGGATCATGATGATAAACTAAAAGACCCTAACTCAGATCAAGAGCAGCAGCCAGAATTTGCTAAAAATCCATACCGCTCATTGAAAGAAGAATATCTAGTGCTAGTAGGGATCTGTACTCACCTTGGATGTTCTCCTCAGCACCTAAAAGATGGTGCATTTGCAGAGTATGTAGAGGGTGTGCAAGAAGGGTTTTTCTGTCCTTGTCATGGCTCTAAGTTTGATATGGCTGGGCGAGTTTTCGATAACGTTCCGGCACCATTGAATCTAGTCGTGCCACCTTACCGATTTATTGACGACAATACTCTTTTGATTGGTTCAGAAGAGGGGGCGGCATAGTATGTGGAAAAATTTAATGGATTGGGTTGAATATCGTCTTCCCATAATGCGCGTTGCAAATATGCACGCAATTCAGTATCCAGCACCAAGAAATATGAATTTCTGGTATATGTTTGGCTTCTTGGCAACCATAGTTTTAGTCAACCAAATTGTTACCGGTGTTTGGCTAACCATGAGCTTTACACCAACAGCAGAAGAAGCATTTGCATCTGTTGAATATATCATGAGAGATGTTGAATACGGCTACATACTGCGTTACATGCATAGTACTGGTGCTTCAGCATTCTTTATCGTTGTTTACCTGCATATGTTCAGAGGTATGATTTACGGTTCATATCAAAAGCCACGTGAATTGCTGTGGTTGTTTGGAATGTTTATTTACTTAGCATTAATGGCTGAAGCATTCATGGGCTATGTACTTCCATGGGGACAAATGTCTTACTGGGGAGCTCAAGTAATCGTATCTTTATTTAGTGCTATTCCTGTTATTGGTCCTGATCTAGTGGTTTGGATTCAAGGTGATTATGTTATATCAGGTGCAACCCTTAACAGGTTCTTTGCTTTACATGTCATTGCACTTCCATTAGTCATTGTTATCTTAGTATTTTTGCACATTGTTGCTTTACATGAGGTTGGTTCAAATAACCCAGATGGAACTGATGTTAAACGTAAGAAAGGCTCATTGTCTGAAGACGAGAAAACTAAGTTTCAAATCCATGAGTACTACACAAGTAAGTACGATATCGTCGATGACATAGTACCTTTCTTCCCGCATATAGTGTTGAAAGACTTAGTTGGCTTTAGTGTATTCCTGATCCTTTTCTGTTACGTCATGTTTTTCAATCCGGAAATGGGTGGATATTTCCTAGAACATCCTAACTTTGAAATTGCTAACCCTCTTAAGACTCCGGAGCATATTTTCCCTGTTTGGTACTTCACACCTTTCTACGCGATATTAAAGGCTGTACCTCATAAGCTAGGTGGTGTTATTTGTATGTTTGCCGCTATTGTAGCGCTAGCTCTTTTACCTTGGATTGATAGAGGTAAAGTGAAGTCTTGGCGTTATCGTTGTGGTTTACATAGATGGAACTTAATTGTGTTTGCAGTTGTTTTCATCTTCCTAGGTTATTTAGGTGGAACACCTCAAGAAAACTGGAAGATTGTTGCATCTCAGGTAGCAACTATTATGTATTTTGGCTTTTTTGCTCTGTTATTTATTTACAGCAAAAATGAACGTACCAAGCCCGTACCAGAGAGGATCACAGAATGAAAAAGATAGTTTTAGTATTGTCTTTGTTAGTATCGTTTGGAGCCTTAGCTGCAGGTAGCGGTGTTCATTTAGATAAAGCAGAATATGACTTAACAGATAAAGCATCATTGCAAAATGGCGCTAAGATGTTTATGAATTACTGCTTGGGCTGCCATCAAACTCAATACCAGAGATATCAGCGTACTTTTGAAGATTTAGGTATTCCTGTGGACTTAGGTCAGCAATATCTGCAATTTACCGGTGAAAAGCCTGGTGATCACATTAAAAATGCAATGCCATCTGAGTCTGCTGCTAAGTGGTTTGGTGCTCCACCTCCAGACCTAACTTTAGTAGCTCGAGTTCGTGGTGCTGATTGGATTTATACCTATTTACGTACTTTCTATGTTGATGAAAGTCGTCCATTTGGTGTGAATAATATGGTTTTCCCTGAAGTTGGTATGCCACATGTATTACAAGAGTTGCAAGGTGTGCCACGTATCAGCACAGAAGAAGCTATGGTCGACGGTGAAATGGTTGAGCGTCACGTTGGTATTAAAACCGATGGAAGTGGTGCACTAAGCCCAGCTGAATACGATGCGGTAGTTTTAGATTTAGTGAATTACCTGGTTTATACAGGCGAACCTTCTCGATTAGAGTCTGAGAGTATCGGCCGTTGGGTAATTGTTTTCTTACTGATATTGTTTGTCTTAATTTATTTACTTAAGAAAGAATATTGGAGAGATGTACATTAATTCCTCACATCTTGTGAAATAAAATAGTGTATAATTCGCAAAATTTTGAAAGGGGCTGAACGCCCCTTTCTTTTCTGTTATTTATCTTCCACAAGTTTTGTGTGACTGAATAGCTGAATAGTAATAGATATGCAGCGATGCATTCGAATTTAGGAGAGTGTTAAATGGCAGTTGCCACAAATAAACGTTCAATTATGACGTTGTTTTCAGATACGCTTGATATATATAGCCACCAAGCTCGTATTGTATTAGCAGAAAAAGGCGTTGGTGTAGAAATTTCTTATACTGATCCAACTAATTTACCAGAAGATCTACTTGATCTTAATCCATATGGCACAGTTCCAACCTTAGTTGATCGTGAGTTAGTTTTATATAATTCTCACATCATTATGGAATATTTGGATGAGCGTTTTCCACATCCTCCACTTATGCCTGTATATCCAGTATCAAGAGGTCAAAGTCGTTTGACTATGCACCGTATCCAAAACGACTGGTATGTATTGGTTGAAAATATATTGGCCAACAAGGGTGATGTGGCTCAAGCTCGTGAAGAACTTCGTGAAGCTTTATTAGCACTTGCTCCTTTATTTGCAGAAACTCCGTTCTTTATGAGTGAAGAGTTTAGTTTGGTCGATTGCTATTTAGCACCACTGTTATGGCGTTTACCTGCTTTAGGTATTGAGCTTAGTGGAGCGGGTAGTAAAGATGTCCGTGCTTATATGAATCGTATTTTTGATAGAGCTTCTTTTAAAGCTTCATTAACGGATCAAGAGCGCGAAATTCACAAGCCTCTTTAGAGAGAATACTGTTTATGACTGCTAATCAACCTTATTTGTTAAGAGCCTTTTACGAGTGGATTGTAGATAATAATCTCACTCCATATATAGTTGTAGATGCTCATTATCCAGGAACTCAAGTTCCACAAGAGTTTGTACAAGATGGGCAAATTGTTTTGAATGTATCGCCTGCTTCTACTGGGAAACTTCATTTAGGGTTGGAAGAGGTTAGTTTTGAAGCTAGATTTGGTGGTGTGCCTCGCAGCCTTTCAATACCTTGCCCTGCTGTATTAGCTATTTATGCTAAAGAAAATGGTGCAGGCACTGTTTTTACAGTTGAGGATAGTCTTGATACTAAAGATATTGAAAAGCCTGAAGAGCCAGCGCCCAAGCCACAGCCGAAAAAAGGCAAACCTACTTTGACAGTAGTAAAATAGAAAAACATAAAAAAAGCGCCATAGGCGCTTTTTTTATGTTTCATACACCAGGTTTCAGCTTGGGTATCAGAGGTACTCAAAAACCTTAACCACTTGCTTTACACCTGAAATATTTCTAGTTATGTCTACAGCTATATCAGCCTCTTCTTGGGTTGCTAAGCCCATTAAAAAGACTTCAGCATTTTCCACTTCGATTTCTACGTGTAAACCATCTATTCTCTTATCAGCTAGGAGTTTGGTTTTTACTTTTGAAGCCAACCAAGTATCGTTTGCAACTGCGCTTGCGGTAATTGGATCACCCAACCTAATTTGGTTATGTATTTTGTTAATGTTATCTACTGTACCGGCTAGCCGTTCAGCTTTCTGTATTAGGGCATCGGTTGGGGCTTGCCCAACTAACAACACGCTACCATTGAAAACCTGCACCACGACACTGGCTTGTTCTTTTATTTCTATATCATCGGCCAGTACAACTGATACTCTCCCTGAAATCGTTCTATCGTCAACTTGGGTACCTAAGGTACGTCTGTCGTGTGCTACTGAAGCTACGCCTAAACCTGCACCGATTATAAGTCCGGCACAACTTTGCATTAATAAGCTAAAGGTTACGATGATAATACCTTTACGAATTTGCTGTTTTGACATTATTTTTATCCTAATTGTTACTCGGGAAATAGGGCGTTATCTATGCTTTCGCAAAGGCTATGAACCACTAGGTAATGCACCTCTTGAATTCTTGCCACGCGATTGGAAGGGACTCGAATTTCTACGTCATTTTGACCCAACAAGCCAGACATCTGCCCTCCGTCTTTACCGGTTAAGGCAATAATTGTCATATCTCGGCTTAATGCTGCTTCCATGGCTTTGATTATATTTTGAGAATTTCCACTTGTGGAAATAACAACTAGAATATCTCCCTTTTGCCCTAATGCTCGTACTTGCTTTGAATATACCTCATCAAAGTTATAATCATTAGCGATTGAAGATAGCACTGCGCCGTCTGAAGTGAGTGCTACAGCGGGCAGGCTAGGTCTATCTCTTTCGAATTTATTAAGCAGTAATGAACAAAAATGCTGTGCACTAACCGATGAACCACCGTTACCACAGCATAAAACTTTGTTGTCATTTATTAATGCATTAACCACCATATATGCGCCATTGGCAATATGCTCCGGTAATACTTCTATGGAGGCAATTTTAGTTTGTATACTTTCTTTAAAACTTGCCTTGATATCTTCTAGCATAAGTCTCCTGATGCAAATTGTTAACTTATTTAAATTTGGGACCTAAAGGTTTTTAAACCAGTTTATATCGTCTTCATTAACGTTTTTATTATCTATAGCGATTAGGTCAATTCTATGGGGTGCAATACTTGGATTTAATGACTTTTCCATCATAAAGTGCATCAGTGCAGATTCAAATTTTCGACGTTTAGTTGCATGAAAGTATTCCATTGCAGAGCCGTAATGGCTTTTGCTTCTATACTTCACCTCTATAAATACTAACTGCTCTGCATCTTGCATAATGAGGTCTATTTCACCTGTACGGCAACGATAATTTTGCTGAATAAACTTGAGACCTTGTTTCTCTAGGAAGGTTCTAGCCAAGTCTTCTGCTTGTTTGCCTATTAATGGTGAAATAGCCTGCTTAATCCAGTTCAATTAAGGTTACCTTGTCCTGTTTAACTTGAGCCCAAGGTAGGCGCCTATGAATTACGCCATCTATATCTATGGTGATGTCTCCTGTTAGGCTATGGCGTTCAACCTCAGATAGTAACTTCAGGGTTCGTAGGTGAGGGACCAAATTGTAAGCATCTACTCCCATTGCGAATAGTCTCAATAAGCTGTCTTTTTCCTGTGGCCATAGCTCATTCACTTGTGCTGATAAATCATCCCATTGGTGATCTGGTAACATCCATGGCATATCAGTAAAGGTTAGATTTCGTAAGTCTCTCAAACTATTCTGATTTACATCAATGCTGTAGCTACGAGATGAAGCAAATACAGATAAAGATTGTCTAGCAAATGGGCTCAAACTTGCTTCAATAATTGGATTCAATAATTCTGTTTGATTCGGGTTGGCGAATAGTATGATTGCATCTATATCTCGCCTGTTTCTTTCTACGCCAAAGACTTCCTGATTGGATAAATATTCTATTTGTCTAATTCGTGCTTTACTTTGTGATACATCTAGTGCTTTGGTGATTTTCTCCCGCATATCTTTATTAGATTTGAAGGTTATTAATTCTGGGGATGTATAATTAGAATGCCTCTGCCATTCATCAATAAAAGCTTGAGCCATTCGTTGTGTTGCGGAGCTTTCAGAGGCAAATATAACAGGGTGAATCAATTGCTTTTTATAAATATGCCTAGCCAGTTGCTGCGCTTCGTCTTCTGGGGCTAAAGCAAAGTAATAACGTTCAGCTTGGCGTTTGTCTTCAGCTTCTGAAGACAAATTTGATATCGAACTGACTTGTTCTGCTTCTATATTATCTAGCCTATTAAGGCCTAAAAGGATCTTATCTTCGGGTAAAATTGCTTTTAATCCAGCTAACTTGTCTTTAATTAATGGTCCTATGACTACGTCAAAGTCAGCGACAAGGGCATTTAACTCTTCTGGAGTTTTCAAAGAGGAATCAAAAAAGCGCAGTTCTTTAAATGGGCTGCCATTTTCAGAAGGGAGCAAGTCTGCATTATAACCCTTGGTTACATTATTTGGTAAATCTGAGAAGTACGAGGCGAGTATACCTTTTTTGATAGCCAAGCCTTGGCTAGCTAAGCGGCCACTTAAAGGAACTAATACTGCTATTCTTGAAGGTGATATAGGCTCCAATTGCATCATTTGTACTACCTCTTCGGGCAGGTTAGTAGCAATTATTTCATTCAAGTTTCTACTTTGCCAATTCACTATTTGCTGCTTGTATTCTGCTGGGTCTAAAGCAAAGCGTTTGTTGATAATGGCTAGTTGTAACCAAGGGTGTAGATCAGTATGTCTTAAACTTGCCTGTTCCAACTCATCTAGGTTCAAGTTTTTTAAAAGTGACCAAACCTTGTTACTTTTTTCAATGTCAAAGTCAGATGACTTTAAATAAAAGTTTGCTGCGCTGAGCCAGTCTTGTTTTCTAGTAAATAGCTCTGCTTTAAGGGCGTTCACTCTATCTTTATAAATCGTATCTGTTGGCAAATCTGCCAAAAAAGTATCAGCCCCTTGGGAGTTATTTTTTAACAGCATTACCAAACATTCAGCAACTACAAGGTTGGCATGGCGGATCATTTTTTCATCTTGAAGCTCTGTTTGTAATACCTGAAGCATTTTTATGCTTTTATCGCACTTTTCTTCTGTTTGAAAAGCTTCTGCGGCCGATAACAAAAATGAGTTTCTTTGATATATGTTTGCGTTGTTAGCGAAACTTGTTTTAGCTTTTTGAAGGTAGTAAGCCGAATCTTTAATTGTTTCGGTTTCTTTTTTTGATGGTACTTTTTCTACAACTTGCGGTTTTTTCTCTACTGTACTAGAACAGGAAAATAATATTAAAACCGCGACGCTAATTACCCTAAAACTTCGAAAACTCATCGCTGATACTCATAAAAGAAAGAGTCGAATAGTTTATAGTATCGGGAATAAATATCTAGCAACAACGAGAACTTTACTTTGGAGAATTATCTTTGATTGAATCAGGTACGTTATTTATTGTGGCCACGCCAATTGGGAACCTTGAGGACATCACTCATAGAGCATTGCGAACTCTCGCAGAGGTTGATTTAGTAGCAGCTGAAGATACCAGGCATAGTCAAAAATTATTGCAACATTACTCTATATCAACCCGATTAATTTCTCTCCATGATCACAATGAAGCACAGCGCTCCAAACAGTTAATTGAAAAGTTAAGCCAAGGGGAGACCATCGCTCTAATTTCTGATGCTGGCACACCTTTGATTAGTGATCCAGGATATGGATTTGTTAGCCAATGCAGGCTCGCAGGTATTAAGGTTGTGCCTTTGCCTGGTCCATGTGCTGCAATTACCGCACTGTGTGCTGCTGGACTTGCCACTGACAAGTTTAAGTTTGCAGGCTTTTTGCCAGTAAAGGCAGTGGCTAAACAGCAGGCAATACAAAATTTGTTATCAGAAACAATGACCACAGTTTTCTATGAATCACCCAGGCGAGTAGTGGATACTCTAGAACTAATGAGAAACGAGCTTGGAGCTGACCGTGAGGTGGTATTAGCTAAAGAGTTAACAAAGACCTTCGAAACATTTTACTCGGGAACTACGCAGGCCTGTTTAGATTGGCTTAAAGAAGATGCAAACCATCAAAGAGGTGAGTTTGTATTAATGGTAGCTGGCGAAAAACCGAGTCAAACAAATATCTCAGCGGAGGCCCTTGGTTTACTAAAGTTATTAATGAAAGAACTCCCGCTTAAAAAGGCTGCAGCATTGACTGCTGAACAATATGGTTTGAAGAAAAATCAGTTATATCAGGTAGGGTTGGAGTTATAGCAATGAAATGTAGCTCTCGAATATGTGTTTTGTTTTTGGTACTGATGTTTACGTCAACTGGCAGCCTGGCGAAGTGGTTTGAAAAGAAACAAGGGATCATGGGTACCAATATTCATGTGGAGTTATGGAGTGACTCTGATGCTTTAGGAGAAGCTGCCACAGAAGCTGTGATGAACGAAATGCGCCGAATTGACGAGCTTATGAGTCCATATAAAGCTTCCAGTGAATTAAGTCAGTTAAATGAATCTGCCGCAAAGGGACCCGTAACTGTCTCTAAAGAACTATATGAGCTAATAAGTTTAGCTGTCGAGCTATCTAAAGAAACACAAGGAGCGTTTGATATTACCTTTGCGAGCGTAGGATTTTTGTATGACTATCGTGAAAATAAAAAGCCAGATCAAGTAAATATCAGCAAGTTGCTTCCAGCAATTAACTACAGGCATATACAATTTATTGAGGTTAGCCACAGCATTTCCTTTGCCAACGAAAATGTAAAGATAGATCTAGGAGGTATTGCTAAAGGACATGCCGTAGATAACTCTATTGCCATTTTGAAAAAGATGGGCATAAAACATGCTTTAGTAACCGCGGGGGGAGATACCCGTTTGCTAGGCAGTCGTTTAGATAAGCCTTGGATGGTGGGTATAAGAGACCCTAGAAATAAGGATAAGCAGGCAGTGGTGCTACCTTTGGTAGATATTGCCTTATCTACTTCTGGTGATTATGAAAGGTATTTTGAAGAAAACGGTCTACGTTATCATCATATATTATCACCTAAAACGGGCACATCGGCCTATGAGGTGCAAAGCGTGTCAATTATTGGGCCTAGCAGTACGTTAAATGATGCTCTGTCTACCGCTGTTTTTGTATTAGGTGTTCAAAAGGGAATGGACTTGTTAAATATGACTCCCGGCTACGATGGTATTATTGTAGACAATAGTCGTAAATTACATTATTCCAATGCTCTTATTGAGTAAATACATATTAATCATTGAGTTACGGTTAACTCATGCTATATATTGTAAAAAAAAACAGGGTGATAAAATTACCCTTTAGAAGTGCAGGTTAAAAATTGTGAGAGAAGAATATTGATCCCAACAATTATTGATATTGAAGCAAGTGGCTTTGGTGCAGCAAGTTACCCCATTGAGGTTGGGGTGATTAATGCAGCAGGGGATCGCTTTTGTAGTCTTATAAAGCCACAGCCTGATTGGATTCATTGGGATGAAAAAGCAGAGTCTCTACACGGCATTAGCCGGCGCCTTTTAAGTGAAAAAGGAGAGTCAGCCCATTCTGTATGTCGTCAGCTGAATCAGTTTCTTAGTGGGCAAGTAGTCTATTCTGACGGATGGGTAGTGGATGATACTTGGTTAATCAAACTGTATCATTCTGCTGGGTTAGAAATGCAATTTCAAGTTAGCTCTTTGGAAATGATATTAAAGGAACCTCAAATGTCAGTATGGCACGCTACCAAAGACAAACTATTTAAGGAAATGCAAGAGCAGCGCCATCGAGCTAGTAGTGATGCTGCTCTTATCCAAAATACATTTATTATGACCCGCAAGTTAACCGTTAAAAATCATGAGTTGCCATTCGCTCTTTAGTCATCTACCTAGCAACCCCTGCTGCTACTTTTTAGCTAATATCTAAGCAATTTTAAGGTTACTGAAAAATATTCACTTGAATAATATAGTGCCCTTAACGAAAATGCCCAGTAAACCTTTAAAGGGTAATTATGAGTAATAAGAATACCAAAAACGGACTCACCGAGGCAGTTATTGACCAGATTACAGACTCAATAGCAAATGATGGTTATGCAGTGATAGACCAGTTTTTACCGAGTGAGTTAAGTAAAAATTTATTAGATGAAGCTAAAGTGTTATCTGCTTCTGAGTTTCAAGAAGCGGGTATTGGTCGAAACCTAAACAAAAAACTAGATTCAAAAATAAGAACCGATACAACATTATGGCTCTCGGAAAAAAGTAGCATTCAAGGAGCCTATATGGTTCTTATGGAGCACTTAAGGGAAGGAATAAATCGTCGGTTATACATGGGGCTATCAGAGTTTGAATGTCATTTTTCCCATTATAAAAAAGGGGACTTTTACTTACGTCATTTAGATGCCTTTAAGACCCAGCAGGCTTTAGCTCAAAAGAATCGGAGGTTAAGTACTGTTTTGTATTTGAATGAGCAATGGCAGCAAGTGGATGGTGGGGAGTTATTTTTGTACTTAGATGAAGATCAAGTAGAGCCAACACTTAAGGTTAACCCCTTGTTCAATCGATGTATTATTTTTTTGAGTGAGCGCTTTCCCCATGAGGTTTGTGTAAGTAATACAGATAGGTTTAGTATTGCAGGATGGTTTAGGTAAAGGCTTACAATATTGGGAGCATTCATGTTGGGGCATTTCCAACAATTGGGCTCCCAAGTATTAGAAGGGATTATTCTTGAGTAAAACTTAATCCAGCATTTCTTTCTAAACGTTTAGTTAATATATCTCCCATAGCTGGTGCTGTAGTCCAAATTCCCCCAGGCGTTGCTGTGGCATCTTGTACAAGACAAATCGCAGCTTCAGCTATAATTTTTGAAGTGGAACCATAACCTGGATCTTTGTCACCTTTTACTGAGAGTTTAATTTCATTTCCAAAGGCGTCAGTGCCCACATAAAGTAGTTCGTAGAAGCCTGCTTCTCGTTCTTCCTTACTTGGTCCTTCGCCTGGTTTAGGTCCGCTATCCCCACCCATACTTTTGTCATTTGCCATAGCATTAGCCACTGCTTCACCTTTTTCTCCAGGACCTGTCATGAACATTTCGTCATAGGTAAATGCTTCACCATAGGCTTTATTTAAAAGAAAGTTAGAGCGATGTACGTTTCGAGTGTTGATGACTGCCATTACAAAAGGCGTTACCCATGTATTTAAGTCTTCTTCATAAAAGGGTTTATTGCCTATAGGTTGATTAGCCCCTGTATATCCGGGTGTTAAAGAAAATGGATTCAATAAAGCTTCCATTTTTACGGGGTCTTTCTTAGCGGCAGTTAATGTTTCTTTAAAGCTAGCTGCAGTGCCGCCAGAAAAAGTGCCTTTCATTTTTTTGACTCGGCATCTTATTGTAGACATGACGTGGCCAAATTGCTGTTTGGCTAACTTTTGAAGTTGATAAACACCTAAATCAGACGGCACAGAATCAAAACCACAGGAAAATACTATGCGCGCTCCACTTTGTTTTGCCGTTTTTTCATGAAGTGCGATCATCTCTCCCATCCAAACCGGTTCACCACATAAGTCAACGTAATCCACACCTGACTTAGCACACATAGCCACGAGTTCAGAACCGTAAACTTGATAGGGGCCAACAGTGGTAAGTACAAGTTTGGTGCGTTGTAACATGGCTTGGATTGTATCTATGTCATCAGCATCAGCAATAACTAAGGGAGTATCTTCTGGGGCGTTTATTTCGTCTCTTACTTGGGCTAGTTTCGCTGCACTTCTGCCAGCCATTGCCCATTTTAGTGAGTTATCTTTTGAGTACTGTTTAACTAAATATTCAGCTACTAATCTACCGGTAAAACCAGTAGCGCCATAAATTACAATATCAAACTCTTTGTTAGTGCTCATTATTCTCTCAATATTAATGGTCAAGTATGAGAGTGTAATTAGGACAGCGCATAAGTTTACTTTATTTAAATAATAAAAAACTATAGGCCCTATTAATATGTATGTTTATTTTGGCCATAAAAAAACGAGCATTGCTGCTCGTTTTTATCAAGTTGGGACAAGTTGTTATCTAAAGCGTTTAAGCAGTAACAATCTTACAAGCATTAGTTCCACCTACTGTTTCCATTACATCCCCGTAGGTCATAATGAACTGATCGCCAGTTTCTACAATGCCCTTTTCTTTTAAAGTCGCAATGACGTCATTTTTTAATTGACCAGGATCGCTACCTCTAGAGTCAAAATATACAGGCTTAACACCACGGTAAAGCGCCATTTTATTTAAGGTACTGTCGTGTCTAGATAAAGCATAGATAGGAAGCGAAGTAGTAATACGAGACATTAATAATGGAGTGCTGCCACTTTCAGTTAAGGTAACAATTGCTTTGATTGTTTTTAAATGATTAGCAGAATATACCGCGCTTAATGCAACAGTTTCACCGATAGAGTTGAATGATTCATCCACTCTATGCTTAGAAATGGTTACACTTGGATGGGTTTCTGCGCCGATACAAACTCTAGACATAGCGCTTACTGTTTCAACAGGAAACTCACCTGCAGCTGTTTCCGCTGATAACATCACTGCGTCTGTGCCATCTAATACAGCGTTTGCAACGTCCATGACTTCAGCACGGGTTGGCATTGGGCTGGTTATCATTGATTCCATCATTTGCGTTGCAGTAATAACCACTTTATTTAACTGACGTGAACGAGAAATAAGTTTTTTCTGCACGCCCACCAGCTCAGCATCACCAATTTCAACCCCTAAATCACCCCTTGCAACCATAACTGCATCTGATGCTTCGATAATATCATCAATGGCTTCATTGCTTGCTACGGTTTCAGCTCTTTCAACTTTAGAGCAAATCATGGCGCTGCAACCTGCTTTTTCTGCTAATTGGCGAGCATAGCGAAGATCGTCACCTGAGCGAGGGAAAGATACCGCCAAATAATCCACTCCGATTTTGGCCGCTGTGATTATGTCTTCTTTGTCTTTTTCAGTTAAAGCTTCTGCTGATAATCCACCGCCTTGACGGTTAATACCTTTATTATTTGAAAGTTTTCCTGCGACTGTTACTTTGGTGTGAACTTTATTTCCTTCAACGCTTTCAACTTTTAGTTGAATACGGCCGTCGTCAAGTAATAGAACATCGCCAGCTGATACATCTTGGGGAAGAGCTTTGTAGTCAATTCCTACTGATTCTTGGTTACCAGCATCACGGTCTAAGTCCGCATCTAAAATAAAATGGTCACCAATCTTTAGAATAATTGAGCCTTCAGCGAATTTTGAAACTCTAATCTTAGGGCCTTGTAAA
This sequence comes from Paraglaciecola sp. 2405UD69-4, assembly GCF_047525415.1. Lineage (NCBI taxonomy): Bacteria > Pseudomonadati > Pseudomonadota > Gammaproteobacteria > Alteromonadales > Alteromonadaceae > Paraglaciecola > Paraglaciecola sp. 2405UD69-4. The sequence continues at coordinate 359,350 of NZ_JBLIXM010000003.1, forward strand.
TCACCTAAAATGGCAACGTATTTTCCTAATTTTTTTGCTGCAGTTCGAACTTTTTCTGCGCGATCTATATGGTCCTGTGCAGTACCGTGAGAAAAATTCATCCTTACCACATTGGCTCCGGCGTTTAGAATTCCTTCAATTTGTTCAACGGTATCGGTAGATGGACCTAAGGTCGCCAGTATTTTTGTTCGTCTTAACATTGTTATATTGCTCTGTAGTTGTCGCGCATTATTAATCTATCTTTGTTCGATAGGTGTCTGATACATAAAATATTATATTCGTAAGCATAGCTAGCATTTAGCAATACTTCTTTTAATTATTTATGACGATTTTAACATGTAACGCTTAAATCGTCACAAATTAACAAATCTGTAATTTTATTACGAAAATGGTAGTGCAAATTAGCCATAAAGTGAATCAATAATGAAAAAAAAGAGCTCTAAAGCTCTTTTTATTCCTTTTATTGATATCCGTCTCTCTTGTCGAATCGAGAGCCCCTGAGAGTATCTTTTACTCTTTTTAAGTTTTCTCTAAACTTGTTACCACGTCTTAGCGTAAAGCCTGTTGCTAGGATATCAATTAAAATTAATTGTGCGATCCGTGAGGCCATAGGCATGTACATGTCAGTGTCTTCGGGCACTTCTAGCGATAATACTAAGTTACATTCTTTGGCGAGGGGGCTATCTTTAGATGTAATACCTACGACTGTCGCATCATTGCCTCTGGCGATTTGCGCGATTTCTACCAAGCTTTTGGTCCGTCCCGTATGAGAAATCAATACAACTACGTCTTCTTCTCCACAATTCATACAGCTCATTCTCTGCATTAATATGTCTTCGAAATAAACCACTGGAACGTTAAATCTAAAGAACTTGTTTAATGCATCGTGTGCCACTGAAGCAGATGCCCCTAGACCAAAGAATGATATTTTTTGAGCTTGGGTTAGTAAGTCTACCGCTCGATTAATGGTATTGATATCAACAGACGAACGAGCGACTTCAAGAGAAGCCATAGTTGATTCAAATATTTTATTTGTATATTCGTCTGGCCCATCGTTTTCTTCTACGTGTCTATTTACGTAGGGCGTACCATTAGCCAGGCTTTGGGCTAAATGTAGTTTAAAATCTGGGTATCCTTTGGTGTCTAGTCTGCGACAAAAGCGATTAACAGTAGGCTCACTTACCTCTGACATTTTAGCCAGTGTTGCTATACTACTGTGAATAGCCATTTGGGGGTTTTCGAGGATAACTTCCGCGACTTTACGTTCTGACTTACTAAATAAAGAATCGTGTTGAGTTATTTTTTCCAGAATATTCATATTAAACAGAAAACTTCATTATAATTGTTTTACCTTATTGGTAAGATTACCCTTTAACTTTCCTTATGGGTACTATTGTTGTAATTTTTTGACATAAAAATTTACAACAAATGCAGTTTAATAGACCAAGTGGGCTATAAGTATGGTGAATAGGGCATGATAAGTTGTAAATTTACTACATTTAATGTTAAATTTTATACCATAAGCTAAGGGATCCTATATGCAGATATATGGGTCTAGTCTGGCAACAATTTCTCTCAATATTTAAGTAGGCAAAAAAAATGGTTTTGGAAAATTCATTCGAACCTTGTGACTTTGTTTTGTTTGGTACCCTAGGTGACTTGGCCAGACGTAAACTTTTACCCTCCCTGTATCAACTTGAAAAAGCTGATTTAATGCATGCTGAAACAAAAATTATCGGTGTGGCTCGTCAAGACGTTAGCGTTGAAGAATATGTTAAGTTAGTTAAAGAAAACATTGAAAGTTTCACAAAAGAAGCCTTATGTCCTGAAACATGGGAAAGGTTTAAAGAAAAGCTAGATTACGTCTGCGTTGATATGAAAAATGCAGAGAGCTACCAAGTGTTCAAAGAGCACGTTGATGTGAAACGCATCATGGTTTGTTACTTTGCTACCCCTCCTTCAATTTTCGGGGATATTTGCCGTGGCTTAAAAGCAGCAAAAATTATCGATAAGAGTATGCGTGTCGTACTTGAAAAGCCACTTGGTCATGATTTGGAGTCGTCTAAGGTAATTAATGATCAGGTTGCAGAGTTCTTTGAAGAAAGACAAATTTATCGTATTGACCATTATTTAGGTAAGGAAACAGTACTGAACTTGGTTGCGCTACGTTTTGCAAATTCAATATTTGCAACCAACTGGGATCATAACTGTATTGACCATGTACAAATTAGTGTTGCAGAGTCTGTGGGTATTGAAGGCCGTTGGGGCTATTTTGATGATGCAGGCCAAATGCGTGATATGGTGCAAAACCATTTATTACAGATTTTGACCTTAATCGCCATGGAACCGCCTGCTACTCTTGACGCAACTAACATTCGTAACGAAAAGCTGAAAGTATTAAAAGCATTACGTCCTATTGATGCTTCTAATGTTCGTCAGAATACCGTGCGCGGACAATATGTTGAAGGCTTTATTAAGGGGCAAGAGGTACCAGGCTATTTAGATGAGCCTGATGCAAATCAACAAAGTACAACTGAAACCTTCATCGCATTGAAGGTTGATATAGACAACTGGCGCTGGGCAGGTGTTCCATTTTATTTGAGAACAGGTAAACGCCTTCCGAATAAAACAAGTGAAGTTAACATTTTCTTTAAACGTCAGCCTCATAACTTGTTTAAAGATAGTTTTACCCAGTTACCGCCCAATAAGCTTACGATCAGATTACAACCTGATGAAGGTGTAGAAGTTACAGTAATGAATAAGGTACCAGGGTTAACCAGCTCAGGTGCAATGAACCTACAAAAATCTAAGTTGAACCTAAGCTTCTCTGATACCTTTAAAGATGAGCGTATTGCGGATGCATACGAAAAGTTATTATTAGAAGTTATGTTGGGTAACCAATCATTATTCGTACGCCGAGATGAAGTTGAAGCCGCATGGACTTGGGTTGATGGAATTCTTGCTGCATGGGGAGCGAGTAAAGAAGCTCCAGAGCCTTATCAAGCAGGAACATGGGGACCAGTATCTTCTATTGCACTATTAGCACGAGAAGATAGAGCTTGGTATGAAAGTAAAATAGGGAAAAAATAATGCCGTTAACACAGTCGAAATTTAGAACCACTGAGCAATTAAATTTAGCGTTTACTCGTAAAATCTCAAAATTGCTAAGAGATGGAATTGAAGAGAATGGTCGAGCTAGTTTGATTGTCTCTGGTGGCAGGACGCCAGCAGCACTCTTTGGTGCATTATCTAAAATTAACCTTGCCTGGGACTTAGTCGACATTAGTTTGGCCGACGAACGTTGGGTTGATAATGGCAATGATGCCTCAAATGAGAAAATGCTCCGTGAAAAGCTTCTGATCAATAATGCTGCTAATGCTAATTTCTTCCCTTTGAAAACCCATCATGCTGATGCAAATGAAGCTGTGCAGCAATGTTCAAGCAACTTGCAAGATATTCACAGGCCATTTGATGTTGTTATTTTAGGTATGGGCGAAGACGGTCATACAGCCTCTTTATTCCCATGTTCAGAGCAAATATCTGAAGGTTTAGACTTAGATTCTGGTCAGTCGTATATCGCAGTACAACCGACTACCGCTCCTAATCAAAGAATGTCTCTGACTTTGCCCGCTTTAATTAACAGCAAGCAAATATTTTTACACCTTACAGGCGAAGGTAAAAAAGACGTTTTAGATGTTGCTTTGGGCGGTGACAATGAATTAGAGATGCCTATTCGTGCAGTGTTAAATAATGCTGACGTAGAATTGATGTGGGCACCTTAACTAAGGCTTAAGCTCTAACCACTTTTAGTTTTTTTGGAGAAAATTGTGAACACTGCCATTCAGGAAGTCACAGAACGAATCGTTGAGCGAAGTAAACATACTCGCAAAGCATATTTAGATAAAATAGATGCAGCTCGCCGTGAAGGACCTCATCGTGGTGTTTTATCTTGCGGAAACTTAGCCCATGGCTTTGCAGCTTGTGGTACCGAAGATAAAGCCGACTTACGAAGTATGACAAAAGCGAATATCGCTATTGTCTCTTCATACAATGATATGCTGTCGGCCCATCAGCCATATGAAGAATATCCGGCAATTCTTAAAAAAGCCGTAAGTGAAGTAGGCAGTGTTGCACAATTTGCGGGCGGTGTTCCTGCAATGTGTGATGGTGTTACCCAAGGTACACCTGGTATGGATCTTAGCTTGATGAGTCGAGATATTATTGCTCAGGCTACAGCTATTTCTTTGTCGCACAATATGTTTGATGGCAATTTGTTGCTTGGTATATGCGATAAGATTGTCCCTGGTTTATTGATGGGAGCCCTTAGCTTTGGTCACTTACCTAGTATTTTTGTACCTGCTGGTCCAATGCCATCTGGTATTCCAAATAAAGAAAAGGCGCGAGTACGTCAGGCTTATGCTGAAGGTAAAGCAACCAGAGAAGAATTGTTAGACGCAGAGTCTAAGTCTTATCACTCAGCCGGTACTTGTACTTTTTATGGCACAGCAAACAGTAACCAATTAGTAGTTGAAACTATGGGGTTACATTTACCCGGGTCTTCTTTTGTTAATCCAGGCACGCCTTTGCGAGATGCTTTAACTGATGCAGCTGCTAAGCAAATCACGCGTATTACCGACCTAGGTGATAACTATCGTCCTATGGGACATATTGTTGATGCAAAAGCGATTGTAAATGGGCTAGTTGCCTTGCTTGCCACTGGTGGTTCAACTAACCACACCATGCATTTAGTTGCAGTTGCTCGCTCAGCGGGATACATCATCAACTGGGATGATTTTGCGGATATTTCAAGGGTTGTTCCTCTATTAACTAGAATATATCCAAATGGCTCTGCAGATATTAACCATTTTACTGCCGCTGGTGGTATGGCACTGTTATTTAGAGAGTTACTAAATGCTGGATTACTCCATAATGACGTAAAAACTATCTGTGGTGATGGTCTTGAGCAGTATACACAAGAGCCTGTAATCAAAGATGGTAAATTGATATGGCAAGATGGGCCGACAGAGTCATACGATAAAGAAGTCGTCGCTTCGGTTGAGAAGCCATTCAAAGTTGATGGTGGTTTATCTGTATTATCGGGTAACTTAGGCCGTGCGGTAATGAAGACCTCAGCGCTTCGTGATCCTAATTGCCACATTAAAGCTCCAGCTGTTGTATTTGAAGACCAATTTGAACTCCATGCAGCGTTCAAAGCTGGCGAGCTAAATAAAGATTGTGTTGTTGTGGTGCGTTTCCAAGGCCCATCAGCTATCGGTATGCCAGAGCTTCATAGTTTAACGCCGCCTCTTGCTGTATTACAGGACCGAGGCTTTAAAGTGGCGTTGGTAACCGATGGTCGTATGTCGGGTGCATCAGGTAAAGTACCTGCTGCTATTCATGTGACTCCGGAAGCTTTGAAAGGTGGTTTGTTAGCAAAAATACAAACCGGCGACATGATTGAACTAGATACAGCAAGTGGTGTTATGTCAGTCCTAGTGTCTGATGATGACTTGAGCAAACGTGAAGCGAAAGTGACAGATGTCGCAAGCCATCAGGTTGGAATGGGTAGGGAGATGTTTGCTGCCATTCGAACTACCTTAACAGGTGCTGAGCAAGGTGCTTGCTCTTTATTTCTAGGTCAGGATTAAGTATGAAGTTTGTTGCTGATGTTGGCGGTACAAATATTCGTATCGCTCAAGTAGAAAATGAGCAAGTAAAGGATATTAAAAAGTATCTATGTGTAGACTTTGCCACTATTACAGATGCTATTAATACTTATTTTTCTGAGTATTCGGATGTTACTTTTACCGCTGGATGTTTAGGAGTAGCTTGCCCCGTGACTGGTGACAATATCTCGATGACCAACAGTCACTGGGATTTTTCAATCAGCGAACTCAAGCAGCAATTAAACCTAAATTGGTTAGGTGTCATCAATGATTTTACAGCTGTAGCTCATGCAGTACCTGTTCTTACAGATGCGCAAAAGTATCAAGTTGGGGCAGGTGTCATTCAGGAAAATGAGAATATAGCGGTATTCGGTCCCGGTACTGGTCTAGGTGTAAAACATCTAGCACCAGTTAATGACGGATGGTTAGCTCTTGATGGTGAAGGCGGTCACGTAGACTTTGCTGCAGTCGATGAGCTTGATATTGCTATCCTTCGTTTTTTAACCAAAAAATTAGGTCATGCATCGGCCGAAGAAGTATTATCCGGCCGTGGTTTAGTGCAAATTTATCAAGCACTATCAGAATATGAAAGTTCAGAGGCAGTCTTGTCAGACGCAGCTGAAATTACTGAAAAAGCTCTCAATGGTAGCTGTGCATTATGCCTGGCTACCTTGAACCAATTCTGCAAAATTTTGGGTAGTTTTGCAGGAAATCTTGCCCTTAATATGGGAACACGTGGTGGCGTGTATATTGGTGGTGGCATTGCCCCCCGTTTCACCAAGTTTATTCAAGAAAGTGAGTTTCGTGAGCGTTTCGAAGCAAAAGGTCGATTTAAAGACTATGTTGTTGGTATTCCCACTTTCATTATTACCGAGCCCGATCATGGTTTGATTGGAGCTATGGCCTACTTAAATCAAAATTTTAAAGGTTAAAATTCAATGACAAAAAATTGGAAAATGACATCAGAAGAAATATTCAGCCAGGGGCCAGTGGTGCCGGTTTTAGTTATCAAAAACGTAGAGCATGCTGTGCCTCTAGCCAAAGCTTTGATTGCGGGCGGTATTAAGGTTTTAGAAGTAACGTTAAGAACTGACGCGGCTTTAGACGTTATAGCTAAAATCGCTAAAGAAGTACCTGAAGCAGTAATTGGTGCTGGTACAGTTACGAACCGCGAGCAATTACAACAAGTGATTGACGCTGGTGCTAAGTTCGCGATTAGCCCAGGTTTAACAACTGATTTATTAAAAGCAGGTAATGAAGGAAGTATTGCACTTATACCTGGTATTTCTTCTATCTCTGAACTTATGACAGCTAAAGACCTTGGGTATACTCACCTTAAGTTTTTCCCTGCTGAAGCATCTGGTGGTGTTAAAGCGCTTAAAGCAATTGGCGGTCCATGCCCAGAAATCACATTTTGTCCTACTGGTGGCATCAGCCCTAGCAACTACAATGACTATTTATCATTATCTAACGTTGCTTGTTGTGGCGGCTCTTGGTTAGCACCAGAAGACGCTATGGAAAACGGCGAGTGGGATAAAATTACTCAACTAGCTAAAGAAGCAATTGCTGGCGTTAAATAAAGTAAAGACTTTAATTTAATCCGTTTTATTTAAAAACCGATGGTTGTCACCATCGGTTTTTTTATGAAGCAATACTTAGCTATTGTTGCATGTTTTATTTCACTATGGCTCATGCCCACTTAGCTAAGACACATTCAATATCTTCATAGTTACAACTCCCGCTTTTTGTTTGCAAGACTCACATAGTGTTTTTTGAATCGATAAAACCAATAAATTTTCAGAACTTCTTCAAGAGGGATCATGGCAAACCCCCAGAAAATTGAAGCATCTAGATATATGATCAGCACTGCGCATAGCGGTAATGCTACTAGCCATTGTGTAATAAAGTGAATTTTCAATACTAGGTTACTTTGGCCAAGTGCCCTTAGAATATTCCCAGCTATTGTGTTGTATGCCCTGACTATAGGTAAGGCTATGAAGAGTGAAGCAATAGCTATTATGGCGCTAAGTGTCTGCAGGGCAATATTTGGATAAATAATGGGTACCGATAAGCTTAATATAATAAACACTAATGCAACCCCTACAGAAATCCACATGCCTATCCTTGTTGCAGCACTTACAAACAAACTAAGGTTTTGGGTATCCTTTTGTCCTAATGTTTGGCTAATAGTAATAGCTGAGGCTTGGGCCCATGAGTTTGGAAACTGAGTTCCGGCTCTGATCCATGGAAATATAAGGGTGATGGCAACAAAGGAATATAAGTCTAATTGGGCGAATAAAAGGTGATAAATGGTCGCGCCAACAGATAGCACCAAGAAGTTTGCAGCAATAGGATAAATTTCAAGATACTGAGGGCCAATTTCAGCTGATAATTTGCGATTTACTGGGTAGCTAAGGTTTATTGTGAGGTCTGTTTTTAATACTAGATGGAGAAATGCAGCTCTAATTATGACGGCGATTAGACTCCCCCAAGCAGCACCTTCGACACCTAGGCCTTGGTAATCAGCCATGCCGTTTATAAGTATGTAGCTGATAGCTGCATTGATGGGCAATTCAATCATAAAGCCTTGTAATGGCTTTCGGGTTTTACCACAGCCGTTCAATAGTGCAGTACACACTTGGGTATAAGCGGTAATGAGGACTATGTATTTAGTGATTGATAGGTAAGTTTCAGTTACAGGTATCAAAGCCGCATTGTTAGTAATGGCTGTGATTATATGGGTGTCGAAAATAGTCAAGATAAGGAAAAATAACACAGAAGTAGAGATATTGATCACCAGCCCTGACCAATAGGCTATTGCTAGTTCTTCTTGGCTTTTAGAGCCAAAAGCTCTTCCTACTAGTAGCTGTATGCCGTTGCCGATAGCAATCTCTACACCGAGAATAAAAGCAATGAGTGTGCTGGCTATTCCTAAAGCAGCGACAGCGAGCTCACCAAGGGGGGCGACTAAAAATGTGTCGATTAATAACATGGACTGAACCAGCAATGCGTTAAATGCCAGTGGCCATGCCATTGTTAGGTTGTATCTAATCTGTAAGTTAGCAGTGGGCAAAATTGAGCCTGCAAGAATGTAAGTGCCTAAAAAGCCTTTAAAGAGACTTTATCATGAAGTTTAGGCCTATGTTTGAGTCTAATACAATAAGGTACAGTCGTTTGAATGACTGGCGGTTATTTCAAAGGAAGGGGGAGTTTATGGTGACTAGGAGAAGAAGCAATCCGCACTCAACAAATAGCAGTCAAGTGCGGTTAATAGATATTGGCTCTAATGCTAATCAGTCACGATACTAGCTTTGATAATAGATACATCTTCACTAGGCCGTCCATTTCGCGAGCCTAAATTTTCCATTGCTTCTAACACTTCCATACCTTGGGTGACTTGGCCAAAAATGGTATGTTTTCCGTCTAACCAAGGGGTTGCGGCAAAAGTAATAAAAAACTGACTTCCGTCGGTGTTTGGGCCTGCATTTGCCATGCTGAGCATACCTGCTTCTGTATGCCTAGTATTAGCATCAAACTCACCAGAATAAGCGTAACCTGGATTACCTCTCCCGGTTCCTAGTGGATCGCCCCCCTGAGCCATGAAGCCGGGAATAATGCGGTGAAATACTAAACCGTCATAGAAACCTAAAGTTGTAAGATAAATTGTACTAGAGACATGCATAGGAGCAATTTCGGGCATAAAGGTGATCTCTATATCCCCATGACTTGTCGATAGTTTCCAAAGGTAAGTTGCTCCCTTAGTAAAGTTTAGTTCGGGAGGCTTGGGTAAATCAGTTTTCCAATTTTCGGTAGTTTTATCAATATCTTGCTGGGTAATAAACTGTTCAGCTTGCTTAATTGCTTTATCTGTAAACAAATCGCAGCTTGAAAACAAAAGCACGAAAATTACAGTGATACAAAATGGGGTGTTTAATGAGAAGTGCTGCTTCATATAAGAGGTCTTAACGTCAGTTAACTAGATCTCTAGTTTAAACACCTTTGAATTTCGTTGAAAGTTATAAAGTTGCTTCTTTTTAGCAGGCAGGTCGTCAAGGGTAGCCTGTTTAAAGCCTTGCTCTTGAAACCAATGTGCTGTGACAGTGGTTAATACAAATATGGTGCTGAGCCCTTGCTGCTGTGCATGTTTTTTAATGGCTTCGAGTAACCGTTCACCACGATTTCCTCCCCTGTAATCAGGGTGCGTAGCGACACATGCTAATTCTCCCATTTCATCTTCTGTATAGGGATAAAGTGCAGCGCACGCTATGGTCATGCCATCCCTTTCAAGTAGCATAAAGTGTTCAATTTCTTGCTCGAGCCGCTCTCTTGAGCGGGTGACTAATATCCCTTTTTCTTCTAAAGGTTTGATTAGTTTTAAAATACCAGCCACATCTTCAACATTTGCATGTCTTAGTTGCTCATATGAACGTTGCGATATTAATGAGCCTGCGCCATCTCGAGTAAACAGCTCTTGTAATAGCGCACCGTCTTGACGATAACTTACACAGTGACAACGGCTAATACCAGCTTCTAAACTAGAGATTATGGCTTCAAATAACTGCTTCTCGGGTGCATAAAACGGTTGGGTAAGCATGTCGTTAATTTGATCTAACTCTATGCTTCTAAGTAGCCTTCCGTCCTCAGATATCAAACCGTCTTGCTCTCTGAATAAGATTAACTTGTCAGCATTTAATGCAATGGCTGCATTAGTGGCGACATCTTTATGTGAAAGGTTAAAAACCTCGCCTGTGGCGGAATATCCCATAGGAGGTAAAAGTACGATAGAGCCATCGTTGAGGTGATCGTTAATACCATCTACATCAATACGTCTTACTAACCCAGTATTTTCGTAGTCAACGCCATCTTGTACTCCAATAGGCATAGCGACTACTAGGTTTCCTGAACACACTCTTATTTGTGAGCCATGCATAGGAGAGTTAGCCAACCCCATAGTGAGTAGTGCTTCAACTTGGGATCTTACAGATCCAGCCGCATCTTTTACACACTCTAGGGTAGGCTTATTTGTAATACGTACATCTCGATGGAATCGAGGTGTTAAGCCCCTAAGTAGAGCTCTTTCATCAATTTGTGGTCGTGCACCATGTACTAATACTAACCTGACACCTAAGCTATTTAATAGCGCGATGTCATGGATGATATTGGCAAAGTTTTCATCTTCGATGGCCTCACCGCCAAACATCAATACAAAGGTTTTACCCCTGTGAGCATTGATGTAGGGCGCCGAATTACGAATAATTTTTACGCTATCGATATGAGATACAACCACTATTGAGTCCTTAGCTACTTTTGGCTAATTCAGCATCTAACGCTGCAGTTACGGGCTTAATACCTGTGCCACCTAAAATGCTGCGTTTATCTACTAGATATTCAAGTTGCAGAATTTCGTACACGTCATCTTCAATCAAGTCAGAGTACTTTTTAAGCTCTTCTAGACTAAGTTCTTCAATGGCTTTTTTCTGCTCTAAAGCAGCCAATACGACTTGACCTGAAATATCATGTGCCGTTCTAAAAGGAATGCCTTTAGCAACAAGGTAATCAGCCAATTCAGTTGCGTTTGCGTAACCTTCACGGGCAGCTTTTGCACAGCGCTCTGAGTCTAACTTGATGCTGTCTATCACTTCACAGGCAATACATAGACATATGTGCCATTGAGTTACCGCATCAAGTAGGCCTTCTTTGTCTTCCTGCATATCTTTATTGTATGCCAAAGGAAGACCTTTCATTGTCACTAGCATGCCTTGTAAGCTGCCAAACACACGGCCACATTTCCCTCTCATTAGCTCTAATGCATCAGGATTTTTCTTCTGCGGCATTAACGATGAGCCAGATGTTACTTCATCACCTAAGGTAATAAAGCCAGCTTCACCAGAGTTAAAGAAAATTAAATCTTCAGCCATACGAGACATATGCATCATGCTAGTACTTGCAGCAAATAACAGCTCTAGTACAAAGTCACGATCCGATACTGCATCTAAGCTGTTTAAACATGGGCTGTCAAAACCAAGGTCGTCAGCTATTTCTTGACGATCAATTGGGTAGGTTGTACCAGCTAATGCACCGCAACCAAGTGGAGATTGGTTTAAACGAGCTCGTAAGTCCTTTAATCGGCTAATGTCACGCTTAAACATCTCTACGTAAGCTAAACACCAATGTGGATAACGTACAGGTTGAGCTCGTTGTAAATGGGTGTACCCAGGTAAGATCACTGTTTTGTTTAGCTTAGCTGTAGCAACAAGCGAGGCTTTTACGTTTTCTAGATCGGCAACCAATAGATCAACATGCTCTCGGGTCCAAAGTCTAAAATCAGTGGCTACTTGGTCATTACGGCTACGGCCAGTATGTAATTTACGGGCCACATCACCTAACTGTTCGATAAGGGTAGCTTCCACAAAACTATGGATATCTTCTTCACTGCTAGCATCAAAATCTAGGGTGCCATCTTCTGCTTTAACTAATAAAGCCTGCAAAGCACCTTCTAATTGTTGTTGTTCGTCTTGTGTCAATACGCCTGCTTTACAAATAGCTTTTGACCAAGCAATTGAGCCTCTAATGTCTTGACTTGCTAAAGCACGGTCAAAGGGTAATGAATCATTTACCCTTCTAAACATGGCGCTGCTACCGTCTTGAAAGCGGCCTCCCCATAAACTCATTATTCTATCCCTGTATTTTTAAAAGCTATGCCTTTTTTGTTCATGGCATCTATACGGCTAGATAAGCTGAATAAACGAATAAAGCCTTCAGCATGACTTTGGTCATAAACATCGTCTGCACCAAATGTTGCAAAATCTTCAGAGTATAAACTGTTGGGTGATTTTCTTTGAACAACTGTGGCTTGACCTTTGTATAGTTTAACCACTATTTCGCCCGTTACTTTTTGTGCAAAGCTTGCGGCACCGGCCAATAACGCATCATTTAACGCAGTAAACCAGCGGCCATCGTACATAACGTGAGAATACTCTAAACCAATTTGTTCACGGTATTTCAAAGATGCTTTATCAAGCACCAAACACTCAAGGGCTTTGTATGCTGCCATCATAACTGTGCCACCAGGAGTTTCGTAACATCCGCGAGACTTCATGCCTACTAAACGGTTTTCTACTATATCGATACGGCCCACACCGTGTGCGGCAGCAATCTTGTTTAGTTTCATTAGTACGCCATAAGGAGTGAGCTCTTCTCCATCTACCTTAGTGAGTTTACCTTGGTCAAATGTAAGGTGAACTCGTTCAGCTTCATCTGGCGCATCTTCTGGGTCAACTGTCATTGTCCAAATACCTTTGGTAGGTTCACACCAAGGATCTTCTAGTTCACCACCTTCATGGGAGATATGCCAAGCATTTGCATCTCGGCTATATATTTTGGTGATTGAGGCAGTTGTTTTGATGTCTCTTTTAGCTAGATAGTCTAGTAAGTCTTCACGAGAAACCATGTCCCATTCACGCCAAGGAGCGATAACAGTTAGCTCAGGTGCTAAGGCTGCAAAGGTACCTTCAAAGCGCACCTGGTCGTTTCCTTTACCTGTACAACCATGACATAGCGCATCTGCACCTACTTTACGTGCAATTTCAACTTGAGCTTTGGCTATAATTGGGCGGGCCATAGATGTACCTAAAAGGTACTCGCCTTCGTATACCGCACCTGTGGTAATGGTTGGATAGATATAATCGGCAACAAACTCTTCTTTTAAATCAACTATGTAACATTCGCTTGCGCCAGTGGCGATTGCTTTTTCGTGTAACCCAATAAGTTCTTCTTCACCTTGGCCTACATCAGCAGCGAAAGCGATAACTTCACAGTCATAGTTCTCTTTTAGCCAAGGAATAATTGCAGAGGTGTCTAGTCCACCAGAGTAAGCTAATACCACTTTTTTGATAGGTTTGTTTTTTGCGATTGCCATGATATTTCCTGTTAATAGCAGTATCTCTATTAATGTTTTTTGATACTACGTTAGTGTATTTTTTTGCTAGGTTTGTTGTTACAACCTAACACTATTTTGTTTTTTGCAAACTAGAGTGAGTTTGCTATTTACGAATTCGGTTTAAAGTCTTTTGCTAACAATTCCACTAAAATTGCATTTTGACCATGCATGCGATTTTCAGCTTGTTGGAATAATAAAGATTGTTTTGAGTCAATCAAGCTTCCGCTTATTTCTAAGTCTCTATGCGCTGGCTGGCAATGTAGGACATAATCAGCACCTGTCTTTTTCATTAGCGCTTCGTCTATTTCATATCCTGCAAAGGTATCTTTAATATCAGCTAGAGGCGTATCATCACCCATAGATAGCCAAGTGTCTGTGTATAACACGTGAGCGCCAATAGCGGCGTCAATATCGTTACTTACAGTTAACTTGCCACCAAACTCAGCAGCACGCTTTTCTGTGATACTGGTTATCTGTGGGTCAACCTCGTGACCTTTAGGGGTAATGACTATAACTTCGCACCCTAAAGCGACACCCACTAACATTAAAGAATGTGTGACGTTATTTCCATCACCTATGTATGCAAGTTTTACTTTACTAAGATCGTCATAGTGCTCGCTAATAGTTAAGTAGTCAGCAACTGCCTGACAAGGGTGGTACATGTCACATAAGGCATTAATAACAGGTACTTTTGCTGATTCGGCTAATTCTTCAAGGGTGCTATGAGCAAACACTCTGGCCACAATAGCATCAGCCCAACAGGCTAAATTAGCTCCCATATCTTTTACATCTTCACGTCCTGCCAATTTATTTGACTGGCTGTCGAGGTAGACTAAATGCCCTCCCAACTTATTGATACCTATATCAAAGCTAACTCGGGTTCGCAGTGAAGGTTTCTCAAATAATGCGACAACAGATAATCCGTCTAACGCATTACGATACGCACTAGGGTTGCTTTTTATGGTTTTCGCTAATTCAAGCAATGCGGTTAATTGCTCTGCGCTCCAATCTTTAAATGAGAGAAGATCTTTTTTCATGATCATACCTTGTATATTTACTGCGAATTTAGTGCGTTGTTTTTGTTGAGGGCGAAATTTTGCTTCCAATTGCTTGTTGTTGCAACAGCCCGAGTAGTTTTTCTGAATTTTTCCAACTTGCGATAGTCACACTTCGGCCTAAGCTTGTCGCCGCGGTTAGTGCAGCTTGTACTTTTACAATCATACCATCTCGGATAACGTTTTCTTCAATTAGCTGTTCGATTTTTTCTTGATCTAACTGCTCAATTAAAGATTTTTCCGCATCAAGTACGCCAGGTACATCTGACAAGAGTAACAGTTGGGCATTAAGAAGCTGAGCGATAACAGTGGCTGCTTGGTCTGCATTGACATTAAGCAGGTTACCTGAGGTGTCAGCGCCAATTGAGCTGATAATAGGAAGCATACCTGTATCAGCGAGTGCATCTAAAAGAGTGCTTTGGGAAGCTTCAACTGTACCCACTGAACCAAGCTCTTCTCGTAACACTGTGGTGTTACACATATTACCATCGGCTAGGCTCAGTCCTACAGGAGTTATACCAGCGCGTATGGCTAGGCCGCAAAGCTGTTTATTTGCTGTTCCTGCTAATGCGCCTGTTATGTAAGGCATATGCTCTTTTGGGGTAACCCGTAAGCCGTCTATTTTTTGACTGGTTAAGCTAAGGGCACTTAATAGTTCTTCAACCATAGTGCCACCACCATGAACTAAAACTACTTGGTAAGAGCTTTGTAATTTGGAAATGGTATTTAATAGCTGTATTGCGATTTCAGGGGCTTGCATAAATGCCCCTCCCACTTTAATAACTAACTTTTGTTTGTCTGACATGATTAATTTACCAGCCCTAAGTGAGATTCGAATCCAAAGCGTAAATTAGCACATTGCATCGCCTGTGAAGCAGCACCCTTTAAAAGGTTGTCAATTGCACTAGTGACAATTAAATACCCTGTTTTTTCATCTAGTTTCCAAAATAAATCACAATGAGGGGTATGAGTCACATCATCCACTTTAGGCCAAGTATTCCTAAGCCTTACTATGGATGAACCGCTATAGGCTGACTGATAGGCTTCATTTACTTGGGCTGGTGTTGTGCCTGTCGGAGTCTTGACACAAATTGTGGCTAATATCCCACGTTTAAAATTACCAAGGTGGGGGGTGAAAATTACAGGTGTACCAAGGTAGTCAGTTATTTCAGGCTGGTGTCTGTGGCCTAGTACGCCGTAAGCTTGTAAACTCACTTCATTAAAACTGCTAGTTAAGGAGGCTTTACGTCCTGCACCTGAGACACCAGACGTAGCATTGATGATAGGAAGGTGGCCATCTTCAATGAGTTGCGCCTGCTGCAATGGCTTAAGAGCAGTTAAGGAAGCTGTTGGATAACAGCCGGGTACTGCCACCAAATTCGCCTTACTAATTTGCGCTTGGTGCCAATCAGCTAATCCATAAACAGCTTCATCTAATAAGCTCTCGGCTGTATGTTCAAAGCCATAAAAATCAGCAAAAACCTGTTTATCTTTAATTCGAAAAGCCCCTGATAAGTCCATCACAACTGCTTTTTTACCTGTAAGTTCTGGCATCCATTTGTGGCTGGCTTCATGGGGGGTTGCAAGAAAAATCAAGTCAAAGTCAGCAGCTAGCTCACAGAGCTTAGTCTCATCAATAGGCTGTAAGGTTAAAGTAATTTGATTAAATAACTTAGGATGTAACTCTCCTAAGGTTTTACCCGCATCAGCACTATGGCTAGATACATATAAACCGGCGAGCTCAAAATTTTGATGCTGGTCTACAATAGCGGCTAATTCAGCGCCAGTATAACCACTGGCTCCAATAATACAGGTTTTCAACATTAGAAACTCTCTATCAACTCTACTTAGAGTTGTACTTGCTTAAAAAGGGGAAAAAGAAAAATCACTCTTTACCAAAACATAACAGTTTAAAGTAAAGAGTGAGCTAGACGCCACAATTTCGGCTATCGTCGAAACAAAATATTGGCGAAGCTAGGCAGGGAAGTGTAAATAGAAATTAGGATGTGCATATTCGTTACGTTACCAAAATAAGTTAAGGTACTGACACTAGTAACATTAAATCTGTGTTCTATACCAATCTATAATAGGCGTAGAATGCCATGTATTGTATAGTTATGCAATAATAGTGAATAATTATTTAAGTGGGTGGTTATGCCAAATTTATCTTTCATAGAACACTATCAATCTATTATTAAAGTCCCTTCTATCAGTGCCTTTGATGAAAAAATGGATCAGACTAATAAACCACTAATTGAATTGTTAGCAGGCTGGTTTAGGGATTTTGGATTTGAAATAACTATTCAAAAAGTTCCTGATAGCCGAAATAAATTTAACATGCTTGCCAAGTTAGGTAGTGGTGAAGGTGGCTTATTGTTGTCAGGTCACTCTGATACTGTGCCTTTTGATGAGGGGAGGTGGCAAACAGATCCTTTTGATATGAAACAAAAAGATAACAAATTGTTTGGTTTAGGTAGCTGCGATATGAAAGGTTTTTTTGCCTTTATTTTAGAAGCATTAAAAACCTTACCCCTGCAAAAGTTACAAAAGCCGCTGTATGTCTTAGCCACTGCTGATGAGGAAACGTCCATGGCGGGCGCTAGGTTTTTTGCCCAGCAACAATTAATTAAACCGGACATGGCGATTATTGGCGAGCCAACAGAGCTGGTTCCTATATATAAACATAAAGGTCACATTGCACAAAGCCTTAAAATACAGGGTAAATCTGGTCATTCAAGCGACCCAGATAAGGGACTGAATGCAGTAGAAATTATGTATCAGGCGATTGGCCAATTGATGGACTTACAGACAAAGCTTAGAGCTAAGTATCATGATGATAGTTTTTCAGTGCCCCATGTCACTATGAATTTAGGCCATATACATGGAGGAGACAGCGAGAACCGTATTTGTGGACATTGTAGCCTTAATTTTGATTTGCGTGCTGTTCCAGCTTTACCTGACGAGCAAGCATTGGCTTTAATAGACGAAGCATTAGCGCCAGTGTTCTCTAAATACCCTAATCGTTTGAGTTTGGATTTGATGTACCCTAGTGCGCCAGCTTTTGCCTGTAGGGACGAACAAAACATTTTAGCTTTAGCTGAGCGATTAACCGGTAAAAAATATCAAAGTGCAAATTACGCTACAGAAGCCCCTTTTATTAACCAGCTTGGATGCGACACTATTGTGTTAGGGCCCGGAAGTATTGAACAAGCTCATCAGCCAGATGAATTTATATCTTTAGACTATGTTAACCCTACAGTAACTATACTGCAGCAAATGATAGGTAAGGTGTGTTTTTAAAAACTGTAGGTTTAATGCTTTTATCTTGTTACCCTTTTTTACAAACCTAAAATGTAAGGCTTAGAAATCGATGCAAAAAACCATTGCTTTGGTCGCCCATGACCACAAGAAACCAGATTTAATCAAGTGGGCTTTGGCCCATAAAGAAGAGTTGAGTAAACATAAGTTGGTGGCAACGGGAACCACTGGAGGCCTGTTACAAAAAGAGTTGAATTTAGATATTCACTGTTTTAAGAGTGGCCCACTCGGTGGTGATCAGCAAATTGGCGCGTTAATCGCTGAGAGAAAACTAGATTGCCTAATCTTTTTCTGGGATCCATTAAACCCAGCACCTCACGATCCAGATGTAAAAGCCCTTTTGCGTTTATGTTCAGTATGGAACCTGCCTGTTGCTTGTAATATGGCCACCGCTGACATGTTAATTACTTCACCATTTTTCGTTGAAGGCTCTACTTACCACAGAGATATTCCGGATTTATAGTGCGCATTAGTCCTCTTAAATTTTAGCTAAGTGAACTCAGTTGCTAAATAAACAAGCCTGGCCATAAGCCAGGTTTGTTTATAAGTAGCCTATTTTCATTAGCTACTTATTGCAGCTGCTTCGTTAGGACGAACAGTTAATAGGTGACTTAAGGCCGAAATGATAAAGCTAGTGCTTTTTGACGGGGCTTGAGCATAGAACTCCTCCCATGCTTGTGTCTTATGCTCATCATAGTTAGCTTGGTGGTCTGGGTATTTGTCTATATGAGCTAGGTTAACAGCATGACCGATGGTTACGTCTATTACTATGGCTTCATCAATTTTCAAACTTGGATTTTGTTCAAAAAAGCTTGCTAAAGCTTCCAGCGCCTCAATGGTTAGCTGTCGATATTCAGCGGCCTGTATGTTGTTAAGCATGTGTTCTATTAGTAAGGCAAAAGCTTGTTCGCCCTCTGTCATATCACTTAATACTATACTGCTGGATATCCGGTTACGTTTATCTAACTTGTTACCGATAACTAAGCCACTGGTGTGGTGCAAAATTTTCCAAATTTTTGCCAAAAACTGGCTCGAACGGCGGTCAATAATACCTTGATGTTGTCTCCAAGCTAACCATCCTTCTTCTGGAACGGCTAATTCATCTAGCCCTAAATTTTGTTTCCAATTTAAAGATTGACTATTACCTTGAGCATGAAGCGTTTCCATTTTTTGAGGTAAGTCTGCCAAGATTTGGAAGTCTTCAAGTACAGACTCCAGTCTAGATTGAATGTCACAAGGTGACTGGTTCATTAAGGTTTCATAAGCTTGGTCTGCCGTGACTTTTTCAGTTCTGACAATTTGGCTTGTTAGTAAGATAATGAGCTGACTGACTCTAAGTGTTAATAGTTCGCTGAATAACTCAGGGCGAGATTTGATTAAAAGACCAAGATATAGCAATACTTCTTGGGTTAAAACTTGGTCTCGAACATCTTCACGGCAGTATTTTTTGATTCTATCGAGTAACTCATCATCACTTAGTGGTCGAGTGATAATTGAGTCATCATGATATGAACGACCTACTTGTATAAATTTTTGTGCTACTAGTAGATCGCCGACTGCTAGATCTATCTCGCCAACGTTCTTACCTTGTAAACCAGTAGCTTGACGTAACACTGACCATAGCCTTAAACGGCCAGCATGGGCATGTACCTCTTCTATGAGTTCATATAACTTACGTTTTTTCCCATCTAGTTCAATATCATGGTTGATAGAAGTTAATGCGACTAACTGGGTCAGCAGAGCTATTTGATGATACAAGTTACTCGCGCCAGCTAATTGGCTAGTAAGGGCTGCAATATTTGTTTCAAGGGCAATTTCTAGTTCTGTGCTTTGCAGAAGAGGTTGATGTTCTCCCTCAAGTGGCAACATGCAAGGGCGATATAATAGGTCTGCTAGTGGCGACTCAGGTAAATTAAGATCATGAATGTTTTCAATGTACTCAACGGTTGCTGTGTTAAGTAGTTGAGCCATATGTTGATGACGCACAGGAATGCCATCTACTTCACCGCTATCTATTTGTTTTATAAGTGTATAAAAACTATCTCTGTTGGTTTCTAAAAGATTGTGAGTCAGCAATACTGTGACAGTAGGCCGGCCTAGCTCGGTCCAATTTCTGTGTAAGTAGTTTAACTCCGACTTAAAGTGACCTACTAAAAAGTCAATGTCGTAACTAAGAAAGTGCTCTTGCTGCAAAAACGAAGGCGTAAGGCACACAGCTTGCTGCTTAGCCATCATGTAAACTCGGCTTGTTGTTAAGCTTTTTAAGCTGCGTTCATGGCGTCCAGTTAAGCCAAGTGGCGGGCATAAACCTATTTGACCATGCACTTTGGCAATGTGTTCAGGGAGATAAACTTTAACAGGAGATATATCGTCTAGGGTTTGTGTAGCGACACCATAAGTGGCAAGCTCTTGTTGCAAAACTACATCTTCGGCTAAAAGTACTATTTGCACAGTTGGTTTTTTAGCTTGCTTAAGATGACGTCTTCCAAGCGGGTCTAAGTCACCTCTACGAAGTAAATTATCCTCTAACATTGCACCTAGTAAGAATAAACTTTGAGCCCAAACTAAGGGTACATTATCGTTGGGTTCTCGTGGTTGAGAGCCAGGATTTGCACGTTCTTGCTCTATATTTTCTTCAGGGACAAAATAAAGTTCTGGCAGTAGCTGCTGTCCGTCTTGCTCAACTAATACTGTATTGAGGCGCTCACGGTAATAAGCTACTTTTTCTTTATCATCTCGAAAAATAGCGTCTAAATACAAATAGGTATAGAAGAGCGGCCACTCTGACTCTATGTGTTCGAATTGTTTTAGCTCTTGCTCTTCATAATGTAAACGGCCTTCATCTTCAATTGCGGTTTGGTGGCCGTCACGAAGAAATCGTTTAAGTCCATAATTACCTTCAAGTTTGTTGACTATATCGTCACGAACTTTTTGTAGTAGCTCTTTGTCTTTGACAGCAAAGGCTGGATATCCGATAACGCTAAGTAACGCTGCGTCTGTTTCCTTTGAGTTCGACTCTCTAGGTAACATGGCTGATAAGGTAATATTAGCTTGAGCAATGTTGTCGGGGACAACATGAATAACACTAGATTGGGCGCCTTTGGTACCATAAAGATTAAACCCTGATAGTGCCTCTAACGCGGCTTTTGCCATCCCCAGCGAGCTTGCATTGAGTTCTACATTGCCACTGTTTGTTTTAGCTCCTCGCTCCCAAATACCAAAATCTGGGGTGCGGTAAGCTCTTTCTATGTAGTACACCAAGTTTTGTACAAAGTTAACCTCTTCTTCTGACCAGATTAGATCGAGACCAGAAGCAATCATTTGGGTCATGGTGAGTAAAAATACTGAGGTGGCATCAATTTGCAAATGGCCCCATTCGTCATCACCTACAACTGGCTCACCTGTTGCTGTGTCGTACTTAGCGTGTAAAGAATCTATTGGAGCGCGGCTTTTTTTGAATTTTTCAATTTTATTGGATTGCGCCATCATGGAACGTAGCAAAGCTCGCATCAATTTCACTGTGCGCTGCTGGAGCTCGTACCCTCTGCCGTTGTCGTCATCAATATTGCGATAAGCAAGTGCTAAGCCCCATACAGCTAAAATACTGTAAACATTGTCACGTACCCAGGCATCTTGATAATTACCATGTACCGTCACTGCTGTACTTGCTGGCAAAAGGCCAGAAATAGGGTGCTGTTTGTTTAATATTACTTGCTTGACTTGATGATAATACTCATCCAGTTTAGTACGCAGTTGAATGTCTTCCATAAAATCTCCAGTTTGCCGAATCTTCAGGCTAGTATTATTTTTACGCTAATTGCTTTGTCATTCTATTGCGGGTTTACTTGGTTAACGTTGAGGCTATCCAGCTATCTACCATTTGCTCTAATACATTTAAAGGTACCGCACCGCCACCTAACACTGTATCGTGAAATTCCTTTATATCGAACTTATCGCCTAAGGCTAACTTAGCTTTTTCTCTAAGTTCTAGAATTTTTAACATGCCAACTTTGTATGCGGTAGCTTGGCTTGGCCATGCAAAATACCGTCTTACCTCGGCGAGTATTGCTCCCTCAGAGATGGGTGAATTTTGCTTGAAGTAATCAATGGCTTGCTGCTCTGTCCAACCTTTTGAGTGTATTCCTGTATCCACCACAAGCCGAATAGCACGCCACATCTCTGTCACTAAGCGGCCAAAGTCAGTATAAGGTGAATTATAGGCACCCATTTCTAGTGCGAGCAACTCAGCATAAAGTGCCCAGCCTTCTATGTAAGCGGTAAAGAAAGCTTGGGTGCGAAATTCTGGTATACCTTGTAGTTCTTGAGCGATAGATATTTGCATATGATGCCCTGGATTACCTTCGTGGTAAGCAATGGCTTCCATTTCATTTTTGGGCATGGCGGTCATATCGGACAGATGCGCGTAGTAGACACCGTCGCGTGAGCCATCAGGTGTGCCCGGGTTGTAGTGTTGCGGTGCACCAGCTTGCTCTCGGAAAGCCTCTACTCTTTTAACGACTAAATCTGCTTTTGGTAAAATTCCAAAATAATCTGGCAGTTTGCTGTGAATATACTCAAGGTAAGCCGTTGAATCATCTAAATAACCTTGCCGACCTGCGTCGGTATTAGGGTAGTAAAATTCTTGATTAGTCACATCACTTTTAATAAAGGCAAAAAACTCTTGAAGGCTTCCGGTAAACTTTACTTGGCGTTTTATATTTTCCATTAATCCTAGGAGCCTTGCGACTTCAGCTAAGCCAATTTCATGAATTTCATTAGCATTTAAGTCGGTGGTTGTGGCATTGCGTAACATAGCATCGTAAAAGGCTTTGCCATTTGGCAGGGCGCCTGCGCCTTGGGCTTGATCTGATACATTTGCTTTGTCATGTGTAAACCAGGTTATTAGGCTCTGGTAACTTGGTTGAAATTGAGTTTTCAGTGCTGTTAAAACCTTAGCTTCTAACTCCTTGGCTTGGTCTGTTGTTATGGTGTTGGCTACAACCAATGCACTTATTTTCTTTTTGGCATCGGATAGAATGGGAGAGTCGACATCTGATTTATCAAATGGCGCGCCAGTCACTAGATTACTAGACTGTGCAATAATAGCGTCATAAGAAAAATAAGGCGGGCGGACGCCTTCGTCTGCATGCAGTTTTGCTCTTGCCAATAATTGATTGATAGCAGTAGATAAGCTTCCTATTCTTTTTATATAGGCTTGCATATCTGATAAATCATCTACTTTATGAAAGTTTATTAGAAAGTTAGGTAGGCTTGTATGAGCACCAAGCATTTGTGTGAAAATGTACTTTTGATGTTTGTATGGGGCTAGCGCCTTGGCTGCTTCATATTGATAAACCCAAATATCATAGGATACTTTGGCATCATCTGTTAAAAGCTCATAGTCCACATTTTGTTTGAGCTCTGCCACACTTTGAGCCAACCACATTAACTCTTTGTCTTCGGCAGCCTCACTAAAGTCATCAAACTCACCGTATCTCTCCTTTCTTCCAAGTCTGGTTAATGTAATGGGAGATCTTAGGAGTTTTTCTTGGTACTTTTCAGAAAACCATTGATTAAGTTTTTCCGTCTCTGAAGGAGAAGCTTGCTGGTTTATATCAAGCTGATTAGAGCTTAAGGTTTTAGGAGAAGAAGAGGTGTGCTCACATGCAGTTAGTGCAAGTAGTAGTATTATACTTAGTGTTTTTTTCATTATGATCCTTGGCGCCAGATAAATAAATTACTGGTGTTCTATTGTGCTCGAGGATAAAACAAAAGTGTTTTGAATGAAATGTAAGTATGTTGAGAATAAGACTAAAAAAGCGCCGACAGGCGCTTTTTTACAAGTTACTTACAAACTAGATTTATAAATTTTAAGGGACCTTAATAAATTAAACAGTTTGTTGTTTCTTTTGTTTTTTTCCGTGATGCTTACGACTTTTCATTTTCTCTATTTTCTCACTCATTTTTTGTTGTTGTTCAACAGTAAGTAAGTTCCAAACATCATGATTTACTTTTGCTTTAGAAACCGCCAACGCTAAGAAGTCATCTTGATACTGACTACTTAATGCCTGCCATTTTTCTGCCGTAAAGTCAGTGCTGTTAACTAGTGCACGCTCTGATTTTTTAAACTCTTTTAAGCTGTCTTTTAAAGCAGCTTCTGTTGCTTTAGCTTGCTCTCTGACGGCTTTGATGTCGGCTTTTTGAGTATCTGTTAAATCTAAGCCTCTAAACATGCGAGCTTTGCCTCTTTTTTTCCCTTTTTTATGGTCTTGGGATTCTTCCCGTTTGGCATCTCTCTCTGCTTGTTTTTCTGTTACCAATGCTGAAAACTCAGCTTGCTGGGCTTCAGTTAGTGTATTCCATACTTGGTTTTTCTGTTCAGCACGGTGCAACATTTTTTCAGATATGGCAGCTTGATGTTGTGCCAAGCTGATCTCAACTTGCGTTTGGTCCCATTCAGTAGCTTGAATTAAAGGTTGCAGTTCAGAGAAAAATGACGAACCTCCTTCTTGATATGCCTCTTTATCTAAGCGACCTTGTTTTCTTATTTCTTTGATGTCTTGTTTTTGAGCATCAGTTAAAGAAAGCTGCGATAGTATATGACGCATACCATCACGTTGATGGCCTCGGTCTTTATTAGCAAACGCTGGGGTAGTTATAACCAGTGCTAGTGAAACTGCGATTGGAGTTAGCAATGTTTTAAGCTTTAACATAAGGATATTCCTTTTTTACGGTTGGTTAATTTCAGTAGGGACAGTGTAGCGATTGCAATGCAAAGAAACGCAAAGGGAATGTAAAGCTTTTGTAAAGGTGGGGCGTGGCATTATTCCGCCTACTGTATAATAGCTTACCAAGTACCCCTGGATGTGCATTTAAAATTAAAAGGTGGCAAATGAGTAACAAACAACTTTTACTAATCGATGACGATATCGAGTTAACTGATCTTCTATCTCAGTACCTAAAACCACAGGGTTACGATATTGATATTGTGCATGATGGTGAGTCTGGTATTACTCAAGCAACATCAGGTAAGCATTATGATTTAATTATACTTGATGTCATGTTACCTAAACTAGATGGCTTTGAAGTATTGAAGAAACTTCGAGTAAGTCATTTTACACCGGTTTTAATGTTAACGGCTAAGGGAGATGACCTCGATAAAATCCTCGGACTAGAGATGGGCGCAGATGATTATCTTGCTAAACCGTTTAATCATAGAGAGCTCTCAGCAAGAATAAAGGCTTTAGTTCGTCGTATGGGATTATTACCGGCTACCAGTGTTCAGCAAAATTTAGTTTTAGGGGATGTAGAGTTGTCACCACCTTCTCAACAAGTTCACTGTAATGGCCACTTATTAGAGTTAACGGGCACGGAGTACTCTATCTTGCATCTGCTTATGTTAAATCACGGAATCCTAGTGAGCAAAAACGATATCAGCGAAAAAGTACTAGGGCGTAAATTAGCCGCTTTTGACAGAAGTATAGATATGCATGTAAGTAATTTACGCAAAAAACTTGCTGAATTTAACCCTACTGAAAAAATCAAAACCCATAGAGGGGCTGGCTATTTGTATTTGGTGGAATCATGAGTTTTTTTAGGCGTTTCAATCCTGCAAAAAGCTTGTTTGCAAAAATGTTTCTGTGGTTTTGGTTAGCCACCTTTTTAATTTTTATAAGTTCCATTTGGCTAGTTAAGCAACTTGACTCCGAGGTTAAGTATCGGCCACTAAACCCCGAACAGAGAAAAGAATTAGGGAATATAACCCGCAAGGTTCAAAAACAAATAGACAGGTTACATAGATTAGATGATGAGCAGTTATTGCAAGACGCCTTAGCACAGGTTAGCAAACGAGCCCGTGTTAATTTAGTCATGTTTAATCTTGCTGATAAAACTATCATTTTTGATAACAACAGACGTAATTACGCCTCAGTGGATACGGTAAAGTTATTTGAAGCGCAACATAAATCATTGGCTATTTGGGCTGATGGTATGGCTTATTGGGGAGCAAGCAGCGTGAATGTGGGCGACAAAGAATTCTCTTTATTTGTCGCCACTCCAAGGCCAGGGGGAACACTTAGGGTAGTTCGTCATCAATATCCTGGTTTATTTATTGGTCTGTTGATTATGCTTAGCGGTGGCTTGTGTTACTTATTTGTGCATTCTCTATTAAAGCCAATTATCCAGTTACAAGATGCCTCTAAAAAAATGGCTGGTGGGGATTTGAGCGTCCGAGTTTCCTCGGTGAGTGATCGCTTAGATGAAATTGGTCAATTGGGGAGGGACTTTAATCATATGTCAGAGCAGGTAGAGCAGCTGCTCCAAGGGCAAAAAAGGTTGTTAGCCGATATTTCTCATGAATTAAGATCTCCGTTAACTCGGTTGCAATTGTCAATTGGCATTGCGCAGCAACAAAGCGAATCTGAAGTGTCTGGGGATATGTTAGTCGCTTTAGACAGAATAGAAAAAGAGGCTTTACAAATCGAAAGTATGATTAGTCAAGTATTGACCTTGTCTAAGCTAGATAATCAACAGCCCATTCAAAATATACAAACCATTAATTTAACAGACGTGATGACACCTATTATTGCTGATGCGCAATTTGAAGCGGAACAAAAAGGTAAGAGCGTGAATTATGAGTTTACAGAGAATGTGACTTTTCAGGCTGATCCTCAGTTATTAAGCAGTGCAGTTGAAAACGTCTTAAGAAATGCCATTCATTATGGAGCTAGTAACATAGATGTTCGGGTTATGCTGAGCCAAGGAATGTTAACCTGGAATATATTAGATGATGGTAAAGGAATACCGGAGCAGCAACTCACTAAAATATTCGATGCCTTTTACCGTGAGTCAACAGCTCGAGATAGAGACAGTGGTGGGGTAGGCTTAGGGTTAGCCATTGCCTCCCAAGCTGTCAAAAAGCATGGTGGCAATATGCGTGCTGAAAATAGCCCAAATGGAGGCTTATTAGTTAGGATATCCATCCCTTTAACTATTGAGTAAAGCGAGTGTTTTAGTGGGTAGTAGTTGGGGTTTTTCGTTGTAAATTTGCAAAAAAAGAAGTTGTGGTTCGCTTTGTCAATTAAGTATTAGGGTGTGGGATGTCTCAATTTAGGTTATGTAATGAAAAGAACTTAATGGCTAAGTATCACAGTGATATTCAGTCATTTTGGCGAGAGACAATTACCATTTCCAGCTTGGCTGGAAAAGATGAAGTGCCAATTGCCTATGCCTATGCCATTCACCCGAATGCTGTTGGGAGTATTGTTATCTCGTCGGGGAGAATTGAGTCCTTTATTAAGTATAAAGAGGTGATTTATGATTTTTATCAAAATGGATACTCTGTTTTTATACATGATCACCGAGGGCAGGGAATGTCAGGGCGGTTGTTAAAAAACACTCATATGGGCTATGTAGAAGACTTTGAAGATTATGTAAGTGATTTTAAAACATTTATGGATACTGTGGTGTTAAAACGCAGTCAACATAAAGCACATTTAGTTTGCCACTCTATGGGCAGTGCCATAGGCGCATTATTGGTACTTCGTTATCCGGGGCTTTTTCAGAAGGTGGTGTTTTCTGCTCCTATGTTTGGAATTCGTCCTTCTTTACCTAACTGGCTTTCACAAGCTTTGTTGTCTCTAAATAGTTTTATTTATAAAGAGGTACGCTTTTTTTGGGGACAAAAGGCTTACATTAGTAAACCTTTCGAAAAGAATGAGCTTACCCACAGTGATATTAGGTACGCTATTTTTAGGCAGGAATATGAAAATCAGCCAGAATTACAACTTGGTGGAGTGACAGGTAGTTGGCTAAAGGCAGCATTAATTGCTATGGACAAAATAGAGCGCGAAGCCGCTACTTTTAACGTTCCAGCACTGGTTATACAAGCTGGTGGCGATAGCGTAGTTGATAACAAGCGTCAGCTTAAAGTGGCCAAGAAAATCCCACACAGTGAAATTATGCGAGTAGAAAATGCCAAGCATGAATTATTTGCAGAGAGTGATAAATATAGAGTCCCTACTATGACTAGGATCTTAACTTTTTTTAAATAGTCGAGTACAGATAAACCAATCTGTTTTTGTTACTATTCCCCATCATTTTTTAAGAGCCAAATTTATGCTTGATATTGTTTTATACCAACCGGAAATTCCCCCTAACACAGGTAACATTATTAGATTATGTGCTAACACTGGTTTTGCTTTACATTTAATTGAACCGCTAGGCTTTGATTGGGATGATAAAAAAGTTCGCAGGGCAGGGCTGGATTACCATGAGTTTGCCAAGGTTAAAAAATATCCTAGTCTAGAGGCGTATATTGAAGCTCGCTCTCCTGAAAGACTCTTTGCATGTACAACAAAAGGCAAAGCCTTTTTTGCTGAAGTAGAATATAAAATTGGTGATGCCTTATTGTTCGGGCCAGAAACTAGAGGGCTTCCAGATGATGTTATCCAAGCATTACCGCCGGAGCAAAGAGTGCGTATTCCTATGCTACCCGAAAGCCGCAGTATGAACCTCTCTAATGCAGTCTCAGTATTTGTTTATGAAAGTTGGCGGCAGTTAAATTTTAGTGGGGCAGTTTAGTTATCTCAAAAACTGGATCCCACCTTAATTTTGGTGGTAACGTGGTGTCAGATGATATGGTGTTTGAGATAAAAATAATGAAATTGCCTATCTAGTTAAGCTCACCTAATCATCTTATAAGCGGATAATGTGAATGAAAACATATTATTCAATGTTTGATTATGAGAGGAAACACGATGACATTTACATCTGATATGGTTACTGAACTCACGTTACTACTTAAATTTCCCAATAAAAGTCTAATGCAAGGTATAAAGATACATCATGATGCGGAGCCAGAGATTGTATCTGCGGCGCAGAGATTATTTGATAAAGGGATAGTGACACAACCCGATGGTGGCTACTTGACTGATTTAGGTCATGATTTATTTGAACATGCACAAGTTTTGCAACTAGCTATGAGCCCAACATAGATCTTGGATTGCTTATCCAAGAAAATCTAACTTTGTAGTTTAGAAAAACCTAAATGTTGCCGATAAAATACCATTAGCTTAAATATAGAAAAGTCATCATGCACATAATAAAACCGTTATGCTCTATTTTTGCCATGCTTTTGTTTATAGGCAACCTAACCGCCGCTGAAAATATTAAAGCAGTTCAGCTTTATTCCCAAGAAGAGCTGTTGCAACTAATTAATAGAAATGAGCATCTTAGCCGCGTGGTGATAGACGATTGCCAGCTTGTTCAAGATATCCAAGCTCGAGCTGAAACATTAAAAATACCTGCTTACCAGTTTTTATGGGGAGACATGCTAGCCTGGGGAGTATGTGTTCAAGAAGACGCCGAGAGAGGTATTATGTTTATGCATCAGGCTGCTGAACAAGGTTTGGCCGCTGGTCTTGAACAATTAGGGCGCTATTATTCTTTGGGTAAACTTGTACAGCAAGACAAAGAAAGAGCTGTAGTATATCTTCGTGAAGCATCTGCTTTGGGTAATCTAAAGGCTCAAATTCAGTTGGCTGAGTTGTTCATTGATGGCTTTGGTAGTCCCTACGATTACGAAGATGCATATCATTGGTTGTACAATGCAATTACTTCAGACAAATCTACCCATGCTAAAATTGCAAAGTGTATTACAGGGTTAGAGAAGTTAATGCATCCTAAAGCTGTTAGAAAAGCTAAAAGGCCATTAAATTCATAAAATTATTGGGTTAGCTTTTGTAAACAAACGGGAATGGTTTGTCAGATTTTGTCTTTTAGTAAGATATAAAATATGAAAGCACTGTTTTTTAAATTGTTTAACTCGTTATAATAGCCATTCATACTATAAATCAACGGACCTTCCATTTGTCTCATTCAGACGATCCCCATTATCAGCGGGAAAAAGAAAAATACGAAAACCCAGTGGCGAGCCGAGAATATCTGCTTGCACTCCTAGATAAAGCTAAGGGAGCTTTGTCTTTCCTAGATTTTTGCCAATTACTTGATGCAAAAGATGAAGATTCTAGGATTGGGATTCAACGTCGTTTGAGAGCGATGGAAAGAGAAGGTCAGGTAGAGTTTACTCGAGAGAAAAAATACGCCAAGTTAAAAATTGAAGAGTTGATCAAAGGGCGAGTCATTGGACACAGAGATGGTTTTGGCTTCTTAAAGCGTGAAGATGGCGAAAAAGATTTATTTATTCATAATGCTCAAATGGCTGCTGTATTACACGGTGATGTGGTTTTAGCGAAAGAAAGTGGTACAGATAATAGAGGCAGACGGGAAGCTCGTATTGCAAAAATCATTGAGCCTCGTGCAGAGCCAATTGTAGGGCGTTACTTTTTTGAAAATAATGTGGGTGTTGTCATACCCGACGATAGCCGAATAAATCATGAAATCATGATCCCTAAAGAGCAAAGTAATGGCGCTCGTCAGGGCCATATTGTGGTGGTTGAAATTATCCAAAGGCCTCGTCGAAGAGAAAATGCTATCGGTAAGATTATTGAAGTGCTAGGCGAGCATATGGCGCCAGGCATGGAAATAGATATGGCTCTACGCACCTTTGATATTCCCCATAATTGGCCTAAAGGTGTTGATAAACAGATAAAAGGCTTAACTGAAGAGGTACCTGAAGAAGCTAAAGACGGTAGAGTTGATTTAAGTCAGTTACCGTTAGTTACCATAGATGGTGAAGATGCTCGGGATTTTGATGATGCTGTATTTTGTGAGCCTCTTGATGATGGAGGATGGCAATTATGGGTGGCTATTGCTGATGTTAGTTATTATGTTCGCCCAGGAACAGCTTTAGATAGCGAATCTCAAAACCGGGGAAATTCTGTTTATTTTCCTGAGCAAGTTATTCCGATGTTACCTGAGGTGCTTTCCAACGGTTTATGTTCACTTAATCCTGAAGTCGACCGTTTATGTATGGTTTGTGAGATGACCATAAGTTCATCTGGGCAGTTACTGCAGCACAAATTTTATGAAGCTGTTATGAACTCTCATGCCCGTTTAACTTACACAAAGGTATGGAGTATCTTACAGGGAGATCCTGAATTACATAAGCGTTATGCTGAGCAAGTTCCCCATCTTAAAAACCTTCATGATATGTACAGAGCGCTGAAGCGGACACGCAATAAGCGAGGTGCAATTGAGTTTGAAACCCAAGAAAGTAAATTTGTATTTAATGCTCAACGAAAAATAGAGAATATCGTACCTGTTACTCGCAATGATGCCCATAAGCTGATTGAAGAGTGTATGATTCTGGCAAACGTTTCAGCGGCTCAAACCCTTGAGAAAAATAATGCTGAAGGGCTGTTTAGAATTCATGACGAGCCAGATCCTGATCGCTTAAGCTCTTTTCTATCTTATTTGGCTGAAGTTGGGATCACCCATAAAATTGGTTCTGAGGTCTCACCTCAGGATTTCACCGATCTAGTTGAAAAAATTCAAGGTCGCCCAGATCAAGAGCTAATTCAAACTATGTTGCTGCGTTCAATGAAGCAAGCAGTATACGACCATGAAAATATTGGTCATTTTGGGTTGGCATTAGAAGCCTATGCTCACTTTACTTCTCCAATTCGCCGCTACCCAGACTTGGTCGTTCATAGAGCCCTTAAGGCAATTGTTGATAAGCAAAGCCAAAAGAAGAGTAAATCAGGCGGAAAAACATATTCAGTAGACGAAGTTGAAGCATTAGGTGAGCAATGTTCTATGACTGAACGTAGAGCAGACGACGCAACTCGAGATGTGTCTGATTGGTTGAAGTGCGAGTTTATGCTTGATCATGTTGGCGATGTCTTTGAAGGGGTTATTGCATCTGTCACTAATTTCGGGTTTTTTGTTCGTTTAACAGAGTTCCATATTGATGGCTTAGTACATATTACGTCTTTAGATAATGATTATTTCCGTTTTGATGAGGTAAAGCAGTATCTTATTGGAGAGAGTTCAGGGGTTATTTATCGTTTAGGCGATCCTGTAGAAGTGAAAGTTGCATCTGTAAATTTAGATGAACGTAAAATTGACTTTTTACTTGATGGTGCACATGGTAAAGCCATCAAACGTTCCGCTAATCGTAAACCATCTCGCCGTAAGAAAAGCACCAGTAAAAGTACGGCCTCAAGCTCAGACAAAACAGCAAGTAAGCCTAAAGAAGACGCTAAGCCTTCAGCTCAAAAGAAACCTACGAAAAAACCGACTGGCAGAAAATCGAGATCCAGCAGTAAAACAAAAGGTTCTCGTAACAAACCTGCAAGTTCATCTAGAAAAAGGAATAAATAATGGCTCAACAAGAGTGGTTATATGGCATTCACGCCCTTGAGTCGGTTTTAAATAGAGAGCCCGAAAGGTTAATTGAGTTGTTCGTGCTAAAAGGACGTGATGACAAAAGTATTCACTCAATTGTCAACCAAGCTAGAAAGTTTGGTGCATCAGTGCAATTTTGCCAAAGAAAGACCTTGGATGACAAAGTTGATGGCGGGCAGCATCAAGGTGTAGTTGCGAAAGTGAAACCGGCTAAACAGTTTAATGAAAATGATTTAACAAGGATTGTTGAGTCTTCTAAAACGCCTTTATTACTGATACTAGATGGTGTCACAGACCCTCATAACCTCGGCGCTTGCCTGCGCACTGCAGATGCTGCAGGTGTCGATGCTGTGGTAGTGCCTAAAGATAAGTCCGCAGCTCTTACTCCTGTGGTCCGAAAAGTTGCTTGTGGCGCAGCTGATGTAATCCCTTTGGTGCAAGTAACTAACTTAGCCAGAACACTTAGGGACTTAAAAGATGCTGGCGTTTGGATTGTAGGCACAGCTGGCGAAGCACAAAGCAGCCTTTTTGACTGTAAACTTGTCGGTCCGATGGCTTTGGTTATGGGAGCTGAAGGAAAAGGAATGCGCCGCTTAACACGTGAGCATTGTGATGAGTTAATTAAACTTCCAATGGCAGGCTCCGTTTCTAGCTTAAATGTTTCTGTTGCAACAGGGATCTGTCTGTATGAAATTGTAAGGCAAAGAGCTTAGCTGTTTTTATTACCAATTATAAAGTGGCATATCTGCCACTTTACCTGATTATTGATAAAGCATAATTAAGTTTATCAAGTAACCAATACCCCTCCTCTGCTTAAGTAAAAAGTGATTTCAAGCCTTCACTATTCCCCCCTGTTTACCATGCTATTTTGTCAATAAGCATGTAGTACTTTTCTGATTTTTTAACGCTTATTTTTCTTTGTTTGAAGCGCCACGCCTATAACTTTCGGTAATTGATATTTATGATAATTATCAATGAAACTTTAAAATAATGTAAATAACTATTCATTAGATTAATATTGATGTTAAAATATTGTAATTATTAAGCGGTAGGCTAAGTGTCAGAAACCATTAGTCTTTATATATTGGGATAAAATATGTTGCTAAAAACTCCTCTTGAAATGCTTTACCACTGGGAATCAACTGAGCCTAATTCTGTATATTTGAAACAACCAGTGAAGGGTGTAGTGACAGAATTCACTTGGAAGAGTGTAGGAGAGCAGGCTCGCAAAGTCGCGAGTAGTTTGCTTGCACTGAATTTACCTGAAAAGAGCCACATAGCTATATTGTCTAAAAACTGTGCAGAGTGGTTTATTACAGACTTGGCTATCATGATGGCAGGTCATATATCAGTTCCCATTTATGCGACTGCTGGCGAAAAAACTATCCGTTATGTTCTTGAGCATGCTAAGTGCCCTGTGGTGTTTGTAGGTAAACTTGATGACACTGAAAACCAAGTCGCAGCTGTAGGCGATGATATTATAAAATTGGCATTTCCTTACCCGAATATTCCTGCAGATAAACAATGGGAGGAATTATTAAACTCAGCTCCATTTATGGAAGCGCCTGTCCCAGATCTAGACTCAGTGATGACAATTATCTATACCTCAGGTAGTACGGGAAATCCAAAAGGCGTAGTGCATAACTATCGTTCGATTTGTTGGGCTGCCCATGCTTCCCTACAGGCTTTAAATATTGACTCATCAGACAGAGTCATGAGCTATTTACCCTTAGCACATATAACAGAGCGAGTGTTAATTGAGCTTGCCAGTTTTTATTCAGGAGAAAAAGTCAGTTTTATAGAGTCTTTAGATACATTCTCAAGAGATATATGTGCTACTCAACCCACATTATTTGTCTCTGTTCCTCGTTTATGGACTCGGTTTCAAATGGGAGTGCTGGCTAATATGCCACAAAAGAAGCTTAACTTTCTTTTGAAGATCCCTATTGTGAATTCAATTGTTAAAAAGAAAATACAACAAAAGTTAGGGTTAAGTCAGGCTCGTTTATGTGCCAGTGGCTCTGCTCCAATAGCCGCAGCTACCTTAGAATGGTTTAAAGATATTGGTATTAATATATCTGAAGGCTGGGGTATGACAGAAAACAGTGCATACGGTACTTGCTGCGTGCCTTTTAGGGCCGACAAAATAGGGTGTATTGGTAAGGCCTATGAAGGTGTAGATATTAGAATTTCGGAAGATGGTGAGATTCAGGTCAAAGGGCCATGTAATATGAAAGAGTATTATTTGGAGCCAGAGAAGACTGCTGAGGTTTTAACCGATGATGGCTATTTAAGAACCGGCGATAAAGGCTCGATAGATGATGATGGTTATATAAAAATTACTGGTCGTCTCAAAGAAATATTTAAGACCTCCAAAGGAAAATATATAGCGCCCGTGCCTATTGAATCAAAGTTAATGGCTAATTCTATGATAGAGCAGGTTTGTGTGACAGGTGCGCAATTGAAACAGCCTATCGCCTTAGTTGTTTTATCAGAGGATGCTTTAAAGCGTTCACCAAAAGAAATAGAGACTAGTTTATTAGATACTCTTAATGAGGTGAACTCGACCTTAGAAAGCCACGCTGTACTGGACCATATAGTCGTGTTAAAAGATGAATGGACAGTGGATAATGACTTACTCACTCCCACTTTGAAAATAAAAAGGCATACGTTAGAAAATAAATATGAAAAGCTTATTAACGGCATATTTACGACTAAAATTGCATTGCAATAGCAAAGTATAGAAAATCTCTGTAAACTCCCGTTCCAGTATTAATTTGACGCCTTGCGGTCGTCTGTTGGCGGCACTTTGCTAAGAATGTGTAAATAATGTGGAACTTATTTACTTGTCCTACATCCTATTTCTGTACACATGTAATAACTATGGATAATTTTTTATGAAAAATGCTTTTTTGTCTCCCGCTGTTTTGTCGCTGTTGCTTCTTTCAGCATGTGGCGGTTCTGGTGGCAATGGAAATGACACATTTAACGATTCTTACATTCAGTTCTATAATGGCTCTGCAAACAGCGCTACAACATTGATGGCTGAAGTAGATGGAAACCTTTTAGGTTCAGCAACATATGGTGACGCATCTAGCCTAATTACCCTTGAGAAAGGCGAACTTGAATTAGAATTTTATCGTATCGACGCTGATGACCAAGAAGTTACGCTAGAAGAAATGACTGTTAACCTAAAAAATGGTGACAAGTCTTTGATTATCCTAAGTGGCGATTACGAAACTCCTTCTTTTATAGAATACACATATACTCGAGAAGACTTAGAAGATCATTTTCGTGTATTTGCGACATCAGTTATTGCTGATGGTCAAAGTTATGACCTTTATATGAGTGAAGCAGGTGAGCCTTTCAGTGCTGCTAATTTCTTAGGTGCTGTAAATTATCAGCAGCTTGATGAATTCGAATATTGGGATGGTGATAGTGACAGTGACGACTTTGATGAAGGTGAATATATTATTTATTTAACTGAGTCAGGTTCAACTGAACCTTTCTTCGAAAGTGCGACTATAAGTTTCGCCTTCGATACTGAATATGTTATCGCTTTAAGAACCACTACAGGTGCTATTCAAGATAATGTTGTTGTAGATTTGATTATTAACTCTTCTTCTGTTGGAAATTATGCTGACGATGATGCAACGGCACAGTATAGAATTTATAACAGTTTAGATGACGATGCTTCTATCGACTTAACCCTTGCTGGTAATGACGATAATACAGAGCAAGAGTTGAGCCTTGGGGCTAATGAACTAAGCGACTTTACTGAAATTGAATTTGGTGATTACCGCCTTTCGGCCTCACTTGATGAGTCTACTGCATTTAACAATCGCCTAATCACATTAAATCAAGGTGAAAGTAAGGCAGTGGTTTTATATAGAAATGCAGATGAAGCTTTGACCGCTATCTCGTTCGAAGAAAGTAATTTACCGCAAGTATTTGATCATCAAATACAAATTGTTAATTTAGCACCTGACTTCTTTGATATAGACTTCTATTTTGTTCGTAAAGACGAAACGATAGAAAGCGCAGAATATCTAGTGGCTGGATTAGATTACGAAGAAAGTAGAAGTATTACTTTACCTAGTGATTTTTATGAGTTGATAGCAGTGTTTGAAGATAATAATGACACTCAGGTTTTGCTGGACAGAACAGAATTGTTAGGGATTAATGAAGAAGTTAATTACATCATAACTGTTGAGAAAACAGATGATTCAGCGACTGGGTTTGAAATATCCGTGCTTAATTAATCTTTCATAACTAAAAAAGGCCTCGTTAGAGGCCTTTTTTATGAAGTTGATTTCCTTAAGTCTCCACTAAAATGCTACCTGTAGCGCTACAATGTGGTAAAACGCACACTTAAGACTAATAGCTGTAGTTTTATTATATTATTTTAAAATTGTACTATCCCTCCCCTTACTTTTCTGTTAGTATTTCGCGCCCTTTTAACTGGGGTATGTATAAAAAAGCAACGAATAGCTGCTTTTTTACAGATAAACGACTCTGAAGAGTCTTAATTTTAACAGCGGAGCACTAACATGATCCAAATGCAAACTAACCTGGATGTTGCTGATAATAGCGGCGCTCGCAGGGTTCAGTGTATTAAGGTTCTTGGTGGCTCGCATCGCCGTTATGCACATATTGGTGACATCATTAAAGTTACTGTGAAAGAAGCAATTCCTCGCGGTAAAGTAAAAAAAGGTGATGTACTAAATGCAGTGGTGGTGCGTACTAGGAAAGGCGTTCGTCGTCCAGACGGTTCATCTATCCGTTTTGATAACAATGCAGCTGTTTTGCTAAATGCAAACAAGCAACCGATTGGTACGCGTATCTTTGGTCCGGTTACGAGAGAACTTCGTGTGAATAACATGAAAATTGTCTCACTAGCCCCTGAGGTACTATAAGGAGTCACGATATGGCTAATAAAATTCGTCGTGATGATGAAATCATCGTTTTGACTGGTAAAGACAAAGGAAAACAAGGCAAAGTGCTTAAAGTTATTCCTGCAGCTAACCGTCTAATCGTTGAAGGTGTAAATCTTATCAAGAAGCATCAGAAGCCTAACCCTCAATTGGGTGAAGCGGGTGGTATTGTTGAAAAAGAAGCATCGATTCACGTATCAAATGTAGCGATCTACAACTCGAAAACGGGTAAAGCAGATCGTGTGGGTTTCCGTCTTGAAGGTGAGAAGAAAGTTCGTTTCTTTAAATCTGACGGTGAACTAATTTAATTAATTGGAGAGTACGATGGCGAAACTGCATGATTTCTATAAAGACTCAGTGGTAGCGGAACTTGCGAAGCAGTTCAACTATCAAAGCGTCATGCAAGTCCCTCGGATTGAAAAAATCACTCTAAACATGGGTTTAGGTGAAGCGGTAGCAGACAAAAAGGTATTGGAAAATGCCACGGCTGACATGCAAGCAATTGCTGGTCAAAAGCCTGTTGTAACTGTTGCTCGTAAATCTGTTGCGGGTTTTAAAATCCGTGAAGGTTATCCGATTGGCTGTAAAGTAACCCTACGTGGTGAACGTATGTGGGAATTCTTTGAACGTTTAGTTTCAATTGCAATTCCACGTATCCGCGATTTCCGTGGCTTAAATCCTAAGTCATTTGACGGTCGTGGTAACTATAGCATGGGCGTTCGTGAGCAAATTATCTTCCCTGAAATTGATTTCGATAAGGTTGATAAAATCCGCGGTATGGATATTACTATCACTACTAGCGCTCAAAACGATGCGGAAGCACACGCTTTATTAAGCGCGTTTAACTTCCCGTTCAAAAAGTAAGGTGTAGGGTTATGGCAAAAGAATCAATGAAAGCGCGCGAAGCAAAACGCGCCAAACTAGCTGCTAAGTACGCGGTAAAACGCGCTGCTCTTAAAGCAACTATCAGCGATGTCAACTCTTCTGACGAAGACCGTTGGGATGCTGTTCTTAAGCTGCAACAACTGCCACGTGATTCATCTGTAAGTCGTAAGCGTAATCGCTGCAACATCACAGGTCGTCCACATGGTTTCCTACGCAAGTTTGGCATGAGTCGTATCAAGTTGCGTGAAGCAGCGATGCGCGGTGAAGTGCCTGGCTTGAAAAAAGCCAGTTGGTAAGGAGTAGCTGATATGAGTATGCAAGATCCTATCGCGGATATGTTTACCCGCGTACGTAACGGCCAGATGGCTAGCAAGGTTTCTGTATCTATGCCTTCTTCAAAAGTTCGTGTTGCAATTGCAAACGTACTTAAAGAAGAAGGTTACGTAACAGACTTCGCAGTATCTGGTGACGTTAAGCCTGTTTTAGAAGTTACTTTAAAGTACTTCGAAGGCAAAAAAGTAATCGAAAGCATTGAGCGCGTAAGTCGCCCTGGTCTTCGCATCTATAAGAAAAAAGATGAGTTGCCAAAAGTTATGGGTGGTTTAGGTGTAGCTATCGTGTCTACCTCTAAAGGTGTGATGACTGACCGTGCAGCGCGTAAAGCGGGCATGGGTGGTGAGATCATCGGCTACGTAGCGTAAGGGGAATATAATGTCACGTATAGCAAAAGCTCCTGTAGATGTCTTATCTGGTGTAGAAATTTCTATTTCAGGTCAAGAGATCACAGTAAAAGGTAAAAACGGCTCGCTTACCCGTGTATTTAACGAAGCAGTTGAAGTAGTTCAAGAAGACGCACAACTTAAAGTTGTTCCTCGTGAAGGAGCAGTAAATGGTTGGGCTCAAGCTGGTACTGCTCGCTCTTTGCTAAACAACATGGTTGTTGGTGTAGCTGAAGGTTTTGAGAAAAAGTTATTGTTAAATGGTGTTGGTTACCGTGCTCAAGCGCAAGGTAAGAAACTTAACTTAACTTTAGGCTTCTCACATCCTGTAGCATATGAAATGCCTGAAGGTATTTCTGTTGAAACTCCTAGTCAAACTGAAATCATCGTTAAAGGCGTTGATAAGCAATTGATAGGTCAGGTTGCAGCTAATATCCGCGCATACCGTCCACCAGAGCCTTATAAAGGTAAAGGTGTTCGTTACGCAGATGAAGTTGTGCGTCGTAAAGAAGCTAAGAAGAAGTAGGAGTCAGTACGATGGATAAAAAATCAGCTCGTTTGCGTCGCGCTACTCGTGCACGTAAAAAAATTAGTGAATTGGCAGCGCATCGCTTGGTTGTTAACCGTACCCCGCGTCACATCTATGCTCAGTTAATCGCTCCAAGCGGTTCTGA
Organism: Paraglaciecola sp. 2405UD69-4; assembly: GCF_047525415.1. NCBI lineage: Bacteria > Pseudomonadati > Pseudomonadota > Gammaproteobacteria > Alteromonadales > Alteromonadaceae > Paraglaciecola > Paraglaciecola sp. 2405UD69-4. Next base: position 398,847 of record NZ_JBLIXM010000003.1, read on the forward strand.
AGTATTGGCGTCGGCTTCAACAGTTGAAACTGAAATCGCTAGCAGCCTAAAAGGCACTGGTAATTCAGCCGCAGCTGCAGCTATTGGCAAAGCGATTGCTGAACGCGCTATGGAGAAAGGCATCAAGTCTGTTGCTTTTGACCGTAGTGGATTCAAATATCACGGTCGCGTTAAGGCATTAGCTGAAGCAGCTCGCGAAGCTGGTCTTCAGTTCTAGGAGTTAATTATGGCTAAAGTAGAAGCTCAACAACAAGGTGACTTGTTGGAAAAATTAATCGCTGTTAACCGTGTTTCTAAAGTAGTTAAAGGTGGTCGTATCTTTAGCTTTACTGCTCTAACAGTAGTAGGAGACGGTAATGGTCGTGTTGGTTTTGGATATGGTAAAGCACGTGAAGTGCCTGCAGCAATCCAAAAAGCTATGGAAAAAGCACGTCGCAATATTGTGACTGTTGATCTTAATGGCAACACACTACAGCACCCGATTAAAGGTCGTCACTCAGGCTCTAAAGTATATATGCAGCCAGCATCTGAAGGTACTGGTATTATTGCCGGTGGTGCGATGCGTGCAGTATTAGAAGTGTCTGGTGTACAAAACGTACTTTCAAAATGTTACGGATCTACCAATCCAATTAACGTTGTGCGTGCAACTATCAATGCGTTGACAGAAATGAATTCGCCTGAGTCTGTTGCTGCTAAGCGTGGATTGTCTGTTTCAGAAATTTTGGGGTAATTGAACATGGCTAAGATGATAAAAGTAAAGCAAACAAAAAGCTCTATCGGTCGTCTACCTAAACATAAAGCTACGCTTACAGGTTTAGGTCTTCGTCGCATCGGTCATGTTCGTGAATTAGAAGATACCCCTTCTGTCCGTGGCATGATCAACCGTGTATTTTACATGGTTGAAGTAGTGGAGGAGTAAAAGATGCAATTGAATACTCTTGCTCCTGCACCTGGAGCGAAAAAAGCTGGTAAACGTGTAGGTCGCGGTATGGGATCTGGTCTTGGAAAAACTGGTGGCCGTGGTCACAAGGGTCAAAAGTCTCGCTCTGGCGGTTCTGTAAAGCCTGGTTTTGAAGGTGGTCAAATGCCAATTCAACGTCGTCTTCCTAAATTCGGTTTTACTTCTCGTAAATCTATGGTTTCTGACCAAGTTACGTTAAGTGAAATTGCAAAGGTAGAAGGTGAAGTTGTATCACTTGAAACTTTAAAAGCAGCAGGTCTTATCAAGAAAGAAATGTTGTTTGTTAAAGTTATGAAAAGTGGCGATATCTCACGTGCCGTAACGGTTAGTGGTTTAAAGGTAACTAAAGGCGCACTTGAAGCGATTCAAGCAGCTGGCGGTAAAGTAGAGGAATAAGCTAGATGGCTAAACCAGGACAGGACTCAAGCGCTAAAGGCGGCTTGAGCGAGCTTAAATCAAGATTGTTGTTCGTACTTGGTGCGATCATAGTATTTAGGTTGGGTTCTTTTGTACCTATTCCTGGTATTGATGCTGCGGTGTTGGCTGAGTTATTCAACCAACAGAAAGGTACTATCGTAGAAATGTTTAACATGTTCTCTGGTGGTGCTCTTGAACGTGCATCAGTTCTAGCCCTAGGCATCATGCCATATATTACAGCTTCTATTATTGTGCAATTGTTAACGCATATGCATCCACCAATGATGGAGTTGAAAAAAGAAGGCGAAGCAGGTAAGCGCAAAATTAGTCAATACACACGTTACTTTACGTTGGTGTTGGCTACTTTCCAAGCAATTGGAATTGCGACTAACTTACCTAACCTTATGCAAGGTTTGGTAATTAATCCTGGTTTCGGTTTTTACTTTACAGCAGTTGTTAGCTTAGTTACTGGAACTATGTTCCTTATGTGGCTAGGTGAGCAAATTACAGAGAGAGGTATCGGTAACGGTATCTCTATTCTGATTTTCGCCGGAATTGTTTCTGGGTTGCCATCAGCATTAGGTAATGTTGCTGAGCAAGCTAGACAAGGTGAAATAAACTTATTGTTCTTGTTATTAGTGGGCGTGATAATTGTTGCGGTTACTTACTTTGTTGTGTTTGTTGAGCGTGGACAACGTCGTATCGTCGTTAACTATGCTAAGCGTCAACAAGGTCGTAAGGTGTTTGCTGCTCAAAGTACGCATTTACCTTTGAAAGTAAATATGGCTGGTGTAATACCGCCAATTTTTGCTTCAAGTATAATTTTGTTTCCAGGCACAGTTGCAAACTGGTTTGGTCAGAATGAGTCTTTATCTTGGTTACAAGATGTGGCTTTAATGTTGTCTCCAGGACAACCTTTGTATGTGATGTTTTATGCTGCGGCAATTATATTTTTCTGTTTCTTCTATACTGCGTTGGTTTTTAACCCTCGTGAGACAGCAGATAATTTGAAGAAGTCTGGGGCTTTTATCCCAGGTATTCGCCCAGGTGAGCAAACATCAAAATATGTTGATAAGGTAATGACCCGCCTAACTTTGGCTGGTGCGCTTTACATAACCTTTATATGTTTAGTGCCTGAGTTCATGTTGATCGCCTGGAACGTTCCGTTCTACTTTGGCGGTACATCATTACTAATTATGGTAGTGGTTGTCATGGATTTCATGGCGCAGGTACAGACACATTTGATGTCTCATCAATATGAGTCTGTTCTTAAGAAAGCTAACCTTAAGGGCTACGGCCGTTAAGTTAGCGATTTACGGAGTGATGAAATGAAAGTTCGTGCATCCGTCAAGCGGATTTGCCGTAACTGTAAAGTCATTAAGCGCAACGGTGTTGTGCGTGTGATTTGCAGTTCTGACCCTAAGCATAAGCAAAGGCAAGGTTAATCAACTGGGATTGGGGGTCGTCTAGATACACTAGCGCCTCAATCCTTAATTGCAATTTAGTTATTGGGTAAGTATCCTATCGGGCTTTTTAGGCTAATAACTATAAATTTAGAGGAGTACTGTTAATGGCCCGTATCGCTGGCATTAACATCCCTGAGCACAAGCATGCCGTAATTGCATTATCAGCAATTTATGGTGTCGGCTCCACACGTGCTAAAAGCATTTGTGCAGCAGCTGGTGTTGCAGAGACAACAAAGATCAAAGATCTTGAAGAAGAACAGATTGATAAGTTACGTGATGAAGTAGCTAAATTCACAGTTGAAGGTGACCTTCGCCGTGAAGTATCAATGAGTATTAAACGTTTGATGGACTTAGGTTGCTTCCGTGGTATACGCCACCGTCGTAGTCTTCCTCTACGTGGTCAGCGCACTAAAACCAATGCGCGTACCCGTAAGGGTCCTCGCAAAGCAATTAAACGATAAGCGAGGGTATTATGGCTAAAGCACCAACCAAAGCGCGTAAACGCGCAAAACGTCAAGTTGCAGATGGTATGGCTCATATCCACGCCTCTTTCAACAACACCATAGTGACAATTACAGACCGTCAAGGTAACGCCTTGTCTTGGGCTACGTCAGGTGGTTCAGGTTTCCGTGGTTCACGTAAATCTACACCATTTGCTGCTCAGGTAGCTGCTGAACGTGCAGGTGTTGCCGCTCAGGATTACGGTTTGAAAAACATAGAAGTGTTTGTTAAAGGTCCAGGTCCAGGTCGAGAATCTGCGATCAGAGCTTTAAACGCTGCTGGTTATAAAATCACTAATATTACCGATGTGACACCTATACCTCACAACGGTTGTCGTCCACCGAAAAAACGTCGCGTTTAATCGACGGACAGTTGGAGAAAGATCATGGCAAGATATTTGGGTCCCAAACTCAAACTTAGCCGCCGCGAAGGAACAGATTTGTTCCTTAAAAGTGGCGTTCGAGCAATTGACTCGAAATGTAAAATAGATAATGCACCTGGTCAGCATGGCGCCCGTCGTGGACGTTTATCAGACTATGGTGTGCAATTACGTGAAAAGCAAAAAGTACGTCGTATGTACGGTGTATTAGAAAAGCAATTCCGTAACTACTATAAAGAAGCAGCACGCTTGAAAGGTAATACAGGTGAGAACTTGTTACAACTTTTAGAGCAGCGTCTAGACAATGTTGTATACCGTATTGGTTTTGCAAGTACTCGTGCTGAAGCACGTCAGCTTGTAAGCCACAAAGCCATTTTGGTTAACGGTAAAGTTGTTAACGTTCCTTCTTTTAACGTTTCTGCTGATGATGTTGTGTCTGTTCGCGAAAAAGCGAAGAAACAAGCACGTATCGTTGCTGCTCTTGAGTTAGCAGATCAGCGTGAAAAACCAACTTGGATTGAAGTAGACAACAAAAAAATGGAAGGTACATTTAAACGTGTTCCTGAAAGAACTGATTTGTCTGCCGAAATTAACGAACAGTTGATCGTCGAACTTTACTCTAAGTAAAGCTTAAAGAAGAGAGGAAACAATGTCGGGTTCTGTAACTGAATTCTTAAAACCAAGATTAGTTGAAATTGATAACGTCTCGCCTACACGCGCTAAGGTAACTTTAGAGCCTTTAGAGCGTGGCTTTGGCCATACGCTAGGAAACGCGTTACGTCGCATCTTATTGTCTTCAATGCCAGGATGTGCTGTAACAGAAGTTGAAATTGATGGTGTATTACATGAATACAGCACCAAAGAAGGCGTGCAAGAAGACGTTATTGAAATATTGCTTAACCTTAAAGGTTTAGCCGTGCGTCTTGAAGGCAAAACTGAAGCAACGCTAACTCTAGTGAAGTCGGGAGCTGGCCCAGTATTAGCTGGTGATATCCAGCATGATGGCGATGTGGAAATTGTTAACCCTGATCATGTAGTTTGTACTTTAACTGGCGAAGCTGAACTTAGCATGCGCATTAAAGTAGAAATGGGTCGTGGTTATGTTCCAGCATCAACACGCCGCTCTTCAGAAGAAGATGATCGTCCAATTGGTCGTTTATTGGTAGATGCTTCATACAGTCCTGTTGAACGTATAGCTTACAATGTTGAGTCAGCTCGTGTAGAGCAAAGAACTGACCTTGATAAGTTAATAATCGATATGGAAACCAACGGTACTATTGATCCAGAAGAAGCAATTCGTCGTTCAGCTACAATTTTAGCCGAGCAATTAGACGCATTTGTTGAACTGCGTGATATTTCAGAGCCAGTTGAGAAAGAAGAGAAGCCGGAATTTGATCCGATTCTTCTTCGTCCAGTTGATGACTTAGAGCTTACAGTTCGTTCAGCTAATTGTCTTAAAGCAGAAGCCATTCAATATATTGGTGACCTGGTACAACGCACCGAAGTTGAGTTGTTAAAAACTCCTAACTTAGGTAAAAAATCTCTTACAGAGATTAAAGATGTACTTGCTTCTCGTGGACTTTCTCTGGGTATGCGCCTAGAAAACTGGCCACCAGAGTCAATCGCAGAAAAAGATTAATCTAGTTTTTAACTAAACTGATTTGTAAAGAAGGATAAAACTATGCGCCATCGTAAAAGTGGTCGTCAGTTAAATCGTAACAGCAGTCATCGTCAAGCGATGTTTAAAAACATGGCTGGTTCTTTGGTAAAGCAAGAGTTGATTAAAACAACTTTACCAAAGGCGAAAGAACTACGTCGCGTACTTGAACCTCTTATCACTCTTGCTAAGCAAGACAGTGTAGCTAATCGCCGTTTGGCAATGGCTCGTACTGGTGATAAAGAAGTTGTTGGTAAATTGTTCAACGAATTAGGTCCTCGTTATGAGGAGCGTCCAGGTGGTTATATTCGCATTTTAAAATGTGGATTCCGTACTGGTGATAAAGCGCCTATGGCCTACGTTGAATTAGTTGACCGCCCAGAAGTTGAAGCAGTCGAAGAGATTGAAGAAGCTACTGAAGAGTAAGGTTTAAAACCTGAAAGCGGTTAATAAAGTAAAAAGAAACCCGGCAATTGCCGGGTTTTTTATTGTCTATTATTTAAGTAAGTATTTCTTAAGTTCAGGATATCTTTGATATTTATAAAGGGGTAACTATTTATTAAGATTACTCAAGGATAAGAGGCTCTTTGTTTATCTATAAATAGCGAAACCATTAAGATTTCATTAAGCCCCAACACATGAAGTAAACAAATCTCACATAGTTTTTTGGTGGCTACTGATTATTATCTAATACCTCTTTAACTTCTTCGTTGGTAGCACCACCATTTACTGCATAAATTCCTAGTTCTTTGGTGTCAATTCCAGAGTTGTATGCAGCTTCAATAATCTTTTTAACATTTTCACGTTTAGATGAAGACTCTCTTACTGCTGTAGTAATGACATCTTCCGCATCGTTCGGAAATATAGCCAGTAAAGCTTCCACCACATATTGTCCCACTACAGGAACTGTACTGATAGCAGTACTGAGTATATCTATTACTTTATTTGGATGTTCTTTCGCTAACGAGCGAACAATATAATCTGCAGACTCTGGTTCTGTAATTACGGCAATACGAACAATTTCATCTAACTCTTCTGGTGTAGCGTTAGCGGCAGCAGTCACAATAAAATCTATATAACTAGGATCAGCATTGATAGCTGTTTCAACTATGCTGCTGCAGCTACTAATACCTTTACTTATTGCTATTGTAACTATCTCTCCCGTAATAGCAGGTTGTGCTGAGATAGCCGCGTGAATTATTTCCTTATATTTATCAGGGTATAAATCTAATGTGGTTGACACTATTGCAGCTGATTGTTGTGGGTAATGCTTTACTATGGATTTAACTGCAATGCCAACAGAGCTACTATTTTCTATTTGGCTGTGTATAAAACTTTCATTAATTTGGAGTGTTTCACTATCTTTAATGTTTTCTATAGCAGAAACACTAGTAATGTAACTTAGTGATATGAGCCCAAGGAACAGGCATGACTTAATTTTCATCATAAATACACCGGTATAAAAAGCATTAAATTTATGCTTATACATTTTTGACTAACAGTAATTTACCAATAAAAGTACCTAATAGACAGTTTAATAACCGTTTTGTTTGCTTTTTATGCGTTCAGTAAAATAAATGAAATAAAGTGTTGCATAGGGATGTGTTATCTCTATAATGCGCCCTCGCTTCAAGGGAGACCGGTTCCAACAACTTAGGTCACCGGCAACAGAGTCAATTTGATTGGTATGTTGCATATACTTAAGAGGTATATTTGAAGCGGGATGTAGCGAGATTTAATTTGAAAATAATTTAAATTAAAACGTTGACATCAAAATTTAACGGCGTATTATACGCCTCCCGCTTAAGAGGGTCTACGGACAACTTAAGCCGCTAACGAAGTTAGCAACGCTCTTTAACAATTAGAACAAGACAATCTGTGTGGACATTCACTTAGTG